>NCKB01000001.1 GCA_002279065.1 Lysobacterales bacterium 15-68-25
CCTCACGAATCACTCGGCGACCTGACGCCCGCCGAGTACCGTCAACAAGCCGCCAGCGGTTCTACTTTTGAAGTGTCTGCTTGACGGGGGAGCTTACGGATGTACGCGCGCATGATCTCGGCGTTGAATTCGGGATGGAACTGCACACTCAGCGCGTTCGGGCCATATCGCAACAGATGATGCGGATCGCGGGCGGAACGCGCCAGGACGCGGCTTCCCGCGGGTGGCTCGAGCACGCTCTGCTCGTGGGTGGTGTGGGCGCGGAAGCGTTCCGGCAGTGCTCCGACCACCGGGTCGTCGTGCGCGCCGGCGATGCGTTCGATCGGTAGCGTGCCGATCTCGCGTCCGCCCGGAAGGTAGTCGACGCGGCCGCCCAGGGCGTGCGCCATCAGCTGGTGGCCGTAGCAGACCCCGAACATCGGCAGGCCCCGGTCCATGGCAGCCCGGATCCATCCGGCCGTGCGTTCGCTCCACGCCGCTCGCTCGGTGACCATGGCAGCCGAGCCGGTAATGAAGGCGCCGGCCACTTCGCCGGGTGCGGGCAGCGGCTCGCCGGCGACGACGTCGATCTCCCGCACGCGCTCGCGCGGGAGGCCGGTCGCAATCCGGAACCAGTGCGGAAAGTCGCCGTGGCGTCCACGGATCGGTGCCGGTGCGTTGCCGGTGCGGATGATCAGTACGGGGGGTCTCATGCGGCTGATGACGAGTCTGTCTGGTCGATCGGTGGAAGCACGGTGAGCACCTCCTTCACCGTAGTCAGGCCAAGTGCCACCTGGTCGGCGGCGGACACCCGCAGGGGCCGCATGCCCTCGGCCAGGGCGGCCCGGGTCAGCTTGGCCAGGTCCAGCTGCGACGACACCAGCGCGCGCAGCGAGGGACCCAGCGAGAGCATCTCGTAGATGCCGGTGCGTCCCATGAAACCGGTGTTGCGACACTCCAGGCATCCGACTGGCTGGAACACGGTCTCCGGCACGGGCATCCCCCAGCCGTGGGTAAGAATGGCCCACTCGTCCGGATCCTGCGCGGCGGCCTCCTTGCAGTGGGCGCACAGCGTGCGCACCAGCCGCTGCGCCACCACGCCAGTCAGTGTCGACTGGATCAGGTAATGCGGCACGCCGAGGTCGAGCAGGCGGGTGATCGCGCTGGGGGCGTCGTTGGTGTGCAGGGTCGACAACACCAGGTGGCCGGTGAGCGAGGCCTGCACCGCCATCTGCGCGGTGGCGAGGTCGCGGATCTCGCCGATCATGATGATGTCCGGGTCCTGTCGCAGCAGGGTGCGCACGCCCGCCGCGAAGTCCAGGTCGATCGAGGCCTGCACCTGCATCTGGTTCAGCTCCGGACTGACCATCTCGATCGGGTCCTCGACCGTGCACACGTTGAGCTCCGGCGTCGCCAGGTGCTTGAGCGTGGAGTACAGCGTGGTGGTCTTGCCCGAACCGGTGGGGCCGGTCACCAGCACGATGCCGTGCGGACGCTCCACCATCGAGCGCCAGGTCGATGCTTCGTGCTCGGAAAAGCCGAGTTGCTCGAAGCTCTTCGACACGATGTCCGGGTCGAAGATGCGCATCACCACCTTCTCGCCGAACGCGGTGGGCATGGTGGACAGGCGCAGCTCCACCTCGCGACCGGAGGATGAGCGGGTCTTGATGCGTCCGTCCTGCGGCCGGCGCTTCTCCGATACATCCATGCGGCCGAGGATCTTGATGCGCGAGGTGACCGCGGTCATGACCGGCGGCGGCAGCTCGAATACCTTGTGCATCACACCATCGATGCGAAAGCGCAGGTTGCCGGCTTCGCGCCGCGGCTCGAGATGGATGTCCGAAGCGCGCTGTTCGAATGCGTACTGCAGCAGCCAGTCGACGATGTGCACGACGTGGCGGTCGTCGGCGCCGACCTCGCCGCCCTTGCCCAGCTCCACCAGCTGCTCGAAGTTGAGCACGGCCGAGGCGTCGTAGCCGCCTGCGCCCTTGGCGTCCTGCGCCAGCTGGATCGAGCGCTGGACGCCGTAGAACTCATGCAGGTAGCGATGGATATCCAGCGGATTGGACACCACGCGATGCACGTCGCGCCGGAGCATCTGGCCGAGGTCGCGTGCCCAGCCGGTGTCGAACGGTTCGCAGGTGGCGAACGTGATCGCCTCCGGCGACACCGCCACCGGCAGGATCCGATGCCGCTGCGCGTACGCCAGGCTTACTGCCTGGGTCACTGCGGCCACGTTGATCCGCATGGGATCGATCTTCAGGTAGGGCAGGTCGGCCTGCCGTGCGACCCACTCGGTCAGCACCTCCAGTCCCAGCGGTCGCGTGGGCTCGCGCCGGTTCGGCAGCTTGGCCTGGGCGATCAGCACCAGCGGGTGAAGTTCGATCGTGGCGCGGCCGGCGCGGTGTCCCATGCGGACCTGGCGGGCATCGTCGGCACCGAGGTAACCGTCGACCACCAGTGCGGCAAGCACCTCATCCAGCTCGAGGCGATGACGCCGTCCGAGCAGCGGGGTGCCTTGCGGGGAGGTGGCCATGGAACGGGGGGACTCCGGACGTTCGGTGCAGCGTGAAGCGAGCCGCGATGCGCTCGCGGCTATACTAACCCGCTTTATCCCAGGTCACGGAAAGCCATGTCCGCGCGTACCTTCCAGGACGTCATCCAGACCCTCAACCGCTACTGGGCGGAACAGGGTTGCGTGCTGCTGCAGCCCCTCGACACCGAGGTCGGCGCCGGCACGTTCCATCCCGCCACCTTCCTGCGGGCGCTGGGGCCCGAGCCCTGGGCGGCCGCCTATGTGCAGCCCTCCCGCCGCCCCACCGACGGCCGCTACGGCGAGAATCCCAACCGCCTGCAGCACTACTACCAGTACCAGGTGGTGATGAAGCCGAATCCGGAGAACATCCTGGATCTGTACATCGGCTCGCTGAAGGAGCTCGGCCTCGATCCGCTGGTGCACGACCTGCGCTTCGTCGAGGACAACTGGGAGTCGCCGACGCTCGGTGCCTGGGGCCTGGGCTGGGAGGTCTGGCTGAACGGCATGGAGGTGACCCAGTTCACCTACTTCCAGCAGGCCGGCGGCCTGGAGTGCCGCCCGGTGACCGGCGAGATCACCTACGGCCTCGAGCGGCTGGCGATGTACCTGCAGAACGTGGACAACGTCTACGACCTGGTGTGGACCGACGGCCCGCGCGGCGTGGTCACCTACGGCGACGTGTTCCACCAGAACGAGGTCGAGCAGAGCACCTACAACTTCGAGCACGCCAACGTGCCGGAATTGCTGCGCTGGTTCGACGTGTGCGAAGCCACCGCCAACCAGCTGATCGCCGCCGGCCTGCCGCTGCCGGCCTACGAGCAGGTGATGAAGGCCAGCCACACCTTCAACCTGCTCGATGCGCGTCGCGCGATCAGCGTGACTGAGCGCCAGCGCTACATCCTGCGCGTGCGCACGCTGGCCCGCGCGGTGGCGGAGGCGTATGTGGCACAGCGCGAGAAGCTCGGATTCCCGGGCCTGAAGAACACCAAGGAGCAGGCTGCATGAGCGCCGCCAAGCCGTTGCTGATCGAACTGGGCACCGAGGAACTGCCGCCGAAGGCGCTGGACGAGCTGGCTGCCGCGTTCGCGCGCGGGATCTGCGACGGGCTGGCCCGCCGCGGGATCGAGGCCGGCCTCGATGCTGCGCGCGTCTTCGCCACGCCGCGCCGTCTGGCGGTCCATATACCCGGCGTGGCCACCGCCCAGCCGGAGCAGGTGGTCGAGCGCCGCGGTCCGGCGGTATCTGCCGGCCTGGGGCCCGATGGCCAGCCAGCCAAGGCGCTGCTGGGCTTCGCCCAGTCGTGCGGGGTGGAGGTCGATGCGCTCGAGAAGCTGGAGACCGACAAGGGCGCCTGGTTCGTCTACCGCTCGGTCAAGCCGGGCCAGCCGGTTGCCGCGTTGTTGCCGGAGATCGTCACCGAAGCGCTCAAGGCGCTGCCGATTCCCAAGCCGATGCGCTGGGCCGACCATGACTACAGCTTCGTGCGCCCGGCGCACTGGCTGGTGATCCTGCACGGGGCCGACATCGTCGACGGCGAAGTGCTCGGCCTGAAGAGCGGGCGCAAGTCGCGCGGCCATCGCTTCATGCATCCGCAGCCGATCCACGTCGTCGACGCCGACAGCTGGGAGGACGCGCTGCTTGCCGCCAAGGTGATCGCCGACCCGGCAGCGCGCCGCGCCCGCATCCGCGAGGAGGTGGCGCGCGCCGCTGTCCAGACCGGTGGCGTGCCGCGCCTGGACGACGGTCTGCTGGACGAGATCGCCAATCTCACCGAGTGGCCGGTGGCGATCGCCTGCGCCTTCGAACGAGAGTTCCTCGCGGTACCACCGGAGGCGCTGGTCACCACGATGGAGGCGAACCAGAAGTTCGTTCCGGTGTTCGACGCCGAGGGCCAGCTCACCGAGCATTTCATCGGTATCGCCAATATCGACTCGAAGGACCCCACGGAGATCCGCAAGGGCTACGAGCGGGTGATCCGCCCGCGTTTCGCAGACGCCAAATTCTTCTGGGACGAGGACCTGAAGACCCCGCTCGCCGGCTACCAGGAGGCGTTGAAGAACGTCACCTACCAGCAGTCCCTCGGCAGCCTGTGGGACAAGACCGTGCGCGTGGCCGAGCTGGCCCGCGTGGTCGCCGGCCGGGTCGGCGTGGATGCCGGCGCCGCCACCCGTGCCGCCAGCCTTGCCAAGTGCGATCTGCTCACCCGCATGGTCGGCGAATTTCCCGAGCTGCAGGGCGTGATGGGGCGCTACTACGCCGGCCGCCAGGGTGAGCCCGAGGCGGTGGCGCTTGCGTTGGATAGCTTCTACCAGCCGCGCTTTGCCGGTGATGCAATCGCTGCGGATGCGGTGGGCCAGGTGCTGTCCGTGGCCGAGCGCCTGGACACGCTGGCCGGCATCTTCGCGGTGGGACTGAAGCCGAGCGGCAGCAAGGATCCGTTCGCATTGCGCCGTGCCGCGCTGGGCCTGGCCCGTACCCTGGTCGAGGCGGGACTGGAGATCGATCTGGATGCCGCCTTCGCCGAGGCGCTGGAACTGCTGCCGGACGCAGCGCTGCAGGCCGGTCTCAAGCCCGCCAGGGACGGTAGCGTGCCGGCGTTCGATGCCGGTCAGCGCCGTGCCGAACTGCGTCACGAGCTGCACGAGTTCGTGCTCGACCGCCTGCGCGGCTACTACGCCGAGCGCGGTTTCGACGGGCAGTCGTTCGAGGCCGTGCTCGCCGCTGCACCTGCCAGTCTTGCGGACTTCGACCGCCGCCTGCGCGCGCTGGCCGATTTCTCCCGCCGCCCCGAGGCGGCCAGCCTGGCGGCCGCGAACAAGCGCGTGGCCAATCTGCTGCGCAAGCAGGCCGAGGAGTCCGGTTCGGCTGCGACCGGGGCGGTGGACACCGCGCTCCTGGAGCTGCCCGCCGAGCATGCGCTGGCCGAGGCGCTGCAGGCCGCCGACCGCGACACCCGGGAGGCGTGGCAACTGCGCGACTACGGTCGCGTGCTGGAGCGCCTGGCCCAGCTGCAGGGCCCGGTCGACGCATTCTTCGACGCGGTGCTGGTGAATGCCGATGATCCGGCCGTCCGCGCCAACCGTCTGGCTCTGCTGGCGCGCCTGAAGGCTCAATTCAGCGCCGTCGCCGACATCGCGTTGCTCTAGGCAAAGAAGAAAGGGCAGCGCCGCGGCGCTGCCCTTTCTGATTCCTGCGACGCGGCCTCAGGCCATCGTGCGGATGTCCTGCCTGCTCCGCTCGGCGAGCGCCTGCTGGAACGCAAGCAGTGCGTCGGCATCGATGCGGGTGCCCTCCGGGCCGACGATCTCGTAGAGCGCTGCAAGCATCTGTTCCTGCTCGGCAGCGGTCGGCTGGGCGCCGGCCAGGACCAGATTCGACTTCAGCAGGCGCCGAGCGGCCTCGAGCCGCCGATGATCGCCCTGACCATCGATGATCTGCTGGTGACCGGCACCGAGGCTTTGCGCCAGCGACGGCTCGCGGTTGCGCGACGATCCGCGAACCTCGGTGGTCGACTGCTCCTCGGAGTTCTTGTTCACGGCATCCGGCTGGATCGCACCCTCGCCTGCGACCAGCCAGACGAGCGAAATACCCAGTGTCTTGGCCAGGGTGACGCAGCGCGCGCGCGATGGATCGCTGTTGCCGTCGCGCCAGCTGCGGACCACGCCCTCCGAGAAGCCGCACATGCGGGCGATCTCGGTAGCGCTTCCCACGCGCTGGATCAGCAGGCGGATGCGTTCGGCGAAGCTGTTGCTCGGATTGGGGACCGGCTCGAGACCGCTGGCCTCGGGGATCGACTGGGGTGGGAGCGATGCGCGGCGAGTATTCATGATCGTGCCAGGGGTTGGTGACCGCTAGGGGAAGGCGCCGGGAGGAAGTCCCGGCATGCCGGCTGTATCGGACAGCTTTTCAGGCTTGATCGATCCCTCGAGAAGGAGAAGCTGCGGCCATGCAGCCCTATACAGACAACATCTTGCGGCTTTCCGCTCCCTTTCGTGATGGCTCCGCGCCGAAGGCCTGCGTGCGGACCGGCATCTTGACTTTTCCCGTCAACCTTTTTTCGGCTAAGCTTGACCACTTCCCCCGCGGTGCTTTGCGAGGCGCGAACGCGCTGGACAGGGCTCGTGCCCGTTTCAAATCGCTCGATGAGGTTCCACGATGCGCAAGGTAATTTGGTCGCTGGTTTCGGTGACGGCGCTGGCACTGGCCGGCTGCAACAGCTCCACCCAATCGCCTCAGGCGAACGGTGGCCACGCCGATGCCGCCCCGGCCGCGGCTCCGCAGGCCAACAACAAGGTCACCGGCCAGATCACCCTGCGCGAACCGGCGCAGCTCTCGCCGCAGGCCTCGCTCGAGGTGAGCCTGGTCGACGTGTCGGCAGTGCCGACCGATGCCAACGGCGACGCCACCGCGACCGCCCCCAACGCGCCGCTCGTCACCAAGACGATCTCGCCGGTGGGTCCGTTCCCGGTGAGCTTCGAGCTGGATTTCGACCCGGCCAAGATCAACCCGAACAACCTTTACGTGGTCAAGGCCCGCATGGTGGACGGTGACCGCAACTACGAGATGCCGCTGCAGGCACCGGTGCTGACCAAGGGTGCCAGCAACCAGGTGTCGATCCAGCTGGTCGCCCAGCAGACCCCGGCGGAAAAGGACCTCGCTGCGTTCGAGGACCTGAAGAAGCAGATCGGCGGCATGAAGATCAAGTCCGGCACCAAGCTGGAGAAGGATGCCTCCCGTGGCTGGCAGGTGTTCCGTCGCGACGGGCAGGTGCAGTTCATCCGTGAGCAGGTGGACTACGGCGACAAGGGCTTCACCGACACCGACTACGCCTACAAGGCGGGCAAGCCGTGGGTCGCGGTGCAGCAGAAGAAGGCCAGCAAGGACGCCAAGGCCGGTAGCACCGAGCGCGTCAGCTGGGACGTCGACGGCAAGCCCGTGCTCAAGCAGGTGCTGAGCGGCGGCAAGACCAGCGAGCTGTCCGACAGCGAGGCGAGCAGCCTGAAGAGCCAGGCCGAGAGCATCCTCAAGCTCGCCGGCAAGTAAGGCTGCCTCGACATCCGTCTTCCGGGCCGCGATTCACCGCGTGTCCGGAAGGGCCGGAAAAGAAAAAGCCGTCCGCACTGCGGACGGCTTTTTTGTTGGCCGGTGGGCCGGGCAGGATCAGAACGCGACCTTGAAGCCCAGATTCACGCCGGTGTTCTTCTGCGTGCTGTCGCTGAAGCGGCTGTTGACCGAAATCCAGCTGCTCACGCTCGGGGTCAACTGGGCCGACAGGCCAATGTCGGCGCTGCCCCAGGTCTTGTCGGGCGCGAAGCCGGACAGCGCGAAGGTGCCGCCCATGGTGTTCAGGCCAGCCATGACCGTGCGCGGATCGGCCTTGCCGTCGTGGTTCCAGGCCAGCTCGACGAACGGGGCCATCTGCAGGTCGTTCACCTTCCACGAGCCCATCAGGCGCCAGCCCAGCGAGCTGATCAGCGCATCGCGCTGCTGGCGTCCGAAGTACATCGCGGTCGAGTCGCTGCCGCTCTCGGTGTAGCCATTGACCTTGATGGTCTGCCACTCGACGTGGGCGAACGGGCCGGTCTTCAGCGACTGGCCGACGTTGAACCACCAGCCGCCCTCGACGCCGGCACCCAGATGGGAGCCATCGGCCTTGCCGCTCTCGACGCGCACCGACGGGCCGAGCTGGATGCGGCGCTCGATGTCCTTGAAGTTGGACTGGCCGAAGCTGGCGAAGCCGCCGACGTAGCCGCCGCCGTTGCTGTAGGTGGCGAACAGCTGGCCGGAGATGTCCTGCAGCTTGTAGCCGCCGGTGTTGCCCTGGAAGTCCGCCTTGTTCTGGCCCAGGCCCAGCGAGACGCCCACGGTGGTGTGGTCGCCGGTGCGCACATCGGCGCCGACGGTCAGGTTGGCGTTGTTGCTGGTGGTCTTGGGCGAGGCATCGGTCGCGTCGAAGCGCTGGTGGCCGTAGTCGAGCGCCGCGAACATGCGCGTGCCGCTGCCCTGCCCATCGGCGAGCATCTCGTTGCGGATCGCCCGGTACTGTGCGGCCGTCGAGGCCAGCGGGGCCTCGCCCAGCATCGAGACCTGGCCCGGCGCGGCGATCTCGGCCAGCACCACCTGGGAGAGCAGGCGGTGGGCGGCGGTGGTCGGGTGCACGCCGTCGGCGAACAGATAGGTCTGATCGGTGCCGGCCGCGTAGCTGTAGGGCAGGCCAGAGCCCTGCGGGCCGCACTGCACCGAGCTCGAGGTCAGGCCGCAGGCCGCGTCGGTGACGTTGCTGAAGCCGTAGGCACCCGGGTTGGCGATCACCTCGTTGATCAGGCCGTAGGTGTTCACCGGGATGACGTTCAGGCCGCCGGCGCTGAGCTGGGAAAGGCCGCTGCTCAGCGTGCTGTTGTAGATGGTGGCGAGCTGGGTGACGCCGGCCGAGGCCGCCGCTCCCTGCGCCATCGCCGCCGGCGTCTTGCCCATGTCGGGCAGGTTGTAGACCACCACGTAACGGCCGCCCGCCGCCTGCAGCTGGCCGAGCAGGCCGAGTTCGGTCTGCGCTGCGGTGGCCGTGCCGGTGACCAACGCGGTGGTGTCGGTGGTGGTGGCGGTCAGGTAAAAGATGTCGTTGGCGCCGCCCCACACCTGGTACAGCGCGTTGGGGTCGGCCTGGCCGCCGGTCGCGGTCAGGTACATGCCCAGCTGCTGCGGCAGGGTCGGGATCGGACCGGCTGAAGAGTTGTGGACCAGGCCGGCGCCGCCGAAGGCGAAGTTGGTGCCGCCCAGGAGCGAGGCGGTGGTGGGATGGCCCAGACCATCGGCCACCAGCTCTGCGGCAGTCTCGCCCGGGTTCGTGGTGAATCGCGTGGGCGTCGGGGCGCCAAGGGCCAGCGACAGGTTGCCACCGTCGCTGAGGCTGTCGCCGATGATGACGACCTGGCTGAACTGGGTGGCGCTGGCGGCCTGGCTGGCCAGCAGGCCGGCGACGATCGCGCCGACGAGAACACGGGTACGAAGCATGTGGCGAAACTCCTGGGGCCGGGTAGGTTTTGTTATGACCGGGTTACGGTAATCCGTTCCATACCGGAGCGCATGCTGCGATGCATCGCGCCGGAACGGGGCATGGTGGCGGATTCGGCGGCGGTAGTCGAACGCGCGTTGGGTCGCGCCATCCCGGCGAGGACACCGGAAAGATCCGCTGCCGGAACTTCCCGGAGCCCGCCGCCGCCCGTGATGCCGCATCAGGGATGTCCTCCACGGTTGCGGGCAACCTCGATGACAGCCCGCCGTCCGGGGCGGCCGGCGGCGCGATCCATCACACCGCAGGCCGTGCTGCGTCCGGCCGCGCGGGCGGCGCGCCGCGAGCGACCGCCACACCGTGGAGAAGCGGGCCGACGCGGCACCGCGAATTCGCCCGCGTTCGCCCACGCATGCCTGCGAAGCCAGCGCCGCAGGAATCCGCGGCAATCCGCCGGGCGAGGGCCGTTCGCCCGGTCCGTGGATTCCCAAGCGTGGGCGACGGGCCCGTGTCGCGTCGGCCTCGCCGCATTTCGCCGGCAGGGCGAATGGCCCCCGTGCGTGCCGTTGGCAGGCAGGGGGCGGACGCTCAGCGCTGCTTGGCGCGGAGCAGGGCGTCGGCGAAGGCGCTGTTGATCGGCGGTGTGGACGGCTTCGGTTGACCGCCGCCGGGGCGCGGCCCGCGATTGTCGCGCCGCGGATCGCCCCCCTGGCTGGCGGGGCGGCCGCGACTCTGGCCCGGTTCGTCGTCCAGGCGCATGGAGAGGCCGATGCGCTGGCGCGGCAGGTCGACTTCCATCACCTTGACCTTGACGATGTCGCCGGCCTTCACCGCATCGCGCGGGTCCTTCACGAAGGTGTGCGACAGCGCCGAGACGTGGACCAGGCCGTCCTGGTGCACGCCGATGTCGACGAAGGCGCCGAATGCGGCGACGTTGGTGACGCGGCCTTCCAGGATCATGCCGGGCCTGAGGTCCTTCACGTCTTCCACGCCCTCGGCGAAGCTCGGCGCGACGAACTCGGGTCGCGGGTCGCGGCCGGGCTTCTCCAGTTCCTTGAGGATGTCGCGCACGGTCGGCACGCCGAACTGCTCGTCGGTGAACTGCTCGGGCTTGAGACCGCGCAGGAAGACGGTGTCGCCGATGATGTTGCGCACTTCACGACCGCACTGGGCGATGATCCGCTCGACCACCGGATAGGCTTCCGGGTGCACCGCGCTGGCGTCCAGCGGGTTGTCGCCGTTGGGCACGCGCAGGAAGCCCGCGCACTGCTCGAACGCCTTGTCGCCCAGGCGCGGCACCTTCAGCAGCGCCTTGCGGTTGGCGAACGGGCCGTTGGCATCGCGATGCTTCACCACGTTCTCGGCGACCGAGGCGGTGAGGCCGGCCACGCGCGAGAGCAGGGCGGCCGAGGCAGTGTTCACGTCCACGCCGACCGCGTTCACGCAGTCCTCGACGCGGGCGTCCAGCGCGCGCGCCAGTTTCACCTGGTTGACGTCGTGCTGGTACTGGCCGACGCCGATCGCCTTGGGCTCGATCTTCACCAACTCGGCCAGCGGGTCCTGCAGGCGGCGCGCGATGGAGACGGCGCCGCGCAGGCTCACATCGAGATCGGGGAATTCCTTGGCGGCGGTCTCGGAGGCCGAGTACACCGAGGCGCCAGCCTCGCTCACCACGACCTTCGACAGCTTGTGGCCGGGATGGCTCTTGCCCAGGCCCTTGATCAGCTCGCCGGCCAGCTTGTCGGTCTCGCGCGAGGCGGTGCCGTTGCCGATCGCGATCAGGTCCACGTTGTGCTTCTGGCACAGGCGGGCCAGCGCGGCCAGCGACTCGTTCCACTGCCGCCGCGGCTCGTGCGGGTAGATGGTGTCGGTGGCCAACAGCTTGCCGGTCGGGTCGACCACGGCGACCTTCACGCCGGTGCGGATGCCCGGGTCCAGGCCCATCACGGTCTTGGCGCCGGCCGGTGCGGCCAGCATCAGGTCCTTGAGGTTCTCGCCGAACACACGGATCGCCTCGTCCTCGGCTCCCTCGCGCACGCGGCCGAACAAGTCCAGCGTGAGGTGCAGGTGCAGCTTCACGCGCCAGGTCAGGCGCACCGTCTCGCGCAGCCACGCGTCGGCGGCGCGGCCGCGGTCGAGAATGCCGGCATGCGCGGCGACGCGGCCCTCGCCTTCGGCGTGGCCCTGCTCGGGATCGAGCGCGGGGATGAGCTCCAGCTCGATCACGCCCTCGTTGCGCGCGCGCATCAGCGCCAGCAGGCGGTGCGAGGGGATCTTGCCGATCGGTTCGACGTGGTCGAAGTAGTCGCGGAACTTGGCGCCTTCGTTCTCCTTACCCTCGACCACCCTGGCGCGGATCTGGCCCTTCTCCCACAGCCAGTCGCGCAGCTCGCCGACCAGCGTGGCGTCTTCGGCGATGGCCTCCATCAGGATCGCGCGTGCGCCATCCAGCGCGGCGCGCACGTCGGCCACGCCCTTGTCCGCGTCGACGAAGTCGGCGGCGAAGGTTTCCGGGTCGCGGGTGGGATCCTCGCGCAGGCCCAGCGCCAGCGGTTCCAGGCCGGCCTCGCGGGCGATCTGCGCCTTGGTGCGGCGCTTCGGCTTGTACGGCAGGTAGAGGTCTTCCAGTCGTGCCTTGGTATCGGCGGCGAGGATGTCTCCTTTCAGCGCGTCGGTGAGCTTGCCCTGTTCCTCGATGCTGGCGAGCACCGCGCCGCGCCGCTCCTCCAGCTCGCGCAGATAGCGCAGGCGCTCTTCCAGCAGGCGCAGCTGGGTGTCGTCGAGGCCGCCGGTGGCTTCCTTGCGGTAGCGCGCGATGAACGGCACGGTGGCGCCGCCGTCGAGCAGATCCACGGCCGCGCGCACCTGGTCGGGTTTGGCGGCGATGTCCTGGGCAATGCGATGTTCGATGCTGAGCATGGTCGAGCTGGATTTCCTTGCGAACGGGAACGCCACGCGGATGCGAGGCGGCCGCCGATCATAACAAGCGCGCTCGCGCGGGCACCGGCTTCTGGGTCGCCCAAAAAAAAGAAGCGCCGCGGCAAGGCTGCGGCGCTCTGTTCAAGCGTGATGCCCGGCGTCAGGCGTCGAAGCGGCCACCCGGGGAACCCTGCCCCTGGATGCTGCCGCCGCGCCGCTCGCCGGCACGGCCGTTGAGCACCAGCGTGCTGGCGATCATGTCGTGCAGCGCCTGCTTGCGCTGGGTCCAGCCGGCCATCATGAAGCCGACGAACAGAATGATGGCGCTGATCATCTTCGCCGGATAACGCCCGAGCGCACGCGGTAGCGAGATGCGTGCGCCCTGCAGGTCGGTGACGCGGATGCCCAGGGCGAGCTTGCCCAGGGTGGCCTGCCAGGTCGAGCTCTCGCACAGTGCAAAGTAGAGCCAGGCGACGAGGAAAGTGACCAGACTGGCCGGTCCGATCGCTCCGTAGAACTGGCTGTAGGCGTGCAGGACCGCCTCGGGATTGCCGGTGGTGCCCTGGATCGCATTGTTCAGCTGCTCCTGCGCAGCCTCCGCCCCCATCGCCGTCATGATCAGCTTGTTGGGGATGTAGAGCACCAGCGAGTCGATGATGTAGGCGCCGAAACGCTTCCAGAAGCCTGCGTAGTCCTCCAGCGCCACCGTGGTGGCCTGCTCCGGCAGCGGTGCGGCGGAGAACGGTGGGGGCGTGGCGGCCGATGCGCGGTTCACCTCTTCGGGAAACAGCGAGGCCAGCGGCTGCCAGTCAGCCAGGCCGTCGTACCAGCCCAGGTCGTCGCCGGCCACCTGGCCGCTGCGTAGCCACTGACGGACGTCGGCTTCCTTGTAGGGGCCGTGGCGTTCGCCGTTGCGGCCGATCCAGATTTCCATGTGAGCATGCCTCGCGGTGTTTCGAACCGCGTCATGATGCCATGGAGCCGGGTCATGCAGCGCCGACTAGGCCGCCCGGCGCTTCAGGTGCACCAGCAGCAGCGAGATGGCGGCGGGCGTGACGCCGCTGATCCGCGCCGCCTGGCCGATCGTCGCCGGCAGCGCGCGCTTGAGCTTGAGCAGCACCTCGGCGGACAGGCCGCGCACCGCGTCGTAGTCGAACCCGTCCGGGATCGCCGTGTGCTCGTGGCGGCGCTGGCGCTCGATCTCCTCGCGCTGGCGCTCGAGATAGCCGGCGTACTTGGTCTGTACCTCGACCTGGGCGGCCACGTGCTCGTGCTCGACCGCCGGTCCCAGTTCGGGCACCGAGGCCAGCTTCGCGTAATCCAGCTCGGGCCGGCGCAGGAGGTCCAGCGCGCTGGTCTCGCGGCTGACCGCGATGCCAAGGTGCCGCTCGATCGCGGCACCCAGCCCGTTGTTTGGCGCGGCCCACAGACCGCCGAGCCGCTGCATCTCGCGTTCCACCGCCTCGCGCTTGGCGCGCAGGGCATCGAAGCGGCCGGTCGGCACCACGCCCAGCGCGTGGCCGGTCTCGGTCAGGCGCAGATCGGCATTGTCCTCGCGCAGGTGCAGCCGGTACTCGGCGCGCGAGGTGAACATGCGGTACGGCTCGATGGTGCCGTTGGTGGTGAGGTCGTCGATCAGCACCCCGATGTAGGCCTCGTCGCGGCGCGGATACCACGGCGCCTTGCCCTGCGTGGCGAGCGCCGCGTTGAGGCCGGCGATCACGCCCTGCGCGGCGGCCTCCTCGTAGCCGGTGGTGCCGTTGATCTGCCCGGCAAAGTACAGGCCGCCGATGGCCTTGGTCTCCAGCCACGGCTGCAGGCCGCGCGGATCGAAGTAGTCGTACTCGATGGCGTAGCCGGGGCGGGTGATGTGCGCCCGCTCGAAACCCTTGATCGACCGGACCAGTTCCAGCTGCACGTCGAATGGCAGCGAGGTGGAGATGCCGTTGGGGTAGATCTCGAAGGTGTCCAGCCCTTCCGGCTCGATGAACACCTGGTGCGAGTCCTTCTCGGCGAAGCGCACCACCTTGTCCTCGATCGACGGGCAGTAGCGCGGGCCGGTGCCTTCGATCTGGCCGCTGTAGAGCGGCGAGCGGTCCAGCGCGCCGCGGATCAGCTCGTGGGTGCGCCCGGAAGTGTGGGTGATCCAGCAGCTGACCTGGCGCGGGTGTTCCTCGCGCGAGCCCAGGTAGGAGAACACCGGCGCCGGGTCGTCGCCCGGCTGTTCCTCCAGGTCGCTGAAATCGATGCTGCGCAGGTCGATGCGCGGCGGCGTGCCGGTCTTCAGGCGATCGGCGGCCACCGGCAGCTCGCGCAGGCGCTGTGCCAGGGTGGTTGCCGGCGGGTCGCCGGCACGGCCGCCGGCGTACTGGGCCGGGCCGATGTGGATCTTGCCGGCCAGGAACGTGCCGGCGGTCAGCACCACGGCCGGGGCGTGGAAGCTCACGCCCATCTGGGTCACCACGCCGGCGACGCGGCCGCCCTCGAGGATCAGGTCGTCTACCGCCTGCTGGAACAGCTCCAGGTTCGGCTGGCTCTCCACGATCCGGCGGATCGCTGCCTTATATAAGGTGCGGTCCGCCTGGCAGCGCGTCGCACGCACGGCCGGCCCCTTGGAGGCGTTCAGCGTGCGCCACTGGATGCCGGCCCGGTCGGCCGCCTGCGCCATCGCGCCGCCCAGCGCGTCCACCTCCTTGACCAGGTGGCCCTTGCCGATGCCGCCGATGGCCGGGTTGCAGCTCATCTGGCCGATGGTCTCGATGTTGTGGCTGAGCAGCAGCGTGCGCGCGCCGGTGCGGGCTGCGGCGAGCGCGGCCTCGGTGCCGGCGTGGCCGCCGCCGATCACGATGACGTCATAGGGTGTCGGGTGACGCATGCAACTGACCTGCTGGGTCCAAAAGTGGACGCGGTGGGGCGATATGGTACGGCGGCCTCGGGCCTTTGGTGCCGATCCGGGTGACTGGCATGTTTCATGCAAAAACCCAGCAGCACTTTTCACGGGCAGACGCTGCGCCGCAAGGCGCGCCGAGATGGAACGACAGGGGTTCCATCGCGTGCCGGGGAAAGGAAGCGACGACGGCGCCTTCGGGCGCCGTCTTTTTTTGCTTCCCAGAAACGCCAAGCCCCGCGCCAGGCGGCGCGGGGCTTGGGTTTGGAGATCTGGCGTCCGGCGGTCTCAGGAACAGGGGGAATCCAGGATGACCGTAGTGCCGGACGCCAGAAACCGGGAATTCGGGGACCGAAGATCGAATCCGGACTACCGGAGGCGTGGGGTGATGTTGGCCTCGACCGCGTGAACCCGATGTGACTGAAACGGCCCTTTTTGCCGACTCGCGGCAGCTCGTGACGTAGCGCGTCAGTCGCGTGATCGAGGCCCAAAATTTTCGTGATCGGCATCACATCGTTGGCACGCCCGATGCATTCCCCCTGGCAACTCGAACAACACCTGTGGGGGAAGTGTCATGGAACTGAGCCTCAACTTCGAACCGGTCTACCAGCAGCATGATCTGTGGATGGAAATCGGTCGCGTCGAGCTGGCGATGGAGCAGCTGGACCGCCGCACCGAGCAGGAGCGCGTCGTGCTCCGTCCGCGCCTGGAATCGCGTCGCCACCGCCTGCTCGAACAGCTGCAGCAGCTGAGCGCCTGACGCACCGCCCCCGGCCATCGGCACGGCGTCGAGTCTCCACTCCGCCCCGCCGATGGCCCCGGACGGGCCATGGCGTCCCGTCCATCCGCGTCAGCGCGACAGCACGCTGGCGACGATCTCCGAAAGATTGCGCGAAAGTCCCGGCCGCCCGGCCAGGTCGGACAGGGCATGTCGCGCCGCTTCGCGACGCACCGGCTCGAGCCGCTGCCAGCCGTTGAACGCCGTCGCCAGCCGCGCGGCGATCTGCGGATTGAGCGCGTCCAGCGTCGCCAGCCGTTCGGCAAGCAGGCGGTAGCCGGCGCCGTCGGGGCGATGGAAGCCGCTCGGGTTGCCGCTGGCGAACGTGCCCAGCAGCGCGCGTGCGCGGTTGGGGTTCTTCAGCGTGAAGGCGGGATCCTGCTCCAGCAGCTGCACGCGGGCGAGGGCGGGCTCACCCGGGATCTGCGCCTGCACGGCGAACCACTTGTCCATCGCCAGTGGGTTGTCCGCGTGGCGCTTCCGGAAATTGCCCAGCGCCTCCGGAGCATTCGCGGCGCCGCCGCGGACGAGCACCGCCAGCGCGGCCAGGCGGTCGGTCATGCCCTCGGCCGAGTGGAACTGCATCGTCGCCAGCGCGTGGGCTGTCTCCGGGGCGAGCAGCGCCATCAACTCCAGCACGCGTCGCTTCAGCCGACGCACCGCCTTGCCTGCCGCATCCAGCGCCAGCGGGCCGGAGACGGCCAGTTCGCGATAGCGCCGCTCCAGGTTTTCGGTTCCGATCGCCTGGCCCAGCATGCGCTGCATGGTCTGGCGCAGCTCGTGGATATGCGTCGGGTCCACGGTTTCCTGTCGTTCGGCCAGCTCGATCTCGCCCGGCGGAGTCAACAGGTCCGCGAGCAGCGCGGCATCGAGGTTGCGGTCGTCGAACAGCCGCGCCAGTGCGCCGGTCCAGGCCTCGAGCGCGTCGCCGCCTCCGGCGCGGCAATCGTCGAACGCACGGGCGGCGAGCTGCTGGCCGGCTTCCCAGCGGTTGAACCCGTCCGGGTCGTGGGTGAGCAGCAGGGCCAGCTCGGCCGGCGCGTAGTCGCACTCCAGCAGCACCGGTGCGGAGAAGCCGCGCAGCAGTGACGGCACCGGGGGCCGCGGCACCCGATCGAATACCAGGCTGCGCTCGGTTGCATCGAGCACCACCACCGCCTCGCTGCCGTGCGCTTGCCCGTCCAGGTGCAGCGGCAGCATCGCGCCGTCGGGGTCGAACAGCGCCAGTTTCACCGGGATCGGGACGGCGTGCTTGTCCGGCTGCGTCGCCGAGGGAAGGGTGTGCTGCGACAGGGTGAGCGTGTAGCGCTGCGCGGTGGCGTCGTAGTACCCGCGCGCCCGCAGGCGTGGCGTGCCGGACTGGCCGTACCACGCCAGGTAGGGCATGAGGTCGATGTCGTTGGCCTCGCCCAGCGCGGCGAGGAAATCCTCGATCGTGGCGGCGCGCCCGTCGTTCACGGCGAAGTAGCGGTCCATGCCGCGGCGGAAACCTTCCGCGCCCAGCCGGCCGGCCAACATGCGCACGAGTTCGGCGCCCTTCTCGTACACGGTGGCGGTGTAGAAGTTGTTGATCTCGCGGTACTCGGCCGGGCGCACCGGGTGTGCCAGCGGGCCGGCGTCCTCGGGGAACTGCGCCCGGCGCAGCAGGGCGACGTCCTCGATGCGCTTGAGCGGGGCCGAGTTCATGTCCGCCGAGAACTGCTGCTCGCGGAACACCGTGAGGCCTTCTTTCAGCGACAGCTGGAACCAGTCGCGGCAGGTGACGCGGTTGCCGCTCCAGTTGTGGAAGTACTCGTGCGCGACCACTGCCTCCACCGCCTTGTATTCGTCGTCGGTGGTGGTGTCCGGGTCGGCCAGCAGGTACTTCGCGTTGAAGATGTTCAGGCCCTTGTTCTCCATCGCGCCCATGTTGAAGTCATGGGTGGCGACGACGTGGAACACGTCCAGGTCGTAGCTGCGGCCGTAGGCCTGCTCGTCCCAGCGCATCGAGCGTTCCAGCGCGTCCATCGCGTAGTGGCAGCTGTCGATCGCATTGGCCTCGGACCAGATCACCAGCTTCACCGCGCGGCCTTCGGCGGTGACGTAGTCGCGCTCGATCTTCTCCAGTCGTCCGGCGACCAGCGCGAACAGGTAGCAGGGCTTCGGGTGCGGATCGACGAAGCGGGCCCAGTGGCGCCCGTCGGGCAGCTCGCCGGCACCGTCGGGATTGCCGCCGGCCAGCAGCACCGGGAAGCGTGCCCGGTCCGCGCGCAGGGTCACCGTGTAACGGGCCAGCACGTCGGGGCGATCGGGAAAGAAGGTGATGTGGCGGAAGCCCTCGGCCTCGCACTGCGTCAGCAGGAAGCCGGCCTCGCGGCTGCCGGACAGATACAGGCCCTCCAGCGCGGTGTTTGCGGCCGGCTGCACGCGCGCCCGCGTGGTCAGCACGCTGCCGTCGCGCACATCATCAACCTCCAGCACGTTGTCGACGTGGCGCCACTGTCCGGCTGCCAGCGGTGCGCCATCCAGCGCGATCGACAATAGCTCCAGCCCCTCGCCATCCAGTCGCAGGGGGGCTTCGGCGTCGCGGCGCAACGTGAGGTGCGAGATGACCTCGGTACTGTCGATCCCCAGGTCGAATTCCAGCGCCGCGTCGGTGACCCGCCAGGCGGGCGGCGCGTAGTCGACGAGGCGGATTGGCGAGGCGGGGGATTCGGGGCGTGCGGACATGGCGATACGACAGGGTTGGGGATCAGTCAGGCTAACATGGCGAGCCCTTTCCACTGGTTCAAGCCGATGGCCTTCCACGCCCGCCACGACGCGCTCGGATCGCACCCGCTGGCCGTGCTGCAGGATGCGGAACGCGGCCGCACCGTGCGCATCGCCCATCGCGGCGCCACCGTGCTGTCGATCGAGGTGACCCATGCCGGCGCCCGGGTCGATCTGGCCGACGGCTATCGCGACGCCGCGGAGCTGGAAGCCCGGCCGAGCTCGCGCTTCGCCGTGATGATGCCGTTCGCCAACCGCATCGCCGGCGCGCGCTACCGGTTCGACGGCGTCGTGCACGACCTTCAGCCCGGCGTCGCGGAGGCCGAACGCGCGGCACGCCACGGCTTCGTTCGCGGGGTGGATTTCCGGCTCGAGGCGCTGACCGCCGATGCGGACGGCGCCGAGGCGCACTTCGCCACCGCACTGGCGCCCGACGCCCACCCCGGCTATCCGTTCGCCATCGCCTTCGCGCTGCACTACCGCCTCGACGCACGAGGCCTTGCGCTCACCTCAACCGTGCGCAACACCGGCTACACCCCGGCGCCGTGTTTCTTTGGCTGGCATCCATATTTCCGTCTGGGCGGGTCGCCGATGGAAAGCTGGGAGCTGCAGGTGCCGGCCGCCACCGTGGTCGCCACCGATGCCGACTTCATCCCGCTGCCCGGCGCCGCCGCGCACCGTCCGCTCGGCGCCGAACCCACGCTGGATTTCCGCACGCCGCGACCGGTGGGTGCGCTGGCGCTGAACCACGCCTATGCCGACCTGCGCGCCGATGCCGATGGCCGCGCGCGGACCCGGCTGCGCGACCCGGCCAGCGGGCTCGGCCTGGCGCTGTGGCAGGAGCGCGGGGTGATGCTCGCGTTCACCGCCGATACGGTGAGTCGCGACGTCCGCGGCTCGCTGGCGCTGGAGCCGATGGAGAGCTGGGCCGACGCCTTCAACCGCCCCGACTGTGCCGCAGCGATCCGCCTGGAGCCCGGTGCGGAGCGCCACTTCCGCTGCGGCGTGGAGTTCGAGACCGCATGAACCACGATCGCCTGCCCACCTTTGCCCAGATCCGCGACGCCGCCGCACGCATTGCGCCGCACGCGGTGGTCACGCCGGTGCTGCGCAGCGCCGCGCTCGACGCGCTGGCGGGTGCCGAGCTGCACTTCAAGTGCGAGAACTTCCAGCGCGGAGGGGCCTTCAAGTTCCGCGGCGCCTGCAACGCAGTGTGGTCGCTGGGCGAGGACGAGGCGCGCGCCGGCGTGGTCACGCATTCGTCCGGCAACCACGGCAGCGCGTTGGCGCTGGCCGCCGCCACGCGCGGCATTCCGGCTCACGTGGTGGTGCCGGAAGGCGCGGTACAGGCCAAGCTCGCGCTGATCGAGCGGGCCGGCGCGGTGCTGCATCGCTGCGCGCCGAACCAGGCTGCGCGCGAGGCCAGGGCCGCCGAGGTGCAGCACGCCACCGGCGCGCAGCTGGTGCACCCGTATGCCGACGACCGCGTCATGGCCGGGCAGGGCACGATCGCGCTGGAACTGCTGGCGCAGGTGCCGGCGCTGGATGCGCTGATCACGCCGGTCGGCGGTGGCGGCCTGGCTTCGGGCGTGGCGATCGCCGCGCATGCGCTGCGCCCCGGGCTGTCGCTGTACGGGGCGGAGCCGGCCGGCGCGGACGACGCGGCGCGCTCGCTCGCCGCCGGTACGCGGGTGGAGAGCGTCGTGCCGGACACCGTCTGCGACGGCCTGCGCGCACTGATCGGCACGCCGAACCTGCTGGCCTTGCGCGAACATGCGATCGACGTGATCACCGTCGACGATGCGCAGACCATCGCCGCGATGCGGCTGATCTGGCAGGAGCTGCGCATCGTCACGGAGGTGTCCTGCGCCACCGTGCTGGCGGCAGTGCTCAAGGCGCGCGACCGCTTCGCCGGTCGTCGGGTCGGACTGGTGCTCACCGGCGGCAACGTCGATCTCGACGCGCTGCCCTGGATCGACCGGTCGCACGCCTGACGCCCCGGTGCGAGGGCGGCAAGCGCCGCGTGCCGGGGCCCGGTAGCACTTTCATGACGGTGGGTGCATCCATGCCGAGGGATGCGCCGTAATGTGAACTGCGTGGCGTTTCCGTCATCGGACGACGTCGCCCCGTCGCCCCGTTTCAACCCCTAGTCGGGCCTCCGTGGTTCGACGCGTTGGCGTGGGCGCCGTTCTCCCCTCCCCACTCCAACCTACAGGGGGCCTCCCGGCCATGCATCACTACACCCCGTCACTCGTGCTGCTCTCCTATGTCGTTGCGGTCCTGGGTTCCTACACCGCGCTGCGCCTGATCGGCGGCTTGTCCCGGATGCGGCCGGGCCGGGAACGCATCTTCACGCTGGTGACCGCGGCGGCGGTGATGGGCCTGGGTGCGATCTGGGCGATGCATTTCATCGCCATGCTCGCCTATCACATGGACATGCCCGTCACCTACGACATCCCGCTCACCGTCGCCTCCGCGCTGGTGGCGGTGGCGGCCTGCTTCATGGGGTTGTCGCTGGCCGCGCGCGAGCGTCCGTCGATGATCAGCTTCATTACCTCGGGCAGCTTCATGGGCATCGGCGTGGCGGTGATGCACTACATGGGCATGGCCGCGATGCGCATGTCCGCGTACATGTGGTACGACGGTGCGATCGCCGCGCTGGCGGCGCTCATCGCCATCGTCGCCTCGATCGCCGCACTGTGGATCGCGTTCAAGCACCGTGGCCCGGTGCAGACCGTGCTCGGCGCCCTGGTGATGGGTGGCGCGGTGTGCGGCATGCACTACACCGGTATGGCCGGCGCGCACTTCGAACCCAACGATCTGCCGGTCCGGGCCGGTGGCCTGGGCGGCCAGCACCTCGCGGTGGCGGTGTTCGCGCTGGCGGCGGCACTGATGGCGGTGGTGCTGGCACGCGCGCTGGTCCGCCAGCGCCGCCTGGCGACCGGGATCTGACGGTCGGGCGTCCGATGCGGTGATCAGTCGGCGGCGGTCACGGTCGCCGCCGGATCCCGCGTCGGGGTATCGGGCTGCGCGGCGTGTGCCGTGTGGTCCACCGGTACCGGCCGGTAGCCGGGGCCGAACGAGACCTCGCCCGGCTTCCAGCCGTCGAGCGTGCGCACCGCGCCCCAGAAGCGCTTGAACGCCGCCCAGTGCAGGCCGACCAGGCCGTGCTCGTTGTCCGCATCGACCACCGGATCGCCGACGCCGGTGGGGCGGATCGGCTCGCCGTACAGCGCGGTGCCGAACAGCACGTCCCAGATCGAGAACACCTGGCCGTAGTTGCAGTTGTGCAGGCCCGGCCGGGTCGGGTCCACGCGCATGTGGTGCAGCCGGTGGAAGGTGGGGTCGACGAAGATCCGCCCGAACAGCGGGCCGAAGTTCAGTCGCGTGTTGGTGTGCGAGAAGTTCTGCACCAGTTCGCCCAGCAGCATCAGCCAGGCGAAGTCGGTCGGTGCCACGCCGATCGCCAGGCCGACCACGGCGAGGATCATCGACTGGATGAAGCCGTCCACCAGGCTGCCGCGGTCGTTGGTCCAGCAGCTCATCTGCCGCGTGCTGTGGTGCATCGAGTGCAGCGCCCACCACCACGGCAGCGCGTGCTGCACGCGGTGCATGGTGTAGTACACCAGGTCGTAGATTACGTAGTAGACGAGGAACAGCGCCAGCGGGTGGTGGTCCAGCGCGGGGAACCAGTGCGTGATGCCGAGGATCGAGTCGCGGCTGGAGGTGTCCGGCCCGCTCGACACGCCGCCGAAGTAGTTGGCGATCGGCGTCAGCACCAGGTAGGAGAACAGCGGGAAGATCCCGATCAGCATCCACAGCGTGTACTGGAAGTCGACCCGGGTCAGCTTGCGGTCGCTCCAGCGTTCGGCCGGCCAGAAGGTTTCCAGCGGGCGGAACAGGCAGGCGATGATCGCCACCTGCACCACCGCGATCATCAGCGACTCGGCGATCTCGCGCGGGTCGCCGGCAAGCCGGTCGATGTGCAGCCATTGCAGCAGCGGCAGGATGCCGTGCTGCGCGAAGGCATCGACCAGGTGGGACCAGGCGTGGGCGAGGGAGGGCATCGCGGTACTCGGACGAAAGGCGACAGCCAAGACTGTCGCGCGAGCCTTTCCCACGGGTTTCGGGCGCCGCGCTAGAGTGCTCGTCCGTCCGTTTCCGGAGCGAGCCATGCAACGTTGTCCCTGGGCCGGCGACGACCCGCAGATGTGCGCCTACCACGACCACGAGTGGGGCGTGCCGTTGCACGACGACCGCGCGCTGTTCGAATTCCTCTGCCTGGAGGGTGCACAGGCGGGGCTGTCGTGGCGCACCGTGCTGGCCAAGCGCGAGCGCTATCGCGAGGTGTTCCACGGCTTCGAGATCGAACGCGCCGCCGCGATGACCGACCGCCAGCTGGAGAAACTGCTGGCCGATCCCGGCATCATCCGCAACCGCCTCAAGGTGTCCTCGGTGCGCGACAACGCGCAGGCGGCGCTGTCGGTACTCGAGGAGCACGGTAGCCTGGATGCCTACCTGTGGTCGTTCGTCGACGGCCGCCCGGTCCGCAACGCCTGGAAGACCCCGGCCGAGGTGCCGGCCACCACGGCGGCGTCCGAGCGCATGAGCAAGGCGTTGAAGAAGCGCGGCTTCCGCTTCGTCGGCGGCACCATCTGTTACGCCTTCATGCAGGCCACGGGCATGGTCGACGACCACCTCACCGGATGTTTCCGGCACGCCGGCTCGTGACGGGGGTGTGGCACCATCGGGATCCGCCGACCAGCCACGGAAGACGCATGTCCGGACCCATCCCTCTCGCCCGTTCCTCTCTGGCCATGCGCCCGGCGCACGCGGCCGACGAAGGGTTCCTGCTGCGCCTGTACCGGTCCGCGCGCCCCGATCTGGCGTTGCTGTCGCTCCCTCCCGCAGAGCTCGACGCACTGGTCGCGCAGCAGTATCAGGCCATGCTGCAGGGGGCCGGGCAGATGTTCGCCGGTGCGCAGCATTACGTCATCGAGCGCCAGGGGGATGCCGTTGGCGCGCTGATCGTGGAGATCGGTTCGAGCGAATTGCGCATCGTCTACCTGGCGATGATCCCGGCCGTGCGCGGCCAGGGGCTGGGGGCCGAGCTCCTGCATGGCCTGCAGCAGGCCGCGCGGCAGGTGCGTGCCCCGTTGGTCGCCACGGTCTGGCAGGCCAACACGCGCGCACGCTCGCTGTACCTGCGGCTGGGATTCCGGGTCGAGGCGACGCAGCCTGGCGTGGAGCGGCTGGCCTGGTATCCGGAAGCCAGGCCGACCGTGCTGATGCCCTGAGGCACCGCGCCGGCAGGTGGCGTCAGGCGAACACGATCTGGAAGCTGGCGATCTCGGGTGGTGTGCCGGGCACCGCGACGCGGCTGATCCAGATGCCCTCGACCCGGCCCAGTTCCGGCAGATCCACGCCGCACGGCCCGTCCAACAGGCGGGTGGGTTCCAGTGCCGTCAGGTCGACGGTGAAGGGCATGCGTTCCTCCGCGCCGGCGTCGTGGCGACGTGCGCGCGGATATTCGGTGACGGCGAGCACCTGCACCGGCAGCCGGGCGCCGTCCGGCAGGAACAGGGTCGATGTCCCACCTTGCAGGGAGCGGAAGTGATCGGCGTGAATGCGGTCGAGCATGGGGGCGGTCCAGTCCGGTCCGGGGCGGCGCGCGCCGCCCCGGAGTCCAGCGGTCAGTTGCGCGACGGGAAGATGCCGTTCAGGGCGATGCTGAAGTTCAGCGCCAGGAACGGGTTCATCGTCTCGACGGGGATGCCGTTGCCGGCGGCCCCCACCTGGACCGAGCCGCTCACGCCGCCCATGGCCACCGGGGTATTCATCTCGGTAGACCAGATCGCTGCCGAAGCCTGACCGGTTCCACTTGCACCCAGATAGCTGTTGCCGGTGCTCGGCGCGGTCGCCGGCGAGGTGGCGACGCCGGACACCTGTACCCCCACGGTGGCCGTGGCCGGGTGGGTGTGGGTGGGCATGTTGGCGGTGGTCAGCGTCACGCTCTCGGTGCCGGCCATTTCGCCGATCACCCGCGGGCTGAGTCCGGGGCCGTTGCCCATGCCCATCGGCAGGCGGCCCTGCAGGTTGGGCAGGGCGAAGGTGCTCTGGCCATCGCCGCCGTAGTAGGTGCCGATCAGCGAGAAAAGCGCGGTGTTCTGCGAGATCGGCAGCAACTGTCCCGCGCACAGGGCCCAGCCCTTCGGTGCGAAGTTGAAGCCGAACGGCAGGATGGTTCCGATGAAGACTTCCATTGAATAGTTCCCCTTGTCCCTGATGCAGGCCTCGCGGCCAGGATGGACCGTGGCGCGGGAGCGATGCATAAAGCCGGTCGCATCCTGCGGGTCGGTCCTTGCGGGCTGCCCTGTGCCATCGGCCGGCACAAACAGCCGCGGCATTATGGGGGAAACGTTCCCGGCGAGAAGACATGCCGTTGGCGGCCTCCCGGAAACGCGCCGATGGACGCGGCAGCGACCGGTGCTACCATCCGCCGAAACAGGGGAAGCCCGGGCAGGGGCGCTATCGGGGCGGGGCGTGGCAGGGAAGTTCCATTTCATTTCGGGTTTGCCGAGATCCGGCTCCACGTTGCTGGCCGCATTGCTGCGCCAGAACCCTCGTTTCCAGGCCGGCATGACGAGCCCGGTGGGCAGCCTGTTCACCGGCATGCTCAACCAGCTCGGCGCCGGCAGCGAATTCGGCCCGGTGGTCGATCGCGATACCCGGCGGCGCCTGTTGCGGGGGCTGTTCGACAGCTACTACGCCGGCACCATTGATCGTGAGGTGGTGTTCGACACCAACCGTCTTTGGAGCGCGCGGCTGCCGGCGCTGCTCGACCTGTTCCCCGATACGCGCCTCATCGCCTGCGTGCGCAACGTCGCCTGGGTGATGGACAGCCTCGAGCGGCTCTACCGCGCCAACCCCTACGAGCAGACCAAGCTGTTCGCCGACGACAGCGAGCGCAACACGGTCTACAGCCGCGTCGACACGCTCGCCCAGCGCAACCGCCTGGTCGGCTTCGCCTGGACCGCGCTCAAGGAGGCCTACTACGGCGAGCAGGCCAGCTCGATCCTGGTGGTCGACTACGACCTCCTCGCCCGCGCGCCGGAGCGGGTGATGCGGCTGGTCTACGAGTTCATCGGCGAGCCGTGGTTCGAGCACGACTTCGAGCACGTGTCCTACGACGCACCGGCGTTCGACGAACCGCTCGGCATCAGCGGGCTGCACCGGGTCCGCGAGCGCGTGGCGATCGAGCCGCGGCGCACCGTGCTTCCGCCGGACCTGTTCGAGCAGTACGGCAAGCTGTCGTTCTGGCAGGACGGCCAGGGCAGTGCGGCCAACGTCATCCGCAACAAGACCGATTGATCGCGTCCGGGCCGGCGCCCGCGCACAGGGAGATAATCCAATGGCATGGTGGAAGCGCGGCAAGCCCGCAGATCGGATCATGGAGAGTCCGCGCCCCCCGGTGCGCCGACCGCTGGTCATGGCTCTGGAGCCGCGGGTGATGTTCGACGGTGCGGTCGCTGCCACGGCGGCCGAATTGCCGCATGCCGCGGAGCCGACGCCGATGGGAGCGCCGCATGCCTTCGCCGGCGAGCGTGCCCTGATCCACCACCAGCCCGCCGGGCTCGGTCCGGATGGCTTCGCGGCCCGTCCGTTCGGCGAGCACGATCGTCCGGCCAGCGCGCCTTCGGGCCGTGACGTGCTGTTCGTCGATGCCCGCGTGAAGGACGCCGCCAGCCTGCTCGCGCATGTGGCCCCGGGCACCGAAGTGGTGTTCCTGCAGCAGAACCGCGACGGCCTGCAGCAGATGCAGGACTACCTCGACGCCCACCCGGGCGCCCGTTCGGTGCAGATCATCACCCACGGCAACGACGGCGACCTGTGGCTGGGCAGCACTTATCTCTCCGCCGACAACATCGGCCAGCACGCCGACGCGCTGGCGCGGATCGGCGCGGACATGCAGGCCGGCGGCGACATCCTGATCTACGCCTGCGACACCGCGGCGGGCGCCAAGGGCCTGTCGTTCGTCGATTCGCTGGCGAGCCTGACCCATCGCGACGTGGCCGCCTCCAGCAACCGCGTCGGCGCCGGCTACGACTGGAACCTGGAAGTGACCACCGGCAGCATCGAGGCGCGTCCGGTGCTCTCGGCGGTGGACGAGGCCGCCTATACCCACGACCTGGCCACGTTGACCGTCACCACTGCGGCCGATTCGGGCGCCGGCAGCCTGCGCGCCGAAATCGCCGCCGCCACCAGTGGCGACACCATCACCTTCGACACCGTCAGCATGGGGGGAGCGACGATCACGCTGTCCTCCGGCCAGCTGACGATCTCGAAGAACCTCACCATCGAAGGCGACATCAATGGCGACGGCACGCCGGATGTCACCATCAATGCCAACTACACCAGTCGGGTGTTCAGCATCACAGCAGGCACTGTGAAGCTCGACGGCCTGATCATCGAGAAAGGCCTGGTATCTGGAGTTGGTGGTAATGCCGGCAAGGCCGGCGCCGGTGTTACTGCAGTCGGACAGGCAGGAGGCAGCGCGCTCGGTGCAGGCATCTATGTCGGTGCCGCCACTGTCACGTTGACGCATGACGTCATCACAGGCAACCGCGCATCAGGTGGTGGCGGTGGTGGTGCTGGCTACAACGGCACCGGCTACGGTGCCGGTGGTGGTGGCGGTTACTCGTCCAAGGGGGGCGGCAGCGGCGGCAATTCTTATATCGATCTCGGTTCGGGGCTGAAAACCTATGCTGGCCGGTCTCCGAGTGGAGGCACGGGAGGCATCGGCGGCTACGGAACGAGCACCGCGGCCGGCCAAATCACCTCAGGCCACGGTGGAGGTACTACAGGTGGTGCCGGCGGCAGCTACGTTCAGACACCCCTGGTTTTCGGCACCGCAGGTACCGGTGGCACTGCAGGGGGAATTGGCGGCGGCGGCGGCGGCATGGGTTACGGCGGCTCGAACGCCGGGGCCGGCGGCAAGGCGGTTGGTGCTGTCTATGTAGCCAGCGGTGGCATCGTGTACCTAGGCAGCACTACCGTATCGAACAACGCTGGCGCCGGTGGCGGCGGTGGTAGTACCGCGGTCTCTTCCTCTTTGGGCACATTTACGCCCACCGGCGCTGGTGGCGCTGGTGGCGCGGGTGCCGGCGGCATCGCGGTGGGTAGTGGCGGTCAGCTGCACTACGAATCCTCGACCACGACCTTTTCGGGCAATGCCGGCTCTGGCGGCGGCGGTGGTCAGGGCGGCAACGGCTCCGGCACACCCGTCACAGCGGCCAGCGGGACCGGAAGTGCCAACCTCTATAACGCGGGCGGCACGATCGATAGCACCTACACCTTCAACGTTGCTCCAGTGGTGAGCAACCTCAACGGCGACAGCGCCAGCTTCACCGAGAAGGGTTCGGCGACGCTGCTCGATACGGGCAGCAACGCCACCGTCACCGACAGCGACAACGCGAACTTCAGCGGCGGCAACGTCACCGTGTCCATCACCGCCAACCGCGTGAGCGGCGAGGACGTGCTGGGCATCCAGAACCAGGGGACCGGTGCCGGGCAGATCGGTATCTCGGGCAGCAACGTCACCTACGGCGGCACGACCATCGGTACCTTCACCGGCGGCACCGGCACCAGCGATCTGGTGATCAGCCTCAACAGCAGTGCAACCCCCACGGCCACCACCGCGCTGGTTCGCGCGCTGACCTACCGCGACAGCAACAGCACCGACCCTTCCACGGCCACGCGCACCATCAGGGTCACCGTCAACGACGGCAGCGGTGGCACCAGCTCCGCATCCAACGTCAGTGTCTCGGTGATCGGTGTCAACGATCCGCCGACCCTCAGTGCCACCGGCGGCACGCCGACCTACACCGAGAAAGGCAGTGCGGTGGGACTGTTCAGCGGTACCAGCATCAGTACCGTCGAGGCCGGGCAGTCGATCAAGACCATCGACCTGACCGTGGGCAATGTCAGCGACGGCAGCGCCGAGATTCTCAGCATCGACGGCACCGACGTGGCGCTGACCAACGGCAACAGCGTCACCACTGCCACCAACGGCATGTCGGTGAGCGTGAGCGTGAGCGGCGGTGCCGCGACCGTGGTCATCGCCAAGGCGGCGGGTATCTCCAGCGCGGCGGCGCAGACCCTGGTGAACGGCATCACCTACCGCGACGCCACCAACGCGCCCACTGCCGGCAGCCGCACGGTCACGCTGACCGGCATCCAGGACACCGGCGGCACCGCCAACGGCGGCATCGACACCACGGCCACCTCCATCGCGTCCACCGTGACCGTGGTCGCCGTCAACGACCCGCCGGTGGTGGGCACCAGCGGCGGGTCGGCGGCCTTCGTCGCGGGAGACAACAACACCAGTACGCCGGTGGCGGTGGACAGCGGCGTCACCGTGAGCGACGTCGACAACACCACGCTGGCGAGCGCGACGGTGTCGATCACCGGCGGCTTCCACAGCGGCGAGGACGTGCTGGCGTTCGCCAACGACGGCAGCACCATGGGCAATATCGCGGCCAGCTACAACGCCGGCACCGGTGTGCTCACGCTGACCTCTTCCGGTGCCACGGCCACGCTGGCCCAGTGGCAGGCCGCACTGCGTTCGGTGACCTACACCGACACGGCCATCACACCCAATACCGCCACGCGCACGATCAGCTTCATCGCCAACGATGGCACCGCCCCCAGTACGGCGGCCACGCGCACGGTCACGGTCGCCGCGACCGACCAGACGCCGATCGCCACCAGCAGCGGCGGCACCACGTCGTTCGTCGAGGGCAACAACGTCACCAGCACGCCGGTGGCGGTCGACAACGGCCTCACGGTGAGCGACCTGGACAACACCACGCTGGCCAGCGCGACGGTGTCGATCACCGGCAATTTCCGGAGCGGCGAGGACGTGCTGGCGTTCACCAACGACGGCAGCACGATGGGCAACATCGCGGCCAGCTACAACACCGCCACCGGCGTGCTCACGCTGACCTCTTCCGGTGCGACGGCGACGCTGGCGCAATGGCAGGCCGCCTTGCGCTCGGTCACCTACACCGACAGCTCCAACCTGCCGAACACGGCCAGCCGCACGATCAGCTTCGTGGTCAGCGACGGCAGCAAGAGCAGCGCGGCGGCGAGCAAGACCGTCAGCGTCACCAGCGTCAACGACACGCCGATCGCCACCAGCAGCGGTGGCACCACGTCGTTCGTCGAGGGCAACAACGTCACCAGCACGCCGGTGGCGGTGGACGGCGGCCTCACGGTGAGTGACCTGGACAACGCCACGCTGGCCAGCGCGACGGTGTCGATCACCGGCAATTTCCAGAGCGGCGAGGACGTGCTGGCGTTCACCAACGACGGCAGCACCATGGGCAACATCGCGGCCAGCTACAACGCCGGCACCGGCGTGCTCACGCTGACCTCTTCCGGTGCGACGGCGACGCTGGCGCAGTGGCAGACCGCGTTGCGTTCGGTCACCTACACCGACAGTTCCAACTTGCCGACCACGGCCAGCCGCACGATCAGCTTCGTGGTCAACGACGGCATCGACAACAGCGCCGCGGCGAACAAGACCGTCAGCGTCACCAGCGTCAACGACACGCCGATCGCCACCAGCAGCGGCGGCACCACGTCGTTCGTCGAGGGCAACAACGTCACCAGCACACCGGTGGCGGTGGACGGCGGCCTCACGGTGGGCGACCTGGACAACACCACGCTGGCGAGCGCGACGGTATCGATCACCGGCAATTTCCGGAGCGGCGAGGACGTGCTGGCCTTCGCCAACGACGGCAGCACCATGGGCAACATCGCGGCCAGCTACAACGCCGGCACCGGCGTGCTCACGCTGACCTCTTCGGGTGCGACGGCGACGCTGGCGCAGTGGCAGGCCGCGCTGCGTTCAGTGACCTACACCGACAGCTCCGACCTCCCGAGCACCGCCAGCCGCACGATCAGCTTCGTGGTCAACGACGGCATCGACAACAGCGCAGCGGCGAGCAAGATCGTCAGCGTCACCAGCGTCAATGACACGCCGATCAACAGCGTGCCCGGCGGCCAGTCGCTGAACCAGAACAGCAGCCTGACCTTCAGCAGCGGCAACGGCAACCTGATTTCGGTCAGCGACGCGGATGCCAACGGCAGCGTCGAGCAGGTCACGCTCACCGCGACGCACGGCACCATCACCCTCTCCGGTACCACGGGCCTTTCCTTCCTTGTGGGCAGCGGTACCGGCGACACGACCATGACCCTGCAGGGCACGCTCACCGATATCAACAACGCCCTTGCCGGCATGGTCTATACGCCGACTGCCGGCTACAACGGTGCGGACAGCCTGCAGGTCACCACCAACGACCTCGGCAACACCGGCAGCGGCGGTGCGCAGACCGCGGCCAGCACCATCGCCCTGACCGTCAATCCGATCAACCCGCGGGTCACCGACGTCAGCTCCACCAGCGCCGACGGCGGCTACAAGGTGGGCGACACGATCTACGAGACGGTCACCTTCGACCAGACGGTCACGGTCGACACCAGCGGTGGTGCACCCACCCTGCTGCTGGCAACCGGCACGGTCGATCGCAACGCGGTCTACGTGTCCGGATCCGGCAGCAACACGCTGACGTTCGCCTACACGGTGCAGGCCGGCGACAACTCGAGCGACCTCGATTACGTCTCCACGGCCTCCCTTGCACTCAACGGAGCAACGATCCGCAACGGCAGCGGCGACAGCGCCATCCTCTCGCTGCCCACGCCGGGCAGCGCGCAGTCGATCGCCGGCCAGAAGGCCATCGTCGTCGACGGCATCGCCCCCACGGTCACCAGCGTGTCCGCCCCGGCCGCCGGTACCTATGTCGCCGGGCAGAACCTCGACTTCACCGTCAACTTCAGCGAAGCCGTCGTCGTCGATACCGCGGGCGGCACGCCGCGCCTGGCGGTGACCCTCGATACCGGTGGCACCGTCTATGCCGACTACCTGAGCGGCTCCGGCAGCACGGCGCTGGTGTTCCGGCTGACCGTCACCACCGGCGAAAACGACGCCACGGGTGTCCAGGTGGGTAGCGCGCTCGACGTCAACGGCGGTGTCGTGCGCGATGCCGTCGGCAACAACGCGGTCAGCGCCCTGAACGGAGTGGTCTCGACCGCCGCCGTCAACGTCGACGCGATCGCGCCCTCGCCGGCGGCGATCGTGCGGGTGGACCCGAGTCCGACCAACGCCGGCGGTGTGGACTACACGGTCACCTTCTCCGAGAACGTGACCGGCGTGGATGCCACGGATTTCACCCTCGGCGCCACCGGAACGGCCGCGGGCAGCATCGCCTCGGTGACCCAGGTGGATGGCCACACCTACACCGTGCACGTCGGCACCATCAGCGGCACTGGCACCCTGCAACTCGACCTCAACGCGTCGGGCACCGGCATCGCCGATATCGCCGGCAATGCCATCACCGGTGGACTGGCCGGCGCCAGCTACAGCGTCGACCGCGACGCACCCACGGTCACCAGTGTTGCCGTACCCGCCAGTGGCACCTATGCCGCCGGGCAGAGCCTGGACTTTGTCGTCAACTACAGCGAGAACGTGACGGTCGATACCAGCGCCGGCGTGCCGCGTCTGGCCGTGACGCTGGACACCGGCGGCACCGTGTACGCCGACTACGTGTCCGGCAGCGGCAGCAGTGCACTCGTGTTCCGCCTGACGGTCGCGGCCGGGCAGGCCGATCCGACCGGCATCGCGCTGGCCGGCGCGATCCAGCTCAACGGCGGCGCTATCCGCGATGCGGTCGGCAACGGCGAGATCGATACGCTGAACAGCGTCGCCTCCACGTCGGGCGTGCGCATCGATGCGATCGCACCGACGGCGAGCATCGCGCTGTCGGACACGGCGCTGAAGGCGGGGGAGACCTCGCAGGTGACGATCACCTTCAGCGAGGCGGTGACTGGTTTCAGCAACGCCGACCTGACGGTGGCGAACGGCACGCTCAGCAACGTGACCAGCAGCGACGGCGGCATCACCTGGACGGCGACGTTCACGCCGACAGCGGACACCACGAGCGCCAGCAACGCGATCGTGCTGGCCAGCGGCAGCTACACCGACCTGGCCGGCAACGCCGGTGCCGGTGCGGGCAGCGCGAACTACGCGATCGACACGGCGCCGCCGCACATCGTGTCGATCGCCCGTAACGATGCCGCCACCACCACCGGTCGGGACGGCGTGAGCTACACCATCACCTTCAGCGAAGACGTCACGGGGCTCTCTGCAGGTGATCTCCAGCTCGTCACCGGCGGCACCGTGCAGGCCTCGATCGCCAATCTCACGGCGGTCGACGGGCATACCTACGTGGTCGAGCTCGGCGGCGTGGCCGGTACCGGCTCGCTGCGCCTGGACGTGGGCACGACCGGAATCGCCGACCTCGCGGGCAACGCCCTGCCGGCCGGTGCACAGGGCGAGGTGTACACGATCGGGGGCGTGACGCCGGTCGTGTTGTCGAGCTCGTCCGCATCCGCGCCGGTCCCGCTTCCGGCATTCGTGCCGCCGTCTTCCGTTTCCGCGTTGTCTGCGGACGCGCTGCCGACGATCTACTTCCGTCCCGCCTCGGCGGCGAACTTCGAGTTGCCGACCCTGTTCGATGCCGGCTTGCAGGCCGATGTGGGCGACGGCCATCGCATGTTCGCCGATCAGGTCCGCGACGGGCTGGCGCTCCCGGCACTCCTGCCGCTGAGCGCGGGCATCCCCTTCGAACTGCGCCTGCCGGTGCCCGGCGGTCGCGGTGCGGTGGTGCAGGTGTCGCTGGCCGATGGCCGCCCGCTGCCTTCCTGGCTGCACTTCGATCCGGCGGCGGGGACGCTCACCGGCGAGGCCCCGGCCGGTGAACGCGGATCGCTGGCGCTGCAGGTGCTTTTCGTCGACGAGCGCGGGCAGGTCCACGCCAACACGGTCGAGCTGCGCCTGACCGGGCAGGAGAAAGCCGGCCACGCGCGGCAGGGCGGCCATCCATCGGCCGCGCGCCCCGCGGTCGCGGAGCATGCCTCGCACCCTGCGGGCAAGCCGGCGCTGCAGGCGCAGTTCGGCGCCGTCCGCCACGCCGGCGCCATGGACCACGCCGCACTGCTCAGCCATCTGGCCGTCGCACAGCGTCACAACACCACGTCCGCAACCGCGCCCTGAGCGGGGCGGTTTCGACCACTTGAAAGGAGAGCTGTGCCTTGGAGCTCATCATGAAGTCACGCAACATCCTCGCCGCCACCATCGCCACCGTCGTGCTGGGCGGCTGCGCCATCCATCCGCGACCGATCACCGATGACGAGCGCAAGGCGGCCATCCAGTCTGACGAGCAGGTGATGTTCGGCCAGCAGGAGCCGGTCAGCGGTCCGATCTCCCTCGACGAGGCCATGGCGCGCGCGCTGAAGTACAACCTCGACCATCGCGTGAAGATGATGGAAGAGGCGCTGGCGCAGCGGCAGCTCGACCTGGCCAACGTCGACCTGCTGCCGGAACTCACCGCGGCGGCCGGCTACACCTCGCGGGACAACGTGCTCGCCTCGTCCTCACAGGACATCGTCACCGGCCAGCAGTCGCTGGTGCCCTCCACCTCCAGCAATCGCCAGGCCACCCGTGCCGACCTGGGCCTGTCCTGGAACATCCTCGATTTCGGCGTCAGCTACTACTCCGCCAAGCAGCAGGCGGACCGCGTGCTGGCCACGCGCGAACGCCGCCGCAAGGTCATCCAGCTGCTGATGCAGCAGACCCGCCAGGCCTACTGGCAGGCGGCGGGCGCGCAGAAGCTGGAGAGCCAGATCGAACCCCTGCTCAAGCAGGCACGCGAGGCGCTGGACGATTCGCGCACGATCGAGACCAAGGGCCTGAGCGATCCGCTGCAGTCGCTCGGCTACCAGCGCGAGCTGCTCAGCCTGGTACTGCAGCTGGAGTCGATCCGCGACGAGCTGGCGCAGGCCAAGCCGAAGCTGGCCTCGATCATGGACCTGCCGCCGGGCAAGCCGTTCGAGCTGGCGCCGCCGGACAGCTTCCCGCTGCCCCAGCTCACCGTGCCGCCCGAGGCGATGGAGGAAACCGCGTTGATGCACCGGCCAGAGCTCGCCGAGGCCGGCTACAACGAGCGCATCGGCCTGAACGAGACGCACAAGGCGATGGCCAAGCTGCTGCCGGGCGTGCAGTTGAGCGTGGGTGCCCACTACGACAGCAACGACTTCCTGGTGAACAACAGCTGGCGCGACGCCGGCGTGCAGGTGAGCTGGAACCTGCTCAATCTGCTCAACGCCCACACCATCAAGTCGGCCGCCAAGGCGCAGTACGAGCTGGCGCGCGAACAGCGTCTCGCGCTCAACATGGCCGTGCTCACCCAGGTGCACGTCGCCTGGATCGACTACGACAGTCGTCGCCAGCAGTTCGAGCTGACCCGCCAGCTAAACGACGTCGAGCAGCGCATCCTGGACCACACCCGCAACGCCACCCAGGCCAACGCACAGGGCAAGCTGGCGGAGATCCGCGCAGCGACCAGCGCGCTGATGTCCGAGTTGCGGCTGTACCAGAGCTATGCCGCGTTCCAGGGCGCGTACGGGCAGATGATCGCAAGCCTCGGCCTCGATCCGGTGCCCGACAAGGTTTCCGGCTACGACCTGCCGACGCTGAGCAAGGCGATCCGCGATACCGAGACCCAGTGGGAGCGTCCGGCGGTGAGGGAGGCGGCGGCGCCGTGAAGTCCTGGATCGTCGCCGCCCTCGTGGCGGCCTGGGCCGGACCGCTGCTTGCCGGTCCGGCCGAACCGTCCGACGTGGATTCAGCCGGACGCATCCGTACCCAGCTGGTTGCGCGCAACGACGTGGAGATCTCCAGCGAGATCGCCGCCAAGATCGATCGTCTGCCCCTGCGCGAAGGCGATGCTTTTGCCAGGGGCGCGCTGCTGGTGGGCTTCGACTGCGGCCTGTATCAGGCCCAGCTCGCCAAGGCCGAGGCCACGGCCGCGGCAGCGAACCGCCAGCTCGGCGTGACCCGCGAGCTGGCCAAGCTGCATTCGGTCGGTGCGATGGACGTGGCGCAGGCCGAGGCGCGGGCGAAAGAGGCCGCCGCCGACGCGGCCTACATGCACACCACGGTGGGCAAGTGCGAGATCCGCGCGCCGTTCGCCGGGCGGGTGGCCAAGCGCGATGCGGCCGCTTTCGAGTACGTCACGCCCGGCAAGCCGCTGCTGGAGATCCTCGACACCGGCGCACTGGAAGTGAAGATGATCGTGCCGTCGCGCTGGCTCGCCACGATCAAGCCCGGCTCGCGCTTCACGGTGCACGTGGATGACCTGGGCCAGGACGTCGACGCCGAAGTCGTCCGCACCGGTGCGAGCATCGACCCGGTGTCGCAGACGGTGTCGCTCAGCGGGCGGGTGGTCGGCAAGGCGCCGCGACTGCTGCCCGGCATGAGTGGCTGGGCCACGTTCCCCGGTCATCCATGAGCGCGGTCAACGCGTCCGTCCAAGGGCTGCTCGGCCTGCTCCAGCTCGGCCAGCGCGTGCGCGCCGCCGACAGCCTGGAGGCGCTGGGTTTCGTCGCGGTGAACGAGACCCGGGCCGTGCTCGGCTACCGCCAGGCAGCCCTCTGGCGCGAAGGTGCCGGCATCTCGGCGGTTTCCGGCATCCCCCAGGTCGACCGCGATGCCCCTTACGTGCAGTGGCTGGCCCGCCTGTGCCGGGCGATCGGCCCGTTGCCCGCGCCTAGGGTGATCGAACCTGTGGAACTGCCCGGGCTGGTCGCCGAGGAGTGGTCGACCTGGTTGCCGCAGCACGTCCTGGCCCTGCCGCTGCCGGCGCGCGGCGGCAGTGGTCCGGCGGCCATGCTGCTGCTGGCCCGCGAGCAGGTCTGGAGCACCGAGGAAGTCGCCCTCGCCGGCGAGCTCGGTGCCATGCTAGGGCACGGTCTGTACGCGCTTCGTCCACGCGAGGCGTGGTGGCGGCACGTGCTGGGGCTGGTCCGCCGCCGGCGTGCCTGGTGGAAGCTCGCCCTGGGCCTGCTGGTGGTGTGCCTGATCCCGGTGCGCCTGTCGGCCCTGGCGCAGGCCGAGGTGACGCCGATCGATCCCTTCGTGGTGCGTGCGCCGCTGGATGGCGTGATTGATCGCCTGGCGGTGGTTCCCAACCAGGCCGTCAAGGTGGGTGCGCTGCTGTTCAATCTCGACGCGACCACGCTGCGCAGCCGTTACGACACCGCCCGCAAGGCCTACGAGACGGCGCAGGAGGAATACCGCCAGAGTGCGCAGCAGGCAGTCACCGACGACAAGAGCAAGCTGCTGATGGCCGAGCGCCGCGGCGACCTCGCCCAGAAGGCGGTCGACATGGCCTACACCGCCGACCAGCTCGCGCGCGTGCAGGTGAAGGCCGAGCGCGAGGGCGTCGCGGTGTTCTCCGACGTCAACGACTGGACCGGCAAGGCCGTGGTGGTGGGCGAAAAGGTGCTGGTACTGGCCGACCCGGGCAAGGTCGAGCTGACCGGTTACCTGCCGGTCGGCGACCAGATCAACCTGGCCCCCGGCGCCGACGTGACCTTCTATCCGAAGGCCTCGCCGTTCACCGCCTACCACGCGACGATCGACACCGTGGCCTACCGCGCCGCGCCCACCAACGAGGCGGTGCTGGCCTACCGGGTGAAGGCCAGCTTCGTGGCCGGCGAGCCGCTGCCGCGGCTGGGCCAGATGGGCACCGCGCGCCTGTATGCCGGGCGGGTACCGCTGATCTACTACGTGCTTCGTCGGCCGCTGGCGACCCTGCGGCAGTGGCTGGGCTGAACGCGTGGAGGTGACTTCCGCGATCCCGGTACGGCTGCCTCCGCTGCGGCAGGAGCTGACCCTGCAACCCGCGCCCGCCGCACCCGACGGCGCGCCGACATGGACCCTGCACGACCCGGCGGCCAACCGCTTCTTCCAGTTGGGCTGGCCGGCGTTCGAGATCCTCTCGCGCTGGACCCTGGGCGATGCCGACGCCGTGACGGATGCGGTGAACGCGCAGACGACGTTGCACATCGACCGCGACGACGTGTTCTCGCTGCTGCAGTTCCTGCTGGCCCATCACCTGGTGCTGGCCGCCGCTCCCCACGACACCGACCGTCTCGTGCAGGCGGCGCAGCGGCAGAAGCTGTCGCCGGCGATGTGGCTGCTGAAGAACTACCTGTTCTTCCGCGTGCCGCTGGTGCGACCGATGCCGCTGCTGCGCCGGCTTTCGCCGTGGGTGGCAGGGGTGTTCCGGCCGGGGTTCTGGTGGCTGGTGGGTGCGGTGGCGCTGACCGGTCTCTACCTGGTCTCGCGCCAGTGGGACGTCTTCGCACACACTTTCCGGGCCTACACCACCTGGCAGGGCCTGCTCGGCCTGGCGCTCGCATTGAGCTTCGCCAAGGTGCTGCACGAGTTCGGCCACGCGCTCACCGCCTACCGGCACGGCTGCAAGGTTCCCACCATGGGCGTGGCGCTGCTGGTGATGTGGCCGGTGCTCTACACCGATACCAACGAGGCGTGGAAGTTGCCCTCGCGACGCCAGCGCCTGCAGATCGGTGCGGCCGGCGTGCTCGCCGAGCTAGCGCTGGCCGCGTTCGCCACGTTGTTGTGGAATTTCCTGCCGGACGGTCCGCTGCGCGCCGGCGTGTTCATGCTCGCGACCAGCACCTGGCTGGTCACGCTGGCGATCAACGCCAGTCCGTTCACCCGGTTCGACGGCTACTACCTGCTGTCGGACTGGTGGAACGTGCCGAACCTCCACGAGCGCACCTTCGCGCTGGGGCGATGGTGGCTGCGCGAGCAGCTGTTCGGGCTGGGCGATGCCCCGCCGGAGGAACTGCCGCCGCCGCTCCGACGCAAGCTGATCGCCTTCTCGCTGGTGACCTGGGTCTACCGCTTCGTCCTGTTCCTGTCGATCGCGCTGCTGGTCTTCCACCTGTTCTTCCGCGCGCTGGGCATCGTGCTGATGATGGTGGAGATCGGCTGGTTCCTCGCGCTGCCGATCGTGCGTGAGCTGCAGGCCTGGTGGCAGCGCCGGCGGGACATCCACTGGAACCGGCGCACGGCATGCACGGCGCTGGGTGCCGCGGCGCTGGTCGCCGCGCTGCTGGTTCCCTGGCAGGGTGCGGTGCATGCGCCGGCGGTGCTGTCGCGGACGCAGGCCCAGGTCGTCTATGCGCCGCGGGCCGCGCAGGTGGTGAGCGTCGGCGTGCGCGAGGGTGACCGGGTGCATGCCGGCCAAGTGCTGGTGACGCTGCGCTCGCCGGACCTCGATTACCAGCTCAAGGCCGCCGAGCAGCAGGCTGCCCAATGGAAGTGGCAGCTCGACCAGCAACCTTTCGACGACGACCTGCGCGCGCTCGGACCGTCCCTGCGCAAGCGCTGGGAAACGGCCCGCCAGGCGGTGGACGGTTATCGCGCCGAACAGCAGCGGCTGGTCCTGCGCGCGCCGTTCGATGGGCGGATCGTCGACGTGGACGATGCGCTGCATGCCGATGGCTGGCTGCGCGGGGGCGAACCCGTGCTCGGCGTGGTGGGCGCCGACCGGGTGAAGGGCGAGGCGTTTGTCGGCGAGTCCACGCTGGCGCGGTTGCGCGTCGGGCAGTCCGTCCGGTTCGTGCCGCGGTCGCTGGATGTCCCGACGGTGCGTTGCCAGGTCATCGACGTCGACCGGCTCAACCTCGGCACGCTCGACGAGCCCTACGTATCGAGCGTGTATGGCGGGGACATCGCCAGCCTGCGTCGTCCCGACGGCAGCCTGGTACCGGTCGACTCCACGTTCCGCGTGCGCTTCGCGCAGTGCGACCGTCATTTCGACGGTCCGGTACGCGAGCTCTCCGGCCGCGCGATCATCGCCGGCCAGTCGCGCAGCCTTGCCGGGCGCTTTTTTCGCTGGCTGGTCGCCTTGCTGCGCCGCGAAGCCAGCTTTTGAACCGGCTCGTCCCACCGTACCGAACCTGGAAGTTCTTGCGTCTTGCAGCTCGCTTCACGGCGATGTGACGCAGCGCACGCTCGGGACGCGGATAACCGCACAAACGCTTAGCGAAGCCGTAATCGGGAGTGAACAACCCCCGGCGAATCGCTTGCTCTTGCGTTGGTAGTGCGGAACGATCGCAACGGTTTTGCTACACGCAGTCGGGGGTCGCCACGCGATTCGCGACGGGGTACAGGGGCGTGGCATGGATGGCATCTCGCAAGACCTTCGATCATCCATTTCCGGGAGAACCCGCATGAAGACCAAGCAGCTCGCGCTTGCCTGCGCGATCGCGCTGTCGACGATGATGGCGGTGCCCGCCTTCGCGCAGACCGATACCGGCTCCGACACGCCGACCTCCACGAGCACCGGTGTCGAGGCGAATCGCCTGAGCACCGAGTTCTCGACCTTTGCCGGGTCCGATGCCAACGCGTCGGCACTGGTGAACGGCCTGCGCGATGGCACCGCGATCACGCTCGACGAGACCGTGACCAATGCCGACGGCACCACCAGCACCACCCAGGTCACCATCCAGCCCGCCACCGGTCCGCTCGGCTACGGCAACGTGCGCATTGCGCTCGCCCTGGCCGAGGCCAGCCTCGCCCAGCAGGGCATCACCGACCCGACCGCCGAAGAGATCGCCGCGGCGCTCAACGGTGGCACGCTGACCCTGGCCGACGGCACCACCGTCGATCTGAACGGTGTGCTCGCCGAGCGCGCCGCCGGCGAGGGCTGGGGCCAGATCGCCAAGGCCATGGGCTTCAAGCTCGGCGACCTGATGCGCTCGCCGGAAGCCACCGCGCATGCCGCTGCCGCTGCGCACGGCAAGGCCGACGTCAAGGTCGCCAAGGTCGACCTCACCAGCCATGGCCATGCCGCCGATCACTCCTCGGTACCGGACCATGCCGGCGCGATGGCCAAGGTCGACCGTCCCGAGCGGCCGACGCGGCCCGAACGGCCGGAGCGCCCGGAGCGCCCGGAGCGACCGCAGATTCCGGACCATCCGACCAACGTCGGCCGCCCTGGCGGCTGATCGACCATCACGGTCCCCCCGGGCCCGGTTCGCCGGGCCCGCTTCTTTTCCCTCACCCAAGGAACAACACGCCATGCGCAATACCCCGTACTGGATGGCGATGGGCTCGCTGCTGCTCGCGGCCGCCCCGGCCGCACACGCGGCTGACGGCAACAGCGACCAGTTCAGCCTCAGCACCGGCGCCAACTACTCCAGCGGCAAGTACGGCACCAGCGTCACCACCGACATCTGGTCGGTGCCGCTCACCGCCGCCTTCCAGACCGACCGCTGGACCTTCAAGCTGGTGGTGCCGTACATCAGCATCAGTGGTGCCGGCAACGTGATTCCGGGCACCGGTCCGGTCAAGAACAACAACCCGATCGGCCGCGGCCTGGGCCACGTGCTGGGCAATGGCAACACCGGTGGCACGGCGACGACGACCAGCGGCACCGCCTCGGGCCTGGGCGACGTGGTGGCCTCGGCCGGTTACCAGCTCTTCACCAGCCAGGACGGCACCTTCGGGCTGGACCTGACCGGCAAGGTCAAGTTCGGCACCGCCGACGAGAACAAGGGCCTGGGCACCGGCAAGAACGACTACGGCGTTTCGGTGGACACGTACAAGGTCGCCGGCAACTGGACGCCGTTCGGCGGCGTGGGTTGGACCAAGTACGGCAGCTCGCAGTACATCAAGCTGAAGAACGCGTTCAACGCCAACGTCGGCGTCGACTACAAGCTCGACAGCGCGAACAACATCGGCACCTACTACTACTACCGCCAGCGCATCGTCGATGGCGGCCCGTCGCAGAGCGAGCTGACCGGCTACTGGAACCACAAGATCGGCAACCGCTGGCGCCTGCAGGCGTACGCGCTGGCCGGCTTCACCGACGGCAGTCCGGACTGGGGTGGCGGCGCTTCGGTCAAGTTCAACTTCTAAGCCCAGCGTCGCGGGCACCCGCCCGCGGCGTACTTTCGCACCCGCCACCCTTCCGGGCGGCGGGTTTTTTTTGCGTCAGCGCGCCGGCAACGACGGTTGTCCGGCCAGGGCACCGTGGGCGGCATGGTGCGGATCCTCGTGCAGCAGGCGGCGGGTGACGCCGTTGGTCCAGCCGAAGCCGTCCTGCAGCGGGTACTCGCCGCCACTGCCGCCGTGGGCGCCGTCGGCCTCGTGTACGAGCACGTACTTCTCCACCAGCTTGCTCTCGCGCTGGTAGAGGCTGCCCACCGTGTGCAGCCAGCGCGAGGCGATGTCGCGTGCCAGGGCCCGCTCGCCGTAGCGCGTGAAGCCACCGATCGCCAGCCACTGCAGCGGTGCCCAGCCGTTCGGCCGGTCCCACTGCTGGCCACTTTCGTCCTCGCTGGTGGCCAGGCCACCCTGAACCAGCAGACGCTCGCGCGCCGTGGCGGCCACGGCGGCGGCCTGTGCCGGCGAGGCGGCCCCGACGAACAACGGTGTGGCCGTGGCGGCGGTCAGTCGAGGACTGGCGCGGCCGCGCCGCCAGTCGTGGTCGACGTAGTGCCCAAGGCGTGCGTCCCACAGCCAGCGGTCCATCGCTGCCCGCCGATCGCGGGCGCGCGCCGCGAAATCGGCCGCGACGCCGGGTTGCCCGTCGAGCCCGGCCAGGCGGGCGATCTCGCTCTCCAGCTTGTACAGCAGGCTGTTGAGATCCACCGGCAGCATCGAGGTGGTGCGGATGCTGGACAGCGCATCGGTGCTGTCGCACCAGCGCGCGCTGAAGTCCCAGCCGGAGGCGGCGGCGGCGCGCAGGTCGCGGCAGACTTCGCCGGCGGGCCGGTCGCTCTGCGCCGCCGTGGCCTCGTCCTCGCGGAACGACTCCTCGCGTGGCGTGTCGCGATCGTCCCAGTAGCGGTTGAGCACGCTCCCGTCTTCCAGCCGCACGCAGTGCCGATGCACCTCGCCGGGGCGCAGCGCATCGGCGCCATCCATCCACCAGGCGTATTCGCGTCGCAGGTGCGGCAGGTACTGCAGCGCCTGGCACAGCCGGTGCTCCTCGAACAGACCCACCATCAGCGCGAACACCGGTGGCTGCGAGCGGCTGAGGTAGTAACTGCGGTTGCCGTTGGGCACATGGCCGTAGTGCTCGATCAGCCAAGCGAAGTTGTCGGCCATGGTGCGCAGCAGGTCCTGCCGGCCACCTTCGGCGAGGCCGAGCATGGTGAAGTAGGAGTCCCAGTAGTACAGCTCGCGGAAGCGCCCGCCCGGCACCACGTAGGCTTCGGGCAGCGGGAGCAGCGAGCCGTTCGCGGGGTGCTCGCGCGGTTCGCGGGTGAGCACCGGCCACAGGCCGTCGATGTGCTCCTTCAGCGACTGGCCGGGGTCGGACTCGTAGTGGTGCTCCGGCGTCTTCTCCTCGCGGAAATGGGCGTGCACGAAGGATGTCAGGTCGAAGCCCGGTTGTCCGTGTTCGGCGCGGTAGGTCTCCAGGATGCGCGCCGGCGACGAGCGCGGCACGCAGTCGACGAAGCTCTTGCTGTCCTCGAACACGCGCCCGCGCTGCACGGCGACGAACAGCTCCCGGTAGCGGTCGGCCGGACTCAGCGTATCGGACACCGGGACGTGCGCGACGCGTTCGCCGGTGTCGCGGGGCGGGGTGCCGTCGGGAGTCATTGCTCGCTGTAGTTCCACAGCAGGCCGCCGTCGACGAACAGCGTGGTGCCGGTGACGTAGGCCGCCTCCTCGCTGGCCAGGAAGGCCACCGCGTTCGCCACGTCCTCCGGGCGACCGAGCCGGCGAAGCGGGATGTTGGCGAGCAGGGCATCGAGCTCCGCCTTGTTCGACAGCAGCGCGGCGTTGATCGGCGTCTTCACCGCGCCCGGCGCGACGTTGTTGACGCGGATGCCCAGCGGTGCCAGCTCGATCGCCAGGTTGCGCATCAGCATCTTCACGGCGCCCTTGCTCGCCGCGTAACTGGCGAAATGCGGAAACGGCAGTTCTTCGTGCACCGAACTGACGTTCACCACCGCGCCGCCGCCGTCGCGATCGCGGACGTGCCGGGCGAAGGCCTGGGTGGCGAAGAACGCGCCGCGCAGGTTGACCCCGAGCACGGCGTCGAAATCGCCCTCGGTGACGTCGAGAAAGTCCGCGCGCTTCTCGATGCCGGCGTTGTTGACCAGCACGTCGAGTCGTCCGAGCGTGGCCACCGCCTGGGCGACCACATCGCGATCGACCTCGGGTGTGCTGATGTCGCCGGCGATCACGCAACCGTCGCCACCGGCGTCGCGCACCTCGGCGAGGGTCTCTTCGGCCGCGGCGTTGTCGCTGCGGTCCTCGACCGCGACGCGCGCACCCTCCCGGGCCAGCCGCACCGCGATCGCCTGCCCAATGCCCCGGCCGCTACCGGTGACCAGTGCCACCTTGCCCTGCAATCGCATGTCCGCTCCTCTCCTGCATGACCGGTGAGCGACGATGGCAGGGAGCCCGTGAAAGGCACGGCAGCGAACTGTCATCGCGCCGGCGGCATGGGCCGACGAACTTGCGATCGCGCGGCGCCGACACGCCGGAATCGACTGCTGCCATCCGTCGTCAGCAGCCGGCATGCCGGGGCATGGGCGTGGCGCCCGCAACCTGACACCATGCGGCTCCCGTCCCCATCGATGCCCCGCATGTCCCTGTCTTCCCGCCAGACGCCGTTGTGGGTGGCGATCGCCGCGCTGCTGGTCGCCATGAGTTCGTACCAGTGCGGCGCGGCCATTGCCGAGCGCTTGTTTCCGCAGGTGGGGGCGCAGGGTGCCACCGCGTTCCGGCTCGGCCTGGGCGCCTTGCTCCTCTTGTTGTGGCGCCGGCCATGGCGTCGCTGGCGCCGCGGCGCGGACTGGCGTGCGCTGTGGGGCTACGGCTTGTCGATGGGCGCGATGAACCTGGTGTTCTACCTGGCCTTGCGCACGATCCCGCTGGGCATCGCGGTGGCACTGGAGTTCACCGGCCCGCTGGCAATCGCGCTGTTCGGTTCGCGCCGCGTGCTGGACGTGGCCTGGGTGGGGCTGGTGGTGATCGGCCTGGCCCTGCTGCTGCCGCTGCACCGGCACGACCATGCGCTCGATCCGGTCGGCGTGGCTTACGCGCTGGCCGCCGGGCTGGGCTGGGCGCTGTACATCCTGTTCGGACAGAAGGCAGGCGCGGCCCATGGTGGCGATGCGGTGACCTGGGGCATCGCGATCGGTGCCCTGCTCGCCGTGCCGGCCGGCGTGGCCCACGCCGGTCCGGCGCTGCTGACGCCGTCGCTGCTGCCATTGGGACTGGGCGTGGCGGTGCTCAGTTCGGTGTTGCCCTATTCGCTGGAGATGATCGCGCTGACCCGCCTGCCGGCACGGCACTTCAGCGTGCTGCTGAGCCTGGAGCCGGTGATCGCCTCGCTGGCCGGCAGTGCCTTCCTGGGCGAGCGGCTGGGCCCGCTGCAGTGGCTGGCGGTCGCGGCGATCGTGGTCGCTTCGGCGGGCACCGCGTACACGGCGCGCGCACCGGTGACCGAGCCGTTGCCGAACTGACTCAGCGCCGGCGCGAGCCGCGCAGGCTGTCGACCGAGAAGGTGGCGATCTCGCCGCCGCCGGCGCCGCGGCGCGATTGTCCCGGCGGCGGGCCCCAGGCATGCGCGGTGACCACTTCCCAGGTGGCCGGGATGCGGCCGTCCACGCGCATCGCCTCGTACGCCTCCAGCATGCGGCGGTAGTGCGCCTTGCCGGTGAGGTGGCGTTCGCGCGCGGTGTCGGCGTGCGTGGCGCCGAGGCCCTTGAGCTCCTTCAGCAGCATCGCCGGCGAACTGTAGGTGAGGGTGAAGCGGTCCACGTCGAGCACCGGGTCGCGCAGGCCGGCGCTGATCAACGCGTCACCGACGTCGTGCATGTCGAGGAAGCGGCTGACGTGCGACTGCTGGTCGGCGCTGGCCCAGGCCGCGCGCAGCTCCTTCAGCGTGTCCGGGCCGAAGGTAGAGAAGGCGAGCAGGCCGCCGGGCTTGAGCACGCGCGCGCACTCGCCGAACAGTGCACCGAGGTCGTCGATCCACTGGAAGCACAGGTTGGAGTGCAGCACGTCCACGCTGTGGTCGGGGAACGGCAGCGCGGTGGCGTCGGCGCACACGCGCTGGAAGGGCTTCAGCCAGCGATTGTGCTTCTTCGCCGCCTGCAGCATCGGCACCGCCAGATCCACCGCGATCACCTCGGCCTTGCCGTAGCGTTCCTTCAGCAGGGCGCTGCCGCGGCCGGTGCCGGCACCGACGTCGAGCACGCGCTGCGGCGTTTCCAGATAGAAGCCGAGACGCTCGAGCAGCAGCTTCTGCACTTCCTGCTGGAGCGCGTCGTGCTGTTCGTAGCTGCGCGCGGCGCGGGCGAAGTTGCGGCGCACGCGGGCGCGGTCGAGGTGGAACGTGTTGCTCATCGGATCTGCTCCAGCAGCGGGCGCAGCGCATCGACCACGGCGTCGACGTGGCCAAGGAAGGGCGCGTGGCCGGCGTGTGCGATCTCGTGGAAGTCGCCCTGCGCGCGGGTGGCCGACCAGCGCATTGCATCCGGATGCACCAGACGGTCGCGGCGGCCGGCGATCCAGATGTTGGGCAGGCACAGCGTGGCCAGCTCGCCGCGCCAGTCGGTGTGCTCCAGCAGAGCGATGCCTTCCTGCAGCACGCGCAGGTCCGGCTCGCCATGGGCGAACACCGACTCGCGCAGGCGGCGCAGCTCGGCGCGCGGATCGGCGCTGCCCATCGCCTCCAGCGCGAGGAAGCGCTCCAGCGTGGCGTGGTAGTCGGTTTCCAGATCCAGCGCCAGCTGGTGTACCAGAGCGCCGTCGCTACCCTGCGGCCAGTCCTCGCCGCGCACGAATTTCGGCGTGGCGCACAGCATGGCCAGGCCGCGCGTGGGGATGGCGGGCTCGCGCGCGCCGGCCAGCGCGACCAGCCCGCCCATCGACCAGCCCAGCCACACCGCCGGCGGTACCGACGCGGCGATCGCGCGGGCGATCGCGAACGGCTCCAGCGGCAGGCCGCATTCGCGCGAGCGACCGTGGCCGGGCAGGTCGACCAGGTACAGCGTGCAGGTCTCGTCCAGCGCGTCGGCCAGCGGCGCGAACACGCCGCCGTGCATCGCCCAGCCGTGGATCAGCACCAGCGGCACCGGGCCGCGGCCGCGGCGTTCGATGAACAGGCTCATGGTGCGGCGTTGTCCGTCGGCGTGGCGGGAGCCAGGGTCGGATCGACCGCGCCGCGTTCGTCGAACACGAAGCAGTCGCCCTGCCAGTGCGCGCCACCGGTTTCCTCGAAGTACTTCAGGATGCCGCCTTCGAGCTGGAACACGCGGTCCATGCCCTGCGCCTGCATGTACAGCGCGGCCTTCTCGCAGCGGATGCCACCGGTGCAGTACGACACCACCGTCTTGCCCTCGTAGCGCGCGCGATCGGCCGCCAGCGCCTCGGGGAATTCGGTGAAGGTGGCGATGCGGTAGTCCACCGCCTGCGGGAACTTGCCGACGTCGGTCTCGTAGGCGTTGCGGGTGTCCAGCAGCACCACCTCGCGGCCGTCGTCGTCGTGGCCCTGGTCCAGCCAGCGCGCCAGCGTGGTCGCGTCGACCGCCGGCGCACGCCCTTCCACCGGACGCAGCTGCGGCTGGCGCAGGGTGATGATCTCCTTCTTCAGCCGCACGCGCAGGCGGCCGAACGGCGCGTGGTCGGACGGCGAGGCCTTGGCCTCCATGCCGGCGAAGCGCGGGTCTTCGCGCAGCCAGTCCATGAAGGCATCGGTGGCCTCGCGCGGGCCGGCCAGGAACAGGTTGATGCCTTCCGGCGCCAGCAGCACGGTGCCTTTCAGCATCAGCGCCTCGGCGCGTTCGCGCACCCGCTCGCGCAGGGCGGGCAGGTCGTCCAGCGGCACGAAACGGTAGGCGGAGAGATTGACGATCGACATGGGGAGGGGGCCAGGCAACTGCCCATTATAGGTGGACTAGGAATCGGTCCCCTTCCGTCGGCGCGGCCAGCCGGTAGACTGCCGGACGGCAACGACAGGGAGGGGGGAACCGTGGCCGACTGCAACCACTGCGGCAAGACGATCCTGTTCGGGGGACGCATGATCGACGGCGCGCGCTACTGCAGCGCCGCCTGTGCCGGCCGGCACCCGCTTCTGACCCGCGCCGAACAGGTGCCCGAGCATGTGTTGCAGAGGCACGTCGAGGACTGGCACCGCAGTGCCTGTCCGCGCTGCAACCGGCCGGGCCCGATCGATCTGTATCAGCACCACCGCGTGCATTCGTTCGTGCTGCTGACCCAGTGGCACACCCGGCAGAGCGTGAGCTGCCGTCGCTGCGGCCGTCGCAGCCAGATCGCCAGCGCGCTGTATTCGGCACTGTTGGGCTGGTGGGGCCTGCCGTGGGGGCTGGTGGTGACGCCGGTGCAGGTCGGCCGCAACCTCGCGGCGGCCTGCCGCGGCGCGCCGGAGACACCGTCCGAGCCGTTTCGCCGGCTGGTCCGCCTGCAGCTGGCGCAGCAGACGCTGGCGCCTCCGGTGCAGGACTGATCATTTGCCCGCCGCCGGCGGCGGAATGCGCTCGAGCGCGGCCAGCAGCCGGTCCACATGGGCTTCTTCGTGGGCCGCGCTCAGCGTGATGCGCAGCCGCGCCTGACCGACCGGCACGGTCGGTGGGCGGATCGCGGCCACCAGCAGGCCCTGCGCCTCCAATGCATGCGAGGCGGCCAGTGCCGCTTCGGCATCGCCGAGCAGCAGCGGCTGGATCGCGGTGGTCGAGGCCATCAGCGGCAGGCCGAGCTCCGCCGCACCACGCCGGAAGCGCGCGACCAGGGCGGCGAGTTTCTCGCGCCGCCAGTCCTCCTCGCGGGCCAGCCTCACGGCCGCGAGCGCGGCCGCGGCCAGCGCCGGCGGCATGGCGGTGGAATAGACGTGCGGACGGGCGAACTGGGTCAGCCCCTCGATCAGCGCGGCCGATCCGGCGACGAAGGCCCCGGCGCAGCCCAGCGCCTTGCCCAGCGTGGCCATCAGCACCGGCACCTCCGCTGCGCCGAGGCCGGCGGCCGCGACGCTGCCGGCACCCTGCGCGCCCAGTACGCCCAGGCCGTGCGCGTCGTCGACCATCAGCGTGGCGCCCTCGCGCGCCGCGAGCGCGGCGAGCGCGGCCAGCGGCGCGACGTCACCGTCCATGCTGAACACGCCGTCGGTGGCGAGCAGGGCCGGCGCGCCGGGACGGCTCGCCAGCTGGCGAGCCGCGCCATCGACATCGGCGTGCGGATAGCGCTTGAGCTCGCCGCCGGCCAGTCGCACGCCGTCGATCAGGCAGGCGTGGTTGAGTTTGTCCTGCACGCACAGCACCCCGTCAACGCCGCCCAGCAGCGCCTGCAGGGCGCCGAGGTTGGCGGCATAGCCGGTGGAGAACAGCAGGGCCCGCTCGCGCCCGGTCCAGTCGGCCAGCGCCTCTTCCAACATCGCGTGCTCGCGCCGGTGGCCGCAGACCAGGTGCGCCGCCGTGCTGCCGACGCCCTCGTCGTCGGCGACGCGCTTGAACGCGGCGATCAGCTGCGGATGCTGCGCCAGCCCCAGGTAGTCGTTGCTGCAGAAGCCGAGCAGGCGACGGCCTTCGATCTCCAGCCACGGGCCTTCGGCATGTTCGACCGTGCGCGCGCGGCGCAGCAGCGCGACGCGCCCGCGTTCGGCCGTCTGGACGGCCAGCCGGGCGAGCAGGTCGGGGCGGGCCATCGACGCAGGGTCAGGCGGCGCAGCCGCAGCCCTGGCCGCAGCCGGCGGCGGTGTCGGCTTCCATGATGTCGGCGTGCACGGTGCCGGATTCCTCGACCACTTCCAGCGCGTGCAGGTCGAGGCGGCGGAACAGCGCGCGGTCGGCCTCCACGTCGGGGTTGCCGGTGGTCAGCAGCTTCTCGCCGTAGAAGATCGAGTTGGCACCGGCGAAGAAGCACAGCGCCTGCACCGCGTCGTCCATCTGCTGGCGGCCGGCCGACAGCCGCACCATCGAGGCCGGCATCAGGATGCGCGCCACTGCGATGGTGCGCACGAACTCGAACGGGTCCAGCGCCTCGGTGCCGTGCAGCGGCGTGCCTTCCACCTGCACCAGCTGGTTGATCGGCACCGACTCGGGATGCTCGGGCAGGTTGGCCAGGGTCTGCAGCAGGCCGGCGCGCTGGCCGCGCGTCTCGCCCATGCCGACGATGCCGCCGCAGCAGGTCTTCAGGCCGACCTCGCGCACGTGTTCCAGCGTGTCGAGCCGATCCTGGTATTCGCGGGTGTGGATGATCTCGCCGTAGAACTCCGGCGCGGTGTCCAGGTTGTGGTTGTAGTAGTCCAGCCCCGCCTGCTTCAGCGTGGCGGCCTGTTCGCCGCTGAGCATGCCCAGCGTGGCGCAGGTCTCCAGGCCCAGGCCCTTCACCGCGGCGACGATCTCGGCGACCTTGGCCACGTCGCGGTCCTTCGGGCTGCGCCAGGCCGCGCCCATGCAGAAGCGGCTGGCGCCGGCGGCCTTCGCCGCCTGCGCGCGGGCGACCACGGCGTCCACGCTCATCAGCTTTTCCGCCTGCACGCCGGTGGCGTAGCGCGCCGCCTGCGGGCAGTAGGCGCAGTCTTCCGGGCAGCCGCCGGTCTTGATCGACAGCAGGGTGGACACCTGCACCGCGTTCGGATCGTGGTGTGCGCGGTGCACGGTGTGCGCGCGGTGCAGCAATTCGTTGAACGGCAGGGCGAACAGCGCGGCGACTTCCTCGCGGGTCCAGTCGTGGCGCAGGGTGGATGCAGACATGGGGGGTGCTCCGTCGGGCAGGGCGCGAGTGTGGGAAGCGTCCTGCCGAGTGTCAACCCAGTGCGCTGGCGAATGGTTGACGCTGGCACGGATCGAGGTCCGCTACCATCCACTGGAACACCCACGGAGAGATCAGGGCATGAGCGCAGGACAGGGCAGTACCGGCAACGTGATCGCGGCGGTGTGCAGCTTCTTCATCCCCGGCCTGGGCCAGCTGGTGCAGGGGCGCCTGCTCAAGGCGATCGTGATGTTCGTGCTGGCCGGCGTGCTGTGGATCTTCTGGCTGGGCTGGATCATCCACCTGTGGTCGATCCTCGACGCGGCGATGTTCAAGCCGTCGAACTGACCGGCCTCGCCCGCGCATGGATGCGCTCCGTTCCCGACTGGCCGACCTCGGCCGCTGGTTGCTGCCGGCGCGCTGCCTGCTGTGCGGTGCTGCCGGCCACGACGACCTGGATCTGTGCCGCGACTGCGCCGCCGAGCTGCCGCGAAACCGCGTCTGCTGTGCACGCTGCGCCCTGCCGCTGGCGCTGCCGGCGGCGTTGTGCGGACGGTGCCAGCGGCGCGCGCCACCGTGGGATGGGGCATGGGCGCCGTTCCGCTACGGGTGGCCCGTGGACCGGCTGGAATCGCGCTTCAAGTTCGGAGGCGACCTCGCCGCCGGACGCTCGCTGGCGGCGCTGTGGCTGCGCGAATCCCGTCCGGTGTCGTTGCCGGACCTGATCCTCCCGGTGCCGCTGCATCGTGTGCGGCTGCGCCAGCGCGGCCACAACCAAGCGCTCGAGCTGGCGCGTCCGTTGGCACGGGCGTTGGGTCTGCCGTTACGCCACGACCTGCTGTTGCGCCCCCGCGCCACGGCGCCGCAGAGCGAGCTGGACGCAGTGGCCCGGCGGCGAAACGTGCGCGGCGCGTTCGCGCTGCACCCGGACGCGGAGCCACCTGCTCACGTGGCGATCGTCGATGACGTGATGACCACCGGCTCGACGCTGGCCGAGTGCGCTCGTCTCCTGCGCAAGGCGGGAGCAAGCAGGATCGATGTGTGGGTGCTCGCACGCGCTCCTGCGACAGGCGGGAGTCGTTCCGCTCGTGCGGCAAATTGACTGGGATCAATCAAGACACCCTCGCTGCGCGTCGATAACCGATCGATCGGGCGGTATGTCGCCCATGCCAGCCTTGCGAGCGTGATATGCGTATCAATCTTCCCGTGACCCAGCGCAGATACGAGTTGCGCGGGAACGATGCCCTGGTCTCCAAGACCGACCTGCGCGGTGTCATCACCTATTGCAACCCGTCCTTCGCCACGGTCAGCGGATTTGCCCGTGAGGAACTGATCGGCAAGGCGCACAACCTGATCCGCCACCCGGACATGCCGCGCGAGGCGTTCCGCGACATGTGGGACACGCTCAAGACCGGCCGCCCCTGGACGGCCCTGGTCAAGAACCGGCGCAAGAACGGCGATTTCTACTGGGTGCGCGCCAACGTCACCCCCGTGGTCACCGAAGGCGAGATCACCGGCTACATGTCGGTGCGCACCTGGGTGTCACCCGAGGACATCGCTGCGGCCGAGAAGGTCTATGCGCAGATCGCGGCGGCCGAGAAAGCCGGAAAGCGGTTGCCGCTGCGTCTGCGCGAGGGCCGCATCGAGCGGCCCGGCCCCCTGCATGCTCTGGCGCGCTGGATCGCCGAATCGACCCCGGCCCGCGTGGCCGTGGGTGTGGCGATCGGTGCCGCGCTGCCGTTCCTGCTCTCCCGCCTGCCTTGGGTGGCCGGGCACGAGAGCCTGGTGGCGCCGTTGGTCGTGGCGCTGGAAGTCATGGCCGCATTGTTCTTCTACCAACACGGCGTGTCGCGCGCGCTGGAGGATCTGGGCAGCAATGCGCGCGATGTCGCCGCCGGCGATCTGTCGCGCCCGCTGTTCAGTCGGGACAGTTTCCTGTCCCGTGCGGCCGGGCGGGAGCTGGACCAGCTCAGCGTGAACCTGCGCGCGGTGGTGGGCGACGTACGCGAGGAGGTACATCGCTTCGGTGGCACCGCCGAGGCCATCGCCGAGGCCGTAAACGACCTGGCCGAGCGCACCGAGTCGCAGGCCGCCAGCCTGGAGGAGGCCGCGGCGACCATGGAGGAATTCACCGCCACGCTGCAGCAGAACCGGGAACGTTCGCGCGAGGCGGCGCACACCGTCGATGGCGCGGCCCAGACGGCGGCACAGGGCCGCGGGGCGATCGCCGACGTGCGCGAGGCGATGAGCGCGATCCGGAAATCGTCCGACGACATCAACGAGATCATCGCCCTGGTCGACGAGCTGGCCTTCCAGACCAACCTGCTGGCGTTGAACGCCGCAGTGGAAGCGGCCCGTGCCGGTGAGCATGGTCGCGGCTTCGCGGTCGTCGCCGGGGAAGTACGCCAGCTCGCCCAGCGCAGCGCCAGCGCGGCCAAGGACATTCGCGGCCTGATCGGCACGGCGGGCGAGCATGTCCAACAGGGCCGCATTTCGGTCGAGGCCGCGGACCAGCGGATGGGAGCGATCGTCGAGGCGGTGGGGCGTGCCCGCTCGCTGGTGGGCGAGATCCATGCCTCGGCGGACGAGCAGACCGCCGCGATCAGCCAGATCAACGACACCATCGCCAACCTCGACTCGGTCACCCAGCGCAATGCGGCGATGGCGTCGGAAACGCGGGCATCCGCCGCCACCCTGCGCCATCAGGCCCAGGTGCTCGGCGAGGCGGTGAGCGTGTTCCACATGGACGGGAGGGAGCGCGACGGCCTCGGCGGCGATGATCGACGTGACCACAACGGTCCGCGCGAGGACGACGGCATGCCGCCGCGCCCGAACCCGGCGCGTGTATCCGCGAAGCGGCCCCGAATCGCGGTCTCAGCGTAGCGCCAGCGCCAGCACGATCCCCACCCACAGCACCAGGCCGAGCCAGTTGTTGTGGCGGAACGCGGCCAGGCAGGCCTCGCGCTCGCGTCCGCGGATCCGCCACAGCTGGTGGCCGAACAGGCCGAGGCTGGCCAGCAGCGCCAGCCAGTACGGCCAGCCCAGGTGGGCGCGCTGGCCGACGAACAGCATCGCCAGCGCGAAGGTGGCCATCAGGATGGCGAGGATCGGCAGGTCCGCGTCGCCGAACAGGATCGCGGTGGACTTGGCACCGGCCTTGATGTCGTCCTCGCGGTCGACCATCGCGTACTCGGTGTCGTACACCACCGACCACACCACGTTGCCCAGGAACAGCAGCCAGCCCAGCGGCGGCACGGTGTTGGACACGGCGGCGAAGGCCATCGGGATCGACCAGCCGAACGCGGCGCCCAGCACCACCTGCGGCATGTAGGTGTAGCGCTTGGTGAACGGGTACAGCGCGGCCAGCGCGGCGCCGGCGAAGGACAGCTTGATGGTCAGCGCGTTGGTGAACAGCACCAGCACGAAGGCGAAAGCCAGCAGCACGCCGAACACGATCAGCGCCTCGCGCGGCGAGACCCGCCCGCTGGCGATCGGCCGGCCGGCGGTACGTGCCACCTGCGGGTCGAGCTTGCGGTCAGCGTAGTCGTTGATGGCGCAGCCGGCCGCGCGCATCGCGAACACGCCCAGGGTGAAGATGAGCAGGGTCGGCCACGGCGGAAAATCGTCCGCCGCCAGCCACAGCGCCCACCAGGTCGGCCACAGCAGCAGCAGGGCGCCGATCGGCCGGTCCATGCGGGTGAGCACGAGGTAGTCGTGCGCCTTCGCACGCAGCGTCGGCGGCAACGGGGCAAGCAGGGCGTCCAGTACCCGGGTCGCCCGTTTCGAGGCATCGGCCGGCCGCGGCGCGGCGCGAGGCGGCGACTGCCGCGGGCGGACGGGCGGCGAGGGCGGAGCGGGGCGGCGGGGGCGTTTGCGTGAGGTCGGAGCCATCGGCAAAGTCTAGCGTGCACGGCCGGCGGGAAGCCCGGCACACGCCCCGGTTCCGGCCTCCCGACCTCAAGTTGTCACGGGGTGGGTCGATACCGAATGCACTGGCATCGCCCGATGCCGGGCATCCGGGGATGGATGCCCGAACCCTGTCCAATCCGGGAGTTCCGTGTCCATCGACCGTGTCGCCACCATCGGCCCCGTGCCACCGATGCCCGCGGAGGCGCCGGGCTGGGTGACCAGCGGCGAGGCCGGGCAGGCGCGGGTGGTCGACTCGGTCGCGCACTTCACGCACCAGCGCGACACCGAGGCGCTGGACCACAGCCTCACGTTGTCCCTGGCCGAGCTGGCCGACGCGCGTGCGGTGACCCTGTACAAGCGGGCGGGCGAGCATGCCGGGCCGCAGGGGAGCGTGGTGCGCTGCTCGCGCAACGCACTGGGCCGCTTCAACGTCGAGCTGGTGCCGCGAACGACCGATGCCGCCGCCGAGCTCCTGCTGCAGCAGGGCGAGCGCGATGGCGGCTGCGTGCGGCTGCGCGATGGCAGCTACGGCTTGCTCGTGCCGATCCGCCACGAGGGCCGGATGATCGGTGCGCTGATGCTCGAATCGGAGCATCCGCTTGAGATGCTGCGTCCCCTGGTCGAGGGCTTTGCCCGCATCTACGCCAATTACGTCGGCCTGCTCGACGAGAGCGAGCGCGACAAGCTGACCGCCCTGTACAACCGCCGCAGCTTCGATCGCCACCTGCAGCGGCAGCTCCATGGCACCCGCCCGCGCGAAGGCGAGGAGGGCAGCCAGACCTGGCTGGCCATCATGGACATCGACCATTTCAAGCGCATCAACGACACCTGGGGTCACCTGTATGGCGACGAGGTGATCCTGATGATCGCCCAGCAGATGCGGGCCAGTTTCCGCCGCGGTGACGCACTGTTCCGTTTCGGCGGCGAGGAATTCGTGGTGCTGCTGCCGGCGGTCGACGAAGCGGCGGCGCTGGCTGCGCTGGAGCGCTTCCGCGGTCGGGTCGCTGACCATGCATTCCCCCAGGTCGGCCGCGTCACGGTCAGCATCGGCTTCGCCGGGATCGGGGCAAACGACTATCCGGCCACCGTGCTGGATCGCGCCGACAAGGCGCTGTACTTCGCCAAGAACCACGGCCGCAACCAGGTCTTCAGCTACGAGGCCCTGCGCGCCCGCGGCGCGCTGGAAGGGGACGTGAGCGCCGGCAGCGTCGACCTGTTCTGAGCGCCCACGGAATCAGACCGCGCGCAACGCCTCGGTCCGGATGGTTGCCGGCGCCTCGCACAGCAGCAGCCGATAGGCCGGGTTGGCGCTCTCGTCGCGATGCGGATAACCCAGCGTGTCGAGGAAACGCGCGAACAGGTCGCGCTCGGCCGGCGGCACCTGCAGGCCGACCAGGATCTGGCCGTGGTCGGCGCCCTGGTTGCGGTAGTGGAACAGGCTGACGTTCCAGTCCGGGTGCAGCTGCGCCAGGAAGCGCAGCAGCGCGCCGGGGCGCTCGGGAAAGTCGAAGCGGTACAGCCGTTCGTCCTGCGCCAGCGGCGAGCGGCCGCCGACCATGTGCCGCAGGTGCAGCTTGGCCAACTCGTCGTCGGACAGGTCCAGCACGCCGAAGCCCTGCGCGCGGAAGGCGCGCGCCAGCGCCTCGCTCTCCTCGCGCCCGCCGGTGCGCACGCCGACGAACAGGTGCGCCTCGCGGGTGTCGCCGATGCGGTAGTTGAACTCGGTCAGGCTGTGCCCGCCCAGTACCTCGCAGAAGCGGCGGAAGCTGCCGCGCTCCTCCGGGATGGTGACCGCGAACAGCGCCTCGCGCCGCTCGCCCACCTCGGCGCGATCGGCGACGAAGCCGAGCCGGTCGAAATTCATGTTGGCGCCGGAACAGACCGCCACCAGCGTCTGGTCCTTGAGGCCGTGCGCGGCGGCGTACTGCTTCAGGCCGGCGATCGCCAGCGCGCCGGAGGGTTCCGGCACGGTGCGGGTGTCGGTGAACACGTCCTTGATCGCCGCGCAGATCGCGTCGGTGTCGACGCAGATCATGTCGTCCACGTATTGCCGGCAGATCGCGAAGGTGAGCGCGCCGACCTGCTTCACTGCGGTGCCGTCGGCGAACAGCCCGACCTCGTCCAGCACCACCCGCTCGTCGGCGGCCAGCGAGCGCGCCATCGCGTTCGCCGCCGTGCTCTGCACGCCGATCACCTTCACCTCCGGCCGCACCGCCTTGACGAAGGCGGCGACGCCGGCCAGCAGGCCGCCACCGCCAACCGGTACGAAGATCGCGTGCAGCGGGCCGGCGTGCTGGCGCAGCACTTCCATGCCGACCGTGCCCTGGCCGGCGATCACGTCCGGATCGTCGAACGGATGCACCAGGGTGTAGCCGTGTTCGGCCTGCAGGCGGGCGGCCTCGGCCTGCGCCTCGCTGTAGGAGTCGCCGGCCAGCACCACCGTGACCGCATCCCCACCGATCGCGCGCACCGCATCCACCTTCACCTGCGGCGCGGTCTGCGGCATCACGATGGTGGCGCGCACGCCCAGCCGCGCCGCGGCCAGCGCCACGCCCTGGGCATGGTTGCCGGCGGAAGCGGCGATCACGCCGCGCGCGCGTGCCGGCGCGTCCAGGTGGACCATCTTGTTGTAGGCGCCGCGCAGCTTGAACGAGAACACCGGCTGGTTGTCCTCGCGCTTGAGCAGCACGTTGTTGCCGAGCCGCCGCGACAGGGCGGGGGCCGGATCGAGCTCGGACTCGCGCGCGACCTCGTAGACGCGCGCGGTGAGCACGCGGCGCAGCAGGTCGAGGCCGTCGTCGCCCATCGCGTTCAAGCGCCTGCGGCCGGATCGGACGGCACCGCCACCGGCGACGGCAACTCCACCGCCTCGATCACGTCCACCAGCTTGCGCGCCTGCTTGAGGATCTGGTCGATCGAATCGTCGCTGCCGTGGGTGACCAGGGTCAGCCGCGATACTTCGATGTCAGCGGTCGGCGCCACGTTGAGCGAGTCGATGTTGTAGCCGCGCGAGGAAAACAGTCCGGCGACGCGCACCAGCGCGCCGGATTCGTTCTGCAGCAGGATCGATAGCGTGTGTTTCATCTTTGGTATCGGGTCGGGCCAGCGTGGGGCCGGCGTCAGAACATGTCCGCGGGCGAGCCGTCGGCGGCCTCGGGCGGCGTGCGCGAGGCGATGTGGTCGCCGGTGATCATCTGCGCGTAGGTCATGCCGGGGCCGACCATCGGATAGACGCCGGCGTCCGGATCGATGATCACCTCGAGGAAGGCCGGGCCTTCGAACGCGAGGAAGTCGGCGACCACGCGGGCGATGTCGGCCGGCTGGTCCAGCCGCTGCGCCCAGGCGAAGCCGTCGGCCTGCGCGGCCTTGACGAAGTCCTTGGTGTGCAGGGTCTTGTCCGACGAGGCGAAGCGGCTCTCGAAGAACAGCTTCTGCCACTGCCGCACCATGCCGTCGCCGGCGTTGTTGAACACCACCACCTTCAGCGGCAGGCCGTAGGTGGTCACCGTTTCCAGCTCGCCGAAGTTCATGCGGATGCTGGCGTCGCCGTCGATGTCGATCACCAGCGCGTCCGGCCGCGCGAACTGCGCGCCGATCGCCGCCGGCAGGCCGAAGCCCATCGTGCCCATCGAGCCGGAGGTGAGCCACTGCCGCGGTCCGCGGAAGTCGAAGTACTGCGCGGCCCACATCTGGTGCTGGCCGACGCCGGTGGCGATGATCGCGCGGCCGTCGGTGATGCGGTTGATCGCCTCGATCACCGCATACGGCTGGATCATCGCGCTGGCGCGGTCGTAGTTCATCGCATGCACGCGCTTGAGTTCGGCCACGTGCCGGTGCCACGCCGCGTAACGGCCGTCGGACTGCGGACGGAAACCCTGCGCCTTGCCGTAGCGGCGCAGCCGGTCCAGCGTGCGCACCAGCGGACCGCAGTGGTGCCACTGCACCGCCTTCACCTTGCCGATCTCGGCCGGGTCGATGTCGACCTGGGCGATGGTGCGCGCGCGCGGCGCGAACTTCGCCGGCACGCCGGCCACGCGGTCGTCGAAGCGCGCGCCCAGCGCCAGCACGAAGTCGCAGTCCTCCACCGCGTAGTTGGCGTAGGCGGTGCCGTGCATGCCCAGCATGTGCAGGGCGAGGGGCGAGGTGGTGTCCACCGCGCCGATGCCCATCAGGGTGGTGGTCACCGGCAGGCCGAAGGCTTCGGCGAAGGCGCGCAGCGCCTCGGCGGCTTCCGCGGCGATGATGCCGCCGCCGGCGTAGATCAGCGGCCGCTTCGCCTGGCCCAGCGCGGCAAAGAAGGCCGCGCAATCGGCGTCGGTCAGGTGCGCCTGCTCCACCGCGCGCATCCGTGCCCGATAACCGGGAATCGCCAGCTGGCCCTCGCCCTGGAAGGTCAGCGTGGCGTTCTGCACGTCCTTGGGGATGTCCACCACCACCGGGCCGGGGCGGCCGCTGCGCGCCAGTTCGAAGGCGGTGCGCAGGGTCGGTTCCAGCTTCGCCGGGTCGGTGACCAGGAACACGTGCTTGGCGCAGCCGCTCATGATGCTGCTGATCGGCGCCTCCTGGAACGCGTCGCTGCCGATCGCCGCGGTGGGTACCTGGCCGCAGATCACCACCATCGGGATCGAGTCGGCCATCGAGTCGCGCACCGGGGTCACCGTGTTGGTGGCGCCGGGGCCGGAGGTGACCACCGCCACGCCGACCTTGCCCGACGCGCGGGCGTAGCCGGCGGCCATGAAGCCCGCCCCCTGCTCGTTGGCCGGCACGATCAGCGGCATCGCATCGCGGCCGTCCTCGCGCGGGTGCTCGGCGTTATAGCGGAACACCGCGTCGTACACCGGCAGGATGGCGCCGCCGGAGTAGCCGAACAGTACGTCCGCGCCCTCGTCGGCGAGTACCTGCACCACGATCTCGGCACCGGTCATCGGGGTGCCGGCGAGCGGGTGCACGCCGGGCGGCGGCAGGATCGGCGCGGGATCGGACTTCACGGTCTGCACGTTCACGGGACGGTTCCTCAAGCGTTGCGTTCGGTCCGGCCGCGCGCGATCACGCGCGGCCGGCGGGTCGACGACTTCAGCCGACCTTCTTCAGCGGTTCGCCGGCAGCGGCGGGTTGTGCATTGCCGGTCTGCAGCCACGGCATGCGGGCGCGCAGGGCGGCGCCGACCTGCTCGATCGGGTGGTCGAGATCGGCCTGCTTGAGCTTCTTGTAGTTCGGCAGGCCGGCCTTGTATTCCTCGGTCCAGTTCTTCGCGAAGGTGCCGTCCTGGATGTCCTTCAGCACGTCCTTCATGCGTGCCTTCACGCCGGCGTCGATCACCCGCGGGCCGCTGACGTAGTCGCCGTACTGCGCGGTCTCGGAGATGAACTGCAGCATCTTGGTGAGGCCGCCTTCGTAGAACAGGTCGACGATCAGCTTCAGCTCGTGCATCACCTCGTAGTAGGCGATCTCCGGCTGGTAACCGGCTTCCACCAGGGTCTCGAAGCCGGCCTTTACCAGCTCGCTGGCGCCACCGCAGAGCACGGCCTGCTCGCCGAACAGGTCGGTCTCGGTCTCTTCCTTGAAGTCGGTCTTGATCAGCAGGGCGCGGCCGCCGCCGATGCCGTCGGCGTAGGCGTGGGCCTTGGCCTCGGCTTGGCCGCTGACGTCCTGGTAGACCGCCCAGATGCTCGGCACGCCACGACCGCGCTCGTACTCGGTACGCACCAGTGCGCCGGGGCCCTTCGGCGCGACCAGGATCACGTCGATGTCCTTGCGCGGGGTGATCTGACCGAAGTGCACGTTGAAGCCGTGCGCGAACAGCAGCGCGGCACCCGGCTTGATGTTTGGCTCGATCGACTCGGTGTACAGCGTCGGCTGCACCATGTCCGGGGTCAGCACGGCGACCAGGTCGGCGCCCTTCACTGCCTCGCCCGGCTCGACCACGGTGAAGCCCTCGGCCTTGGCCTTGTGCCAGGTCGGGCCGTTCGGGCGCAGCCCGACCACCACGTCGAGGCCGGAGTCGCGCAGGTTCAGCGCATGGGCGCGGCCCTGGCTGCCGTAGCCGAGCACGGCGATGCGGCCCTTGGCGAGGAGGTTGTCGTTGTTCGTGCTCATGCGGTGACTCCTTGGGTGTGTTCTTCGGAAGCTTTGGCCGCCGGGGCGGCCGACGTGGATGGGGCATAGGCGCGGGTGATCGCGCCGTCGGAAGCGGAGCCGACCAGTCGTGCGTACTTGGCCAGGGCGCCGTGGGTGACCTTGGGCGGCGGCGGTGTCCAGCCGGCGCGGCGGGCGTCGAGGTCGGCGGTGGTGCGCAGCTCGCGCTTCTCGCCGTCGATCACCACGCGGTCGCCGTCCTGCAGCAGGCCGATGGGACCGCCGCGGGCCGCTTCCGGCGCGATGTGGCCGACCATGAAGCCGTGGGTGGCGCCGGAGAAACGGCCGTCGGTGATCAGCGCGACGTCGTTGCCCAGACCGCGACCGACCAGGGCGGCGGTGACGCCGAGCATCTCGCGCATGCCGGGGCCGCCGGCCGGACCTTCGTTGCGGATCACCACCACGTCGCCCTTGGCGATGCCGCCGGACTGCACGGCGGCGAACGCGGCCTCCTCGCTTTCGAACACGCGGGCCGGACCCTCGAACTGGGTGCCGGTCTTGCCGGCCAGCTTGAGGATGCAGCCCTCGGGGGCGAGGTTGCCGTAGAGGATCGAGTAGCCGCCGCGCGGCTTCAGCGGTGCGCCCACCGGGTGGATCACGTCCTGGTGGTCGGCGCGCGGTGCGGCCTCGGCCTCGGCGAACAGCGAGCGGCCGGTGACGGTCGGCGTGTCGGCAAGCATGCCGGCGGCGATCAGTTCCTGCGCGACGCGGGCGGCACCGCCGGCACCGAACATCTCCACCGCGGTGTAGCGGCCGCCGGGCAGCAGGTCGGCGATCACCGGGGTGCGTACCGAGGCGGGCTCGAAGTCCTCGATGCTCCACTCCACGCCGGCCTCGCGGGCGATCGCCAGCAGGTGCAGCACCGCGTTGGTGGAGCCGGCGGTGGCGGCGACCATGCGGGCGGCGTTCTGGAACGCGGTGCGGCTTAGCAGGTCGGACGGGCGGCGGTTGGCCTTCAGGCATTCCATCACCAGCTCGCCGCAGCGGTAGGCTGCCTGCTGCTTGGCCGGATGGGTGGCCGGGATGTCGTTGAAGCCCATCGGCGACAGGCCCAGCGTGGTCAGCACCATCGCCATGGTGTTGGCGGTGAACTGGCCGCCGCAGGCGCCGGCGCCCGGGCAGGCGTCGCGTTCGACTGCGGTCAGCTCGGCATCGTCGATTTTGCCGGCACCGTGCGCGCCGACGGCCTCGAACACCTGCTGGATGGTGATCGGGTGGTTGTCGTGGTTGCCGTGGGCGATGGTGCCGCCGTACAGCGCCACGCCGGGAATGTTCAGCCGCGCCAGCGCCATCGCCGCGGCGGGGATGGTCTTGTCGCAGCCGCACAGCACCACCATCGCGTCCAGCGAATGGCCGTCCACGGCCAGCTCGATCGAGTCGGCGATCACCTCGCGGCTGACCAGCGAGGCGCGCATGCCGGGTGTGCCCATCGCCATGCCGTCGGTGATCGCGATGGTGTTGAACTCGATCGGCGTGCCGCCCGCGGCGCGCACGCCGGCGGTAGCCGCGTCGGCCAGTTCGCGCAGGTTGAGGTTGCACGGGCTGACGTTCGACCAGGTGTGCACGATCGCCACCAGCGGCTTGGCGATCGCCGCGTCGTCCAGGCCCGTGGCCCGCATCATCGCGCGTGCCGGTGCGCGATCGGGGCCGGTTTTCATCACATCACTGCGCATCGGTTGCTCCCGTGGAACGGATAGAAAAGCTTCCCCGCGCCTCCCGGCCGGCGAGTGCGGGCGCCGGGGAGGTGTCGCCGCACACGTGACAGGGACCGGTCGCGGACGCGCGGGGAAAGCAAGCGTGGGCCGGGATCAACCGCATGCGCGGCCGCCGGCGAAGAAGGCGTGGTGGGTGCTGGCGTGGTCCTCCACCGCCATCAGCACGGCGTCGCGCACCGCGGCGGTGTTGCCCTGGCCACCGACGTCGCGGGTCCGCGGTCCATGCGCCAGCACGTGCGACACCGCGGCCTCCACGCACTGGGCCTCTTCCTCCAGGCCCAGCGAGTGGCGCAGCAGCATCGCGGCGGAGAGCATCGCGCCGGTCGGGTTGGCCACGCCCTGGCCGGCGATGTCCGGCGCCGAACCGTGGATCGGCTCGTACAGGCCGCGCTTGCCATCGCCCAGCGAGGCAGACGGCAGCAGGCCGAGCGAACCGGCCAGCGCGGCGGCCTCGTCGGTGAGGATGTCGCCGAACAGGTTCTCGGTGACCACCACGTCGTAGCGACCCGGCTGGGTCAGCAGCAGCATCGCCATCGAGTCGACCAGCTGGTGCTCGACGGTCACGTCGCGGTACTCCGGCGCGATCCGCTGCACGACGTTGCGCCACAGGCGCGAGGTCTCCAGCACGTTGGCCTTGTCGACCGAGGTCAGGTGGTGGCGGCGCTCGCGCGCCAGCGCGAAGGCGCGGCGCACCACGCGTTCGATCTCGGCCTCGGTGTACTTGCACTCGTCGGTGGCGGCGTCGGCGGTGCGCGTCTTGGCGCCGAAGTAGGCGCCGCCGGTGAGTTCGCGCACGAACAGCACGTCGACGCCCTTGAGCTTCTCGTTCTTCAGCGGCGACAGGTTGGCCAGCGCCGGGTGTACCTGCAGCGGGCGCAGGTTGGCGTACACGCCGAGCGCCGCGCGCAGCGCCAGCAGGCCCTGCTCGGGGCGGACCTTGGCGTTCGGGTCGGACCACTTCGGCCCGCCCACCGCACCCAGCAGCACCGCGTCGGCTTTCTTGCATGCCTCCAGCGATGCGGCCGGCAGCGGCTCGCCGCTGGCGTCGATGGCGCATCCGCCGATCAGGTGCTCTTCGAAAGTGAACCGGTGGCCATAGTGCTCGGCCACGGCCTCGAGCACGGCCACCGCGGCGGCGGTGACCTCGGGGCCGACGCCGTCGCCGGGCAGGGTGACGATATGCGCCTTCATGCAGCGTGTTCCTCGTGCTGGAGTTCGTAGCGGGTGATGGCCTCGGCGTGCTGCAGCAGGAAGCCGAGCTGGTCGACGCCTTCGAGCAGGCAGTGGCGGGCGAAGGGTTCGAGCTGGAAGTGGATGCGGCCGCCGTCGGGCAGGCTGATGTGCTGCTCGCGCACATCGATGGACAGCTCCACGCCGGGGTGCTCGAGCAGCCAGCGGTGCTCGGCCTCGGACACCACGATGGCGAGCAGGCCGTTCTTCAGCGCGTTGTTGCGGAAGATGTCCGCGATCTCGCTGCACAGCACCGCCTGGATGCCGTAATCCAGCAGCGCCCAGGGCGCGTGCTCGCGCGAGGAGCCGCAACCGAAGTTGCGCCCGGCAACCAGGATCGCGCAGCCCGCCGCTTCCGGCCGGTTCAGCGGGAACGCCGGGTTGTCGCTGCCGTCGGCCTGGTAGCGCCAGTCGTTGAAGCAGCGCTTGCCCAGACCTTCGCGAGTGGTGGTGGTGAGGAAGCGCGCCGGGATGATCCGGTCGGTGTCGATGTTCTCGTCCGCCAGCACGGCGGTGCGCGAGTGGATGCGGGTGACGGGCTTCATGCGGCCTGCTCCTGGCGGACGTACTCGCGAGGGTCGGCGATGCGCCCGGCCACGGCCGAGGCGGCCGCGGTGGCCGGGCTGGCCAGCACGGTGCGCGCGCCCTTGCCCTGACGACCCTCGAAGTTGCGGTTGGAGGTGGACACGACCAGTTGGCCCGGCTGCGCCAGGTCGCCGTTCATGGCAATGCACATCGAGCAGCCCGGCACGCGCCACTCGGCGCCGGCGTCGAGGAACACCTCGTGCAGACCTTCGCGTTCTGCGTCGCGGCGCACCGCTTCGGAACCCGGCACCACCAGCATGCGCACGCCGTCGGCGACGCGGCGGCCGCGCAGCACCTCGGCCGCTTCGCGCAGGTCGGACAGGCGCGAGTTGGTACAGCTGCCGACGAACACCACATCCACCGGCATGCCCTGCATGGCGTGGCCCGGCTGGGCCTGCATGTAGTCCAGCGCACGCTGCTCGACCGCATTGCGCGGTGCCGGCACCGGCGTGTCCATGGCGATCGCCATGCCCGGGTGGGTGCCGTAGGTGACGGTCGGACGGATCTGGCTGGCGTCGATGCGCACTTCGCGGTCGTAACGCGCGCCTGCGTCGCTGGGCAGTTGGCGCCAGGCGGCGACGGCGGCGTCCCAGGCCGCACCCTGCGGCGCGTGCGGGCGGCCCTTCAGCCAAGCGAAGGTGGTCTCGTCCGGGGCGATCAGGCCGGCGCGCGCGCCCGCCTCGATCGACATGTTGCAGACGGTCATGCGCTCTTCCATCGAGAGCGCCTCGATCGCCGGACCGCGGTACTCGATGACGTGGCCGGTGCCGCCGTCCACGCCGATCTTGCCGATGATGTGCAGGATCAGGTCCTTCGCGCCCACGCCCCTGGGCAGGGCGCCGTCGACGTGGATCGCCAGTGTCTTCGGCTTGCGCTGCAGCAGGCACTGGGTGGCCATCACGTGGCCGACCTCGGTGGTGCCGATGCCGAACGCCAGCGCGCCGAACGCGCCGTGGGTGGAGGTGTGGCTGTCGCCGCAGACGATGGTCATGCCCGGCTGGGTGGCGCCCAGTTCCGGGCCGATCACGTGCACGATGCCGCGGTCGCTGCTGTCCCAGCCGTGCAGTTCGATGCCGAACTCGGCGCAGTTCGCTTCCAGCTTGGCGACCTGCGCTTTTGCTTCGGCGTTGGCGTAGGGACGCTCGCCGTCGGGGCCGGGTGGCAGGGTCGGAGTCGAGTGGTCCAGTGTGGCCAGGGCGCGGTCCGGACGGCGCAGCGGCAGACCGCGGCTGCGCAGTTCGTCGAACGCCTGCGGCGAGGTCACCTCGTGCACCAGATGCAGGTCGATGTACAGGATCGCCGGGGTGTCGGCCGATTCCGGCGCCACCAGGTGGGCATCCCACAGTTTCTCGAAGAGGGTGCGCGCGCTCATGCGGCGATCTCCTCGTCGGCGGTCGTGGGCACCGGCGTCAGCCAGCCCCAGCGGTCCTCGGTGCTGCCGTCGAACAGGCCGAAGAAGCGCTGCTGCAGCGCGCGGGTCACCGGGCCCGGCTCGCCGGCGCCGACCGGCTTGCGGTCGACCGAGCGCACCGGGGTGATCTCGGCGGCGGTGCCGGTCATGAACACCTCGTCGGCCGAGTACAGCGCCTCGCGCGGCAGGTCGCGCTCTTCCACCACCAGGCCCAGGTCTTCGGCCAGGGTCATCACCGAGTCGCGGGTGATGCCGGCGAGGATGCCGGCGCTGGACGGCGGGGTGAGCAGCTTGCCCTTCTTGACCAGGAACAGGTTCTCGCCGGCGCCCTCGCTGAGCAGGCCGTTGTGGCCCAGCGCGATGCCCTCGTCGTAGCCGCCGCGGCGTGCCTCCGCGGCGATCAGCTGGCTGGACAGGTAATTGCCGCCGGCCTTGGCCCAGCTCGGCAGGGTGTTCGGTGCCGGACGATGCCAGGAAGACACGCAGACGTTCGCGCCCTTCTCGCGGGCATCGCCCAGGTAGGCGCCCCATTCCATCGCCATGATCGCGACGTCCACCGGCGAGCCGTCGTTCGGCAGCACGCCGAGGCCGCCGGCGCCGCGGAACACGATCGGCCGCACGTAGGCCGCGCGCATGCGGTTGGCGCGGATCACTTCCAGGCAGGCGGCGTTGATCTCCTCCTCGCTGAAGCCGATGGCGATGTCGTACACGCGCGCCGACTCGAACAGGCGGCGGGTGTGGTCGGCGAGGCGGAAATAGGCCGGGCCCTGCGGCGTGGCGTAGACGCGCTCGCCCTCGAACACCGACGAGCCGTAGTGCAGCGCGTGGGTGGTGACGTGGACGTTGGCATCGGCCCAGGGCTTGATGCGGCCGTTGTGCCAGAGGAAGGGCGTGCTCATCGATGGCTCCGTGCGGTGGCTGGGTGCGGCATGGGCTAAGGGTCAGAGGTGCGCCACGGCCGCCGGCTCGCGGACCGGCTGCTGGCGTTCGATGCGGTTGACGATGGCCAGCGCGGCGAGCGCGGTGGCCTCGACGATGTCGGTGCTGATGCCGTGGCCGCGCCAGGCGCGGTCGGCATGGCGGGCGGTGAGCTGGGCCTGGCCCTGGGCGTCGCCGCCCTCGCTCACCGCGCGCACGCTGAAGTCGGTCAGTTCCACGGCGTGGCCGGTGGCGCGCTCGATCGCGCGCAGCACGGCATCGACCGGGCCGTCGCCGATCGCCGCCTCGCTGACCTCGTGGCCGTCGTCATGGGCCAGCTTCACCGAGGCCGAGGCGCTGCCCAGGTGGGTGGTGCTGTTGAGCTGCACGATGTTCCAGGGACCGGTGGCCTCCGGGTCCTGGCCCAGCGCGATCGCCTCCAGGTCCTCGTCGTGCACTTCGCGCTTCTTGTCCGCCAGCGTCTTGAAGCGGGCGAAGATCGCGTCCATCGCCGCCTCGTCGGGCGTGTGGCCCAGCGATTCCAGCCGCTGGCGCAGCGCGGCGCGGCCGGAGTGCTTGCCCAGCACCAGCCGGGTCTCGCCGATGCCGACGTCCTGCGGGCGCATGATTTCGTAGGTGCCGCGGTGCTTGAGCATGCCGTGCTGGTGGATGCCCGACTCGTGCGCGAAGGCGTTCTCGCCGACGATCGCCTTGTTGCGCGGCACCGGCTGGCCGGTCAGCTGGGCCAGCAGGCGCGAGGTCGGGTAGAGCTTGCGGGTGTCGATGCGCGTGTCGACGCCGAAGTAGGGCTTGCGCACCTTCAGCGCCATCACGATCTCTTCCAGCGCGGCGTTGCCGGCGCGCTCGCCGATGCCGTTGATGGTGCATTCCACCTGTCGCGCGCCGGCGCCGATGGCGGCCATCGAGTTGGCCACCGCCATGCCGAGGTCATCGTGGCAGTGGCTGGAGAACACCACCTGGTCCGCGCCCTGCACGTGCTGGCGCAGGTAGCCGAACAGCTCGGCGATCTCCGCCGGCGTGGTGTAGCCCACGGTGTCCGGCGCATTGAGCGTGGTGGCACCGGCGGCGACGGCGGCGCTGAACACCTCGGCCAGGAAGTCGGGCTCGGTGCGAAGGGCGTCTTCGGCGGAGAACTCGACTTCATGGCAGAGCTGGCGCGCACGCTCGACGGCGGCGATGGTGGCGTCCACCACCTGCGCCTTGCTCATGCGCAGCTTGTGCTCGCGATGCAGCGGGCTGGTGGACAGGAACACGTGGATGCGCGAGCGCTGCGCCTTTTCCAGTGCACGCGCGGTCGTGTCGATGTCGCCGCTCTGGCAGCGCGCCAGGCCGCAGACGGTGGTGGTCTTCAGCGTGCGCGCGATCTCCGCGACGGCGGCGAAATCGTCCGGCGAGGCCTGCGGGAAGCCCGCTTCGAGCACGTCCACGCCGAGTGCCTCCAGCGCCTGCGCCATGCGCAGCTTGGCCCGGCGGTCCATCGAGAAACCCGGCGCCTGCTCGCCGTCGCGCAGGGTGGTGTCGAAGATGCGTACGCGGTCGGCATCGTTCGGATCGGCTACGGCTACGTCGTTGTCGCGGTTCATCGGGATCTCCGGGAGGGGGTGGAACGCAGGCGAAAAAAAACCCCGCTCCGGTGTCGGTGCGGGGTCTTGGGGGGTCTCAGGTGTGTTTCCTTTTGCCTGGGACGCAGCCGCTAGCCCGCACCTCCGCTGGTAATGAGGAGTACGAGTACAAGGCCAATAAGAAGGAGGGCGCCGCCGGCCAGCAGCGGGTCGCCTACCGTCGTGGGACGACGGCTCAGGGCGAGGCTGTGGTGGCTGTTGCGCTGCGACATGCGACCGACCTTAGGGCAGCGGAAAAGGCCGCGTCAACAGTTTCATGTGAATCCAAGCGAAAAAAGTCGTTCGGACGTCCAGATGTCCAATCGAAAACGGGCTCAAAGCCTTGCTGCACTTGGGCTGGCGCGCCTTTCGCAGGATTCCGCGTACGCTTCGTCGCGCCCCCTTGCCGACGCCCGCCCGGCGCATCGAAGCGATCGGCGACGCGCCATGACGCATCGCCGCACCTCCGTTCGCGCGGGTACGGATCAGGCGCGAAGCGCGCTCAGCCAGGCTTTCAGCGCATCGTCGTCCGCGGCCAGCGGTTCGGACCGTGCCGGGCGCGCCAGCATCGCCGCCAGCGCCGGTGGTACCGCGACCGGATGGCCCACCAGCGGTTCCACCACGCTCTCGAACTTGGCCGGATGGGCGGTGGCGACCACCGTCCATTCGTCGCGGTCACCTCCCGCGCGAAGCGTGTCGAGCACATGCATGGCCGTGGCGGTATGCGGGCAGAACACCTCGCCATGCTCGCGGGCGTGGCGGGCGATGGTGTTGCGGATCGCCGCGTCGTCGACGCTGGTGGCTGGCAGCTCGCGGCGCAGGGTCGCATCGTCGAAGGTCCAGCGCAGCCGTTCGACGTTGCTCGGCGCACCCACGTCCATCGCGTTGGCGATCGTTGCCACCGCTTCGCGCGGACGGTAGTCGGCACCGCCGAGGAACTCCGGCAGGGTGGCGTTGGCGTTGCAGGCCAGATGCACCCGGCCGACCGGCAGACCGAGTACGCGCACCCACAGCGCGGCCAGCGCATTACCCAGGTTGCCGGTCGGCACGATCAGGTCGAGCGGCCGCCCGCGCTCCCGCCACCAGGCCAGCGCGGCATGTGCGTAGTAGCTCATCTGGGGCAACAGGCGGCCCAGGCTGATGCTGTTGGCCGAGGACAACGGTACCGCGGCCTGCAGCGAGGCATCGTTGAGCGCGGCTTTGACCATGCGCTGGCAGTCGTCGAAGCGGCCGGCCACGCGCAACGCGGTCACGTTGCCTCCGAAGCAGCCCAACTGGTGCGCCTGCCGCGGCGACACCTTGCCGTCCGGGTACAGGATCACCACCCGCACGCCGGGCCGGCCGTGGAAGGCTGCACCGACCGCAGCCCCGGTGTCGCCGGAGGTGGCGACCAGGATGGTCAGCGGGCGCGTGTCATGGCGCGGCAGCCGCGTCAGGCAGGCAGCTAGAAAGCGCGCGCCGATGTCCTTGAACGCAGCGGTGGGGCCATGGAACAGCTCCAGCACGTGGGCACCATCGGCGGGCAATGCGCGATGCGGCACCGGGAAATCCAGCGCCTCGGCGCAGATCGCCGGCAGCGCCTGGGCCAGCGGATCGCCGGCGAAGAGCGGCGCGAGCAGGGTGGCGGCGGTGTCCGCCAGCCCGCCGGCCGGATCGAACATCGCGATGTCCAGCCGGGGCATCGTCTCCGGCACGTACAGTCCACCATCGGGCGCCAGGCCGGCCGCAATTGCTGCACCGAGACCCACTGCGGGACTGCCGCCGCGCGTGCTGACGTAACGCAGCGCCTCGCTCATGTACCGCACCCGGCGTCGAGCGCGTCGAGCACGCGGGCGGCAGGACCGTCGACCGGGGCGACGAAGGCATCGCTATCCAGTCCCGCTTCGGCGAAGGCGCCGCGCATGGCGGTGGCCGCTTTTTCCGCATCGGCGCGCTGCTCGTACCAGCCGAACACGCTGGGGCCGGCGCCGGAAATGCTGGCGCCCATCGCGCGGTGGTCCATCGCAGCCTGCTTCACCCGCGCGAAGTTCGGCACCAGCGGTGCGCGGCGTGGTTCGACCAGCACGTCCTTCAGTCCTTCGCGCACCAGCGCTGCCTCGCCGCGGTAGCAGCCGGCCAGTACCAGCGAGAGGTTGGCGCTCTGCTGCACGAAGCTGCCCAGCGGATAGTCGCCGGCCAGCGCGGCTCGCGCCTTGCGCGTTTCCAGCACGAAATGCGGATGGACCAGGGCGCAGTGCCAACTGGCCGGCACCGGGATACGCACCAGCCGGTCGTGGGTGGCCAGTACCAGGCCGCCGAGCAGCATCGGGCCGATGTTGTCGCCGTGGCGACTGCCGCTGGCCACGGCCTCGCCGTCGAGCGCGAACTCGTACAGCGACTCGGGCGGCAGCGGGCGTTCCAGCAGCGCGTTGGCGGCGACCAGCGCGGCCACGCAGGAGGCCGCCGAGCCGGCCATGCCCGAGCCCAGCGCGATGCCCTTGTGCAGGGTCAGCTCGAAGCCATGGTGCAGGCTCAGTGCGCGACGCAGGGAAAGCAGGGCCATGCCGGCGGTATTGCGCTGGGGATCCAGCGGCAGCTCGGTCACCAGTCCTTCGATCGCTGCGATGCGCACCACCGGCTCGTCGATGCGCCGGACCTCGGCGCGGTCGCCGGCGCCAGCCATGGAGTGACCGAGGATGTCGAAGCCGACGCCGACGTTGCCCACGCAGGCGGGGGCGAAGGCGTAGGCGTGGAGGGCGCGTTGCGGGGCGTGGCTCATGCGGTCTCGCAGTTGGGCGTTCATGCGCGCACCTCCAGCGACTCGGCGATGCGCAGCAGGTCGGCGAAGATGCCGGCAGCGGTGACCTCGGGACCGGCACCCGGGCCCTGCACCAGCAGCGGATTATCGCAGTAGCGGCGCGTGGTGAACTGCACCACGTTGTCGGTGAGTCGCGAGTGGGCGAAGGCGTGATCGGCCGGGAGCACGGCCAGCCTCACGCTGGCGCGGCCACGGGCATCCAGGTGGGCGACGTGGCGCAGCACGCCGTCCTGCGCACGGGCCTCGGCGAGCCGCGCGGCCATCGGTCCGTTCAGTTCATCCAGCCGCTCCATGAATTCGTCGCGCGGCAGAGCGGCCAGCGCGCTCGGTACCAGGCTTTCAACCGCCACGTCCTCCAGCGACAGCGCCCAGCCGGCTTCGCGCGCCAGGATCACCAGCTTGCGTGCCACGTCCATGCCGGAGAGGTCGTCGCGCGGATCCGGCTCGGTGTAGCCCAGTGCATGCGCCTCGCGCACCAGTGCGGAAAAGGGCTGCGAGCCGTCGTGGCGGTTGCACAGCCAGGCCAGCGTGCCGGAGAACATGCCCTCGGCGGCCACGAGTTCGTCGCCCGTGTCCAGCAGGTCGCGCAGGGTCTGCACCACCGGCAGACCGGCGCAGACCGTGGCTTCGTAGCGAAAGCGTGCGCCGCTGGCGGCACTGGCGGCGCGGATCGCCTGCCAGCGGTCAAGCGCGCCGCTGCCGGCCAGCTTGTTCGGGGTAACCACGTGCAGGCCGGCGGCCAGCCAGGCCGAATAGCGGGAGGCGACCGCGTCGCTGGCGCTGCAGTCGATCAGCAGTGCGTCGCGCGGCTCGTTGCCGCGCACGTGGGCGGCGAAGGCATCGAGGTCGTTGGGTCGCCAGACCTGCGCGCCGCCGTGGCGACTGTTCAATTCGGCGTCATCGCAGTCCAGCCACATGCGCTTGCTGGCGACCACGCCGCACAGGCGCAGCCGAACGCGCCCCTCGCGCTCGAGCCTCGGCTGCGCCGCGCGCAACTGGTCGAGCAGGGCGCTGCCGACGCGGCCGGGGCCGATCACGCCGACCGCCAGCTCACGGCAACGGGAAACGGGGGCCGCCGGTGCGAACACCGACGGCAGCGGTTTGGGTTGTTCGATCAGCTGGGGTGCGCAGGAATTCACGGTGAACCTCCGGATGAGGCCCGTGCTCGCTGGCGTGTCGGTAGGAATGCCGGCCCGCCTCGTCGAGGGCGGGGCCGTTGCGTGTGATGAAGCTAGTCGCGCACGGAAACCCACCCCGACCGGGTAGTAATGGTCGTGGTGGTGGTAATCGTGGCGGCGGAAAGGGTGTCGACGCAGCGCGCGCCAGCGCAACGCGCCACGCCGGGGAGGCGAGCGGGGCGGAGGCTGACTGGGGCGTTGTCGATCGACATGGCTCGGACACTACGGGCGGTCTTGCGGTGGCGTCAACAGGTGCATTTGCAACCATGCCGGCGCGATGGTCAGCGCTGGTAGTGGAAGCTCAGGAGGAAATATCGGCCGACCACGTCGTCGAATGAAGGGCTGTAGGCGAGCGAAGGACGGCCGTAATAGACCGGTTGGTGGTCCAGGGCATTGTGGATGTTGAGGCCGAAGCGCCAGTGCTCGATGCCGCTGTACTCGAGGTTGAGGTCGAGCAGGGTGAAGGCCGGGGTGTTGCAGTGGCCGGCCTGGCGTAGCGCGTCAGGACAGGTGAGCAGGCTGTCCGCGCTGGACTGGAAGGCATAGTGGCCGGTGTAGCGCAGGTTCGCGGTCGCCACCCAGTCGCGCAGTGTCCATTCGACGCCCGCCAGCGCGGTGGCCCTGGGCTGGTCGGCGAAGCCGGCGTAGGACTGCAGCGAGGCACCGGGCTCGATCTGCCTGCGCAGCTTGGACAGCCAGTCCACGCCCAGGCTGAAGCCGATGCTGCCATGGTGCGTGGTGTCCAGCCGGTAGCGCGCATCCAGGTCGAACGAACGCACCATGGTCCTGCCCAGGTTCACCAGTTGCTGGTCGAAGGCGTAGAGCACGCCCTGGTCGTTGCGGCGGAACAGCTCCGGATAGGCGTCCGGATGGTCCAGCGCGTAGGACACCGGCAGTGGGCGGATCTCGTTGTGGCGATCGACCTGGTAGATGTCCAGCGCGATGCCCAGCGCAGGGCTCGGCGCCCACACAACACCGAAGGTCAGGCTGCGCGAGCGTTCGGGCTTGAGGTCCGGGTTGCTGATGCTGTCCAAGCGCAAGGTGCACAGCGAGTAGCCCGGCTGGGTCGCCGCCGGATCGCGGCACGGCAGCAGGCTGTCCGGTACCTCCACACGCACGCCGGTGGGCAACAGCGCCTGCGGCCGGTCCAGTTCCGGAAGCGTCGGCGCGCGGTAGCCGCGGGCCAGGGTGCCGCGCAGGCTCACGCTGTCGGACAGATCCCACTTCAGCCCCAGCTTGGGCGAAAACGCCCAGCCGAAGCCGCCGCTGTGGTCGGCCCGGCTGGCCAGGTTCATGGTCAGCCCCTTGGCCAGCGGTGTTTCCAGTTCGATGTACGCGGCCGAGATCCAGCGGTCGCCGCGACGCACGTAGGGCGGCTGGAACTGGAACACGTCGTTGGAGATCAGCAGTGGATCGGGTTGGTCGTCCAGCTTCTCGCGGTAGCCTTCGATGCCTGCGGCCAGCCCGATGCTGCCCTGCCTCCACTCGCCCAGCGGACCGTCGGCGCGCAGGCTGAAGCCGCTCTGGCTGGTGTGTCCGGTGCGCATCAGCAGGGGCGCGAGTGCCGCCAGCAGGGCCGGATCGTTGTGCCCGCCGGGTACATAGCTGCCATCGGCGAGCGCCTGGTCGAGCACGCTGGAGCGCAGCAGGCCCTGGGCACGATCGGTTCCGGTGTTGCGCTGGTTGTCCACCCGCAGGTCCCACTCCCAATCGCCCGGCGTGCCGCGAAGGCCAAGGCTGAACTGGGTGCTGCGTGACTGGGTGAAGTCGCGGATCGGCCCGACATCGCCGAACGCGTAGTTGACCACCTGTATGTCCTGCGGTGTCGCCGGGTTGTAGAACGCGATCTGTTCGGTGGCCGGACCGGTCTGCTGATGCTGGCGAACCATGTTCCAGCGCAGGTCGGCGTAGCCCCGCAGCGAGCCGAGCGGGTGATCGACGTGGGCCAGCAGCGAGCGGCTGTCGAGTCGGGTCTGCAGCGAGGTGACCGGCCCGGAGGTGTTGACGCAGGGCCCGTCCAGCGAAGTTCGGGTGCAGCCGCCGCCCTGGTTGTCGTAGCCGATCTGACCGCCGTCGAAGTAGTAGTAGCCGTTGCTGTCATCGCCGGAGCGCCGCGCCCAGGCGCGGTCCTGGCCGAGCAGCGGCGCGCGCTCGAGGTAGTCCACGCCCAGGATCACGAGGCCGCCGCGGCCGAAGGCCGTGCCGGCGCTGACCGTGGCCCGGTGTTGCGAGGCATCGCCGCGGGAGGAGATGCCCGTATTGCCGTCCACCGCCACGCCCTGGAAGTGCTTGCGCAGGATGATGTTGACCACACCGGCCATCGCGTCGGAGCCGTAGATCGCCGAGGCGCCGTCGCGCAGCACCTCGATCCGTTCGACCAGCGGCAGCGGGATGCTTTCCAGATCGTTGACCAGGGCGAACTCACCCTGCGCCAGGCCATAGCCGGCCATGCGCTGGCCGTCGACCAGGAACAGCGTGGCGGTGGCGCCCAGCCCGTGCAGGTCCACCGCCGCGGCGCCGGTGGCACCGGATAGCCCGTTGACCTGGTACAGCGCGTTGTCGGTCATCGCCACCGGTGCGTTGTTGACTCGCACGCCCGGCTGGGCCCGCAGCAGCTCGAACAGGGTCTGGTAGCCGCTGCGTTCGATCTGGCGGCGGGTGATCACGGTGATCGGCGATGCTGTCTCCACCGCGGTGCGGCGCAGGTGGGTGCCGGTGACTTCCACCGGCAGCAGGGGCACCGGGACGTCCTGCAGGGGCACCGCGGGCAGCGCGCGCCCGGTGGGTCGGCGGGTCGTGGCAGGGACCGGATGTCGACGGAGCACGAAAGTATCGGCGGTGACCTGCTGCACTTCCAGCCCGCTGCCGCGCAACAGCGTGGCCAGGGCATCGGTCGGCGAGAAATCGCCCTCCAGTGGCGCGGCGCGGCGGTGGGCAGTCAGCTCCGGCGGATACAGCAGCTGGATGTTGCCGCTGCGAGCGAGCGCACGCAGGGATTCGTCGAGCGTGCCCGCAGGCAGGTGGTAATGCCGGACGGACTCCTCACTGTGCGCGACGGCGCAAGCCAGCCCAAGCGCGAAAGCCAGCGCAACTGCGACGGTCCGTCGAAGCGGCGCGGCAGACGCGGACTGGCGCCATGGCATGCCGCTCAGCGTGCCCCGGTCGGCAGCAGGGTGAGCTCGCTCGCGCCGGTCCGCACGACCCGCAGCTTCCAGCCCTGGGCCAGAGCCTCGGCCAGCGCCTGCTGGTCGCCGGCGTGGAAGCGGCCGCTGACCTTCAGCCCGGCCAGCGACGGATCGCCAAGGCGCAGCTGGGTTTGCGAATAGCGGTTCATGGCGCGCAGCAGTTCATCCAGGCGCTGCTCGTTGAAGGCGAGCTCGCCCTGGGTCCAGCCACGCGCGGCCTCTACGTCCAGCCGGGTGACCGGGCTGGCCCGCCCGCTGGCGTCGATGTGCAGTTGCTGGGCCGGCTTGAGGTCGCTGATCCAGGCATGTCCGACCGCATCGCGACTGACCGAGACCCGGCCCTCGAGCAGGCCTACGGTGACTCCGTCGGCGCCGCGGCTGACCTGGAAGGTCGTGCCGATGTCGCGGATCAGGTTGCCGTCCGCCACCACGAGGAACGGACGGGCGGTGTCGTGGGCCACGCGAAACTGGGCGCGGCCGTTGCGCAGGATGACCTCGCGATGGTGGCCGTCGAAACGGGCGATCAGGCTGGTCTCGGCATCCAGTGCCACCTCGGTGCCGTCGGACAGGGTGACCGAGCGGGGCAGGCCGACGCCGGCAGCATAGGTCTGCCCGCCCAGGTCGGGCCGGTCGGCCATGATCTGCACGACGCTGACCGCCAGCAGCAGGCTGGCAGCGAGGCCGGCGGCCACCCACCAGGCGCGCCGGGGCGGTCGTGCAGCACGGCGTCGGGTGAAGTCGCGGCGCGCCGCGCGCGCCACCGCGCGCAGCATCGGATCGCCGCCGAGCAGCGCGGCATTGCGGTGCAGGTATTCCACCTCCGCGTAGGCTGCCGCGTGGTCCGGATCGGCCGCCCGCCAGCGTTCGAAGGCTTCTTCATCCTGCGGGCTGCGGGCCGGCGAATGCAGCCTGGCCAGCCATTCCTCGGCGCTGCCGGGCAGATCGGGTGTCGCGTCTTCCATCGCTTGGCGATTCATGGCCTGACCTCCGTGTGATATGCGCCCAGGCGTTCGCGCAGCAGGCGCAGCGCCCGGCTGATGTGCTTCTCCACCGCCTTCACGCTGATCCCGCAGTGCTCTGCGATCTCGGTGTAACTCATCCCTTCGATCCGGTTGAGCAGGTAGACCTGGCGGCAGCGGTCGGGCAGGCGCAGCAGCGCACGTTGCAGGGCGGCCAGTTCCTGTTCGGAGGCGGTGCGCTGCTCGTGGGACGGCTCGCTCGCCGCCAGATCCACTGCTTCTTCATCCAGGCTGACGTGCAGCGCGTCGAACCGGCTTGCCGCACGCCGGCCGCGGTCGTGCAGCGCGTTCACCGCGATCCGGTAAAGCAGGCCGGCCCAGGTGTCCGGTGCGTATCCGCGATAGCGGATCAGCCGGGTGAAGCTCTCCTGGGCCAGGTCTTCCGCGTCGTCGGCCGAGCGGGTCCGTCGCTGCAGGAAGCGCACGAGCCCGTCGCGCTGTGACCGCACGAAGCCTTCGAACTCGTTTGCATCGTCGGCCCGTTCGAGCGATCGCTTGGGGCCGGCCGGACCCAGAGCCATGTCGCGGCACCGTGTATTGACCAGGGAAACAGTCGTCACGATATCGCAACCGCCGCGGCTTGTGGCCAATGGAATAAAAGTGCTTCCGCGTCCATGCGGAAGTCTTCGGGCCGCTCTCCATGCGCGGGGGGCATCTGGGGCGGCGTCGGTCAGCCGCCGCCCCACACCCTGTTCAACGCAGGCGGTACCCCACCCCCCTACCCCGGATTTTCAGTGCGACAGGTCGATCGCATAGGTGGCGGTGCCGTCGCCGTGGTCGGCGAGTTGGCGGATGTCCCTCAGGCCGGCCGCGGCGGCGACTGCCTGCTTGCCGGCGGCCCCCTGGAACACCACCAGGCCGCGGGTCCGCACCGGGGCGAAATGCCAGGAGGTCGGCTCCAGCTCGGCCGGCCCCAGATGCTGCCTGCGCTCGATCCAGCGGGCCAGGATCTCCCGCGCACCGTCGGGCGACGAGAGCACGATGTTGCTGCCATCCAGTCCCGGGAAGTGGCCTCCCCCGTTGGCGCGGTAGTTGTTGGTGGCCACGATGAACGGCTCGTCCGCGGTGACCGGCTTGCCGTGGTAGGTCAGCGACGTGATGCGCTCGCCGGCCGGCTTCGTGAGGTCGATCGTGTAGGCCAGCCCGCCCTGCAGCTGGTCGAAGTTGTAGCCGACGTAGCGCGGGTTGATCAGCTCCTGCTCGCCGGCCTTGGCCGGGTCGATCCGATTGAAGCGTCGGGCGGACTGCTCCAGCCAGGCCTTCACGCCGGCACCGTCGGTTTTCACCGCGGCCAGCGTATTGGGATAGAAGTACAGGTCGGCGGCATTGCGCAGGGTCAGCGGGCCAGGGGCCACGTCGGTGTAGTCGTCCGGGCCGCCGAAGCCGGTGCGGAACGCCGCGGCGGCCGACAGTACCGGGATGCCGGCCAGCTCGGGGTGGGTCTTGGGCAACTCGGTGCGCACGTAGTCCGCCTGCGCCGCATTGATCGGCGCCAGCGCGGTCATGTTGCCCTCGTCGGCGAAGTAGCTGCTCAGCCGCACGCGGGTCTCGCCGATCGGTGTATTGACGTAGGCGATGGCGGCTTCGTGCACCTTGGCCACCAGCGGAGCGATCTGCGGATCGAGGGCGACGCAGTCGGGCGTCTTGCCCTTGCCTGCAGGCCGGCAGATCGGTCGCACCTCGCTGTGGGTATCGCGCTTGTCGACCACCCAGCGATCGCCCTGGCGCACCAGGGCCAGCTTGATCACGCCCAGGTCCTTGCCGAAGAAGCCGCCCATTACCGCCGGCACGCCGCGCACGAGGCCGCGCTCGGCATCCACGTCCTTCATGCCGGCGTAGTGCGGCCCGGGAAACTCGGTATGCGAGTGGCCCAGCAGCAGGGCATCGATGCCGGGCACGCCGGCCAGGTACCAGCCGCCGTTCTCCATCTCGGTCGTGTAGGGATGGGTATCCAGGCCCCCGTGCAGCACCGCAACGACCAGATCCGGGTGTTCGGCCTCCAGCTGCGGCAGGTATTTCTTCGCCGCCTCGACCACGCCGCTGACGGTGACCTTGCCCTGCAGCTTCTGCTTGTCCCAGGCAAGGATCGGCGGCGGCGTGAAGCCGATGATGCCGACCCTCAGCGGCACTGCGAGGCGACTGCCGTCGGGGCTGTAGGCCTCGATGGTCTTGGTGACCACGGTCCACGGCTGGAAGATCGGCTGGCCATCGCGCGCGCTGTAGACGTTCGACAGCACCAGCGGGAAGTGCGGCCCGGCGCAGTGCTTGCGCTTGCCGCCGTCCACGTTCATCGGCGTACCGGTGACCTGGGACAGAAAGCCAAGGCCGTAGTTGAACTCGTGGTTGCCGGCGGTGCCGCCGTCGTAGCCCACCGCATCCATCGCGCGGTAGATCGCCAGCTCCTCGTCGCAGCCCACCGGCTTGGCCAGCGCCTGGTAGTCGGCCAGCACGCTGCCCTGGATGGTGTCGCCATCGTCGAACAGGAAGGTGTTGGGGAATTCCTTGCGTGCCCGCCGGATCAGCGTGACCGTGCGCTCGTAGCCCAGCGTCGGATCGGCTTTTTCCTTGTAGTAGTCGTAGCCGAGGATGTTCGAATGGATGTCGGTGGTTTCCAGGATCGCCACGTCGGCGCGGGCGCCATCGGCCAGCGTCTGCGCGCGATGGCCGAGGCTGCTGCAGCCGGCCAGCAGGGCGGTTGCCAGCGCGGCGAGAGCGAGCGGAAAGGTCGGGGTGCGGCGATGGGAAGACATGGGGCACTTCTGTCGGCTTGCGAGAGGGCGAAACCTAGCAGATCGGCGTGACCGTCGGCCCTGTCCGGGCTTCCGTAATGGCCGGCAACGGCGCAACTTCCGGCACGCGTCGGTGGTGGTCGTGCCGCCGTAACATGCGCGTCACAATCAATCGTGGTCCGCACAGGGGTGGATCGATGAATGCAACCGATGCCCGCATGCCGGCCCGCCAGGGGGGGCGCTGGCTGGCGTTCGCCTGGTTTGTCGCCTGCGTGGCCTGGACCGCGTGGCAGGAACCGGCCACCGGCGAGCGCCTGTTCGTCCTGTCGGTGATGCTGGCGACGGTTGCGGTCCTGCTGGCAGCCACCGCCCGCCCGGCGCTGGCGCTGTTGTTCGGCGGCGGCGCGTTCGTGCTGCTGAAGGTGCTGGGCCAGTTCAAGCTGCGCTACCTCGACTCGTCGCTGATGCCGGCGGACTTCGTCTATTTCGTGCGTGCCAGCCTGCTGGAGACGCTGGAGCACTACCCGCCGCTGCTGCTGGGCGCCGCCGCCGTCGTGCTGGGCCTGCCGCTGCTGGCGGTTTGGCTGTGGCGGCGCGAGCCTCCGGTGGACCGTGCGCTCGCGCTGCGCCGTGCGCTGGCCACCCGCATGCTGGGCGTGGCCATCGGCGTGCTGGCGATGCACGTGGTGCTGGCGCCGGACGGGCCGTTTGCCGCGGCGCACCGCCGGAACGCGTGGGAAAAGCTGTCCGATCCGGCCCAGCTGACCAACTTCTTCGTCAACCTCGAGGACGACGACATCCATCTGCCGCCGCGTTCGGGCGACGCGCAGGCCGAGCGGCAATGGGCGGCCACCGCGGCCGGCGTGCGTCCGGCCACCCCGGCCGGTGCAGCGGGGTATCCCGACATCGTGCAGGTGCTGGAGGAAAGCACCTTCGATCCCTCCGGCTTCACCGCCTGCAACCTGCCGCCATGCCGGGTCGGCATGTTCCGCGCCGATGTGCGCACGCGCGCGCACGGCGCGCTGCGCGTGCACACCTTCGGCGGCGGCACCTGGGTGAGCGAGTTCGCCTCGCTGACCGGCCTGCCGCAGAGCATCTTCGGTCCAGGCGGCATGTACGCGCCGTACGTGCTGGCGCCGCGGGTGCGCGACACGCTGCCGCGCCAGCTGCAGCGGCTGGGCTACCTCACGGTGGCGATCTATCCCACCGCCGGCGGCTTCATCAACGGCCGCAACGCCTACCGCGACTACGGCTTCGACCGCTTCTACGACGTCAACGACCTCGGCCTGGTGGCGTGGAAGAGCAGCGACGCGCAGATCTTCGACGCCGCTTGGAAGGTCTACGGCGAACTGAAGCGGCCGGGCCGCCCGGTGTTCATGATGATCCTCACGCTGGCCCAGCACGGCCCGCACGACCTGCATCCGCTGTCCTCGCTGCCGCCGCCGTACAACCACGGCCTGCTGCACGACCTGCCGGCGCCGGCGGCGCTCAACTTCGACACCTACCTGGCCCGGCTGCAGGCCTCGGACCGGGCCATGCGTGGGCTGGAGGCGCACTTCCTTGGCCGCGCGCAGCCGACTGTGCTGCTGAGCTTCGGCGACCACCAGCCGGCGTTCAGCGGCCTGATCCGCGACCTGGCGCGCACGCTGCCGCCGGGCGCGTCGCCGGCGCTGGACGCGAAGCGGGACTACCTCACCTACTACATGCTCAAGAGCAACCTGGCCGATCCTCCGCTGCTGCCGCGCTATCCGGTGCTGGACATCGCGTTCCTGCCCAGCATGGTGCTGCAGGCCGCCGGCCTGCCGGCCGATCCGTACTTCGCGGCCGAGACCGAGCTACGCGACCGCTGCGACGGCCTGTACACCGACTGCGCCCAGCCCGCGCTGCTGGCCTCGTACCACGCCTGGATCTTCGACCGCCTGCACGTCTATCAGTAAGGCGGTCGGCGGTCCGGCTCAGCGGCGATCCGCCGCGGCCTGGTCGAAGTAGGTCCAGCGGCGACCGTCGAAGCGGAGCACCTTCTGCTTCACGGTGAAGCTGAAGCGGGTGGCCGGCAGCGGCGCGCCGTCGATGCGCACCGTCTTCAGCCCGGTGGCCGCGGTCGCCGGACGGATCGCGGCCGGCACCACCTTGTAGTCGGACACCGGCCGCGCCAGCGGGCCGGCCAGCGCCTCGTGCAGCACGCGGCCCTGCGCAGTCGGCAGCGCCAGGCCGAGCACCGCCGCCAGCGTGGGCGCCACATCGACGTTGCCGCTGGGCAGCGGATCGCGCATCGCCTGCCGGAAGTCCGGGCCGCTGGCCACCAGCGTGTTGTGCACGTCGATCGGGCTGAAGCTGCCGTGCTGGCCGCGCTCGGTGGACACCGTGCCGACCTCGGTGCCGCGGAAGCCCTGCACCACGGCGTTCGCGTCCCAGGCATAGCTGATGATCACGTCGGGTCCGCGCTTCGCGTTGCCCAGGTGCACCGCTTCGGCCGGCAACGTGCCGGGCAGGGCGCCGTAGCGGTGGGCGACGAAGACGGTGTTCACCACCACGCGCGACTGCAGGAAGCGCACCAGTCGCCGCACCAGCGCCGGGTCGTGCGAGGGCACGTAGTAATAGTCGGTGCCGTCGTTCGGGGCGATCACCACCGCGTCGGCCGGCAGTTCGTCGGGTACCTCGTAGCTGGGCGTGGTGTAGGGGCCCGGCTTGCCGCAGATGCTGCCGTCGTCGTCATAGCGGGTCGGGTGCAGCCGCGTGCCGTCGGCGCGGATGCCGCTCATCACCGGCGCGTAGATGCAGCCCTGGCCGTCGTAGGCGTGGAAGCCGGCGCGGGTCAGGTCGTCGGCCATGCGCAGGCTGCCGGAGACCGAGTAGCCCCACTCCGGATCGAGCCCGCCGACGCGGCCGTCGTTGATCGTGCGCAGCGGGAACAGGTCGGCCGGGCCGGCCACGTTGCTGTGGCCGTGGTCGGACACCACCACCAGGTCGGTGTCGTCGGCCATGCCCAGCTCGCGCAGCTTCGCCTCCAGCCGGCCGAGCAGCTCGTCCTGCGCCTGCAGCGCGCGGTGGAACTCCGGCGAACCCACACCGTACTGGTGCTGGGTGGTGTCGGGGTTGCGCAGCCACACCACGCTGATGTCCGGCCGGTGCTTCGGCAGCACCTCGTCGAGATAGACCTGCATCATCCAGGCGTTGGCCGGCCCCGGCGTGGTCTCGCCGCCGGCGGTGGCGTCGGAGGTGACGCTGTCGCGCAGGGTGGCGAGCCTGCCCGGCGCGGTGGGCTCGCCGTTGTCATCGGCCAGCTGCAGCAGCGACGGCGCGTAGGCGTGGGTCGTGTTCGCTGGCAGCGGGTAGCCGGCGCGCTGCAGCTCCTTGGCGAAGCGCAGCGGCAGCACGGTGTTCTCGTCCAGCAGCACGTTGTCGCCGCCCTCGTCCGGCAGCTTGTAGTCCTGCAGGAAGGCCGGGCCGGACTTGCCGATCACCGCCGTGGTCAGCCCAGCGCGGTGCGCGGTGGCCAGCAGGGTCGGCACCTGCAGCAGCTCGCCGTGCTCGAGCCGGTCGAGGTCGCGCAGCACCGCGTAGTCCTCGGTGTAGATCGGGTCCTGGAAGTCCGCCGCCTTGCCCTTGGCGTTCAGGCCGTCGCCACCGGGTGCCCAGAAGCTGTTGCCGTAAAAGCCGATCGGGCCGGGAAACGCGCCGGTGGCGAAGCTCGACGCGTTCGCCATGGTGAAGGTGGGGTAGGTCGAGTGGTTGTCGGTGAAGAACACCCCGCGCCGCGACAGCGCCAGCAGGTTCGGCGTGTCCTCGGCGCTGATCGCGTCCGGACGCATGCCGTCCCACACGAACACGATGACGCGGTGGTGCGCGGCGGGCGCGGCGTGGACCGTGCCGCACAGGGCGGCGAGGCCGAGCAGCGGGGCGGCCAGGCGACGGAGCAGGGACATGCGGGGACCTCGACGGAACGGTGGCGGTGCGGTGGACTACGGATGATCGCACCGCCCCGATTGCAGTCCCGTGGCAGCGCGGCTCAGGCCGCGAACGCGCCCCCGATCCAGCTGCCCTGCACGGTCAGCGTGTCGTCCAGCAGCACCAGGTCGGCGCGCTGCCCGGCGACGATGCGGCCGTGGGTGGCGCCCAGCCCGATCCAGTCGGCAGGGTAGGCGCTGGCCATGCGCGAGGCCTCGGCCAGCGGCACGCCGACCATCTGCACCAGGTTGCGCAGGCCGGTGGCCATGTCCAGCGCGGAGCCGGCCAGCACGCCATCGTCGCTCTGGCAGACGCCGTCCTTCATCACGATGGTCTGGCCGTTGAGTACGTAGTCGGGCCGGTCCGAGCCGACCGGCGGCATCGCATCGGTGACCAGCACGCTCTTGCCGCGGGCTTTCGCCGCGATCGCCACGCGCAGGCTGGCCGGGTGCACGTGATGGCCGTCGACGATCAGCCCGCACCAGCTGTCGGCGTCTTCCAGCGCGGCGCCGACCACGCCCGGTTCGCGGCTGGCCAGCGGGGTCATCGCGTTGTACAGGTGGGTGAAGCCGCGCACGCCGGCATCCAGCGCGGCGCGGGTGGTGGCGTAGTCCGCGCCGGTGTGCCCGGCCACCACCACCACGCCGGCCTCGCTGAGCCGGCGGATGGTGTCGGTGGAGACGCACTCCGGCGCGAGGGTCAGCATCACCACGCCCAGGCGCGGCCGGCAGATCAGTGCCAGGTCGTCCTCGCCCAGCGGGCGAAACAGGCTGGCGTCGTGGATGCCCTTGCGGGCGCCGGCCAGGAACGGTCCTTCCAGGTGAATGCCGAGGATGCCCGGCACACCGTCCTCGATCGCCGCGTCCACCGCGTTCAGCGCATTGGCCATCACCGCCGGCGTGTCGGTGATCAGTGTGGGCAGCAGGCCGGTGGTACCGAAGCGCCGGTGGGCCGCGGCGATCCTCCGCAGCGTCTCCACCGTGGGCGCGTCGTTGAACAGCAATCCGCCGCCGCCGTTGACCTGCACGTCGATGAAGCCGGGCAGCAGTAGCTGGTCCGCCAGGTCGTGCCGCTGCGCCGTGGCCACGCGGGGGTCGTCGGCCGGGCACACGGCGAGGATGCGTTCGTCCCGCAGCAGCACGGCGAGCCCGTCGCGCGGGCCGTGCTCGCCCATGATGCGGCCGTTGATCAGGGCGGTAGTGGCGGACATCAGACGGTCTCCGTGACCTTGCGCAGGTGGGGCGGTACGTCCGGATCGTACCCGCGCGCCAGCGCCAGCGCCGCGGCCGCCTTGTAGAAGCTCTGCACGGCCAGCAGCGGCGCGGTCAGCGGCGAGACGCCCGCCGCCAGCGGCAGGCAGTCGTCGTCATCGACGCCGGGGGCCGCCAGCAGCACGCGGGCGTTGCGCTGGCGGAATTCGCCGGCCACCGCCAGCGTATTCGGCAGTGTGCCGTCGTCCTGCGCGAAGAACAGCACCGGGAAGCCGGCGCCGACCAGCGCCATCGGGCCGTGCTTCACCTCGGCGGCGCTGAACGCCTCGGCGTGCAGGCCGCAGGTTTCCTTGAGCTTGAGCGCGGCCTCCAGTGCCGCGCCGAAGCCGAGCCCGCGCCCGACCACGAACAGGTTCTGCACCTCGCGTAGGCCCTCGACCATCGGCGACCAGTCGGCCGCCCAGCCGGTACGCAGCTGGCCGGGCAGATCGGCCAGCATCGCGTCGAGTGCGCCGTCGCCGCGCCAGCAGGCGGTCAGCTGCAGCACCGCGGCCAGCGAGGCGAGGTAGCTCTTGGTGGCGGCCACGCTCCGTTCCGGTCCGGCGTGCAGCGGGATGAAGGTGTCGGCCATCGCCGCCAGCGGCGAGTCCTCCACGTTCACCAGCGCCAGCACGGTGGCGCCGGCGTCCTTGGCCGCCTGCGCCGCGCGCAGCAGGTCCGGGCTCTTGCCGGACTGCGAGATCGTCACGAACAGCGCGCCCTCGAGCTTCAGCGGCGCGTCGTAGATCGAGGACACCGACGGCGAGGCCGACGCGGTGACCAGCCCGAGCTGGGTCTCGAATACGTACTTGGCGTACGCGGCAGCGTGGTCGGAGCTGCCGCGGGCGCAGGTGACGATGAAGCGCGGGGGATTCGCCCGCAGGCGGGCGCCCAGCTCGGCCAGCCGCGCTGCGTTGCGGGCGAACTGGCGTTCGATGATGTCGGCGCTCTCGCCGGCCTCGCGATACATCAGGGTGGTGCTTGCGTCTTTCATCGGGGAATCCGTCATGCAAACAGGGGCGCGCCGCCGCACGCCACGGCGCCGATGGGGCGTCGTGGAGGGCGGCGGCGGGAAACGGGAATGGCCGGCGCGCGGCCGGCGGTCAGTCCGCGCGCTTGCGCGGCACGGCACCGCGCGGCGGCGCGGTGGAGCCGCGCACCACCAGCTCGGGCACGAAGCCCTCGTTGGCCGGCGGCGGTGTGTCCTCGCCGGCCTCGCGGTGGGACAGCTCGTCCATCAGCCGCAGCGCGGCGTGGCGGGCGATTTCGCGGGTGGACTGGCGCGCCGTGGTCAGCGCCGGCCACGCCTGCTTGGAGAACGGGTTGTCCTCGAAGCCGGCGATGGAGAGATCCCACGGCACGTCCAGCCCGGTCGAGCGGGCCGCGGCCAGCACGCCGGCGGCGATCTCGTCGTTGCTGCCGAAGATCGCGGTGGGCGGCTCCTTCAGCGTGAGCAGCTTGCGTGCCCCGCGGAAGCCGTCGTCGAAGGCGTAGCGGCCCGCCAGCACCAGTTTCTTGTTGAGCGGGATGCCGTAGTCCTTCAGCGCGTCGGCGTAGCCCTGGTAGCGCTCGGGGCTGGAGCGATGGTGCGGCTCGCCCCACAGGAAGCCGATGCGCGTGTGGCCGAGCTGGATCAGGTGTTCGGTGATCGCGTAGGCCGCGTCGCGGTCGTCCACGAAGACGCAGGGATAGCCGTCCCTCGGGTCCTCGCGCGAGGCGATGATGCGCACGAAGGCCACGTCGTGCTCCTTCAGCGTGGCGATCAGGTCGGCCTGCTCGGACATCGGCGGCGCCAGCACCAGGCCGGCCAGCCGCGCGCGCTTGACCAGCGCCACCAGCTCCTCGGCCAGGTGTGGCGAGCTCGCATCGCAGGGATGGATCTGCAGGCCGAAGCCGCGCTCGCGGCAGGCCGACAGCACGCCCTCCTGCAGGCTGATCACGTAGTGCGCGTTCGGGTTGTCGTAGACCAGGCCGATCGCATAGGAGTGCGCCGCGCGCAGGCTGCGCGCCGACAGGTTGGGCCGGTAGCCCAGCGCCTCCACCGCACGCTCCACCTTCTGCCGGGTGTCGGCGCGCACGGACGCCTCCTGGTTGATCACCCGCGAGACGGTCTTGAGCGAGACTCCGGCTCGCTTGGCGACGTCCTTGATGGTGGCATGGCGCAACGGGCGATACTCCTGGCAGGGGGCGACGCATCGTAGCCCACCCGGCCCGGCCGGTGGCGGATGCGGGGAGCGCCGCCGTCATCGCGACCTCAGCCTCCGCGCTGGCCGGCGCGGTGTCCGCGCAGGCCGTAGAACAGGATGTACAGGTAGCTCGGCACCATCAGCAGCACGAAGGCGAGCTGGAAGTCGATGTGCAGCTTCAGGTGCGCGAAGGCCTGCGGCAGGATCGCGCCGCCGGCGATGCCCATGATCATCCACGCCGAGCCGGCCTCGGTGTGCCGGCCCAGGCCGTTGATCGCCAGCGGAAAGATCGCCGGCCACATCATCGCGTTGGCGAAGCCAAGTGCCGCGACAAAGCCGACCGAGAGGTAGCCCGAGGTGGCGTAGGCGCCCAGGCAGAACAGCACGCCAAGCACGGCCGACACCGCCAGGTAGCGCTGCTGGCTGATGAAGCGCGGGATCAGCACCAGCCCGGCGAGGTAGCCCACCAGCATCGCGCCCAGGGTGAATGCGGTGAAGAACTTGGTCTGGTCCAGCGGCAGGTGGAAGCTGGCGCCATAGGTGCCGATCGCGTCGCCGGCCATCACCTCCACGCCGACGTAGAGGAACAGGCACAGCACGCCCAGCCACAGGTGCGGAAAGCTGAAGAGGCTGCCTTCGCGGTGGCCGATCGCCGACTCGGCATTCGCGCCGGAGGGCTTGATCTCCGGCAGCGAGGAGAACGCGATCCAGATCGCCAGCAGCACCAGCAGGCCGGCCATCACCAGGTAGGGCAGGTGCACCTTGCCGGCGAACGCGTTCAGCAGGGCCTCGCGGGCCTCCGGGCTGCCTGCCGCCTTGACCTGCGCGTCGATGTTGTCGATGCCCTTGAGCACCAGTGCGCTGATCGTGATCGGCGCGAGGATGCCGGCGATCTTGTTGCAGATGCCCATGAAGGCGATGCGCTGCGCCGCACTCTCGATCGGGCCGAGGATGGAGATGTAGGGGTTGGACGCCGTCTGCAGCATCGACAGCCCGGCGCCGATCACGAACAGCCCGGTCAGCGCGCCCGGATACACGCGCATGGTGGCGAACTGGCCGAACGCCGCCGCGCCGATCGCCATCACGAACAGCCCGATCGCGATGCCCTTCTTCATGCCGGTGCGACGCAGCACCGCCGAGGCCGGCAGCGAGAACACCAGGTAGGAAATGTAGAACGCGAACGGCACCAGGAAGGCGTTCACGTCGTCGAGGTTGAAGGCCAGCTTGACGAAGGTGATCAACGGTCCGTTGAGCCAGGTGACGAAGCCGAAGATGAAGAACAGCACGCCGATGATGATCATCGGCCCGAGCGTGGAGCGGCCGGCCATCGGCGCGGCGTCGAGCGTGGTGGACGACATGCGGAACTCCCCCGGAACGGTCTGCTGCGGCGTGATCGGTCGGTCGGACGGGAGTCGCCGGCGCGGACCTCCCCGAAGCCCGCTTTATGGACGCCCACGCCTAACGTTGTCAATCCGTGCCCGGGGTTCTGCCGCGGGGACTGCCCCGTTCCGGCATGCCGATGGTCGCTCCCCCGGTGGTGGCGGTGATGCGCTGCGACAGGGGTATGACGGCGCCTTCGTATCCCGTTAAAGCCCGATGAGATCGGGCGTGAAGACGTTTCGTTCGGCTTGGCATGAGTCTTCCCGGCGCCTGCCTGTTGCGTCGCGCCACGGGTGCGTGAAGCGCTACCAAAGGGAATGGTTGACAACGTTGTCAAACGACGGACACACTCCGCCGCCATGAGGTCCCGCCGGCGTCTTGCCGCGACGGGCCCGGGGCAACGAGGGGATTCCGGCGTGGCGGACGTGGCGGGACAAAGCGCAGCAACGAGGGTGGTGGAGGCCGCACGGCCGTTCCTGGCCGCCGACGTGGGGGGCACGCATGCCCGCATCGGTCTGGTCAGCCGCACGCCCGGTGCCGCGCAGCCGGTTGAGGTGCACGCCTATCACCGTTACGCCTGCGCCGAGTGGCCCAGCCTCACCGCCGTGCTGGAGGACTTCGTCAGCCACCTCGCGCCGAACACGCCGATCGAGCAGTGCGCGGTGGCCAGCGCTGGCTACGTGCTGGGCGATGCCATCGTCAACGACAACCTGCCGTGGCCGGTGTCGATCCGCGAGATTCGCGAGCGGCTAGGGTTGTCGCGGCTGGCGGTGGTCAACGATTTCGAGGCGGTCGCCTACGCCACCCAGTTCCTCACCCGTGCCGACACCATCGGCGTGATCGACAACACCGCGCCGGCCGCTCCCGGCCCGGTGCTGGTGATGGGGCCGGGCACCGGCCTGGGCTCGGCCGTGCTGTTGCCGGGACCGCAGGGTCCGACCGTGCTGGCCACCGAGGCCGGGCAGATCGCGCTGGCGCCGGGCAACGAGCGGGAGATCGCGATCCTGCGCATCTTCGCCCGCGAACGCTCGCACGTGTCGTTCGAGCACGCGCTGTCCGGCCCGGGCCTGGTGAATCTCTACCAGGCGCTGTGCGAACTGGCGTCGCGCGAGCCGGCGTTGCTGCGCCCGGCCGATGTCACCCGTGCCGCGCTTGACCGCACCGACGTGCAGGCGGTGGAGGCGCTGGAAGTGTTCTGCGGCCTGCTCGGCAGTTTCGTCGGCGACCTGGTCCTGCTGTACGGCGCACGCGGCGGCGTGTTCCTGGCCGGCGGGATCCTGCCGCAGATCCGCGAATTGCTTCTGGCCAGCTCGTTCGCCACACGGTTCTTCAACAAGGGCGTGATGCATGCCTACCTGCAGCAGGTCCCGGTGCGGCTTATGGAGCACGGCCAGCACGGGGTGATCGGCGCGGCGGGGATGTACCTGGACGGTCGTGCCGCGGCGGCGGGGTGAATGCGCTGCGCGGTTCCGGAGATTTCGCAACACACCAAGCAGTAGTTCCACGTCAACGGGCGCAAGCCCTGCAACTTCACCGGCCGCGGCATCCCGCAAGAGGACCGTCGCCGAATGGCTCTGAGGGGAGGACACCATGTCACATCGCAAGACGCTGTTAGCCGCGAGCATCATCGCCAGCCTGTGCATCGGCGGAACGCTGCAGGCGCAGGACGCCAGCCAGACCACTGCGCCGCACAAGGACAAGGTCAAGGAGCTGGCGGCCGTCACCGTCACCGGCATCCGCGACAGCGAGGCCGAATCGCTCGCGCTGAAGAAGGACGCCGCCTCGCACGTCGAGATTGTCACCGCCGAGGACATCGGCAAGCTGCCGGCCAAGAACGTGGCCGACACGCTGCAGCGCCTGCCGGGCGTGAACATCAGTTCGGCCAGTGCCAGCGAGGGCGGCTTCGACGAGAACGACCGTGTCAGCCTGCGCGGCACCAATCCCAGCCTGACCCAGACCCTGGTCAACGGCCACACCATCGGCACCGGCGACTGGTTCGTGCTGAGCCAGGTGCAGACCGTCGGTCGCAGCGTCAGCTACAGCCTGCTGCCGGCCGAGGTGGTCAGCCAGGTGGTGGTGCACAAGACCTCCGAGGCGCGCCTCGTCGAGGGCGGCGCGGCCGGTTCGGTCGACATCATCACCCGCAAGCCGCTGGAGTTCGCCAAGCCGATGACTGCCGAGGCTTCGATCGGCGGCGTCTACTCCGACCTTCCGAGCGACACCAAGCCGCAGTTCAGCGGCCTGTTCAACTGGAAGAACGATTCCAACACCGCCGGCGTGCTGGTGCAGGCGTTCTACGAGAAGCGCTCGCTGCAGCGCAACGGCCAGGAGATCGTCGGCGGCTACAGCCAGATCCAGGCGACCGATCCGATCGCCGTCGCGCATCCGGATCTCGCCGGCGTCTACTACCCGAACCTCACCGGCGCAGCGCTGTTCACCCAGCAGCGCGAGCGCAAGGGCGGCGTGATCGACTTCGAGATCAAGCCCACCGACAACCTCACGCTGGACCTGAGCGGCTTCTACTCCAAGCTCAAGGCCGACAACTACAACCGCAACTACCTGATGTGGGCCAGCCAGTTCGTGCCGTCGGGCGCGGGCCTGCAGCCGGGCTACACCGTCAGCAACGGCGTGCTGACCAACGCGACGTTCGCGCCGGTCGCCGGCAGCACCACGCCGTACGGCGTGTACGACCAGATCTCCCGTCCGGGCGCCTCGTCCGAGTCCAAGTACCTCACCCTCGACGCCGACTGGCGCGTCACCGACCACTTCGACCTGAAGGGCCAGGTCGGCACTACCCGTGGCACCGGCGCCAGCCCGACCCAGGACGTGGTGGAGCTGGGCACCGCCGTGGGCGCGGGTGCCAGCTGGGGGATGCGCGGCACCGGCCAGCCGACCAACTGGAACCTGGGCGGCGACAACAGCTCGCCTTCGGGCATCTACCCGCAGGCCGGCTGGATCTTCGGCGGCCAGGGCATCAAGGTGAAGGACAAGGAGGACTGGGCGCAGTTCGACGGCGAGCTCGACTTCGACGACGGCGCGCTCACCTCGCTGCAGTTCGGTGGCCGCTACGCCAAGCACGAGCGCAGCAACCCGTTCGAGGTGGCACAGGGTCCGAACTGGGCCTCCGACTGGCAGAACCCGGCCGCCTATCCCACCACCTACCAGAACTATCCGAGCGACTACGGCAGCTCGCTGGGCGGCAGCTTCCCGTCGAACATCTGGTACTACACGCCTGGCCAGCTGGCGCAGATCGACGCGCAGTTCGCCAACCGCGATCCGGTCAGCCGCTTCTACTTCAACGACATCTACAAGGTGCAGGAGAAGGACTCGGCGGCCTACGTGCAGCTGAACTGGGAGTCGGGCATCGCCAGCGGCAACGTCGGCCTGCGCTACGTGAAGACCGACGAGACCATCGGCTACACCAGCACCGCCCCCGACGCGGAAGCCAGCAGCGTCACCGGGCCGATCACCGGTTCGGCGTTCGGCGACTACTACTGGAACGTCTACAAGCACAGCTACGGCAAGTTCCTGCCCAGCGCCAACCTGAAGTTCGACCTCAGCGACCAGTGGGTGGCGCGCTTCGCCGCCTCGCAGACGATGACGCGCCCTGACTACTCGGCGCTGGCCGGCTCGGTGTCTGCCGATGACCTGACCCACACCGGCAGCGGCGGCAATCCGAAGCTCAAGCCGCTGATCTCGACCAACTTCGACGCTGCGGTGGAGTGGTATTTCGCGCCGCGCGGCCTGCTGTCGGCTGGCGTGTATGCGATGAACCTGAAGGACTACGTCAACTTCGGCAACCAGGTGCGCAGCTTCAAGGACCTGCAGGCCACGCAGAACGCGGGCCACGACGTCTACTCGGACTACCTGATCAGCGTGCCGACCAACGTCAACGGCCAGGTGCGCGGGCTGGAGCTGAACTACATCCAGCCGATCGGCGAAAACTTCGGCGTGCAGGCGAACTACACCTACGCCGACGGCCACGCCACCGGTAACAAGCCGCTGCAGGGCACCTCGAAGAACACCTACAACGTGTCGGGCTACTTCGAGAACAAGCGCTTCAACGCCCGCATCAGCTACACCTACCGCTCGCAGTTCTACGCCGGCGTGAGCCGCACCGACACCTACTTCCAGCAGGGTATCGGCAACCTGGCGGCCTCGTTCGGGGTGCAGCTGACCGATTACATGTCGCTGTCGCTCGATGCGATGAACCTCAACAACCCGAAGCTGAAGTACTTCACCCAGAACGCCGCCTACGGCAAGCAGCCGTACGCGTTCTACGTGAACGGCCGGCAGTACTACCTCAACCTGCGCTTCAAGCTCTGACCTGCCACCCGCGGCGCCGCATCGACCCCGGCGCCGCGACGGCATCCGGCCATGGATGGCCACCTCCCTGCTTGCCTGCTCCCCCCGGGTCCGAACAGTTTCGGACCCGTTTTTTTGCGTCGCGTGGCAGCATCCCCGGTGCCCACGCAGGAGTGCCCGATGCGCCGTCGTCTGCTGTTGATACGAATCGCCCTGTTGGCCGCCGCCGCCATCGCCGTGGGCGCCTGTGCACCGTCGGTCGCCGATCGGCCCGCCGCCAACGCCGTTAACACGGCGCCACTGCCGGCTGCCGCGCCGCTGTCGCTGATCCCGCAGGTGGCATCGCTGCAGCCGGCATCCGGATCCTTCCCGCTGCGGTCCGGCGACGCGCTCGGTGTGCCGCCGGGCGACGCCGGTGCGGCCGACGCGGCGCGCTGGCTGGCCGATCACGTCCGCAGCAGCCGTGGACTCGCCCTGGTCGTGGGCGGCGAGGCCAAGCCGGCCATCCGCTTCACACGAGATACCGGCGTCGCCGGCGACGAGGCTTATCGCCTGACCATCACCACGGCCGGCGTCGAAGTGCGCGCACGCACCGATGCCGGCCTGTTCTACGGTGCCGTGACGCTCTGGCAGGTGCTGACCTCGGTGCCGTCCGGTGCGCCGCTGCCGGCGCTGGCCATCGACGACGCGCCGCGCTTCGCCTGGCGCGGCCTGATGCTGGACTCCGCACGCCACATGCAGACGCCGGACGAGATCCGCACGCTGATCGAGCAGATGGCGGAGCACAAGCTCAACGTGCTGCACTGGCACCTCACCGACGACCAGGGCTGGCGCCTTCCGATCAGGCGCTACCCCGAGCTCACCCGCATCGGCGCCTGGCGCACGCCGCCGGATGCCGGCCACGACGGCGAGCCGGCGCGCTACGGCGGCTTCTACACGCGGGCGCAGATCCGCGCGCTGGTCGCCTACGCCGCCGCGCGCCATATCACCGTGGTGCCGGAAATCGACCTGCCGGGCCACGCCACCGCCGCGGTGGCTTCGTATCCACGCCTGGGTGTCACCGGCAAGCGGCCGAAGGTTTCGGTCGACTGGGGCGTCAACACCACGCTGTACAACCCGAGTCCCGCGACCGTGCGCTTCATGGAGCACGTGCTGGACGAGGTGATGGCGCTGTTTCCCTCGCACTACATCCACCTCGGCGGCGACGAGGCGGTGAAGGACCAGTGGCAGGCCTCGCCGGCCGTGCAGGCCCAGCGCAGGCGCCTCGGCCTGGCCAGCGACGACGACCTGCAGGGCTGGTTCATGGACCAGCTCGGCAGCTACCTGGACGCGCATGGCCGCCGCATGATCGGCTGGGACGAGATCCTCGAAGGCGGCGTGCCCGGCGATGCGGTGGTGATGTCCTGGCGCGGCAGCAAGGGGGCAGTGGAAGCGGCCGGCAAGGGGCACGACGTGATCCTGTCGCCCGCGCCGGACCTGTACTTCGACCAGTTGCAGAGCGACCGCGCCGACGAGACCACCGGTCGCATCCCGGTGAAGTCGCTGGCCGACATCTACGCCTTCGAGCCGGTGCCGAAGGCGCTCGACGCGGCCGAGGTGGTCCACGTGCTGGGCGCGCAGGCCAACGTGTGGACCGAGCACATGCCGAGCTTCGCCCACGTCGAGCACGCGGTGTTCCCGCGGCTGGACGCACTGGCCGAAGCAACCTGGACCGTGCCGGCCCGTCGTGACTGGCACGACTTCCTCGCCCGCCTGCCGGCGCAGCTGGCGCGCTATCGCGCCGCGGGCATCGGTTATGCCGACAGTGCCTTCGCACCGGACATCGCTGTGGACGCGGATGCCGCGCTGGCCACCGGACATACCCGCGTCACGATTTCCAATCAGGCCAGGTTCGGCACGCTGCACTACACCCTGGACGGCAGCGATCCGGACGCGCACGCACCGGTCTACACCGCACCGTTCAACGTGGCACTCCCTGCGACCGTGCGCGCCGCGGCGTATGCCGACGACGGCAGCGTGCTGGGTGCGCCGCGCGTCCGCGTGATCGACCGGATTTCGCTGCTTGCCCGCGGCACCACGGACCTCGCCAACTGCCCGGGCAGTCCGTTCCGCCTGCGCGTGCAGCCGTTGCCGGATGTCACCTCGCTGTCGCCTGTGTACGAACTGCCCCTGTTCAACGCCTGCCAGCAGTGGGCCGACGCGCCGCTGGACGGCATCCACGGCCTGCATGTGGCGCTGCAGCGACTGCCCAACAACTACGCGCTGGCGCACGAGGCCAAGCTGGTGGTGCAGCGGCCCAGCGCCACGCCGTTCGGCGAGCTGGTGGTCCACCTGGATGGCTGCGAAGGCGCCGTGCTGACCCAGTGGAATCTGCCGGACCCGGCCCGCACCCGGCGCTCGCTGGCCTTCGACGCGGCGATCACGCCGCCGCCGGGGCGCCACACGCTGTGCTTCGCGCTGACTGCGCCGACCGACGGGCCGCTGTACGTGTTTGACCGCGTGCAGTTGCTCGACGCCGCGCCGATGCCCTGAGCGAGGCCTCGCACCGTGTCGAACGCTTCCGTTTCGTCCCACGGCCGCCTCGCCAGCGTCGACGCGCTGCGCGGCCTCACCGTCGCCGCGATGCTGCTGGTCAACGACCCCGGCGACTGGGGCCACATCTACTGGCCGCTGGAGCACGCCGAGTGGAACGGCTGCACGCCGACCGACCTGATCTTCCCGTTCTTCCTGTTCGTCGCCGGCGTGTCGATCGCGTTGGCCTTCGGGCCCCGGCTTGAGCGGGGCGATGCGCGCGAGCCCCTCCTGCGCGCGGCGCTGGCCCGGGCGCTGCGGATCGTGCTGCTCGGCGTGGCGATCAACCTGCTGGCGGCGTGGCTGCTGCCCGGACGCGACATGCGCTGGCCCGGCGTGCTGCAACGGATCGGCGTCTGCTTCGCGGTCACCGCGGCGCTGGCCGTGTGCACGCCGCGCCGGGCATGGTGGGTCGCGCTGGTCGGGCTGCTCGCCGGCTACGCCGCGCTGCTCCACTTGGGCGGCATGGCCAAGTGGGACAACCTGGCCGATCGGGTCGACGGCGCGGTGTTCGGCCGTTACGTGTGGGACCATGACGCGATCACCGGCCGGGTGCACGATCCGGAGGGGCTGCTGGGCACGTTGCCGGCGATCGCCAGCACGCTGCTGGGCCTCGTGGCGGGAGCGTGGCTGCGTGCCGGGGCGCGCCGGACGATGCTGGTGGCCGGCCTCGTGATGCTCGCAGCCGGCTGGCTGGGCTCGGCGATGCTGCCGTTCAACAAGAACCTGTGGACGCCGACGTTCGTGCTGTGGACGACGGGTTGGGCGATGCTCGCCCTGCTGGCCAGTCACATACTGATTGATCGTCGCGGCGGCCCGGCGCTGGGGCGTCGCTTCGGGGTCAACGCGATCACCGCCTATGCCGGCTCCGAGCTGATGCAGATCCTGCTGCCGGCCAGCGGCCTGCAGGTCGTGCTGTACGAGCGCGGCTTCGCCGGCTGGCTCACGCCGCTGGCCGGTCCCTATGTGGCCTCGCTGGCCTGGGCGATCGCCTTCGTGGCGTTCTGGTGGGTCATCGTCTGGGCGATGGACCGGCGGCGGATCTACCTCAAGCTCTGATCCACCGGCGCAATCGCACAAAAGAAAAGGCCCGGCATGCCGGGCCTTTTCGTGCGTCGCGTGCGTGTGCCGCTTACAGCTCGGCGTGGAACTCGATGCCGATGATCCGCGGGTCGTTGATGAACGCGGTGCGGTTGTTGAAGTCGATACCGCCGGTGATCACCTGCTTGTTGGTCAGGTTGCGCACGTACAGCGCCACCTCGCGCTTGCCGTCGTCCCAGTTGTAGCCGGTGCGCAGGCCACCCTCGAGGAACGGCTTGGAGCGGAACTCGGCCGACTGGTACAGGAAGAAGTTCACTTCGCTGCGGTAGTTCCAGTCGGTGTAGACGAAGAAGTCGCCGTCGTCGCCGTACGGGATGTCATAGCGGGCGGTCACGGTGCCGATCCACTTCGGCGCATTGGGCAGGCTGTTGCCGTCGATCAGCGCGTTGCCGTTGGCATCCAGCGGGTCGAGCACGTGGCACAGGCTGCCGCCGCCGCAGGGGGCCACGCTCAGCGTCGGGTCCTTCAGCTCGGTGTGGTTGTAGCTTCCGCCGGCGGTCACGATGAAGTTGGTGGTGAGGTAGGCCTCCAGGTCGAACTCGGCGCCGTAGCCCTTGGTCTTCTTCGCGTTCAGCAGCTGGGTGACGTTGCTGGCACCACCCACCGCGGTGAGCTGCTGGTTGTGCATGGTGTAGCTGAACACGTCGCCGTTGAAGCGCACGCGGCCGTTGTCGGACATGCTCTTCAGGCCCAGCTCGAACGAGGTGATCGTTTCGGCCTTGGCGGTGGAGATGGTGTTGCCGAAGGTCAGGCGGCCCTGCACGCTGGGGGCGCGGAAGCCGTTGGCGACGCGGGCGTAGACGTTGACGTTCGGGTCCACCTTGAAGGTGCCGGTGACGTCACCGCTCCAGCGCCCGTCGCTTGGCTTGGAGGTCAGCGGCGCCAGCGGGCCGGTGAAGCCGAACACGCGCCAGGCCGAGAAATCGCGCTGGTCGTGCGACCAGCGGGCGCCGGTGCGCAGGTCGAAGCGGTCGTTGAACGCGTAGTCGATCGAGCCGAACGCCGCCCAGGCCTTGGTGTGCTGCTTCTGCTGCGCCCAGTCGTTGAGCTGGTGGTTGGCAAACGTGTCGTACGAGAAGTTGTTGATCGCGATCGACTCGTCGAAGTAGTACAGGCCGGTCTGCCACTTCAGCTGCTCGGCCCGGTCGTTGGCGAGGCGGAACTCCTGGGTCAGCTGGCGATCCTTCGGCATCGCGTCGGCGGTCTCGGCCGGGAACGGGATGAAGCCCGGGCCCATCGGCAGGTGGAAGCTGGCGCCGTAGCCGCCGTCGACATCGCCCAGACTGAACGCGGTGGCGCGCTCCAGGCCGGTGATCGAGGTGAAGCTCAGGCCGTCGACGTTCCAGTTCAGGTGCAGGTTGCTGCCCCAGGTGAACAAGTGCTGCTTGTTCAGGCCGTCCTGCGCCACCCAGTTGCGGCTGGTACCCGGCGACAGCTCGTCGGCGCCGTAGGCGATGCCGTTGGCGTGATTGATCATCGCGCTGCCGTCGAGCCAGCGGGCGTGGACGTTGACCAGCGCATTGAAGTCCTGGCCCGGCTCGTACAGCGCCTGCAGACGCACGGCTTTCTCGTTGTAGCCGCCCAGCGCGTCCTTCTTGCCGGTGTAGCGGTTGTCGATCCAGTTGTCGCGGTGCTGCGCGATCGCCGACGCGCGGCCCGACCAGTCGCCGCCGAGCGATCCGCCCAGCGCGGCCTCGGCCTTGGCCGTGCCCAGGCTGCCGTAGGAGACGGTGGCATAGCCGCTGGTCTGCTTGCTCGGCTTGACCGAGTCGAACTTGACCACGCCGGCCGGGGTGTTGCGGCCGAACAGCGTGCCCTGCGGACCGCGCAGCACTTCCACCTGTTCCAGGTCGAACAGCGGGAAGCCCTTCAGCAGCGGGTTTTCCTGGACGATGTCGTCGTACACCATCGACACCGGCTGGGAGGCGTTGAGGTCGAAGTCGCTGTTGCCCAGGCCCCGGATGTAGAAGCGCGGGAACACGCGGCCGTACGAGGTCTCGGCGTACACGCTGGGCGCACGGGCGGCCAGCTGCAGCACGCCGTCGTTGGCATCGCCGAACGACTGCAGCTTTTCCGGGGTGATCACGCTGATCGAGATCGGCACTTCCTGCAGGTTCTCGACGTGCTTTTCGGCGGTCACGTTGACCGTCTGCAGGGTGGCTGCCTTGGCCGGGCTGGCCTTGGCCGGGGCAGTGTCCTGGGCATGGACCTGACCGGCGAGCGCGGTGGCGATGGCCGCCGTCAGCACGACGGGCCGCAACGAGCGAAGCATGGACATGGGGAATTTCCGGCGCAGTTGGGAAAAAGGGAGGCCCGCCCGCGACGATCGTGCGGTGCATCGGAAGGGGTGGGCCGAAGGCGCCATTTTACATAAAGATTACAAACACATGTTTGATTGATGACGGGTCGCGCCGGTCATGCTGTCAACGGAAAGACATCGATCCCGGGCAGGCTGTGCGGTCCGAGATCCGCTGCGGAGACCCGTTCCGATGCATGCTGTGCGCTCCCTGGCCGTTCTTGCGACCGCGCTCGCCATGACCGCTTCTCCTGCCGCGAATGCCGCCCAATCCCTCGCCCACGAGCCGCCGCTGGCCGACAAGGTGCTGGTGATCGGCCATCGCGGCGCCAGCGCGCTGCGGCCGGAGCACACCCTGGCCTCCTACGCCAAGGCGATCGCCGATGGCGCGGATTTCATCGAGCCGGACCTGGTGATGACCAGGGACGGCGCGATGGTGGCCCGTCACGAGAACGAGATCGGCGGCACCACCGACGTCGCCCACCATCCGGAGTTCGCCGGCCGGCGCACCACCAAGACGATCGACGGTCATCGCGCCACCGGCTGGTTCACCGAGGACTTCACCCTCGCCGAGCTGAAGACCCTGCGCGCCCGCGAGCGGCTGCCGGAGTTGCGCGGCACCGCGTACGACGGCCAGTTCCAGATCCCCACGCTGGATGAAATCATCGATTTCACCGCCGCCGAGTCGGCCGCGCTGGGCCGCCCCATCGGGCTGATCCCGGAGATCAAGCACGGCACCTACTTCCGCGACATCGGCCTGCCGATGGAAGACCGGCTGCTGGCCACGCTCGCCGCCCACGCCTATACGCGCACCGCGCCGGTGGAGATCCAGTCGTTCGAGATCGGCAACCTGAAATACCTGCACGACCAGCTCGGCAAGGCGCACCCGAACATCCGCCTGCTGCAGCTGATCGACGATCCGGAGGTGCATCCCGGCGACGTGCTCGCGGCCGGCGGCACGCTCACCTACGCGCAGATGACCACGCCGGCCGGGCTGGCGGTGATCGCCCGCTATGCCGATGCGATCGGCCCGGACTACCACGCGATCATCCCGTACACCGCCGATGGCCACCTGGGCCGGCCGACGTCGCTGGTGCGTGACGCGCATGCCGCGGGGCTTCAGGTGCATCCGTACACCTTCCGCCCGGAGAACAGCTTCCTGGCGAAGGACTTCTGGCAGGGCAGCGACCCGAACGCCTTCAACGCCCCGGGCATGGTCGCCGAGCTGAAGGTCTATCTGGCTACCGGCATCGATGCGTTCTTCACCGACGATCCGGCGCTGGGTCGCCAGGCGGTAGACGCGCGCTGAGCCGGATCGGCGCGAGAGTGTCACGTTGCGCCAGCGGCGCCGGGCAGGGCATGCGAGGTCGGCACACGCCACGCCATCATGCCCGCCCTTCCGCGCGCGACTGTGCGCATGCACGCACCCCCGCGTCACGCGATCGAAACGGGTGACCGCGTCGCTCGAGCGGGCATGGCGGCAGCGCTCGTCATGCAGGGGATCCGGTCCAGGCTCGCGTGCCGGTGAGCGGAGCGGGTTCCGCTGGCATGGCGCGGTCGCCTCTCTGATGCCCCATGCCGAGCCGGGGTCAGCGTCGCCGGGGCGGATCCACCCTGTCATGTGACAGTTTTGTTTAGACGTCCGTTCTTGCGTACACACGGATGTAAACGAATCTTCACGGGCATCGCCCATGCTTCTCCCGATCCGTCCCACGACGACGGTCGTTCTCCCCCTATCTCTCAGTTTGGCGACAGGTCCCAGGATCTGCGCGCCGAGGATGCCTACGCATGTCTTCCCGCTTCCCGCTACGCCGCTCCGGCCTCGCGCTGGCCCTGTTCGCCGCGCTGCACGGCAACGTCTTCGCTGCCGACGCAACGCCCGTCGCCGCCCCGGCCGATGCTCCGGCCGCCGCCTCGCCAGCCGAGCCTGGCGACAACGCCAAGCAACTGCAGACGATCTCGGTGATCGCGACCGGCGAAACCCGCCAGGTGCAGACCATCGGCAGCGAGGACATCAAGGCCGCCACGCCGGGTACCAGCGCGCTGAAGGTGCTCAACGAGCTGCCGGGCGTGAACTTCCAGTCGTCCGATCCCTGGGGCGCCTACGAGTGGTCCACCACGATCAGCCTGCACGGCTTCGACCAGAGCCGCCTCGGCTTCACCCTGGACAACATCCCGCTGGGCAACATGGCCTACGGCGTCACCAACGGCCTGCAGGTGACCCGTGCGATCAGCTCGGACAACATCGCCTCGGTACAGCTGGCGCAGGGCGCCGGCGCGCTGGGTACGCCGTCCAGTTCCAACCTCGGCGGCACGGTGCAGTTCTACTCGGCCGATCCGGAAGCCAAGGCCGGCGCGCGCGTCGACCAGGCGATCGGTTCGGACAACACCCGCCGCACCTACGTGCGCCTGGATACCGGTGACTTCCACGGCCTCTCCACGTACGTGTCCTACAACCACGCCAGCACCGACAAGTGGAAGGGCTACGGCTCGCAGCGCTCCAACCAGATCAACCTGAAGTCGGTCTACCAGTGGGGCGAGGGCAACCGCATCAGCCTGTTCGTCGACAGCTCCAAGCGCAAGGAATACGACTACCAGGATCTGTCGCTGACCAGCCAGCGCGTGCTGGGCTGGAACTACGACTACTACCAGCCGGACTGGAGCAAGGCGGTGCAGGCGGCGACCGCCTACCAGACCACCGGCCAGTACAACGGCGTGGCCAATGGCTACCCGAGCGAGCTGGCCGGCCTGCCCGCCGACTACGACTGGCTGGACGCCAACTACTACGCCGGCGGCGGCATCCGCCACGACAACCTGGCCGGCCTGAGCGGCAGCTTCAATTTCGGCGAAAACCTGACCTGGAACCTGGGCACCTACTACCACGGCGACCGCGGCGAGGGTCAGTGGACCACGCCGTACACCCCGTCGCCGGCTTCGGGCGTACCGCTGGCCCTGCGCACCACCGACTACGGCCTGGACCGCTACGGCCTGACCAGCTCGCTGCAGTACACGCTGGGCAACAACGACATCGAAGTGGGCGTGTGGGGCGAGAACTCGAAGAACAACATCGAGCGCAACTACTTCAACCTGTACGGCGCGTACACCGGCCTGTGGACCATCTATGACGGCGAGACGCCGTTCTACCGCGCGTTCCTGCAGCACTACACCTACAACACGCGGATGGTGTACGCCGAGGACACCCTGCACCTGATGGACGGCCGGCTGACCGTGAACTTCGGCGCCAAGTCGCTGCGCTCCACCACCACCTCGGCCTCGCGGGTGCCGACCGGTGCCTACGCGCAGGGCAGCATCAAGGCCAGCGACGGCTTCCTGCCGCAGGCGGGCGTGGACTACCGGATCGACGACTTCCAGGACGTCTACGCCTCGTACAGCAAGAACATCAACGCCTACGGCGCCCTGCCGTTCGCCACCTCCCAGGCGGCGTTCGACGCCAGCAAGGGCACGCTCAAGCCGGAAGGCTCGCAGACGCTGGAAGCGGGCTACCGCGTGCGCGGCGCCACGTATGAAGCGGCGGCCGACCTGTACTACACGCGCTTCACCAACCGCCTGCTGCAGACCACCCCGTGCTCGGCCGTGCAGACCTGCGCCAGCCAGCTCAACAACGTCGGCAGCGTGGACAGCCGCGGCGCCGACCTGTCGCTGATCTGGCGCCCGGTCGAAGGCATGCGCTGGCTCAACACGCTGTCCTACGGCAGCACCAAGTACCAGGACGACTACCTCAACGGCGGTGTGGTCGCGACCAAGGGCAAGTACGTGGTGGGCATCCCGAGCTGGATGTTCACCTCCGGCCTGAGCTACGGCGTGGGTGGCTGGAACTTCACCGTGGACGGCAAGTTCACCGGCAAGCGCTACATCACCTACACCAACGACTCGTTCGTGCCCTCGTACTGGCTGTTCAACGCCGGCGCGAGCTACGACTTCGGTGCGCTGGCCGGCCTGAGCGACCTGCGCCTGGCGCTCAATGTGACCAACCTGACCGGTAAGCACTACTTCGCCACCACCGGCACCAACGGCTACGTGGCCGCCGATCCCAACGGCTACAACCAGACCCTGCAGGCCGGTGCGCCGCGCCAGGTGTTCTTCAACGTCAGCGCGAAGTTCTGACCTTCGCCGCGTCGCCCGCCGCCATCCCTGCATGGCGGTGGGCGACGACGGGGTGGAACGCCCCTGTCACATCCACGCGCGACACTGTCCGCGTCCTGTTTGATTTGGCCGTCGATGGCGATACCTCGCTCGACGGCTTTCCCGTGCCTATCGAGACCGATTGATGAAACGTCGCCTGCTGCCGCTCGCCCTGATGCTCCCGCTCGCCGCCTGCCACCACGGGGCACCCCCGGTCGACGGCAAGGTCCATGTCGCGGTCAGCGGCGTGGTCGGCGGCGCCGTGCCGGTGGCCGGCGTGCCGGTGACGGCCACCGATCACAGCGGACGGCACACCGTGTCCGCCGTGACGGATGCGCAGGGGCATTACTCGCTGGTCGTCGATGGCGTGGGTCCGTTCGTGCTGACCGCGCCTGGTGCAGACAGCGACGGCGCTCCGGTCACGCTGTCCGCTGCCTTCGTGCCGGCGCAGGGACAGGCGCGCGCGGTGGTGAACATCAACCCGGTCACCGCCCTGTTGGCCCAGCGCGCGTTGGGTGACGTGCCGCAGGTGGCACCGGACGCGGGCCGGATGGCGGCTGTCACCGACGCGGGCATCACGGCTGCCGCGAAGGACGTCTCCGGCGTGCTCGCTCCCCTCTACACCGCGTTCCACGTGCCGGCCGCGCTGGCGGCCGATCCGTCGAGCGAGGCGGACTTCCGGGCCGGCTCGCGCACGCCGCTGGCCGAGCTGTTCTCGGTGGTCCACTTCGACCTGCACGATGGCGCGGTAAGCGTCGGCAGCGGTGCCGATCGCGCCGTGGTCACGATCCCGGCGCGCGGGCCGCTTTCCGCCGCCGTGCCGGCGCGCGCCGCGGCATCGGCGCTGGCGCTGGCGAACGGGCCGACCACCACGCCGATCCAGCACGTGATCGTGGTGATCGGCGAGAACCAGACCTTCGACGGCCTGTTCGGTGGTTATGCGCCGCCGAAGGGGCAGACCGTGAACAACCTCCTGTCCGAGGGCATCATCAACGCCGACGGCACGCCGGGTCCGAACTTCGCGCTGGCCGCGCAGAGCCAGGCCAAGCCGCAGACCAGCTACACCCTGCAGCCCGAGCGCGCCGGTGCGTACGCCACGCTGCCGCAGCCGCAGCAGATCGGCGAGATGAACCCGGTGACCTTCCAGGCCGCCGGCGGCACGCCGGACACGCGCTTCCCCGCCGACCTGCCGAACGGTCCGTTCCAGATCACCCGCTACGTGCCCTACATCAATGCCGGCAAGAGCGGCCTGGACGCGGCGGTGCGCACCGGCGACCCGGTGCATCGCTTCTTCCAGATGTGGCAGCAGACCGGCGGCGACAACCACAAGCTGGACATGTTCACCTGGGTGGCGGACAGCACCGGGCAGGGCGGTGACACCAAGGGTGTGAGCCCGGCCAACCCGTCGCAGGGCGGCGAGCTGATGGGCTTCATGAACATGTCCGCCGGCGATGCGCCGCTGTTCGACGCGCTGGCGAAGCAGTACGCGCTGAGCGACAACTACCACCAGTCGATCATGGGTGGCACCGGCGACAACTTCTTCGCCATCGCCACCGCCGACGTGCCGTTCTTCAACCGCGACGGCAAGCCGGCGATGCCGCCGGCCAACCAGATCGAGAACCCGGAGCCGATGCCGGGCACGGCCAACTTCTACACCCGCGACGGCTACGAGGGCGGCTCGTACGTGAACTGCGCCGATCCGAAGCAGCCGGGCGTGGCGCCGATCCTGGCCTTCCTCGCGGAGCGCCACATCCCCAGCAAGTGCGCGCCCGACACCTACTATCTGGTGAACAACTACAACCCCGGCTACGACATGGACGGTAAGCCGCAGCCGATCGGTCCGGACAACTACAACTACCCGCCGCAGACCGTGCCGACCATTGCCGAGGCGCTGGCGCAAAAGGGCGTTAGCTGGAAGTGGTACACCGGCGGGCGCGATGCGGCCGACGTCGCCGCCGAGACCGCCGCTTACCACGTGCCGGTCGCCAAGGCGCAGATGCTCCAGTACAACAACATCGGCGATCCGCTGGTGGCGTCGGCGAAGGTGATGGGCGATCCGACGCTGAAGTCCGGCCTGGCCGGCCTGGCCACGTTCGACGAGGACCTCGCCCACCACACCCTGCCGGCGGTGTCTTTCGTGGTGCCGAAGAACCTCGACAGCGGCCATCCGGGCTACTCCGCGCCGGCCAGCTACGAGGCCTTCCTCAAGACACTGCTGGCCAAGGTGCAGGCCGATCCCGAGCTGTGGGCGCACACCGCGATCCTGATCACCACCGACGAAGGCGGCGGCCACTTCGACACCGGCTACATCCAGAGCGTGGATTTCTTCGGCGACGGACCGCGCATCTCGATGCTCGCGGTGTCGCCCTATGCGCGCAAGGGCGTGGTGGACCATGCCTACCAGGATCACGCCTCGATCCTGAAATTCATCGAGCGCAACTGGCGCCTGGCACCGCTGTCGCCGCGCAGCCGCGACAACCTGCCTAACCCGGTCGTGACGCCCGCCAAGCCGTACCAGCCGATCAACGGGCCGGCAGTGGGCGACCTGATGTCGATGTTCCAGTTCTGATCCGAACGACCGACGGCGGCATCCCGCCGTCGGCTGGCCCGATGCACTGTCTTGCGAACACCTGGCGTGGCCTGCGTGCCGCCGTCGCTCTTGCGGTGACGGCGGCTGCCGCGTGCGTCGGCGGCGGCTGGTCGGTCGCCGCCGCGAGCCGGCCGGTGGACACCACGCCGGCCGACGCGGCGATCCGCCAGTGGGTGCGTTATCCATCGATACCCGACCACCTCAGTGCGCAGGCTGAGCTGGGCAAAAGGCTCTTCTTCGATACCACCCTGTCGGCCTCGAAGCGGATGTCCTGCGCCAGCTGCCACAGCCCGGCGCATGCCTACGGGCCACCGAACGGACGCGCCGTGCAGTTGGGTGGGCCGCACCTCGATCGCGCCGGTACCCGCGCCGTGCCCTCGCTGCGCTACCTCGATCACACGCCACTGTTCAGCCTCGACGCCTTCACGCCGGGCTCGGAGGACGCCGAGTACGAAGGCCCGCGCGGTGGTTTCACTCGCGATGGCCGCGCTGCTTCGCGCCAGCAGCAGGCAGCGATCCCGCTGCTTGACCGCAACGAGATGGCCAATGCCGATCCGCAGGCGGTGGTCGCGGCGGTGCGCGATGGCCCCCATGCCGCATCGTTCCGGCAGGTGTTCGGTGCGGATGTGTTCGCGCATCCGGAACAGGCGTTCGCGGACATCGGCGCGGCGCTGGCCGCGTTCCAGGCCGAGGACCCGAGCTTCCATCCCTACACCAGCAAGTTCGATGCGGTGATGTCCGGCCACGCCCGCTTCACCGCGCAGGAGTTGCGCGGCTACGCGCTGTTCAACAACCCGCGCAAGGGCAACTGCGCGTCCTGTCACATCGACGTGCCGGGGCCGGGCGGCCGCCCCGCGGCGTTCACCGATTACGCCTACGCGGCACTCGGCGTGCCGCGCAACCCGGCGATCCGGGCCAACCGCGATCCCCGTTATTTCGACCTGGGTCTGTGCGGCCCCTACCGCCCCGACCTGCGCGGGCAGGCGCGCTACTGCGGCATGTTCAAGACGCCGACGCTGCGCAATGCGGCCACGCGCCGGGTGTTCTTCCACAACGGCGCCTTCCGTTCGCTTGAAGACGTGGTGGCCTTTTACGTCCAGCGCGACACCGATCCGGCCAAGTGGTACCCGCGGGCGCACGGCAAGGTGATCGCCTACGACGACCTGCCGCCGCGCTACCGCGGCAACGTCGACCGCACCGACGCGCCGATGGATCGCGGCAAGGGCGCGAAGCCGGCGCTGGATGCCAGCGGGATCGCCGACGTGGTGGCCTTCCTGCGCACGCTGGATGATGGCTATTCCGCCACCGCGGGCGCGCCTGCGGTGCGTGCCGCTGGTGCCAGGACCGTGGCGCCGGATCCGAACTAGCCGATACGGATCTGGCCCACGGGAGTTCCGGCGGGCAAGGCCGACACCTGCCGATGGATCTGCCCGGCGATAGAGAAATGGACCGCGATGTCACTCGGCTCGATATTCGATAGGGCATATTCGCCGCCAAGCACGGGCGGCCTGCGGAAACTGTAGATCTGTCCGGCACCGAGCACGCAGCCAGCCTGCTTCAGGTCGGCCACCAACCTCGGGACAAAGAACTCGACGACGAAATTCCTGTCGCCGAGCAGGGACCGGAAGTGATTTTCCGATGGGGCAACCGGCTGCATCTTGCCGGCTGCCACGTCGAGAAAGTGCACCGATTCATCCGTGGCGTCCTGCACGAAGGCATCGCCCGCGGCGGTGAGCAGGATGGCCTGGCGATCCGGCCCGATCAGCCAGCGCCAGTCGTCCAGCAGTGCGTTGCGGTCGAGGTGGCTGAAGTCCACCGTCAGATCGTTCAGGGTCATCGGAAGGGTCTCCCGTGCAGCAGCTCGCCAGGTCTTCCATGAGAGCGACGCGGCCAGGTATCCCGGCTTGCGCTCCCGACGCCGATCCATGATAGACAACGTCGTCGTTCCCAGGCGCCACAACATGCCAGCTTCCCAGTCAATTCAGCGCGCCATAGCCCGCTCGCCCGAACCCGCCCGATGGCTGGTCCGGTGCATCCTCCTGGCAGCGGTCGGGGCCATCCTTGGTGCCCTGCTGGCCGGATCGGACGCTGCCGACGGCTGGCGCTGGCTGCACTGGATCTGCAAGCCGCTGGCGACGGTGCTGCTCCTGTCGATGGCTTGGCGCGCGAGGCCGCCGTTGTCGCTGCGCTATCGCCGACGTGTGCTGATCGGTCTGGGCTTCGCCCTGCTCGGCGACGTGCTGCTGATGCTGCCCGGCGATCTGTTCGTGCCGGGGCTGGCCGCGTTCCTGCTCGGGCATCTGGCCTTCCTCGCCGCCTGGCTGGACGACAGCCGCTTCGCCGTGCGTCCACTCGGGCTGCTGGCCTGTCTGCTGGCTGCCATCGGCCTGCTGTGGCTGCTGTGGCCGTCTGTCGCTGCGCCGTTGCGGGTGCCGGTGGTGGTCTACGCGCTGGTGCTGGCGACCATGGCTGGGCAGGCGGTGGGTCGCGCCTGGCAACACACCGCCGCCGGCGATGCGCTCGCGCGGCCGGCGCGTCGCGCCGCACTCGGCGCGCTGCTGTTCATGGCCAGCGACAGCCTGCTGGCGTGGGATCGCTTCCGCCACGCGTTGCCATGGTCTGCGCTGTGGGTGCTCGGCACCTACTACCCGGCGATCGGCCTGATCGCATGGTCGGTGCGGCGCGGACCCGACCGCGCCCGCTGATCGCCGATGACCTCGCGTTCGCAGCGCGGTGTTCCATCGGTCGACTGGTCGATCAAGGGGCGCCCCGCGCCGGCCGCAGACGGCGCTGTTCCCACCGTCGTCGGATTGCCGGGATAGCGGTGCCCATCGAAGTCCAGCACCGCGTCATGCGCGGGGCTTCCTCCACCACCCACGCGGACCTGCAGCGAGCGCCAGGCATGACGCCGCCGCTCCAGCACGCGGACCGGGAGGTGGGTGACCGGTACCTGCGAGATCCGATGCCATTCACCTTGGCGTTCCTGAAGCACCAGCAGGGTACAGCCGCCGCTCCCGCACCAGTCGCTGCCGTGCAGGTAGACGAGTGCTTCCTCCCGCCCGTCGCCGTCGAGATCGGCAAGGGCGACCCATCGATCGGAGAGATCGATGCCCTGCGCATCGAGGAACTGCTCCAGACGGGGAGAAATTCCGTCCCGTGCGTGGCAGGGGCGCAGCGGCTCTCGGGCGGAGGCCACCCCGATGGTGCAAAGGGCGGCCAGGCAGGCGATGCCGAGCAGGCGGGGGTTGCCGACGATGCTCAACGCTTCGCCTCGAGCGGGCCTTCTGCGTGCCTCAGGCTGTCCAACCCCGCGCACTGGCAAGACCCGCCAGCGGCACCAGGCCGATCGCCACGACCAGCACGATGCCCTGCAGGAGCTGGGCGAGGCCACCGACCGCGCGCAGGCTGTCCAGCATGATTGCCAGGCCGACGTCCTGGGCCAGTACGCCGAGCAGCGAGGCGATCAGCAGGCCGGTGGCCCAGCGTCGACGCAGCACCAGGCCGAGGCTGCCCAGTGCGCCGCCGACCACCGCGATGCCGGTGGCGCCGAGCACCCACGGCGGGCGGGCGTGATAGAGCGCCTGCTGCGCTTCGGGCAGCTTCGCGATGTCCGCGGGAGTCAGCAGCAGCTCGGCCACGAAGGCGGCGCAGCCGGCCAGGTTCCACAGCAGGGCGGCGACTGCAACGACCTTGAACCAGGCGGCAGGCTTGTTCATGGCGGGTACTCCAAGGCAACGGCTCGGCGCATCGGTGCCGATTAGAGCGCCCGCCGCGAGCTCCCGGTCAAGCGGCGGTGCACGATACGTGATCCGGCGAGTCCGCGCGCCCGGCAACCCGTTGCCATGACGCGCGGCGGTCTTTGTCCAGCTCGCTTACGGCTTCACGATCTTGAGCAGCTCGACCTCGAACACCAGGGTGCTGTTCGGCGGAATCGGGCCGCCGGGCGTGCCCTGCTCGCCATAGGCCAGGTTGGCGGGAATCCACAGCTTGTACTTGCTGCCGACCGGCATCAGCTGCAGCGCCTCGGTCCAGCCCGGCACCACCCCGCCGACCGGGAACTGGGCCGGCTCGTTGCGCTTGTAGGAGCTGTCGAACTCGGTGCCGTCCAGCAAGGTGCCGACGTACTGCACGCTGACCGTGTCGCTGGCCTTCGGCTTGGGTCCGGTACCCTGGGTGATGACCTGGTACTGCAGACCCGAGGCGGTGGTGACCACTCCCGGCTTCTTGCCGTTCTCGGCGAGGAAGGCGGCGCCGGCCTTGGCGTTCTTTTCGCCCTCTGCCTTCATCTCGGCCTGCTTCTTCGCCATCTCGGCCTGTTGCTTGGCCTGCATCCTGGATGCGAACTGCTGCATGACCTCGAGCGCCTGCTTTTGATCCAGCAGGGGCTTGCGGTCGGCGAGCGTGTCGTCGATGGCGCGCTCGACCATCGCGATGTCCACCTCGTCCTTCATCGGCTTCAGCGAGCGGCCGATATCCATGCCGATCATGTAGCTGACCTTGTCCTTGTCGCTGGTCAGCGCACCGGCCTCGGTCTTCGCGGTTTTCGCTTCGCCCTTGCCGGTGGCGTCGCCGGCCTGCTTGCAGGCGGCCAGGCCCAGTGTGCACGAGGCGATGGCCAGGGCGAGGGCCCACTTGGGTGCGTGTTTCATCAGCGGTCACTCCTGGGTAGGTACGGGCTGCACAAGCAGCCCGCGGGATGAGCCGGCCAGCTATGGCGGGCCCGGCCGCATATCTTTCGCGGATCGCACACAGTAGCTGGTACGGGCATCCCGATCATTCCCCCGACCGGCGCCGGCCAGGCGATGCCGCGGCCGCCAGCGGCAGCGTGCAGCCTGCTGGTCCGTGGTGCATGGCGCGGCGTTCGCCGGGCGCCGAGGGCCGGGCAAGGCGCGTGGCTACGCCGTCGGCCAAAGAAAAGGCGCGGTTGCCCGCGCCCTTTCCGTCACTCCTCAGGTCGGCAAATCCGCCGAGGGTCAGGCTTCCAGCAATGGCGTCTCGTCCTGCCCGGCGTTGTCCGCGTGATGGTCGGTGGACAGCAGCATGTAGAACGCCGGCACCACGAACAGGGTGAACAGCGTGCCGATCGCCAGGCCGGTGGAGATCACCAGGCCCATGTTGAAGCGGCCCGCCGCACCGGCGCCGGAGGCGATCACCAGCGGCACCACGCCCAGCACCATCGCTGCGGTGGTCATCAGGATCGGACGCAGGCGCACCGCGGCGGCATGCTCGATCGCCTCGCGCTTGCTCATGCCGGCCAGCTGCGAGTGGTTGGCGAACTCCACCATCAGGATGCCGTGCTTGGAGATCAGGCCCATCAGGGTCACCAGACCCACCTCGGTGTAGATGTTGAGGCTGGTGAACAGGTTGACGAAGATCAGCGCGCCGAACAGCGCCAGCGGCACCGACACCAGGATCACGATCGGGTCGCGCAGGCTGTTGAACTGCGCTGCCAGCGCCAGGAACACGATGATCACGGCGAACAGCAAGGTGCCGCCGAAACCACCCGACTCCTTCTCGAACTGCCGCGACTGGCCGGCGAAGTCCACGTTGTAGCCGGTCGGCGCGACCTCCTTCACTAGGCCGCTCAGGTAGGCCAGCGCATCGCCCTGCGACATGCCGGACACGCCGGAGATGGTCGCGGAGTTCAACTGCTGGAAGTGGTTGAGCGAACGCGGCACCACCGAGTGCTTGATGGTCGCCACGGTGGAGGCCTGGATCACCTGACCGTCCGGGGTGTTGAGGTAGTAGTCCAGCACCTGGTGCGGATTGAGCCGGTCGACCTGCAGCACCTGCGGGATCACCCGGTACGAGCGTCCGGAGATCGAGAAGTAGTTGACGTAGCCGCCACCCAGCGCCGCACCCAGCGAGGCACCGACGTCCTTCTGGGTCAGCCCCAGCGAGGTGATCATGTCGCGGTCGAACGACACCGTGGCCTGCGGCTTGTCCACCTTCAGGTCCGAGTCGATGAAGTAGAACTTGCCGCTGGCCTGGGCCTTGGCCAGCACTTCGCTGGCCACCTCGTTGAGGTTCTGGAACGGCTCGGTGGTGGTGATCACCATCTGGATCGGCAGACCCGAGGCGCCCGGCAGCGACGGGAACTGGAACGCCGCCACCTTGGCACCGGCGATGCCGTTCCAGGCCGCCTGCAGCTCCTGCTGCAGCTCGTGCGCGCTGCGGCTGCGCTGGTCCCACGGCTTGAACAGCACGCCGCCGATGCCCTGGTTGGTGGTGGGCACGCCGGTGAGCTGGAACATCTGCTCGTACTCCGGCAACTTCTTCGACAGGGCGAACATCTGCTCGGCGTAGACGTTCATCTGCTCCGCGGTGGCGTTCGGCGCGCCGACGATCTGGCCGGCAACGATGCCCTGGTCTTCCTCCGGGGCCAGCTGCGACTGGGCGGTCACGCCCAGCGCGACCGTCGCCAATGCCAACAGGATGGACATCACCACCACCACCGACCAGGTCGACAGCGTGCCGTGCAGCATGCGCTTGTAGCCGTGCTGCACGCGCTCGAACTGGCGGTCGATGAACTTCACGAAGCGACCTTCCTCCTGGTTGCCGCGGAAGAACGTCGCGCACATCATCGGCGACAGCGTCAGTGCCACTACCGCCGATACCGTCACGGCGCCGGCCAGGGTGAACGCGAACTCGGTGAACAGCGCACCGGTGAGGCCCTTCTGGAAGCCGATCGGCACGTACACCGCGATCAGCACCACGGTCATCGCCAGGATCGGCCCGCCCAGCTCGCGCGCGGCCAGCAGGGCCGACTGCAACGGGGTCTTGTGCTCCTCCTTCATGTGGCGGTCGACGTTCTCCACCACGATGATCGCATCGTCCACCACCAGGCCGATCGCCAGCACCAGCGCCAGCAGGGTCAGCAAGTTGATCGAGTAGCCCAGCGCCAGCATCACGAAGAAGGTGCCGACCAGCGACAGCGGCATCGCGATCACCGGGATGATCACCGCGCGCAGGCTGCCCAGGAACAGGAAGATCACCAGGGTGACGATCACCAGCGCCTCGACCAGGGTCTTGATCACCTCGTCGATCGAGCTGTTCACGAACTCGGTGCCGTCGTAGACGATCTCGCCGGTGAGGCCGCTGGGCAGCTGGTGCTGGATCTCCGGGAACGCCTCGCGCACCTGCTTGGCCACGTCCAGCACGTTGGCGTCGGGCGCCACCTTGATGCCGATGAACACCGAGCGCTTGCCGCTGAACGCCACGTTGAAGTCGTAGCTGTCCGAGCCTAGCGTCACCTTGGCCACGTCCTCCAGCCGCACGATGGCGCCGTTGACCTGCTTGACCGCCAGTTGCTTGAACTGCTCGACGGTGTGCAGGTCGCTGTCGGCGGTGAGGTCGACGGTCACCGCCTGGCCCTTCGACGAGCCGACCGCGGCCAGGTAGTTGTTGGCGGCCAGCGCGTTGTTGACGTCCGCCGCGGTGACGCCATGGGCAGCCATCCGGGCCGGGTCGAGCCAGGCGCGCAGGGCGAAGTTGCGCGCACCGAGCAGCTCGGCCGTCTGCACGCCGGGGATCGAGTCCAGCTTCGGCTTGACCACGCGGGCGAGGTAGTCGGTGATGTTGTTGGTGGGCAGCACGTCGCTGTAGAAGCCCATGTACATCGCATCGACCGTCTCGCCGGTCTGTACCGTGAGCACCGGCTGCTGTGCTTGCGGCGGCAGCTGGTTCTTCACCGAGTTGACCTGGGTGGTGATCTCGGTGAGCGCGCGGTTGGCGTCGTAGTTCAGGCGCAGCGTGGCAGTGATGGTCGACACGCCCTGCACACTGGTGGAGGACAGGTAGTCGATGCCCTGCGCCTGCGAGATCGCCTGCTCCAGCGGCTGGGTGATGAAGCCCGCCATGGTCTGCGCGTCGGCGCCGTAGTAGGCGGTGGTGACGGTGACGGTGGCGTTCTCGGTTTCCGGGTACTGGCGCACCGTGAGGCTGGTGACGGCCTTCAGGCCGAGCACCAGGATCAGCAGGCTGACGACGATCGCCAGCACCGGCTTGTTGATGAACAGGTCGGTGAATTTCATGGGGCGTAGGGTCCGCTCGCAGTCATCCGGGTGAATCGCGTTGTCTTCGCAGCGTCTGTCAGACAAGGCGCGCGCCGCAGCGCCATAGCATCGCTATGGCCAAGGTGCGCACCGCCGGCTGGCTGGCGCTGCGGAGCAACCCTCGGGGCCGGGGGCCTTTGCCCCCGGGGATGCGTGGATGGTTGATTCAAGAAAGGCATACATCGTCCTCGCGATGCCCGTGATGGCGGGCAAAGGGCCGCGGCGCGACCAGCTGGGTGGCGGCGGGCGGACCCTATTGCTCCTGCGGCGTGGGCTGCGCGGAGTCGGCCGGCTGCACGCTGTTGTCGACGGTGATGGTGGCGTCGTTCTTGAGCTTCATCTGGCCACTGGTCACCACTTCGGTACCCGGCGCGATGCCCTTGAGGATCGCCACCTGGTCGCCGCGGGTGTCGCCGGTGGTGACGAAGGCCTGCTTCACGGTCGGCGGGTTGGGCTTACCCTGCTCGTCCTTGCCCTTGCCCGGCTGCACCACGTAGACGGTGTTGCCGTAGGGGTTGTAGACGATCGCCGCCTGCGGCAGCGTCAGCTGCCTGCGTTGCTGGCCGACGTCCACGGTCAGCTTGGCGAACATGCCCGGGGTGAGCGTCTTGTCGTGGTTGGGCACGGTGGCTTCCACCTGCACGTTGCGGGTGCTGGTGTCGACCTTGGGATTGATCGCGCTGAGCCTGCCGCTGAAGCTGCGGTCCGGCCAGGCATCCAGGTGCAGGCGCACCGCCTGGCCCACCTTGAGACGCGCCAGCTCGCCTTGCGGGACATTGAAGTCCACGAACAGCGGGTCGAGCTGCTGTACCGTCACCACCTTGGTGCCGGCGGCCAGGTAGTCGCCCGGGCTGATCGTGATGATGCCGGCGCGGCCGTTGAACGGTGCGCGCAGCTGCTTCTTGGCGATCACCACCTGCTGCTGTGCCACGGCGGCCAGCCTGGCCTTGTAGTCCGCTTGTGCGGTGTCGAAGTCGGCCTGGCTGATCGCCTGCGCGGCCAGCTGCCTGCGGGCGCGCTCGAGGGTGAGCTTCGACAACTGGGCGTTGGCCTGGAGCTGCTGCAGCTGGGCCACCTCGTCGCCGTCGCGCAGCTGCACCAGCAGCTCGCCCTTCTTCACGTCCTGGCCGGACCTGAGATGGACGTCGGTGACCAGGCCGGCCACTTCGGTGGCGAGATCGGCACCGTTCGCCGCGCGCAGGCTGCCGACCGCGTCGAGCGCGGGCTGCCACTCCTGCTCGCCGGCCTTCACCGTGCTCACCGTGACCGGCCCCGGCTTGGGCATGGAGTGGATCATCCTGACCACCAGCAGCACCTTGGCGCCGACGATCACGGCGATCAGGGCGAGCGTGCCCAGGATCACCCAGATCATCCGCTTGGCCGTGCTGGGCTTCTTGTCTGCGCGCGAGGTCATGCGCGAACTCCTTATCGGGAAACGTTGGAAGGGGAAGCGGTGGCCGCCATCGGCGCGGCGGCGTCACGGCGCCAGCCGCCGCCGAGCGCGGTGTACAGCGCGGCGGTGTCGGACAGGCGCGCGGCGCGCGCCTGGATCAGGGTGATGTGCGCCTGCTGGTAGCTGCGTTCGGCGTCGAGCAGGTTGAGGTAGTTGGTCGCGCCGATGCGGTACTGCTCGCGGGTGAGCTCCAGTCGCTTCGACGCGGCCTGCTCGGCGGTGGCCTGTGCGGCCAGCGTCTGCGCGTCGTACTCCAGCGCCTGCAGCGCGTCGGCGACGTTCTGGAACGCGGTCAGCACGGTCTGCTGCCAGTCGGCATCGGCCTTGTCCAGCCCGGCCTGCGCGGCGCGTTTCCGGTGCAGCAGCGTGCCGCCGTGGAACAGCGGCTGGGTCAGCCCCAGGCCCAGCGACCAGGCGCGGGTTCCGGCGGAGAACAGGTCGCCGCCGCTGAGCGCCTGCGAGCCGACGCTGCCTGACAGGGTGAGCTGCGGCAGCATGTCCGCGGTGGCCACGCCGACCTGGGCCGAGGCGGCATGCAGCAGCGCCGAGGCGGCACGGATGTCCGGGCGCTGGTCGACCAGCTGCGAGGGCAGGCTGACCGGGATGTCCTGCGGCAGGCGCACGTCGTCGAGCGTCAGCGGTGCGGCATCGAATTGCGCCGGTGTGGTGCCGAGGTAGGTGGCCAGCCGGTTGCGCACGGCAGCGAGCTGGGCACGCAGCGGCGGAAGCGTGGCTTCGGTCGCAGCCAGCTGCCCGCGCACGGCGAGGGTGTCGGACAGCGAGCGGGTGCCGATCTTCTGCTGCTGTTCGGCGATGTCCAGCGTCTTGCGCTGCCAGTCGACGATCTGCTCGGTGGCCCGGACCTGCTCACGCAGCGAGGCTTCCTGCAGCGAGGCGGTGACCACGTTGCCGGCCAGGGTGAGGTAGGTGGAGTCCAGCTGTGCCTGCTGGTAGTCCGCTTGCGCCTGCTGGGCCTCGATGCCGCGGCGCACGCCGCCGAACAGGTCGAGCGTGTAGCCGACGCTCACCGATGCGTTGTACAGCGTGAACGGACCGGCCCCGCCGGGGACGCCGGAGGCGGCGGCCGACTGCTTCTCGCGGGTGGCGCCAGCGGCCGCATCCACCGCCGGGAACAGCGCACCGCCGGCGGCACGGGCGTTCTCCTGGGCCTGGCGCAGTGCGGCCTGGGCCGAGACGATCGACGGGCTGTGCGCGAGCGCCTGCTGCACACGACGGTCCAGCTCGACGTTGCCGAACGTGGTCCACCAGCGCTCCGGCACGTCGCGCCCGGCGAGGAAGCGCTGGGCGTCGCCATCGGCCGCGTCGGCCATCGCGGTGGCCGCGGGCAGGGCATCGTGGGTGAAACGGTCGACCGCTGGCGCGTCGGGGCGTCGGTAGTCCGGGCCGACCGCGCAGCCGGCGAGCCAGAGGGGAAGGGCCGTCAGCGCAAGAAATTGCAGGCTGCGGGCGAGCGGGCGGGACGCTGGCAGAGCGGGAAGACGGGACAAGGCAGCAACCTGGAATGGGGTGGGAAAGCGGTGCGGGACAATACCATACCAACGAGTACACATATGCGTGCCGCAAGTCATCTGGCGAAAATTCGTCAATTCGTAGCCACTTGCGGCTGGGGCCTTACGCTTGGATGGCGACGGTGGGCAAGATGACGACGAATCGTTGGTGCCGTTTTCGACATCCCGGAGAGGGTGGCGCCCGCCTTGGCTATGATCGCCGCCAGACCATGACGGAAGCTCCCATGCGCCGCCCGCTCCCAGCCTTCGCACCGAACCCTTCCAGCCACCGCCATGCCGACGGAGCGGCGCGATGATCGCCGCCGAGAAGGTCATCACCTTCGCCACGCCGGTGTTCTTCGCGCTCATCGGCGTCGAGCTGCTGGTGGCAAAGCTGCGCGGCCGTCGCGCCTACCGCAGCAACGATGCGGTCACCAGCATCGGGCTGGGCGTGATCTCGCAGCTGGCCGGGGTGTTCCTGAAGGTGCTGACCGTGGGCGTGTATGCCTGGTGCGTGGGGCACCTCGCGCTGTTCGCGCTGCCGGCGGGCGCGTGGTGGGTGTGGATCAGCGGCCTGCTGCTGTACGACTTCCTCTACTACTGGCTGCACCGGATGGGGCACGAGGTGAACATCCTCTGGGCCGCCCACGTGGTGCACCACCAGAGCGAGGACTACAACCTCTCCACCGCGCTGCGCCAGACCGCCACCGGCGGACTGCTGGGCTGGCTGTTCTACCTGCCGATGGCGCTGCTCGGCTATCCGGTCAGCGTGTTCGTGGCCGTCGCGCTGATCGACCTGCTGTACCAGTTCTGGGTGCACACCGAGCAGGTCGGCAAGCTCGGCTGGTTCGACCGCGTGTTCTGCACGCCGTCCAACCACCGCGCCCACCATGCGGTGAACGACCGGTACCTGGACCACAACTACGGCGGCATCCTGATCCTGTGGGACCGGCTGTTCGGCACCTTCGTCGAGGAAGACGACGCGGATCGTCCGGTGTACGGCACGCGCGCGCCGCTGCGCAGCTTCAATCCGCTGTGGGCCAACCTGGAGGTGTACTGGGCCACCTGGCAGGACGCCTGCCGCGCGACGCGCTGGCGCGACAAGCTGCAGATCTGGTTCCGCCCGCCGGGCTGGCGACCGGCCGACGTCGCCGCACGCCATCCGAAGCCGGCATTCGACATCGGGCGCGCCACCTTCGACCCGCCGCTGTCGCGCGGGCGCACCATCTATGGCCTGGTCCAGTTCGCGCTGCTGCTGGGCATGACGACGCATTTCCTGGGGACTGCCGCGACCACGCCACCCGGCCGGTTGATCGGCTACGCACTGGCGATCGCGCTCAGCCTCGCCGTGCTCGGCGCCTGGTGGGAGGGGCGGCCTGCGGCGACATGGCTGGAGGGGGCGCGCGTGCTGGCGCTGGCGCTTGGGCCGTTGCTGGCCGGTGGGTGGTTCGCGCTGCCGGGCACGCCGGTCGGCGTGGCGTTCGCGGCGGTGTTCGGACTCAGCGCACTGGCGCTGGCCTGGGTCTCGCGCGCCACCGGGAAACTGCCGCAGGCACCGGCGACCGGGCGCGCCTGAGCTTCGGCCATTTGGCCGTATAGCCGTCTAAATGTCTGATTTGGTTAGGCTTCCGTGAAGAAATTCGCGGAACGGGTTGTTATAGTCAGCGGCTGTTATGCGTCGGTATCAAGGGGATACATGATGGGTTTTCTTGCCAAGCTGGTGCGCCACAAGTCGATCGAGCAGCTCCAATCGGAGGCCGGTTCGCGCGGTGATTTCCGCCGCGTGCTGGGCCTGTGGCAGCTCACCGCGATCGGCGTGGGCGCGATCATCGGCGTGGGCGTGTTCGTGCTCGCGGGCCAGCAGGCCGCGGCCAACGCCGGCCCCGCCGTGGTGCTCAGCTTCATCGTCGCCGGCCTGGGCAGCGCGTGCGCCGCGCTGGCCTACGCCGAGTTCGCCGGGATGATCCCGGTCACCGGCAGTGCCTACACCTACGGCTACGCGGTGCTGGGCGAACTGTTCGCCTGGATCATCGGCTGGGACCTGCTGGTCGAGTACGCGCTGATCGTCGGCGTGGTGGCGATCGGCTGGTCCGGCTACGTGCAGGCGCTGATCGAGCAGATCTTCGGCGTCACGCTACCGGTCTGGGCGCAGGGCGCCTACGACCCGCACCATCCGGACAACGGCCACGTCTTCAACGTGATCGCCGCCGCGATCACCCTGCTGATCGCCTGGATGCTGACGGTGAAGACCGAGTGGGGCGCACGCGCCAACACCGCCATCGTCACCATCAAGGTGATCGGCGTGGCCCTGGTGATCGGTGTGGGCGCGTTCTACGTCAACACCGCCAACTGGCATCCGTTCATTCCGCCGGCGGTGATCAAGGACGGTGTCAGCACGTTCGGCTGGGGTGGTGTGCTGGCCGCCTCCAGCGTGGTGTTCTTCGCGGTGTTCGGCTACGACACGCTGACCACCGCCGCCGAGGAGTCGAAGGATCCCCAGCGCGACCTGCCGCGTGCGGTGCTGCTGTCGCTGGCGGTGTCGATGGCGCTGTACCTGGCGGTGTCGCTGGTGCTCACCGGCATGGTGCCGTACACCGAGCTGGCCGGTGCCGCGCCGGTGGACGCCGCGTTCAAGGCGCTGGGCCTGCACTGGGTGCGCGCGATCATCTCGATCGCCGCGATCGCCGGCATCACCAGCGTGATGTTCGCCTTCATGCTCGGCGCGGCGCGCATCTGGTTCGCGCTGTCGCGCGACGGCCTGCTGCCGAAGTGGTTCGCCCAGGTGCATCCGAAGTACGGCACGCCGGCGCGCCCGACGATGATCCTGGGCGTGTTCACCGCGCTGGTCGCCGGCTTCCTGCCGATCGGCGAGGTGGCCGAGCTGGTCAACATCGGCACGCTCGCCGCCTTCATCATCATCTGCGGCTCGGTGCTGATCCTGCGCGTGCGTCAGCCGCACGTACAGCGCCGCTTCCGCACGCCGATGCTGTGGCTGGTGGCGCCGGCCGGCATGCTGTTCTCGCTGTTCCTGATCATCGGCTGGCCGTGGTTCGCCGACGGCAAGTTCCAGCTGCTCGGCGGCCTGCCGATGATCACCATCTGGCGCTTCATCGCCTGGATGGCGCTGGGCCTGGTCATCTATCTCGGCTACGGCATCCGCCACAGCGAGCTGGCGAAGTCGTAAGCCGCAGCTCGCATCGCGCGTCCTTCCGCGCCCGCCGCGCCGCAAGGCGGGCGGGCGCTTCGCGTCGTGTGAGCCGGTCGCAGCATTCTGCGTTACGGCGGCCCGTGCATGTGACACCGGTGTGACCAATGGCAGGGGGAGGGGCCGTGACCTTCGGCCTACCATCGGGCGCTCGATCCACACCGACCCCGCGCCACAGGACGTGACGGGTTGCCGGCGTGGCTGTCGCCGGGGGGAGTGCAGCGGTCGCCGTCCCGGCATCTGTCCGGAGTGAATCCTGTGCGCCTGTCTCCTCGCCTTTCCCTGCTGTCTTCCGCCCTGATGCTTGCCGTGGCCGTGCCGGTCATCCATGCCGCCGAGCTGCCGGCGCCGGTCGACCAGCCCTACCCGGGCACGCTCACCCTTGCGGTGGACCTGACCGGCGCACCGAAGAAGATCTTCCGCATCGCCGAGACCATCCCGGTCACGCCCGGCCCGCTGACGCTGTACTACCCGAAGTGGATTCCCGGCGAGCACGCGCCGTCCGGCCCGATCCAGAACGTCACCGGCCTGGTGATCAGGGCCAACGGCAAGCAGCTGGCGTGGCGCCGGGACCTGCGCGAGATGTACGCGGTGCACCTGGACGTGCCGCAGGGCGTCAGCCAGCTCGATCTCTCGTTCCAGTTCCTGTCGCCCGGCGAGGGCGGCGAGTTCGGCGCCAGTGCCTCGTCCACGCCGAACCTGGTGGACATCGAGTTCAACCAGACCGCGTTCTACCCGGCCGGCCACTTCACCCGCCAGATCACCATCGCACCCAGCGTCACGCTGCCGGCCGGCTGGAAGTTCGGCACCGCGCTGGAGGTGGCCAGCCAGTCCGGCAACACCACGCAATTCAAGCCGGTCACCTTCAACAACCTGGTCGACTCCCCGCTGATCGCCGGCAGGCACTTCAACCGCGTGGACCTGGACCCGGGCGCCAAGGTGCCGGTGCACCTCAACGTGGTCGGCGACGGCGCGGCCGACGTCAAGCTCACCGACAAGCAGCTGGCCGGCCAGCGCGCGGTGGTGCAGCAGACGCTGGAGCTGTTCGGTGCGCACCACTACGGCCATTACGATTTCCTGCTCACCCTGTCCGACCACACCGGCCACTTCGGCCTGGAGCACCACCAGTCCAGCGACGATCGTCTGCCGGCCAACTTCTTCACCGACGACACCATGCACAAGCTCGCGGCCAGCCTGATGCCGCACGAGTTCGTGCACTCGTGGAACGGCAAATTCCGCCGCCCGGCCGACTTGTGGACGCCGACCTTCATGGAGCCGATGCAGGACGACCTGCTGTGGGTCTACGAGGGCCTCACCGACTACTGGTGCGGCGTGCTCACCGCCCGCGCCGGGCTGTGGTCGGCCGCCGACTACCGCGATTCGATCGCCTCGATCACCGCGGCGATGGCGCATCGCACCGGCCGCAGCTGGCGTTCGCTGCAGGACACCGCCGACGCCGCGCCGCTGACCTACTTCGGCGGCGGCGGCTGGATCAACTGGCGCCGGGGCACCGACTTCTATCCGGAAGGCCAGCTGCTGTGGCTGGACGTGGACACGCAGATCCGCGAGCTCTCGCACGGCAAGCGTTCGCTGGACGACTTCGCCCGCGCCTTCTACGGCATGGACAACGGCAGCTACGTCACCCGGACCTACACCTTCGACGACGTGATCGCCACGCTCAACCAGGTGCAGCCGTACGACTGGGCCGCGTTCCTGCGCCAGCGGCTGGACTATGTCGGCACCGAGCTGCCCGAGCACGGCATCGAGCGCGGCGGCTGGAAACTGGTCTACACCGACCAGCCCAACGCGATGGAGAAGGCGATGGAGCAGGTGCGCCACGGCGTGAACCTCGCCTACTCGATGGGCCTGTCCGCCGGCAGCAACGGCCAGATCTACGACGTGCAGTGGAACGGCCCGGCGTTCGAGGCCAGGCTGGTGCCGGGCCTGACCATCGTGGCGGTGAACGGCAAGGACTACTCGCCCGACGTGCTCAAGGACGCGGTCACCGCGGCCAAGGGCTCCACCGCGCCGATCGAGTTGCTGGTGAAGAACGTCGACACCTACAGCACCTATCGCGTGGACTACCACGACGGCCTGAAGTACCCGCACCTGGTCCGCGCCTCCGGCAAGGACCTGATCGACCAGATCACCACCGCCCGCAAGTAACCGCCGGGCCGTCGACATCCGCGGGATGCCGGCGGCCGCTCCTTCCCCGCATCAAGGAGATGCCCGCTTGAAGACCACCGCTCTCGCCTCCGCCGTGCTGCTCGCCGGCCTCGGCTTCGTCGCCGCGCCCGCCCACGCCGACAACGTGCCGCCGGTGCAGGACACCCCCTACGCGCCCGGCGCGCTGACCATCCACGTCGACGCCACCGATGTCGCCCAGCGCATCTTCCGCGTGCAGGAGACCGTCCCCGCCGTGGCCGGCCCGCTCACCCTGCTGTATCCGGAATGGATCCCCGGCAACCACTCGCCGACCGGCCCGATCGACAAGTTCGCCGGCCTGGTGGTGAAGGCCAACGGCAAGGTGATCCCGTGGACGCGCGATCCGCTCAACGTCTATGCCTTCCACGTCAACGTGCCGGAAGGCGCCAATGCGGTCGACGTGGAGTTCCAGTTCCTCTCCTCGCAGGGCCGCGGCCAGGGCCGGGTGATGATGACCCCGGAGATGCTCAGCCTGCAGTGGGACAAGGTGTCGGTGTACCCGGCCGGCCACAACATCCGCCAGATCACCGCCAACGCCAGCGTCACCCTGCCGGCGGGCTGGCAGGCCGCCACCGCGCTGAGCGTGGCCTCCAAGAGCGGCGACACCATCAGCTACCAGCCGATCACCTACAACGCGCTGGTCGACTCGCCGCTGGTCGCCGGCAAGTACTACAAGCAGTTCGAGCTGAACCCCGGCGCCAGCGTGCCGGTGCGCCTGAACCTGTTCGCCGACGCGCCGAAGAACCTCGACTTCAAGCCGGAGTTGATCAAGCCGTACCGCGAGCTGGTGCAGCAGATGTACAAGCTGTACGGCGCGCACCACTACGACCACTACGACTTCCTGGTCTCGCTCAGCGACAAGCTCGGCGGCATCGGCCTGGAGCACCATCGCTCCAGCGAGGACGGCGTCGGCGCCGACTACTTCACCGACACCAAGAAGAACATCTTCGACCGCGACCTGTTCTCGCACGAGTACAACCACTCCTGGGACGGCAAGTACCGCCGTGGCGCGGACCTCACCACGCCGAACTTCAACGTGCCGATGAGCGACACCCTGCTGTGGGTGTACGAAGGCCAGACCCAGTTCTGGGGCTACGTGATGGCCGCGCGCTCCGGCCTGTGGACGCAGGACCAGGCACGCGACATCTGGGCCTACGCCGCCGCCACCTACGACAAGGGCCGCCCGGGCCTGGCCAGCTGGCGCAACGTGCAGGACACCACCAACGATCCGACCATCGCCCAGCGCGCGCCGCTGCCCTACCGCAACTACCAGGCCAGCGAGGACTACTACGTCGCCGGCGCGATGATCTGGCTGGACGTGGACGCCAAGCTGCGTGAACTGAGCGGCGGCAAGGACACGATCGACAACTTCGCCAAGGCCTTCTTCGGCATGAACAACGGCGACTGGAAGGTGAACACCTACACCTTCGAGGACGTGGTCAAGACGCTCAACGGCATCAAGCCGTACGACTGGGCCAGCTTCCTGCGCAGCCGCCTGGATGGCCACGGTCCGCTGATCGGCGGCCTGGAGAAGCACGGCTGGAAGCTGGTCTACACCGACCAGCCGTCGGATGCCGCCAAGGCGATCGAGGCCCGCCGCCACACCGTCGACCTGACCTACTCGCTGGGCCTGTCGGTCGGCAAGGACGGCTCGATCAACGACGTGCTGTGGGACGGCCCGGCATTCAAGGCGGGCATCGGCCCGTCGATGAAGATCGTCGCGGTGGACGGCAACGAGTACTCCGCCGATGCCATGAAGGACGCGATCGGCGCCTCGGCCAAGGACAAGTCCAAGCCGGTCGAGCTGCTGATCAAGGAGTTCGACAGCTACCGCACCGTGCGCATCGACTACCACGACGGCATGAAGTACCCGCACCTGGTGCGCGACACCAGCAAGCCGGACACGCTCAGCCAGCTGTTCAAGGCGCGCTGATCCACGTCGCCCCGCCGGTCGGCGGGGCAGGAGCGGAACCGGCGCCTGCGGGCGCCGATTCCGTTTCCGGCGGATCGCGGCATGGATCGCGCCACGCCGCGCAACTTCGCTATACTGCGCGTCCGCCGCGGCCCAGCCCGCGGCGCGCATCCCACAAGCGCCCGTAGCTCAGCCGGATAGAGTAGTGGCTTCCGAAGCCATTGGTCGGGGGTTCGAATCCCTCCGGGCGCGCCATCTGCCATGGGTCATCGCCTCGCCGGCCGCGGCTGGAACGCGATGATCCGGAAGCGGCGGAAAGCCGCATCCAGCCAACCCTGCAGGCCTCGTCGACATCCCCGGCGGGGCCTTCTTGCGTTGATCGTGCGCGATGCTTTCCCGGGTCGGATGAATGTGCGCGTGGTGACCGAAGCGGCCGAAGTCGGGCCGGGGATCCAAGGGCATCCGGTGACCGTAACGCGTCGATGTCGAAGGCTCGCTTGCGAACCTCTCGCACATCTCGAGTGATATCCGTGGTGATGCGCGAGTGTCACCGTCCAGTCCCCTCACAGCGAGCCCTCCCGTGGAAACCAAACCCGCCGGCGTCACCCAGTGCTTCACCTGCGAATTCTGGACCGGCGAGCGTCGCCACGAGCCGGTCGGCCACGTGACGTTCGAGGGGGCGCTGAGGACCGCCGCCTGCGCGAATCTGGTCTCGACGACCCATCGCACCCAGATGGCGCCCGGCGCGATGTGCAATCACTGGAAGCGCTGGCAGGCGCTTTGATCGCCCGCGGTCGGTGATCGACGGCTGGTTGGATCCGACGCGCGCGCCGCGTTCCGCGGGCGGGGTGCGCCGGTGGCGGCGCCCGGTGTGGCCTCGTATGCTGGCGACTCCGCGTTCCCGATGCATCGCCTTGACCGCCGACACTCCTCCCTTGCCGCCGTGCAACGCCTGCCGTCCCGGCGAGGATCTGCCGTTCGAATTCACCATGGCGTTCCAGCCGATCGTCGACGTGCGCGAACGCAAGGTGTTCGCCTACGAGGCGCTGATCCGCGGGCTGAAGGGCGAGGGGGCAGAGACGATCCTGCCGCAGGTCACGGTGGACAACCGCTACGTGTTCGACCAGGCCTGCCGGGTCAAGGCGGTGGAGCTGGCCTCGCGGCTGGCGATGCCGTGCTTCGTGAGCATCAATTTCCTGCCCAACGCGGTGTACCAGGCCGCCACCTGCATCCGCGCCACGCTGGAGGCCGCGCGGCGGTTCGGTTTTCCCACCGAGCGGCTGATCTTCGAGATCACCGAGAACGAGCAGCTGGTCGACAAGGAACACCTCAAGAGCATCATCCGCGAGTACAAGCGGCAGGGCTTCAAGACGGCCATCGACGACTTCGGTGCCGGCTATTCCGGCCTCAACCTACTGGCCGAATTCCAGCCGGACATCATCAAGCTGGACATGGCGCTGGTGCGCGCGATCGATACCGACCCGGTGCGCCAGGCGATCGTGCGGGGCATCCTCGGCGTGTGCCAGGCGCTGCACATCGAGGTGATCGCCGAGGGCGTGGAGACCCGCGCCGAATTCGCGCTGCTGCGCGAATTCGGCATCGGACTGTTCCAGGGCTTCCTGTTCGCCCGGCCGGGTTTCGAGCGCTTGTCCGACGTCGACTGGTCGGCGCTCGACGCGAGCTGATCCGCTGCCCTCAGGCGGCGAATGCGTCCACGATCGACCACGCCACCTGGCCGCCGGCGCGCATCGGCACGCACACGCTCGACCCCAGCGGCACGGTGTCCGGCACGGTCCAGGCGCGGCGTTCCAGCACCATGCGCGCGGTGTTGCGCGGCAGGCGATAGAAATCCGCGCCGTGGAAGCTGGCGAAGCCTTCCAGCCGGTCGAGCCGGCCGGCTTCCTCGAAGGCCTCGGCGTACAGCTCGATCGCAGCGTGCGCGGTGAAGATGCCGGCGCAGCCGCAGTCGGCCAGCTTGGCCTCGCGCGGATGCGGTGCGCTGTCGGTGCCGAGGAAGAAGCGCGCATCGCCGCCGGTCGCTGCGGCCAGCAGCGCCTGGCGGTGTTGTTCACGCTTGAGCACCGGCGCGCAGTAGTGATGCGGGCGCACGCCGCCGTCGAACAGCGCGTTGCGGTTGAGCAGCAGGTGGTGGACGGTGATCGTGGCGGCCACGTGCTTGTCCTGCGCCTGCACGAACTGCACCGCGTCGGCGGTGGTGATGTGCTCGAACACCACGCGCAGGTTCGGGAAGCGCGCGCGCAGCGGCACCATGTGCTGGTCGATGAAGGTCTTCTCGCGGTCGAACACGTCCACCGCCGGATCGGTCACCTCGCCGTGCACCAGCAGCGGCAGGTCGGCCTGCTCCATCGCTTCCAGTACCGGGTAGACGGTGGCCAGATCGGACACGCCGGCGGCCGAGTTGGTGGTGGCGCCCTGCGGGTAGAACTTCACCGCGAACACCTGGCCGCTGGCCTTGGCCGCGAAGATCTCCTCCGGCGTGGTCTGCCGCGTGAGGTACAGCGTCATCAGCGGTTCGAACGTCATGCCCGCGGGCACGGCGGCGAGAATGCGTTCGCGGTAGGCCAGCGCCTGCGCCACGGTGGCCACCGGCGGCTTGAGGTTGGGCATCACGATGGCGCGGGCGAAGCGCCGCGCGGTGTGGCCGATCACCGAGGCCAGCGCCTCGCCGTCGCGCAGGTGCAGGTGCCAGTCGTCGGGGCGGACGATGTCCAGTCGGTCCGTGCTCATGGGCCGTTCCTCTCGTGGATGGGGATCAAAGACGCATAGTGTCCCGCGTCCGGGTGAAAAAGTCCGGTGGGTGCGTCAGGGGTTGCAGGCGTCGCAGTGCGCAGGGTCCGCCGGGCCGCCGTCGCGCGGGCTCCGTTCGAGGTGGCCGCAGCCGGCGCAGCGCCGCTCGTCGGCCAGCACCTGCCGGGTCGGTGCGCCGCACCAGCCGCAGGGCCGGCCGGGCAGGCGGGCGCTGATCACGAAGCCCGGCCGCGCGCAGGCCGGGCAGCGGCTGCGCCAGGCGCGCAGCAGATCCACGGTGGCGCGGCGGATGCAGCGCATGCGCTGCGGATTGCGGTGGGCGCGCATGTCGGTTTCCACCGAGGCCGCCTCACAGGCATCCAGTGCGCGGCGTACCGCGGCGACCAAGGTCCCGTCGTCGTGCGCGTCCTTGGCCAGCGCGACGGCGGGCGTGGGCTGGCCGCCCTCCATGCCCATCACGATCACGCCCTGGCGGGGAAAGCCGACGCGCGCGGCGAAGGCCCGCGCCGCGTCCACGTCCTCCACCCGCGCATGGGCGAAGTGCCGGGCCGGCGCCTCGTGGCGGCCGACCAGCTCCAGCCCGGTGGCGCGGTCGACCAGCACCACCTGCTCGCTGCCCCAGGCCAGGAAGGGCACGTGCGGATGCGGCCCGAAGCTGCCCTCGCTGGCCAGTCCGAGCCGCGCTTCGGGGACGCGCTCAAAGCCGGTGCGGATCTTCGCCCGCGCCGTCTCCAGCGACGTGCTGGTGCGCGCGACGTCGCGGCTGAAGGTGCCGAAGCGGTCGGTGTCGAAGTCCTCCGGCACCACCACCCGCACGCCGAGGAAGCGCGCCAGCAGCGGCGCGATCGCCCGCTCCTTGCCGTGCATGGTGGCCAGCACCGCGGTCTCGCCGCACAGCGAGGGCACCGCCTCGGCCATCAGAAGTAGCCTTCGAGCTTCTGCTGCTCGAGGCTGCCGCCACCTTCGCGATCGGCCAGCCGGCCCTGGCGCTCCGAGCCGCTGGCGCGCGCGGTCTCGGCGATCACCGCGCGCAGGTCGCGCGCGTCCGAGGCGATCGCTCCGGTCACTGGCCAGCAGCCGAGCGTGCGGAAGCGCACCGGGCGGTGCGTGACGGTCTCGCCCGGTGCCAGGCGCATCCGCGCCGGGTCGTCCACCACCAGCACGCCGCCGTCGCGCTCGACCACCGGGCGCGACGCGGCGAAGTACAGCGGCGCCAGCGCCAGTTCGCGGCGCAGCGCGTAGCACCAGATGTCCAGCTCGGTCCAGTTGGACAGCGGGTAGGCACGCAGCGACTGCCCCGGCGCCAGCCGCGTGTTGTAGAGATTCCACAGCTCCGGCCGCTGCTGGCGCGGGTTCCAGGCGTGGGTGGCGCTGCGCACCGAGAACACGCGCTCCTTGGCGCGGGTGCGCTCCTCGTCGCGGCGCGCGCCGCCGAACACCACGTCGTGCCGGCCGCGGTCCAGCGCCTGCTTCAGCGCGTCGGTGCGCATCGCGGTGGTGTAGACCTCGCCGTGGTCGAACGGGTTGATGCCCGCGGCGCGCCCGGCCTCGTTGGCGTAGACGTGCAGCTCGAAGCGGTGCGCCCGCGCGAACGCGTCGCGAAACGCCAGCAGTTCGCGGAATTCCCAAGTGGAGTCGACGTGCAGCAGCGGCATCGGCGGCGGCGCGGGATGAAACGCGCACACCGCGAGGTGGGCCAGCACGGTGGAATCCTTGCCGGCGGAGAACAGCAGTACCGGGCGCTGGGCCTGCGCCACGCCCTCGCGCAGGATGTGGATCGCCTCGTTCTCCAGCGCGTCGAGGTGGCCGCCCAGCCGGCGCGCGCCGGCCGGATTCACGCGAAGCGTTCCCAGCGGCTGTCGGCGCCGCGGCGCCACAGACCCTCGCCGCCGGGCGGCAGCGCGAACAGGTGCAGCCAGCCGTGATCGACCAGTTCGCGCACGCCGGCCTGCTTCGCCAGCACGCGCTCGATCGCCTCGGTGGGCGCGGCCAGCACCGCGGTGAGCCGGCGCGGTTCGTGCACCAGCGCGGTGCCGTCGGAGACCGACTGCCAGGGCAGGCCGCTGCGCAGGTGGCCGCCGGCGCCCTCCATCACGCCGACGCCGGCGACTACGTTGTGCAGGGTCTTGTTGCCGCTGCCGAACGCGTCGTTGTCCACGCTGGAGGCGTAGTACTGCAGGTTGATCCAGCTGGCGACCACCATCGGTGCGCTCATGATCTGCTCCAGCACGCGGCCATCCGGATCCTGCGCCCAGGTGTAGCTGTGCAGGAACACGCGGCCCCCGAGGTCGAGCGCACGGGTGGCCTCGCGCGGCGCGGCGATGAAGGCGGCGCAGCCGGCCAGGCCCCATTCCGGTCGCGGCTGGCTCCAGTCCTGGCTGCGCGCGAGCAGGGCACGCAGGCCCTCGGGCGAGGCGTCCAGCCCCAGCCGGGCGGCGCGCTCGGTGCGGGTGCGCGCGCCGGCTTCGGCCAGCGCCTGCTCGAGGCGGTCGAGGTCGTCGGCGTGGCTGGCCGGCACGTCGTCGCGGTCGTACAGGATGAGCGCGTCGGTAGTGGTGTCGTGCAGGCCGGCCACGAACACGGTGTCGGCGGGAATCGCGATGCCGCGGGTTGCGAGGCCCTCGCGCACTGCCGCGTCGTTGAGCACGCGCGCGGCTAGCCGGGCATTCGCTTCGCCGCTGTGGCCGCCGCAGGCGCCGCAGTCCAGCCCGCTGGCGTAGGGGTTGTTGGTGCTGCTGGCGCCGTGGCCGGCGAGCAGCACCAGCCGTGCGAAGCGGTCGGTGAGCGACATGCCGCGCAGCAGGTTGGTCGCCAGGTCCAGCCGGACCTCCGGCGGCGGCAGCGTGGCTTCCATGTCGTCGCGGCAGCGGCCACGCGGCGAATGCCTGGCCAGCCCGAAGCCGTCCAGCAGCAGGCGTGCGGCGTAGACCAGGCCCAGGCTCTCGACGAAGGCGAACGAGGCCACCGCCGCGCGCTTGAACGCCTGCCAGCCGGCGGCGCGCAGGTTGCGCGTGCGCTGCTGCGCGAGTCGCGTCGCGCGGTCGCTGTCGGAGCTGCGCTTGGGCTGTTCGTGCACGGTCAGCGGCGGCGCGAGCAACGCCGGGCACTGCGCGCGGCCGGTGTCGTGGCCGAACGGGACGTAGCTCACCGGCATGCCGAAGAAGCCGGCGAAGCCCAGCGTCTCGGCGCCGGGCAGGCTGCCTTCCAGCGCGCGGCGGAACACTTCGGAGCGCACGTCGATGCAGAACGCCGCCTGCACCGGCGCGCGCGGCGCGGGCTCGGTCGCTGGCGCGCGGGTCGCCACCAGCTTCGCGGCCAGCGGGCGCTGCCAGGCGATCTCGTAGGCATGCTGGACGATCTCGTCGACCACGAAGGCGCGCAGCCGGCGCGGATCGCGGCCGTGTTCGACGAACCGTTCGCGGGCACCGGCCCAGGCCGCGGCGAGCCGCGGGCCACCGAGGCGCAGCGCCAGCAGCTCCCACGCCAGCCGCACGGCGAGCAGTTCGGCCAGCTCGCTGCCGGCTTCGCCGCGCAGCTCGTCCTGCCAGTCGCGGTAGCGCGCGTGGCCGGCCCAGCCGCCGAGCGTCGCCAGCAGGCGCTGGAAGTAGAGCGGCAGGCCCGGCGCCGGCAGCGCCAGCGCGGTGGCCGCTTCGGCGATCAGCGCGTCGGCGTCCGCCGGCAGCGCGCGCACCGCGGCGCGGAAGCCCGACCAGCCCTCGATCTCGGGGCGCCGGTCGCGCTGTGCCTGCTCGCGCCACGCCGCATACGGGCGCAGTCCGCGCCAGGGCGAGGCCCACATCGCCTGGCCCTGGTCGTAGTGCGAGGCCGCCCACTGCGCGAGCTGGGCGTCGGCCAGCGCTTCGTCGTCGCGCCGGTGGACCGTTGCGGCCAGCGACAGCACCGTGGGCAACGCATCGCCGGCGGGGTCGTGCGGTCCGGCGAGGTGGCGCTTGAGCTCGGCCACGTCGGCCGGGCGGTGCGGGCCGGGTGCGGCCTGGCGCAGCGCCTCGGCGAGGTCGGCGTCGGTGATCTCGCCGCGGGCGATTGCCTCGGCGTGGACGCGCCGCGCTGGCGTCACGCGGGCGCCCTCGGTGGCGGCGACCCGCTGCGCCGCTTCGGCGAACGGCAGGTCGGTGAGGCCGAGGAAGGGGTTCACCGCGACGAAGTGGGCGAGCGGCCACAGCGGGGCGACCCGGCGGCAGGCCTGCACGACGGCGGCCTGGAGTGTCGGCGTCGCGGCGGCCGGGGCGGCGTCTTGTTCGGCAGGGCGCAGGACGGCGTTCATCGACGGGCCTCCACGGCGGGGACAGGGGGAGTGGACATGCGGTTCTCCAGGCGATGCCACAGGAAGGCATCGATGTAGAGGCCCTGCGCGAGATGCACGTAGGCGGTCCGCCATCCGCGGCGCGCCTGCAGCGTCTCGGGCATCAGCTGCACCAGCGCGATGGCGGCGAAGGCCAGCAGGGTCGGGCCGAGGATCGCCCAGGCGATCCAGGTCGCCGCCGGGGCCGCTGGCACACTGCCGGCCAGCGCGGCGCCGGCGACCGCGTGCAGTACGGCGTAGGCGAGCATGGCGAAGGCGGCGAGCACGAGTCCGCGCACGAGGTTGGCGGCCGGCTGCCGTGCCGGCGTGGCGCGTGCCAGCAGCATGCCGGCGCCGATCGCCAGCAGCAGGCCGAGCGCGCCGATCGCGGCGGGCTCGCCGTCGATGCGGTCCATCAGCGGGCGCAGCGCGAGGTAGAGCACGATCGCCAGCACCGGACCGAGCGCCCGCGCCGGACCGCCCGCGGCCGGCGCGGCAGCGCGGCGGCGGGCCACGGCATCCACCGCGGTGCCGGAGGCGAGGAAGCCGTGTGCCTTGTAGAACGAGTGGGCCAGCAGGTGCAGCAGCGCCAGCGGGAAGGCGCCCAGGCCGCACTCGAGCAGCATCAGGCCCATCTGCGCGATGGTCGACCAGGCCAGCGAGGCCTTGATGCTGGTCTGGGTCAGCATCACCAGCGAGCCGTAGACCGCGGTGATCGCGCCGATCGCGGCCAGCAGGTGCATCGCCGCGGGCACCGCCACCAGCACCTCGGCGAAGCGGATCGCCAGGAAACCGCCGCCGTTGATGATGCCGGCGTGCAGCAGCGCCGAGACCGGCGTGGGCGTGTCGATGATGTCCGGCAGCCAGCCGTGGGCGGGGAACTGCGCCGACTTCAGCGCGGCCGCGATCACCAGCAGCACCGCAGCCGCCGGCAACGCCGCACCGGCCTGCGCGCTGTCGCGCACCTGCGCCAGCACCGTGGCGAGGTCGGCGCTGCGGCAGGTCCAGGCGAGCAGGGCGAACGCGCCGAGCAGGCAGGCGTCGCCGAGGCGGGCGACGATGAACTTGCGGCCGGCCGCGCGCACCGCGGCGGCGCGCTCCGGGTAGAACAGCAGCAGCCGGTGCAGCGCCAGGCTGGTGGCGATCCACGCGGCGGCCAGCAGCGCGAGGTTGCCGGCCAGTACCAGGGTCATCACCGCGGCCAGGGTCAGGCACAGCTCGGCGGCGAACAGGCCGCGGCGCGGATCGCCATCGAGGTAGTTGCGGCTGTAGCGCAGCACGATCGTCCCGATGAACGCCACCAGCAGGAACAGGCTGCTGCCCAGTGCGTCCAGCCGCACGGTGAGGCCCGCGCCGTGCCAGTCGACCAGCGAGGCGGACTGCGGCCCGCGCATCACCGCCAGCACCAGCGCAGCCAGGGCCAGCAGCAGCGAGATCGCAGCGGCCGCCTGGATCGCCGCCCACGATGTGCGTCGGCGCCCGGCGGCATCGCCCATCGCCACCAGCGCGGCGAGGACGAGCGAGGCAGGGGCGAGCAGCACGGTCAGGACGGGCATCGAAGGTTCCGGGGTGGGGAAGGCCGGCGGAACCTTAACGGAGCACGTTCATTCCATAAAATTCATAATATGAAGCGCATGAATATATAAAAGAGAACGATCATGGCTGCGCTCAACTACAACCACCTGCGCTATTTCTGGGCTGTCGCCCACGAGGGGAACCTCACCCGCACCGCCGAGAAGCTGCACGTGTCGCAGTCGGCGCTGTCGATCCAGATCCGCAAGCTGGAAGAGCAGCTCGGCCACGCGCTGTTCGACCGCAACGGCAAGCAGCTGCTGCTGACCGAGGCCGGGCGGATCGCGCTCGAGCATGCCGACACCATCTTCAGCGCGGGCGGCGAACTGCTGAGCACCCTCGGCAACCGCCCCGGCGCACGCCGGCAGATCCTGCGCGTGGGCGCGCTGGCCACGCTGTCGCGCAATTTCCAGATGGCGTTCCTGCGCCCGCTGCTGGCGCGCGAGGACGTGGAGCTGGTGCTGCGCTCGGGCACCACCGCCGAGCTGCTGCGCGCGCTGGAATCGCACCGTCTCGATGTCGTGCTGATCAACCTGCCGCCGGCGCACGACGCGGACACGCCGTGGATCTCCCATCCGATCGCCGAGCAGCCGGTGAGCCTGATCGGCACGCCGGCGCACGCCGGGCGCGGGCTGGCGCTGAAGGAGCTGCTGGCGCGCGAGCCGCTGGTGCTGCCCACCCTGGAAAGCAGCATCCGCATCGGTTTCGACGCCCTGGCCGACCGCCTCGGCGTGCGTGTGCGCATCGCCGCCGAGGTCGAGGACATGGCGATGATGCGCCTGCTCGCCCGCGAGGGTACCGGGCTGGCGGTGGTGCCGCCGATCGTGGTGCGCGACGAGCTGGCCAGCGGCAGCCTGGTGGAGCTGGCGCAGTTGCCGGAGCTGAGCGAAACCTTCGTCGCGGTGACCCTGTCGCGCCGCTTCCCCAATCCGCTGGCGCGCGAGCTGATCGCCTCGTTCGCGCCGACCGCGCACGATCCGTCCGGATGAGCCCCCCGGGACCCTGCATCCGGTGATCCGGGCCGTGCATCCAATCACCCCTGCCATGGCGTAACGACAACGCCGATGCAGCCCGGTCCGGGATCCCGCGTCCCCCTCCTCCCGCCCTTCCGGTCCGGGCTGCGCCGGTTTCTCGCTGACCATTTGCGGCCTGTCGACGTCGATGCGGCGATCCGCGCCGAGGCATTCGCCGTGATGCCGACGATGTCGTCCCCGCCATAGCGGTCACCCTCCTGCCGCCACGCGCCGCGCATGCCACCCGTCTCGCGAGGGCCCGGCGCGCGGTGCGATCGCTGCCATGGGCGATCGATTCGACCTGGTGCGCGAAAAAGGGTGGCGTCGATCGACGCCACCCGGGGACGAAACACGACCTGCCGTGGGCTATGCGCGTGGCCCGCGCCGCATGCCGCCGAAGATCAGCGAAAGCACGAACAGCAACAGGAACACCACGAACAGGATCTTGGCGATGCTGGCGGCACCGGCGGCGATGCCGGTGAAGCCGAACAGGGCGGCGATCAGCGCGATCACCAGAAACACGATGGCGTAATGAAGCATGGGGACGTCTCCTGCTTGGGAGGGAATGCGCGCCGCAGCCGGCGTGCGCGCTCAGTCAGTGGCGCAGCTGCTTCTCGAGGGCGCGGACCTGCGCCTCGGCCTCGTCGCGGGCCATGCCGTAGCGCTGCTGCAGCTTGCCGGCCAGGTACTCGGCGTCGCCGCGCGCGACCGTGAGGTCGTCGTCGGTGAGCTTGCCCCACTTCTGCCTGAGCGTGCCGGCGAGCTGTTTCCACTGGCCTTCGATGGTGTCGTGGTTCATGGCGGTCTCCTTCGGATGGGGGAGTACGCGGCACTGTCGCTGCGCCGCGTGGCGACCATTCGATCCGCGCCGCCGTGAACGACCCGTGCGTTTGCGGCGATGGTTGCGGCGGGCGTTCATCGGCGTGCAGGGGTGGTCACTTTTTCGTTCGCATGGCATGCACCGCCGTGCGCCAGAGCGGTCGCGCAGAAAGCAAAGAGGCGCCGCGTGGGCGCCTCCTGCATGCCGGCGGTCGTGCCGATGTCAGCCCGGCGACTTCACCTCGAAGGAGCGGGTGGACACCGGCTTGCCGTCCAGCGCGATCTCGACCTGGTACTTGCCGGCCGGCCACAGGTGCGGGTTCTGGATCTTGAAGGTGGTCACCGCCGGGCCGTCGGTGGCGATGGACTGGCTGATCGCACTGACCAGCTGGCCTTTGCCTTCCAGGTAGCTCCAGCGCGCGCTCAGCGTGACGCCGTCGGTCTTGCCGCGGCTTTCCACGCTCGCGTAGATCGCCTTGTGGTCGGCGGCGATGCTGTCCTTCGGCGCGGTCACGGCATGCTCGGCATTCACGGCGTCGCCGATCAGCACCTGGCCGATGGCGAAGGCATCGTCGGCGGCCGGCGTGGCCGCGGCCGTGGTGCCGGCAGCCGCGGGTGCGCTGCTCCCGGCGGATGCCGGCGCGGTGCTCGATGCGGAAGTAGCCGGCACCGGCGCCGTGTGGGCCGGCGCCGGCGCGGGGTTGACGGGCACGGCGGGTGCCGCGGCGGTGCTGGCGGGCGCGGGTGCCGGAGCGTTGTTTTCATGCTTGCCGCAGGCGCCGAGCGAGAGCGCGCCGCCGGTGGCGAGGCAGCAAAGGAGGACGTGGCGAGCGGACGTTTTCATGGCAGGTCTTCCGTCTTCGACTGGTTGGGAGGTGCCGTCCTTGGCCGCGCGACGCTCGGGGCGCCGCAGGGTCGATGAGGCTAGTTCCGCCGGTCTGAAGCGCCGATTACTGCGATCGACGACCGTTCATGCCGCGGTGAAGCAGCCCGTCGCCGCGCTACTGGCGCGCGCCGCGAAGATTCACCGGCACCTGCACGTCGCTGCTGCGGAACGGATTGATGTCCAGCCCGCCGCGCCGCGTGTAGCGCGCGTAGACGCTCAGGGCCTCCGGCGCGCAGCGCGCCATCACGTCGACGTAGATGCGCTCCACGCACTGCTCGTGGAACTCGTTGTGCATGCGGAACGAGACCAGGTAGCGCAGCAGTCCTTCGCGATCGATCGGCCGGCCGCGGTAGCGGATCTGCACGCTGCCCCAGTCCGGTTGTCCGGTCACCGGGCAGTTCGAGCGCAGCAGGTCGGAAACCAGCGCCTCCTCGACCACTTCGTCGCCGTTCACGCGCAGGTAGTCGGCCTTGGGCGGGCCGTAGTCGTCGATGTCCAGCGCCTGGTCGTCGATGGACACGCCGTCCAGGTCGCGGATGGTGTGCACGATCGCCGACGGCACGCTCAGTTCGACCTTCACGTCGGCGCCGGCCGCGGCGGAGAGGTCGCGCTCGAGCACGTCGATCAGGTGCGCGGAGTCGCTCATGCGCTCCTGCGAGAAACCGTTGAGGTACAGCTTGAACGACTTCGATTCGATGATGTACGGCGAGGTGGCCGGCACGCGGATCTCGGCGATCGCCACCATCGGCTTGCCGCGCGCGTCCAGCCAGGAAAATTCGTAGGCGTTCCAGATGTCCACGCCGTGGAACGGCAGCGGCTCGGCCACGCCGATCTCCGCGCGCTTGGCGGTGCGCGGGATCGGGAACAGCAGGGCCGGGTCGTAGCGGTCGGCGTAGGCGGTGGTCTTGCCGAGCAGGGAGTCTTCGGGCGTATTCATCGCGCCAGTTTACCGGCCGCGCGTGAACCGGCTGCGACACCGGCCACGGCAGCGACATGCCGCCGCAGCCGGTGCCTGGTCCGGATCAGGCGTTGACCGCGCCCATCATCGCTTCCGGGTAACGGGTGCCGGCCGCCGCATCGGGCGGGAACACGGCGTCGATCGCGGCCAGCTCGGCGGCGTCGAGCGTCACCTCGAGCGCGTCGAGGTTCTCGTCCAGCCGCGCGCGCCGCTTGGTGCCGGGGATCGGCACGATGTCCTGTCCCTGCGCCAGCACCCAGGCCAGCGCCAGCTGCGCCGGCGTGCAGCCCTTGCGTGCGGCCAATGTCTTCACCTGGTCGACCAGCGCGAGGTTGCGGGCGAAGTTCTCGCCCTGGAAGCGCGGGCTGTGACGGCGGTAGTCGTCGGCGTCGAAATCCTCGGGCTTGCTGATCGCGCCGGTGAGAAAGCCGCGGCCCAGCGGCGAGTAGGCGACCAGCGCCACGCCCAGCTTGCGGCAGGCGGCGAGCATGCCGTTGGTCTCCGGGTCGCGCGTCCACAGCGAGTATTCGCTTTGCAGCGCGGCGATCGGGTGTACCCGGCAGGCGCGCTCCAGCGTGGCGCCGGAGGCTTCGGACAGGCCCAGGTAGCGCACCTTGCCGGCCTGCACCAGATCGGCCATCGCACCCACGGTCTCCTCGATCGGCACGCTCTGGTCCACGCGGTGCTGGTAGTACAGGTCGATCGTCTCCACGCCGAGCCGCTTCAGGCTGGCGTCGCAGGCGGCGCGCACGTACTCCGGTCGGCCGTTGATGCCGCGCACGGTGGGGTCGTTCGGGTCGCGCACGACGCCGAACTTGGTGGCCAGGAACACCTGGTCGCGGCGCCCCTTGATGGCCTGGCCGACCAGCAGCTCGTTGGTGTGCGGGCCGTACATGTCGGCGGTGTCGAGCAGGGTCACACCGCGGTCCAGCGCGTGCTGGATGGTGGCGATCGATTCGGCGTCATCCCGGCCGCCGTAGAAGTCGCTCATGCCCATGCAGCCCAGGCCGAGGGCGGAAACCTTCGGACCGTTCGGTCCGAGCGTGCGCATCTGCATTGTGATCACTCCTTTCGAGGGGATGGGTGTTGCAAGGAGCGCCAGTCTGCCGCCGGCCGGGATGTGGATAAATGCTCAATAATGGTCAACACAATTTCACTGGATCGAACAATCATGGATCGCATCGAGACCATGCGCCTGTTCACCCGCATCGTCGAGCTGGGCAGCTTCACCGCGGCGGCCGACGATCTCAGCCTGCCGCGTGCGACGGTGACCCACGCGATCAAGCGGCTGGAGGCGCGGCTCGGTGCGCAGCTGCTCCAGCGCACCACCCGCTGCGTGCGCACCACCCGCGACGGCGAGGTCTACTACGGCCACTGCCGCCGCCTGCTGGCCGACCTGGACGAGGTGGAGGCGGATTTCCGCGAGGCGGCGACACAGCCGCGCGGCCGCCTGCGGGTGGACCTGCCGGGGGCCTTCGCGCGCAGCCGGGTGCTGCCGCGGCTGCCGGAATTCTGCGCGCGCTATCCCGCCATCGAACTGGACATCGGTACCGGCGACCGCTTCGTCGACCTGCTGCGCGAGGGCGTGGACTGCGTGCTGCGTGCGGGCCAGCTGCCCGATTCGGGCATGGTCGGGCGCCAGCTCGGCGTGCTCGAGCAAGTGACGCTGGCCAGCGCCGGTTACGTGCGCGAACGCGGCATGCCGCGCACCCTGGCCGATCTCGCGGACGGACACGTCGCAGTGAACTGGGCTTCGCCGACCACGCGCCGGGTGGAGCCGTTGGAGTTCACGGTCGGGCGTAGGCTGCGTGAGCTGGTGTTGCCCTCGCGCGTGGTCGTCAGCGGCGTCGACGCCTACCTCGGTTGCTGCGAGGCCGGCCTGGGTATCGCGCAGTTCCCGCGCTACCACGTGGCCGATGCACTGGCCGCGGGACGGCTGGTCGAGCTCTTGCCGGAGAACCCGCCGCCGAGCCTGCCGATGACCGTGCTCTACCAGCCGCAGCGGCAGATGCCGGCGCGGTTGCGGGTGTTCGTGGACTGGCTGGCCGGCCTGTTCCCGTTGCGCGACTGAACTCAGCGGAAGCCGCGCCGCGCCGGCGCGCCGCCGACGGTGTCGGGGGTCAGCGCCACGCCGAGCCCGGACAGCACCTCGCGCTGCTGCTCCAGCGGCACCCGCACGATGCGGTCCTCGATCCCGGCCAGCTTGCGCATCGCCGGCAGCGCCATCACCGCATCGACCAGTGCGGCCGTGCGCGGCCAGCGCGACGGATCGATGGCGTACTTCACGAACGCGGCGGTGCGGAAGAAGCTGGCCAGGCTCAGGTCGGCGATCGACAGTTCGCCGAACACGAAGCCGGTCGGCGGCAGCTGCGCTTCCAGATAGTCGAGGGCGGCAGGGATCTCCTCCTCGCGCGCCCGGCGCACCAGCGCTTCGTCCGCATCCTCGCGGAACAGGAAGCGCTTGGCGCCGAGCTGGAAGAACAGCTTCCACACCAGCACGTCGCCCAGGTGGGTGTCGGCGTATTCCTCCAGCCAGCGTGCCCGCGCGCGCTGGCCCGGGTCGGCCGGGTACAGCGAGGGTGTCGGATGGCGGTCCTCCAGGTACTGGCAGATCACGCTGGAGTCGTTGAGCACCAGTTCGCCGTCGATCAGCACCGGGATCCGCCGCAACGGGCTGAGCTGCGTGAACGCCTCGTTGCCGACGAATGGCGCGATCGGGTCGATCCGGTAGTCGATGCCTTTCAACTCCAGGAACGCGAGCACCTTGCGCACGTAGGGTGAGATGTAGCTGCCGATCACGCTGACGGCTTCGGCCATGGCCGGGCTCCGAGGGGCGGGGGAGCCGGCAGGGTGCGATGGCGTCGCGCACAGCGTCAAGGCGGGTTTGTCGACAGGACTTCTGGCAGGGGTCCCCCCATGGCTTGCGGGACTAGCATCGGGGGTCGGGCAGCGACAGGGGCGCTGCGGGCTTCCGCGATGCGGGCACGCCGCGAATCAGGGATGCTGTCCGGATCATGGCCGGCGCCTTCCGGCGCACGTTCCCACGCAGCGGAGTCCCTCATGCGATCCATCCCCGCGACACCGCGCCTGCTCGGCGCGCTGGTCCTAGCCGGCCTTGCCGCCGGCGTCCACGCCCAAGGCCCCGTGCTCACCGATGCGGACTACGCCCGCGCCGAGCAGATGGTCAACTACAAGGCTGTCCCGCTGGTCGATCACGCGGTCACCCGCGTGTCCTGGCTGGACGACACCCATTTCGCCTACGACGACCACGACGCCAGCGGCGACCATTACCGCCGCATGGATACCGCCACCGGTCGCAGCGAACCGCTGTTCGACCAGGCCAAGCTGGCCGAATCGCTGAGCCGGCTTGCCGGCGGCAAGCCGATCGAGGCGGACAACCTCGGCCTGCGCGGCATCGCCGTGGCGCCGGATGGCCGCTACCAGCTCCAGGTGCGCGGCAAGACCTACCTGTGCAGCGCCGACGCGGTCTGCGCCGAGCCGGCCAGGGGCGAGGCGAAGGGCGACGAACCGGGCGTGCTGTCGCCGGACAAGAAGTCCGAGGCCTTCATCCGTGACTGGAACCTGTGGGTGCGCGACGTCGCCACCGGCAAGGAGACCCAGCTGACCACCGACGGCGTGGAGAACTTCGGCTACGCCACCGACAACGCCGGCTGGAAGCACACCGACAACGCCATCCTGGAGTGGTCGCCGGATTCGACCAAGATCGCCACCTTCCAGCAGGACCAGCGCAAGACCGGTGACATGTACATGTTCACCACCAACGTCGGCCATCCGAAGCTGGAGGCGTGGAAGTACCCGCTGGCCGGCGACAAGGACGTCACCATGATCGAGCGCGTCGTGATCGACGTGCCGACCAAGAAGGTGGTGCGGCTGGACATGCCGCCGGACCAGCACCGCTCGACCCTGTGCGACGACGTCAGCTGCGGCCCGGACGGTGGCTGGGACGACGTGAAGTGGGCGCCGGACAGCAAGACCATCGCCTTCGTCTCCACCTCGCGCTACCACAAGCACGAGTGGTTCCGCATTGCCGACGCGGCCACTGGCAAGGTGCGCACGGTGTTCGAGGAATCGGCCAAGACCTACTACGAGAGCGGCATCGGCAAGGCCAACTGGGCCTACCTGCCGGCCACCCACGAGGCGGTGTGGTACTCCGAGCGCAGCAACTGGGGTCAGCTGTACCTGTATGACCTGAAGACCGGCAAGCTCAAGCATGCGATCACCACCGGCGACAGCGTGGTGACCGAGATGCTGAACGTGGATCCGAAGACCCGCACCGTGTGGTTCGAGGCGGTGGGCCGCACCAAGGGCCTGGATCCGTACTTCACCCAGTTCTACAAAGTGAGCCTGGACGGCGGCAAGCCGACCCTGCTGACGCCCGAGCCGTCCGACCACGAGATCAGCCTGTCGCCGGACGGCGACACCTTCGTCGACGCGTATTCCACGCCGACCCAGCCGCCGGTGACGGTGCTGCGTTCGAGCAAGGACGGCCGCACCCTCGCCACCGTGGCCAAGGCCGACATCAGCCGCCTGAAGGCGGTGGGCTGGGTGCCGCCGGTGCCGATCACGGTGAAGGCGCGCGACGGCAAGACCGACCTGTACGGCCTGATGTTCAAGCCGTCCAACTTCGACCCGCACAAGAAGTATCCGATCGTCGACTACGTCTACCCGGGTCCGCAGATCGGCTCGGTCGGTTCGCGTGCCTTCTCGGCGGCGCGGGTCGATCACCAGGCGCTGGCCGAGCTGGGCTTCATCGTGGTGGCGATCGACGGCATGGGCACGCCGTACCGCTCCAAGGCCTTCCACGATGCGTGGTACGGCAACATGGGCGACAACACGCTGCCCGACCAGGTCGCCGGCATCAAGGAACTGGCCAAGCGCTACCCGTGGATCGACATCAACCGCGTCGGCATCTGGGGCCACTCCGGCGGCGGCAATGCCTCCACCGATGCGATGTTCCGCTACCCCGACTTCTTCAAGGTCGCCTGGTCCGAGAGCGGCAACCACGACAACCGCAACTACGAGGACGACTGGGCCGAGAAGTACCAGGGCGAGCTGGTCACCGACAAGGACGGCAAGAGCAACTACGACGACCAGGCCAACGAGAACCACGCGGCCAACCTCAAGGGCCACCTGATGCTGGTGCACGGCACGATGGACGACAACGTGCCGGTGACCAACACGCTGCTGGTGGCGCAGGCATTGATCAAGGCCAACAAGGACTTCGACATGCTGCTGCTGCCGAACATGCACCACGGCTACGCCAAGGATGCGCCATACGTGATGCGTCGCCGCTGGGACTACTTCGTGCGCTACCTGATGGGTGGCACCCCGCCGAAGGAATACCAGACGCACCCGACGATGCCGTGAACCTGGTGACCAGCCACCGATGAAAAAACGAAGGCCGGTCGCGAGACCGGCCTTCGTGCTTTGCGGAGGGGACGTCGCCGTCAGCGCATCGGGACGGCCTGCGCGGAACCCTTGGCCAGCGCCTCGTCGATCAGCCGGCTCATCTCGCGGCTGGCCTTCTCGGAGGCCTGCTGCTGCTTGCGCCCCAGCACCTCCTGCTGCTTGCCCAGGATCTCCTGCTGTTTGCCGAGCGCCTCCTGCTGGTCGCCCAGGGCCGCCTGCCGCTGCTCCAGTTCCCGCTCCCGCGCGTCCAGCGCTGCCTGGCGCTGCTTGGCGTCGCGCTGGCCGATCAGCGCGGCCCTTTCCATCGCCAGCTCCGCCTGCTGCTGGCCGAGCGCGCCCTGTTGCGCGCCCAAGCCACCCTGACGTCCGCCCAGTTCCCCCTGCTTGCCGCCCAGCTTGCCCTGCTCCTGGGCGATCGCGGTAACCGGTGCATAGATCGCCTTCGCACGGGCGAGGGTCGCCGCATCGCGGATCACGTAGGACTTGTCGCCGCGGCGCACCCACAGCAGCGGCTCGCTGCCCTTGCGCAGGTGGCGTGCCATGGCGATGTCGCCGTCAGTACCGCTCATCGTGACCGAGTCGCCGTCGAACAGCGCAAAGCCATTCGCGGCGTTGCTGTCGGTATTGATGGTGATGTGGCTGTGTCCGTCGAAGGCCATGTTCCGTGCCGGCGGTGCCGGTGGTGCGGGCGGTGCCGGCGGCGCGACCGGGGGCGGCGGCGGTGGTGCAGGGGCCATGACCGGCGGCGGTGGCGGTGCCGTGGGGGCCGGCGGCGCCGGTGGCAACGGCGGAACAGGCATGGGCTCGGCATCCTGCGCCACCAGGGGGGCGGGCGCAGGAGCCACGGCGGGGGCGGCGGTGCCCACCGGGCTGGCGGACGCGGCGGGCGTGGCATGCGAGGGCTCGGCCGCGGTGACCCGGTAGGGCACGACACCGATGGCGGCGATCAGCGCCACCAGCAGCCAGCCGCGCAGGCGGGAGGACGAATCGATCTGTTGCAGCATGGTCAGTCGCCTCTTCAGGTTCTCGAACGTGGGGGATGCGCCGGCCAGGCCGGCGTGCAGGGGATGGCCCACGCCCAGGCGCAGCAGCAGGCGGCCATAGGCCTGCGGGGCCAAGCCCGACTGCTGCAGCACCTGCGCATCGCAGGCCGCTTCGCGGTGCAGGGCGTACTCGCGCATCGCCCAGCGCACCAGCGGATGGAAGAAGAACAGCCGCTGTGCCAGCGCCGGCACCCAGGCCAGCCACAGATCGCCGCGGCGCAGGTGGGCCAGCTCGTGGTCCAGTGCCATCGCGGTGTCCTCGGCCGAAAGCGCCAGCTGGGCGGGAAGCAGGATCGCCGGCCGGAACAGGCCGGCCACCTGCGGCGAATCCGCCTGATTGCTGGCCAGCAGGGCGGGGCGCCGATGCAGGCCCTGCACGGCGGCGCGGCGTGCGCACAGCGCCAACAGGGCGGGGTCGGTCACCGGCACCGCATCGTGTCGCAGCGTGTACGCATCGCGCATTTCGCGCAGTGCACGCAGCAGCAGCGCCAGCAGTGCCGCCAGCCAGAGCACGAGCAGGCCGGCCTGCCAGTGGTGGCGGACCGCATTGGCGAGCAGGTCGGCCCACGTCTGCGTACCGGCGATGGCGGTCGGCGCGGGAGCGGGCAGGGCCGAGACCGGCATGGCGAGGTCGGTGTGGATGGGCGTGATGCGGACCGGATCCGCGGTCGGCGTTGCGGCCAGCCAACGCAGCGGCACCGGTGCGTGCCACGCCAGGCCGACCAGCAACTGCAGCCCGACCAGCCACCACAGCGCGCAGCGGGTGGCCGCCGGCAACCTCGGCCGCAGGCGGATCGTGAGCGCGACCAGGGCGATCAGCACGATCGCCTGCAGCGAGCTCCAGGCCAGCCGGACGAACAGGGCGGAAGCAAAGGCGTCGATGGCGTGCATGTCAGCGCTCGTTGCGCTGCGACTGCAGCTGCGCCACCAGCGACTCGAGCTCGGCCAGTTCCTCGTCGCTGACTGCGGCACGCTCGGACAGATAGGCCACGAACGGCGACACCGAGCCGCGCAGGGTCTTCTCGACGAAGCTGCCGACCGCGCTGCGCATCGCCTCGGCCGGGCCGGTGGCGGCGTCGTAGCGGTACACGCCCTTGAGCTGGCGGCGCCGGAGATAACCCTTGCCGCGCAGGCGCTCCATCATCGTCAGCACGGTGGAGCGGGCCAGCGCGCGCGACTCGCCGAAGTCGGCCGCGACCTCGCCGACGGAGGCGGCCGGATGCTCGGCCAGGTAGTGCAGCAGCGCCAGTTCCTGGTCGCCGATCGTGGGCTTGCCCATGGCGGGGCTCCGTGTGACTACAGATGTAGTCAAGCTACGCCATGACTACACCTGTAGTCAACATGCCCTCCGGCATGGGGTCCCGAAAAGAAAACGGGCGCCGCGAGGGCGCCCGTTTCCGGTACGACAGTGGAGCAATGGATCAGAACGTGTACTTCAGGGTCAGCATGGCCGACCAGCGCGACACCACGCGGCTCGGATCGTAGAAGCCGCCGTCGTACACCTGCAGCTGCTGCGGCTGGTAGTTGCCGTTCTTGTCCGTGGGCAGGTTGTAGACGTACTGGCCCTGCGCGTTCACGCCACCGTAGTTGACCAGCGTGCGGGTCGGGTAGATGCCGGTGATGCGCTGCTGGCCCCAGTTCTTGTCGAGCAGGTTCAGGAAGTTGTAGACGTCCAGACGGATCTCGCCCTTGTTGCCCTTGAACAGGCCCGGGATCTCCTGCGAGAAGCTCATGTCCAGCGTGGTCACCCACGGCGTGTGCGCGCCGTTGCGGGACGCGATCTGGCCGCGGTGGTCCTTCAGGTACTTGTCGCTGGCGAGGAAATCCTGGAACTGCTGGATCTGCTGCGCGGTGGCGTTGCCGTAGCTGACCTTCGGATCGTTCGCGGTCGGGATGTACGCCGGATCCCAGCCGGAGATGCTGTCGCCGTTGGCGTCGTTGCCGAACACCCAGGTGTACGGGTTGCCGGTGCGGCCGTTGTAGAACATCGATACCTGCGTGGCGTAGTCGCCGAAGAAGTTGTGCCTCCAGTTCAGCGCCAGCTTGATGCTCTTGGCGGTGTTGTAGTTCGAGGTGGCCGCCACGTCGCTGTTCGGGTTCAGGCGCGCGATGCGCGAGTAGCCGGAGTAGGCGATGGTGTCGGCGCCCGGGTCGACGTCGGTGGCGTGGTTGAACGTCACGCTCGCGGTGCCGGACAGGCCTTCGGTGAACGGCTTGGTGACCGCCAGGGTGAAGCTGTCGGACTTGCCCTTGTGGGTGTTGGTCAGCAGCGTCGAGGCCGAGCTGAAGGCCAGGTTGCGGTTGGCCAGCGCGTCCTTCGAGGTCGGCGCCTCGCCCGGGGTCTTCCAGAACTGCTCGCGGCCGTCAGGCAGCACGCCGGTCGGTGCACCGAAGTTCACCGCCTGGTACAGGATGCCGTCGCGCACCTGGATGTGCTGGTACTCGGCCGACGCGACCAGGCCCCACCACGGCAGCTCGCGGTCGAGCGCCAGGCTCATCTTCCACACGGTCGGCAGCTTGAAGTTCTTGTCGATCGTGTCGATCGAGCCCGCGCCACCACCGGCCGGGATGTTCTGGTTGAACGGATCGGCACTGAACGCAGCGGTCGACGGATCGAACGAGGTGTACGACAGCAGGGTGACGCCGTTGTTCTGGTACGGGTTGGTCATCCACACCGTCGGCGGCGAGGTCTGGAACAGGCCCACGCCACCGCGCAGCTGCGTGCGGTAGTCGCTGTCGAACGAGTAGTTGAAGCTCAGGCGCGGCTCGACCACGCGGTTGTGCGAACCGATGGTGTAGTTGTTCGGGTAGCCGAAGGCCTGCTCGAACGCGGCGTTGTACACCGGCGCGTTGCTGGAGTGCGGGATGTCCACGCGCACGCCGTACTGCACCGACAGCTGCTCGTTGACCTGCCAGGTGTCCTGCAGGAACGGGCTGTACTGGCTGTAGGTCCACTTGCCGGCGATGTCGTCGAGCGTATAGCCCGGCGCCGGGTGGTACAGCGTGTAGGAGTTGTAGTTGCCGGCGGCGAAGTTGGTCAGGCCCCAGAAGGTGTAGACGCCGAACTCGGCCTGGCCGAACAGGTTGTTGATCTTGTTGCGCTGGTAGTCGATACCGCCCTTGATGGTGTGGTCACCCAGGTAGTAGGTGCCCGCCAGGAACACGCTGAGCTTCTTGGTATCGATGTGGTTGTAGTGGCGGTAGCGCTCCTCGCCCAGGTTCACCGACGGACCCTTGCCGGTCGACGACAGGTTCACGTTGACCGACGGCTGCTGGTACGGCGCGGTGGTGTCCTGCACGTACTTCTGGAAGCCGACCTTCGCCTCGGTGGAGAAGCTGTCCGACCAGTCGTCGAACAGGTGCGCCACGTAGTTGTTGGTGGTGATCTTCTTGGTGTAGGTGTAGCTGGACAGGCCGACGCTGCTGGCGCTGTTGCCGCCGACGGCCGGCAGCAGCTCGCGCGTGTTCTGGTAGGTGAAGCTGGCGCGGTGGTTGTCGGTGATGTTCCAGTCGATCTTGCCCAGGTAGCGCTTGTCGTCGTAGGTCAGGCCGGTGGAGCCGCCGAAGTTGCCGGGGGTCAGGCCCAGCGCGGTGGCGGTGTCGATCACCTTCTGCAGGTCGCCCGGCGACACCTTGTTGCTGGTCGACGCGCCGTCACCCAGCGAGGCGTCCAGGCCGTTGGCCGAGTCGGCGCCGATGCCGGTGGTCTTCTCGTGCTCGGCCGAGACGAAGAAGAACAGCTTGTCCTTGATGATCGGGCCGCCGAAGGTCGCGCCGTAGGTCGCGTCCTTGTCGTAGCCGTTGTACTTGTAGCCCGGGTTGCTCGACGGCAGCCAGCCGGCCTTGCCGACCAGCTGGTTGGCGTTGCGGTACGAGTAGTACAGCGAGCCGTGGTACTGGTTGGTGCCGGACTTGGTCACCGCGTTGACGTCGGCGCCGACGGTGTCGGAGCTCACGTCGTAGTTGGCGGTGGAGATGTTGTACTCGGCGATGGTCTCCGGCGAGATCGCCGCCTTCTGGTACGGCAGGCCGTTGGCGTTCAGGCCGAACGGGTCGCCCTGGGTCACGCCGTCCACCGCGATGTTGTTGTAGCGGTTGTTCATGCCGTTGGCGGAGATCGAACCCACGCCCTGGTCCAGCACGGTGATGCGCGGGTCGAGGCGGGCGACGTCGTCCACCGAGCGGTTGCCCTGCGGGGTGGCGGCCAGCTGCTGCTGGGAGATGTTGGTCGACAGACCCTTGTTCTCGCTGGAGAAGGTCTGCGCCAGCGCCGAGGCGCTCACCGTCACGGCGGACAGGTTGCTCGCCTGCGCGGCACTCGGGCCCATGCTCAGGTTGATCGACGAGGTCTGACCCAGCTGCAGGAACACGTTGTCCTGCTCGGCGGCGGTCGCGCCGCCCTTGTTCACCATGATGTCGAACGGGCCACCCACGCGCAGGCCCTGCGCGGCGTAACGGCCGTCGGCGTCGGTGGTGACGGTCTTGGTGGTGCCGGACGGACGGTGGACGATGGTCACCGTGGCGTTGGCGACCGGCTGGCCGGCAGTGTCGAGCACGCGGCCGGCGACGCCGGAGGTGGTCACGTTCTGCGCCGACGCGGTGCCGGCGGCGAGCAGGGTGGCGATGGCGACGGGCAGCAGCCGCCCGCGAAGGGTGGATTTCATCGGAAAACCTCGAAGGGTGGAAAAGCTCGGGTCGTTCCGGGCTTTTCGAAGCCCGGGACGCAGAGACGCCGGGCCCCCGGCAAGGGACTCGGCGTCTGCAACCACACAATTTTAACGAAGATTGTTACGCCCGGATATCACCCTGGTGTCGAAATTTCGTGCGTCTGGTTCAGAAGGCCATGTCAAATGCCACCTCGCCGGACACGCCGACCTGGTAGGCGGAGACGCGTCGCTCGAAGAAGTTGGTCACCTCCTGCACGTCCTGCAGGTCCATGAAATCGAAAGGATTCCTGGTCCCGTACCGTTTCGGCAGGTCGAGCTGGGCCAGCCGCTGGTCGGCGCAGTACTCCAGGTACTGGCGCATGTCCTTCACCGACAGGCCGGCCACGCCGCCGGAGAGCACGTCCTCGGCGAAGCGGGTCTCGCAGTCGATGGCTTCCTCCAGCATCTGCCCGATCTGCGCGCGCATGGCGTCGTCGAACAGGTCCGGTTCCTCCGCGCGCACGGTGCGCACCACGTCGAACGCGAACGCCATGTGGCAGCTCTCGTCACGGAACACCCAGTTGGTGCCGGAGGCCAGCCCGTGCAGCAGGCCGCGCGACCGCAGGAAGTAGACGTAGGCAAAGGCCGCGAAGAAGAACAGCCCCTCGATGCAGGCGGCGAAGCAGATCAGGTTGAGCAGGAACTGCCGCCGCTGCTCGCGCGTGTCGAGCCGGTCCAGCTGCTGGATCGAGTCGATCCACTTGAAGCAGAACGCGCCCTTGGCACGGATCGAGGGGATGTTCTCGATCGCGGCGAACGCCCTGGCCCGCTCGGCCGGGTCGGGGATGTAGGTGTCCAGCAGGGTCAGGTAGAACTGCACGTGCAGCGCTTCCTCGTACAGCTGGCGCGATAGGTACATGCGCGCCTCGGGCGCGTTGATGTGCTGGTAGAGGTTCAGCACCAGGTTGTTCGACACGATCGTGTCGCCGGTGGCGAAGAACGCGACCAGCCGATGGATCAGGTGGCGATCGGCGTCGCCCATCTTCGAGCGCAGGTCGGTGACGTCCTGCGAGAAATCCACCTCGTCCACCGTCCAGGTGTTCCTGATCGCGTTCTTGTACATCTCGTAGAACGCGGGGTAGCGCATCGGGCGGAGGGTGAGTTCGAAGCCGGGGTCGAGGAGGCGGCTGGTGTGTGTGGTGTCGTGGCTCATGGTTTTTCCCTTCAACGGAGCGGAATCGTTGTCACCGCGCCGGGGTTTCCTATCGTCGTCCCAGCGAACCCCACAAAAGGGGGCAAGCGCTGGGACCCAGTGACTTCGGGTCTTTCCGTCGCGTTACGTCAGCCAGAGGCCCTGGATCCCAGCTTTCGCTGGGATGACGTAAGTTTCATGGGTAAGGTCTTGCTAAGAGCGTGTGGCTCGAATGGATTCGACGCATGCAGGAAAGGCAACCTTGTGTGTACATGCTCGCCAGCGGCCGCAATGGCACGCTCTATATCGGTGTGTCGTCAAACCTCCCGGCGCGCATCTGGCAACACCGCAACGACGTCATCGAAGGATTCAGCAGCCGGCATCGTGTTCATGACCTTGTGTGGTTCGAGCTGCACGAAACCATGGAATCGGCGATCACTCGCGAGAAGGCGCTGAAGGCATGGAGGCGGGCGTGGAAGATCGAGCTCGTCGAGGCGTCGAATCCCTACTGGCGTGATCTGTATGCCGATATCTGCGGATAGATCTGGCTGCACTCGCGCGCCTCATATCCCTCGCCGTCATTCCAGCGGACGCTGGAATCCAGTGCCTCCATGCGTCACGGCCAAAGTCACTGGATCCCAGCGTCCGCTGGGATGACGAGCGTTTACTGACAGGCCTCGCAGTACTCCGGATTCTCGAGCGAGCAGAACACCGCGGCTGTGGCCTGATCCTGATCGGCCGGTGCCGCCGCCTTGCCCGCGCTCACCGTGGCCTTGGCGATCTTCGTCGCCGGCCGCGAGCGCAGGTAGTAAGTCGTCTTGATGCCGGCCTTCCAGGCGTACATGTACATCGACGAAAGCTGGCCGATGTTCGGGTTCTCCATGAACAGGTTCAGCGACTGACTCTGGTCGATGTACGCGCCGCGCGCGGCGGCCAGGTCGATCAGGGCTTTCTGCGGAAGCTCCCACACGGTGCGGTAGATCGTGCGCAGGCGCTCGGGGATCGCCGCGATGCCCTGGATGGATCCGTCGGCCAGCTTGATCTGGTCGCGCACCTCGGCGGTCCACAGGCCCAGCGTCTTCAGCTCATCGACCAGGTAGCGGTTCACCACCAGGAAGTCGCCGGACAGGGTCTCGCGCTTGAACAGGTTGGACACCTGCGGCTCGATGCACTCGTAGCAGCCGGCGATCGAGGCGATGGTGGCGGTGGGTGCGATGGCGACCAGCAGCGAGTTGCGCAGGCCGTGCGCCTTGATGCGCTCGCGCAGTGCATTCCAGCGCGGCGCTTCATGCGGCTGCGCGTTCGGCCAGTAGTCGAACTGCAGCTCGCCGTTGGCCGCGCGGCTCTCGGCGAAGCCGGCGTGTGCGCCTTGCTCCATCGCCAGCTCGTTCGACTGGCTCAGCGCGTGGAAGTAGATCTCCTCGGCGATCCGCGTGGACAGCGCCAGCGCCTCGGTCGAGTCGAACGGCAGGCGCAGCTTGAAGCACACGTCCTGCAGGCCCATCACACCCAGCCCGACCGGGCGCCACTTCATGTTGGCGCTGCGCGCGGTGGCGATCGGGTAGAAGTTGAGGTCGATCACCCGGTCGAGCTGGCGCACCGCGGTGCGCACGGTGGCTGCGAGCTGGTCGAAGTCGAAGGCAGAGCTTCCATCGGCGCTGCGGACCACGTGCCGCGCTAGGTTGATCGAGCCCAGGTTGCACACGGCGGTCTCGCCGGCCGAGGTCACTTCCAGGATCTCGGTGCACAGGTTGGACAGGTGGATCACGTTGTGCGGTTGCGCCGTCTGGTTGCTGGTGGCGTTGCAGCGGTCCTTGAAGGTCATCCAGCCGTTGCCGGTCTGCGCCAGCGTGCGCAGCATGCGCGCGTACAGCTCGCGCGCCTTCACCGTCTTCACCGGCAGGCCCTCGGCTTCGGCGGTGCGGTAGGCGGCTTCGAAGGTCGCGCCCCAGCTGTCGACGAAGTGCGGCACGACCTTCGGGTCGAACAGCGACCAGTCGCCGTCGGACTCGACCCGGCGCATGAACTCGTCGGGGATCCAGTTGGCGAGATTGAGGTTGTGCGTGCGGCGCGCCTCGTCGCCGGTGTTGTCGCGCAGCTCGAGGAACTCCTCGATGTCGGCGTGCCAGGGTTCGAGGTACACGCAGGCCGCGCCCTTGCGCTTGCCGCCCTGGTTGACCGCGGCGACCGAGGCGTCCAGCGTCTTCAGCCACGGCACCAGGCCGTTGGAATGACCGTTGGTGCCCTTGATCAGCGAGCCGCGCGAGCGCACCCGCGACCAGGCAATGCCGATGCCGCCGGCGAACTTCGAGAGCTTGGCCACGTCGGCGTACTTGTCGTAGATCGACTCCAGCGTGTCGACCGGTGAGTCGAGCAGGAAGCAGGAGCTGAGCTGCTCGTGCGTGGTGCCGGCGTTGAACAGCGTGGGCGAGCTGGGGATGTATTCCAGCGAGGAGAGCAACCGATACAGCTCCAGCGTCTCGCCGATGTCGTTGCCGCCCAGCGCGCAGGCGATGCGCATGAAGAAGTGCTGCGGCGTCTCGATCACGTAGCGCTTGGTGGGATGGCGCAGCAGGTAGCGGTCGTACACCGTGCGCAGGCCGAAGTACTCGAAGCGGCGCGAGGCGAGCGGGTCGATCGCATCGTTGAGCTTGCGCGCGTTGAGCGCCACGAAGTCGCGCAGGCGCTCGTTGAGGATGCCGACCCCGGCGCCCAGGGCGATCGACTGCGAGAAGCTCTGGATCTCCTGCCCCGAGACCTCCTTGTCGATGAACGCGCTGAGCAGGCGGGCGGCGAGCTGGCCGTATTCGGGCTCCTCCGCGGTGAGCGCGGCGGCGGTGCGGATCGAGAGCTGATCCAGCTCGGCGGTGGTGGCGCCGTCGTACAGGCCGCCGATGGTCTTCAGCGCCACCCGCAGCGGATCGACCGCGTGCAGGCCGTCGGCGCTGCGGGTCACCGCGCGGACGATCTTGTTGACGTCGACGATCTCCTGGCCGCCGTTGCGCTTGGTCACGCGCATCTGGCCGGGGTTGTGCGGCGGGGTGAGGGCGAAGTCGGCCGGCGGCGCGCCGTCGGCGAGGGTCGGCGACGCGGCCGCAGCCGGTGCGCGGTCGAGGGTGTCCAGCGATTCCATGGTGGAGGCTCCCGAAGGGGAATCCGCCGCGCCGGCCCGGGAGGGGTCGGGAGCCTCGGCGGTAGAAACTCAAGGGGCTGCGGCTTCGCGCTTTTGGCCAGCTTTTTCGCTCTTTCTCGTCAGATAGCTACAGCTATCTTCCTCGAATGATCAAAAAATCTGACTCAAACGCGCTTTGCCTCGCTCCCTTGATTTCCACCGCCGAGGCTCCTGGGTCGACGCGACGGTTCCGAAAACTCAAACGCCTGCTCCCGCGCGCAGGGCCTGAGGCTTGGCTTCCATGGAAATACGCGTCGACATGCAGGCGCACGAAGGCCTGCCATGCGACGCGTCTCCCCGCGGAAACGGTCACCTGCGCCGGGTCGCGAGAGCATCGGCGCACCGCGTCTCACCGGACGCGACCGCCGGCCCATGGGGCCCGACGTGCTGGCAGGTCTTCGGACTCGCGGACACGGACCTTGCGGTCCTCCTACTCGCGAAGGCTTCCCAGGCGCAGAGACCCAGTGCCATTGATCGCTTTCGTTTCCACTTACCGCTGCGGGGCAGTTCCGGATTCGCACCGGATTCCCTTTTAAGCCCGACCGACAGTTGCGTCTGGACGGGCACCAACGAGACGCAACATATAGAGGCTGTTGCTGGTCGTCAACCCAATATTTGGGGTTCGTCGTCCGTACGCCGCGCTGCGCTGCGGGTTCCCTGGCGGAGCGCTTCGAGGGCCCGGTAAGCCGGGCTGGCCCATTGTGCGACGGCCTCGCGGGCGTCACCTGCCAGCTCGCCGCGCTTGGCTGCACCGTCGGCGACGAACGGCTCGCCCGGGCGCTTGGCATGCCAGCCGCCGGCTTCGGCGATGGTCGCCAGGTCGTCCGGTCGCACGCCCAGTGGCGCGGCGAGGCGATCGCCGAGCGCGTGCGGCAGCTCGACGTAGTTCACCGGGATCGCGCCGTGCTGCCGGCAGGCGTGCCAGCCGGCATCCAGCAGGCGGCCGACGATGCGGGCGACATGGACCGGGCGCGAACGCACCGCCGTGCCGTCGTCGGCCCGGGCCAGCGGAGTCTTGCCGATCAGTCCCGGCACGGTGTGGCGACCGGGGCTGCGCAGGTGTGAAGCGACCACCTCGTGCGGGTCGCGGTAGAGGAACAGGCAAGGCACGTCCGGAAACAGCACGCGCAGTTGCGGCAGCTCGAACAGGTTCCAGGCATCGAGTTTGATCACCAGTGCCCGCTCGGTGCCACGGCGCCGTTGCCCGTAGGCCGACAGCAGGGCGCTGATCCATCGGGCTTGCTGCGAGGCGGTCACCGGGTGTTCGTAGTGCGCGCGCAGCAGCGTGTCGAGCGGCGGCGGTTCGGACAGCACGATGTGGCTGTCCAGCCTCGCCAGCATCTGGGCCAGCAGGGTGGACCCGCAGCGCGACACGTGGAACACGAAGGCGGTCGGTGGCAAGCCGGAAGAGCGCTGCTGCCAGTCGCAGAGCATGGCGAGCGGCGTGGTGCGCCCGAACGCCTGGTTGAACGGCGACCGCATGGCGACCGCGACGCTGTCGTTGAAGAACGGCTCGCGCAGGACCGCGTCGCGCCCGAAGCGGCACCAGTCCACCTGCCAGTCCTCGCCGGTGTGGCGGATGCCTGTCGGCAACCAGTGCTTCCAGTCGATGGGGGTGTCGGTCATGCCAGCTCCGAGGCTCGCCAGGTGCGCCGCCGCCGCGCCATGGCGGCATCCAGATCGGCTGCGGTGAACCGCAGCCCCAGCGCTTCGGCGTGTGCGAGCACGGCCAGCGTGAATGCCTGCGGATCGTCGAGTCCGGCCAGCTCCGCTTCCAGCGCGGGATGGCGGCCCAGGTGTTCGCCAAACCGTTCCAGAGCGAGGGAGCCGCGGCTCGGCTGCCGCGCCGGCGTGTCGACCGAGCCCGCGGCGATCTGGTCATGCAGCCATGCGCTGGGTCGGGCATCGAGCACGAGGTGGATGCGGTCGGCGCCGCCGTGGTTCTCGACCCGGTGCGGTCGCGAAAGGTCGAGGAACCAGCATTCGCCCGGCTGCATCGGCACACGCTCGCCGTCCAGCAGGAAATCGACCTGGACGTCGGTGACGATGGGCACGTGCAGGCGCAGGTCGGCGTCGGGTTGGCCCAGATCGTGGTCGCAGTGCTCGCGGATGCTGCCGCCGGGACCGAGGCGAAGCAGCCGCACGCTGCGCAGGGCGGTGCGGAAACGGGCGAGCTGCGCGCGCCAGAAATCGTCGAGGTAGTCCGTGTCGCGTGCCTCGCCGTCGCCCGGCGCGAGCGACAGCCGCGCGTCGACGGGGGTGCGCAGCGCGACGCCGCTCCAGTCCCCCTGGTAATAGCCCTGGTTGAAATGCGGCTCCCATGCGGTCGGCGGCAGCGTCGACAGCGCATCGAGCATGGCCCGTGCATCGAAATGCAGCGGCAGGCGCGCACAGGGAGGGAGAGAAGCGGTCATGCCGTCGTCCATGAAGGCCCAGCGGGCATTCTATGCGAGTGGGCGATCAGAACCGCCCGGCCGCTTTCAGCGCCTCGATCTCCTCGTCGGTGAACAGGCGCGAGCGGGTCAGGAAGCGCACGCCTTCGCCGTTCTCCAGCGAGAACATGCCACCGCGCCCCTCGACCACGTCGATGATCAGCTGGGTGTGTTTCCAGTATTCGTACTGCGAGGGACTCATGTAGAACGGCGCGCCGGCGATCTCGCCCAGCTGCACGTCGCGGTCGCCGACGATGAAGTCGTCCTGCGGGTAGCACATCGGCGAGGAGCCGTCGCAGCAGCCGCCGGACTGGTGGAACAGCAGCGGCCCGTGCCGTTCGCGCAGCCGCCCGATCAGCGCCTCGGCGGCGGGCGTGGCGAGCACCTTGGCGATATCGGGGGCGGCGGACATGGCGGTTCCTCCTCGGGCGGCGCGACCTCAGAAGGTCAGACGCGCGCCCAGCATGTAGCTGCGGTCGGGGCCGGGTTCGAAGTAGCGCCCGTTGCCGTCGTTGACGATCACCGAGCCGACATAGCGGCGATCGGCCAGGTTGCTGATACGCGCGCTGAGGTCGAGCCGGGTGCTATCGCCCAGCGCGAAGGTGTAGCCGGCGTCGACGTCGACCAGGGCGTAACCGGCCGCGCGGTCGGTGTTGAAGTCGTTCACCACCACCGGGCCGATGCCGGTGAGCGTGACGCCCTCGCGCCAGCCCGTGCCGTTGCCGTGCTCCAGTCGCAGCGAGCCGTAGTCCTCGGGCACGCCCGGGATGCGCGAACCGGCGGCGACCGGCGTGGTCGGCACGGTGCACGGCGAGCCGGTACAGGCGAGGTAGCCATCTTCGAAGCGTGCGCGCAGGTGGGTGTAGCCGGCGCTGAGGCGCCAGTCCGGCGCCAGCTCGCCGGTGGCGGACAGCTCCACGCCCTCGCGCCGGGTGCGACCGGCGTTGCGATAGGTGGCACGGCCGTTGGTGTTGGTCGCCACGGCCAGCTCGTTGCTCGTATCGGCGCGGAACAGGGCGGCGTCGAACTCGAGCGCGCGCGTCGCCTGCCACTTCGCACCCAGCTCGTAGTTGTTGCTGCGCGCGGGCCTGAGGTCGAAGGCGAGGCCGGCCTGGCCGTCCGTGCGGTAGCCCAGCTCGTTGTAGCTTGGCGTCTCGAAGCCGCGACCGTAGCTGGCGTACACCCGCAGGTCGTCGGTGGCGCGGTACTGCAGGCCAAGCACCGGGGTGGTGGCGGTGTAGGTGACGTGGCCGCTGTCGTCCGGGTTGTTCGGTGTTATGTAGAAGTCATGCTCGGTGAAGCGCACGGTGTCGTGGCGCAGGCCGAGCAGCAGTGCCCACTGCGGCACGAAGTGCCAGTAGAACTGCGCGTACTCGGCCACGTTGTTGACGTTGTCGTGCTCGTTGCGGCGCAGCTTGCCCTTCACGCCCAGCGTGCTGCCGACGAAGTTCTCGTAGCCGGTGCGCCGCTGGATCTGGTAGTCGCCGCTGGCGCCGAGCACCGCCTCGTACGCGCCGCCGCCGAGCTGGCCGCGGTGGGTCCAGCGCAGGTCGGCGCCGCCGTAGTTGGTGGCCGGCGAGATCACGCCGCCGGACTGCAGCGGGTTCTTCTGCACGAAGGTGGGGATGGACAGGTACTGGGTGATGGTGCGGTGGCCGTAGTAGGCCATCGCGCGCCACTGGTCGCTGGGGCTGATCGTCTGGTCGTAGATCACGCCGACCTGGTTCTGCTCGGCGCTCTTGCGGGTGTTGTACAGCGCCGCCACCGCGGTGGCCTGGCGCGGGTCCTGCTCCATCTGCGTGCGGGTCAGGCCGAGCGGGTCCTGGGTATCGGGCTGGTTGATCCGGTTGAGCACCACGGTGAGCTTGCGCTGCTGCCCAAGGTCGATGCCGAACTTGGCGTTGTCCGATTCGCGCCGCACGCGGCTGTGCGCGCGATAGCCGCCGGAGAGGAATTCCGACGCGGCGATGTTGTAGTCCACCGGACCGACCGTGCCGCGCGTGTCGGCCATGAAGCGGAAGCTGTCGTAGCTGCCGCCATATACGCCCAGCGTGGTCTGCGGTGTCGGCGTGCCGTCGGCGGTGTAGAGCTGGATCACGCCACCGGCGGCATTGCCGTAGAGCACCGAGAACGGCCCGCGCAGCACCTCGATGCGGTCGGCCGAGTCGAGGTTGAATGCCGACACCTGGCCCTGGCCATCCGGCAGCGTGGCCGGTATCCCGTCCATGTACACGCGGATGCTGCGTACGCCGAAGGTGGTGCGCGAACCGAAGCCGCGGATCGATATCTGCTCGTCCTGCGCGTAGTTCTGCCGGTCGCGCGCAAGGATGCCGGGGACGCCGGCGAGGACCTCGGAGAAGTTCACCCCGGGCAGGCCGGCGCTGCCTGGATCGACGTGGATCACGCTCAGCGCGGCCGGTACGTCGAATGGCGGGATGTCGAGGCGACTGGCGTTGACTTCGATCGCCGGCAGCGGCGTGGCGTCACCTGTCGAGGCGGTCTGGGCGGCGGCCGGCATGGCCAGTGCGAACGCGAGTACGGTCGCCAGCGGTGCCATTGCGAGCCGGAACTGCGAGCCGACGGTCCCGGTCGGACGGCCGATCGATCCATGCGTCACATCCATCTCCTCGTCTCGTGCGGAAAAGGGCGGGCCGGGGGAGCATGCACCTCCGGCCCGCGCCCGGCCAGTCATTCGCCGTGGTAGAGCAGCTTCACCTTCGAGCTCAGCGCCTCGTCGTAGGTGAGCTGCTGCTGGCCGGCAGGGTAGCCGTTCTGCTGCAGCAGGAACGCCATGATGTCCACGTAGTCGTCGTGCGGCAGGCTGCCTGGCTCGGTCGCCGGCATGTTGTGCACGAGGATGGTGAAGATGTCCCTGACATGGAACTGCGCCTCCTCCGAAGCGAAGTTGGCGCCCTTCAGCGCCGGGCCGGCGCGGCCTTCCAGATGCGGACCGTGGCACACCGCGCAGTTCTCCTTGAACTTGGCCTGGCCGAGGTCGGCCTGGGTGGCGGTGTACAGCGCCGGCAGCGGGTCGTCGTCGTCCTTGCGATGTCGACGCGACTTGTCGGCGGTCGGTGTCGTGCCGGCACAGCTGCGGGCGAAAGTCCTTGCGCTGCGGCGGGTCCAGGCGGTGCCGGCTGGACGCACCGGCTCCACCGCGCCGGTGCGGGCGTAAGGCGCCAGCAGCGCGGCGAGGCGCCCGGAGGCCTGCATCGTCGCGATCGCCTGCTCGAACGCGTCGGCCACGGCCTGGTGCCGGGCGTCGTACAGCGCCACCAGGTTGAAGCTGGCGTGCGGTTCGTGCAGCGGGTGGATGCGCAGCCGTCCCTTGGTGCCGGGCGCGGCGAGATAGCGGCGCACGGTCGGCTCCCACAGCATCGCCGCCTGCACCTTGTGCCCGGCCAGTGCGCGCAGCGAGGACGCGTCGCTCAGGTGGACGTCGGCGACCAGGTTGCGGTGGTCGATGAAGTAGAGATTGGGCGTGGTCTGGTAAGTCACCGCGACGCTGCTGCCGTCCGGCAACTGGTCCAGCGAGGCGACATGGCTGTCGCTTGGCGTCACCAGCACGAAGCCGGTGTGGCCGTACGGCGTGCTGGCCTTCAGTCCCGGCGGCGCGCCGTGCGCGTCGGCATCGATCGGAAAGCCGAGCACGAGGTCGCAGCTGTGGCCGGCCAGCTTGTTGAAGTGGTCCAGGTCGAAGCCGTCGTCGTCGCCGCTGCCGTCAAAGCGATGGATCTGCAGCATGGCGTGCTCATGCTGTGCGACCGCCTGGGCCAGGCGGGTGTCCATCGCGGCAGTGGGGCTGGAGCGGTCGATGCAGACCGACAGGTCGGCGGCGGCCGCGGTGCCGCCGTACAGGAGTACGGCGGCGATCGCAGCCAGCCACGCGCGCGGGCGGGGATGGCGGGTCAGGTTCATGTGCAAGCTCCGGTTACAGCGAGAACACGTACAGGTGGCCACCGACCGGGATGTTCGCCACGGCCGGATCCTTCGCCATGTCGCCGCCCCAGATCGGCGTGGCGCCGCCCCAGCCGGCGTACACGCCGACGTATTGCTTGCCGTCGACCACCCAGGTGCTGGGCACGCCGATCACGCCGGAGGTCATCTGCGGGCTCTTCCACAGCACCTTGCCGGTCTTCGCGTCGAACGCGTACAGATAGCCGTCCGCGCTGCCGGAGAACACCAGGCCGCCGGCGGTGCTGAGCATGCCGCTGTTCCATGGCAGCCTGGAGGGGAAGGTCCAGGCCTGCTCGCCGGTGTTCACGTCGATCGCCTGCACCGAGCCCCACTGGTCCTTGAAGGCCGGGTCGGCGACCACCTTGAAGGTCTCGCCGAGGAACGGCAGGCCGGCCTTGTAGGCCACCGTGGCGCCCTTGATCGTCATGCAGGTGTGCATGGTCGGCACGTAGGCGAAGTGGGTCTGCGGGTCGACCGAGATCGGCCACCAGTTCTTGCCGCCGAGGAAGCTCGGGCAGGTGAACACCTGCTTGTCGATGGTCGGGCGCATGGCCGGATCGGTCTGCGGCTTGCCGTCCTTGAAGCCGCTGACCGAGGTCGCGGTGGCGAACTTCTTGGCGTAGATCAGCTTGCCGTCGGTGCGGTCGATCGCATAGAACCAGCCATTGCGGCTGGCGCTGACCAGCGCCTTGTGCTGCTTGCCCTCGTAGGTGATGTCGGTGAGCACCGTCTCGTTGGTGCCGTCGTAGTCCCAGGTGTCGTTCGGCGTGTACTGGTAGTGCCACTTGATCTTGCCGGTGGCCGGGTCCATCGCGATCACCGAATCGGTGTACAGGTTGTCGCCCGGGCGAAGCGTCGCCAGCCACGGACCGGGATTGCCGACGCCCCAGAACAGCGTGTCGGTATCGGCGTCGTAGGTGCCGGTCAGCCAGGCGCCGCCGCCGCCGGTCTTGTACGCGCCCTTCGGCCAGGTGTCGCCGCCCGGCTCGTTCGGTGCCGGGATGGTGTGACGCGTCCACAGCAGCTTGCCGGTCTTCGCGTCCAGCGCGTTGACCGAACCGCGCGCGCCGTACTCGCCGCCGGACAGGCCGACGATCACCTTGCCCTTGACCACCAGCGGCGCCAGCGTCATCGCCGTGCCCTTGTCGGCCGGGGCGAGCTGGTGCTTCCACGCGATCTTGCCGGTGCGCGCGTCCAGCGCGACGACGTAGTTGTCCAGCGTGGCCATGTAGACGTCGTCGCCGTACAGCGCCACGCCGCGGTTCACCACGTCGCAGCACACGGTGCGCAGGCCGACGTGGGAGAGGTCGTGCTGGTACTTCCACAAGAGCTTGCCGGTGGAGGCCTGGAAAGCCAGCAGCTCGTCCTTCGGCGTGGTGATGAACATGAAATCGCCGTTGACCACGGGCGGTGCCTCATGGCCCTGGTCGAAGCCGGTCTTGTAGTCCCAGACGGGCTTCAGGCCGGCGACGTTGGCGGCGTCGATCTGGGTGAACGGCGCGTAGCCGGAGCTGGTGTAGTCGCGGCGGTACATCAGCCAGCCGTTGTCGCTGGCGGCAGCCTTGAGCCGCGCGTCGGTGACGGGTGCGTAGTGCTCGGCGGCGATGGCGCCCGCGCTCGTGGCCAGCAGGGCGGCAATCAGGGCGGTGCGGCGAAGGTATGCGATTCGCTTCATGTCGTGGGTCCTCATGACGGATGGTCAGGTCAGAAAAAGACGATGCCGCCGACCGAGCCGCCATTGAGGCGGGCGGTGTGGCCGGCGAAGTCCTTGGAACGGGTCTGGCCGAGCTCGAAGGCCAGCGTCACGCTCCTGGTCAGCGCGTAGTACGCGCCGGCGGTGACGTTGCTGTTGGACTTGAAGTCGGCGGCGCTGGCGAGGTCGTCGCGGTTGCGGCTGAGGCCGTCGCTGAGACCGAGCTTGAGCTTGTCGGTGAGCGCGTAGGTGGCCTGCACCAGGTAGTTCACGCCCTTGAGGTCGCCCTGGTCGCCATCGGTGAGGATGCCGATGCCGCGGCCGGCCTGGACGTTGCCGAGCAGGCTGAAGCCGCCGATGGAGTAGGACGCGCCGATTTCCGCGGCGCTCATGGTGAACTGCGCCGGCATCGCGCCGGTGCCGTCCTTGGCGTAGAAGCGCTGCGTCTTGCCGCCGATCCACGCCTTGAAGCCGCCGCTGGCATAGCCGAGCTGCAGCTGCACCTGCGGTGCCGAGCGCGAGTCGTAGTTGCCGGTGTTGTCGACCGGGCTGAACACGCCGCCGGTGAAGGTGAGGCCGCTGGCGGTCGGCGAGGTGTAGACGATCTGGCCGTAGCTGCCCAGGTAGGTGTAGCCGGCGCCGATGTGGCCGAGCGTGACGCGGCCGCGCTGGGTGGCCTGGGTCGGCGCGCCGGCACCCACCAGGGTCATGTCCGAGAGGATCGCGTTGGATCCGAACACGCCGTAGTCGCGGCCGAGCTTGACCGTGCCGAAGTCTGGCGTGCCCAGGGTGAAGAACGCCTGGCGGATGTCCACGCCGCTGTTGGCCGACAGCGCATCGCCGGTGGCGGTGTGCGCCATGATGCCGATCTGCGCACCGACGTCGATGCCTTCCTGCTGCGTGGTGAACTTGGTCACCAGTGCATTCGGCAGCAGGCCGTTGCCGATCGTGGTGCGGTTCGGCTGGCCGCCACAGCCCAGCGCGCGGCCGGCCAGCGCGGTACCGCCCACCGCATCGCCCGAGCAGCTCACGGTGGTGTAGTACGCGTTGACGTAGCCGCTGATGTCCACGGTCCAGCTGTCGCCCTTGAACTCGGTCGCGCCGACGGCGACGGGTGCGGTCGCCAGGCCGAGCGCGAGCCAGGCCGCGAGCCGCCCGCGTCGTGGAACCGACCGGCGTTGTCGGGCGCCGTGTTGCCTCTGGTTTGCCTTCATGCCCCTCTCCCCTCGATTGGTGGGCGGCACGGTCGTCGCCGGCCGCCGTGATGCGGGGACGGCCCACGCCGTTCCCCGTGCGGACCGCCTGTGCCGGCCAGGGCCGGGACGCACGCTCCCCTGCACGCCCGCGTGCAGCGGGCATGACCGTGGGCGGAGCCCCTGGATGAATCTCCCTTGGGAGGCGGACGCTCCCCAGCGTCCGCCGGACCGACGAGGCGGATGGGGACGGCCGTTATGGCCGTCCCCGGTGCTGCGTCAGAAGAAGCCGAGCTTCTTCGGCGAGTAGCTCACCAGCATGTTCTTGGTCTGCTGGTAGTGGTCGAGCATCATCCGGTGCGTCTCGCGACCGATGCCGGACTGTTTGTAGCCGCCGAACGCCGCATGTGCGGGGTAGGCGTGGTAGCAGTTGGTCCACACGCGGCCGGCCTGGATGTCGCGGCCGAAGCGGTAGCAGCGGTTGGCGTCGCGGCTCCACACGCCGGCGCCCAGGCCGTACAGCGTGTCGTTGGCGATCTCCAGCGCCTCGGCCTCGGTCTTGAACGTGGTCACCGAGACCACCGGGCCGAAGATCTCCTCCTGGAACACGCGCATCTTGTTGTGGCCGTGGAACACGGTGGGCTGCACGTAGTAGCCCTCCTTCAGCTCGCCGCCGTGCTCGGCGCGTGCGCCGCCGGTGAGCACCTTGGCGCCTTCCTGCCGACCGATGTCGATGTAGGACAGGATCTTCTCCATCTGCTCGCCGGAGGCCTGCGCGCCGACCATCGTCGACGGGTCGAGCGGGTTGCCCAGCTTGATCGCCTGCACGCGCTTGACCGCGCGCTCCATGAAGCGGTCGAAGATCGATTCCTGCACCAGCGCGCGGCTCGGGCAGGTGCACACCTCGCCCTGGTTGAGGGCGAACATGGTGAAACCCTCCAGTGCCTTGTCGAAGAAGTCGTCGTCCTCGCGCGCGACGTCGTCGAAGAAGATGTTCGGCGACTTGCCGCCCAGCTCCAGCGTCACCGGGATCAGGTTCTGGCTGGCGTACTGCATGATCAGCCGGCCGGTGGTGGTCTCGCCGGTGAAGGCGATCTTCGCGATGCGGTTGCTCGAGGCCAGCGGCTTGCCCGCCTCCAGGCCGAAGCCGTTGACGATGTTGAGCACGCCGGCAGGCAGCAGGTCGCCGACCAGTTCGGCCCACACCAGGATGCTGGCCGGAGTCTGCTCGGCCGGCTTGAGCACCACGCAGTTGCCGGCGGCCAGCGCCGGGGCAAGCTTCCACGCGGCCATCAGCAGCGGGAAGTTCCACGGGATGATCTGGCCGACCACGCCCAGCGGCTCGTGGAAGTGGTAGGCCACGGTGTCGTGGTCGATCTCGCCGATGCTGCCTTCCTGCGCGCGGATGCAGCCGGCGAAGTAGCGGAAGTGGTCGATCGCCAGCGGCAGGTCGGCGGCCATCGTCTCGCGGATCGGCTTGCCGTTGTCCCAGGTCTCGGCATGGGCGAGCAGGGCGAGGTTCTGCTCCATGCGGTCGGCGATGCGGTTGAGGATCAGCGCGCGCTCGGCCACCGAGGTGCGGCCCCATGCCTGCTTGGCGGCATGTGCGGCGTCGAGCGCGGCCTCGATGTCCGAGGCGTCGGAGCGCGCGATCTCGCAGAACGGCTTGCCGGTGATCGGCGTGATGTTCTCGAAGTAGCGCCCGGCCTTGGGCGCGACCCACTGGCCGCCGATGAAGTTGTCGTAGCGCTGCTTGAAGGGGACCTGCACGGCGAGGTGTTGCTGTTCGAGCTTGGTCATGGCGCGGCTCCGTGGTGGGTGGATGGTGGATGAAGCAGAGCGAAAGCCGTGCCAGCCACCTGCCGCATGCGATCGATGTTGCGCCGTGCCAAAAGCCCGGAAGGCATGCGCGCTCGCGAAAATTTCCTGGTCGCTGCATCGCAGCAGCGTCGTTCACGAAGATCGCGTTGCGCTCCGCAAGAGCGTGTGCTTTGTATCGGAACACACCTTGCAACAGGTGTCGCAGATTGCGACACACCGGAGTGTTCCATGCGACACAACGTGATGTCCGAATCGATCGATACCGCCCGCCGCCGCTTCTTCGACGATGGCGCCGCACCCCGCGGGCTGGTCTCCGACACCATCCTCGCCTCGTGGCGCCGCTGCCTGGAGCAGGGTCTGGTGGCCAGTGCCCGTCCCAGCGTGATGCCGGTCGAGCGCCGCGCGCTGGGCGAGATGCAGGAACGCCACGAGGCGCTGCGCCGGCTCTGCCGCCCCGAGCTGGAAGCGCTGTACGCCAGCGCCAACCAGGCCGGTTCGATCGTGGTGCTGACCGCGCCGGACGGCTTCATTCTCGACGCGCTGGGCGACCCGGACTTCCTCGACAAGGCCGCGCGCGTCTCGTTGCGGCCGGGTGTGCCGTGGAGCGAGCAGTCCACCGGCACCAATGCGATCGGCACGGCGTTGGTCGAGCGACGCTCGGTGGAAGTGCGCGGCGCCGAGCACTACTACGCGCCGCATCGGGTGCTGAGCTGCTCGGCCTCGCCGATCTTCGATCCGCAGGGGCGGGTGGTCGGCGTGCTCGACCTGTCCGGTCATGCCTCGGTGCATCACCTGCATGCGCTTGGCATGGTGCAGCTGGCGGTGGAACAGATCGAGCACCGCCTGTTCGAGTGCGCCTTCGACGGCGCCGACATCGTGCGCATCCAGCCGGACCCCGCGCTGATCGGCACGGCACGCGAAGGCATGCTGGTGTTCGAGGGACATCGGCTGGCCGCGGCCAACCGCCATGCGCTGCGCCTGCTCGGGCTGGACTGGAGCGAGCTGGGCAAGCGTCGTTACGACGAGCTGTTCGCCTCGGCCCTGCCGGTGCCCGGCAGCGTGGCCAGCATGCGTTGCCAGACCGGCGACATGGTGCACGCACGGCGTGATCCGCAGCGCTCGCGCATCCACGTGCCCGGTACCGTACGCGCGGAGCGGGAGCCGGCGCCGCCGAAGCAGGCGATCCGTCCGCTGCGCGCACCGGCGACCGTGTTCGACGCGCACCTGGATGCGGCGATCGAGCGCCAGGTGCGCCTGCTCGATGCCGACATCACCGTGCTGCTGCAGGGCGAAACCGGCACCGGCAAGGAAGTGGTGGCGCGCGAGCTGCACCGTCGCAGCTCGCGTGCGGGCGCCCCGTTCGTCGCGGTGAACTGCGCCTCGCTGCCGGAAGCGCTGATCGAATCGGAACTGTTCGGCCACCTGCCGGGCGCATTCACCGGCGCCCGTCGCGAGGGTGCGCCGGGTCTGCTGCGCGAGGCGCACGGCGGCGTGCTGTTCCTGGACGAACTTGGCGACATGCCGCTGTCGCTGCAGAGCCGGCTGTTGCGCGTGTTGCAGGAGCGCGAGGTGACGCCGCTCGGCGGTGGCCGCTCGCATGCCATCGACGTGCGGGTGATCGCCGCCACCCATCGCCAGTTGCAGCAGTCGGTCGACCGCGGCGAGTTCCGCGCCGACCTGTATTTCCGTGTGGCGCAATCGGTACTGCACCTGCCGCCGTTGCGCGAGCATCCGGACGTGGCCGACACCGTGCGCCGGCTGTGGAGGGCGCTGGGCGCCGAGCAGGTGCCGATGTGGCTGGCGCCGGAACTGGTGAGCGAGCTGGCGGCCCGCCGGTGGCCCGGCAACGTGCGCGAGCTGGTGGGCGTACTGCGCAGCCTGATGGCGCTCGGCACGGTGGGGGCGACGCTGACGGTGGACGATCTGCCCGACGGCTGGCGGCGCCCGGCACCCGACGCCTCGGGTCCGCCGGCGCTCGCCACGGGCCCGGTCGCCGGCAACCTGCACGACCTGGAGGCGCAGGCGATCGACCAGGTGCTCGCCGCCTGCCGCGGCAACATGGCGGCGGCGGCGCGCAAGCTCGGCATCAGCCGCAGCACGCTCTACCGTCGGCTGGAGGCCCGCCAGCGCGGCGAGTGAGTCAGCGGGTGATGCTGACGTCGATCTCGATCGGGTAGGGCTTCGGGTCTTTCGGCGGCGTCGGCAGCGTCCAGGTGGTGAAACTGCTGGCCAGGCAGGTAGCGAGCACGGTGGCCGGCTGCACCTCGACGCGGCTCGGGTGGCCGTCGCCGCCGACATCGGCGACCAGGGTGAACGGAGCGCGGTCGGCATCGTGGTTGCGCGCGATGCAGCCTTTCAGTGCATCGGTCATCGGGTCGCCGATCTTTGCCCACAGGGTCTTCTGGTAGGCCGGCCCGGTGGCTGCCGCCTCGGCCAGGCGGCCCCGGGTGATGCGGTCGTGGAAGTCGTCGCCGGGTGCGGCCGCAGGGGCCATCAGCAACGCGAGGGCAAGCAGGTTTGGCATGATCGGTCCGTGGGTCGCTCTATCCTGCAGACGGTAGCATCGCCGCCGCCTCCGGGGCAGCGCCGCGCCAATCGACGGAACTCCAGCATGCGAACTTCACCCAGTCACGTTGCCGGCCCCACCGACCGGCCCCTGCTCGACGACACCGTCGGCGGCCTGCTGGCGCGCATTGCCGCCCAGTGGCCGGACCGCGACGCCCTAGTGGTGCGCGGCCAGCACGTGCACATGGACTACCGTGCCCTGCATGCCGAAGCGGAGCGCGTCGCGGCCGCGTTGCTTGCGCTTGGACTGACGCCGGGCGAACGCATCGGCATCTGGGCGCCGAACCGGGCCGAGTGGGTGATCCTGCAGTTCGCCGCGCCGATGGCCGGGCTGATCCTGGTGAACATCAACCCGGCCTATCGCGCGCATGAGTTGTCCTATGCGCTCAACCACGTCGATTGCCGCGCACTGGTATTGCCGCGGCGGTTCAAGACCTCCCACTACCTCGATGTGCTGATCGAGCTGGCGCCCGAGCTGGGCGATGCGCCGCCCGGCCAGCTTCGCGCCCAGCGCCTGCCCGGCCTGCGCGAAGTGATCGTGCTCGACGAGGAGCCGGTACCCGGCGCGCGCCGCTGGAGTGATCTTGCCGCCGGCGAAGCGGCGCTCGCGCGCCTGCGTGCGCTGCAGCCCGCCTTGGCTGCCGACGATGCGGTGAACATCCAGTTCACCTCCGGCACCACCGGGGCGCCGAAGGGCGCCACGCTGACCCACCGCAACATCGTCAACAACGGCTGGTTCGTCGGCGAGGCGATGCGGCTGACCGAGCAGGACCGGCTGTGCATCCCGGTGCCGTTCTACCACTGCTTCGGCATGGTGCTGGGCAACCTGGCCTGCGTCACGCACGGCGCCTGCATGGTGATCCCCGGCGAGGGCTTCGACGCGCTGGCCACGCTGGAGACGGTGGCCGAGGAGCGCTGCACCGGTCTGCACGGCGTGCCGACGATGTTCATCGCCGAGCTGGCGCATCCGCGCTTCGCCGAGTTCGACCTGTCGAGCTTGCGCACCGGCATCATGGCCGGCTCGCCGTGCCCGGTGGAGGTGATGCGGCAGGTGGTCGAGCGCATGCACATGGCCGAGGTGACCATCGCCTACGGCATGACCGAGACCAGCCCGGTGAGCTTCCAGACCGTGCCGGACGATCCGCTGGAACGCCGGGTGGACAGCGTCGGCCGCGTCCACCCGCACCTGGAGGTGAAGCTGGTCGATGAGGCCGGCCACACCGTGCCGCGCGGCGAACCGGGTGAGCTGTGCACGCGCGGCTACTCGGTGATGCAGGGCTACTGGAACGACGAGGCGCACACCCGCGAGGCGATCGACGCCGACGGCTGGATGCACACCGGCGACCTCGCCACGATCGACGCCGACGGCTACTGCCGCATCGTCGGTCGGCTCAAGGACATGATCATTCGCGGCGGCGAGAACATCTATCCGCGCGAGATCGAGGAATTCCTCTACACCCACCCGAAGGTGCTCGACGTACAGGTGTTCGGCGTGCCCGACGCGAAGTTCGGCGAGCAGGCCTGTGCCTGGGTGAAGCTGCGCGAGGGCGTGCAGGCCACCGAGGCGGAGATCCAGGACTACTGCCGCCACCACCTGGCCTACTTCAAGGTGCCGCACTACGTGCGCTTCGTCGACGCGTTCCCGATGACGGTTACCGGCAAGGTGCAGAAGTACCTGATGCGCGAGGCGATGGCCGCCGAACTGGCGGCGCGCGGCGAATCGGGGCCGGCCTAGAGCCGGCCCAGCCGGCCGGCCTCATAGTCGCGTACCACGCGCATCACGTCCTGGCGCGTGTTCATCACGAACGGACCGTGCTGCACCACCGGCTCGTGGATCGCCATGCCGGCCACCACTGCCAGGTGCGAGCGCGTGCCGACGCCGCGGATGCGCAGCATCACGTCGTTGCTGGTTGCCGCGGCGATCACTGCGGTGGTGGCCGGAAGCGCGCGCGTGGCGGCGCCGTCGGCACCGATCGACAGCTCGCCGGAGACGGCATAGCACCAGGCATTCCAGCCAGCCGGAAGGAGCAGTGGAAAGCTCGCGCCGGCATCGATGCGGCCATCCAGGATCAGCATCGGCTGCGGCAGCACGAGCGGCGAGACCTGTTCGCCGTAGCGACCAGCGAGCAGGCGCATGCGGCTGCCGGGCAGCACCAGTTGCGGCACGTCGGCGGCAGCGAGGTGGAGGCTGGCCGGAGGCTGCTGCTTGAGCGCCGCGGGCGAGTTGACCAGCAGCTGCAGCGCATCCAGCGAGAGCGTGTCGTCGCCGGCCGAGGCGCGCCGGACCACGCCGCGGCCGGCAAAGGTCCAGTGCAGGTCGCCCGGGCGGATCGTTTGCTGCGCCCCGGTGCTGTCCTCGGTCTGGATCGCCCCCTGCGCATGCTCGAACAGCAGCGTCGCCACCGACAGGCCGGCGTGCGGCACCGGTTGGCTGTCCGGGCCGGCCGACTGCACGTGGTCCACCACCAGCAGCGGCGACGTGTCCCGATCGAACGCGTCGTGGCGGAACTGGCGCAGCCGTCCGTCCGCGCCGGCCGGGTGCACCCGCGGGCGCAGCGGGCGCGAGAACACCTGGTCGCGCTGGGGCGGAGTGTCTGACATGGGGTGTCGGGAGAGCAGGGGAGAAGCGGGCATGCCGCACTTTGACGGGATGGCGACTGTCGGGTTGTGGCACCGGTCACGCCGGGCCACGTGCTTCGCTGCCGGTTGGCGACGATTCACCCGGCGGCCGGCGAAAGCGGGCCGCATCGTGGCGCGCCAGCCACCCCGGGAGCTCCGCCGCCGGCATCGGCCGGGCCAGGTGGTAGCCCTGCACCTCGTCGCAGGCCATACCCAGCACGGACTGGAAGATACTGGCCGTCTCCACGCCCTCGACCACCACGCGGAAGCCCAGCTCCCGCGCCAGTTCGGTCATTGAGCGCACGATCGCGCCGTCGTGCGGACTGGCCTCCATCGCCCGGACGAATGACTGGTCGATCTTCAGGCTGGTCGCCGGCATGTCGCGCAGCGAAGCGAGGTTGCTGTAGCCGGTACCGAAGTCGTCGATGGCGATGCCCACACCCAGCGCGCGGATCGCCGCGAGAATCTCGCGCGTGGTGTCCGAGTGCTCCAGCAGGGTGCCCTCGGTGACCTCCAGCTCCAGCGCTTCCAGCGCCACGGCATGGCGGCCTGCGGCCTCGCGCAGGCGTTCGACCAGCTCGCTGCCGAGGTCGCTGCTGGAGACATTCATCGACAGCTTCAGGTCCAGCCCCGCGCGCTGCCAGGTGCCGAGCTGGGCCAAGCCATGGTCGAGCACCCACTCGGTGAGGCTGCGCATCAATCCGGCCTGCTCGGCCAGTTCGATGAAGCGTCCGGGCGGGATCGCTCCCTGGGTCGGATGCTGCCAGCGCGCCAGTGCCTCCACGGCGATGCAGCGGCCCGTGGCCAGGTCGACCCGCGGCTGGTAGTGCAGGTCCAGCTCCTCCCGCTCGTTGAGCGCGGCCGCCAGTTCGGTGACGAGGAAGAACTCCTGCCGGTGACGCTCGTCGTCACGCGGCTCATAGATTGCCCAGCCGCGCACGCTGCGTTGCGCGGCGTGGGAGGCGCTCATCACCAACCGCAGCGGATCCCCGCCGTCGAGCTCGTCGATGTCGAGGCTGAGCAGCCCCACGCCTGGCTGGATGCTCAGCGGGATGCCGAGGCAATCGAACGGCTGTCGCAGGCGCTGCACCAGCTCGTCCATGCGCGGCGCATCGATGCGGTCCGGCGTCCCGGGCAGGATCGCGGCGAAACGGCTGGTGCCGACCTGGTAGAGGTGGGTGTGTTCGGGCATCCACACCTGCACGCGCGCCGCCACGTCGCGCATCAGTTCGTCGGCATAGGCGTGGCCCACGGCGCGGATGAAGGCGCCGAAGCGGCTGACCGGCGCCACGTCGATCGCGATCAGCCAGGCCCGGTGCGCGCCGCCGCGCTGGCGCGCGCGCAGGTCCTCGAAGAAGGCGTTGCGGTGCGGCAGCTGGGTCACCGGATCGGTGCGGCCCAGATAGCTGCCCAGTACCAGGCCCGTGCCGGCGAGCCGGGCGGCGTCACGCAGGTCGGCGCGCTCGCTCTCGTTGAGGCCGTCGCGCGGTGAGTAATCCATGACGCACAGTGCGCCCACGTGCTGGCCGCTGAGCGTGTACACCGGCTCGCTGGCGAAGAAGCGCATGCGCGCGGGGCCGATGTCGGTCAGCAGCGGCGCTCCACCGAAGCGCGGATCGGCCTCGGTGTCGGGCACCACCTGCGTCTGTCCCTGCCGGGTCGCCTCGAGATAGCGCGGGTGGAACGCGTGCGGCGAGTCGGGCCGGTGTGCGTCGGCGCTGAACCAGAACGCGCCTCCTGCAGAGAGCACCAGCGACACCAGCGGCACATGCAGCGAGTGGGCGGCCAGGCGGGCGACCGCATCGAAGCCGGGAACGGCAAACCCCTCTGCGATTGTCTCGTCGAGGAAGCGCGCGTTCCCGTCAGCCTCGCCTGCCGGCATTCCGGACGTGCCCGTGGTTCCCGATTCGTGCCCGCTCACTCGTCTGACTCCGCCTGCTGGAATCCCGCCACCCCACGGATGCGCTGAATTTAGCGCAGGTTCAGTCCGATCGGCGCGGCGTCCCGTAAGCGACGGACCGAATCCAAAGAGGTTCGGTGGCCCTGTCCCACCCTTTCCACGGAGAGTCCCCATGAAAGTCGTATCCCTCGCGACCCTGGCCGGTGCCCTGCTTGCGACCGCCGGTGCGGCCCACGCCCAGCAGCCGTCCGGCCCGGGCTTCTATGGCGCCATCGGCTATCACTACGTCAACCCGAAGAGCGGCAACGGCACCCTCGCCGGGGTGTTCCGCAGCGACATCAACAGCGACTCCGAGCCTACCCTCACCCTGGGTTACAACTTCAGCAGCAACTGGAGCGCGGAAGCCTGGCTGCCGCTGACCAAGTTCAAGCACGATGTGAGCCTGGACGGTGCCAGGTCGGCCAGCATCAAGCACATGCCGTATCTGTTCACGGCGCAGTACCACTTCCTGCCGGACAGCCCCGTGCGTCCCTTCATCGGCGCCGGCTATGGCTTCGTCAACGTCAGCGGCGAGCGCACCACCGGCCCGATCGCCGGCACCTCGCTCAACGTGAAGAGCGGCGACGGCTTCGTCGGCCAGTTCGGCGTGGACTGGTACGCCACCGACAACGTGTTCGTGCGGGCCGATGCGCGCTACTTCGACTGGAAGAGCAAGGTCGAGCTCAACGGCGCCGGCATCGGCGAGGTGAAGGTGAACCCGTGGATCTACGGCATCAGCGTGGGTTACCGGTTCTGATCCCCCGCGACGGGTGATGCCGCGACGGCCGCCCGGTGAGGCGGCCGTCGTTCTATTCGGGCCGGTGCGGGGCGGCGAGGTATTCCTCGCTCTGCATCTCGATCAGGCGCGACTCGGTGCGTCCGAACTCGGCGCGCAGGCGCTCGCCGTCGTACAGCTCGGTGATCGGCGCGGCGGCCGACAGCACCAGCTTCACGCGGCGGTCGTAGAACTCGTCCACCAGCTGCACGAAGCGCTTGGCTGCGTCCTCGCTGTAGATGGTGAACTGCGGCACGTTGGAGACCAGGATCGTGGCCGAGGACTTCGCCAGCGCGATGTAGTCGGCGACCGCGCGCGGTCCGTCGCACAGCGCGTCGAAGGCGAACCACAGCACACCCTCGGCGCGACGTCGCACCGGAATCTCGCGACCGTTGAGCACGATCGGGGTGTCTTCCTCGGCGTCGGCCTGGGCCTGACTGGCGAAGATCCGCCCCAGCGCGCGCTCGGCTTCCGGCCCCGGTGGGGTGAGATAGACCGCCGCCTGGGCCAGCGCGCGCAGGCGCCAGTCGCGCGGCGACGCCATCTCGACCACATGGCAGTGCTTCTCCAGCAGCGCGATCGCCGGCAGGAAGCGGGCGCGCTGCAGGCCGTCGCGGTAGAGCTTCGCCGGCACCGTGTTGGAGGTGGTCACCAGCGTGACCCCGCGGGCGAACAGCGCGTCGAGCAGGTTGGCCAGGATCATCGCGTCGCCGATGTCGCTGACCAGGAATTCGTCCAGGCAAAGCACCCGGCAGCGTTTGGCGATGCGCGCGGCGACCTCGACCAGTGGATCGGCCCGCTCGCCCAGCGAGCGCAGTTCCGCGTGCACCTCGCCCATGAAGCGGTGGAAGTGCCGCCGCAGCGCGGTGCCGGCCGGCAGGCTGGCCACGAACAGGTCCATCAGGAAGGTCTTGCCGCGCCCCACGCTGCCCCACAGGTACAGGCCCGGCACCGGTGCGGCCGGCTCGTTGCCGAGCAGGGTCTTCAGCCGGCCGAACAGGCCCGTGGCTTCCGGCACGGCGCTCAGCGCCGCGTGCATGCGGTCGAACTCGGGCAGCACGGCGAGCTGCGCCGGGTCGCTTTCCCAGCGGTGCGCGATCACGCCCTCGTGGTAGCGCGCGCTGGGCGCGCCGGTGATGGTGTCGCTCATCGGCGGTCGGACTCAGTGTCGCTCGGGCGGCAGCCAGCGGCGTGCGGCGGCCTTCACCGCGCCGCGCAGGTCCATCAGGCGGCGATGGAAGAAATGGCCGGTCTCGGGCATCCGCACCAGTTCCGGCTTCACCTCGAGACTGTCGATCCAGTCGTACACCGCCTGCGGGTCGACCACTTCGTCTTCCTCGCCCATCACCACTAGCCACGGGCAGTGCGGGATCTCGAAGCCATCGAACGGCCAGCGTCCGGCCGGCGGCGCGATGCTGATTAGCGCGTGCGCGCCGAGCCGCACCGCGTTGCGGATGGTGACGTAGCTGCCGAACGAGAAGCCGGCCAGCCACAGGTCCTCGCCGGGGCGCACGCGGCGCACCCAGTCGACCACCGCGGCCAGGTCGTCGCCTTCGCCGTTGCCCTCGTCGTACTGGCCCTCCGAGGCGCCGGTGCCGCGGAAGTTGAAGCGCACCGTGTCCAGGCCGGATTCGCGCAGCGCGCGCTCGACCATGGTCACCACCTTGTTGTGCATGGTGCCGCCCTGCACCGGGTTCGGGTGGCAGATCACCGCCACGCCGCGGCGGGCGCCCGGGCGCTCGGCCAGGTCGGCGATGGTCTCCAGCTCGCCGGCGGGGCCGGTGAGCATGAAACTGGCGGCTTCGTCGGGGAAACGGGCCGGGTCATGGGGCAGGGCAGCGATGTTCATCCGCGTAATGATAACCGCGCGGCTTGTCCCCCGCCCGCGCCGGCCGCATCTGGACCAGGCCATGAACCATCTTGCCCATGCCCTGCTGGCCGGTGACGACGAGGCCCTGCGCCTGGGCGGCATGCTGGGCGATTTCGTGCGCGGCGCGCCCGAAGCAGGCTGGCCAGCCGGGATCGCCGCCGGTATCCGCCTGCACCGGGCGATCGACGCCTACACCGATGCGCACCCGCAGGTGCTGGCAGCCAAGGCGCGGCTGGAGCCGCCGTTCCGGCGCTACGCGGGCATCCTGCTGGACGTGTGGTTCGACCACCTGCTCGCGCGCGATTTCGGCCGCTGGTCACCGGTGCCGCTCGCCGCCTTCTCGGACGACCTGCGCTGCCTGCTGGTCGATCATCGGGCGAACCTGCCTGCCGGGCTGGCGCGCTTCCTCGCCTACATGCAGGCCAACGACCTGCCGGCCAACTACGCGCGACCGGATGCCGTCGGACGCGCGCTGGCGGGGATCGGCCAGCGGCTGCGCCGCGACAACCCGCTCGCCCACGCCTTGCCCGTCCTGGAGGCGAACGGCCCCGTGCTGGCCGGGTATTTCGAGGCGTTCTTCCCCGACCTGCTGGATTTCGCGCGGGACTGGCAGGCGGCCTGGCGCGCCGGAGGTCCATAAAAAAACGCCGCCCGGTCGGGGCGGCGTTCTCTGGATCCCGGAAAGGGAGCGGCTTACTTGGCCTGGTCGGTGATCCAGGTCACCGCGGCCTTGACCTGGGCATCGGTCAGCGCCGGGTTGCCACCCTTGGGCGGCATGAAGTTGCCGTCCGGTCCGTGGTAGCCCTCGGTCGCATGCTTGATCAGCGTGGCCATGCCCTGTGCCAGTCGCGGCGCCCAGGCGGCCTTGTCGCCCAGCTTCGGCGCGCCAGCGACGCCGGCGGTGTGGCAGCTGTGGCAGAGGTTCTCGTAGATGGTCTTGCCATCGGTGGTGCCGCCGTAGGCGACCTGCGCGGCGGCGGCCTTGGCGGCGGCCTCCGCGGCGGCGGCGATCGCCGCACGGCCGGTGTTGCCCGAGTACACCGCACCCACCGGCGCAATGCGCTCGGCAACCTGCCTGGCGGCGTTCGGGTTGGTTTCCTTCGGTTCGTGGTTGTAGATCGTCCAGCCCAGGGTGATCAGCAACACGGTCAGCACAGCCAGGCCCGCGATCAGCCAGGAGAACTGGCGCATGAAGCTCTGATCGGATTTGCTCAGGGAACCGCTCACGAACGTACTCCAGTCGATGGGAGGAGCCGCGGGGCCACCATGAATCCCCCGGCGCGACACTGCGGGCGCCCCTCGGGCCCGGACAGTGGCAACCGCGGGAGTATAGACGAAGGCCCGCCCAAGTTTCAGCGCATCCGCGTGGCGGTGGCTGCCGGCGCGCGGTATCTTGCTGCTGCTGCAGCGCGGCGCGGAGCTTGCTCCGCGAACCCTTCACCCTGCCATCGGTCATACCCCGACCATGTCAACCGGCAGTGTCCGGTCTCGTTGCAGTGCACCTATCCTTTTCCACGCCATTACAAGGCAGGGCGCGCTCCTCGCGCGCAGGGCCCCCAGCCTCGCCGTCTGAACCCGGGAGTTTCACATGTCGCGTTTTTGGAAGATCGCGCTGATCGTCGTTGCCGTGCTCGTGGTGGGTGCGGTCGGTCTCCGCCTCATGCACAAGCCGGGCGCTGCCGGCCCCGGCCAGGCCAAGGCACCCGCCGGGCAGGCGGGTGGACCGGGCGAGGGCAAGTCCGAGCCGGTGCCGGTGACGGTCGAGCCGGTGGCCGTGCAGAACGTGCCGGTCTATCTGACCGCGCTGGGCACGGTCCAGGCGCTCAACACGGTCACCGTCAGCCCGCAGGTCGGCGGCCTGCTGATGAAGCTCAACTTCACCGAGGGCCAGGAAGTGCACAAGGGCGAGGTGCTGGCGGAAATCGATCCGCGTTCGCTCCAGGCCGCCTACGACCAGGCCGTTGCGCGCAAGGGCCAGGATGCCGCCCAGCTGGCCACCGCGCGCAGCAACCTGGCGCGCAGCCAGGACCTGGTCAAGCAGGGCTACATCTCCAAGCAGGACATGGACACCCTGCGCAACACCGTCAGCCAGTACGAGGCGGCGGTGGCTGCCGATGAAGCCAGCATCAACGACGCGAAGGTGCAGCTGGGCTACACCAAGGTGATCGCGCCGATCACCGGCCTGGCCGGCATCCGTGGGGTGGACCCGGGCAACATCGTCACGACCAGCTCGAGCATCGTGACGCTGACCGAGGTGCATCCGATCAACGTGATCTTTCCGCTGCCGGAGCAGAACGTGGAGCTGGTGCGCAGCGCCCAGGGACGCGGCCAGCCGCTGGAAGTGGCGGCGCTGGACAGTGCCGGCAGCAAGGTCATCGCCGGCAAGGGTGTGCTGAAGGTGATCAACAACCAGATCGACACCAGCACCGGCACCTTCAACCTGAAAGCCGAGTTCCCCAACGACGAGAACAACCTGTTCCCGGGCCAGTTCGTCAACGTGCGGCTGAAGGTGAACACCGTGCAGGGTGGTCTGGTGATCCCGTCGCAGGCGGTGCAGCGCGGTCCGGACGGCGACTACGTGTACCTGCTGCAGCCGGACAGCACGGTGAAGATGCAGCCGGTGACCACCGGCCAGGAAGTGGGCGATACCCACGTGATGGTCACCCAGGGCCTGAAGGCCGGCGAGCAGGTGGTCACCGAGGGCCAGTTCCGCCTCAAGCCGGGCAGCAAGGTCAAGGCGCTCAAGCCAGGCGAGGTGCCCGCTGCGCCGACCGAGGAAGAGCTGAAGAAGGCGGCACAGGGTTCGAAGGCAGGCGGTCGCCGCGGTCGCGGCGGCTGACGACGATCGATCGCCGGGGCCGGCGGAGCCGGCTCCGGCGCGCGGGTGCCAGACGCCCGTGCATCCACTGACGGCAGACCAGGACACCATGGGATTCTCATCGCTCTTCATCCGACGCCCGATCGCCACCTCGCTGCTGATGGTGGCGGTGCTGCTGCTGGGCGTGCTCGGCTACCGCCAGCTGCCGGTGTCGGCGCTGCCTGAAATCGACGCGCCCAGCCTGGTCGTCACCACCCAGTATCCCGGCGCCAGCGCCGCCACCATGGCGGCCCTGGTCACCACCCCGCTGGAGCGCCAGTTCGGCCAGATCTCCGGCCTGTCGATGATGAGTTCGGACTCCTCCGCCGGCCTGTCGACGATCGTGCTGCAGTTCAACATGGACCGCGACATCGACATCGCGGCACAGGACGTGCAGGCCGCGATCAGCACCTCCAAGGGCACGCTGCCGAACAACCTGCCGTATCCGCCGGTCTACAACCGCGTGAACCCGGCCGATGCGCCGATCCTCACCCTGATGCTCACCTCCGACAGCCGCCAGCTGCGCGAGGTGAACGACCTGGCCGACTCGATCATCGCCCAGAAGCTCTCGCAGGTGCAGGGCGTGGGCCTGGTGTCGATCGCCGGCAACGTCCGTCCAGCGGTGCGCGTGCAGGTGAACCCGGCGCAGCTGTCCAACCTCGGCCTGACCATGGAGGACGTGCGCAGCGCGCTCAGCCAGGCCAACGTAAACGCGCCCAAGGGCACGCTGAACGGCAAGACGCAGAGCTACTCGATCGGCACCAACGACCAGCTGGTCGACGCGCAGCAGTACAAGAACACCATCATCAGCTACCGCAACGGCGCGCCGGTGCGCCTGGCCGACGTGGCCAAGGTGGTCGACGGCGTGGAGAACGACCAGCTCGCCGCCTGGGCCAACGGCAAGCCGGCGGTGCTGCTGGACATTCGCCGCCAGCCGGGCGCCAACATCGTCAAGACGGTGGAGCAGATCCGCGCCACGCTGCCCTCGCTGAAGGCGGTGCTGCCGGCCGACGTGCACCTGGACGTGTTCGCCGACCGCACCATCACCATCCGCGCCTCGGTGCACGACGTGCAGTTCACCCTGATCCTCACCATCTTCCTGGTGGTGGCGGTGATCTTCGTGTTCCTGCGGCGCCTGTGGGCGACGGTGATCCCGTCGGTGGCGGTGCCGCTGTCGCTGATGGGCACGTTCGGCGTGATGGCCTTCACCGGCATGTCGCTGGACAACCTCTCGTTGATGGCCCTGACCGTGGCCACCGGCTTCGTGGTCGACGATGCGATCGTGATGATCGAGAACATCGTGCGCTACATCGAGCAGGGCAAGAGCGGCAAGGAGGCAGCCGAGATCGGCGCGAAGGAGATCGGCTTCACCGTGCTGTCGCTGACGGTGTCGCTGATCGCGGTGTTCCTGCCGCTGCTGCTGATGCCCGGCGTCACCGGCCGCCTGTTCCACGAGTTCGCCTGGGTGCTGACCATCGCGGTGGCGATCTCCATGCTGGTGTCGCTGACGCTGACGCCGATGATGTGCGCCTACCTGCTCAAGCCCGACCAGCTGCCGATGGGCGACGAGCACCATGCCGCGCATGCCGGCACCGGCAAGCGGGACCTGTGGTCGCGCACCGTGCGCCTGTACGAGAACACGCTGGACTGGGTGCTCGGGCACCAGCGCCTGACCATCCTGGTGGCGACCGTCACCATCGTCATCACCGTGCTGCTGTACATCGCCATTCCCAAGGGCCTGCTGCCCGAGCAGGACACCGGCCTGGTCACCGGCGTCGTGCAGGCCGACGAGAACATCGCGTTCCCGCAGATGGAAGCCCGCACCAAGGCGGTCGCCGACGCACTGCGCAAGAACCCGGCGGTGAGCGGCGTGGCCGCGTTCATCGGCGCCGGCTCGATCAACCCCACGCTCAACCAGGGCCAGCTGTCGATCGTGCTGAAGGATCGCTCCGAGCGCGACGGCCTCAACAAGGTGCTGCCCAGCCTGCAGGCGGCCGTGGCCAACATCCCGGGCGTGGCGCTCTACCTCAAGCCGGTGCAGGACGTCACGCTCGACAGTCGCGTCTCGGCCACCGAGTACCAGTACTCGCTGTCCGACGTGAACGCCGGCGAGCTGTCCGGCTACGCCGACAAGCTGACGCAGGCGCTGCGCAAGCTGCCCGAACTGGCGGACGTGGACAACAACCTGGCCGACTCGGGCAACGCGCTCAAGCTCACCATCGACCGCGACAAGGCCAGTCGCATGGGCGTCCCGGTGCAGACCATCGACGACACGCTGTACGACGCGTTCGGCCAGCGGCAGATCTCGACCATCTTCACCCAGCTCAACCAGTACCGCGTGGTGCTGGAGGTGGCGCCGCAGTTCCGCAACACCGACGACCTGCTCAACAAGCTCACCGTGCGCGGCAACGGCAACGGCGCGCTGACCGGCTCCAATGCCACCAGCTTCGGCCAGCTCACTTCGAGCAACTCGGCCACGCCGTCGGGTATCGGCAACACCGGCAACGTCGGCTTCCAGGTCGGCGCCGGCGGCACCATCCCGATCTCCTCGCTGGCGACCGCCGAGTACACCAGCGCGCCGCTGGTGGTCAGCCACCAGCAGCAGCTGCCGGCGGTCACCATCTCGTTCAACCTGGCGCCGGGCTATTCGCTGTCGCAGGCGGTCGATGCGATCAACCAGGCGGTCAAGCAGCAGAACCTGCCGCCGCAGGTCCGCGGCGAGTTCGTCGGCAAGGCGGCGGAGTTCTCTTCCTCGCTGGGCGACGAGGTGCTGCTGCTGCTCGCCTCGGTGATCGTGATCTACATCGTGCTGGGCGTGCTGTACGAGAGCTACATCCACCCGATCACGATCATCTCCACGCTGCCGCCGGCGGGTGTGGGCGCGCTGCTGGCGCTGATCCTGTGCGGTTTCAGCCTGTCGGTGGACGGCATCGTCGGCATCGTGCTGCTGATCGGCATCGTCAAGAAGAACGCGATCATGATGATCGACTTCGCCATCGAGGCGCAGCGCGAGGGGATGTCGCCGCACGACGCGATCCGCCGTGCGTGCCTGCTGCGCTTCCGCCCGATCATGATGACCACGGCGGCGGCGATGCTCGGCGCGCTGCCGCTGGCGCTGGGCACCGGCATCGGCTCGGAACTGCGCCAGCCGCTGGGCGTGTCGATCGTCGGCGGCCTGTTGCTGTCGCAGCTGGTGACCCTGTACACCACGCCGGTGATCTACCTGTACATGGAGCGCTTCTCCGACTGGCTGAAGCTCCGTCGCGAACAGCGGGAGCTGGCCCGGGCGCGCCAGGGCACGGCCTGAGCCATCTTTCCGGTCCCATCCACGGCGCGTCCCCTGCGGGCGCGCCGTTTGCTTTTGCGGCAGCAGGGTCACGGCAGCCTCCACCGCGCCCTCTCGTGCGTATCAACCGATCTCGCCCCCGTGCGTTAGGGGTGCGATGATCCGTCCACGCACTGCGTGCCTTGCTTCCCCTCGCGCAATGGCTCCGACCTCTGCATGAACATTTCCGCCCTTTTCGTGCGCCGTCCGATCGGCACCTCGCTGCTGGCGATCGGCCTGTTCCTGGTCGGCACGGTCTGCTACAGCCTGCTCGGGGTGTCCGCGCTGCCGACCATCCAGTTTCCGGCGATCTTCGTGCAGACCTCCCAGCCCGGTGCGGACGCCGGCACCATGGCCGCCACCGTGGCCGCGCCGCTGGAGCGGCACCTGGGCCAGGTACCCGGCATCGACACGATGCGTTCGAGCAGCTCGGAAGGGCGCACCTTCGTCTTCATGATCTTCAACGGCAGCCGCAACCTCGATGCGGCCGCGCGCGACGTGCAGCAGGCGATCAATGCCGCCGCGCCGGATCTACCGCCAGGACTCACCAACGCACCCTCGCTGCAGAAGGCCAATCCCAACGACGACGCGGTGATCATCCTCGCGCTGACCTCGCAGACGCAGTCGGCCACCGACCTCTACAACATCGCGGACACCTTCCTGATGCCGCGGCTGACCCAGCTCAAGGGCGTTTCCTCGGTGGAGATCGCCGGCGCGGCAACCCCGGCGGTCCGGGTCGACGTGGACCTGCGCAAGCTCAATGCGATGGGCCTGTCTCCCGACCAGCTCCGCAACGCGCTGAATGCCGCCAACGTCAGTTCGCCGCTGGGGACACTGAGCAACGGCGTCACCAACCTGCTGGTGACAGCCAACGACGAGCTGCACACCGCCGCCGATTTCGCCGGGCTGGTGGTGGCGGTGAAGAACGGCACCACCATCCGCCTGCGCGACGTCGCCCGCGTCTACGACGGCCCCGAGGACGCCTACCAGGCCGGTACCTTCGGGCACGAGCCGGCGATCCTGCTGTACGTCTACAAGAAGCCGGACGCCAACGTGATCGCCACGGTGGATCGCGTGCGCGCGACGCTGCCGGAGCTGCGCAGCTTCCTGCAGCCGGCGACCAAGCTCACCCCGTATTTCGACGGCACGCCCACCATCCGCGCCTCGCTGCGGGAGGTGCAGGTCACGCTGCTGATCAGCCTGGCGATGGTCGTGCTGACCATGGCACTGTTCCTGCGCCGGCTGGCGCCGACGCTGATCGCCGCGGCCGCGGTGCCGCTGTCGCTGGCCGGTGCATCCATCATGATGTACGTGCTCGGCTACACGCTCAACAACCTCACCCTGCTGGCGCTGGTGATCGCCATCGGCTTCGTGGTGGACGACGCGATCGTGGTGATCGAGAACATCATCCGCCACATCGACGAGGGCGTGCCGCGGCTGGAGGCCGCCCTGCGCGGCGGGCGCGAGATCGGCTTCACCATCGTCTCGATCACCGCCTCGCTGATCGCCGTGTTCATCCCGCTGCTGTTCGCCAGCGGCATCGTCGGCATGTTCTTCCGCGAGTTCACCATGACGCTGATCTCGGCGATCGCGGTGTCGGCGGTGGTGTCGCTCACCCTCACGCCGGCGCTGTGCGGCCGCTTCCTGCAGGGCCATGCGGAGGCCGATCACGCCGAACGTCCGCGTCGCTTCGCGCGGCTGGGCCATTGGCTGGACCGCGCCCACGAGCGCATGCTCGCGGTCTACGTGCGCGCGCTGAACTTCTCGCTGCGCCACGCGCTGGCGTTCTCGCTCACGCCGCTGCTGCTGATCGTGCTCACCGTGGTGCTGTTCGGCAAGGTCAAGGCCGGCCTGTTCCCGCCGCAGGACACCGGGCTGATCCACGGCTTCGCCACGTCCGGCGCCACCGTGTCGTTCCAGGACATGGTCAAGCGCCAGCAGCGGCTGGTCGACATGCTGCTGGCCGACCCGGACGTGGCGGTGGTCGGTTCGCGCCTGGGCACCAGCCGTCGCGGCGCCGCCAGTTCGTTCGACATCCAGCTCAAGACCCGCGCCGAAGGCCGCAAGGACGACACCTTCGCCGTGCTCGACCGGCTCAGCGCCAAGGCCGCCAAGTACCCGGACCTCAACCTGCGCCTGCGGCCGATCCAGGACCTTCCCAGCGGCGGCGGCAACAGCAACCAGGGGGCGCAGTACGAGATCTCGCTGCAGGGCGACAACCTCGACGAGCTGGAGGTGTGGCTGCCGAAGCTGGTGAAGGAGCTGGCGAAGAACAAGCTGTTCCGCGACGTCGGCTCCGACGTGGAGGAGGGCGGCCTGCGCCAGAACATCGTGGTCGACCGCGACGCCGCCTCGCGGCTGGGTATCTCCATGGCCACCATCGACGGCGCGCTCTACGACGCTTTCGGCCAGCGCCAGGTCTCCACCATCTATTCGGACGTCAACCAGTACAAGGTGGTGGTCAACGCGCTGCCGAGCCAGACCGCATCACCGGAGGCGCTCGACCGCATCTACGTGCGCTCCAACACCGGCAAGATGGTGCCGATCACCGCGGTGGCCCGCCAGGAACCGGGGCTGGCGCCGTCGCAGATCAGCCACGTCAACCAGATGACCACCATGGACCTGAGCTTCAACCTCGCGCCCGGCGCGTCGATGGGCCAGGCGCTGCAGATCATCAACCAGGTGGTGAAGGACATGCGCATGCCCGGCGACATCCGGGTGGGCCTGGGCGACGACTTCCGCCGCTTCCAGCAGTCGCAGGGCGACATGCTGTGGCTGATGCTGGCGGCCATCGTCACCGTCTACATCGTGCTGGGCATGCTCTACGAGAGCCTGATCCACCCGGTCACCATCCTCTCCACGTTGCCGGCCGCGGGCGTCGGCGCACTGGCCGCGCTGGTGGTGACCAACACCGAGCTCTCCATCGTGGCGATGATCGCGCTGGTGCTGCTGATCGGCATCGTCAAGAAAAACGCGATCATGATGATCGACTTCGCCCTGGTCGCGCAGCGCGAGCACGGCAAGCCCCCGCTGGAGGCTGCGCGCGAAGCCTGCATCGTGCGCTTCCGCCCGATCATGATGACCTCGATGGTGGCCATCCTCGCCGCCCTGCCGATCGCCATCGGCCTGGGCGAAGGCTCCGAGCTGCGCCGCCCGCTGGGCATCGCGATGATCGGCGGCCTGCTGATCTCGCAGACCCTCACCCTGCTCAGCACCCCGGCGCTGTACGTGATCTTCTCGTGCCTGGCCGAGCGGGTGCGGGTGAGAAGGGAGAAGCGCCGCGAGCGGCGGGCGGCGCGGCGGTTGCGGAAGTTGGCGAACGCCTGAGGCCCGTCCTGCCGAGGCCGGCACGACGGCAAGCCGGGCGGCCCGATCGCGGCTTCGTCAGACCGGAGGCCATTTCCGCGCGGCCTGCGCCGCCGGTCGGCCGCTCGCGATGCGTCAGGCCATCAAGGTGGTGGCGGGCGGTGCGTCCCCGCCGGGGCGCGCCGGCATGACGGTCTGTCCGGCGACCGGAGTGGCGGTGGGCGGTGCCTGCACCTGCACCTCTCGCGCCTCGGCGCTGCTCTGCTCGATGGGGGTGCGCACCGCTTCGGCGGTCGAGACCTCGGCCATCCGCCGGATTGGCGTCGTGTCCTCGGCGACGAAGGTGCGCGAGCCGTCATCGCTCAGCGCGACGGCATCGATCCGCGTCAGGCCGTGGGCCTTGGCCACTGGCACCAGCGCGGCGGCCAGCCGTTCGCTGTGCTCGTCAGAGGGACGTCCCATGTCGGCGTCGATCTTCCGAACCTGTGCGAGTGCCTGCCGGTAGAGCGGGTTGTCTGGGTTACCGGGGTCGCTCAACAGCAGATTCGTCGGCGCCGCGGATGCCTGCGCCCGGTGCGTCAGCGCCGCATTGAGCGCACCTTGCGTCCGGGGTCCGACCTTGCCATCGATGCTGAGGTGGTGGTCGCGCTGGAAGGCCTCGACCGCGAAGCGCGTCTGCGCCCCGAAGTCACCGTCAACCTGCAGGGGCCGACCATCGCTGCCGGTGTAGCCGAGGCGGTTCAGCCCGGACTGGAGCCCGGCGGTCCGGTGCGCGGCAAGCGCTCCGTCGAGCGCCGCATCGGTGAGTGGGCCCGCCTTGCCGTCGACGCCGAGCGCATGGTCACGCTGGAACGCCTGCACGGCGTGCAGGGTGTCGGCGCCGAACACTCCGTCGGCGGCTAGCGGAGTCTGCCCTGTACCCGTGTAGCCGAGCTGACCAAGCTTGCGCTGCAGCTGGGTGACGTCTGCACCGCGACTGCCCTCGCCGAGTAACGCCTCCGTGCCTCCCGGGCCGTCGCGCGGGATGATGCCCGGACGGATCGTGCCGTTGTTGATGTCGCGGATGTAACGCTCGAACTGCCCGACTTCCAGCTCGACGTGTGCATGGATGGAGCCCGGGCTGCCGGTCTGGCCCATCTCGCCCAGCGGCTGGCCGTAGCGGATGGGGTCGCCTTCGCCGAACGGTGAGCTGCCGCGGACCATGTGCAGCACCTGGCCCTCGCGCTGTGCGCCGGGCGTGCCGTAGGGCTTGTCGTAGATCTGCACGGTATTCCAGGCGTCGTGCAGGAAGTGCGCATACCCGGCGACCGGTGCGGGAATCTCCACCGGGCCGGGGACGTCCTGGGCGAGCACGAAATCCTTCTTCACGAACACCCGGCCGTCGACGCGACGGATTTCCTCCAGCTCTCCGTGCACCGTGCCGTACTGCCGGTTCGGCTCGCGCCCGGAACTCGGGTGGTGCTTGTGCAGGTCTTCGTAGGAATGGACCGGCAGCATCCGGGAGCCGACGCTTTCGCTGATGGTGTAACGGGACATGGGAACCTACCTCCGTGTAGTGATCCGGGGACTCCGTGCAGGACGATCAGGGGCCGGTCGGCCGGGGGTTCCCGGTCAGGTACCAGCAGTCGTTGCGCCGGGTGAATTCGAAGCTTCGGCCTTCCGACGAGCCGTAGACATAAGCGACCTCACGCACGTCGGGCGAAGGCGCGCGGATATCGAGCGGGAGCGAGTCGGCATCGACGCCGTCGACGCCGACGTGATGAAAGGTGCCCGCGCGATAGGAGACATTGAACACATCCGCCCGGTCGCCGCGGATGTACGCCGGTTCCAGTCGATCCCTGTCGGCATCCGACACCAGCACGGTCGCGCGGACCAGTGGCACCACGAACGCCTGCCGCACCGCGGGTGCGCTGGCGAAGGCGCGCAGGAAGCGCCCGAAATCGGTCGACGGACAGTGCGCCGCGGCAGGCAAGGCTGACTGCACCGGACGCTCGGCGATGTCGGTCACCGTCACCCGCGCCGGCTCGGGATCCGCATCGTCGCCTGCGGGCATGCCGGAAACCTCCACCCGCATGACCCTGGCGCCGTCCTGGTCGCCCCACTGCATCAGGCAGCGCCCGTCGCTTTCGCATCGCTGCAGCTCCAGCCAGCGATTGCATGCCTGCGCGCGCCCGGATTCTTCAACGCACCGGGCGTTCTGCACGGGCAGCCACCCATCGAGCAGCAGACGCTTGCGCAGGATTGGATAGGGACGATCCCTCGCAGCCTGCATGACCTTGGGCGGCGCGCTAACGGAAGTGGCGACCGAAGCAAATACCAGGCACACAGGTGCAAACAGTCCCAACAGCGCAATGGCTTTCAGCTTCGCGTCCGCCATCTTCATGACATCCCGAACCTTGCTTGCTTCCGCTCCTTATCGACCTCGCGCCTTGGGCTGTTCACCTGGCCGACGGGAACAAAGGCGTGCGGGCAGACTCGTGCGTACTGGGCGGCTGAAACGGGATTGAAGCAATAGTAGTTCCAGACGCCGAATGTGCCGGTCGCCGGGTCGATGGGAAACCAGCAATCGGTGGGTACCCCGAACGTGCAGAACACGAAGGGATCATTGCCGTAGTAGGGGATGGGTTCGTAGTAGCCCTGAGCCGCCACTCCGCCGCCGCTGGCCAACATGAGGACGAAGGCGAGGACTTTCCCGCCCAGACGCTTCTGCATCAGGATCCCTCCTTGGATGATTTGGGCTCACTGCCCGGGACTGCAGTCCGAATAGACGACCCGGCAATGTTGATTGCCGTTCTTCCTGCAAACCGTGACCCCGGTCTGCTGCGCGTGTCGAACCGTGACGTCGGCGAAGCCTCGCCACCCTTTTTCGCCAGCCACCAATACCCCGCAACCGTTGCCGAAAACAGTCGCCACTTTGCAATGCGTGCCCCCGGCCTGTCTGCATTGCGTCATGGCTCGGTCCGTCGCGGCCTGCCTGTTCGGCAGGTCATGTGCAGTGCCGAAATGATCACTTGCACTGTCAGCAGCGATTGCTCCCCAGTGCGTCGCAGGCGGCGGTAGTCTGAGCAACACGCCCTGCAGGTTCCGCGGGACGGGCACGCAGCGGCCAGGGCCCGGAGCGCCCGGAGGTAGCGCCTGATATTGCCCATCAGGGCAGTTTCCCTGAGCCGTTGTTGCCATCGGGGTGAAAGCGATGCTGGTGCTTAGCAGAGCGAGACAGAGGAGCCTTTCTCTCATCATGTTGCTATTAGCATGCGAATCACCGAACCTGTCTCGGTAGGCTGCATGACGAATAGTAAACACGGCAATTGGAGTCATTGCCCTTCATGCATAAGGTCATGCCCTCCTCGTTTGCTTCGTCTGCAGTGGCTGCATTAATCGAAACATGTGTCTTGTCACCGACTATCAGTGAAGCGCAACCGTTGCTGTACCAAGTCTCTATCTGGCACCTATCGCCACCATTCGCCTTGCACTCACTTATGGCTGCAAGCTCAGCTGATGCCTTGCTGGGCTGATTGACGGATGCTCCAGCGCTGCTGTGAGCGAAGTCGGTAGCTATTGCTCCCCACTGACTAATCCATCTTGGACCTACTTGTTGCTGCATATCTTGGCTGCGCTCGCTCCTGACGGGAAGTGGAACGCATGAGTTGATATTAGTCCCCTGTGCCGGAATCATCCCCTTGGGGCATCCACCCTCACCGTGCGCTGCGCCAGAAAATAGAATAAAAATAGTCGAGAGTCGGCAAATGGTCGAAAAGTGAGGTGATGTGAGACTCATAAAAAATATCTCCATGTGTCGATCTTTTGGTCTATTTCTTATATTTCATGGAGTCGGCCTCATTGGCAATGGTGTTGCCGCTCAGTCGACCTAGATTTCCCTGCCTATTTAAACCTTCCGTTCGTGATATCGGCGGGTTTGCAAGTCCTGTGGTTGCTGGGATTACAACGTTCCCTGACGAATATCCGTAGGAGCCTGGCGGCTGCCCCTGCGGGCCGGGGCGGCTGGCATACCCCGCTCCGAAGGCCGAAAAGTGCATGAACTGACCAACCGTGCCTTGGAAAAATGCCGCAGCCAAAGGGGGGGTGGAGATTATGAGCACGGTCAGCAGGAGCCCGATCCCCCCCTGTTGTAGCGCCTGACTTGAAAAGCCCTCTGCTCCGAGACCGGTAATGGTATTGATCACATTCGCACCCCAAAGTGCGGCGGCTACATTGACGGTGAGCTTGAGGACGATGCTGGTGACGACGCATAGAACGGCGATCGAAAACAGCGTGCCGATGCCGTACAGCAGCCATCGACGGAACAGCTCCTTGGTTTGATCGAAGATCAGGCAGAGAATGAAAAACGGTCCGAGCCCGACGAAGATGGCCATGGTGAACTGATAGAGCAGAAGCATGGCTCCTGCCGCCATGGCCGGGCTGGCCGCGCCGAAGCCGGCGAGCAGCATCGCATGGGCCTTTTGTTCGGCCGTTGCGCTGTCGCCGGGTGGAACCTGCACAACGTCGATGGCCGCGAGGGTCAATTGCGTAGCAGCCATGTTCTTGTCGATGGCTGCCACTGGGGAATCTTCGCCTGAAACGGCCTGGCTAATCTCGGTGCCTAGGGTTCCATTGGCCGACAACACGCCCTGGAGCGAGCCACCGAAGATGCTCATCGTGGTGGCTGCCGTAACGATGATGACGATGCGGGTCATGTTGACCACCATTGCCATCATCGAATCGCGTGACTGTCCGGTGATGAGGCGGAAACCCTGGATCATGATCCAGAGGGTGACCAGCACCAGTGCGATGCCACTTGCCCACGTCATCATGCTCTCCAGCACGTTGTGCTGGAACTCGGCGATCTGCTTCTGCAGGTAGTCGTAGACCAGCGCGAAGTAGACATAGTCACCCAAATTGCTCATCGCACATCCCGTGTGTCGCCATGTGGAGGTATCGCCATCGGATCCACCGGCTAGTCGTTGATGGTGAAGGCGGCTTTCAGCGCAGCTGCTTGCACGACGTTGCCGAGTACGGTGTTGCTCCCGGTAAGCGCGACTTTGGCAAGAATGCCCTGCTGACGCTGCAGTGTCTGGATGACGGCATCGTCTGCCTGGATCTGCTGCCGCCAGGTCTCGGCGGCGGTCTGGAGCTGAGATAGGTATTGCTCCGTCTGGGAGGTTGCGCTTGCCGCCTTGCCCATGGAGCTGATCGAGTTCACCACTTCGCTCAGCTTCTGAACGGTACTCGCCTGCACCGCGAGCTGCCCCATGGCATCAACCGTTACGTTGTATTCGTCCGCCTGCAGCATCACGATCTGCTGGCAGATCACCTGCTGGCTCTCCGTGATGGGTTTGTTGAACGACGCTTCGTACTCGAGAGTCGAGGTGATTGTCCCGATGACGCCCGTTCCGAGCGTTGGCCCGGGGCAGGCCTGCTCGACGAGTCGCTGGATCTGCGCGTCACTCATGCGTTGCATGGTTTTCGGAAAGAGCGAAATGCCCGTGCCGAGACTCTCGATGGACGTCAGCATGTTCTGATACTGCTGCAGCTGAGTCGCATACTGCTGGGCCTGCATCGCATACTGTTCGATGGTTTTGGCGAGCTGCGACGCGAAGCCGCTCTCGTTGATCACGGCGTTGCCTGGATCGTGGACGATCCACTGGGCATTCACCGACCCCGCGAACATGATGACGCCAGCTGCGGTCAGGACACGCGAGATCGCGCCGGAGAGCGTACGAGTTCCATTCGATTTTTCATTCATAGAAATGCTCCATCTTGATCGCGATCGCTTTCAGCCCGTCTTGACTTTGGACAGCGGGCTGCGGGTCCCTGGGGAAGTCCCGCCTTTCCCGCTCCCCTTGCGCTTTTCGTAGAACGTGGTGAGCCACTGCTCCGGCGTGAGGTCGTCCGGTGAACAGCCTTCGGCCTGGGCGCGGGCCTCTAGTACCTCGTGCATGATCTCGATGTTGTCGGTTGAGGCGGAGATGACCGCCAGGTGGTCGTCGAGGCCGCGCAGGTTGAGCTGGCAGACAGCGCTGGCGTGGCCCTGCTTGACGAGGAAGCAGCGCGAGCGCTCGTCGAGGCTGACTACTACCTGGTACTCCGCTTCGGTCAGCTTGAGGCCGTCGACGTAGTCCTCGCGGCTGGCGTTGGGGTTGGGCAACAGGATCATCGTGGCGGTCTGCTCGATCAGCGCGGCGGCGATGTCGCTGGCCAGCGCGTCCTCCGGGCTCTGCGTGGCGAAGATGCCCAGGCCGTTCTGCTTGCGGATGGTCTTCTGCTTGTTCTTGGCGAATTCCTTCAGGCCGCCCTTGCCATCGAGGATCTTCCAGAACTCGTCCATCACGTAGATCAGCGGTCGGCCGTCGATCAGCGCCTCCAGCCGGTGCAGCAGGTAATTGATCACCGGCACGCGGACTTCGGGGTTGTCGATGATGTCGGTGTAGTCGAAGCCGATGATGCTGGCCTTTTCAAGGTCGATGGTGTCGACCGGATTGTCGAAGACCCAGCCCAGCGAGTTGCCGGCGGTCCATTTGCGCATGCGGATGTACAGGCCGTCGTCGCCCATGTTGGGCAGGCTCTTCTGGAGGTTGGTCATCGTGCGCAGGTGCGTCGGCGTGTCGAGGATGTTCTCGACCGCGCGGAAGATGTCCTCCTCCTCGCGCGAGCTGTAGACGGCCTTTCCGACAAGCACCTTCACCAGTTCGGCAAGGAACTGCACGTTGGCTTCGGTCCGTTCGCAGTGGAACGGGTTGAAGCCGGTGGGCCGGCCGTTCTCCAGCGCCAGGTAATTGCCGCCACAGGCGCGCACGAAAATTTCTGCGCCGCGATCCTTGTCGAAGAAGAAGATTGTCGGCGAGGGCTCGAGCTTCTGCACCTGGCTGAGCAGGAAGTTGATCAGCGCCGTCTTGCCGGTGCCGGACTTGCCGATGACCATCGTGTTGGCGATGGCCTTCTCGCCGAGCGAGTTCTCCGCCGGATGGGTGGCGTGGAAGTTGAAGTAGTAGGGCTGGCCGTTGGTGGTCTGCAGCGTGGTGACGCAGTCGCCCCAGGGATTGTTGTCCTTCTTGCCGGTGGCGAAGTTGTGCAGCGGGCACAGGCCGAGGAAGTTCAGCGAGCTGACGTTGGCCAGCCGAGTGCGGTACTTCCAGTTACCGGGGAACTGCGCATAGAACGCGGCGGTCACGGCCAGGTCTTCCTTTACCGAGACGAAGCCGGCGTTGGAGAGCTCGGCCCGGGTGGTGGCGATCTGCTGCGACAGCGCCTCCTGGCTGGCGGCGTAGATCGCCATGCTGAAGTGGTACTCGCCCAGCACGAAGTTGCCGGAGGCCAGCTGGTCCATCGCCTGGTCCAGTTCGGCAATCTGGCTGAACGCCTTGTCGCCGGAGGAAATCATCATGCCCTTGGTGCGGTCCAGCGCCTTCAATGCGTCATGCCGGCCCATAGGGCTGAAGGAGTGGGTGATGACATACTCGAAGTCGAGGTATTTCAGGCCGTTGAGGATGCCCGGGTAAGTGCCCTCGGTGTATTCCTTGATGTTGAGGATGGCGCCGAACTGGTTCGCGCCATCGGGCGTGGTCAGGACGAAGTCCCCGGTCCTGGCCGAGAAGCGCTGCTTGCTGAGCGGCAGGTACTCCGGCACCGGGGCCGGCAGTACCGGAACCGGCTCGTCGATGCGGTTGAGCAGGTAGCCGTAGAACTCCAGCGCCTCGGAGAACACCACGCCGTTGGCCGCCTCGTACATGCCCAGCCGATACGGCGCGTAATCCTTGAGTACGGCCTCGACGTTGCCGGCCAGCTCGAGGATGGTGTTGACCGCATCGGCCTGCTCGGCTTCCAGCCGCGTGAGGTCGGCGGACTTCTCAGCAAAGCGCTTGCCGCTGACCACGGGACGGTAGAGCAGGGTGAGGTAGAGCTCGTTCTGCATCAGCTTCTGCGACGACAGAGCCTGGTAGTAGGCATCGGACAGCGATTGGTTGAAGGCCTGGCCGAACCGGCTGTGGTCGCGCAGGCGCCGGCGCCGGCGAATGTCGTGCACCCAGAACGCCACGTTGACGAAGTCCGGCGCGCGGAGGGTCTGCAGCAGGCGGTTGAAGGTGTTGTGCCTGTGCTCGATCTCCCACTCCTCGCGGCCCACGAACGGCAGGCCGCCGAGTCGCCACACCAGCAGGAAATCGCCGCCGGTGGTCTTGAGCACCGTGGGCGACACGTGCGTGGACAGCGGGACGAACTCGCTGATCGGCGTATCTGGAATGAAGGCGGCTTTGGGCATGGCGAAGATCCAGAGGGCACCCCGCAGCTGAGGGGTGCCCGGAGAGGCTCACAGTTTGGTTTTTGCCGGGTCGCGATAGAGGTTGGGCGTCAATACCCACATGCCGTCGTTTTCCCGGATGTTGCGCATGCGTGTGCGGAACTGCAGGCGAAGGCCGAGCAGGCGGAAGATCATCTCGTCGCGTCGTGCCATCTGACGCATCACGAAGATCACCACCGGCATCAGCAGCAGGTAGAACAGATTGGTGTACATCGCCAGCAGCATGCATCCGCCCGCGCCGAGGAAGAACGGCACGTAGGGCACGCCGAGGAACATCGGCGGGCGGGTGCAGCCACGGAACAGCGCGTTTTTATGCATAGTGGTTGAGCAGATGCGTGATCACCTGCGCCGTACAGGCAGTCGCACCGGAGGCCGTGGTGCTGCCGGCCAGGAACATCTTGGCGATCTGGCCCGCTGCGCCGATCAGGATGGCGCCGATCAGCACCGGCGAGACGTCGGAGATGCGCTTGTGCGCGAACGCGATCTGGTAGCCGGAGAAGATCACCGCGATGGTCACCACCACGATCGACACGGCGTTGAGGATCTTGTTGATGTTGCTGGCGAAGCCGCAGGTGGTGGCGATCGTCTCGCTGGCGTCCTGGGCGAACGCGGTGCCGGGAAGCACGAACACCAACAGTGCGGTGATGCACATGAAGGCAAACAGGCGGGTGCGCTGGGAATGAAGCACGGAGTCCTTGCAGGTCAGGTTCGGAGCCATCTCGAATTTCCTTGTCGACGTTGAACAGGTGGCCAGGTGCATGGCCGGAAGGTGGGCGACCGTCAGGGGCGGCCGTCCGGTGGATGCCCGGGAGCGAGCGGGCTCGCGAGCGGGCGTTGGCCAGTTGGCCAGATCAGTGGCGCGCACGTGGCCATGGCCAAGCGTCTCGTGCGAGCCGTTTCAGAACACGAAGGCAGCATCGGCATGTTCCTGGCGCAGGTCGGCGCGATCCTCCGCCCGCTGCGCCGGTGATGGCGAGGCGCTCGCGGTTGCACCGTCGGGGCCGCGCACGATGGGGTGGAAGACATCGTCGGTCGGCTCCCCAGCGGGTCGTGCGGCGACCTGCGGGGTCGGTGTGGGCGCAGCGTCTGCTGCAGATGCGCTGTGGCCTCCGTGGCCATCGACCGCAGGTGTCACCAGTTGCCGGGCTACCTTCGAGACGACGGCCGTGGCGGCCACATCCAGCGCCACGCTGCGGATGGCAACGAGACGGCTGGGCATGGGATCTGCGTGGCCGCGCGTGCGTCGACGGGCGGGCTCGCCCCGTTCGAGCGCGATGGCGGCCGCACCACCGTCGCGGTCGCCGGGCGTCCCTATCGAGGCGTACACCCGCTGCACGTAGCCGTCGCGGTAGCCGGTGACGAAATTACCCGAGTAGTAGCAACTGAACGCCTTGCCCCAGTCACCCCGGGCGCGTGCGTAGCAGTCGGCGAGGATGCTGGCGCCCGCCTGCAGGTTGCTGCAGCGATCGAAGGCCTTGGCATAGGTGTCCAGGCCGTAATGCCCCAGGTTGGCACGGTTCACCTGGGCGATGCCCAGCGAATAGTTGTAGCCCCGGCTCTCCAGCATGTGCGCGGTGGCCGTGGCTTCGGCGAGATTGCGCGGCTGGCGCTGCAGTCGCCCACCCACTACGCCGATGGCGAAGGGATTGTTGCCGGACTCCACCTGGGCGATGTGCCGCATCACCTCGGCCGGGACGGCAAGGTTGGGGCACATGGACAGGTCGATGGCGGCGAGCATGACGGGCTCCTCGTTCTCAGTTCTCAGTGGCCCGCGGCCGCGCGGCCAGGGTCGAAATCGATGCCGGTAATGCAGCGGCGTCCGGCGTGGGCCTTGATGTGCACGACGATGTCGATCGTCATCCGCAGCAGGCGCTTGATCGTGTCGAACTCCAGCCCCGCGCCTTCGGTCGAGGCCTTCACCATCAGCGCGAGCTGGTCCCAGGTCTGCTCGGTACTGCCGGCGTGGCAGCTGGTGATCGAGCCGGGGTGGCCCGAGGCGCAGTTGCGGATGAAATAGAACGATTCATCGCCGCGAAGCTCGGCCAGGATGATGCGATCTGGCTTCATGCGCAGGCAGGCTTCCATGCAGCTTTTGGCGGTGACGTTGCTCGCGCTCTGGCCGCCCTTGGAATAGAGCAGGTGCACCACGTTCGGCTGCGCGATGAACAGTTCGCGCGCGTCCTCGATCGTCACCAGCCGTTCGTCGGCCGGGATGTGGTTGACCAGCGACTTCATGAAGGTGGTCTTGCCGCTGCCAGTAGCGCCGGACACCACGATGTTCTTCTTGTCGAGCACGGCCTGACGGAAGAACTCCGCATAGCGGCGCGCAGCGCGCAGCTCGAGCAGCGCGCTGTCCTGCTCGCCGATGCCCTGCTGGACTTCGACGATCTCGTCGAAGAAGCCGTCGGTCTGGTACTGGTCGAGCGTGCGAAGCTGCTTGGACGGCAGCCGGATGGTGATCGACACCCGGCCGGCCTCGCACGCCGGCGGGATCACGAACTGCGCGCGCTGGCCGGTGGGAAAGGTGAGCGACACCACCGGGTCCACGTCAGTGATGCGCTGGCCGGTGTTGCTCTCGTTGATCACGGCGGTGCAGAACTGCCGCGCGCGCTCGAAGGTGAGCGAAGGCACCTCCACCCGGTGCCATCCGCCGCAGCGCTCGAGGTAGATCTCGCCCGGCTGGTTGATGCAGATCTCGGTCACGTCCGGCGAGGCCATGAACTCGCGCAGCCCCAGCACCTCGTACTGGTAGTCGAGGAAGTCGCTCGAAATGGCTGCCATCCGGTCGTCCATGACCCCCTCCTCAGAACCGCGCGACCACGCCGCTGAAATCGACGTCCTTGGCGACGTAGACGTAGATGACGGTGCCCTGGTTGATGGTTACGGTCGGCGGGCGGTTCGCCGCTTCGCGCACGGCCTGGTCGGCTAGGTTCTGCACGGTGCGGGCGGTATTGCTCTCGAAGGGTTCCTGCGTGACGTAGCCGTTGCTGATGGTGGTGGTGGTCGGCCCGTGCTTGGCCGCCTCGTACTTGAACGCGTCGCTGAGCATGCTGATCAGCAGGGCCGCACCGATGCGGCTGCCCCAGTGCGCGTCGTACTGACCCGGCAGGCCCGCACCGCCCAGGTTGTCGATACCCGGGCTCTTCATGCTCACATCGATGCCGGTGGGAGTGATGATGCGGTCCCACACCACCTCGACCCGACGCTGGTTCTGATTCTTCTGGTAGGAGCCGAGAATCTTCGAGCCCTTCGGCAACAGCAGCGTGTGGCCGTTGAACGAGTACACCGGCTCTGTCACCAGGCAGGTGCTGTAGCCGGAGATGTCGGAGACGATCCGCGTCTCGAGCACGCAGCGGATGTAGGTACCACGCTGCATGAGCGTGTCCGGCTTGGTCAGCGGCCGGGCGCTGGTGATCTCCGACTCGCCGCTGCCCGGCAGGCCGTTGCCCGCGGACGGCATGGCAGGCGGAAGCGCCGGCGGAGGAACGTCGCCCGCCTGCGCCGCGGCGATACGGCGCTGCACAAGGCCGGGTTCCTGCGCGACTGCGCCGGCGGCCGGGTTGCGCGGCAGCGGCGGCGTGCGCGGCGGCGGCATCAGCGGGATCGGTTGCGCCGCGGGCGCCGGCGCCACCGCGGGGACCTGCCGCGGCAGCGGCGGCAAGGCGGCCGCTGTCGGCGCCTCCGCCACGGTAACTTTCTCCTCGCGCGGCTTGGGTCGTTCGCGCGGAGCCATCGCGCTCTGGATCATCCAGTAAGCCACCATCAGCAGCAGCAGCACGACCGCGGCGAGCAGGAACAGCGCCCGGCGGTTCATACGTCGAAGCTCGGCCGTCCGCAACTGCGGCGCGTTGGCGTCGAGATCCGGCTCCTCCACCTGTTGCCGGTACTGACTGGCGTAGGGATTGCCCGCCACGGGGTCGGGCCGCTGATCGGTCGGGAGGTCGTGCCCGTGGTCGTCGCCGGGCGGATGCGGTGTTTGGGCGCTCACTTCTTCACGTTCCTTCGCAGGCCAACGACGTAATCGCCGTGCCGGATCACCAGGTAGGCGTAGGTGCCGTGGACGATGATCGTGTTGCCTTCCACGGTGGTGTTCACGAGCGAGTCCTCGCCGTGTTCCGTCTCGCGCATGAATACGGCGGGGAAGTCGCCGGTGGGAAACGCCTTCATGTCGCTCATGCGGATGTAGGTGAAGCGGCCGTCGTCGTAGACGTTGGCCGGGATCAGCCAGGGCGCCTTCTTCGCGTTGCGTGTGGCGTAGTCGTAGTTGAAGTTGTAGCTCCGACCGGGTACCAGCGTGGCGCTTTGCGCCGAGACCTTCTCCTGCTGCTTCTTGGCGGCGGCAAAGCTGATGTCGTCGGGGTACTTGAAGGTGATCTTGTACTGCACGCCGGCGCGCCGGGCCTGGTCGAGGGTCTTCCAGTCGGTGGCCACCACCTTCAACTCGAAGATGTACGAATGCGTCGCCGTGCGGATCATCATGTTGGTGTCCACGTCGACGTTCTTCGGCTTGAGATAGAACACGTTGTCGCGCCGGGTGAGCTCCCAGCCGTTGCTGAAGCCGGTGCTGTAGTCGAGGATCTTTTCGCTCGGGCTCAGCTCGATCTGGGTGGTGATCCCCAGGCCCGTGCGCACCGGGTAGATGCGGTCGGGCTGGTAGTCGTAGGTCTGCAGGGCCTGGGCCATGACGGCCCGGCCCGACAACGAGAGGGCGAGCACGACGATCCCGCGCAGGAGCCGGGTGCGAATCATGGCCGCGCCCCTCCGGCCGATGAACCCGCCGTCGTGGCCGATGTCGCTGGGGACGGCGTTTGCGACGCGACGGGCGCAGCCTGCGGCTCGACCACCGTGGGCACCGTGCCGGCGCCGACCTCCGGCGGTGGCGCCGAGGCGTAGTCGTTGTCGACGCGGTAGCTGGTGACCCAGAAGCCCAGCGGGTTCTCGATGCGGCTCTGGTCGTCCATCTCCAGGTTCGGCTTGTACGTGAACTCGAGCGTGGCGATCTTGTTGTCCATCGGGTGGGTCGCGCCGGTGGCCTTGTCGTAAAGGCTGCGCTGGAAACGCACCGTGGCGCCCCGCGGCGGGCGGCCCGCGCCACCGCCGAGCAGCACGATGCTGAGCAGGCGGATGCGGATCGCGCGCTCCTTGCCGTACTGCTTGTAGAGGCTGTCCGGGTTCTGCGAGGAGTACTCGGCCATGTAGGCGGCCTTCACGCCGGGTGAAGCCATCGTCTGCACGGTTTTCCAGTCGCCGAGGTTGAGCATGGCCAGGTCGTAAGATTCGCGCGCGAGGACGAAGTGGGCGACGTTGCTGCGGTTGATGGCCTCGTTCGCCGTGATTCCGTGCGGGCCGAACGCGCCGGCTAGGTGCGCCACCGTCGCGGTGCCGGTGTATGCGTCGGCCATTACGAGGTAGGGAACCTTCTGTTTGAGCGGCAGCATGTAGAAGTAACCGCCGGCGAGAATCAGCGCCAAGGCGATGGCGCAGAACGCCACCATCCAGGCACGCCGCTCGCTGCGACGGGCGAGGTCGGCAATGGTGAGCTCGAAGTTGACCGAGCGGGCCACGGCCCTGTCGATCGCCGGGGTGGGGGATTTCTTCACGTTCATCGCGCGATGTCCCCGCAGGGTCGATGCTGGCAAGCCTTGTTCATGGGCGGGCTCCGCGGGTGCCAGTGCCGGCAGCCGGCACGTGGGTCGCCTCGACGAGGATCCGTCGCGGCTGGCCGACCACCTGCACGCCCTGCGCCGCGTAGATCGAGCTCAGCTGCTCCGCGGCCTGCGCGAGGTCGGCGGTGTGGATGTCTGCCACCGGGCGATAAAGGGTGACGTCGTAGTCGAGCCGGTAATCCAGCGTGCGACCGGTGTCCTTGGCCCAGCGCTCGAGCAGGCTGCGCAGGGTCTCGTCCATCGGCGCCGCATAGAAGGTGTACGGGCGCTCGAGCGGGATCTCGGTCGGTCGGGTCGAGAATCGATTCACCGGTTTCCACGAGCCGCGGAAGTCGTGCGGCGGCTGCGTGCCGCACCCTGAGAGCACGAACGCGGCGAGTAGCGCCATTCCGGTTGCGCGAGCGCGTCGGACGGTGGTGGTTTGGGAGTTCGCCCGTCGGGGCGTGGAAGTCGATCGCATCCTGCGTTCCTGCCTGGCGTGCCGGACATGCCGGCCGTTTCACATCGATCCGTGGGTTCCGCGAGTCCCGTTCGGGCGGGCACGATGGCCGCCACCACGCGGGTACGCGGCGACGCTTCGGGATCGGGAGGGTCGTGGCTGCATGCCACCGATGGTTGCTGCCCGTTCCATGGCGTTGCCTTGCACTAGCACTTTCACGTGCTCGCGGGAGTTGCGTCCTGCGACGTCCCTCGCGACGCATCCGTACGTGGATGCGCTGCACCGCGCGGCGGTAACGAGAGAGACGCCCCCTGTGGATGGTCTAACCATCCGACGCGAAGTTTTGCCAAAAGCCGGCGGCCCTGCCAATAGGGAAAACCTTTGCGAAAAATTCCTATGGGCGTGCAGTGCGCGTGTGCGTTTCAGGCTCCCTTCGGCGCCACGGCGTCAAGGTCCGCGCGGTTCGAAAGAATCCTGTCATGCAGCCCGTGAAGCCTTGCCAGGCAATGCATCGCGCGATCCCCTCGGCATTCGTCCGGCGCGTCCGGATGCGCCGTGGCTGCGCCATGTGGCGGTTCGATGGCAGTCGCGAACTGTGCATCCGGTCACGTGCCGCTGCTCCGAACGGACGTCCAAACCACCCATCACGGATCGGCGAATCTGCGAGCGATTTCACATCCACTGCTGTGGGACAGGCGGCGTTGACGGACAGGAGTTCCCGACATCCACCGACACGTTGTCGGGGATATCCTACGGCGCAGCGTGTCAGATCGTCAGTTCGGGGATCGTCACCTTCGGCAGCAGCCGCGAGGTGAAGTGCTTGTCCCGGTAGTAGCGGATCTTGTCGCACTTCACCGGGTGCGGGATGCCCTCATAGAAGAAGACTTCCTTGCCCGTGCCCATCGCCTTGAGCTCCTGCGGCAGCATCAGCGCGCGACGCTCCTCGGTGTGGCTGCGCGAGACGTCGGCGCGGGTGCGGCCGCGGGTGACGTTCTGCTTGCGCACCGTGGTGTAGCCGAGCATCTCGGAATAATCGTTTGCGTCCTGCTGCTCGCGCGGCGCGTAGACGATCTGCAGCGCATGGTTGGTGATCATCGTGCGCGAGACGTCCTTGCCATAGGTCGCGTCCAGCTGGGCCATGCTCTGGATGATCGGTAGCAGACGGATGTTGTAGCCGGCCATGTACGACACGGCCGAGGCGATGATCTCCACCCGACCGATCGAGGTGAACTCGTCCATCAGCAGCAGGCACTGATGCTTCAGCGCCGGGTTGTTCTGCGGCAGCTCGCGTGTGTTGAGGTTGATCAGCTGGCTGAAGAACAGGTTCACGATCAGTCGGCTTTCGGCCAGCTTGTTCGGCTGGATGCCGATATAGATGGTCATGCGCTTCCTGCGCACGTCGGTGAGCAGGAAGTCGTCGGCGCTGGTGGCCGCGTCAAGCACCGGATTGATCCAGGCGTTGAGCGGCTCCTTGAACGTGCCTAGGATCGAGGCGAAGGTCTCCGCTGCCTGCGAAAGCAGGTTGGCGAAGGTCGACTTCGCGTTGCCACCCAGGAACGGTTGCTGCGCAAGCTGGTGGTAAAACGCCTTCAGCTCGGTGCCGTCGCCGGAGGACAGCCGGTAGATCTCGCCGAGCGTCGGCTTCGTGCGCAGTGACACCGGCACGCCGCGCCGTTCGGCGTCGTCCCATGCCTCGAACAGGAACAGCGCAAAGGCCATGAAGGCGTTGCGTGCCTGGCTGACCCAGAACTTCTGGTCGTCGGCGCCGTCCGGGTAGAGCATCGCGGCGATGCTCATCAGGTCCGAGACGCGGAAGGCCGGATCGCTGGAGACATAGCTGAGCGGATTCCAGCGGTGGGTGCGGCGGTCCTCGGCAAAGGGATTGAACAGGAACACCTCCTGCCCCTGCGCCGCGCGCCAGCCGCTGGTGAGTTCGTAGTTTTCCTGCTTGATGTCCAGCACCACCACCGACTCGCGGTACTCCAGCAGGTTGGGGATGACTACGCCCACGCCCTTGCCCGAACGGGTGGGCGCGGCAAGGATCACGAACTGTTGGCCGCTGAGCCGCACAAGCCGGCCACGGTGTTTGCCGACCAGGATGCCGTCGTCCGTGGGCTTGAACAGGCCGTGGCTAGCCAGCTCGCCACCCCGGGCGAATCGAGCGTCACCGTGCAGGGAAGGCTGCTTCGAGCGCAGCAGGTAGTAGATCGCGATCGCCCCGAGCAGCAGCGGCAGCCCGAACCCGAATACGCCGGCGGCCTGGATGCGCGAGGCGTAAGGCTGCACGGCAGGCAAATCGAGCGCACGGGCGTAGGTATAGAAAGCGTTCCATCGCCACGGCTGCCCGGTCAATCCGAGGAAGCGGAGCGTGAGCCACCCCGCCAGCGCGTTGCCCACCGCGAGCGAGCCGATAGCCAGTACGACGGCGAACCATCCCTTCGTCTTGCGCATGCCATCCCATCCTTGGTGTGGAGCGGGGATGTTATGCCAGCCGGTACGCCAATCGGTGTCGGCGACGCGCGCGGATCTCCGCAGGCCGGGCCTGCGTCACAACATACCGGGGAGCTCCAGGCTCAGGCGGCGGCGGAGGAGAGCGAGGCGAGTTTCTGCACGGCCTCGCGCGCCAGCGGTTCCAGGCCGTCGCCGCCGGCGTGCAGGTGCTCGATGATCTGCTTGCGCATCACCGGGTCCCAGAACTTCTTCAGGTGGTCGGCCACACCGGCCACGCCGGCGGCGTGGTCGGGTTCGGCGGCGAAGTAGTTCGCGATGTCGTTGACCATCCGGGTGAGGGTATCGATGTTCATGTCGGAGTGGTCCGCAGCAGGTGGGTTCGGGGTCGGGAAGGAGCGGCGGCCGCGGGCATCGTGCCGCGGCCGCCATGCGGTCAGTCGGCGGTTTCGGCAGCCTTGAGCAGGTCCTGCTGCTGCTGGTCGAAGCTCTGGAAGCGCTTCTGCCAGGCCGAGGGCTCGCTCACCCGGGTCACCTGCACAGCGGTCACCTTGTACTCGGGGCAGTTGGTGGCCCAGTCGGAGTTGTCGGTGGTGATCACGTTGGCGCCGGAGCCCGGGAAGTGGAACGTGGTGTAGACCACGCCCGGCTGCATGCGGTCGGCCACCTTGGCGCGCAGCACGGTTTCGCCGCTGCGGCTGGAGATGCCGACCCAGTCGCCGTCCTTGATGCCGCGCTCTTCCGCGTCGTGCGGATGGATTTCCAGGCGGTCCTCTTCGTGCCACATGGAGTTGGCGGTGCGGCGGGTCTGCGCGCCCACGTTGTACTGGCTGAGGATGCGGCCGGTGGTGAGGATCAGCGGATGCTCGGCGTTGACCTTCTCGCGGGTGGGCACGTACTCGGTGAGCATGAAGCGGCCCTTGCCGCGCACGAACTCGTCCACGTGCATCACCGGGGTGCCTTCCGGGTGCTCCTCGTTGCACGGCCACTGCACCGAGCCGAGGCGGTCGATCTTCTCGAAGCTGACGCCGTGGAAGGTGGGGGTGAGCGCGGCGATCTCGTCCATGATCTCGGACGGGTGCGTGTAGTGCATCGGGTAGCCCATCGCCTGCGCGATCAGCTGGGTGATCTCCCAGTCGGCGTAGCCGGACTGCGGCTTCATCACCTTGCGCACCAGCGAGATACGACGCTCGGCGTTGGTGAAGGTGCCGTCCTTCTCCAGGAACGAGCTACCCGGCAGGAACACGTGGGCGTACTTGGCCGTCTCGTTGAGGAACAGGTCCTGCACCACCACGCACTCCATCGCGCTGAGCGCGGCGGTGACGTGCTGGGTGTCCGGGTCGGACTGGGCGATGTCCTCGCCCTCCACGTACAGGCCCTTGAAGCTGCCGTCGAGCGCGGCCTCGAACATGTTCGGGATGCGCAGGCCCGGCTCGTCCAGCAGCGGCACGCCCCAGGCCTTCTCGAACAGCTGGCGGGTGGCGGTGTCGCTGACGTGGCGATAGCCCGGGAACTCGTGCGGGAACGAGCCCATGTCGCACGAGCCCTGCACGTTGTTCTGGCCGCGCAGCGGGTTCACGCCTACGCCCTCGCGGCCGATGTTGCCGGTGGCCATGGCGAGGTTGGCGATGCCCATCACCGCGGTGGAGCCCTGCGCGTGCTCGGTGACGCCCAGGCCGTAGTAGATCGCGCCGTTGCCGCCGGTGGCGTACAGGCGCGCGGCGCCGCGCACCAGGGCGGCCGGCACGCCGGTGGTCGCTTCCATCGCCTCGGGGCTGTACTTGTCCTGCGAGACGAAATCCTTCCAGTGCTGGAAGGCTTCCGGCTCGCAGCGGGCGGCGACGAAGTCGTCCTTCACCAGCCCTTCGGTGACGATCACGTGGGCCAGCGTATTGAGCACCGCCACGTTGGTGCCGGGCTTGAGCTTGAGGTGGTAGTCAGCCTTGATGTGCGGCGAGCGCACCAGGTCGATGCGGCGCGGGTCAATGACGATCAGCTTGGCGCCCTGGCGCAGCCGCTGCTTCATCTTGGAGCCGAACACCGGATGCGCGTCGGTGGGGTTGGCGCCGATCACCAGCACCACGTCGGTCTGCTCGATCGAGTCGAAGTCCTGCGTGCCGGCCGATTCGCCCAGCGTGGACTTCAGGCCGTAGCCGGTCGGCGAATGGCAGACGCGGGCGCAGGTGTCGACGTTGTTGTTGCCGAAGCCGGCGCGCACCAGCTTCTGCACGAGGTAGGTCTCCTCGTTGGTACAGCGCGAGGAGGTGATGCCGCCGACCGCGTGCTTGCCGTACTGGCCCTGGATGCGCTTGAACTCGCTGGCGACGTGGGCGATGGCCTCGTCCCAGCTCACCGCCTGCCACGGGTCGCTGATCTTCGCGCGGATCATCGGCGTGGTGATGCGGTCCGGGTGGGTGGCGTAGCCGATCGCGAAACGGCCCTTCACGCAGGAGTGGCCGTGGTTCGCCTGGCCCTCCACGTTCGGCACCATGCGCACGATCTCCTCGCCCTTCATCTCGGCGCGGAAGCTGCAGCCGACGCCGCAATAGGCGCAGGTGGTGGTGACGCTGTGCTCGGCCTGGCCGCGCTCGATCAGGCTGTTCTCGCTGAGCGTGGCGGTGGGGCAGGCCTGCACGCAGGCGCCGCAGGACACGCACTCGGAGTCGAGGAAGGCCTCGTCCTGGCTGGGGGACACCTTGGAATCGAAGCCGCGGCCCTGGATGGTCAGCGCGAAGGTGCCCTGCACCTCGTCGCAGGCGCGCACGCAGCGCGAGCAGACGATGCACTTGGACGGGTCGAAGGTGAAGTACGGGGTGGAGGTGTCCTTGGCCACGAACAACGGGTTGGCGCTGCCGTCGGACTGCTTCGCATAGACATGGTTGGCGCCGTCGTAGCCGTAGCGCACCTCGCGCAGGCCGACCACGCCAGCCATGTCCTGCAGCTCGCAGTGGCCGTTGGCGGGGCAGGTGAGGCAGTCCAGCGGGTGGTCGGAGATGTACAGCTCCATCACGCCGCGGCGGATCTCGGCCAGTTTCGGCGTCTGCGTGGCGACCTTCATGCCCTCGGTCACCGGCGTGGTGCAGGAGGCCGGGTAGCCGCGGCGACCCTCGATCTCCACCAGGCACAACCGGCACGAACCGAACGCGTCGAGCATCTCGGTGGCGCATAGCTTGGGGATGGCGATGCCGGCCAGCGAGGCGGCGCGCATCACCGAGGTGCCTTCCGGCACCGCGATCGCGCGGCCGTCGATCTCCAGCGAGACGGTCTTCGTGGAGACGGTGGCGGGGGTGCCGCGATCGATTTCGACGATGGAAAGCATGGGGGAACCTCCAGCGCGCGGTGCCGTCAGGCGGTGCGCGCGAAATCTTCGGGGTAATGATCCAGCGCGCTTAGCACGGGGAACGGCGCCATGCCGCCCAGCGCGCAGAGGGAACCGTGCAGCATGGTCTGGCAGAGATCGCGCAGCAGGGCCTCGTTGCGGTCGCGCTCGACGTTGGCGCGCATGCGGTCGATCACTTCCACGCCGCGGGTTGAACCGATCCGGCACGGCGTGCACTTGCCGCAGGACTCGATCGCGCAGAACTCCATTGCGTAGCGGGCCATGGCTGCCATGTCGACGCTGTCGTCGAAGGCGACCAGGCCGCCGTGGCCGATCATGCCGCCGATCGCCGCGAACGCCTCGTAGTCCATCGGCGTGTCGTAGCGCGACGGCGGGATGTAGGCGCCGAGCGGACCGCCGAGCTGCACGGTCTTCATCGGCTTGCCGGTGGCGGTGCCGCCGCCGAAGTCCTCGACCAGTTCCTTCAACGTGACGCCGAAGGCCTTCTCGACCAGGCCGGGGTGCTTCAGGTTGCCGGCGAGCTGGAACGGCAGCGTGCCGCGCGAGCGGCCCATGCCGAAGTCGCGGTAGTGCGCCGCGCCCTTGTCCAGGATGCCGGGCACCGAGCACAGCGTGACCACGTTGTTGATCACCGTCGGCTTGCCGAACAGGCCCTCGATCGCCGGCAGCGGCGGCTTGAAGCGGACCATGCCGCGCTTGCCTTCCAGCGATTCGAGCAGCGAGGTCTCCTCGCCGCAGATATAGGCGCCGGCGGCCATGCGCACTTCCAGGTGGAAGGCCTTGCCGCTGCCGCGCACGTCGTCGCCCAGGTAACCGGCCGTCTCCGCCGCGGCGATGGCGGCGTTCAGCGCGTCGCGGGCGTGCGGATACTCGCAGCGCAGATAGATGTAGCCCCGGGTGGCGCCGACGGCGAGGCCGGCGATGGTCATGCCCTCGACGAGCACGAACGGGTCGCCCTCCATCAGCATGCGGTCGGCGAAGGTGCCCGAGTCGCCCTCGTCGGCGTTGCAGACGATGTACTTCTGGTCGGCGCTGGCGTCGTGGCAGGTCTTCCACTTGATGCCAGTGGGGAAGGCCGCACCGCCGCGGCCGCGCAGGCCGGAGTCGGTGACCGCCTGCACGATGGCCGCCGGCTGCATCGCCAGCGCGTTGTCGAGCCCGCGGTAACCGCCGTGGGCGCGGTAGTCGTCCAGGCTGCGCGGATCGACGATGCCGACGCGGGCAAACGTCAACCGCTCCTGTTTGGCCAGGTAGGGAATCTGTTCGGTCGGACCCAGTGCCAGCGCGTGCTTGCCGCCATGAAGGAAATCGGCATCGAACAGCGCGGCGACATCGGCGGCCTGCACCGGCCCGTAGGCGACGCGGCCCTCGGGCGTCGCGACCTCGACCATCGGCTCCAGCCAGTACAGGCCGCGCGAGCCGTTGCGCACGAGCGTGACATCGATACCGCGACGCGCGGCCTCGGCGGCGATCGCCGAAGCGGTCGCCTCCGCGCCCAGCGAGAGGGCGCTGGCGTCGCGGGGAACGTAGACGGTGAAACTCATGAAGCCTCCCGGGCGGCCTTCAGCCAGGCATCGAAGCGCTCCGGCGTCATCCGCCCGTGCAGTTCCTCGTCGACCATCACGGCCGGCGAACAGGCGCAGTTGCCCAGACAGTAGACCGGTTCCAGCGTAAAGAGCCCGTCATCCGTGGTTTCGTGGAAATCCACGTCCAGCCTTTGCTTGACGTGGCTTTCCAGCGCCGCGGCGCCCATCGCCTGGCACGACTCGGCGCGGCACAGGTAGACGATCCGCTTGCCGGACGGCCGGGTGCGGAAGAAGTGGTAGAAGCTGACCACGCCGTGCACGTCGGCGCGGGACAGGTTGAGCTCCCGCGCGATCAGCGCGACGGCGCCCTCGGGCACGTAACCCAGTGCTTCCTGCACACCGTGCAGGACAGGCAGCAGGGCGCCCGGCTGATCCTTCAGCCGGGCGGTGACCTCGAGCACCGCGGCGTGGCTCTCCGGGGAGAGCCACTTGGTGTTGTCCTGCGGGCCGGAGCCCGCACGTGCCGCGTGTTTCATGGTGTCGAACCTTTTCAGAACAGGGCAGCGGCCTTTGCCAGCGCGATGTACAGGCCAATGAGGAACGGTACACCCACCGCCATCCAGGCAAGGGTGCCGGTCACGCCGAACGCTCCCCGGGCGGCCGTGGTCGCATCGCCGCTGACACCGATGGCCTCATGCTGCAGCGAGCGCTCGCGGGCGAGTTCCTCGGGAGTCATGACCACCGATTCGCTCACTGGTTTCACCAGCAGGTTGCAGATCAGGCCGACGAACAGCAGGGCGGCCATGATGTACAGCGTGCGGTCGTAGACCAGGTTCTTCGCCACGCCGGCGTCGAGCTGGGCCTGGCGGATGCTGGCGATGATCATCGGGCCGACCACGCCCGCCGCCGACCAGGCGGTGAGCAGGCGGCCGTGGATGGCGCCCACCATCTGCGTGCCGAACAGGTCGGCCAGGTAGGCCGGTACCGTGGCGAAGCCGCCGCCGTACATGCTCAGGATCACGCAGATCGAGATCACGAACAGGCCGGGCATGCCCAGGTGGCCCCAGGTCGGCAGCAGGCAATACACCACGATGCCGAGCACGAAGAACGTGTAGTAGGTGTTCTTGCGGCCGATCTTGTCCGACAGCGAGGCCCAGAACAGGCGGCCGAGGCTGTTGAACAGGCTGATCAGGCCGACCAGGCCGGCGGCAGCGGCCACCACGGCGGCCTTCTGCGCCGGAGTCAGGTCGGCAGCCGCCTCGGTGAGGCCGGCCAGCTTGCCGCCGAACACGTCCTGCAGCATCGGGCTGGCCATCGAGATCACCGCGATACCGGCGGTCACGTTGAGGAACAGCACGCCCCACACCAGCCAGAACTGCGGCGTCTTCCACGCCTTGTCCAGGTGCACGTGGTGCTGGGTGATCATGGACTTGGCTTCGGCCGCCTTCGGCGTCCAGCCTTCCGGCTTCCAGCCGTTCGGGGCTACCCGGAAGCCGAACGCGCCGGCGCTCATCACGATCACGTACAGCACGCCCATCGCCATCAGCGTGGACGCCACGCCCTGGCCGCCGTTGGCGGAGAAGTGCTTCATCAGCGCCACCGCGATCGGTGCGCCGATCATCGCGCCGCCGCCGTAGCCCATGATCGCGAAGCCGGTGGCCAGGCCGCGCCGGTCCGGGAACCACTTGATCAGGGTCGAGACCGGGGTGATGTAGCCCAGGCCCTGGCCGACGCCTCCCAGCACGCCACACCCCAGGTAGACCAGCCACAGCTGATGCATCGACACGCCGATGCCGCCCAGCACCAGGCCGCCGCCCCAGCACAGTGCGGCGATGAAGCCGGCCTTGCGCGGGCCTGCGTGCTCCAGCCAGCCGCCCCAGATGAAGGCGGAGATGCCGAGCATGGCGATGAAGGTTTCGAAGATGTGATTGACCTGCGGCACCGTCCAGTTGCACGACGTGGTGGTGAGTGCGGCCATGAAGCTGAGGTTGGTGCACATCGCCGGATCGGCGTTGGCGACCAGCTTGGTCATCGGCAACCAGAACACGGAGAAGCCGTAGGCCATGCCGATGCACAGGTGGATGGCAAGCGCGGCTGGCGGCACCAGCCACCGGTTGAAGCGTGGACCTGCGATGGTGCGTTCCCTTGCCAAGATTCCCCCGGAGCCCCCCCGGCTCCCGGCGTTCGTTGCCCCCGGCACACTGGCCATACGGTTCTCCCCTGCAGTGGTGGAAAGACTTGCCGCTTACGTCCACCCTCGCGCGGTGGATGCACAGCATTTCGATCATTGCGCCCGCCTGCGCGGGGTCGCCACTCGACAAAAGTCGCAACGGGATGCGGCAGGAAAATGACGCGCTGCCGCCGCCCGGGGCGGATCTGTCCGGGTGCAGAGCGGCCTGCGGCATGGCTGCGGTGCAGCATTCGGGGCGGGGCGCCGGATCGTGTGATATCCAACTCGGCAGGCGCAGGCCTCACAATAGGCGCTTGTCGCGTCGGCCTTGCGTATCGATGGTGCAACCTCCATGGTTGCCGGCTGACCCATATCCGCCCCCCAGTCCAGGAAGAGTGCTGCCCATGTCCGAGACCCCCAAGATCATCTACACGCTCACCGACGAAGCGCCGTTCCTGGCCACGCAGTCGCTGCTGCCGATCGTCAAGGCCTTCGCCGGCACTGCGGGTATCGGGGTGGAGACGCGGGACATCTCGCTGGCCGGCCGCATCCTGTCGCAGTTCCCCGAATCGCTGCGCGAGGACCAGCGCATCGCCGACGATCTGGCCGAGCTGGGCGAACTGGCCACCACGCCGGAGGCCAACATCATCAAGCTGCCCAACATCAGCGCCTCGGTGCCGCAGCTGAAGGCGGCGATCAAGGAGCTGCAGTCGCAGGGCTACGCGCTGCCGGAGTACCCGGACGAGCCGCACGGCGACGTCGAGCTGTGGAACATCAAGTCGCGCTACGACAAGGTGAAGGGCAGTGCGGTGAACCCGGTGCTGCGCGAGGGCAACTCCGACCGCCGCGCGCCGGCCTCGGTGAAGAGCTACGCGCGCAAGCACCCGCACAAGATGGGCGCCTGGAGCAAGGATTCGAAGACCCGCATCGCGCACATGGACGGCGGCGATTTCTACGGCAGCGAAAAGTCGGCCACGCTCGCCGACGCCGGCGCGCTGAAGATCGAACTGGTCGGCAAGGACGGCGCGGTCACCGTGCTGAAGGAGAAGGTGGCGGTGAAGGCCGGCGAGGTGGTCGACGCCTCGGTGATGAGCCGCGCCGCGCTGGCGCGTTTCGTCGATGCCGAGATCGCCCGCGTGAAGGACGAAGGCGCGCTGTTCTCGCTGCACCTGAAGGCGACCATGATGAAGGTCTCCGACCCGATCATGTTCGGCGTGGTGGTGGGCGAGTTCTACAAGGACGCGCTGGCGAAGCACGCCGACGCGCTCAAGCAGATCGGCTTCGACCGCAACAACGGCATCGGCGACCTCTACGCGCGCCTCGGCCAGCTGCCGGAAGACCAGCAGGCGGCGATCAAGGCCGACCTCGAGGCCGAGTACGCCAGGCGCCCGCCGCTGGCGATGGTGAACTCCGACAAGGGCATCACCAACCTGCACGTACCGTCGGACGTGATCGTCGACGCCTCGATGCCGGCGATGATCCGCGACTCCGGCAAGATGTGGAACGCCAAGGGCGAGCTGCAGGACACCGTGGCACTGATTCCGGATCGCTGCTACGCCGGCATCTACCAGGTGGTGGTCGAGGACTGCAAGGCGCATGGCGCCTTCGATCCGGCCACCATGGGCTCGGTGCCCAACGTGGGCCTGATGGCGCAGAAGGCCGAGGAATACGGCTCGCACGACAAGACCTTCCAGGTCGAGGCCGACGGCACGGTGCGCGTCACCGACCAGAGCGGCCGCGTGGTGTTCGAGCACGCGGTGGAAGCGGGCGACATCTGGCGCATGTGCCAGACCAAGGACGCGCCGGTCCAGGACTGGGTCAAGCTTGCCGTCACCCGCGCGCGCCTGTCCGGCACGCCGGCGGTGTTCTGGCTGGATGCGAAGCGCGCGCACGACGCGCAGGTGATCGCCAAGGTCGAGCGCTACCTCAAGGACCACGACACCGCGGGCCTGGATATCCGCATCCTGTCGCCGGAGGACGCCATGCGTTTCTCGCTCGAGCGCATCCGCAAGGGCGAGGACACCATCTCGGTCACCGGCAACGTACTGCGCGACTATCTCACCGACCTGTTCCCGATCATGGAGCTGGGCACCAGCGCCAAGATGCTCTCCATCGTGCCGCTGATGGCCGGTGGCGGGCTGTTCGAGACCGGCGCGGGCGGCTCGGCACCCAAGCACGTGCAGCAGTTCCTGGAAGAGAACTATCTGCGCTGGGATTCGCTGGGCGAATTCCTCGCGCTGCAGGCCTCGTTCGAGTTCGTCGGCGACAAGACCGGCAATGCCAAGGCCAGGGTGCTGGCGGAGGCGCTGGACCGGGCCAACGGCCAGATCCTCGACAACAACCGTTCGCCGGCGCGCAAGGTCGGCCAGCTCGACAACCGCGGCAGCCATTTCTACCTGGCCCTGTACTGGGCGCAGGCACTGGCCGCGCAGGACGAGGACGCCGACCTGAATGCCCGCTTCGCCCCGCTGGCCAAGGCGCTTGCGGACAACGAGGCAGCCATCGTCGGCGAGCTCAACGGTGCCCAGGGCAAGCCGGTCGACATCGGCGGTTACTACCACCCGGATCTGGCCCGCGTGAGCGAAGCGATGCGTCCCAGCGCCACCTTCAACGCAGTGCTCGCGACGCTCTGAGGCACAAGGGCATGACCGCGGAACGGGGCGCATGGCGCCCCGTTTTTTTTTGCGTAACGGTCAGTGGCGCTCTTGCATGGCCATCCGCATGGCCAGGCCGGCCAGTACGGTGCCCATCAGCCAGCGCTGCACGTTCAACCACCCCGGGCGCCGCGCCAGGAAAGCCGCGATCGCGCCGGCCGACAGCACGATGCTGGCGTTCACCGCCACGCTGACCAGGATCTGCACACCGCCCAGCACCAGCGACTGCCGCAGCACGTCGCCGTGGCCGGGGACAATGAACTGTGGCAGCAGCGACAGGTACAGCACGGCGATCTTCGGGTTCAGCAGATTGGTCAGGAAGCCCGTGGCGAACAATCGCACCGGCGGAATGGGGGCAAGCGCCCGCGGTTGCAGCGGCGAGCGACCGCCGGGCCGGAGCGCCTGCCAGGCCAGATAGGCAAGGTAGGCGGCACCCCCCAGTCGCAGGACATCGTAGGCGAGCGGCACGGTGAGCAGCAGGGCGGTGATGCCGAGGACCGCGCTCAGCAGGTAGAACACAAAGCCCAGCGCCACGCCGGCCAGCGACACCAGCCCGGCCGGGCGTCCCTGGCAGAGCGTGCGCGAGACCAGATAGATCATGTTCGGGCCGGGCGTGAGGACCAGACCCAGGGCAACCAGGCCGAAGGCGAGCAGTTTGGAAATTTCGGGCACGGGGCACTCCCATCATGGCGATCAGGACATGCCCAGGCGCGCGGCTCGCGGAGCGTTCGCGTTCCCCGATGGTGACCCATCCGAAGCGCCAGTAGCGCGAACCTGCGCAGTATCCCACCGTCAGGCGGGACCCGCGAGAGCGGAGCACTTGCCCACGGCAGGTCATCGGCGGCTCAGGTGGCCGCCGCAGGCATGATCGCCCTTCTTCCCGGGCTTGCCGCATGATGCTGTCGTGTCGCCGCGCTGCCCTCCCGCCGCGGCAGCGGGGTTATGCTGCCTGCAGGTTTCCACGCACCGGGCCGTGGTGCGCCATCTCGATGTGGCCGACTGGAGCGCTTGCCGATCAATCGATCCAGGGAGAACCCACGATGCGCCGTCGCGAACTGATCAAGGCCGGACTGCTGGGCTTGGCCGCCTTTCCGCTGCTTCCGCTGACCGTCGCGAATGCGGACGCCGCCGATGCCTTTGCCGCGCTCGAGCGGCGCCATGGCGGGCGACTCGGCGTGGCCGTGCTCGACACCGGCAGCGGCCGCCGCCTGCTGCATCGTGCCGACGAGCGCTTCCTGATGTGCAGTACCGGCAAGCTGCTGGCGGTGGCCGCCGTGCTGGCCCGGGTGGACCGCGGCGAAGAGCGGCTGGACCGGCGTATCACCTTTCGGCCCGATGACGTACTCGAGTGGGCACCGGTGACCCGGCTGCGTGTCGGGCCGCCCGGCATGACCGTGGCCGAGTTGTGCCACGCGGCGATCACCGTCAGCGACAACACCGCGATGAACTTGCTGCTGGCCTCGCTGGGCGGACCGGCCCGGTTGACCCGCTTCGTGCGCGGCCTGGGCGATCCGCTGACCCGGTTCGATCGCACCGAGCCGTCGCTCAACGTTCCCGGTCCGCAGGGTATCGAGGACTCCACCACGCCGGTCGCGATGCTCGACGACATGCACCGGGTGCTGCTCGGCGACGTGCTGTCGCCGGTCTCGCGCGAGCAGCTGCTCGACTGGCTGCGTCACAACACCACCGGCACGCAGCAGCTGCGCGCAGGCTTGCCTGCCGGCTGGACGGCCGGCGACAAGACCGGCGCCAGCCAGACGCAGAACAACGACGTGGCGATCGCCTGGCCGCCGGGTCGGGCCCCGGTGCTGATCACCGCGTTCTACGAGGGCCCGGCGGGGGCGACCGAGGCGCGCAAGGCGGTGCTCGCACGCGTCGGAACGCTGGCTGCCGGCGTTTAGCCGGCGCGGCTCGCTTCAGCCAGCGGTTGCTAGCATGCGCGATCCCCACTGGAGATCGCGCATGCCACGGATGCCCACCCTGTTGCTGTCTTCGCTGCTGGTGGCGACGCCGCTTGCCGCGCAGGATCTGCCCGCGCCGCCCTCGACCGTCGACATCCCCGTGCTCGCGCCGGTCACGGTCAGCGGCGTCCAGCCGGGTCCCGGGTTGTGGAAGGTGAGTCGGGGTGGCCACGTGCTGTGGCTGCTGGGCACCACCAGCGCGCTGCCGGCCAACATGCAGTGGCGATCGGACGAGGTGGAGCGGATCGTGGCCGGCAGCCAGGAAGTGATCCGTGCGCCGCGGGTCAAGTTCAAGCTGGACATCGGCTTCTTCGGCAAGCTGTTCCTGCTGCCCTCGGCATTCAGTGCGCGCAAGAACCCCGAAGGCAAGACGCTGGACCAGGTGTTGCCGGCGCCGCTCTACGCGCGCTGGGCGGCGCTCAAGGCGCGCTATATCGGCAGCGACCACGGCATCGAGCGCTGGCGGCCGATCTTTGCCGGCATGGAGTTGTACAAGAAGGCACTGAAGAAGAGCGGTCTGCGCAGTGGCGGCCAGATCGAGGACACCGTCGAGGGCCTGGCCAAGCAGCACGGCGTGAAGATCGTCGATGCCACGTACCAGGTCGAGATCAAGGATCCGCGCGGGGCGATCAAGGCATTCAAGACCGCCGGCCCGGAAGACACCGAGTGCTTCTCGCGCACGCTGGACAGCGTCGAGCACGACCTGCCGGCGATGGCCGAGCGGGCCAACGCATGGTCCACCGGCGACATCGCCACGCTGCGACGGCTGCCGGACAGCCGTTTCCGGGACGCCTGCGCCGAGGCGCTGACCGAGGCGGGCTTCGCCCGTCAGCTCGGCATCAGCGACCTGCCGGCCAAGGTGAGCGCTACCTGGCTGGCGACCGCGCGCCAGGCGCTGACCAACGACACGCAGGCGCTGGCCGTCATGTCGATGGACCAGCTCCTCACGTCGGACGGCCTCCTCGCCAAGCTGAAGGCCGAGGGTTACACGGTGCAGGCGCCGGAAGGCGATGACGCCGGGGCGCCAGCGCCGGCTGGCTCGGTAGGCACTCCGCCTCAGTAGGCGCTGGCGCGTTCCAGTGCGGCGATCTCGTCGGTGGCCAGTACGAGCCGTGCGGCGCCGAGCAGTTCTTCCAGCTGGGCGACGCTGGTGGCACTGGCGATCGGCGCGGTGATGCCCGGACGGGCCATCAGCCAGGCCAGCGCGACCTGGGCCGGCGTGGCGCCGTGCGCCGCGGCGACGGCGTCGAGCGCGGCGAGGATCTTCATGCCGCGTGCGTCGAGGTATTTCTTCACGGCACCGCCACGGGCGGCGCTCTTGGTGAGGTCGGCGGTGCTCCGGTACTTGCCGGTGAGAAAGCCGCTGGCCAGCGCGTAGTAGCAGATCACGCCGACTTCTTCGCGTCGCACCAGCGGCTCGAGCGCTGCCTCGTAGCCGGCGCGGTCGGCGAGGTTGTATTCCGGCTGCAGGGTCTCGTATCGCGGCAGACCGTGCTCACGGGCGATCGCCAGCGACTCGGCGAAGCGGTCGGCGGAGTAGTTGGACGCGCCGATCGCGCGCACCTTGCCCTGTTCGATCAGGCGGCCGAACGCGCCCAGCGTCTCTGCCAGCGGCACGCTCGCGTCGTCGGCGTGTGCCTGGTACAGGTCGATGTGGTCGATCTGCAGTCGCCTGAGCGAGCCTTCCGCCGCCTGCTGGATGTTGGCCGGCGACAGCCCCGGCTGCTCGACCCACTTGCCCACCTTGGTGGCGATCAGCACGCGGTCGCGCTTGCCGCTTTGCTTCAGCCACCTGCCGATGATGGTCTCCGACTCGCCGCCGCGGTTGCCCGGCACCCACGAGGAATACATGTCGGCGGTGTCGATGAGGTTGAAGCCGGCGTCGACGAAGGCATCGAGCAGCTCGAACGAACGCGCCTGGTCGGCGCTCCAGCCGAATACGTTGCCGCCGAAGGCGAGCGGGGCGATGGACAACGACGATTTGCCAAGTGGACGCATGCGCACGGTGGGGACACCTCGGACGGTGGAAAGCGACAAGCATGCACGCGTCCGGGAAAAGAAGCGTGACGTACCCCGGCAATCACCGATCGGGCGTGCGGCCGACGTCGGTCAGCGCGGTGCAGCCAGGCGCGGCCAGACGACTGCCGCCATGCAGCACTTCAACGCAGTGGATCTGGCCTTTTTGGCGCCACTCTCGTCGCGATCCGCGTCGGGGCGGGTGTCGGAAGCCCAGCTCAGGTCCTCTTTCCGGACGAGATGGCCGTGCAGGATCAGCAGGTCTTTCCAGAGCGAATTCATGGCACTTCCTGGGGGAAGGGGGTTTGGGTGATGCTCAAGATAGGCACGCTACGGGTGGCCAAAAAGCGATAAATTGGCAAGGTTGACTTGAGGGATATTCAAGATGGGCAAGCTGCCACTGGGGCTGCTCCAGCAGTTCGTGCTGGTCGCCAGGCTGGGCAATCTGTCGCGCGCGGCCGAGCAGGCCAATCTCACCGTGAGCGCCCTCAGCCACCAGATGCGTCAGCTGGAAGAGCGGCTGGAACACCGCCTGCTCGTGCGCGGACCACGCGGCGTCGCGTTGACGGTGGACGGCCAGCGATTGCTCGAGGCGGTGGGCAATCATTTCGATGGCATCGAGCGCGCGCTTGCGCGCTTCCGCACGCCCCACGACCACGCTCTCCGGCTCAGCGCCAGCCCGGGTCTCATGTCGAGCTGGCTGGTGCCGCGGCTACCGCGGCTGGTCGCCGCGCACCCGGAACTTGAGCTCAGCCTGCAGTCCGGCTCGGCCCTGGTGGATTTCGACCGGGAACCGGTCGATGCCGCCATGCGCTACGGCCGCGGGGAGTGGGCCGGGCTGCACAGCGAGCGCCTGTTCGACGAGTGGATCGCACCCGTGGCGGCCCCCGAACTGGTGGCGCGGATGGCCGGCACGGACGTGAACGACCTCTCGCGCTGGCCGCTGCTCGGCGATCCCAATCCGGCCAATCGCTGGCGCGAGTGGTTCGCCCACTACGGCGGCGAGCTGCCACGTCGCTACGTCGCGCATTTCGACAGCTTCGAGGCGCAGCGTCACGCGGCGCTGGAGGGGTTGGGTGTCGCCATGGGGCGCATGGTGATGTCCAAGTCGCTGATCGACGCCGGTCGTCTGGTGGTCCTGGGCGAGCGCTACCTGCCGGTGCCGGATGCCTACTGGCTGGTGTATCCGCCGCGCTCGCTGGAGCATCGCGGCTTCGCCACGTTCCGCGAATGGCTGCTCGCCGAGGCGGACACCTATTGCCGCCAGTTGCCCGGACCCCGCCCGGGCGAGGGTGCCGGCTAGGCAGGGCACCCGCCCGCCCCGGCCCCGCCAGCGGGCCGGTTGTGCGCCCGCGCGCCAGCCGCTCGGCGTATCGCTGCGGATGACCTCTGCCTTTGGGGTATCGGGTCACCCCCGCAAGATCCCCTGACGCAAACGAGCGGTAGACAGGTCGCTGCTTCGCCGGCCTGCGCCGCGCGCGTCCCCGCAATGAGCCAAATCTGCAGCAGCGGGTGTTGCGGAATGAGCACACCCGCCGGGGCGACGCCCCCTGGCTGGCGATCGCGGATGGGGCGCAAGTACATGAATCGTCGATGGATTCGACGACTGTCCGGGCGATGGCACGACGCCTGCAACGGAGATGTCACGCATTCCGGCGGCGGCGCCCTCGGCGGCCCGCTCCGTTCCACGGCAGAGAAAAGGGAATCCACCATGCGAAATCGATTCGTTCGTTCCCGCCCATGGTCGATCGTGCTCGGGCTGGGACTGGGCCTGACCGCGGCCGGCGCCCTGGCCAACGACGCACTGATGCAGATGGCGAAAGACCCCAACCAGTGGGTCATGCCGTCGGGCAACTACACCGCCCAGCGCTACAGCGCGCTGGACCAGATCAACACCGACAACGTGAAGAACCTGCACGTGGCCTGGACCATGTCGTCCGGGTCGCTGCGCGGCCACGAAGGGCAGCCGCTGGTGGTCGGCAACATGCTGTATTTCGAAAGCTCCTACCCGAACCACGTCTACGCGGTGTCGCTGGACGACCCCGGCAAGATCGTGTGGAGCTTCACCCCGGACCAGAACAAGTTCGCGCCCTCGGTCGCCTGCTGCGACGTGGTCAACCGTGGCCCGGCCTACGGCGACGGCATGATCTTCGCCAACGCCCTGGACGGCTATCTCTACGCGCTGGATGCGAAGACCGGCCAGGTGGTGTGGAAGGCGCAGAACGCCGACCCGATGATCGGACAGACCCAGACCATGGCCCCGATCGTCATCAAGGACAAGGTGATCACCGGCGTGTCCGGCGCCGAGTACGGCGTGCACGGCTACATCACCGCCAACGACATCAAGACCGGCAAGCAGCTCTGGCGCGCCTACAGCACCGGTCCCGACGACCAGCTGATGTTCAATCCGCGCAAGACCATCGACGGTGCCACGCAGAAGCCGGTCGGCAAGGATTCCAGCCTGAAATCCTGGCAGGGCGACCAGTGGAAGCTCGGCGGCGGCACCACCTGGGGCTGGTACACCTACGACCCCAAGCTCAACCTGCTGTATTACGGCACCGGCAACCCCGGCACCTGGAACCCGACCCAGCGCCCCGGCGACAACAAGTACTCGATGTCGGTGATCGCGCGTAATCCGGACACCGGCGAGGCCAAGTGGGTGTTCCAGATGACCCCGCACGACGGCTGGGACTACGACGGCGTCAACGAGAGCATCCTCACCGACACCAGGATCGACGGGAAAACCATTCCCACGCTCACCCACTTCGACCGCAACGGCTTCGCCTACGTCTGGAACCGCGCCAACGGCAAGCTGCTGGCGGCACACAAGTTCGACCCGGTGGTGAACTGGGCCACCGGCATCGACATGAAGACCGGCCGACCGATCGTCGATCCGGCCAAGATGACCAAGGAAGGCGTCAACGTGAAGGACATCTGCCCGTCCTCGCAGGGTTCGAAGGACCAGCAGCCGGCCTCCTACGACCCGGACACCGGCCTGTTCTACGTGCCCACCAACCACGTCTGCATGGACTACCAGGCGTTCAACGTGAAGTACAAGGCCGGCTTCCCGTACGTCGGTGCGCTGGTGAACATGTATCCGGCCGACCACGGCGACGTGGGCGGGCGCTTCATCGCCTTCGACCCGGTCACCGGCGACACCAAGTGGGCGATCAACGACCGCTTCCAGGACTGGTCCGGCGCCCTCACCACCAAGGGCGGGCTGGCTTTCTACGGCACACTGACCGGGTGGTTCCGCGCGGTCGACCTGAAGACCGGCAAGGTGCTGTGGCAGTTCAAGTGCCCCTCGGGAATCATCGGCAACCCGATCACCTACACGCATGACGGCAAGCAGTACGTCGCGATCCTCAGCGGCGTGGGCGGCTGGGCGGCGATCGGCCTGTCGAACAACCTGACCAAGGCCACCGAAGGCCTAGGTGCGGTGGGCGCCACCGCCACCCTCGGCGACTACACCAATCTCGGCGGCACGCTGATGGTGTTCGCCCTGAACTGATCCGCGAGACGGCGCCATGCCTCCGCAAGGGGGCGTGGCGCCACCGTGTCCACACCGCCGGGAGATCGCCATGACCGTGTTCAAGCCTGCCTTCCTCGCCACCGGCCTGCTCATGCTGGCCGCCGCCGTGCCGGCCCATGCCGGGGGGCAGCTCAAGGTGTGCGCCGACCCCGACTACCTGCCGTATTCAAATCGCGCCGGCCAGGGCTTCGAGAACGACGTCGCGCAGTACGTGGCGCGGCAGCTCGGTGCCACCGTCGACTACACCTGGGCCGACTCGCGCGGCCACGGCGGCTACTCCGAATGGCTGTCGCGCAATCTCGACAGCGGGCACTGCGACGTGGTGATGAACATGCCCTACGGCAACCAGGAGGAGCTCACCACCGATCCGTACTACGTGTCCTCCTATGTGTTCGTGTTCAAGAAGGACAAGGGCTACGACCTCACCGACCTGAACTCGCCGGAGCTGCGCAAGCTGAAGGTCGGCTTCGAGTCCGACACGCCGGTGGAGGCGGGCCTGCAACTGCGCGGCATGGTCACCGCTGCCAAGGCCTACGACGTCGGCGGCAAGAGCGGCGTGTCGCCGCGCAGCGTGCTCGACGACGTGGAGAGCGGAAAGATCGACGTGATGATCACCTGGCAACCGGCGATCGGCGACTTCCTCAAGGACTACCCCGACCTCACCACGGTGACCCTGCCCAACTCGCGCGCCACCGGCTCGCCGGAGATGTACACCTTCCCGATGTCGATGGCGGTGCGCCAGGGCGACACCGCGCTCAAGCAGCGGCTGGACCGGCTGATCAAGACGCACGACGGCGAGTTGAAGGCGATCCTGCAGCGGCACGGTGTGGAGACGCATCCGGAACCCGCCGCCGCGATGGACGGCATGGCCAACCTCTGACCCCTTCCCAGCCGATGGAGCACGTGTCCATGCATCGTCCCTCTGTGCGCTACCTGTCCCTGTTCGCCCTTGCCATCGGCCTGGCTGCGCCGCTGGTCGCCCGTGCGGGAGACGGGGGTGTGCCATCGGGAGAGGCCAAGGCGCGCGCCAGCAACTGCTTCGCCTGTCACGCGATCGACCACAAGCTGGTGGGGCCGGCGTACGACGCGGTGGCCGACCGTTACCGTGGCAAGGACGGGGCGACGGTCGCGATGCTGGTGAAGAAGATCAAGGAGGGCGGCTCCGGCAACTGGGGCGACATCCCCATGACGGCGCATCCCGAGCTCAGCGACGCGGACATCACCGACATGGTGCACTGGATCCTCTCGCTGCACGGCCAGCCCTCCGAGGCCAAGGCCAACCAGCCGGCCGCGACGCAGGGAGAGAGCCACACCTACAAGACGCCTGACGGCAAGACGGTGACCACCGACTTCGCCGTCTTCACCGGCCCGGACCAGAAGCAGGTGACCGATGCGGTGTTCCATGGCTACGAGCAGTACAACTCCTACTGCTTCCGTTGCCACGGCGGCGATGCGATCGGCGGCGAATACGCGCCGGACCTGCGCAAGTCGCTGGAAGGCGGCATGACCTGGCAGCTGTTCCTCAGCACCGCCATGGCCGGACGCCAGGCGAAAGGCATGCCGTCGTGGGCGGGCTTCTTCGAGGAGAAGGACATCCGCGCGATCTACGACTACATCAAGGCGCGCCAGCTCGACCTGGTGCCGCCGGGCCGTCCGCCCAGCGCGCAAGACTAAAGGCCGTTTGCCACGGCGGGCACCGGCTTGGGACCATCCGCCTCCCCCAGTTCCATTCCATCCATCGAGGAGTCGCATCCATGAAATCCAGAGCCGCCGTCGCCTGGGAAGCAGGCAAGCCGCTGAGCATCGAGCAGGTCGACGTGGAGGGACCGAAGGCCGGCGAGGTGCTGGTGCGCATCGTCGCCACCGGCGTGTGCCACACCGATGCCTACACCCTGTCAGGCGCCGATCCGGAGGGCGCGTTCCCGGCCATCCTCGGCCACGAGGGCGGCGGCATCGTCGAGGAGGTCGGTCCGGGCGTCACCTCGGTGAAGCCGGGCGACCACGTGATCCCGCTGTACACGCCCGAATGCGGCGAGTGCGAATACTGCCGTTCGGGCAAGACCAACCTGTGCCAGAAGATCCGCGTCACCCAGGGCAAGGGCCTGATGCCGGACGGCACCTCGCGCTTCTCGATCAACGGCAAGACCATCCTGCACTACATGGGCACCAGCACGTTCTCCGAGTACACCGTGCTGCCGGAGATCTCGCTGGCCAAGATCAACCCGGCCGCGCCGCTGGACAAGGTGTGCCTGCTCGGCTGCGGCATCACCACCGGCATCGGCGCGGTGCTCAACACCGCCAAGGTCGAGCCGGGCTCCACCGTGGCGGTGTTCGGCATGGGCGGCATCGGCCTGTCGGTGGTGCAGGGCGCGGTGATGGCCAAGGCGTCGCGGATCATCTGCGTGGACATCAACCCGTCCAAGTGGGAGATGGCCAAGGCGCTGGGCGCCACCGACTTCGTCAATCCGAAGGACCATCCGGACACGCCGATCCAGCAGGTCATCATCGACATGACCAACGGCGGCGTGGACTACTCGTTCGAGTGCATCGGCAATGTGCACGTGATGCGCTCGGCGCTGGAGTGCTGCCACAAGGGCTGGGGCGAGTCGACCATCATCGGCGTCGCCGGTGCCGGGCAGGAGATCTGCACCCGGCCGTTCCAGCTGGTCACCGGCCGCGTCTGGCGCGGCTCGGCCTTCGGCGGCGTGAAGGGCCGCAGCCAGCTGCCTGGCTACGTCGAGCGCTATCTCAAGGGCGAGATCAAGATCGACGAGATGATCACCGAGGTGATGCCGCTGGAGGACATCAACCGCGCCTTCGACCTGATGCACGAGGGCAAGGTGATCCGCTCGGTGATCAAGTACTGACCGGACGCCGATGGACCGTCGCTGTGGCGACGGTCCATCGGCCTCGGCCTTCCGTCGTGTTCCGCACATCCACTGGAGGTCACACCATGGCAAGCGTCTCGATCCACCCCGCCGTCGATCACGGCGTCAAACCCGGCAAGGACGGCTTCGGCGGAGGCACGCTCACCTGCCTGTGCGCGGACAAGCCGGTGAAGGTGAAAGTCGGTGCGCAGACCGCGCACAACCATGTCTGCGGCTGCACCAAGTGCTGGAAGCCGAAGGGCGCGGTGTTCGCGCAGATCGCGGTGGTGTCGCGCGACAAGGTCCAGGTGCTGGAGAACGGCGACAAGCTGGGCATCGTCGATGCCAGTGCGGCGATCCAGCGCCATGCCTGCAAGGTCTGTGGCACCCACATGATCGGCCGCATCGAGAACAAGGACCATCCGTTCTACGGGCTGGATTTCGTGCACACCGAGCTGTCGAAGGAGGACGGCTGGGCGGCGCCGGGCTTCGCTGCGTTCGTCTCCTCGATCATCGAGTCCGGCTACAACCCGGCCGGCATGGATGCGGTACGCGCGCGCCTCAACGAGCTGGGTCTGCCGCCGTACGACTGCCTGTCGCCGCCGCTGATGGACGCCATCGCCACGCACACGGCCAAGGCCAAGGGCACGCTGTACAAGGGAGCGTGAGTCGCGCCGCGTGCGGCGGGTCGTTCGACCAAGGTCGCCTTGGGCGGGCGGTCGGGCGGTTGGGATGATCGACACCCGACCCCTCGTCGAACGGAACGCCCTGCCCATGCCGAGCCGCCGCATCACACGGACGTGTGCCGCCGACGCCCGCCGCGCGTGCAAGGTCGTCGGACGCTTGGGGTTGGCCGCGCTCTGCCTGGCGGCCAGCCCGCGTGTGCTGGCCGATCGCCCGGTCAAGCAGTTCCGCGAAGTGAAGGTGATCGCCATCGCGCCGCTGCCCGGCTTCGAGGTGCCGCCGCTGCAGATCCCGCTCAACGTGCAGAGCGCGCAGGCCGACGACATGGCGCAGTTGCATGGGCAGGCGATCACCGGCCTGCTGGACGGCAATTTCCAGGGCGTCAACGTCACCCAGTCGCAGGGCAATCCGTGGCAGGGCAACCTGATCTTCCACGGCTACACGCTGTCGCCGCTGCTCGGCTCGCCGTCGGGCATCTCGGTGTACTTCGACGGCGTGCGCCAGAACGAGCCGTTCGCCGAGACGATGAACTGGGAGTCGATCCCCGACTTCGCCGTGCGCGACGTCGAGCTGGTGCCGGGCTCCAACCCGCTGTACGGCCTGAACACGCTGGCCGGTGCGCTGCTGGTGACCAGCAAGAGCGGTTTCACCGATCCGGGTGGCGCGGTGGATGTCTCCGGTGGCTCGTGGGGGCGGATCCAGGCCGATGCCAGCTTCGGCGCGCATGGCCGCACCGGAGCGATCTTCGTCGGCGCGGCGAACGACTACGAACGCGGCTGGCGCGAGTATTCGCCCAGTCGCGTGCAGCAGGCCTTCGTGCGCGGCGACTGGCGGCCGGACGAGAACACCTCGCTGATGCTCAGCTACACCGGCACGGCCGGACGCCTGTCGGGCACGCAGTCGCTGCCGGTGGAATGGATCGATACGCCGAAGGCCGGCTTCACCTGGCCGGACCACTTCCGCAACCGCCTCAATGCTTTCACGCTGCAGGGCACGCATGAGCTCGGCGCCGACTGGGCGGTGCAGGCGAACGGCTACCTGCGGCTGTCGCGCAGCAGCAGCTTCAATTCCAACACCAACGACTTCGCCGCCTACGATCCGGCTGCGGACGGGCCGCTCGGCTACGCGGGCGACGGCGCCTACGATCCGGCCTCGGTCGGCCAGTTCTGGTACGCCGGGGTGAGTCCGGCCTACGACCCGGCGAACCCGCAGGCGACGATCAACAACGTGCCGGCCAGCAACGTGCTCGGCCAGGTGCGCACGCGCGGCTACGGCTTTTCGCTGCAGGCGGTGGACAGCGCGGCATTCGCCGGTCACGACAACCAGCTCACCGTGGGCGTGAGCCTGGATGCGGGCGCCAGCGATTTCACCCAGTACGCCCAGCCGGCGTATTTCCCGCTCGACCCGGCGCGCCGCGGCGAGGCGGTCGGGCTGGCGCCGTTCGCGCTCGATCCGCTGACGAATGCAGGCGCGACCAACCGCAGCATCGGCGTGTACGCGATGGATGTGTTCGCGCTCGGCCAGGCGGTGCACATCAGCGCCGGCGGCCGCTACAACCTCAGCCGGCTGGCGGTGACCGACCGCTCCGGCAGCGAGCCGGACATCAACGGCCGCCAGCGTTTCCATCGCTTCAGTCCGAGCCTCGGCTTCACCTGGAACCCGTCACAGGTGTTCGGCCTTTATGCCAACTACGACGAGGGCGTGCGCACGCCCACGCCGATCGAGTTCGAATGCGCCGACCCGGCCGCGCCCTGCGCACTGCCGAACGACTTCACCGGCGACCCGCCGCTCAAGCCCGTGGTGGTGCGCACGCTGAGCGGTGGCCTGCGCGGCAGTACCGCCGACGGTCGGTTGCGCTGGAATGTGTCGCCCTACCTGAGCCGGGCCAGCGACGACATCCTCACCGTGTTCACCGGCGGCAGCTCGCAGGGCTACTTCGCCAACGTGCCGAGCACGCGCCGGCGCGGCGTCGACCTGGGCGTCGGCGGCGAACGGGGGCGGCTGGAGTGGCAGGCCAACCTCAGCCTGGTGCGGGCCACCTACGGCGCGTCGTTCGAGACGGTCAGCGGCGCCAACTCGAGTGCCGACACCGAAGGGGTGATCCGGGTGCGCCGCGGCGACCGCCTGCCCGGGGTGCCGGAGCGGCTGTTGAACCTGTCGGGCGAATACCGGCTGACGGCGCGGTGGTCGTTCGGCGCCAACCTGCGCGCCTACTCCGGGCAGTACGTGGTGGGCGACGAGAACAACGCCGACCGCCACGGCGCGCTGCCCGGCTACGGCGTGGTCGCGCTGGACCTGCATTACCGGCCGAGCCGGGCGTTGGCGTTCTTCGCCAGCGTCGACAACCTGTTTGATCGCCGCTACGTCAACGGCGGCCTGCTCAGCACCAACGTGTTCGACACGCCGGGCCGCCTGATCGACACCACCGGCCCGGGCACGCCCACGCTGTTCGTGGCGCCGGGCGCGCCGCGCTCGTTCCTGCTCGGCGTGAGCTACGCCTTCGGTGGCGCGGCGGCGGACGGCGACTGAGCGTCGCCCACCACTCCACTCAGCCGGGCAGCACGATGCGGTGCTTGCGGATCTTGCGGTACAGCGTGTTGCGGCTCACGCCCAGCGTCGCGGCGGTATGGCTGATGTTCCAGTGCATGCGCTCGAGTTCGAGCATCAGCGCGTCGCGCTCGGCCGTACCCAGCGGATTGGCCAGCTCGCCGCTGCCGGCGCGGTCCGCGGAAGCTGTCGGGGCACCGGGCTGGGGCGTGGCGAACTCCCGCCCGAGCTGGGTCACGCCGATGCATCCGTCCTCGCCGCACAGTGCCGTCGCCATGCGCAGCACGTTGCGCAGCTGGCGGATGTTGCCCGGCCACGGATGCGCCAGCAGCCGCTCCATCGCCTCGTCGTCGAGCGTCGGCACACGTCCGCCGGGGATTTCCTCGCGCAGCAGGGTCTGGATCAGTTCGCGCTTGTCGGTGCGTTCGCGCAGCGTGGGCAGTTCCAGCGTGATGCCGTTGAGGCGGTAGTAGAGGTCCTCGCGGAATGTGCCCTGCTGCACCATCTCCAGCAGGTCGCGGTGGCTGGCGCTGATCACGTGCAGATCCACCGGAACCGCGGTGTCGCCACCCAGCGGCACGATCTCGTGTTCCTCCAGTACGCGCAGCAGGCGCGTCTGCAGGGCCAGCGGCATGTCGCCGATCTCGTCGAGGAACAGCGTGCCGCCGCTGGACTGGCGGATCTTGCCGACATGGCCCTCGCGCGCCGCGTCGGTGAACGCGCCGCGGGTGTAGCCGAACAGCTCGCTCTCGATCAGCGCCTCGGGGATCGCCGCGCAGTTCACCGCCACGAAGGGCTTGTCGGCCCAGCTGCTGGCCTGGTGCAGTGCCTTGGCGAAAACCTCCTTGCCGGTGCCGGTGGCGCCCTGCAGCAGGATCGGCACGCGCTGGCCGAACAGCTGGCGGCCGCAGTTGAGGTTGTGCTGCATGCGCGGATCGCCGCCCACGTGGCGACGTGCCGCCGGAGCGCTGGTGGCGGTCTGCGGGGTGTTCACGGTGGGCGTGGCGCGCCGCTGCACCGGCGCGCGGGCATTGGCGAAGAAGCGGCGGCCGTAGGCGATGTCGCGCACCGGCCAGAGCGACGCGGCCTCGTGCGTGGCGTGGCGGCGCAGGGTGTCCATGTCCAGTGGCAGGATGCTGGCGAGCGGCTTGCCGACCAGCTGCGTGCGGTTGCTGATGCCCAGTTGCACCAGGGCCGCCTCGTTCACCGCCAACACGTTGCCATCGTCGTCGATCGCCATCAGCGCCTCGTGCAGCAGGCCGACGAACTCGGCGCGACTGTGGAAGCGCAGCACCCAGGCGTCGCGGAAACGGCCAAGGAAATGGCAGCGGGCGATCAGGTTGGCCGACATGCTGACCAGGGCCATGGTGTGGCTCTGCACCAGCCGCGTGTCGGCGGTGCTGGCGGCGGAGGCGTCGAGCACGCCCAGCACCTCGCCGTCGACGTCCAGGATCGGCGCACCGCAGCAGGACAGCCCGGCGTTGTAGCGGCGGAAGTGCTCGCCGCAGTAGACCGTGACCGGTGCGCGCTCGGCCACCGCCGTGCCGATGCCGTTGGTGCCCTCGTGCTGTTCGCTCCACACCGCGCCGACCCACAGCCCGGCGCCGCGGAAGTTGCGTCGGGCCTGGTTGTCGGTGATCGCGCTGAGCACCACCGCGTCGGCGTCGCTGAGGATCACCGCGTAGCCGGAGCCGGCGATCTGCTCGTAGAGGTTTTCCATCTCGGCGCGGGCCACGCCGAGCAGCTCCCCCAGGGTTTCCTGGCGCGCCCGCACGGACGCGGTGTCGAGCACCACGGTGTGCCGCTCGGCGTCCGGTTCGATGCTGTAGCGGTTCAGGCAGCGGTCCCACGATTTGGCGACGTAGGGCGACACCTGGCTGGTGCCGATGCGGGCCTGCAGCAGGCTCGCGATGCGCGAGGAGGGCAGGCTTGCCGAGAGGGCATTGCTCATGACCGTGACTCCTTCGGTCCCTGGCGTCTGGCTGCGCGGCACGCCATCCCGTGTCGCATCTCCGCAGGGGTCTTGCGCGTCAGGTGGGATCCCGAGCATCGCGCCGGCCATCGATGGCCGCAAACTGCAGCGCAGCATCGGCGGGGCCGGCGTGAAGCATTTGGCACGCCGTGTCACGGGTCGGCTGCGCCACAAAAGCAACACCTTGCGATGCCGCTGGTCGTCACGGCGCCGTTCGTACGCTGGTCCGGGTCTTGCGTGTCCGCCACGGTCGGCAAGGCGCTGGGCAGGGAAGGCACCGCATGACCAGCATCCAGGTGACGCAGCGAATCGAGCTTCCGGCCGAGGCGGCGTGGGTGGTCGTGGGCGACTTCGGTGGCCTGCATCGCTGGCACCCGCTGGTGCGGCGGCTGGACCTGTCCTGGGAAGGCCGCATCCGCACCCTGCACCTGGCCGACGGCGGCCGCGTGGTGGAGCGGCTGGAGACGCGCAACGACGCCGCCTGCCGCTGCGTCTACGCGCTGGTGGACGGCTCGCTGCCGCTGGCCGCCTGCCGTTCGGTCCTGGCGGTGGTTCCCGAGGGGCCGGCCTGCCGGGTCGACTGGTCGTGTGAGTTCGAGCCACGGCGCGGGGCCGGGCCCGACGTCGCGCGGTTGATGGAGGAGCTCTACGGCACCGGGCTGCGGGCACTGGCCCAGGCGCTGGCCATCCGCTGAGGGCGACCTGGCTGTAAGATGATGGTGCGCCGCGATACCCCGCAGGCGCACGCTTCCCGGCGATCACGCGCGGTTCCGCACCCTGGTGCGGAGCTCGTCGGCGACCGCCCGACCCGGCCCCTGAGGACTGCATGCCCGCCACTGCGTTTCTTGTCGATGGTGCGTTCTTTCTCGCCCGCTACCGCAAGGTATGGGGTGACCGCGATCCGAACGACGCGCGCACGGTGGCCAAGACCGTGTTCGGCATGGCGCTGGAACACCTCAAGGCGCTGGACCGCCCGCGCGAGGCGCTGTACCGCATCTTCTTCTACGACTGCCCGCCGCTGGAGCGCACCCTGGTCAAGCCGGTCAGCGGCGACAGCGTGGATTTCGGCCGCACCGGCGCCGCCGCGTTCCGCCGCGAGCTGCACGATCAGCTGCGCCGGCAGCGCAAGATGGCACTGCGACTGGGTCGGCTGACCGAGCGAGGCGAGTGGCAGCTCAGGCGCAGCGCCTTCCAGCAGCTGCGCGAGGGCACGTTGCAGTGGGACGACCTGGGCGACGAGCACTTCGAACCGGAGATGCGCCAGACCCAGGTCGACATGAAGATCGGCATCGACATCGCTGCGCTGGCCTACAAGAAGCAGGTGGACCAGATCATCCTGGTCGCCGGCGACGCGGACTTCATCCCCGCGGCGAAGCTGGCGCGCTACGAGGGCATCGATTTCATCCTGGATCCGATGTGGCAGGGCATCGCGCCGGATCTTCACGAACATATCGACGGCCTGCAGTCGGTCTGCCCGCGTCCGTTCTGAGCAGCCGTCCGTACATGCACGTCGTCATCACCCCACCTGCGCCAGCGTGGCGCGCGGGGAGGCGCCGGAAGGCGCGACCGAACAGGGAGAACACCATGGAATCGTCGGTTCAGGGAAAGTGGCTGCTGGCCGGGCTGTGCGCCCTGGCGCTGGCGGCGCCTGTCGCAGCGCAGACGGCCGCCGACGCCGGGGGACAGGACCAGCCGCCGGGCGAGCTGGTGCCGCCGACCAGTGCCAGCGACTTCACCGCCGCCCAGCTCGACGCCGTGCTCGCCGGCAACTGGCGCAGCGCGTCCGACCGTGCGCGAGACCGCTACCGCCATCCCAAGCAGACGCTGGAATTCTTCGGCGTGCAGCCGGACCAGACCGTGGTGGAGATCACCCCGGGAGGCGGCTGGTATGCGGCGATTCTCGCCCCGCTGCTGCGCGACAACGGCCAATACGTCGCCGCCGTGGCGGCGCCGGCGCCAGGCAAGTCCGCCGATGACACGCTCAAGCAGAAGTTCGCCGCCGCTCCGGCGGTGTACGGCGATGCGCGCGTGGTCACCTTCGATCCGAAGGCGCCGGTGTTCGGCCCGCCCGGCAGCGCCGATACGGTGCTGACCTTCCGCAACGTGCACAACTGGGTCATGGCCGGCACCGCGCCGGCGATGTTCAAGGGATTCTTCAACGTGCTGCGGCCGGGTGGCGTGCTCGGCGTGGTCGACCATCGTGCTGCCGCCGGCACCTCGCTCGATGCGGTGAAGGCCAGCGGCTACCTGCCGGTGGCCACCGTGGTGAAGCTGGCCACCGACGCCGGGTTCGAGCTGGAGGAGCCGAGCGAGATCAACGCCAATCCGGCCGACACCAAGGACTACCCCAAGGGCGTGTGGACGCTGCCGCCCACGCTGACCCTGGGCGACACCGACCGCGCGAAGTACCAGGCCATCGGCGAATCGGACCGCATGACGCTGCGCTTCGTGAAACCGGAAGCGCCGGAGCAGGCGGCGTCGGCGCCGTTGCCAGCCAAGGCCGCTTCCGCCCGATGAGGGTGGTCACCGCGTCGTGCTGATCGCGCTGAACAAGCCCTACGGCGTGCTCTGCCAGTTCACCGACGGCGACGGCCGTCCCACCCTGGCCGACTACGTCGCGCAGAAAGGGGTCTACGCGGCCGGCCGGCTCGACCAGGACAGCGAGGGCCTGCTGCTGCTCACCGACGAGGGCGCCCTGGCGCACCGGCTCACCGACCCGAAGCACAAGCAGCCGAAGACCTATCTGGTGCAGGTGGACGGGGCGATCACCGACGAGGCGATCGGTGTGTTGCGTCGCGGCGTCGTGCTGAAGGATGGTCCGACCCTGCCTGCCGGCGCCGAACATGCCACCGAGCCGGACTGGCTGTGGCCGCGCGATCCGCCGGTGCGTTTCCGCAAGGCGATCCCCACCAGCTGGCTGCGCCTCACCCTGCGCGAGGGGCGCAACCGGCAGGTGCGCCGGATGACCGCGGCGGTCGGCTTCCCCACCCTGCGGCTGATCCGCGAGCGGATCGGTCCATACGACCTCGACGGACTCGCGCCGGGCGCGTGGCGCCGGCTCGACTGAGCCCCGCCACCGCGGTCAGTCGTCGAGCGGAATGCCCAGCCGGCGCAGGCCGGCTCGCCCCGGTGGCGTCAGCTCGAGTGCGCGCGAATGTTCACGACGGCGCAGCCAGTCGCGTTGCAGCAACCGGTCGGTGATCGCCACGCCCAGCGGCCCACCGAGGTGGAAGCGGCGTTCGGTCCAGTCCAGGCAACTGCGGCCCGGGGGCCCGGGCGGTTCGGCCATGTCCGGCAGCAGGCCGTGCGCGCCCAGGGCGTCGCGGCCGCCCTCGCTGAGCCGCACGGCCTGGTCGCCGAGCTCGATCCAGCCCTGTTCGCGCAACCCCCGGTAGAGCGCGACGCCCAGATGCCCGGCCAGGTGCCGGTAGCAGGTACGGGCGAAGGCCAGCGGCCGTTCGGCGGGGGCGAGCTGCGCTGGGCGCGGCTGCGTCGATCGCACCAGGGGGAGCGCCTCGAGCATCGCCGAGACATGGTCGCCGGCCACCTGGAAGTAGCGGTGCCGCCCCTGGTTCAGTACCTGCAGCAGGCCGCCCTCGACCAGGCGCCCGAGGTGCGCGCTGGCGGTGCTTGCGGCGATGCCGGCCAGGCGGGCCAGTTCGCCCGCGGGCCGCGCGCGACCATCCGCCAGGGCCAGCAGGATCGCCGCACGTGACGGGTCGGCGAGCAGGCTGCCGATCTCGGCGAGCTGGTAGCGGGAGGGCGAGCCGTGCATGGGCGCATGCTAGCGCGCTGCCCGGGCCGAGGTTTCGCCACGCGCCGAAGCATCGACCGCGCCGCCGCGCCCACCATGGCGGTCATGCCTACGTCGATTCCCGCCCGATCCATCCGTCCCGGCATCCTCTACTTCGGCACGCCGGTCCTGCTGATCGCCACCCGCAACGAGGACGGCAGCACCAACCTCACGCCGATGTCCTCGGCCTGGGCGCTGGCCGACCGGGTCGTGCTCGGTCTGGCTGCCGGCGGCCAGGGGCTGGAAAATCTGCTTCGTGAGCGCGAATGCACGCTCAATGTCGTCGCACCCGGACAATGGCACGCGGTCGAGACGCTGGCCCCCACCACGGGGCGCGATCCGGTACCGGCCTGGAAGAGCGGCTACCGCTACGCGGCGGACAAGTTCGCGCTTGCCGGACTGACGCCGCTTCCCTCCGAGCGGGTTTGCGCACCGCGGGTGATGGAGTGTCCGCTGCAGATGGAGGCGCGGGTGGTCGCCTGGCACGAGCGGCCGCTCGCCGCCTGGGCGAACGATGCCGGCGGTTTCGTCACGGTCGAGACGGAGGTGGTCCGGGTCCATGCGCACGAGGATCTGATCATCGCGGGCAGCGACCACATCGATCCGCGGCGGTTCCGGCCGCTGCTCTATGTGTTCCGTCATTACGTCGGTGGCGGGCCGGCGCTGGGACGTACGTTCAAGGCCGAGTTCTAGGGTCGGCCGGGTGCCTGCGGCGGCAGTGGCCGGTCAGGCTGCGCCGGCGTCGAGGCCGAAGAAGGCCACCGCGGTGGCGGTGGTGTGCGCAGCCAGCGTTTCCAGCGATTCCCCGCGATCGCGCGCGATTTCCTCGGCGATGTGCTTCAGATACATCGGCTCGTTGCGGCGGTGGCTGGGCTGCGGGCGCACGGTGCGCGGCAGCAGGTAGGGCGCGTCGGTCTCGATCATCAGCCGGCCGGCCGGAATCGCCTTCACCAGCTCGCGCAGGTGCAGGCCGCGGCGCTCATCGCAGATCCAGCCGGTGATGCCGATGTGGCAGTCCAGCGCCAGGTAGTCGCGCAGCGCCTCGCCGGTGTCGGTGAAGCAGTGCACCACCGCAGCCGGCACCCGGTCGCGGTAGCGCCGCAGCAGGGCGATGAAGTCCCCGTGCGCGTCGCGCTGGTGCAGGAACAGCGGCTTGCCCAGCTCCGCGGCGATGCGCAGCTGGCGTTCGAACACTTCGCGCTGCACGTCGTGCGGCGAATAGTTGCGGTGGTAGTCCAGCCCGGCCTCGCCGACCGCGCGGACCTCCGGGTGGGTGGCCAGCTCGCGCAGCAGGGCGTCGGTAGCCTCGTCGTAGTCCACCGCATGGTGCGGGTGCACGCCGGCAGTGGCATACAACACACCGGGATGGGCCCGGGCCAGCGCCAGCGCGCCGCGGCTGCCGTCGCGGCTGGCCCCGGTGACCACCATGCGCGCCACGTCGTGGGCACGGGCACGGGCCAGCACGGCGTCGAAGTCGTGGGCGAAGGATTCGTGGGTCAGGTTGGCCCCGATGTCGATCAGCATGCGTCGGTCCGGACAGGCAAAGCGGCCATTGTCGCAAGCCGGCGCCGCGTGTGCGATGCGAGCGGGGTAACGCAGGAGTGTCCGGATACCCCATAGGCCTTTCCCGCATTGCCGCGGCCGCGCCGGTTTCCTATGGTGGCCGGCTGGCGTAACCGGGGCTGGCCGCGGGCGCCGACGGATTCTTGCGTTGATCGACCCGGCCCCGGAGTTTCGTGAACGGGGCGGCCGGTCTCGGTGCCCGGTGTCGGCGGGATGTGCTAACAATGCATGTCCGGCCGGTGCGGGGGCGCGGTCGGAGGCGGGCCCTTGGGATAGAAGTGGAGTGGGGTGGGTGATGTCGGCAGTGGTTAGCGCGTCGGGGGACGCAACGCAGGCGGCCATGCACGACCGCGAGGCGGCCGTGTGCGCCCTGCTGGTGTCGCGCGGTGCGCTCAAGGACGGCGATCTGGCCCGCGCCCGCCGCCTGCACGAGGAGGCGCCCGAGGGCACGCTCACCGCGCTGATGGCCCGGCTCGGGCTGGTCTCGGAGCGTGACCTCGCCCAGGCCTGGTCCGAACTGCTGGACGCCCCGCTGGTGGCCGCGCGCGACCTGCCGGAGTTGCCGCCGTCCGAACTGGACGTATCGCCCCGCTTCCTCAAGCAGCAGCACGTCGTGCCGATCCGCCGGGGCGAGGATGGGCTGGCGCTGGTGGTGTCCGATCCGGCCGACCCGTACCCGCTCGATGCCGTGCGGCTGGCCGCCGGCAAGCCGGTGGCGCTGTGCATCGGCCTGCGCTCGGAGATCGACGACCTGATCGAGCGCTACTACGGCCAGGGCCGCTCGGCGATGGGCTCGATCGTGGAGAACCTCGACGGCGCCGGCGCCACCGAGGAAGAGGACGTCGAGCACCTGCGCGACCTCGCCTCCGAGGCGCCGGTGATCCGCCTGGTGAACCTGATCCTGCAGCGCGCGGTGGAACAGCGCGCCTCGGACGTGCACATCGAGCCGTTCGAGAACCGGCTGAAGGTGCGCTACCGCATCGACGGCGTGCTGCACGAGGTGGAGGCGCCGCCGTCCAGCTCGACCGCCGCGGTGATCAGCCGCGTCAAGATCATGGCCAAGCTCAACATCGCCGAGCGCCGCCTGCCGCAGGACGGCCGCATCCAGCTGCGCGTGCAGGGCAAGGAGCTTGACCTGCGCGTGTCGACCGTGCCGACCAGCTTCGGCGAGTCGGTGGTGATGCGCATCCTGGACCGCGAATCGGTGGTGTTCGACTTCGCCTCGCTGGGTTTCACCGATGCGTTCGAGCAGCGCTTCGTCGAGGTGCTGCAGCGCCCGCACGGCATCCTGCTGGTCACCGGTCCGACCGGCTCGGGCAAGACCACCACGCTGTACACCGCGCTGTCGCGCATCAACACGCCGGACGTGAAGATCATCACCGTCGAGGATCCGGTCGAGTACCAGCTCGAAGGCATCAACCAGATCCAGGTGAAGCCGCAGATCGGGCTGGACTTCGCCGGCGCGCTGCGCTCGATCATGCGCCAGGACCCGGACGTGATCATGATCGGCGAGATGCGCGACCTGGAAACCTGCCGCATCGCGATCCAGTCCGCGCTCACCGGCCACCTGGTGCTTTCCACCCTGCACACCAACTCGGCCGCCGGCGGCGTCACCCGGCTGCTCGACATGGGCGTGGAGGACTACCTGCTCGGCTCCACCGTCAACGGCATCCTGGCGCAGCGGCTGGTGCGCCGCCTCGATCCGGAGACGGCGATCCCGTACGAACCCTCGCCCGAGGTGATCGCCGAGTTCGAACTGGAGAAGTACACCGACGAGCGGCCGATCCGGCTGTGGAAGCCGGGCGAGAGCGCGTCCAACCCCACCGGCTACCGCGGTCGCCGCGCGATCATGGAATTCCTGGTGATGAGCGACCCGCTGCGCCGGCTGATCATGCAGCGCGCCGACGCCGGCGAGATCGAACGTGCCGCCCGCGCCGAGGGCATGCGCACCATGTACGAGGACGGCATCGCCAAGGCGGTGGCCGGCGTGACCACGCTGGAGGAGGTCCTGCGCGTGACGCAGGAGGGCTGACGTGGCGCAGTTCCGCTACCGCGCGGTCAGCGACGCCGGCGACATGCTGCAGGGCCAGATGGAGGCGGCGTCGGTCGAGGACGTGATCGCCCGCCTGCAGGACCAGGGCCATACCCCGCTGGAAGCGGCCCCGGCCGACGCTGGCGGCAGCGGCGGCTCGTTCGCCGCGCTGTTCGCGCGCGGACCATTCTCCGGCGACCAGCTTGCCCAGTTCACCCACCAGCTGGCGACCCTGCTCGGGGCCGGCCAGCCGCTGGACCGCGCGCTCGGCATCCTGCTCGAGCTGCCCGAGGGCGAGCGGGCGAAGAAGCTGATCGAACGCGTGCGCGACCGCGTGCGCGGCGGCGGCACGCTGTCGCAGGCGCTGGACGAGGAACACGGCGTTTTCCCCAAGCTGTACATCTCGCTGGTGCGTGCGGGCGAGGCCGGCGGTTCGCTGGAGGACACCCTGCGCCGCCTGGCCGATTACCTGGAGCGCGCCCAGCAGCTGCGCGGCAGCATCGTCAATGCGCTGATCTACCCGGCGTTCCTGATGGTCGGCGTGCTCGGATCGCTGGTGCTGCTGCTGGCCTACGTGGTGCCGCAGTTCGTGCCGATCTTCCAGGACATGCAGGTGCCGATCCCGCTGATCACCCGGGCGGTGCTCGCGCTGGGCAACCTGATCCAGGGCTGGTGGTGGCTGATCGTGCTGCTGATCGCCGGCGCGGTGTTCGTGCGCCGCGCGCGGCTGCGCGATCCCGAGGCACGGCTGGCCGCGCACGCCAGGCTGCTGGAGCGGCGGGTGGTCGGGCCGCTGCTGGTCAAGGTGGAGACCGCGCGCATCGCCCGCACACTGGGCACGCTGCTGAAGAACGGCGTGCCGCTGCTGTCCTCGCTGACCATCGCACGGCAGGTGACCTCCAACCGCGCGCTGGACGAGGCGCTGGCCACCGCCGCCGAGCAGGTCAAGGGCGGCGCCGGCCTCGGCTTCGCGCTGGCGCAGTCGCAGCGTTTCCCGCGGCTGGCCCTGCAGATGGTGCAGGTGGGCGAGGAGGCCGGCCAGCTCGACACCATGCTGCTGAAGGTGGCCGACACCTTCGAGCTGGAGAGCAAGCGCGCGATCGACCGCCTGCTCGCCGCACTGGTGCCGGCGCTGACCATCGTGATGACCGTGCTGGTGGCGATCATCATGGCGGCGATCCTGCTGCCTCTGCTCAGCCTCACCAGCAACATCCAGTGATCGGCGGTGTCCGAGAGTCTGTTTCCGAACGTTCCATGACGAGAGGTAAGTCCATGCAGTCCAGGTCCTTCCGCGCCGCGCGCCGCAGCGCCGGCTTCACCCTGCTCGAGATGCTCGCGGTGATCGTGCTGATCGGCATCATCGGCGCCGTGGTGGTCACCCAGGTCGGCAAGAACGTGGACAAGGGCAAGTACGGCGCCGGCAAGGCGCAGCTCACCACGCTCGGCCAGAAGGTCGAGAACTACGCGCTGGACAACGGCACGCCGCCGCGCCAGCTCGAGGACCTGGTGACCAAACCCGCCAACGCGCCAAACTGGCAGGGCCCGTACGCCAAGCCGTCCGACCTGAAGGATCCGTGGGGCCACGCCTTCGGCTACAAGTACCCCGGCGAGCACGGCAGTTTCGATCTCGTGTTCTATGGCCAGGACGGCCAGCCCGGTGGCGACGGCTTCAGCAAGGACGTGGGCAACTGGCAGTAAGGCCCGCCCGCGCGGTCGATCCCGGTGAAGACGTTCCGCTCCTGCCACCTGCCGAAAGCGTCCGCCGCGCGGGGCTTCACGCTGCTCGAGATGCTGGCGGTGATCCTGCTGATCGGCATCGCCGCGGCGGCGGTATCGCTGTCGGTCTCGCAGGGGCTGTCCAGCGCGCGCGTCAGTGCCGCCAGCGGTGAGCTGGCGGCCACGCTGCGCGCCACCCGCGCGCAGGCGATCGTGAAGGGGCAGGAGCAGCACTTCGACCTGGACATCCGCGCCGGCAGCTACCGCGGCGCCGACGGCCACGCTCGCGCGCTGCCGAAGGGCATGCAGGTCAGCATCACCAGCGCGAAGGAAGACCAGGTGTCGCCCACGATCGGGCGCATCCGCTTCTTTCCCGACGGCAGCTCCACTGGCGGCCACATCACGTTGCAGCAGGGCCAGCGCCGCTGGCAGGTCAACGTGGGTTGGCTGACCGGTGCGGTCAGCGTGGTGCAGCCGGGCACGGTGCAGCCGTGAGTGCGGTCCGTGGCCAGCGGGGTTTCAGCCTGATCGAGGTGATCGCCGCGCTGCTGCTGCTGGCGATCGCATTCACCGCGCTGATGCGGGTGGCCGGCGGCGCGATCGACCTGACCCGCCGCGCGGCCCAGCGCAGCGAGGCGGCGATGTGGGCGCGCAGCCTGCTGGACAGCGCCTTCGTCATCGAACCGCTGCAGGCGGGAACCCGCACCGGGCGCTTCGACCCACGCTACCGCTGGCAGCTCCAGGTGACGCCGTGGAATCCGGGCGGCAAGCCGGCCGCGAACCCGCCGCTGCAGCTCTACCGGCTGGACCTCGACGTGCGCTGGCGCGAAGGCAACCACGAGCAGGATGCGCACTTCAGCACGCTGCGCGCCGGCATGCCGGCGAATCCAGGCGGAGGCGGACGATGAGGCGCGTGCGCGGCTTCAGCCTGCTCGAGGTGCTGCTGGCGCTGGTGCTGCTGAGCGTGCTGCTGCTCGGCGTGTACTCCGGCATCCGCACCGCCACCCACGGGGTACGTTCCGGTACCGCGGCGGTCGAGCGGCTCGACCAGGTGCGTTCGACCCAGCAGCTGCTGCGGCGCGAGGTGGCCCAGGCGATGGTGGCGCCGATCGGCCACGATGCGAATGGCGACGCGCTGTTCTTCGACGGCAAGGCCGATGCGATGCGCTTCGTCGCCCCGCTGCCGGGCTACCTCGACAAGCTCGGTCCGCAGCTGCTGAAGCTCTCGCTGGTGGACGATCACCACGGCGGCAAGCAGTTGCAGCTGCAGCTCGCGGTGCTGCCGCCGGACGGCAAGCCGCCGCGGCCGCTGGGCAAGCCGCAGCTGCTGCTCGATCACGTGAGGCAGGGCCGGTTCCAGTACCGCGGCGTGGACGCGCAGGGCCGCGTCGGCGACTGGCAGGACACCTGGCCGGACGGCCGTCTGATGCCGCAGCTGGTGCGCATCGAGCTGACCCCGCAGGGCACCACGCCCTGGCCGGAGCTGACCATGCCGCTGCGCATCGACCCGAGCAGCGGGCTGATGCTGCAGGGGCCGCTGTTGCGCATGCGCGCGGCGGGGCCGCGATGATGCGCGCGATGCATGCGCCGACGCGGCAGCGCGGTGTGGCGCTGCTGGTGGTGCTGTGGGCCTGCACGCTGCTGGCGGTGCTGCTCGGCGGCTACGCGCTGATGGCGCGCACCGAGGCCTTGCAGGCGCGCTATGCGTTCGCCCACACCCAGGCGCACTATGCGGCCGAGGCAGGCATCGCGCGGGCGGTCTACGCACTGCAGGATCCGCAGCTGGCGCAGCGCTGGATCCCCGACGGCCGGCCGTACACCTTCACGTTCGGCGAGGCCAGCGTGCAGGTCGAGGTGATCGACGAGAGCGGCAAGGTCGACCTCAACGCGGCCTCGCCGGCCGTGCTGACCGGCTTGTTCCAGGCCGCCGGCATGGATCCGCAGGCCGCACAGCAGCTCGGAGCACGGGTGGTGGCCTGGCGCAGTTTCAGCGACACGGTGGGGCCGAACCCGGCCGATGCCGCCTACACCGCGGCGGGGCTCGGCTACACGCCGCGCCACGGCCCCTTCACCAGCATCGAGGAATTGCGCATGGTGCTCGGCATGCCAGCCGCCGTATACAAGGCTGTCGCCTCGCAGGTCACGTTGTGGTCGGGCCGCGATGCGCCGAATCCGGCCACCGCGCCGCCGCTCGCGCTGGCGGCGATACCCGGCATGGACGCGGCACGCATCCAGCAGGCCGAGCAGGCCCGCCAGGCGCTGGATCCCGCCACCGCGATGGCGTCCGGTGCCGGGGTGACGCATAGTATCCGTTCGCAGGCGACGCTCCCCGACGGCACCCAAGCCGTGGTGCGGGCAACGGTTCGTCTGCGCGGGATCGGGGCCGGCGCGCAGCCGTATGCGGTGCTGCGCTGGCAGGAGGGAGACGGAGAATGAATAGCGCAACGCAGTCGCTACGGCCGTCGCTGGAGCGCACCCGGCGCGCCTGGCGCGCCTCGCCGCTGCCGGGTTTCCTGGCCTGGTGGGGGGGCGAGTTGCGCGCCCTGTTGCCGGTCCGGCTGCGCCAGGCACTGGCCGGCGGTGCCGACTGGCACCTGTTGGAACATCACGACGGTCAGTGGAGCGTGCGCCGTGCCGGCGGGTCGGCCGCGCTGGCGCACTGGTCCGACGCCGACGATCCGGCCATCCAGCAGCAGTCGCTGCGCCAGGCGCTGGCCTCGGTCGATCCGCAGGACCTGCGGCTGGCGCTTTGCCTGCCTGCTTCGGCCGGCCTGCGCCGCACGCTGGCGCTGCCGCTGGCCGCCCGTGACAACCTGGCCCAGGTGGTCGGTTTCGAGATCGACCGGCAGACCCCGTTCCGCGCCGAACAGGTGGCGACCGACGTGCGCGAGCTGGCACGCCCGGTCGGCGAAGGCCGCTTCGCAGTGGAGTTGATCGCACTGCCGCGTGCCACGCTCGACCCCCTGCTCGAGCGCCTGGCAGCGCTGCGCATCCGGGTCGACGCGGTCGACCTGCTCGACGGCGACGCTCGTGTCGGAGCGAACCTGCTGTCGCCCGCGCAGCGGCCGCGCCGGGTCGATCCGCGGGCGCGCCTGAATCTCGTGCTCGCCGCCGCCTGCGTGGGGCTGGTAGCTCTGGTGCTGGGCCAGTGGCTGCACAACCGGCAGCTCGCGCTGGGCGCCATGCAGGCGCAGGTGGACGCCATGCATGGCGAGGCGCAGCAGGTCGCGCTGCTGCGCCAGCAGTTGCAGGACAACGCCGGCGCGGCCGGTTTCCTTGCACGCAAGAAGAAGGACACCGTACCGGTGCTGGCGCTGCTGGACGAACTCACCCGCCGCCTGCCCGACACGGCCTGGCTGGAGCGTTTCAGCATCGACAGCAGCGGCCACCTCGGCTTCCAGGGCCAGGCGACGCAGGCGGCGCGGCTGGTGGATGCGCTGAAGGACGACCCGCTGATCCGCGACGTCGGCTTCCAGGGCTCGATCCAGGCCGATCCGACCACCGGCAAGGAGCGCTTCTACCTCGTCGCCAACGTGCGTGCCCCGGCCGCACCGGCGCCGGCCTCGTCCGGAGCCACGCCATGAGCCGGCTGGTGATGAAGCCGCGCGACAGCCGGCTGGCGGCGATCGGCCTGCTGCTGGTGGTGCTGGTGATCGCCTATTTCGCGTTGCTGCACTGGTGGTTCGTGGCGCCGTTGCAGTCGATCAACGCGCAGATGAGCGACCTGCGCGACACGCAGAGCCGCTATGCCGCCGCCATCGCGCAGAAGCCGGAGCTGGAGAAGCGCCTCGCCGCGATGGGCGCCGGGCAGGCGGCGAGCAGCGCGTTCCTGCCGGAGGACGACCCTAATGCCGCCACCGCCGGGCTGATGCAGCGGGTGGTCGACGTGACCGGCGCGCACCGGCGCAACGGCGGTTGCGAGGTCACCCAGAAGATGCCGTTGCCCGAGCCGCAGGGCGATGGCAGCGAGCCTTACCGCAAGGCTGCGGTGAGCATCAGCCTGCGCTGCGACATCGAGCCGCTGGCTGCCGTGCTGAACGACCTTGAGCAGGGCACGCCGTACCTGTTCGTCGGCGACCTGAGCATTTTCCGCAACCCGGTGGTGACGCAGCAGAACTCGGCGGCGCCGCTGGAGGTGCAGTTCACCCTCACCGGCTATGTGCGTCCATCGCATGCCGCCACCGCCACCGCTGCCGCACCGGGAGCCGCGCCATGAAGGCTGCCACGCAACGCCGGTTGACGCCGATGCTGGTGCTGGTCGCCGCCGCGCTCGGCGCGGTGCTGGTGACGCTGTTGCTGGGCCTGGGGCAGGGCGTGCATTGGCGCGCGCCGCGCCCACCGGCGCCGCTGCCGCCGCCGGGACACGGGAACGCGCTGCCGCCGCCGCAGCCGCTGGACCGTTTCGCCACCGTGTGGCAACGGCCGCTGTTCCGCCCCGACCGGCGGCCCGGCGCGCAGTCCGGAGATGGCGGTGCGGTCGGCGACCTGGCGCTCACCGGCGTGATCCTCACCCCGGGGCTGCGCATGGTGCTGGCGCACGACAAGAGCAACAACCGCGACCTGCAGATCGCCGAGGGCAAGACCACGCCGGACGGCCGCTGGACCCTGGTCGAGGTGCAGCCGCGCGCGGCAGTGTTCGACGGCCCCGAGGGCCGCGTCGAGCTGAAGCTGCCGGCCGGGGCCCCGTTCGACAAGACGCCGATGGCACCGGACAACGCGCCGGGTGCCGCCGAGATGCGCAAGGAGGCCGGCGCCGCGCCGTTCCCGGCCACCGGCGGGTCGTCGCCGCGCATGGGACTGACTCCGCCGGGCGCCGGGCGGGCGCAGCGCGGGCACCAGACCGAGGCCCAGTTGCAGGCCGAGCGGCTGCGCCAGCTCAACGCCATCATCCAGAAACGTCGGGCCGAGCAGGCAGCCTCGACCCAGCAAGGAGATCATTGATGTTCCGCATGCTGAAGCACCCGATGATCCGCGCGGTCGCACTGGCCAGCGCGGTCTGGCTGGCCGGCTGCGCCACGATGCCGCCACCGCCCGACGACGGCGCGCTGCAGCGCGAGGCGATGGCCGGCACCGACAAGCCGGTGCCGGCCCCGCTGCCGCTGGCCAACCGGCTTGGCGCCGAACCCCCGGCCGCGGTCCAGCCGGAGCTGCGCACCGGCACCGGCCGGTTCATCCATCCCACCGCGCTGGCCACCCCGCGCCCGGCGGCCAAGGGCGACGGCGCGGTCACCTTCAACTTCGAGAACCAGCCGGTGCAGGCCGTGGTGAAGGCGGTGCTGGGCGACCTGCTGAAGAAGAACTACACCATCGCGCCGGGCGTGCAGGGCAACATCTCCTTCGCCACCGCCGAGCCGGTGGACTCCAGCCAGGCGCTGCCGATCCTGGAGATGCTGCTGTCGTGGACCGGCAACGCGCTGGTCAGCAACGCCGGCGGCTACGTGGTGATGCCGGCCAAGGACGCCGCCGCCGGCAACCTCGTGCCGGGCCTGGGCGCCAGCGCGCCGGCCGGCGGCCTGCAGGCGCGGCTGTTCCCGCTGCACTACATCAGCGCGGTGGAGATGCAGAAGCTGATCAAGCCGTTCGCGCGGCCCGACTCGGTGCTGCTGGTCGACCCTGCGCGCAACCTGCTGGTGCTCTCCGGCACGCCGCAGGAGCTGGCCAACTACGCCCGCACCGTGCGCACCTTCGACGTGGACTGGTTGCGCGGCATGTCGGTGGGCGTGTTCTCGCTCGAACATGCCAGCGTCGCCGACCTGATGCCCAAGCTCGACAGCCTGTTCGGCAAGGACGGCAACACGCCGCTGGCCGGCATGCTGCGTTTCATCCCGATCGAGCGCACCAACGCGCTGGTGGTGATCTCCACCCAGCCGGACTACCTGCACGAGGTCGGCGACTGGATCAACCGCATCGACCGCGGCGGCGGCAACGAGCCGCAGCTCTACGTCTACGACGTGCGCAACATCAAGGCCTCGGACCTGGCCCGTTACCTGGCGCAGATCTACACCGACAACGCCGGCGGCGGTGGCGGCAGCGCCGGCGGCGAGGTCGGCCCCGGCCTGACCGGCGCCACCCTCGGCAATACCGGTGGCGCGGGCGGCAAGTCGATGGGCAGCACCGCCGGCAGCTTCGGCAGCACCGGCGGTGGCTTCGGCGCCGGCGGCAGCGCGCGCGGGGGCGGACTCGGCGGCACGACGGGCATGGGCGGCACCGGCACCTCGTCCGGGCAGGGTGGCACCGGCGGTGCGCTGATCAATGCCTCCGGTGGCATGGGCGGCGGCTCCGGCGACCAGGAGTACAGCTCCGGTGACGGCAGCATCCGGATCAGCTCGGTCGACGCGAACAACCAGTTGCTGGTGCGCGCGCGGCCGTCGCAGTGGGCGGAGATCCAGGACGCGATCCAGCGCCTCGATACCGTGCCGCTGCAGGTGCAGATCGAGACGCGCATCCTCGAGGTGAACCTGTCCGGCGATTTCAAATTCGGCGTGCAGTGGTACCTGCAGGGGCTGGCCGGCGGCACCCAGAACGCCGACGGCAGCTTCACCCCGGGCAACCCGAACAACCCGCGCCAGGGCGCGCTGGGCATCGGCGGCAACGCGTACGTGCCCAGCAACGGCGTCACCGGTGATGCGCTGTTCTACTCCTTCGTCAACTCCAACCTGCAGGTGGCGCTGCATGCGATGGAGACCAGCGGCAACACCAAGACGCTGTCGGCACCGTCGATGGTGGTGCTGAACAACCAGGTGGCACACATCCAGGTGGGCAACCGCGTGCCGATCAACAGCACCAGCATTTCGCTCAACACCGGCACGAGCACCCCCTACAGCGAAACGCAGTACCTCGATACCGGCGTCATCCTCAACGTGCAGCCGCGGGTCAATCCCGGCGGCCTGGTCTACCTCAACATCGGCCAGCAGGTCAGCCAGGTCGACCGCACCGCCCAGCTGGTCAACGGCAACCCGACCATCTCGCAGCGCGAGCTGGCCACGCAGGTGGCGGTGCAGAGCGGGCAGACCGTGCTGCTCGGCGGCCTGATCCAGCAGGACGAGGGCACCTCCGACGGCGGCGTGCCGGGCCTGAACCGCGTGCCCGTCCTCGGCCGGCTGTTCGGCACCACCAGCCGCACCCACAGCCGCACCGAGCTGATCGTGCTGATCACCCCGCGGGTGATCACCAGCAGCGATGACGCCCGCGAGGTCACCGAGGAGTACCAGCGCAAGTTCGAGTCGCTGGCGCCGCTGCGGGCGAGGGGGGCGAGCGTGCCGACGGCTGCCGCCAACGACCCGTTGCCTCCGGCTGGTGCGCCGGCCGGGGACGCGGCGGCCACTCCCGAGCAGTTGCAGCAGCAAGCCGAGGCCGCGCTGGCACAGACCGACTACCAAGGCGCCCAGGCGCTGGCGCTGCGCTCGTGGCGGCAGGGCACGCGCCACGGCGACTTGTGCGCGCAGAACTGGCGGGTGATCGCCGAGGCGCGGGCGCGACTGCAGGACACGGCGGGCGCCCAGACCGCCAACAAGTGGATACAGCAGTGCCTGGCGGCTGAGCCCCGCTAGCGGTCGCGCGCGACGGGATCCGCGCCGCCGGGACGTGCCGCGCTCGCTCCGCCGTTACCATTGGCGCGGATGACCGCAACGCTTGCCGACTTCCCGATCACCCCGCTGCTGCCGGAAATCCGCGCCTCGCTCGCCGCGCATGCGCGGCTGGTACTGGAGGCGCCGCCCGGCGCCGGCAAGACCACCCAGGTGCCGCTCGCGCTGCTCGACGCACCCTGGCTGGAGGGGCGGAAGATCCTCATGCTGGAACCGCGCCGCATCGCCGCCCGCGCGGCCGCGCAGTTCATGGCGCAGCAACTCGGCGAACCAGTGGGACAGAGGGTCGGCTATTCGATCCGCTTCGAGTCGCGCACCAGCGCGGCGACGCGGATCGAGGTGGTCACCGAAGGCATCCTGACCCGGCTGATCCAGGACGATCCGGAGCTCACCGGCATCGGCGCCATCCTGTTCGACGAATTCCACGAGCGGCACCTCGCCGGCGACCTCGGCGCGGCGCTGGCGCTGGACGTGCAGGGCACGCTGCGGCCCGACCTGCGCCTGCTGGTGATGTCCGCCACGCTGGACGGCGAGCGTGTCGCGCAGTGGCTGGACGCGCCGCGGATCAGCAGTCCCGGGCGCAGCTTTCCGGTGCGCATCGAGCACCCGCCGGCACGGGCGCAGGAGACGCTGGAGCAGCACCTGGCGCGCACCGTGCGGCAGGCGCTGGCCGAGAACGCCGGCGACGTGCTGGTGTTCCTGCCCGGACGACGCGAGATCGGCCGCGCGCAGACCGTGCTGGGCAACACGCTGGATGATTCGGTGGAACTGGTGCCGCTGCACGGCGAGCTGTCGCTGGCCGAGCAGCAGCTCGCGCTCGGGGCGGCCGAGCCGGGCACGCGGCGGGTGGTGCTGGCGACCAACGTGGCCGAGTCCAGCGTGACCCTGCCGGGTATCCGCGCGGTGGTCGACAGCGGCCTGGCGCGCGAGCCGCGGTTCGATCCGAATTCCGGCTTCACCCGGCTGGAGACGGTGGCGATCTCGCAGGCCTCGGCCGACCAGCGCGCCGGTCGCGCCGGCCGTGTCGCCGAGGGCACGGCGTACCGGCTGTGGCCGCAGAGCCGGCGGCTGGAACCCTCGCGCACCGCCGAGATCGCCCAGGCGGAGCTGTCCGCGCTGGCGCTGGAGCTGGCCGCCTGGGGTATCACCTCGGGCAGCGGCAGCGACCTGCCCTGGCTGGACCCGCCGCCGCCCGGCGCGCTGGCGCAGGGACGCGAACTGCTGGCCGCCCTGGGTGCGCTGGATGCCGACGGTCGCATCACCGCGCTGGGCCGCCGGATGCTGGAGCTCGGCGCCACGCCGCGCCTCGGTGCCGCGGCGCTGCGCGCGCCGGAGGAGCGCCGGGCGTTGGTCGCCGACCTGCTCGCGCTGGTCGAGGCGCGTTCGCCGCTGCGCGGCGAGTTTGCGCGCAGCGACGATTTCCGGGTGCGGCTGGCCGCGCTGCACGCCTGGCGCGACCGGCGCGGCGGCGGCAGCCATGCCGGCGCCGATGCCGGTGCGCTGGCGGCGATCGAGCAGGCCGCCAAGGGCTGGCGGCGCAGGCTGGACGTGCGCACTGCGGCTAGCGGGGTCCCGGACAGCCATGCGGTTGGCGACCTGCTGGTGCACGCGTATCCCGACCGCATCGCCTTTCGCGACGCGAACAACCCGCTGCGCTACACCCTCGCCAACGGCCGCGGCGCGCGACTGCACGAGCAGACCGCGCTGCTCGGCGAACCCTGGCTGGTGGTGCTGGACCTGCGCCACGAAGCGCGCGACAGCCTGGTGCTGGCCGCCGCGCCGGTCGACCCGCGCGTGCTCGAGGCCGAGTTTCCCGGTGCCTTCGTGCGCGAGCGCGTGCTGCGCTGGAACGAGGCGCGCGGTGCGGTGGAGGCCTTCGAGGAACGCCGCTTCGGCGCCATCGTGACCGAGCGGCGCAGCGTGCCGGTGCAGCCGGCCGACGCGCTGCCGGCGCTGCTCGCCGCGGTGCGTAGCCGTGGCCTCGAAGCGCTGCCGTGGAGTGATGCCGCACGCCGCCTGCGCCTGCGCATCCAGGCGCTGCGCGGCTGGATGCCCGAGCTGGGCCTGCCCGATGTTTCCGATGCGCACCTGCTGGCGACGCTGGAGGGCTGGCTCGCACCCTACCTGCAGGGCAAGCGCGGGCTGGATGCGCTGGGGGCGGAGGACCTGTCGCAGGCGCTGTCCGCGATGCTCGACTACGGCCAGCGCCAGCAGCTCGACGTGCAGGCGCCGGACCAGTGGCTGGCGCCCAGCGGCCAGCATCGCCGGCTCGAATACACGCCGGACGGACCGCCGGTGCTGGCGGTGAAGCTGCAGGAGCTGTTCGGCCTGGCCGACACACCGCGCGTGGGCGGCGGGCGCGTGCCGGTGACCTTGCACCTGCTGTCGCCGGCCGGCCGGCCGATCCAGATGACGCAGGACCTCAAGGGCTTCTGGGAACGCACCTATCCCGAGGTGAAGAAGGAACTGAAGGGACGCTACCCGCGCCACCCCTGGCCGGACGATCCGTGGACCGCCACGCCCACCCACCGGCCCAAGCCGCGCGGTACCTGAGGCACCGCGCGACCGGCGTGGTCAGGCGGTCTTGCGACGGAACAGCTTCCTGAACAGGCCGGCGATCGCCGCGATCACCACGATCACGAACTTCTTCATCGCCAGCAGCAGCACGCCCAGCTTGGCGAACAGTCCGGCCTTGGCGGCGATGCCACCGGCAACCAGCGCGCCGATGCCGTAGGCGGCCAGCTTGTCGGTGCGCGAGTCGTAGTCGGTGTAGCGCTGTCCGGGGTCGAAGTCGGTCATGTCCAGCACCTCGGGCATGTCCGCCCGCACCTGCGCCAGCTCGCCGATCGGTGCCACCGCATTGAGCGAGAGATATCCCTCGCGGCCGAGCACGCGGATGTCGTAATTGAGTGAGTGGCCGCTGTGGCCGTCGCGGCGGAACACCAGGTCGCGCGCCCAGTACAGCTTGTGGCTGGCCGCATCGTAGTGCGGCGGCTCCGCCCAGCCGACCAGGTCGATTTCCGGGTAGCCCTGCTTGCGCCGCTCGGCGTTCTCGTCGCGGGTCGATTCCTTCATCTTCGACAGCATGTCGTCATAGTCGATCGAGGACGCGTCGGCGTCCGACACGTAACCGTCGTCGACGTAGGTGACCACTACCGCCCACTGCTTCGGATCGAGCAGGCCGTGCGGGTCGGTGTCGGGCAGGATCATGCCGAGCACATCCTTGTCCGGCGGGTTGTCCCACAACTGGGTCAGCACGCGCTGCGCGTCCTGCGGGCCGAGGAAGGCGTAGCCCGGCTTCAGCGCCAGGTGCGCATGCGCCGGGGCGATCGCCACGTCGCCAGTGGCCGGGTGCAGCGAGGCGATGAATTGCTCGGTGCGCGGGTCGGTGCCGTCGCCGGCACGGGCCGGCACGGCATGGGTGGTGCAAAGCAGGATGAGGGCGGGCAGCACGAGCCGTGCCGGCGCGCCGAAGCGGTAGGTCATCGAGAATCCCCCTGGTGTCGTTCCATCGAAACGGTGCCCGGCGAAGGGCGCCATGCCGGGGCGCTCCCCAATGGCGCCCCGGATGGACCTTGTAGCAGTCGCTGCGGCATCCTGCCAGCGCTGACATTTTTCGTACTGCGATGGCTCGCCGGATGTGCTCAGATAGGGTGGATGCCTGCCGGCGCCACGGATTCCCGCTTGAGCACCGCTCCCGTTCCCCGACCGGATCCGGGTCTGTCCCCGCAGGTCCCGCTTGCACCGCCGCCGCGCGGGGGGCGGGTGTGGATCTGGGTGGCTGGCACCCTGCTGGCCGGCGTGCTGCTGACGCTGGTGATCCATCACCAGCAGCAGGCGAGGCAGCGCGCGGCGATGCGGGTCTCGCTGGACGAGCTGGCGGACAAGAGCTTCGCCGCGCTGCAGGCGCGGTTGGCCACCTCCGAGCTGCTGATCCGCTCGGTGCAGACGCTGTACATCGCGTCCGACGAGGTCACCACCGCCGACTTCCAGCATTTCTACGCGAACCTGCGACCCAGGGCCCTTTTTCCGAGCCTGGTCGCACTTGCCTATGCGCAGCGTGGTGCAGGGCCGGAAGGCGCGCGCTACATCACCCGCCAGGTCGCTCCGCTGGAGGGCAACGAGCGGTTGCTGGGACTGGACGTCACGTCGCAGACGCCGAACATGTCCGCCCTGGTTGCCGCGCAGGAGAGTGGCGAGCCGGCCCTGTCGGCACCGTTCGACCTGATCCAGCGCGAACCCGATGGCCGGCCGATCCGCGGCATCACCATGCGCCTGCCGGTCTACAGCGAGGGGTCCCCGCCGTCGACGCCGGCCGAGCGCATGGCCCGGCTCGAGGGGTCGATTGCCGCGTCCTTCCGTGTCTCGCAGCTGATCGGTGGCGCATTTACCGCGGAAGCGCTGCGCCGCATGCATATCCAGGTCTTCGACATCGGCGCGCCCGAGCAGGCGCTGTTCGATTCCGGTGCGGCGATGGCCATGGGCGGCGACGGCGGCTTCTACCGTGACCTGCACTACGGCGGCCGGGTATGGCGGGTGCGCATGGATTATCCGTTGCCGCCGGAGCGCGTGAACTGGAGCGGCACGCTGTTGCCTGCCGGCCTGCTGATCAGCCTGCTGCTCGCGCTGCTGGTCTGGTCCGTGGTCGGTACGCAGCGGCGGGCCATGGAGCTGGGCTGGCGGATGAGTCGTCGCTACCGCGAGAGCGAGGAGCGCTTTCGGGCGCTCAACGAGCTGCTGCCGGCGCTGGTCCTGCTGGCCGACGCGAGCCAGGGACGCGTGACCTATGCCAACCGCGCCGCACGCGACCGGCTCGGCGATCCGCTGGGTCACGCGCTGCCCGGGCTGTTCGAGGACGCCACCGTGCGCGAGCGGCTCGCCGATCCGCGGGCCGGGGCGGTCGAGCAGCTCGAGGCCGTGCTGCACAACGAGCGCCGGCAGCGTTTCTGGGCCAGCGTGTCGATCGCCCGTGTGGAGCTGGACGGCGTGCCCAAGCTGCTGATGGTCGCCTCCGATGTCACCGAGCAGCGCCTGCTCAACGACCGGCTGGTCCATCAGGCCAGCCACGACGCGCTGACCGAGCTTTACAACCGCCGCGAGTTCGAGCGCCATCTGGGCGAGGCGATGGCGGCGATCGGCGCCGGCGCAGCCGCGGCGGCGCTGCTGTACATCGACCTGGACCAGTTCAAGCTGATCAACGACACCTCCGGCCACATGGCCGGCGACCAACTGCTGGCCCAGCTCGCGATGGCCATGCGCGAGCAGCTCGGCGACCACGACGTACTCGCCCGATTGGGGGGGGACGAGTTCGGCGTGCTGCTGCCGCGCGTCGGGAGCCAGGAGGCTGCCGAGCGGGTGGCCGAGCAACTGCGGCGCCGCATCGATGGCTACGTGTTCATGTGGGAGCAACGCAGCTACTCGATCAGCGCCAGCATCGGCGGCGTCATGCTCGACCGGCCGGGCGTGCACCTGCACGAACTGTTCGTGCAGGCCGACACCGCCTGCTACATGGCCAAGGAGGCCGGGCGGAACCGCGTCCACTTCTATTCCGAGCACGACGACGAGACCGCACGGCGGCGCAGCGAGATGGAGTGGGCCAACCGCCTGCGCTGGGCCGCCGACGAGGGCCGCCTGCTGCTGCACTACCAGGAGCTGCTGCCGCTGGCACCGCAGCCCGGGGAAGGCGTACGGATCGAGCTGCTGCTGCGTTTTCGCGACGAGGAAGGGCGGTTGGTCGTCCCCGGCGCCTTCATACCGGCAGCCGAGCGCTACGGCCTGATGCCGACGATCGACCGCTGGGTGATCGAGACCGCGCTGGCCCATTTCGACCAGTTGCATCCGGCCGGTGCCTCGCTGCAACTGGCCACGATCAATCTCTCCGGCGCCAGCGTCGAGGACGACGCGCTGGCCGATCGCATCATCGAGCTGCTCGGCCAGCACCGGGTGGATCCGTCACGGGTCTGCTTCGAGGTGACCGAGACGGTGGCGGTGCGGCATCTGTCGCAGGTCGCACGCTTCATGCAGCGGCTGCGCGCGGTCGGTTGCAAGGTGGCGCTGGACGACTTCGGCGCCGGGATGTCCTCGTTCGGCTACCTGAAGAACCTGCCGGTGGACATCATCAAGATCGACGGCAGTTTCATCCGCGACATGCTGGAGGACCCGGTGAGCCACGCGATGGTGCGCGCGGCTACCGACATCGGTCACCGCATCGGCCTCACGGTGGTGGCCGAGTGGGTCACCAGCGACGCGGTGATGCAGGCGCTGCGCGCGCTTGGCGTGGACCTGGCCCAGGGCTTCTCGCTGCACCGGCCGGAGCCGGTGCCGTTCCAGCGCGACTGAGCGCGGCGCCTACTTCGCCGGCGCCTCGGGCGCCTGCCGCTCGAAGCTGCCGGCCGCGCCCGGGAACACCACCGGGCTCTCGTAGCCGTCGGCCGAGACCGAGGACACGCCGAAGAACCAGTCGTCGATCACCACGTCCCGGATCACCGCCCTGTCCACATCGCCGACCGCGCGCGCGTACTGCCAGCGCGGCGCCGTGGTGTCGCGCCAGTGCACGCGGTAGCCGGCGGCGCCGGGCACCTTGTGCCAGCTCACGGTGGTGTCGGTGGCCAGCGCCCCCTCGGTCTTCACGTCGGTCGGCGGCGCCGGCGCATTGGCCATCGCGGCCATCGTCACCGTGTTGAGCGCGGTGACGCGGGCGAGGTAGCGGAAGTCGATGCCGTCGATCGTGTCGCCGTAGTGGATGCCCCGGTCTTGATCAGTATTCCCGGTGCGCAGGTCCTGGTGCTGCTTGGTGTAGTCCTCGTGGCCTTCGCTGACGCGGATCGCCGGGTAGCCGGCCTTGAGGAACTCCACCTGGTCGCCGCCGCGGCCGTAGCGGTCGGTGCGATAGATCATCCGCACGCGCAGGTCCGGCAGGTACTGGTCGGCGACCGAGGCCATGTAGCGGGCCACGTTGCGCGAGGGCGAATCGACCTCGCCGCCGAAGTAGTTGCGGATGCGCGCCTGCTTCGCCGTCTCGGTGCTGCGCGTGCCTTCGCTGAACACGCGCACGGTGGTGTTGTCGCGCACGCCGTTCTGGCCACGGCTGTTGCCGACGATGTCGTTGTTGAGGTCGGCCTCCACTCTCCAGCCGTGGGCCACGGCGTAGTCGGCCAGTACCTTGCCGCCGTACAGGCCCTGCTCCTCGCCCGACAGCGCGGCGAACACCAGGGTGGCGCGGTTGTCCTGCTTCGACAGCAGCCGCGCCGCCTCCATCAGCGCGGCCACGCCGGAGGCGTCGTCGTTGGCGCCGGGAGCGTCGCTGGTCGCATTCATGATGTCGGTGACGCGCGAGTCCAGATGTCCGCTCATCACGATCACGCGGTCCGGGTCGCTGCTGCCGCGCTTGATCGCCACCACGTCCATCACCTCGGCGGGTTTCGGAATCCGCTCGCCGGTGAACACCTGCGAGGGCGTCACCACTTCCAGGCAGCCACCGCAGTCGCGCGAGATCGCCTCGAACTGTGCCTTGACCCAGCGCCGCGCGGCGCCGATGCCGCGCCTGTCGGAGCGGGTATCGGACAGCGTGTGGCGGGTGCCGAAGCCGACCAGTCGGGCGATGGTGTCATGCAGGCGCGCTTCGCTGGGGGCGCTGGCCAGCGCGTGCAGGCTGGCCTGCTCGCGCGGCTGGGCGGTGTCCTGCGCGGCGAGCGGGGTGCTTGCCGCGAACAGCAGGGCTGCGGCAAGGGGCAGCGGGTGGAGTCGGATCATCGGGGTGGCCTCGTGGGAAACGGACGCGTCGGTGCAGCGCTCGAGTATGCGCAGCACGCCGTGCCTGCACCAGCCGACCTTCGGCGTGCGACCATCCACGCCATGACCGATGTTTCTTCTTCGCACGTCGCCGTGGTCGGCGGCGGGCCCGCAGGCCTGATGGCCGCCGAACAGCTGCGCCAGGCGGGCCTGGCGGTGGATATCTACGACGCGATGGGCTCGGTGGGGCGCAAGTTCCTGCTCGCCGGCAAGGGCGGGCTCAACCTCACCCACGGCGAGCCGTTCGCCGATTTCGTCGGACGCTATGGCGAGCAGGCGACGCAGGTCGGCGCGTGGCTGCGCGATTTCGACGCCGAGGCCCTGCGCGCCTGGGCGCGCGGGCTCGGCGTGGAGACCTTCGTCGGCAGCTCCGGGCGGGTGTTTCCCGTCGACCTCAAGGCGGCGCCGTTGCTGCGCCGCTGGGTGCGCCGGCTGCACGCCGACGGGGTGCGCTTCCACATGCATCACCGCTGGCGGGGCTGGCGGAAGGACGGCGCGCTGCGCTTCGACACGCCCGACGGCGAGCGAACCGTGGCGCCGGCTGCCACCGTGCTGGCACTCGGTGGCGGCAGCTGGCCGCAGCTGGGTTCGGACGGTGCCTGGATGGATGTGCTCGCCGCGGCCGGCGTCGCCACGGTGCCGCTGGAGCCGGCCAACTGCGGCTTCGAACGTGCCTGGAGCGACCACCTCGTCAGTCGGTTCGCGGGAGCGCCGCTGAAATCCGTGGTGGTGCATTGGCAAGACGCGGACGGCAAGCTCCGCCAGCGTCAGGGCGAGTGCGTGATCAGCCGCTATGGCCTGGAAGGCAGCCTGGTCTACGCGATCGGCCCGGCCCTGCGTCGGCAGATCCGCGAACGTGGCGAGGCGACGCTGCAGCTCGACCTGGCGCCCGGTTATGACGTCGACGCGCTTGCCACCCGGCTGGCGGCGCCGCGCGGCAAGCACAGCGTGGGCGACTGGCTGCGCCGTCGCGCGGGGCTGGATGCGGCCAAATGCGCGCTGGTGTTCGAGGTGGCCGACAAGGCCACGCTGGGCGATGCCGTGCGGCTGGCCGCGCTGGTCAAGGCGCTGCCGCTGTCGTTCGTTGCGCCGCGCCCGGTCGCCGAGGCGATCAGCACTGCCGGCGGCGTGGCCTGGCCAGCGCTGGACGACAACCTGATGCTGCGTGACCGTCCGGGGGTGTTCTGCGCCGGCGAGATGCTGGACTGGGAAGCCCCGACCGGCGGCTATCTGCTGACGGCCTGTTTCGCCAGCGGGCGGCGCGCCGGACGCGGCGCGGCGGCCTGGTTGCAGGCCACATCCGGGCAGCTTCCGGCATGAATACGTTTTCTCGCGCGGCGCACCATCGATCGCGCTGGTAGCGTCGGAAATTCGGCGCTACGCTGGCCGGTGGGGGATATGGACAAAGGGCATCGCACCGCTGCAGGTCGCACGGGCCAGGCCGCAACGAAGGCGACGCCATCAACTGGCGAGGAGATTGCAGCTCATGAAGATTCGTTCCCTTTCCATGGTGATCGCGCTCACGGCGGTGGCCAGTGGTGCGGCGGCCGGCGAGGTCATTCACGTGGCGTCGAACCGTGCTCCGGTCAATCGCGTGCATGAGGCGCTGGGCATCCGCGATACCGGCAGTTTTGCCGACGTGGTCGAAGCGCGCGGCATGCTGGCGTCGGCACAGATGCCAGCCTGCAGCACCTGTCACTGAAAGTTGCGTCCTGCGGCAGCTGCCCGGCCGCAGGACGTCCGGATCGAACGGCCCGCCTCGCGCGGGCCGTCGCGCATCGGCTCCCCGGAGCCAGCAGGTTCCTCGCATCGGCGCAGCCATCGTCACCCGTCTGATGGTGCCGACCTCCCGCTGTCTTGCGGTTTCCGACCTCGCCCGGCTGGCCGCTCAAATGCCGGCCAGCGAGGCCGGCAACGGTGCGCCAAGGCGCTCCGAGGTGCTCACCACTGCGTGCGGTTCGGCAGCAGGCCTTTCAGCTCAGCATCGGTGAGGTTGCGCCATTGCCCGGGCTTGAGGTGGCCGAGCTTGATGTTGTCGATGCGCACGCGGCGCAGTTGGGTGACGCGGTAGCCGAACGCGGCGGCCATCAGGCGAATCTGCCGGTTCAGGCCCTGGGTGAGCACGATGCCGAAGCCGAACTTGGCGATGCGCCGCACGCGGCAGCGCTGGGTCATCTGGCCGTGGATACGCACACCCTTGCTCATCCCGGCGAGGAATTCGTCGGTGACCGCCTTGTTCACCGCCACCAGGTATTCCTTTTCGTGCCGGTTCTCGGCGCGCAGGATCTCGTTGACGATGTCGCCGTTGCTGGTCAGCAGGATCAGGCCCTCCGAATCCTTGTCCAGCCGGCCGATCGGGAAGATGCGCTGCGGGTGGTCGACGAAGTCGACGATGTTGCCGGCCACGCTCGTGTCGGTGGTGCAGGTGATTCCGACCGGCTTGTTCAGCGCGATGTAGACGGCCTTCTTCGCCGACGGCGTGGCAGCGAGGATACGCGCCTTGACGATCTCGCCGTCCACGCGCACCTCGTCGCCCTCCAGTGCCTTGGCCCCGGTGGTGACGACCTCACCATTGATTGTGACGCGTCCGGCCAGCAGCAGCTCGTCCGCCTCGCGGCGCGAGCACAGGCCGGCTTCGCTGATGTATTTGTTTACGCGCACAGGGCGAGGAGTGAGTTAGGAGGAGTGAGGAGTGAGAGAAAAGCGTGTGGGCTGGGGCAAATGGCGGAGCAGGCCCCGGGAGGTGCCGCAGATGGCTGCCCACTCACCCCGGGTGTTGCAACCAGAAGTCGTCGAGTTCAAGCAGCTGCATCGGCAAGGAAACGGTTGACGAGATGGGCAGGCATCGGGGTGTACACCGGAAAGCGGGTGACGGAGCAGGATATGGCGGCTACCTCAAACGGCTGTCTTTCACTCCTCGCTCCTCTTCACTCACTTCCCGCTTTACGACCTCAGTCCGACGCCGCGCTTGAGCAGCTGCAGCGCGATCACCGACAGCACGGCGATGAACAGGCCCATCACGGTGAACGCCGTGACCACGCCCACGTCGCTGATGCCCAGCACGCCGAAGCGGAAGGCGTTGACCATGTACAGGATCGGGTTGATCCGCGAGATCGCCTGCCACGGTTCACCGAGCATCTTGATCGAATAGAACACGCCGCCCAGGTAGGTCAGCGGGGCGATGATGAAGGTCGGCACCAGCGCGATGTCGTCGAACTTCTTCGCGTACACGGCGTTGATGAAGCCGGCCAGCGAGAAGATGGTCGCGCCGAACAGCACCGAGAGGAGCGTCACCAGCGGGTGCTTCAGGTGCAGCGAGGTGAAGAACAGCGCCACCAGCAGCACCAGCACACCCACCGCCAGTCCGCGCACCACGGCACCGATCACGTAGCCGAGCAGGATCACCCAGTTCGGCATCGGCGACACCAGCATCTCCTCCACCGCGCGACTGAACTTGGCGCCGAAGAACGAGCTGGAGATGTTGCCGTAGCTGTTCTGGATGATCGACATCATCACCAGGCCCGGCACGATGTACTGGATGTAGGTGAAGCCGCCCTCGATCGTGCCGATGCGGCTGCCGATCAGCTTGCCGAAGATGACGAAGTACAGCGTCATCGTGATCACCGGCGGGATCAGCGTCTGGGTCCAGATGCGCATGATGCGGGCGATCTCGCGCCGCACGATCGTGTACAGCGCCACCATGTTCAGCGAGTTGTTCATGCCGCCTTCTCCCGGCCGTTCTCGACGAGCCGCACGAACAGCTCCTCCAGGCGATTGGTCTTGTTGCGCATCGACTTCACCGCGATGCCGTGTTCGGTCAGCGCGGCGAACAGCGCGTTGAGGTCGGAGGTGCGGGGCATCTCCGCCTCAAGCGTGTGCTCGTCGACGCGGCGCAGGGTGATGTCCGACAGCTGCGGCAGCTGGTCGGGAGCGACGGTCACGTCGAGCACGAAGGTCTCCGAGTCGAGCTTGGCCAGCAACCGCTTCATCGTGGTGTTCTCCACGATGGTGCCGTGGTCGATGATCGCGATGTTGCGGCACAGCTGCTCGGCTTCCTCCAGGTAGTGCGTGGTGAGGATCACCGTGGTGCCGGCCGCGTTGATACCGCTGACGAACTGCCACATCGAGCGGCGGATCTCGATGTCGACGCCGGCGGTCGGCTCGTCGAGGATCAGCAGCTTCGGCTCGTTCATCATCGCGCGGGCGATCATCAGGCGGCGCTTCATGCCGCCGGAGAGCATGCGTGCCTGGTGGTGCGCCTTGTCCCACAGGCGCAGTTCCTTGAGGTATTTCTCGGCGCGCTCGGCGGCGATCTTCCGCGGGATGCCGTAGAAGCCGGCCTCGTTGACGCAGATGTCGAAGGGCTTCTCGAACTGGTTGAAGTTGATTTCCTGCGGCACCAGGCCGATCAGCTTCATCGCCTCGTTGCGCTGCTTGTTCACCGACACGCCGAACACCTGCGCGTCGCCACCGGTGGAATTGACCAGCGAGGAGAGGATGCCGATCAGGGTCGACTTGCCGGCGCCGTTGGGGCCGAGCAGGGCGAAGAAGTCGCCGGGCTGCACGGTCAGGCTGACGCCCTTGAGCGCCTCGACGCCGTTGCCGTAGGTCTTGCGCAGGTTGTCGACGACGAGCGCCGGAACCGGGGAAGCGGAGGGTGTGGACATGGGCTGCATCGATGGGGGCAAGCCACCTATTATAAAGGGCTTGTCCACGCCACCCGCGCCTGCCGGGTGCACACAGCGTTTCCGGGAACCCCATGGCCGACCATTTCACCCTCCGCCTCGCCGACAGCCGCATGCTGGCGCCCACCGTGCGCCATCTGGCGTTCGAGCGGGCGGACGGGCAGCCGCTGGCTTTCGTGCCGGGGCAGTTCCTGCAGGTCCATTTCCACTACGCCGACGGCACGGCGACCAAGCGCAGCTACTCGGTGGCCACCGTGGGCGACGGCCGCTCGCCGGTGCAGCGCATCGAGATCGCGGTGAGCTACGTGGAAGGCGGGGCGGCCACCGCGCTGCTGGGCGGGCTGGCCGAGGGCGACACGATCGAGGCCAGCGGACCATACGGCCGCTTCTGCCTGCAGCCGGGCGACGCCCATCCGCGCTACCTGTTGCTGGCTACCGGCACCGGGGTGACCCCGTACCGGGCGATGCTGCCGCAGCTGGCCGAGTGGCTGGCGCCCGGTGGCCGCGAAGCGGTGCTGATCTACGGTGCCCGCAAGGAGGCCGAGCTGCTGTACGACGAGGAGTTCACCGCCTTCGCTGCGGCGCACCCGGGCTTCACCTACCTCAGTTGCCTGAGCCGCGAGGCGCGTGGCGTGCCGCGGGCGACCGACCGCATGGGCCACGTGCAGACCGTCCTGCCGGAGCTGGCGCCGGCCGCCGACCGCGACATCGCCTACCTGTGCGGCAACCCCAACATGGTCGACGCCGCTTTTGCGGCGCTCAAGGAGTTCGGCCTGCCGGTGCCGCAGATCCGCCGCGAGAAGTACATCTCCTCGCGCTGACGGCGCCGGTCCCGTCTCCGGCAGGCGGGGCGGAAAAGTGATGCACATCACAGTACGGCGCTTCTGCCGTCGCAGGGTATCAAGTCGGTCGTCCGACGGCCGATGACCCGTTCGAGCGCTCCCGCGGGGAAGCGCGAGGACGAGGGTCATGAAGCGGATACTCATGCTGGTGGTCGCTGCACTGGCTCTGGCCGCAGGAAGCAACCCGGCGTGCGCCGGCGGCGGAACCATCCGATTCTCCGGTGCCGTGGTGGAGCCGACCTGTGCCGTGGTGGCCGCTGATGGCTTGCCTGCCGGATTCCCGGCGGTACCCCCGGGGATGCAGTGGCAGACGTGCGGGCGCACCGCCAGCGACCCGGGCCGGACCTATGCGCGTGACGTGCGCCAGCTCGACGCCGTTGCCGTCGCGGGCGACCCGTTGCTCAGCTACTACGCCCGTTACGCTGGTGCCGGCACCCCGGGCGACCCGTCCGTCCGGTTGGTGGTCCGCACCTACCAGTAACCCGCCCCCGTGGCTCGCGCTACTGGTAGGAGAGGGTGAAGGTGGCGGTGGCCCGCAGTGTGCCCGGACTGACCGTCGCACCCGTCTGGAAGTAGCGGGCGGCATAGTTCACCGACATGGTGCCGTTCGGCGTGGCGCCGATAACGGCCGGTGCGCCGAACTGCACCGCAGTCCCGGAGGCATCCAGGACCTGGACTCCGACCCCGCTGATGGTGCCGCTGGAGGGCGCAATGACGCCGGTCTGGCCGGCGACCGGCGTGGCCGTGTCCAGGGTGATGCGCACCACGGCGCCGCTCGAGCACTGCAACTGGATCTGGAAGGGGGTGGTGCCGGCGACCGAGCCGGCTCCGCCGAAGGCGCCGCTGGTGACCGTCGGCAGGGCCACGTCCACGTTCGGCGTGCTGACCTGGCACGCCGGTGCGGTGAAGGTCAGCGAGTTGGCGAGGTTGATCACCGCGTCGTAGATGAAGCCGCTGCCCTGCGGGCCGGCCTTGAAGCTGGCCAGCGGCCCCGCGGCGAGCCGGCTTCCATCGGTGATGTTCCCGGTCTTGACGATCTCGACGGTGACCGCATCGGACTCGTACCACTGGCTGCCGCCATCAAGGCTGAAATAGGGGTAGGGGTAGATGTAGGTCCCCTTCTGCAGCACCCGGTAGCCCACGCCCGGCACGTTCGACGGGAACAGGTCGTCGGTGCTGCCCGGCGTGGAGCCCACGTCGTTGAGCAGGCCCCAGCCGTTGCCGCTCTTCTTGCAGGTGAAGTAGACGGTCTGGTTGATCGGTGTGGCGGTGGATGTGTAGAGCACCTGGCCGACCGGGATGTTCGGATCGTTGACGATGCTGGTCGGGACCGACACGTAGTAGGCACCTTGGGAGGAGCCCCGGTCGAAGCTGCAGGAGGCATGGGCCGTGCGCGGCAGCCCGAGCAGCGCTACGGCAGCCAGCAGCAGCGTCGCCGCCAGGCCCCGCCCTCTCGGGCTCTGGCGGTGGCGGGGCGGGGCAGGCATGCGGTGGTTCATCCGTTGGCGCTCCGGGCGGCGGCGTGGGTGGAAGCGTCCAGGCAGGTGGCTTGCTCGGTCGCATAGACACCCTGCCGGTCGCGTGATGGACCGGCGGGAACGCGGTAGTCGAAGCTGCAGCGATGGGTCTGGCTGTCCTGGTCGCTCCAGTCCACGCTGAGTTTTCCGGTCGCTTGCGAAACGCGGGCCATGATGCGTCCGGCCTGGCCGACCACGCCGACCACCTGATCCTGCGCATCGTGAACTTCGGCGCCGAACGGCAGCGTCCTGCCATCGGGCAGGCGGGCCTGGATCAGCATGAAGCGCCCGGTCTCGGTCGCGAACTTCACCAGCACCACCGAGCCGGCCCGGGGCGCGACCCGGGTGCTGGTATTGGCGAGCTGCACATCCAGCGGCAGCCCGTTGGGGTCGATGGTGATGGTGTTCATCACGTACGGAGTGAGGTAGGGCACCAGCGCGTAGCCGTGCCGGTCGATCTTCAGCCCGGTCGCGTTACCCACTCGGGCGCCGGCTGCGCCCGGGGCTTCCACGATGGCGACGGTGTCGCCCATCGGCTGGCCGAAGGTGACGCCACCGGGGTGCGCGACGATGCCGCCGGCGAGATTGAGCGATGCCTGGGAGTAGCCACTGCCCTTGCCGAACCCGGCATTGACCAGCGTATGGGTGCCGCGATAGCTGCCGGTCACGCTTGCGGTGTTGCCCGGGTTGCCGCCGCTGGCGGTGTTGTCGTGGCTGCCGGTGATGCCGTAGCTGAATTGGTTGGCGTCACCCGCGCTGCCGGTGAGCGTGGCCTGTTGCTGCGTGCCGCCGGCGCTGTCGCGCGCGAGGCTGCCGGTGAACACCGGGGAGTGCTCCCGATTGCCCAGCGGAATCGTGAACGAGGCCATGAAGCGGTTGTCGCTGTGCCCGAACGGGTCGAGTTCGCGGCTGGCCGAGAGGTTGTAGGACACCCGGCCCCACTGGTTGTTGTAGCCGAGCTGGAACTGCGTGTCGGTGCCGCCGCGGTTCCAATAGTCGCGTACCGACCCGTTGACGTAGAGCGAGCCGCCCGCCTCGCCCAGCATCTGGGTCAGCGTGAGGCTGAAATTGTTGCGCTGGCGGTCGACACCGCTCTGCACGGTGAAGCCGGTTCCCGCCAGGGCGGCCTGCTGCGCCGGGGTGAGCAGGCCGGTGACCGGCACGCCGTTGATCGCCAGCGGGTAGCTCGGCGCCATGGTGGCGAACACGGGCAGTCCGCGGCGGGCGTAGTCGCGGGCGCGAACCGCATCACCCAGCGACAGGTAGCCGCCGGTCGAGTGACGGTAGGCGGCAACAGTCAGCGAGGTGCCGGTCGGGGCCATGATCTTGCTGTAGCTCAGGCGCAGGCTCTGCCCGGACATGGTGTCCATGCCGGGGATGCGCGTGCGTGCCGTGGCCACGTCCATGGCGAAGGCGCCGTAGCGGGTGTTGAGCGCCGCGCCGACCAGCGCCGAGGCGTAGCCCTGCGATCCGACGATGCCACCGTAGCCGGTCAGCAGGTTGCCGAAGCCGTGCTGGATCGTGCCCTGCACCAGCCCAGGCTCGTGCACGATGCCGGGCTGGCGCACCTGGCCGGCGGCCAGCCCGAAGCGGGTGACATGCGGGCGCAGCAGCTGCGGGACCGAGGCATAGGGCACCGAGAACCCGTGCACGCGACCGTTGGCCTCGGTCACGCTGACCTGCAGGTCGCCGCCGTAGCCGGTGGCATAGAGGTCATCGATGAGAAAGGGGCCAGGTGCCACGGTGGTCTGGTAGATGACCATTCCGTTCTGGCGGATGGTCACCTTGGCGTTGCTGTCCGCTACGCCGCGCACGGTCGGCGCGTAGCCGCGCAGCGACTGCGGCAGCATGCGGTCGTCGGTGGCCAGCTGCACGCCGCGCAGGCCGATGCTGTCGAAGATCTCGCCGCTGGTCCACGAGTCGCCAAGGGTCAGCTGGGCGCGCAGCCCCGGCAGGTCGCGCTGCGCGTAGCTGGCGATGTTCTGCCAGTGGCGGCTGGCCCGGATCGTACCGGCGCCCGACTGCCAGCTCAGCGTGGACTGGTGGCGCAGATGCCAGCGGCCGACGTTGAGTCCGGCGTCCAAGCCGAGGAACGAGGAGGTTTGCGAGACGCCTCCGCTGCTCGTGCGGTAGCTGTTGAAGTTGTAGTTGAGCAGGCCGGCAGTGATGCCGGATTCCCAGAACTTCGGGTCGACGTAGCCACGTGCCGACTGCCCCATGAATGCCTGCGGCACGCTGACATCCAGGCGCAGGTCGCCCATGTCGAAGCTGACGCTGGCGCCAGGGATGATCGCGGTGAGGTCGGTGCAGACGCCGGCCGCCGCTTTCGCCGGCGCTGCCGGATGCAGGCCGAGCTGGTCGAGCAGATCCCGGGTGAAGCAGGGGGTTGCGCTGGCGTCGGGGGAGGCGGCGGCGAAGCGTACTTCGTTGCGCCCGACCGGCCGACCGTTGAGGAAGAGGTCGACGCTGTAGGCGCCCGCGGGCACGAAATCGCCGCGCTCGAAGCGGGACAGGTCGGTGGTGTTCTGGCCCGCGCCGGAGAGCATGCTGCGGTCGAAGGACGCCTCATTGGCGCTGCCGTCAGCGGTGCTGGCCACCGGTCCCGCGGAAGCCGGGCCGGCGGCGTGCGCGCAGCCACCGGCGAGGGCCAGGCCGGCCAGCGTCGAGAGGAGCTGGCGCCGTAGCCGTCGTCGGCACGAAGCCGTCGGCGTGCCGCGGGTCCGCCCGTGGGTCACGGCGAGATCGCGCCCTTGAAGGAGGCGCTCGCGCCGTAATCGTTGATGATCGTGTAGTCGACCGTGGCGCCCTGCGGCGGCTGGCTGAGTCCGGCGACCGGGAGGTGCAGCGTCGCGTGCGGCGACACCATGCCGCTACCGGCAGGGAGGGAGGTGCCTCCGATGACCAGGGCCAGCTGGCTGAAGGTGATGTGGTACGGCGAGCCGTTGTGAGCTTCGAGCGCCCAGCCCTTGTCGTCGCGAACCACCGACCAGGTCACGTCGCGCGCGGCCTGCTCGAGGTCGCCGGGCAGGCCGGGCGGTCGAAAGAACAGCTTCAGTCGCGAGCGGATCGCGAACTGCAAGGTGTTCTGCTCTTCTCCCGGCTTGGCGGCCGGCTTTGGCGGGATTTCCAGCACATTGAGCCAGAAGAGCGATTCGCGGTCGGTCGGCAGCGGCTGCCCGGTGTAGACGATGCGCAGGCTCTGGCCCTTGCCAGCGTTCATGCGCACGATCGGCGGCGTCACCAGGAACGGCACCTTGGCGGTATCTGGCGTCGAATGCGGATCGCCGTCGTCCACCCAAGCCTCGATCAACGCCGGCTGGCTGCCTTCATTGCTCAGCCGCACGGTGACTTCGCCGTTGGCCGCGGGGAACACCACCCGGGTTCCGGCAATGACGACAGCAGCGTGGGCGGCAGGTATGCCGAGCGCAAGCGCAAGCAGGGCTGCGCCGACGGTGCAGAGCAGGCTCTTCATGGGCGTGTCCGGGGTCTCGGGGCGTCGCGGCGACCGGCACGTGCCGCGCGGCAGCCGGTGCAGGCCGCCGCGCGTTACGGCGCTTACTGGTAGGTCAGCGTGAAGTTGACGGACGAGGCCACCAGGCCGGCGGAGGTCGTTGCGGACGTCGAGATGTACTGGGCGGTCATCTGCGTCGAACCGTTGCCGCTGCTGACCGCGATGTTCGGTGCGTTGGTCTGGGTCGAGGCGTTGATCGCGTTGCCGCCGTTGTCGAGCAGCTGGATCTGCACGTTCGAGCCGCTGGCGGCGGTGTTCTTGAGGTTGCCGGTGGTCGAGTCGATGTTGCCGCCGCTGAATGCCATCTGGGCGCTGGCGGTGTTCGGGTCGCAGCCGGTGAGGCCCACGGTGAACGGCGTGGCGCCCGCGGTGGTGCCCGGAGCGGAACCGAAGGCGGCGGTCATCACGGTCGGCAGCGTGACGGTGCTGCCGCCATTCACCGCGACGGTGCAGGTATCGGCCAGGACCTTGCCGGAGAAGTTGATCGTACCGGTGCTCACGGCGTGGGCCGGTGCGGCGGCGAAGGCCAGGAAACCCAGGCCGGCGACAAGGGCGGTCGAGAGCAGCGTCTTCTTGTGGAGCATGGAATTCCCCCTTGGGTGAACAGGAAAGTGGAACAGGAAATCAACCAGTCGTTCTGGATGTTCTGGATGTGGCGCGAACGTTCCAAGCAAACGCTGTGCCACTTCTGGCTTTGCACTTCCATCCCTAAAGGAAAAGCCAGCGAAAACAGCTATTTTTTGCGTACTCTTCGGTATGGTTCCGACAAGTCGCTGGTCGCGATTGCGACACACTGCGTCACAAATTGCAAACCCCATCACATTTCCGCCCTAAAGTTTAGTTGAATCCGGCCGACATTCCGCGCCCTGTCAAGTTTGCTTGACAACTTCGGGTGGGCGACCTAGGCTTTGTGTCAAGCAAGCTTTACAGGGAGAGGTCATGGATCGACGCGATGCATACAGGCGGGGCACTTTCCGGGGGCGGTCATGAAGCGATTGTCGGCCCGGCAGTACCAGCGGCAGGTGTCCGTGACGATGGCGCTCTACGTGGCAGCCATGCTCGCCGTGTGGCCCATGGCGAAAGAGGCGCCCGGTCTCTGGGAAAAGGTCGCACTGACCCTGGTACCGGCCCTGCCGATGCTCTACGTGATCGGCCTGATGGCCTGGAAGATCGCCACCAGCGACGAGCTGGAGCAGCGCACTCATCTCATCGCCCTGGGCGCGGCCACGGCGGTCACCGCCTCTTCCAGCCTGGTCGGCGGCCTGCTGGCGATGTCCGGCGCGTTGCGGCTGGACGGTGCCGTCCTGCTCTGGGTGTTTCCCGTGATCATGTTCAGCTACGGCGCCACCCATTGGTGGGTCACGCGCCGCTACGGCGGCAGCTTCGACTGCGACGCGTCGCAGGGAGGATCGACGCCGCTGTATCTGCTGTTCGTCGCCGCGCTGCTGGCGATCGCCACGCTGGTTGGTTGGTGGCGGGGCCGGATGGACGATTTCACCCTCGGCCTGATGTCCGGCATGGTGGCCAGCTTCGTCGCGCTCGCCGCTCTGGTGGCCTTCAGGCGCAGGCGGCGCCGTCGGGCCGAGGCCCTGGCGGGAGCGTCCGAGTGAGCACGGAGGACCAGGCGCTGCCGGGATGCTTCCCGGCGAGGTGCCATCGCGCATGAACAACCGCGTACGCGATCTGCGCGGAGCGCAAGGCTGGTCGCAGGCCGACCTGGCCGAGCGACTGGACGTCTCGCGCCAGACCGTCAACGCCATCGAGACGGGCAAGTACGACCCCAGCCTGCCGCTGGCCTTCAAGATCGCCCGGCTGTTCGGACAGCCGATCGAATCCATCTTTGATCCGGGGAGCAGCACGTGAGCACGAATCGAAAAGCCCGCTTCGGCGTGGCCGTCGCCGTCGCGGTTGCGATCATCGCGGCCAACCGCGTGAGCCACCACCGGGCGCCCGCCGCCCCGCCGGCGCCGGCCGCGACCGGCAGCACCGCGCCGGCGGCGACCGTGAAGCCGGCGCCACCGGCGAGCTGGAAGCTCGGCTCGCTCACCCTGCATGCCTGCGAACTGGGCCAGCCCAACAGCGGCCGCACCACCGCTGCATGGTGCAGCCCGTTCGAGGTGCCGGAGAACCGCGACGATCCGAATGGCCGCCACATCAAGCTGCGACTGGCGGTGGTGCGCTCCGAGGCCGAGGTGCCTGCCAAGGACATGCTGGTGTTCCTTGCCGGCGGCCCTGGCCAGGCGGCGACGGAGAGCGCGGGTGCCGCGGTGGCCGCGCTCGGTCCGTTGCTGGCGCACCGCAACCTGCTGCTGCTCGACCAGCGCGGCACCGGCGGCTCCCACCCGCTGGACTGCAAGGATGAGACCAAGCCGGCTACGCCGGACGACGACGTCGACGGGGACCCGGCCAAGCTCAAGGCCGAGGTCGAGCGCTGCCTGGCGCAGGTGGAGAAGAAGGCCGACCCGCGCTTCTACACCACTACCATCGCGGCGCAGGATCTGGAGGATGTGCGCCGAGCGCTGGGGTCGCCGACGTTCGACCTGGTCGGCGTGTCCTACGGCACGCGCATGGCCCAGCAGTACCTGATGCACTATCCCGGCGCGGTGCGCTCGGTGGTGCTGGACGGCGTGGTGCCGAACCAGCTGGTGCTCGGCGAGGACTTCGCGCGCAACCTGGACGATGCGCTGAAAGCGCAGTTCGCCCGCTGCACGGCCGACCCGGCCTGCCACAAGCGTTTCGGCGATCCCTACCAGACGCTTTACCAGTTGCGCGACGCGCTGCGCGCCAACCCGCATGTGGTGAGCTTCCGCGATCCGCAGAGCTACCGGACCGTGCAGCGCAGGCTCAGCGAGTTCTCGCTGGCCAGCGTGGTGCGCATGTTCGCCTACACGCCGCCCACGGCCGCGTTGCTGCCGCTGTCGATCGATGCCGCCGCGCACGGCGACGTCGGGCCGCTGCTCGGCCAGGCCAAGCTGCTCTCCGGCGACCTGGCCGACACCATGAACGGCGGCATGCAGTCGTCGGTGATCTGCAGCGAGGACGCCGACCTGTTCACCCCCCGGCCCGAGGACAAGGACACCATCCTGGGCACGCGGATGATCGACGCGCTGACCACCGTGTGCAGCGTCTGGCCGCACGGCACGCGCCCGAAGGATTTCCACGATCCGCTGAAGAGCGACAAGCCGGTGCTGCTGATGTCCGGGCAGTACGACCCGGTGACGCCGCCGCGCTACGGCGAGGAGGTACTCAAGGGACTGACCGACGCGCGCCACCTGGTCGCACCCGGCCAGGGCCACAACGTGATCGCCGCCGGCTGCATGCCGAAGCTGGTCAAGCGGTTCGTCGAGGACCTGCAGCCGAAGCAGCTCGACGCGTCCTGCCTGGACCGCCTGCAGCCCACCCCGATGTTCATCGATTTCAACGGAGCGACGCCATGATCGAGGTGAAGGATCTGCACAAGGCCTTCGGTGCGGTGAAGGCCGTCGACGGGGTGACGTTCGCCGCCCGCGACGGCGAGATCACCGGCTTGCTCGGCCCCAACGGTGCCGGCAAGACCACCACGCTGCGCATGCTCTACACGCTGATGAAGCCCGATCGCGGCCAGGTGCTGGTGGACGGCATCGACGCGGCGGTCGATCCGCTCTCGGTGCGCCGCCGGCTCGGCGTGCTGCCCGACGCGCGCGGCCTGTACAAGCGGCTCACCGCGCGCGAGAACATCGACTACTTCGCGCGCCTGCAGGGCCTGCCGGAAGACGAGCTGCGCACGCGCCGCGAGGCGCTGGTGGCGGCACTAGACATGGCCGACATCGCCGATCGCCGCACCGAGGGCTTCTCGCAGGGCCAGCGGGTCAAGACCGCGATCGCCCGCGCGCTGATCCACGACCCGCGCAACGTGATCCTGGACGAGCCGACCAACGGCCTGGACGTGATGGCCACCCGCGCGCTGCGCGAGTTCATGCGCAACCTCAAGGCGGAGGGCCGCTGCGTGCTGTTCTCCAGCCACATCATGCAGGAAGTCGGTGCGCTGTGTGACCGCATCGTGGTGATCGCCCGCGGCCGCGTGGTCGCCGACGCCACGCCGGACGAGCTGCGCGAGCAGACCGGCGAGGCGAACCTGGAGGAAGCCTTCGTGAAACTGATCGGCAGCGAGGAGGGCCTCGCCGCATGAATGCCCCGATGACTCCCGTGCGGCGCGCACGCGCCATCCTGACCGTGTTCCTCAAGGAGGTGCGCGAGAACCTGCGCGATCGCCGCACGCTGACCAGCGCGTTCCTCACCGGCCCGCTGCTCACCCCGCTGATGTTCGTCATGCTGATCAACTTCAGCATCAACCGCGAGCTGGACAAGGCCGAGCAGCCGCTCAAGGTGCCGGTGATCGGCGCGCAGTACGCGCCGAACCTGATCAACGCGCTGAGGGAGGGCGGCGTGGTGCCGCAACCGCCGGTGGCCGATCCGGAGCAGGCGGTGCGCGACCAGCAGATCGACCTGGCCCTGCGCATCCGCTCGAGCTATCCGGAAGCCTGGCGCAAGGGCGAGCCGGTGCAGGTCGAGCTGATCTACGACTCCTCGCAACGCGACTCGCGCACGCCGGTGGACCGTGTCACCGACCTGATCGAGCACTACGCGCAAATGCAGGGAGCGATGCGCCTGGTGGCGCGCGGCCTGTCGCCGGCCACCGCCGTACCCGTGGTGGTGGCCAAGCGTGACCAGGCCACCGCGCAGTCGCGCGCGGTGCTGCTGTTCAACATCCTGCCGTACCTGTTCGTGCTGACCCTGTTCATCGGCGGCATGTACCTGGCGATCGACCTCACCGCGGGTGAGCGCGAGCGCCAGTCGCTGGAGCCGCTGTTCGCCAACCCGGTGCCGCGCTGGAAGATCTTCCTCGGCAAGCTGGCCGCGATCTGCGCGTTCTCCAGCGCCAGCCTGGTGATCTGCCTGGTCGGCTTCAGCGTCGTCGGCCGCTTCGTCCCGACCGAGAAGCTCGGCATGGAGCTGCACATGGGGCCTTCGTTCGCCCTGCACGTGCTGTTGCTGCAGGCGCCGATGATCGTGTTGCTGGCCTCGCTGCAGTCGCTGGTGGCGGCGTTCGCCAAGAGCTACCGCGAGGCGCAGACCTACGTGTCGCTGCTGATGATGCTGCCGATCCTGCCCAGCGTGGTGCTGATGGTGATGCCGATCAAGCCGCAGGACTGGATGTACTCGGTGCCGTTGCTGGGCCAGCATCTGGGCATCCTCGACCTGGTGCGCGGCTCCGGCGTCAGCCCGCTGCACCTGGCGCTGTGCCTGGGCGGCAGTGCGATCGCCGCGGTGATCGCCGCCGGCATCACCATGCAGTTGTACCGCTCCGAACGGCTGGCCATTTCCGGCTGATGCCGGGGATACGGGGGCGACCGGTCAGGTCGTCCCCGCATTACCATGCCGGTTCCCTCCACGGAGATCCGTCATGCGCCAACGTCTGCTTCCCCTGTGCCTGCTGCTTGCCCTGGGCGGTTGCTCGGCCTCCCACGAGGACGCCGCGACGCAGGCTGTCACGCCCGCTCCCGCCCAGCAGCACGCCCCGGTGGCGACGACGGCATCCGCCGCGGCGCCGCCGATCGAGGCGAACGTGCGCCGGCACCTGGCCGACTACGCCACGGTCAAGCTCACCGCCGACCTGTCCGGCCTGGATGCGAACCAGAAGAAGATGCTCGGGCTGCTGATCGACGCTGCGGATGTCACCAACGCGATCTACTGGCGCCAGTCGTGGGGCGAAAAGGATGCCCTGCTGGCGAAGATCGCCGATCCGGACGTGCGTGCCTTCGCCGAGCTCAACTACGGGCCGTGGGACCGGCTGGACAACGACCGGCCGTTCGTCGCCGGCGTCGGCCCCCGCCCGGCGGGTGCGCAGTTCTACCCGGCCAACATGAGCAAGGCCGAGTTCGAACAGGCCGATCTGAAGGACAAGGCCTCGCTGTACACCCTGCTGCGTCGCGATGACGCCGGAAAGCTCCAGACCGTGCCCTATCACGTCGCCTACAAGGCCGAGCTGGACAAGGCGGCGGACCTGCTGCGCCAGGCGTCGAAGCTGGTCGTCGACAAGGGCTTCGCGCATTACCTGACGATGCGCGCCGATGCGCTGCAGAGCGACGACTACCAACCCAGCGACTTCGCCTGGATGGACATGAAGACCAATCCGGTCGACATCGTGATCGGCCCGATCGAGACCTACGAGGACCAGCTGTTCGGCTACAAGGCCAGCTACGAGAGCTACGTGCTGGTGAAGGACCAGGCCTGGAGCGCCAAGCTCGCGCGTTTCGCCAGATACCTGCCCGAATTGCAGCGCGAGCTGCCGGTGGCGGACAAGTACAAGGCCGAAACGCCCGGTTCGGACGCGGACCTCAATGCCTACTTCGCCGTGTACTACGCCGGCGACGCCAACGTCGGCGCCAAGACCATCGCGATCAACCTGCCCAACGACGAGCAGGTGCAGCTGAAGAAGGGCACCCGCCGGCTGCAGCTGGAAAACGTGATGAAGGCGAAGTTCGACACCATCATGCTGCCGATCGCCAAGGCGCTGATCGCCGAGGACCAGCAGAAGAACCTCACCTTCGATGCGTTCTTCCAGAACACCATGTTCCACGAAGTGGCGCACGGCCTCGGCATCAAGAACACGCTGGACGGCAGGGGCACCGTGCGCGAGGCGCTGAAGGACCAGGCCTCCAGCTTCGAGGAGGGCAAGGCCGACGTGCTGGGCCTGTACATGGTCACCAAGCTGGCCGACAAGGGCGAGCTGGACAAGTCGAAGCTGATGGACAACTACGTCACCTTCCTTGCCGGCATCCTCCGTTCGGTGCGCTTCGGCGCCAGCGACGCGCATGCCAAGGCGAACATGGTGCGCTTCAACTTCTTCCAGCAGGAGGGCGCGTTCAGCCGCGACCCGGCCACCGGCCGCTATCGCGTGGACTTCGACAAGATGACCGCGGCGATGGACAAGCTCTCGGCGAAGCTGCTCACCATCCAGGGCGACGGCGACTACGCCGCGGCCAAGGCGCTCACCGATTCGATGGGCCAGGTCGGCCCCACTCTCGCCGCCGACCTGAAGAAGCTCGATGCCGCACATATTCCGGTGGATATCCGCTTCGAGCAGGGCAAGGACGTGCTTGGGCTGTAACGGCGAGAAGTGAGTGGAGAGGAGTGAGAGCAGGGCCGCATCGCGTCGATCGGACGCATGCCCGCTCTTCATGCACGGTCGGATCGACCGAGAGCAGGGTGTAAAGGAGTGTCGATGCGAGCGGGAGCCTTTGCTTCCCGCTCACTTCTCACTCCTCTTCACTCACTCCTCGCTCGTTCCCTCACTCCTGACCCAAAGCCCACTCCGCTACCGCCTCCGCATGCTCCAGATGCAGGTGGTGTCCGCCCGTCATGTGGGACACGCGGATGTCGCGCACGCAGGCGGCGCGCCGCTGCATCGGCCCGCTGGGCAGGTAGGAGGTGGCCGGCTCGGCCAGCAGCAGGCGGGTCGGCGCCTCGATCCCCGCGAGCAGGGCGTGGACCTGGCTTTCGGCCAGGCGCATCGGGGTGAGGCGGTTGATCCGCGGATCGCTGCGCCATTGCCAGCCGCCGTCGACCGTGCGCACGGCACGTTCGATGATCGGCCGCGCCTGGTCGGCCGGCAGGCCGGTGGCCAGGGTGCGCGCGCTGATCGCCTGGTCGATGCTGGCGAAAGTGCGCAGGCGCTTGCCGTTCGGCTCGGTGGCCAGCGCATCGCGGAATCGCTGCAGGGTGTGCGTGCCGTCATCGCCGAGCAGGCCCAGGCCCTCGATCAGCCACAGCCGGTCGATCCGCTCCGGCCGCGCCGCGGCGACCATCGAGGCGATGCCGGCGCCGAGCGAATGACCGAGCAGGGTGTAGCGCGCCAGTTCCAGCGCATCGGCCGCGGCGAGCACGGCGCGCACGTATTCTGGCCAGTGGTAGCTGGCACCCTCCGCCAGGTGATCGGAGTGCCCGTGGCCGGGCAGGTCCAGCGCGATCACGTGATGGTACGCGGCCAGGCGCGGCGCCAGCCGGGCGAAGCTGCCGGCGTTGTCCAGCCAGCCGTGCAGGGCGAGCAGCGGCGGCAGGCGCTCGCCGCCCCAGCACTGGGCAGCGAGGGAAAGCGCGGGCAGGGTGATGCGCCGTTCGCGCGGCAGTCCGGCAACGCTCATCCGGTGCGGCCACCCATCGCGTCGGCGCGGGCCTTGGCCGCGTTCTGGCGCAGCAGCGCCGCCTTGGCGTCGTAGTCCGGGGCGAATTCCGGCCAGCCCTGCGCGTGGCGCAGCACCAGCGCGGCGATCGCCTTCACCTGGTCCGGCGAATCGTTGAGGGCGGGGATGTAGCGCAGGTCGGTGCCGCCGGCGGCGAGGAAGAACTCGCGGTTCTGCATCGCGATCTCCTCCAGCGTCTCCAGGCAGTCCACGGCGAAGCCGGGCGAGATCACGTCCAGCTTCTTCACGCCGTCCTTCGCCAGCCGCTTCACCGTCTCGTCGGTGTACGGGTGCAGCCAGCGTTCGCGGCCCACCCGCGACTGGAAGCTCACCGTCAGCGCATCGCCATCCAGTCCCAGCCGCTCGCGCAGCAGGCGCGCGGTGGCGTGGCACTGGCAGAAGTACGGGTCGCCAGCGCGCAGGTAGCGCTCGGGGATGCCGTGGAAGGACAGCAGCAGCCTGTCGCCGCGGCCGCGCTCGGCCCAGAACGCCTCGATGCGGCGCGCCAGTGCGTCGATGTGCTCGGGCTGGTCGTGGTAGTCGTTGACCAGTCGCAGCTCGGGCGGCCAGCGAAGCGCCTTGAGCGTGTCGGCCACCGCGTCGATCACCGACCCGGTGGAGGTCGCGGAATATTGCGGATACAGCGGCAGCACCAGCAGGCGGCGGACGCCCTCGCGCTGCATCGCCTCGATCCGTTCGCGCACCGAAGGCCGGCCGTAGCGCATCGCCAGGTCCACCCGTACCGGCCCGGGCAGCCGGCCGGCCAGTTCCGACTGCAGCGCGCGCGCCAGCCGCTCGCTGCCGGTGCGCAGCGGCGAACCGTGCTCGGTCCAGATGCGTGCGTAGGCGTGCGCCGAGCGCTTGGGCCGCACCCGCAGGATGACCCCGTGCAGGATCAGCCACCACAGCCAGCGCGGGTACTCGATCACCCGGGGGTCGCCAAGGAATTCCGCCAGGTAGGGGCGCAGCGCCGCCGCAGTGGGCGCTTCCGGTGTGCCAAGGTTCACCAGCAATACGCCAGCCTTGGGCGGCTGGTCGTGGGCGTATCCGGCCAGGCCGGTATAGTTGCGGCTCATGTGCGTCGGTGTCGGTCTGGAAGAGGCCGTCCAGTCTGCCACAGGGCCGGCTCCGGCCCGCCAGGTCCGCGACCGCACGATCGCCACCCCAACCTTCAAGAAACTGCGGAGCCACCCCATGCTGAAAGCTTCCCTGCGTCGATGGTCGCTGCTTGCCCTGGTCCTGCTGTTGCCGGCGATGGCCGTGCGCGCAGAGGACGCCCCGCTGGACCGCGCGCACAACGCCGTGCGCGTGCTCAACGAGATCATGCAGGCGCCGGACAAGGCGATTCCCCAGGACCTGCTGCGTGACGCCCGCGCCATCGCGGTGATCCCGGACATGGTCAAGGCCGGTTTCATCTTCGGCGGCCGCCGCGGCGAGGGGCTGATCTCGGTGAAGACCCGTGACGGCACCTGGTCCAATCCCAGCTACATCACCATGACCGGCGGCAGCATCGGCTTCCAGGCCGGCGTGTCGTCCACCGACGTGATCCTGGTGTTCCGCACCCAGCGCGGCGTCGATTCCATCGTCAACGGCAAGTTCACCCTCGGCGCGGACGCCTCGGCCGCGGCCGGCCCGGTCGGCCGCACCGCCAGCGCCTCCACCGACAGCCAGATGAAAGCGGAGATCTACTCCTATTCGCGCTCGCGTGGCCTGTTTGCCGGAGTGGCGCTGGACGGCTCCGTGCTGCGCATCGACTACGATGCCAACGCCGCGGTGTACGGCGCCGGCATCACTCCGCGGCGCATCTTCGAGGGCGGGGTGAGCAACGTGCCCGGTCCGGTGGTCGATTTCCGCGACCGCCTGGAGGAGTACACTTCCCGCTGATCGGATGGCGCGACCCCGCCCCGCGGGGTCCGCCCTCCCACCGGTTCGGTTTCCTGAGGACATCATGAGCATCTGGCATCTCATCATCCTGCTTATCGTGGTCGTGGTGATTTTCGGCACCGGCAAGCTGCGCAACGTCGGTTCCGACCTCGGCGGTGCGATCCGCGATTTCAAGAAAGGCCTGAACGGCGACGAGGATGAGGAAGCCAAGCGCAAGCAGGAAGCCGAGCGCCTGCAGGCCGACCCGCCGCCGTCGCCCACCGGCACCACGCAGAGTCAGCGCGACTCCAGCGACGCCAAGTAAGCACGTCGACGGCGTGCGGCCATGATCGAGATCAGCTTCGGCAAGCTGCTGCTGCTGGCCGTCATCGCGTTGATCGTGCTCGGACCGGAGAAGCTGCCGGTGGCCGCGCGTACCGCCGGCACCCTGCTGCGCCGGCTGCGATCGGGCTGGGACAGCGTGCGCGCCGAGGTCGAGCGCGAGTTGCAGGTGGAAGAGATCCGCCGCGCCGCCCGCGAAGCCGCCGCGCAGGCCGAGGCCGCCCAGGCCAGGCTCGATGAGGTGCAGGCGAAGGTCGACGAGGCCGCGCGCCAGGCCGGGAAGGTCGCCTCGGCGGACGTCTCGACGCTGGCCGACGCCCCCGCGCCGGCTTCCGCGCCCGCCGCGCCGGACGGGCCGGCGCTGATGACCGGCAAGCCCAAGGACGATCCGTCCACTCCGCCACAGGACGAGGTGCCGCGTGGCCAAGGCTGACGAATCCATCGACCTCGAGCAGGGCCTGTTCTCGCACCTGCTGGAGCTGCGCACGCGCATCGTGCGCGCCAGCGTCACCGTGCTGCTGGTGCTACTGGCGCTGGTGCCGCTGGCCAACCGCCTGTACACCGAGCTGGCCGCGCCGCTGGTGGCGCGGCTGCCGCACGGCGCGCACCTGATCGCCACCGAAGTGGCCAGCCCGTTCGTGACGCCGCTGAAGCTGGCGTTCTACGCGGCGCTGTTCATCTCCATGCCGATGATCCTGTACCAGCTGTGGGCCTTCGTCAGCCCGGGCCTGTACAAGCACGAGAAGCGGCTGGCGCGGCCGCTGCTGGGCGCGGCGCTGGTGCTGTTCTACATGGGCTGCGCGTTCGCCTACTTCCTGGTGCTGCCGGCGGCGTTCCGCTTCCTTGCCGCGGTGACGCCCGAGGGGGTGGAGATGATGACCGACATCAGCCACTACCTCGATTTCGTGATGCTGATGTTCTTCGCCTTCGGCCTGTGCTTCGAGGTGCCGGTGGCGGTGGTGATCCTGGCCGCGATCGGCCTGGTGAGCCTGGAGAAGCTGCGCAGCGGTCGCCGCTTCGCGATCGTCGGCGCGTTCACCGTTGCGGCCTTCATCACGCCGCCGGACATCACCTCGATGATCATGCTGGCGGTGCCGATGTGCCTGCTCTACGAGCTGGGCATCCTGGCCGTGGCCTGGCTGCTCAAGCCGCAGCCGAAGCCACAGCCGCCGGCCGACAAGGCGGCCTGATCGCATGCATCCGCGTGCGGCGCAGCTGATCGGACAGCTGGCGCTCGTGCCGCACATCGAGGGCGGGCACTTCCGTCGTTTCCATACCACCGAGGCGCCCGCGGGCGGGCGCCCGGCGCTCAGCGCGATCCACTTCCTGCTCGCCGCTGGCGAGCAGAGCGCATGGCACCGGGTGGACGCCGACGAGGCCTGGCATTTCGTCGAGGGCGATCCACTGGAACTGCTGGTGTACCACGCGGCAGGGGGCCGGCTGGAGCGCATCCGGCTGGGGCCGCTCGGCCATGGGGGCGGCGCGACCGGCCCGGTGCACGTGGTGCCTGCCGGTGCCTGGCAGGCGGCCCGGCCGCTCGGCGACTATGCCCTGTGCACCTGCATGGTGGCACCGGCCTTCGAGTTCCCGGGGTTCACCCTGCTCGACGAACCGGTGCTGGCTGAGCGGCTCAGCCGGCTGGCGCCGCAGATCCGGCGCTGACCGGCGGCGCTCAGCGTGTCGTGGACGGTACGGCGGGCCGGTTCAGCGCCAGCCCCTTGAGCACGTTCATCGCCTGCGACAGGGCGTAGTCCTGGGTCGCCAGCTTGGCGTTCTCGGCGCTGCCGTCGTTGTTGATGTTCTTGCCGCTGTTGCCGTCCTCGTTGGCAAGGTGATGGCTGAGGTCCGCTTCGGAGGTGATCAGCTGCGGCGCGCTGTCGGCTTTGCGCACCGTGAGGTCGGCCAGCGCGATGTCCGGCTTGATGCCCTCGGCCTGGATCGAGGTACCGTTGGGCGTGTAGTAGCGTGCCGTGGTGATCTTCACGGCGTGATCGGCGTCCAGCGGCAGCACGGTCTGCACCACGCCCTTGCCGAAGGTGCGGCGGCCGACGATCAGCGCGCGGTGGTTGTCCTTCAGTGCGCCGGAGACGATCTCGGCGGCCGAGGCCGTGCCGTTGTCCACCAGCACCACCATCGGCGCGCCCTTGAGCAGGTCGCCCGGGTGGGCGCTGAAATCCATGTTGGCGTCGGCCAGCCGGCCCTTGGTGGTGACGATGGTGCCGGCGTCGAGGAAGTCGTCGCTGACCGCCACGGCCGAGGTGAGCAGACCGCCGGGGTTGGAGCGCAGGTCGAGGATCGCGCCCTTCGGCTGGCCGTGCTTGGCGATCAGCGCGCCGAGCTTCTTTTCCAGGTCCGGTGCGGTGTCCTCCTGGAACTGGCTGATGCGGATGTAGGCGTAGCCGGGTTCGATCTCTCGGGTGCGCACGCTCGGCACGGAGATCTTCTCGCGCACCAGCGGCAGGTCGATCAGCTTGTCGCTGTTCTCGTGCACGATGGTGAGGGTGATCTTGCTGCCGGGATCGCCGCGCAGGTCCTTGAACATGGCATCGACGTTCTCGTCGGTGACCGGCTTGCCGTCGACCTTGACGATGGTGTCGCCCGGCTTGATTCCGGCGCGTGAAGCAGGGGTATCGTCGATCGGCGAGACGATGCGCAGCGTGCCGCCGTCCTCGATCACCTCGATGCCCAGGCCGCTGTAGGCACCGGTGGTGTCCTCGTTGAGCTCGGCCAGACCCTCTTTGTCCAGGTACTCGCTGTGCGGGTCGAGCCCGGCCAGCATGCCGGTGATCGCCGCCTTCATCAGCGTCTTGTTGTCCACCTTCTCCACGTAGGCCTGGCGCACCACCTCGTAGACCCGGCTGAAATTGCGGATGTCCTGCAGGTCGACCGGATCGCTGCCGGCGGACGAGCCGGCCGTCGCCGGGGCGTCGCTGCTGGCGGCCCCGGCCGGGACCGCCTGGCCCCAGGCGGTCGGGGCGAGCAGCAGCAGGGCGATCAGGCCGTAGGAGGAAACACGCATCGGGAGACTCCGGACTACCAAGTAAGGGCGCATCGTGCACCCGGATGGGACCACGAAAGGCTGCAGGAAATTCCGCCCGCCGTCGCGCCAGCTAGCCTGCGCGGCAGCTGGCGCGACGTCAACGATGGCTGGCCAGCCAGCTGCGCGGGTCCACCGGCTTGTTGGCATGGCGCAACTCGAAATAGGCGCCGGTATTGACGCCGGTCGGCGCCATCGCCGTGCCGACGGCCTCGCCCGCATCCACCGTCTCGCCGACCCGGTGCAGCAGGGTCTCATTGTTGCCGTACATGCTCATCCAGCCGCCGCCGTGATCGAGGATGACCAGCATGCCGTAGCCGCGCAGGAAGTTGGCGTAGACGACCCGCCCCTTTGCCACCGCGTGCACCTCGCTGCCGCCGGGCGCGCGGATCAGCACGCCGTTGCCGTAGCTGTGCACCGCGCCGGGCGCGGGCCAGGGCAGGCTGCCGCGGATGTTTGCCAGCACCGGTGTCCTGCCGCCGCCCGGACCGGTGCGGCCGCCGTTGTGCCGCTCGGCTTCGCGGGCCGCCTTGTCGATCGCCGCCTGCAGCTTGCTCACGAGGGTGGTGAGCGACTGCTCGTCCTGCTTCAGCGCGGCCAGTCGCTCGCTCTCGTTGCGGTAGGTGGCATCGATGGCGTCGGCCAGTTTCTTCTGCTCGGCGCGACGGGCCGCCAGCGCCTTCGCCTGCTCGGCCTGCTGCGCCCGGGTGGCTTCCAGCGCCTGCTGTTCCTGCGTGATCGCGTCCTGCAGCGACTGCAACTTGCCGAGGTCGGCCATCAGTTGCTGCACCCGCTGCACGCGGTCCTGCTGGAAATACTTCGAATAGGCCAGCGCGCGGGCGATGCGTGCCACGTCCTCGTCGCCGAGCAGCAGGCGCAGGTCGGAGCCCTGGCCGAGCGCGTAGGTGGCGCGGAGCAGGTCGGCGATCGCCTCCTTCTGCCGGTCGAGCTTGCCTTGCAGATCGGACCGTTGCTGTTGCAACTGTTCCAGATCCTTCTGCTTGGCGGCGATCTGCTGCTCGGTTTCGCGTACGGCACCCGCCGCGGCAGCCAGCGCCCTGGCCCGGCGGGCCAGCTCCAGATTGATCTTCTCGCGCTCGCTGGCGGTCTGCTGGCGGCTTTTCGCCAGTTCCTCCATGCGGCTGCGCACGTCATCCAGGCGCCGCTCGGCCTTGGCTTTCTCGGCCGCGCTCTGGCCGCTGGCGCGGGCCAGGGTGGATGGGGCGGGGAAGGTGGCTAGGCCGGCGACGAGCAGCAGGAGCGGGAGGTGGCGGCGGGCGGGGTTGGGCATGCGGGCGATTATCACCGAGCGCCGTGACCGGGGCGAGCCGCTCTGCTGGGCTGTGAACCGGAACACCTTGCGGCAGCCGGACGCGTTTTTCCGTTTAGACGCCCAAATGTCTTTGACGCGGCGCGTCATTTGTGCGTACAGTCGGGGCGCACGTCTTGTCAACCGTCTGCGGCGCGTGCGCCGCAGGCGTTGCTGTCTCCCACCGTTCCATCCGGCGATTCGAGAGAGGAAGGCACCCTTGCGACAACACACCACCCCGCGCTTGTACGACGCGAGTTTCGAACACGACAGCTGTGGCTTCGGCCTGGTGTCGAACGTGGACGGGCGCGCCAGCGCCTGGGTGGTGGATACGGCTTTCGAGGCGCTGGCCAAACTCTCCCACCGCGGTGGCATCAATGCCGACGGCGTCAGCGGCGACGGCTGCGGCGTGCTGATCCACCGTCCGCAGTCGTGGCTGCGCGCGCTGGCCAAGGCGGCCGGTATCGCGCTGGGCGAGCGTTTCGCCGCCGGCGTGGTGTTCCTCGATCCGGCTGGCGGCGACGCCGCCGCGGTGCAACTGGAGCGCAGCCTGCGCGAGGAGGGCGTGGAAACCGCCGGCTGGCGCGAGGTGGCGGTGGTGCCGGAGGCCTGTGGCCCGCTCGCTGCCGCGGCACAGCCGCGGGTGCGACAGATCTTCGTCGAGCCGGGCGAGGGCATGGCCGAGGAGGCATTCGAACTGGCACTGTTCCGGGCGCGCCGCCGCGCCGAACACGCGCTGCGCAGCGACGAGCATTTCTACGTGGTCACGCTGTCGGCCGACGTGGTCGGCTACAAGGCGATGGCCGCCCCCGGCAAGCTGCGCGAGGTGTATCCGGACCTGCAGCACTCGGCGCTGAGCTCCGACGCGGTGGTGTTCCACCAGCGCTTCTCCACCAACACCATGCCGCAGTGGCGGCTCGCGCAACCGTTCCGCCTGCTGGCGCACAACGGCGAGATCAACACCATCCGCGCCAACCGCCGCTGGATGCAGGCGCGCGAGGCGATCCTGCGTTCGCCGCGGGTCGAACTCGGCGACATCGGCCCGCTGGTACGCCAGACCGGCTCGGATTCCGAGAGCCTGGACAACGCGCTGGAGGTGCTGCTCGCCGGCGGGCTGGATCTGCTCGCCGCGATGCGCGTGCTGGTGCCGCCGGCGTTCGCCGCGCGCGAGGGCATCGACGAGGACCTGGCCGCCTTCTATGAGTACTACGCGCTGCACAGCGAGCCATGGGACGGCCCGGCCGGCCTGGTGATGTGCGACGGCCGGTATGCCGCCTGCACGCTCGACCGCAACGGCCTGCGCCCGGCGCGCTGGGCGCTGTCGGCCGACAACCACCTGATCGTCGCCTCCGAGGCCGGCCTGTGGGACGTGCCGTCCGCCCAGGTGGTGGCCAAGGGCCGGCTGGCGCCGGGCGAGATGATCGCGGTGGACCTGAGGGCGCATCGCCTGCTGCGCGACGCCGACATCGACGCCATCAACCGCAACCGCGCGCCGTTCCGCGACTGGATCCGCGCCGGCGTCAGCTACCTGGAATCGGACCTGATCGATCCCTCGCTGGCCGCCGAACCGCTGCCGCCGGACGAACTGCATCGCTACCAGAAGCTGTACGGCCTGACCCGCGAAGAGCGCGAATCGGTGCTCAAGGTGTTGGCCGACCTGGAAGCCGAGGCCACCGGCTCGATGGGCGACGACACGCCGATCGCGGCGATGTCGCGCCAGGTGCGCCCGCTGTTCGACCGCTTCCGCCAGGCCTTCGCCCAGGTCACCAACCCGCCGATCGACCCGCTGCGCGAGAAGCTGGTGATGTCGCTGGTGACCCAGCTCGGACCGGAGGGCAATCCGTTCGAGTTGTCGCCGGAAAACGCCAAGCAGACGCTGATCAACTCGCCCATCCTCAGCCAGCGCAAGCTGCGTCAGCTGCTGGCACTGCCGCAGTACGCCGGCACGCCGCGTTTCGACCTGATGTACGCGCCGGAGGAAGGTCTGGAGCAGGCGCTGCGTCGGCTGTGCCGGGAGACCGCCCAGGCGGTGCGCGACGGCCACCAGCTGGTGTTCCTCAGCGACCGCTACCCCGAGCGCGACAAGCTGCCGATCCACGCGCTGCTGGCCACCGGCGCGGTGCACGCGCACCTGATCGACGAGGGCCTGCGCTGCCAGTGCAACCTGATCGTGGAGACCGCCACCCCGCGCGATCCGCACCAGTTCGCCTGCCTGATCGGCTACGGCGCCACCGCGATCTACCCGTGGCTGGCCTACCAGAGCCTGTTCGAACTGGGCCGGCAGGGCCACATCGACGCCGACCGCGCCGAAGTGGGCCGCAGCTACCGTCGCGGCATCCGCAAGGGCCTGCTGAAGATCCTCTCCAAGATGGGCATCTCGACCATCGCCGGCTACCGCGGCGCGCAGCTGTTCGAGATCGTCGGCCTGTCGCCGGAGGTGGTCGAGCTGTGCTTCCCCGGCACGCCCTCGCGCATCGGCGGCGCCACCTTCGAAGACCTGGAGCACGACCAGCGCCTGCTGGCCGCCGAGGCCTGGGACGAGGCGCTGCCGCTGCGCGCCGGCGGCCTGTACAAGTACATCCACGGCGGCGAGTACCACATGTACAACCCCGACGTGATCGGCAGCCTGCAGCTGGCGGTGCGCACCGGCAACCACGACGACTACCGCGTCTACGCCGATCACGTCGATCGCCGCCCGCCCTCGGCGCTGCGCGACCTGCTCGATCCGCAGCCGCTGGGCGCGGCGATACCGCTGGACCAGGTCGAGCCGGTGGAGTCCATCCTCAAGCGCTTCGACTCGGCCGGCATGTCGCTGGGCGCGCTGTCGCCGGAGGCGCACGAGGCGTTGGCGATCGCGATGAACCGGCTCGGCGCGCGTTCCAACTCGGGCGAGGGCGGCGAAGACCCGGCGCGCTATGGCACCGAGAAGATGTCCAAGATCAAGCAGGTCGCCTCCGGCCGCTTCGGCGTCACCCCGCATTACCTGGTCAACGCCGAGGTGCTGCAGATCAAGGTGGCGCAGGGCGCCAAGCCCGGCGAGGGCGGCCAGCTGCCCGGCCACAAGGTCGACGCCACCATCGCCCGGCTGCGCTACGCCAAGCCCGGCATCGGCCTGATCTCGCCGCCGCCGCACCACGACATCTATTCGATCGAGGATCTGGCCGAACTGATCCACGACCTGAAGGAAGTGAATCCGCAGGCGCTGGTCTCGGTGAAGCTGGTATCGCACGCCGGCGTCGGCACCGTCGCTGCGGGCGTGGTGAAGGCCGGTGCGGATCTCATCACCGTCTCCGGCCACGACGGCGGCACCGGCGCCAGCCCGCTCACCTCCATCAAGTATGCCGGCACACCGTGGGAACTCGGCCTGGCCGAGACCCAGCAGACCCTGCGTCGCAACGAGCTGCGCGGCCGCGTGCGGCTGCAGACCGACGGCGGCCTGAAGACCGGCCTGGACGTGATCAAGGCGGCGATGCTCGGCGCGGAGAGCTTCGGCTTCGGCACCGGCCCGATGGTCGCGCTGGGCTGCAAGTACCTGCGCATCTGCCATCTCAACAACTGCGCCACCGGCGTGGCCACGCAGCATCCGGTGCTGCGCAAGGACCACTTCGTCGGCCTGCCCGAGATGGTGATGAACTACTTCCGCTTCATCGCCGAGGACGTGCGCGCCCACCTGGCGCGGCTGGGCGCCCGCTCGCTGGACGAGCTGATCGGCCGCAGCGAACTGCTCCGGCAGGCCGAGGGCACCACGCCGGTGCAGCATCGGCTCGATCTCACGCCGCTCACCGACGGCCGCGGCCTCGGCGCCAGCGTGGACACCGCCTGCACGCTGCCGCGCAATCCGATGCGTGACCCGGCCGAACTGGCTGCCCGGATCAGCGCCGACGCGCGCGAGGCGGTGCTGGCCCGCCGCGGCGGTACGTTCACCTATCCGATCGTCAACACCGACCGCGCGATCGGCGCGAGGTTGTCCGGCGACGTGGCCCGTCTGTACGGCGACCATGGCATGGACGATCGGCCGATCACGCTCAGGCTCACCGGCGCCGCCGGGCAGAGCCTGGGCGCATGGAACGCCGGCGGCGTGCACATCGAGCTGACCGGCGAGGCCAACGACGGCGTCGGCAAGGGCATGGCGGGCGGGCGCATCATCGTGCGGCCACCGGCCGACTCGCCGTTCGCCACCCAGGACGCGGCGATCATCGGCAACACCTGCCTGTACGGCGCCACCGACGGCGAACTGTTCGCCGCGGGTCGCGCCGGCGAGCGCTTCGCGGTGCGCAACTCCGGCGCGTTGGCGGTGGTGGAAGGCGCGGGCGACCACTGCTGCGAGTACATGACCGGCGGCGTCGTCGCCGTACTCGGCAAGGTCGGCCTGAACTTCGGTGCCGGCATGACCGGCGGGTTCGCCTACGTGCTCGACCTCGAGCGCGATTTCGTCGACTGCTACAACCACGAGCTGGTCGACATCCTGCGCATCTCGCCGGAGGGCATGGAGCATTACATGCAGCACCTGCGCGGCCTGGTGATGCGCCACGTCGAATACACCGGCAGCGCATGGGGGCGGCAGATCCTGCGCGACTTCCGCGGCCTGCAGTACAAGTTCTGGCTGGTCAAGCCGAAGGCCGCGAGCCTGGCGGCGCTGGCGGACGAGCTGCGGAGCGCAGCATGAGCGAGAAGCGAGGAACGAGGAGTGAGGAGTGAGGAGCGAGAGAAAGCGCTCTCCCTCATGCCCTCTCTCACTTCTCACTCCTCCGCGCTCACTCCTGGATCCACGACATGACCGACAAGACCTTCCAGTTCCTCAACGTGCCGCGCCAGCCGCCGCGCACCGTACCGGTCAACGTGCGCGTGCTCGGCTACGGCGAGATCGCCGGCGGCTTCGACGCCGGCCAGGCCGATGCCCAGGCCGGTCGCTGCATCGACTGCGGCAACCCTTACTGCGAACACGCTTGCCCGGTGCACAACTACATCCCGAACTGGCTGAAGCTGGTGCAGGACGGCCGCATCATGGAAGCGGCCACGCTGATGCACGAGACCAATCCGCTGCCGGAGATCTGCGGCCGCATCTGCCCGCAGGACCGCCTGTGCGAAGGTGCCTGCACGCTGGAGCAGACGGCGTTCGGCGCGGTCACCATCGGCAGCATCGAGCGCTGGGTCACCGACGAGGCGCTGCGCCAGGGCTGGCGCCCGGACCTCAGCCACGTACGCGAGACCGGCCAGCGCGTCGCCATCGTCGGCGCCGGCCCGGCCGGCCTGGCCTGTGCCGACCGCCTGCGCCGCGCCGGCATCGCCGCCGACGTCTACGACCGGCAGAGCGAGATCGGCGGCCTGCTGACCTTCGGCATTCCCCCGTTCAAGCTTGAGAAGGATGTGGTGCGCACCCGCCGCACCGTGCTGGAGGAGATGGGTGTGCGCTTCCACCTCGGCAAGGAGGTGGGTCGCGACATCGAGTTCGGCCAGCTGCTGGACGACTACGACGCGGTGTTCGTCGGCACCGGTGCCTACACCTTCGTCGACGGCGAATTGCCGGGCCGACAGCTGCACGGCGTGCACGACGCGCTGCCGTTCCTGATCGCCAACACCGAGCGCCTGCTGCGCGACGAGCCCTCGCCGATCGACCTCAACGGCAAGCGCGTGGTGGTGCTCGGCGGCGGCGACACCGGCATGGACTGCGTGCGCACCGCGGTGCGCCTCGGCGCCTCGGCGGTGAGCTGCGTCTATCGCCGCGACGAGGCGAGCATGCCCGGCTCGGCGCGCGAGGTGAAATACGCCCGCGAGGAAGGCGTGGAATTCGTCTTCCAGCGCCAGCCACTGGAGATCCTCGACGATGGCCAGGGCCACGTGCGCGGCGTGCGGGTGATCGCCACCGAGCTGGTGGCCGACGGCCACGGCCGCCCGCGGCCGCAGAACGTACCGGGCAGCGAGGCGGAGATCGCCGCCGATGTGGTGATCCAGTCGTTCGGTTTCCTGCCCAGTCCGCCGGACTGGCTGAAGGCGCACGGCGTCACCCTGCAGCGCAACGGACGGGTGATCACCGGCGCAGACGGCGCGCTGCCGCTGCAGACTGCCAACCCGCGGATCTTCGCCGGCGGCGACAACGTGCGCGGCGCGGACCTGGTGGTGCGAGCGGTGTACGACGGCCGCGAGGCCGCCGGCTCGATCGTGCGGATGCTGGCACGGGCCGCGGTCGCCGCCTGACCCGTCGGCCAGTCGGCCCGTCGCCGGCGCCGGACGACCTCAACGCGCCGGCACCCGCAGCGTCTGCTTCACCTGTGGCGTGCCGTCGCCTGCGGTCACGCGCAGGCGGTAGCTGCCCGGCCGCAGGTAGAGCTCGGTCTGGGTGGCGCCGCGCAGCGAGCGCAGCCGGTCGTGCAGCGGCGGCGGATTCGGCGGCGGGTCGAACAGCACACGGTCGGCGGCCACCGCGTCGTCACCCTCATCCGCGTACAGCGCCTCGACCAGGCAGGGCCACGTGTCGTCGCACAGGCTGCGTCCGCTGACGAAGACCGGCCGGCGCAGGCCGAGCAGGCTCAGCCAGGTGGGGCGCTCGCGGCGCATCTTCGCCGGCGGGAAGAACACGCTGGCGTCGTAGCCGTCGCGCAGCGACCACGCCTTGCCCTCGGCATCGACGAACACGAACGGCACGTCCGGCCGCTTCGCCTGCATCACCGCGGTGTACCAGGGATGGTCGCTGGGCGGGTCGGGGTGCGGGATCATCATGGTCTGCTCGATCGACAGCGGCTCGATGCCAGTCATCGCCGCGAAGTACTCGGCCATGCTGCGCCCGCCGAGGTACGGCCCGTGCTTCTGGATGTGCGCGTAGCCGGCGTTCACCACCACCCGGGCCTTGGGGTCCTTGCGGAAGATGCGCTCGACGAGGTTGCGTGCCTGCGCCCGCTCGCGCGCGTCGGGTGTGCCCGGCTGGTCGGACTCGTAGGCCACCACCTTGAAGCCCAGCTTCAGCGCGCTGCGCACCATCTCGCCGTAGATCGGCTCGTTGACGTAGAAGCCGCTGGCGGCGGTGGGATAGCCGCGCTGGGCCAGCCGGGTATCGTCGTCGTAGAGCGTCTCCACTGCGAGGTAGTCGAAGCCTTCGCGGCGCAGCGCCGGCAGCATCGCCACGGTCAGCGTGCGGGTCAGCGGAATGTTGTGCGCCTCGTTGAAGAACACCGCCTGCCGGCCGTGCACCAGTCGCGCCAGCGCCAGCGTCGCCGGCTCCACCGTCCAGCCGGGGGCCAGCGGTGAGGGCGCGTCGCCGGCCTGCGCCGGTTGCGCGATCGAATAGCTGATCGCGGCATCCGGGTAGTCGCCCACGTAGGTCTGGAACCAGCTCAGGTACTGGCTGAAGATCACGTTGAAGGCGCGGTCCTCGGGTGCCGCCTGGCTCGCCGCCTCCAGCATCACGCGATACTGGCCGAGCAGGCTCTTGCGGCGTGCCGCCGTGGCCATGATCCGTTCGGAGCGCTCCGCCGCGGCCACCTGTGCCCGGCGCCAGGCCGCGTCATCCTGGGCGCGGGTGGAACCGGGCAGGGCCGTACCCAGCACAAGCAGCATCGCCACCCACGGTGTCCATCGCATGCGCACGTCCTCCTGGCTCTCCGGCCGTCTGGCTAAGCTTTGCCAGCTGGCCGAGAATGCCACGCATGCTCTCCCGTCGCGATGCCCATCGGTCATGCTGAACCGGCTCTGGTTCGGCTTTTTCCTGGTCGCTGCCGTTGCTGCACTGGCCCGCTGGCTGGTGGGCGGCGACGAGGGCGTGTTCGCCGCCGTGGTGGCGGCGCTGTTCGACATGGCCGAGCTTTCGGTCAAGGTGATGGTGCTGCTGTTCGGCACGCTGACCCTGTGGCTGGGCATCCTGCAGATCGCCGAACGGGCCGGCGTGGTCGACGGCCTGGCGCGTCTGCTTGGCCCCCTGTTCGCGCGGCTGATGCCGGAGGTGCCGCGCGGGCATCCGGCGGTGGGTCTGATCACCCTCAACTTCGCCGCCAACGCCTTGGGCCTGGACAACGCCGCCACGCCGATCGGGCTGCGCGCGATGCGCGAGCTGCAGTCGCTCAACCCCTCGCAGGATACGGCGAGCAACGCGCAGATCCTGTTCCTGGTGCTCAATGCCTCCTCACTCACCCTGCTGCCGGTGACCGTGTTCATGTACCGCGCGCAGGCCGGCGCCGCCGATCCCACGCTGGTGTTCCTGCCGATCCTGCTGGCGACCAGCGCGTCGTCGCTGGTCGGCCTGCTCGGCGTGGCCGCGGTGCAGCGCCTGCGCCTGTTCGACCCGGTGGTGCTGGGCTGGCTGCTCGGTGGCGCGCTGCTGCTGGGCGGCTTCATCGCGATGCTGCTGACGCTGTCGGCGACGGCGCTGGCCTCGCTGTCCTCGCTGCTGGGCAACCTGGTGCTGTTCGGCGTGATCGTCGCCTTCCTGTGCGCGGGCGCGTGGCGTCGCGTGCCGCTGTTCGAAACCTTCATCGACGGCGCGAAGCAGGGCTTCGACGTGGCGAAGGACCTGCTGCCCTACCTGATCGGCATGCTCTGCGCGGTCGGCGTGCTGCGTGCTTCCGGCGCGCTGGAGTTCGCGCTGGACGGCATCCGCTGGCTGGTGCACCTGGGCGGCTGGGACGACCGCTTCGTCGAGGCGCTGCCCACCGCGCTGGTCAAGCCGCTGTCCGGCAGCGCCGCGCGCGCCATGCTGATCGAGACCATCCACCACAGTGGCGTGGACAGCTTCCCCGCGCTGCTTGCAGCGACGATCCAGGGCAGCACCGAGACGACGTTCTACGTGGTGGCCGTGTACTTCGGCGCGGTGGGCATCCGCCGCGTGCGCCATGCCGTGGGCTGCGCCTTGCTGGCCGACCTGGCCGGCGTGATCGCCTCGATCGCGGTGTGCTATTGGTTCTTCGGCTGACTATCCGATCGGAGCAGAAAAACGATGCGCCTGGGCCTTGCCGCCAACCGTCTCCACCACAGTCACCGCGAGGCCGCGCTGTTCCGCTGGCTGCGCGCCTGCGAGCGGGGCATTCGCGAGCTGGGGGTGGACCTGCATGCGGTCGGCCGCACCTACGACGCGCTGGCCGGCGAGCGCATCCTGTTCGGCTACGAAGGCCTGAAGCGCTACCCGTACGGGCGCGCCGGCGGCCTGATGAAGCTGGTCGCCGAGGTGGTCGGGATGGGGCCGGAGCGCACACTGGACGGGGCGATCTACCTGATCGACCCGGTCGATCCCTCCTCGATCTTTCCCGAGGCGGTGGCGCTCAAGCGCCAGTGCGTGATCCACGGCAAGCCGTTCATCTCCACCGTGGCCTCGGCGCGCGACTGGATCGAGATGGAGCGCGTGCACGCCGGCCTGCCGCCCGATCCCGGTGCCGACGCGCTGCATGCCCTGGAGACGCAGACGCTGGCGTTGATCGCACACGACGCGATGAAGCCGCAGATGCTGGCCTACGCCGCCGAGCAGTTCGACGTGCTGTCACGTTTCGCCGGACGCGTGGCCACCGGAACCACCGGCCAGCGCCTGAACGAACTGGCGTGGAGCCGCGGTTGGCCGGCCGACCGGGAATGGGTGCAGCGCTACCAGAGCGGCCCGATGGGCGGCGACGCGCAAATTGCCGACCTGGTGCTGGAGCATCGCTGCCAGCGCGCGATCTTCTTCGAGGACCCGCACGTGCCGCGGCAGCACGAGGCGGACATCCAGCTGCTTGAGCGCGCCGTCACCACGGTCACCGACGAGGCGGTCTGCATGACCACGCCGCGGGTTGCCGCGCGCTGGGTCGAGGCGGTGCGGCGACGCGCGGCATGTGCCTGATCGGTTTCGCCTGGAACGCCCATCCCCGCTGGCGGCTGGTGCTCGCCGGCAATCGCGACGAGTTCCACGGCCGGCCCAGTGAGCCGCTGGCACGCTGGCCGGATACGGCGATGGCCGCCGGCCGCGACCTCGAAGCCGGCGGCACCTGGCTTGGGGTGACCGACGCGGGTCGCTGCGCGGTGGTGACCAACGTGCGCGACCCGCGCGATCCGCAGTTGGGACGTTCGCGCGGGCTGCTGGCGGTGGATTACCTCACCGGCACCGACGACGCGGCGGCGCATGCCGCGCACCTGCGCGCCGATGCGGCGCACTACCGGCCGTTCAACCTGCTCACCTTCGATGCGCACGCGGCGTTCTACCTCGGCAACCGCCCGGAGCCGCGGGTGCAGCCGGTGACGCCGGGCGTGCATGGCCTGTCCAATGCCGACTTCAACACGCCATGGCCGAAGACACGTGCCCTCATGGCGCGGATCGAGGCGTGGCTGGACGGCGACGCCACCGACATCGAGCCGCTGTTCGCCGCGCTGGCCGACGAGCAGCGCGCGGCGGACGCACTGCTGCCGGATACCGGGATCGGGCTGGAGCGCGAGCGCTGGTTGTCCTCCGCCTTCATCCGCGGCGAGCGCTACGGTACGCGCGCCAGCACCGTGGTGCTGATCGGCCGCGATGGCGCCGGCACCATTGCCGAGCGCCGCTTCGGACCGCAGGGCCACGGCGATGGCCAGACCATGCTGCACTTCGGCACGGGCGCCTGATCGGCGCGCGATGCGGCCGAGGCTGGCGTAGCGGATCCGCTTCTCCCCACAGACATCCACCGATCCGGCGGCTGCCGCGCGCACGCGCCGGCGGCTAGCGTGGACCGCTGGCGGTGCAGGGAACCCACCGGTGGAGAAGCCGATGCAATGGACAGGAAGGTTTGCCGGCAGCGTGCTGCTGGTCGTGGCATGGATGACGACAGGCGTCGCAGGTGCGGCCTGCCCGTCCTGGGCACCGGAGCGGGCACGGCAGGAAATGCAGGCGCTGCACGAGCGCCTGGTGGGCTGGAACCATGCCTACCGTGTGGAGGGAGTGTCGCCGGTCAGCGATGCGGTCTACGACCAGTCGCTGGCCCAGTACCACGCATGGCGTACCTGCTTCCCGGCGCAATCCCCGCCCGAGCTGCCGCATCTGGCCGACGCCGGTGGTCGCGTCCGGGCGCCGGTGCTGCAGACCGGGTTGGCCAAGCTGCCCGATGCATCCGCGGTACGGGCGTGGATCGCCGCCCGCGGCGGCCGCGACCTGTGGATCCAGCCCAAGGCCGATGGCGTCGCCGTCACGCTGCTCTACGAGCACGGCGCATTGCGCGAGGCGGTAAGCCGCGGCGACGGCACGCATGGCTCGGACTGGACCGACGCGGTCCGCCAGGTCGCCGCCGTGCCGAAGCATCTGCCGAACGCTCCCGCACGGGTGGTGCTGCAGGGCGAGCTGGTGTGGCGCCTTCCCGGGCACGTGCAGGCGCGGGATGGTGGTGCCAATGCCCGTTCCCGCGTGGCCGGCGCCCTGGCGCGCAGCACGCTGGACGCGGCCACCGCCGCACACATCGGTCTGTTCGTGTGGGACTGGCCGAGCGGTCCGTCCGCGATGGGCGACCGCCTCGCCGGCCTGCGTGCGATGGGGCTCGGCGACAGCGCCGCGCTCACCGAGCCGGTCGCGAGCCTCGCCGAGGCGACCGCCTGGCGCGAGCGGTGGTATCGGCAGGCGCTGCCGTTCGCCGCCGACGGCGTGGTGCTGCGACAGGGCACGCGACCGGCCGCCGACACCTGGCGGGCAGCGCCGCCGGCGTGGGCGGTCGCCTGGAAGTACCCGGCCGCGCAGGCGCTGGCCAGCGTGCGCACGATCGCTTTCCACACCGGTCGCAGCGGGCGGGTGAGCGTGGTGCTGGTGCTCGACCCGGTGCAGCTGGGCGATCACCGGGTGGCGCGGGTGAGCGCCGGCTCGCTGGGGCACTGGCGCCGGATGGACGTTCGGCCCGGCGACCGGGTCAGCCTGTCGCTGGCCGGATTGACCATTCCCCGTCTGGACGGCGTGGCCTGGCGACCGGTGCAGCGCGCGCCATTGCCGTCGCCACCGCCGCGTCACGGACGCTTGGACTGCTGGCACTACGAGCCGGGTTGCGAAGCGCAGTTCCTGGCCCGGCTTGCCTGGCTCGGCGGGCGCCAGGCACTGGATTTGGACGGGGTCGGCGAGGGCACGTGGCAGCGTCTGGCCGATGCCGGGCAGGTGCGCGGTCTGCTGGACTGGTTGTCGCTGGATGCGGACCGGCTGGCCACGGTGGACGGCATCGGGACGAACCGCGCCGCGCACCTGGCAGCCAGCTTCGCCGCGGCGCGCCGGCAGCCGTTCGGTCGCTGGCTGACCGCGCTGGCCCCGCCGCCACTGGGCGATGCCCCGGTGCCGGACTGGGCGACGCTGGCCGCCCGCAGCGTGGCGGACTGGCAGACGCAGCCCGGCATCGGCGCAGTCCGCGCGCGCCGCCTGCATGCGTTTTTCCATGCCCCGGAGGTGGTGACGCTGGCCGGTCGGTTGCACGCCGCCGGCGTCGCCGGCTTCTGAGCCCGGCTCAGTCGTCGAGGTCGCCGTCCACGTAGTACCAGCGCCCGTCCTCGCACACGAAGCGGCTCACCTCGTGCATGCGTCGCGCCTTGCCGCCGCCGTAGCGCAGGCGGGCGACGAACTCCACCACCGCGCGGTCGCCGTCCGGCGCGTGGCGCTTCACGTCCAGTCCGAGCCAGGTCGGCACCGGGGCCTGCGCGGCCAGGTCCAGCGCGGGCGGCCGGGTGCTGGCGTGCCAGCTGGCCAGCAGGTAGGCCTCGTCGCCGCGCACGTAGGCGCTGTAGCGCGAGCGCATCAGCGCCTCGGCATCGGCAGCCGCGCCGCCGGCATGCAGGGCGCCGCAGCAGTCGGCGTACTCGCGCGGCAGGCCGCAGGGGCAGGGATCGCGAAGGGCAGGCATCGCACCGGGGAAGGCTGGGAAGGAGTCGGCGATGGTGCGCGCCGGGGGCCGCGTTGCCAAGCGGGGGCGGTCAGAGCACCTGGAAGGTCTGCAGCCGCCCGCTCACCACCAGCGGCGCCAGGTCGTAGCCCAGCGCGCGGGCAAACGACTTCAGCGCCTCGAGCACCTGGCGCTCCATGGTCGGCTCGTGCGACAGGATCCACAGCTCGCGCCGGCGCGGCTCGCCCAGCACCAGCCATTGGCCGTCGGCGTCGGTAGCCAGCACCCACAGGTCCTTCCAGGCCGAGGGCAGCCACTGCGCCCAGGCCGGTGCGACGGTGCGCTGGAACCGGCCCGGTTCTTCCACCGAAAAGCGGCGGCGGGCCAGTGTGTCATGTACCCGCTCGCTGCCGTCCGCCCCGGTCGAGGTGCGGCGCAGCCGGAACAGTTCCGGTTCCAGCTGTTCCAGCTCGACGCGGATGTCCCGGTCCGTCAGGCGCTGCGCCGGCGAGGGCAGGCGGGCCATTTCGTGCCAGTGTCCGAGCAATCGCGCCATGTCCAGCTGCGGTACCGCCTTCATCACGCCCGGGGTCGACACGGTCAGCGCCACGCCGTGAGTCAGCGCGGTCGTCAGGGATGACGGGTGGGACCAGTTCATGTCGCTTTCCTTCGAGGCTGTCGGCCCGCGTGCAGCGGCTTGCCGCCGCTCACGGAACCGGCCGCGGCGGCGCTCTGCAGGCGCCCGACGGCGTGATGCGCGGGCACTGCCCTAGTGCCATCGGCACGGCGAGGGAAAGCTTGAACGACCCGGCCGCGGGCCAGGGGGTCGATCGAAGGGAGGGAGCGCGCGGGCAGGCGGTCGGCCGGCCCGCACGGGATTCACCAGGCGGGACGGCCCCGCAGCACGCGCGCCGGCAGCATCAGCAGCGCACCGAGGAAGGCGAACACCGCGCCCACCGTGATCCCGATCAGCCGGAACGGCAGCGCGATCAGCCACACGATCGGGTACAGCACCAAGGCCAGCAGGGCGATCGGCCAGCAGAACACCAGCAGCAGCAACCAGAGCAGGAAACCGACCATGGCGCACCTCGCGCTCGGGTGGGGAAGACCTTCGATGATACGCCGTCAGCCGAAGGGGCTCACCCCAACGATCAGCCTATGCAGCCAGAACGCAAAGGCGGCCCAGGCCGCCACGCCGATCACCACGGTGAGCACGGTGAGTGGAGCCGGACCGCGCGGATAGGTAACTCCCTGCGCCCGGTCGCGACGCCGCGACACCATGAAGTCGACGACCGCCCACAGCAGGAACGAGCCGAACAGCACGATGTCGTGCAGCATGCCGGCGGCCAGCAGGTGGCCGAACGCCCACAGCTTCACCGCGGCCAGCATCGGGTGGCCGATGCGTGCCTTGATCGCGTTGCCGGGCACGTAGGCCGCCGCCAGCAGCACGAAGGCGAGCAGGGTGAACAGGGCGTTGAGATGGCGCAGGGCCATCGGCGGCACCCACACCACCACCGGATGCTGGCGGGCTTGGCCGAAGCCCCACACCAGCAGCACGAAGCCGGCCAGTGAAAGCAGTGAATACAACGCTTTCCAGCCCAGCGGACCGAGCCGGGCGACCTGCCGTGTGCGCCAGCCGTCGGCGACGATGCGTACCGAATGCACGCCGAGGAACAGCACCAGACCGAGGATCAGCATCGCCATCGAAAGTTGCTCCGTGCCCGGATGGAATGCGACGAGTGTAGCGGCGGCTCAGCCGGCGACGCGCACCCGCACCGCCAGCGCCACCCCGCCGATCTCGACCGGGCCGGACGCGGCGGTGCCGGGCAGCCAGCTGTCGCCCGGGCCGAGATCACCCTCGGGCGTGCGGGCGCGGCCGTGCACCAGGTGCAGCAGCACCAGGTCCGGCGGAACCGCCTGCGCGGCGGTGTCGCTCCACACCTCGATGCCGCCGGTGGCGCGGCCACGCCGCAGCATCAGGTTGAAATCGCGGGTCGGGCCACCGGCCAGCGCCACCGCCACCTCGGCCTCGCCGGGAAAGGCGAACGGCACGCACGGCGTGGTGAGCGCGTGGACCTGTGCGCCGTCCAGCGTCATGCGGAAGCCGGCTCCGTCGATCAGCACGATGGTCCGGTCCACGCCGGGAAAGCGCGAGAACGGCGCGGCGCCGACCACGTCGGCCAGGCTCACGCGCCAGAGGAATTCGTCGGCGCCCGCGCCGGGCGGCATCACCGCCAGTTCGCGGGTGATGCCCTGGCCGTTGCGCCACGGCTGCGGCTGCAGTTGATCCGCACGCAGGATGCAACCGGTGCTCATGCGGCGCGCTCGATCACCCGCTCGAACGGCGGCAGCGCCTGCAGCATGCGTTCGCCGTAGCGCTTCACCACCACCCGGCGATCCAGCAGCACGATGCGGCCGCGGTCGGCCTCGCTGCGGATCAGGCGGCCGCAGTACTGGATCAGCAGGCGCGTGGCCTCGGGGATGGTCACCTCGATGAACGGATTGCGCCCGCGCGATTCCAGCCACTCGGCGTAGGTGGCGCCGACCGGGTCGGTCGGCACGGCGAACGGCAGCTGGGTGATCACCACCGTCTCGCAGAGCTTGCCGGGCAGGTCCAGGCCCTCGCCGAACGAGGCCAGGCCGAACAGCGTGCTGCCCTTGCCGGCCTCGATGTCGGCGATGTGCTCGGCGACCAGCTGCGACTTGCCCAGCGAACCCTGCGCGCGCACCTTGCGCACCATCGCGATCGGCAGCTTCTGCAGCACACGGTCGAGCTTGGCGCGCGAGGTGAACAGCACCAGGTTGCCGGCGTCCCAGTCGAGGTGCTCCGCCAGCCACTCGCAGACTTCTTCGGCGTGCGCGTCGCGGGCGTCGGGCAGGGTGCGCATCGCCGGCACCTCCAGCCGGGCCTGCGTGGCCAGGTCGAACGGCGAGGGCAGGCTCAGCGTGACCGCCTCGTCCGGCAGGCCGACCGCGTCGGCGAAGTGGCGGAAGTTGGCGCCGGCGCTGAGCGTGGCCGAGGTCATCACCACGCCGCTGGCGTTGCCCCACAGCACGTTGCGCAGCAGGCCCGCGGCCGATACTGCCGAGGCGTGGCAGACCAGCTGCTGGTCCGCCGCCTGGGTGACCCAGCGCGCCAGCGGCGGCGCGTGCTCGTGGTCCGGCGTGGACCAGGCGCGCCAGCAGCGGCCCTGCCGCTCCAGCCGTTCCAGCGCGATGCCCAGCTCGCGCGCGAGTGCCTCCTGGGTCGGTCCGCCTTCGCTCATCTCCACCACCGCGCGGCGCACCGCGTTGAGCCAGCGCTGCACGTCGCCGGTGAGTACGGCGAGGTGCTCGGCGTGCAGCGTCCACTGCTCCGGCAGCTGGCCGAGCGAGCCGCGGTACATCGGTTCGTTCTCGCCCGGGTCGGGCATCCAGGCCAGGCGGATCTCGCGCTCCAGTTCCTCCAGCGCGTCGCTGAGTTCCTGCAGCTTGGTGTCGCCCTGGTCGAGCGTGAGCTTGCCCAGCGATTCCTTGTCGGTGAGCGAATAGGCCGCGTGCACCTGGCGGCCGAGCCGGCTCAGCTGGCGCGCCGCGGCGCCAAGGAAGACCTCGGCGGTGCCGCGGTCGATCGCCTTGGACGCGACGTGGTGGGCCTCGTCGAACACGTAAAGCGTCTCGTCCGGCTTGGGCAGGATCACGCCGCCCCAGCTGTCCTCCTCGCTGCCGGGCATGGTCAGGTCGGCCAGCACCAGGTCCTGGTTGGCGACCACGATCTCGGCGTCGGCCACCGCGCGGCGCGCGGCGAAGAACGGGCAACCCATGAACTGCGCGCAGCGGCGACCGGTGCAGCCGCCGGCGCTGGTGGTGATCATCGCGCGCACCATGTCGCCGACCGGCTCCGGCGCGGCGTCCATGTCGCCGTCCCAGCGGCCGGTGTCCAGTGCGGTCACCAGCTTGCCCAGTGCGGCCTTGTCGCGCGCGTCCGGCGGCTTGCTCCACAGCGCCAGGTCGGTGTCGAAACCCAGCCCCAGCTGCGCGTCGGCGGCCAGGCTGTTGCCGGCCATCAGCAGGTTGCGCGGACAGACGTAGCGGCCGCGGCCCTTGGCCAGCGCCACCTTCGCTTCGATGCCGTTGAGCGACAGGTACAGCGGAATGTCCCGCTGCACCAGCTGCTCCTGCAGGGCGACCGTGGCGGTGGCGATCAGCAGCTTCTTCTTCTGCGCCCGCGCCACCGCATGGCCGGCGATCAGGTAGGCCATCGACTTGCCGGTGCCGGTCGGCGCCTCGATCACCGCCGCGCCGCCTTCCTCGGCCAGCGCCTTGGCCACCTCGGCGATCATCCGCCCCTGCGACGCGCGCGGACGGAAGCCGGGCAGGCCGTCCTTGAGGCGGGTGTAGGCGGCGCGGATGGTGTCCTTGATGGCGTCGGTCAGCACGGGTCAAGCCAGCGGAGAAGCGGTCGATAAGGGGCGATGGGGCGTGGAAGCGAAGGCAGGCACGCGGGCGGACCAGTGTATCGGATCGATCCCGGCAGGCCCCGGCCATGGCCATGGAGCAACGAGACCCGATGAAGCCACCAACGCACGACGAGATGCCGAGCACGCCCGTCGCCAGCCTGCCGACCTGGCTGGAGCGGCTGTTGGAGGCACCCGGTCCGTCCGCGGTTGCCGCCGTGCTGATGGAGATGGTGCTGGCGGCGCCTGGTGTCGAAGGGGCATCGGTGCTCTGGTGGCTGCCGGACCGGGAGCAGCCCGAGTACCGGTCGTCCACGCCGTTGGAGCCGCTGCTGCCCGATGCGGCCAGCTGCGCGCTGGATCAGGACGGCCCATTCTGTCCGACTCCCGGAATACTCGCCCTGCGGCTCTGCCGCCCGGCCCGCGCGGTGCTGCTGCTGCGGCTGTGCGAGGCGGACGGCGATCCGGCGGAGACCGTCGCGCGGCTGCCCATGCCGCTGCTGCGGCTGGCCGGCCGCCAGCTCGGACGCGCCCTCGAGCTGGTCGGTCTGCAGCGCTCGCATGCCCAGCTGGAGCGCTCCGAACGGCTGCAGCGCGCCCTGCTCAGCATCTCCGACCTGTCCGGCTCGGAGCATGAGATGCCGGAGCTGCTGCGCGGCATCCACGCCATCGTCAGCACGCTGATGTACGCGGAGAATTTCTTCATCGTGCGCTGCGACGCAGCGCGTGACGCCCTGCGTTTCCTGTATTACGCCGACACCCGCGATGCCGAGGGCCAGCCGGACGGGGACATTCCGCTGGAACGCCTGCATGGCAGCCTGACCTGGCACCTGCTCACCGGTGGCCGGCCGCTGATGGGCACGACCGACGAGATCGACCGTCAACTCGGTGGCACGCTGCGACTGATGGGGCCGCCCTGCGAGCACTGGCTCGGTGTGCCGATGCTCTGCGACGGCGAGGTGTGCGGTGCGCTGGTCGTGCAGACCTACGAACCCGGCGGACGCTATACCGCCGAAGATCAGGCACTGCTGCAGTTCGTCGGCAACCACATCCTCACTGCGCTGCAGCGCCGGCAAGGCCGGGAGGACCTGGAACGGCGCGTGCGCGAGCGTACCGCCGAGCTGGCCGCGCTGAACCAGGGCCTGCAGCAGGAGGTGGCCGAGCGCCAGCGGGCTGAACGCCTGCAGTCCGCCTTGTTCCGGATCGCCCGGCTGGCCACCGACGAGATCGACCGGCGGGCTTTCTATCGCGAGGTGCATGCGATCGTCGGCGGGCTGATCGAGGCCAGCAACTTCTTCATCGCCCTGGTCGACGAGGCGGCGGGAACGCTGGAATTCCCCTATGCGGTCGACCTGACGGGCGAGCCCTACGCCTCACGGTCGCTCGGCCGCGGGCTATGCGAGTACGTGCTCGGGCACGGGGCGCTGGTGGTCGATGCGGAGGCGATGCGCGACATGCGCGAGCGCGATCTCATCGATGCCCACGACACCGGTACGCCGTCGCTGTGCTGGCTCGGCGTGCCGCTGCGCGACGGTGACCGCGCGATCGGCGTGGTCGCCGTGCAGAGCTATACCGGAAGGGAGACCTACGGTGCCGCGGAACTCGAACTGCTGGCGTTCGTCGCCTCGCAGGTCGCCACCAGCCTGCAGCGCCGCCGCGTTGCCGATGCCCTGCAGCACGCCTACGCGCAACTGGAGCAGCGCGTGCACGAGCGCACCCGCGAGCTGCGCCGGGAGATCCGCGAACGCGAGCGCATGCAGCAGCAGCTGCATCACCAGGTCATGCACGATCCCCTGACCGGCCTGCCCAACCGCGACTTCCTGCGCGGCCGCATCGACCGCGCGCTGGAGCGCATGGCGCTCGACCCGCAGGTGCGCTGCGCGTTGCTGTACATCGATGTCGACCGCTTCAAGATCATCAACGACAGCCTCGGCCATCTGGCCGGCGACGCCGTACTGAAGGAGGTCGCCCTACGCCTTCATGCCTGTGTGCGCGAGCCCGATGTGGTCGCCCGGCTCGCCGGCGACGAGTTCGCGATCCTGCTCGAACAGGTCGACGGCCAGGAGACCGCGACCCGCGTGGCGCAACGCGTACTCGACACGCTGGGGCGGGCGCTGCCGGTGGCCGGTCGCGAGCTGCAGCCGAGCGCGAGCCTGGGCATTGCCCTGGGCGACCATCGCTACACCCACGCAGACGAACTGCTGCGCGACGCCGACATCGCGCTCTATCGCGCCAAGGAGCTGGGTCGCAAGCGCTATGCGATGTTCGACGACACCCTGGCGAAGAACGTGGTGGACGAGTTGAGCATGGAAGGCGAGTTGCGCCTGGCCCTGCAACGGGGAGAGTTCCAGCCCTACCTGCAGCCGATCCGCCGGCTCGAAACCGGCGAGCTGGTCGGCTACGAGGCGCTGCTGCGCTGGCACCATCCCGAGCGCGGGTTGCTGATGCCGGGTGCGTTCCTTCGCGTGGCGGAGGATTGCGGCCAGCTCGAGGCGATCGACTGGCAGCTGTTCGAGCGCGCCTGCGAGGCACGCCGGCGGTTGCAGGGTGACAGCGGCTTCCTGACCCTCAACGTATCGGCGCAGCACCTGCGCCATGCGGACTTCGACCGCCGCCTGCTGGCGATGATCGCGCGCGTCGGCGTGGCGCCGTCGCGGGTGATCGTGGAGGTCACCGAAGGTTCGCTGCTGGACGATCCCGAGCGCGTGCGCGCCATTCTCGAGCGCCTGCGCATGGCCGGGGTTGGAGCGGCGCTGGACGATTTCGGTACCGGCTATTCCTCGCTCAATTACCTGCACTCGCTGCCGTTGCGGCTGCTGAAGATCGACCGCAGTTTCGTGCAGGCGCTGGATGCCGGCAGCGCGAACAGTTCCACTGTGGTCGAGGCGATCCTCGCGCTGGCCCGCGCACTGGACATCCAGGTCATCGCCGAGGGCATCGAGACCCCGCGCCAGCGCGCCCTGCTGCGCGACATGGCGTGCGAACTCGGCCAGGGCTTCCTGCTCGGCCGGCCCGAGCCGGTCGAGCACTGGGTGGTCGAGCCCGCCTGAGTCCGGCTCAGCGGCCGGCCAGTTGCCGCAGCGCCTGTTCGAACACTTCCGGCGGCTGGCCGCCGGAGACCAGGTGCTGCCGGTTGATGATCACCGCCGGCACCGAGTGGATGCCGGCGCGCAGGAAGAACTGCTCGTCGCCGCGCACGTCCTCCGCGTAGCGGTCGCTGGCCAGCACCGCACGTGCTTCCGATGCGTCCAGTCCCGCCGACTCGGCGACGCGGGCGAGCACGGCGTGGTCGCTGACGTCCTGGCCGTCGGTGAAATAGGCGACCAGCAGGGCGCGCTTGAGTGCGTGCTGCCCGCCCGTTTCCCCGGCCCAGTGCAACAAGCGGTGTGCGTCGAAGGTGTTGTAGATGCGGCGCCTGTCCTGGTGGGCGAAGGTGAAGCCGACGGCCGCGCCGCGCTGGCGGATCGCCTCCTGGTTCTGCGCCAGCTGCGTCGCGTTCAGGCCGTACTTGCGACCCAGGTGCTCGGCGATGTCCTCGCCCTCCGGCGCCATCTGCGGATTGAGCTCGAACGGCTGGAAGTGGATCTCCGCCTGCACCTCGTCCTTAAGCGCATCGATTGCGCGCTCCAGCGAGGCCAGGCCGACGGCGCACCAGGGGCACACCACGTCGGAGACGAAATCGATGCGGACGGGAGTGGGCTGGTTCATGGCGCGGTTCCGGAGGGCGCCGGCGTCGTGCCGGCCGATCGGTGCCAGATGGTGACGGAATGCGAGCGGCTCAACCGCCGGTCAGGCTCAGCGCCACCGTCTCGGCCACGCGGATGCCGTCCACACCGGCCGAGAGGATGCCGCCGGCGTAGCCCGCGCCCTCGCCGGCCGGGTACAGGCCGGTGGTGTTGAGGCTCTGCAGCGAGTCGTCGCGCTTGATGCGGATCGGCGAGGAGGTGCGCGTCTCCACCCCGGTGAACACCGCGTCATGCATGCCGAAGCCTCGGATCTGCCGGTCGAACGCCGGCATCGCCTCGCGGATCGCGGCGATCGCGTAGTCCGGCAGCGCGCTGTCCAGGCTGCCCAGCGTGACGCCCGGCTTGAACGAGGGCTGCACCTCGCCGAACTCGCGTGACGGCCGCCCGGCGAGGAAATCGCCGACCAACTGGCCCGGCGCGTTGTAGTCCTCTCCGCCCAGCACGTAGGCATGGCTCTCCAGCGCGCGCTGCAGGGCGATGCCGGCCAACGGGCTGCCGCTGGGATCGAACGCTGCGTAGTCGGCCGGATCGATGCCGACCACGATCGCCGCGTTGGCGTTGCGCTCGTTGCGCGAGTACTGGCTCATGCCGTTGGTGACCACGCGGCCCGGTTCGCTGGTCGCCGCCACCACGGTGCCGCCCGGGCACATGCAGAAGCTGTAGACGCTGCGGCCGTTCTTCGCGTGGTGCACCAGCTTGTAGTCGGCCGCACCGAGCCGCTCGTGGCCGGCCTGCGGGCCGTAGCGGGCGCGGTCGATCACCGACTGCGGATGCTCCACGCGGAAGCCGACCGAGAACGGCTTGGCCTCCACGTACACCCCGCGCGCGTGCAGCATGGCGAAGGTGTCGCGCGCGCTGTGGCCCACCGCCAGCACCACGTGGTCGCTGCGCAGTTCCTCGCCGCTGGCCAGGCGCACGCCGCGCACCCGCTGGCGGTGGTCGCCCTCGGACTCCAGCAGCAGGTCCTCGACGCGCTGGCTGAAGCGGATCTCGCCGCCCAGCGACTCGATCGTCGCGCGCATGTGCTCGACCATCGACACCAGTCGGAAGGTGCCGATGTGCGGCTTGTTGATCCACAGGATCTCCTCCGGCGCGCCGGCCTTCACGAATTCCTCCAGCACCTTGCGGCCGTAGTGCTTGGGATCGGAGATCTGGCTGTACAGCTTGCCGTCGGAGAAGGTGCCGGCGCCGCCCTCGCCGAACTGCACGTTCGATTCCGGATGCAGGTTGCGCTTGCGCCACAGGTCCCAGGTGTCCTTGGTGCGCTCGCGCACCGCCTTGCCGCGATCCAGGATGATCGGGCGGAAGCCCATCTGCGCCAGCACCAGCCCGGCGAACAGGCCGCACGGGCCCATGCCGATCACGACCGGCCGGTGCGGGCTCTTCGACGGCTCGCGGGTGACGAAACGATAGCTGGTATCCGGCGTGGCACCTACGTGGCGGTCGTCGGCGAAGCGCGCCAGCACGGCGGCCTCGTCGACGAGGTCCACGTCCAATGCGTAGATCAGCGCGATCGCGCCCCGCTTGCGGGCGTCGGTGCTGCGTTTGGCGACGCTGTAGCCGCGCAGCGCGCTCTTGCCGAGCTTGAGGCGGGTCAGCAGCGCCTGCTGCAGGTCGGCCTCGGTGTGGTCCAGCGGCAGCTTGAGGTCGGTCAGTCGCAGCATGTCGGCGCGCTCGCGTGTTCGGCGGGATGGCGGCGGCCGCGAAGGCCGCAGGCGCGCATTGTCCGGGCCTGGCGGGGCGCGGACAAGGCACGGCCCGCCAGGGGGCGGGCCGAGGTGGTGGGCGGAGCGGGAAAAAAATCAGCGGCCGGCGGAGGGCGGGCGGGGGTAGGGGGATGCCCTGGTCCGCCGGGCGCTGAAAAACCGAATTCGGTGGGTCAGGCGGCCAGCATCGTGCGGATCTGCTCGCCGGTCGCCCTGGGGTGCAGCAGCAGCATCCGGGTGGCCAGTTCGCGGGTGTGACGGCGCGCCGCGGCGCGACACAGTTCCCCGTCCCCGCTGGCGATGGCGATCGCCTCGGCCGGCAGCGACGGCAGCGGGTGGCGGCAGGTCAGGCCGTGCTGGGGGCCTCCGACGATCACGTACTCGATGATGGTTTCCATGGTCCTGTCCTCACTGTCGAGGGAGCGTTTCCTTCAATCGCACCGGCAAGACCGTCAGTGGGGTGGGGGGAGCCGCCGGTCTTTCCTGAGCAGGAAGAAGCAGGGGGCGCGCCAGAGAACGGGGCTCAAATGCGGGATGGATCACACTTCCGAAACGTGCCGGTGTCTCGCCATGGCGGCGTGCCATCCAAGGAAGGCCGATTTCGGGGGGTGAACCCCCCGCGCCGGGCGTTCCGGAGGCCGCAATGCCGTCGCGGAGGCGCGTCCAGGCGTGGCCGCAGCCGCCCTGCCGGGCGATCGGCAGGACGGAATGCGACCAAACACGACCGGACTGACGTCCCGCGTCAGTCGCCGTCGCCGGGCACCCGGCCCGCAGCGGGTTCCTGTGCGCCGACACAGCGACGGGCCAGGCCGATCCAGTGAGTCAGCCGCTCGCGGTAGGCGGCCAGACTGTCGGGGTCCGGCGGCTGGCTGAGTTCGGCGTCTTCCGAATCGGCGTCGGCCAGGTGACTCAGGTGGTCGAGGGCGATCCGGGCATCCGGGTGGGCGGTGAGCAGCGCGGCGATAACCACGCTGTCGGCCTGCTGGCGAGCGAAAATCAGGCGCAATCCCTTGGCCAGGTCGTCCGTGTTCATGGCGCACTCCCGGTCAGATGCGAGGCCAGCCGCAGGCATGGCCTCCCTCGCTGGCGGCGGTTCGCTTCAACGGTGGTGCCGTCCGGGGCTTGGCGCCGGACGGTCACCGACCCTCAGCGGCGACCGATGAAGTCCTGCTTGCCGATGTCGGTACCGGCTTCACGCAGGATGTTGTACGCGGTCGTGCAGTGGAAAAAAAGATTCGGCAGCACGAATTCCAGCAGATAGGCCTGCCCGGTGTAGTCGAGGTCGCCGCTGCGCATCTTCAGATGGATCGCGCGCGTCTCGCTGCCGTCGACCTGCGCCGCGGTGAAACCGTTGATGTAGGCGATGGCGCGGGCGATGCGCTCGTAGACCTGGGGGAACGTCGCTTCGTTGTCCTCGAACGAGGCCGGCTCCACCCCGGCGAGGCGGGCCACGCCGCGGCAAGCCATGTCGCAGGCGATCTGCACCTGCCTGACCAGCGGCAGCATGTCGGGGATCAGTCGCGTCTGCAGCAGCACGGCATCGTCCACGCCCTTGGCCTGGGCATGGGCGTGGCCCTTCTTCAGCACGGCGGCGAGGTTTTCCAGCGCGCGCGTGGCGACGGGGACCGAGGCCTGGTACATCGAAAGCGTCATGGGTGTGGCTCCGTGGGTTCGGGGGACAGCGGGTCGTTGGCCAGCGCCGCGGCATGCGGGGCATGGGCCGGGTCGGCCGGAAGCTGGGACGCGGCGGGCGATGACAGGCCGCGGGTGGCGCGCATCGCGGTAAGCAGCGCTACCGCCAGCAGCGCCGCGGCGAGCAGGAAGGCTGCACCGGGCACGTGCACGGTATTGCCCGGTGCGATCGACCAGGCGAACACCTGGGCGAACAGGTACGGTCCGAAGATGCCGGCGAAGCTGCCCAGCGAGGTGTTGGCACCCTGCAGCCGGCCCTGTTCGGTGGGCTCGACCTGGTGGGTCATGATCGACTGCAGCGGCGGGTTGGACAGGCCCCACAACGCCATCAGCGGGATACCGAGCAGGAATACCCAGCCGGTGTCGGCCAGGCCCATCAGCACGAACGAGGCGATGCCGCAGAGCATGCCGAACAGGAGCACCGGCCGCTCACCGAAACGCGGGGTCAGCCGGCGGCTGAGCAGCGCCTGCACCAGCCCGTCGCAGGCGCCGACCAGCATCAGCACCTGGCCCACCGCCTGCGGACCCCAGTGGTAGCGGTAGTCGCCGTACAGCACGAAGGTGATCTGCAGCGCATAGTGCGCCAGGAACACCAGGAAGCTCGACACGCCGAGGCCCAGCAGGGTCGGCGTGCGGCGCAGCAGCTTCAGCGCGCCGACCGGGTGCGCGCTGTGCAGCTCGAAGCGCGGCGTGCGTCGCTCGGCCGGCAGCGACTCGGGCAGCACCACCAGCCCGTAGAGGAAATTGCACAGCGCCAGCGTGCCGGCCACGTAGAACGGCAGGCGCAGGTGCATCGCGCCGAGCCAGCCGCCCAGGCCCGGCCCCAGCACGAAGCCCACGCCGAACGCCGCGCCGAGCAGGCCGTAGGCACCGGCGCGCTTCTCCTTCGGCGTGATGTCGGCGATGTAGGCATTGGCGGTGCTGAAGCTGGCCGCGGTCATGCCCATCACGGTGCGGCCGACGAACAGCAGCCACAGCGTCGGCGCCATCGCCATCACGAAGAAATCGATCGCCAGCCCGAAGTTGGAGATCAGGATCACCGGCCGCCGCCCGAAGCGGTCCGACAGCGCGCCCTGGATCGGCGAAAACACGAACTGGGTGATCGCGAACACCGTGCTCAGCACGCCCACCCACCAGGCGGCGCGTGCGGTGCCGCCGCCGATCAGCTGCTCCACCAGGTGCGGCAGCACCGGGATGATGATGCCGAAGGCCAGCATGTCCAGCAGCACCGTCACGAAGATGAAGGCGAGTGCGGCGCGGCGCGGGCCGCCATGGCTGGCTTGGGGGGATGACACGCGTTCGCTGCCCGGGAGGAAGAGCGGCGAGTGTAACCGGGGTGCGTGTCGCCGGAGCCTCCGCGGAGGCCCCGGCGGACGGGGTCAGCGGCGGACGGCGGTCTCGGTCGCGCAGCCGGTCTGCAGCAGGTGGTGCTGCGTATCGTAGATGGCGACGCTCGAGGTCGAGCTGTAGTGGTTGCCGTCCAGGCTCAGCACGATGGTCCGGTGCACGTCCTGGGTGCCGGCATAGGACTGGTCCGACGCGAAGCGGAAGAAGGAAAACCGCGAGTCGAACCTGCGCGGTCCGATGTAGTGCCAGCGGCCGAAGCTCGGGTAGCGCGCCGCCGGCGGCATGCCCACGCCGACCTCGCTGGACGAGCCGTCGGCGGTGAACAGGTCCATCGCCGGGAAGCTGACCAGGGCCGCGCCGGTGGTGCAGTTGCGCAGCGTGACCTGGACGTCCCACACCCCGGCCAGCTGCAGGGTCGGCGGAAGCCAGCCGTCGAACGCGAACTGGCGCGCGGATGCGGTGCCGCCGAGCGCCGCCAGCAGGCAGGTGGCAAGTGCGAACATGGAACGACGTGCATGGATGTTCATGACGGCAGGCCTCCGAGGGTTGGGTGCCGGCGATGGTCCGCCGGAGGCGTGGCCGGGGTCCTTAGCACGGGCCTGAAAAATCCTGAAAATGGCGTACCCGGTCCCGAGGGGGATGGTCGTGTCCCGCTATGCATTCGATGCCTTTGTGGTCGATGGCGCGCGGCGGCAGTTGCTGCGCGACGGCATGCCGGTCGCGCTGAGTCCGCGTGCGCTGGATGCCCTGTTGCTCCTGCTCGAACGCGCCGGCGAGCAGGTGGACAAGGGTGAGCTGATGCAGGCGCTGTGGCCGCACCGCGTGGTCGAGGAAAACAACCTCAACCAGGCGATCTCCTCGCTGCGGCGAGCGCTGGGCGAGACCCCGGGGCAGCCCCGCTACATCCTCACGGTGCCTGGCCGTGGCTATCGTTTCGTGGGGCCACGCCCGGTGTCCGAGGCGGAACCGCCGCGCCCGCTGCGTGCCGTCGCCGTGCTGCCGCTGCGTTGCCTGGGGCAGGCCGACGATGCCCTGTCGATCGGCATGGCCGACACCCTGATCACCCGGCTCGGCAGTCTGGGTGCGCTGAACGTGCGGCCGCTGGCGGCCGTGCGCCGGTTTCTCGGCCAGGAGGTCGAGCCCCTGCACGCCGGACGCGTGCTGGCGGTGGATGCGGTGCTCGAGGGCACGGTGCAGGCCCTGTCCGGGGGCTTGCGCGCGAACCTGCGCCTGCACGAGACGGCCGGCGGCGCGCCGCCGTGGACGGCGGCCGTCGACGCGCCCGCCGGCGACGTTTTCGCGCTGCAGGATGCGGTGGCCGGCAAGGTCGCCAGTGCGTTGGCGCTGCGGCTGGATTACGAGCAGAAGCTCCGCCTCGTGCGCCGCCATACCGGCGATCTCGATGCATGGCGTGCCCATGCCCTGGCCCGCCATGCGCTGGAGCAGCGCTCTCCGACCGGCTTGCAGCAGGCGGTCGAGCACTTCAACGAGGCACTGGCGCGCGATCCGGACTACGCGCTGGCATGGGTCGGGCTGTCCGACGCGTACACCATCCAGGGCGTGTTCGGCGCGCGGCCGCCGACCGAGGTCGGCCCGCCGGCGCGGGCGGCCGCGCTGCGTGCCTTGCAACTGGACGCAGGCCTGGCCGAGGCGCACGTCGTGCTCGGTCACGCGCGCATCCAGTACGAGCGCGACTGGCAGGGGGCCGAACAGGCCTACCGCCGGGCACTGGAGCTCGATCCGCTGTGCGTGATCGCCCACCACCGCTACGCCATCCTGTTGATGACTTCCGGCCGCACCGAGGCCTCGTTCGAGCAGATCCGGCGCGCCCGCGAGCTCGACCCGGTGTCGCCGCCGATCGCCGTGACCGAGGGATTCCTGCAGCACTGGGCCGGCGAGGATGCGCGGGCGCAGGCCACCCTGCTCGCGGTGCTCGAGCGTGACCCGCATTTCTGGATGGCGCATGCCTGGCTGGCCCAGGTGCAGTCCGCGTGCGGCGAACCGGCCATGGCGCTGGCCAGCGCGCGCCAGGCGCATGCGCTGATGGGGTGCCCGCCGGCTTCGGGGCTGCTGGCGTGGGCGCTGGCCCAGGCCAGCGAGTCCGCGGCGGCGCGGGAGCAATTGGCCCGCCTGGAGGACCCGCAGGCCGGTTACGTGCCTGCCTACGACATCGCACAGGTGCACGCCGCGCTGGGCGATGCCGACGCGCTGTTCGAGTGGCTGGCACGGGCGGTGGCCGAGCGCTCGCGCCACCTGGACACCCTCGGGGTCTCGCCCGTGATGGCGCCCTACCGGTCGGACCCGCGGATGGCGGCGTTGCTCGAGGCGATCGGCCTGGGCGAACAGGCCTGCCGCTAGCGCGGCGGAGCGGTCAACTCGCGGGCATCGAGAAAGCCGTCGTGGTTGCGGTCCAGCCGGCGGAACTGCCGACGCAGGTCGGCCTCGTGGTGCGCCAGTGTGACCGCGTGGCCGCGACCGCCGGGCAGCTCCGAAGGCTCGAGCACGCCATCGTGGTTGGCATCCATGGCGACGAAGCCGCGGTCCAGGTAGCCGATGTATTCCGGCTCGCTGACCCGTCCGTCGCCGTTGCGGTCGAACATCGCCAGGTAGGCGCTGCGTGAGGACTGCGCCCAGCCCGGAACCGCGGCCAGCAGGGCCGCGGCAGTGGCGATCCGGGCGGCCGTGCGGCGCATCCTCAGCAGGTGCGCTGGATGCCGAGGAACTGCAGGATCTCGGCGCGCGTGCGCGGATCCTCACGGAACACGCCGAGCATCTGGCTGGTGACCATCGACACGCCGCGCTTGTGCACGCCGCGGGTGGTCATGCACTCGTGGCTGGCCTCGATCACCACCGCCACGCCACGCGGCTGCAGTGTCTCGTTGATGCACTGGGCGATCTGTGCGGTCATCTTTTCCTGCACCTGGAAGCGTCGCGCATAGCCGTCGACCACGCGGGCCAGCTTGCTGATGCCCACCACGCGGTTGGTCGGCAGGTAGCCGACGTGAGCGCGGCCGATGATCGGCGCCATGTGGTGCTCGCAGTGGCTCTCGAACTCGATGTCGCGCAGCACCACCATTTCGTCGTAGCCCTCGACTTCCTCGAAGGTGCGCTTGAGGTACTCGGCCGGATCCTCCTCGTAGCCGGAGAACCAGTCGCCATAGGCCTTCACCACGCGCTTGGGCGTGTCCAGCAGGCCCTCGCGCGACGGGTCGTCGCCGGCCCAGCGCAGCAGGGTGCGCACGGCCTCCTCGGCCTGCTCGCGGGTGACGTCGTTGCGCGTGGGTTGGTCGCTCATGCGTGTTCCTGGGTCAGATCAAGCGGGAGAGTTTAGCGGGATGCCTCCGGACCGGGGCCGGCCGGGGGGGGCGTGACACGGCTCGCGGGGAGATACGGGCCGCGAGCGGGGACGGATCCCCTTCGCTGTATTGCCGCCGTCATCGGGCAGGCCTAAAGTCGCCGGGCATCAACGAAAGGAGTCGACGATGAAACGCCTTGCCCTGGTATTGCTGGGCTCGCTGGCAACATGTGGAGCCGCTCATGCCGGTGCGACCGCCCGTGCCGTGCGCAAGACCGCCGAGGCCAGCATGCTGGTGACCGGCCATGTGCAGGTGAACCCGGACGGCACCCTGAAGAGCTACCGCATCGACGCGCCGGAGAAGCTGCCGGCGCCGGTGGTCCAGCTGATCGCAAACAACCTCCCGCATTGGAAATTCAAGCTCAGCCGGTCGTCTGACCACGTCGTCGACTCCGGCATGAGCCTGCGCGTGCTGGCGCGTCCCGAAGCCGACCACAACTATGCACTGAGCATCGAAGGCGCTTCTTTCGACCAGGCCAGGGATCCGGCGCAGAAGATCACCGCCGAGCACCGGGATCCGCCGGCCTATCCTTCGATGGCCGTCAAGGAGCGCGTGTCCGGCACGGTCTACCTGCTGCTGCAGATCGGCCGCGACGGCACGGTGCACGATGCAGTGGCCGAGCAGGTGAATCTCGACCAGTACGGCACCGAGCAGCAGATGGAACGCTTCCGGAAGATCCTCGCGGAGGCCTCGCTGAACGCGGCCAGGCGCTGGGTCTTCCACGTTCCGTCGGCAGGGCCCACGGCCAATGATCCCTACTGGGTGGTGCGTGTGCCGGTGAACTACAGCTTTCGCCGGTGGGGTGAGTTGCCACGCCGCTCGGGTTATGGCGAGTGGCGGGCCTACATCCCGGGCCCGCGGGAGGCCGCGCCGTGGGCCGACCAGCGCCTGTTGAGCGAAGCGCCCGACGCCATGCCCGATGGCGCACTCCACGAACTGGGCGGCGGCCTTCGCCTGGACACCGGCAAGAGCGGTGGCTGACCGGGTTTCCTAGCGGTCGCTCGGCCCCAGGAGCCGTCGCTCGATCGGCGCAGACAGTCGGGTCACCAGCAGCGCGGCCGTGGCGCCGAGCACTACCTCGCCGAGCCGGAACAGCGCGAACTGCAGGAACGTGCCCTCGTGCGGCACCAGCATCACGATGGTGACGGTGACGCCGGCGATGCGCCCGGCGGCGCCGAGGTCGAGCATCCAGCACAGCGTCATGCCCACCAGCAGCGCCAGCGCGTAGGCGGGGAAAAGGTCGTGCACCAGCGCCGCGGCCATGATGCCGACCAGGCCGCCGATGATCGCGCCGATGAACTGGTCGCGCGAGGAATGGCTCACCTCCGCGTAGCTGGACTGGGTCACCGAGATCGCGGTGATCGCCGCCCAGAACCCCTGGGTAAGCCCCAGCGCCCGCGCGCCGTAGTAGCCGAGGGCCGCTGCGGCGAGCGCACGCAGCGCATAGGCCAGTCCGGTGAGCAGGCGGTCGCGCCGCGACAGCGCCCGGCGCATCCGGGCCACCTCCTCGCCCACCTGTTCGGCGCGCCGGAGCAGGTCGGCCAGCGGACGTGCCGGTTCGCTCATGCGTCGCCGTCCGCCTCGGACTCGCTGCCGCTGAGCAGGCGGGCGGCGTCCTCGCCGGGCAGCGATTCCACCCCGCGCAGCTTGCGTTCGATCGCGCGCGTGCGCACGCCGGTCTGGTCGATCTGCTTGCTGGCCTGGTCGAGCTTGTTCTTCACGTTGTCCAGCACGTCGCCGAACTTGCCGAACTCGGTCTTGGCCGCGCCGAGGATGCGCCACACCTCCGACGAGCGCTGCTCGATCGCCACCGTGCGGAAACCCACCTGCAGGCTGGTCAGCAGCGCCAGCAGGGTGGTCGGTCCGGCCAGGGTGATGCGGTGCTCGCGCTGCATCGCCTCGAACAGGCCCGGCCGGCGCAGCACCTCGGCGTACAGGCCCTCGGTAGGCAGGAACAGCACGGCGAACTCGGTGCTGTGCGGCGGCGCCACGTACTTGGAGCGGATGCGCTTGGCTTCCTCCCGCACGCGGCGCTCCAGCGCGTCGCCGGCGGCACGCGCGGCATCGGCGTCGGCACGGTCCTGCGCGTCGAGCAGACGCTCGTAGTCCTCGCGCGGGAACTTGGCGTCGATCGGCAGCCACACCGGCTCCTCCGGGCTGGAGCCGGGAAACTTCACCGCGAACTCCACCCGCTCGGCGCTGCCCGGCACGGTGGCCACGTTGGCGGCGTACTGGTCCGGCGTGAACACCTGCTCGAGCAGCCCGGCCAACTGCACCTCGCCGAACACGCCGCGGGACTTCACGTTGGTCAGCACCCGCTGCAGGCCGCCGACGTCGGCGGCGAGCTTGGTCATGTCGCCCAGGCCCTGGTGCACCTGCGCGAGCATCTTGGTGACGTTGCCGAAGCTCTCGGTCAGCCGCGTCTCCAGCGTGGCGTGCAGCTTCTCGTCGACGGTGGCGCGCATCTTCTCCAGCTGCTGAGCGTTGTCCTGCTGCAGTGCCTTGAGCTGCGCGTCGAGGGTCGTGCGCACCTCGCCCATGCGGCGCTCGTTGCCCTCGGCCACCGCGGCCAGCCGCGACTGCATCTGCTCGCCGAACTGGCCGAGGGTCTGGCGCTGGTCCTCGCGCGCCTTGCGCGCATCCTCGGCGAGGCCGTTGCGCAGCGCTTCCAGGCCGCGCTCGGTGCGGTCGGTCAGGGTGGCCAGCCGCTGGCCGAAGGCATCGATGCGCTCGAGCTGCTGCTGTGAGGCGCTGCCGAGCTGCTCGCCGACGTGCTGGCGGAAGCGGTCGAAGCCCTGCTGCAGTTCCTCGCGTCCGGCGCGCTGCTCCTCGCGCAGTGCGCGCTGCAGGCGTTCGTTGTCGTCCTTCAGCGCATCCAGCCGCGCGGCGAGGTCGGCATCGCCGCGCCCGCGCAGGAGCAGCACCAGTTGCAGCACCAGGCCGGCCAGTGCGACCAGCAGCAGGGCGACGAGGAGGATCCGTTCGGGAGACATCGGCGATTCCATGGAGCACGAGACGCGAAGTCTACGCGCTGCCGTCTCGGATCCGGAGACGCCTGGTCGGCATGTGCCGTTGGTCGCTGTGCCTTTGGGCCGATGCGGCCGTTGCGCGTGGACGGCGATGCTGTGCGTCCCGCCCGAACGGGCGAACCGGAGCCATGGCGTGTCGAGAAGCTGGTCGAACTGGGCGCTGGTCGCCATCTGGATGGTGGCGATGCCGCTGCATGCCGCCGATACCGCGGCGGTGCTGGCCCGTGCCAGGGCGGCCAGCGGTGGCGACCGCTGGAACGCGGTGGGCGGCATCGAGATGCGCGGCCGGCTCGTGGCCAGTGGCCTGGCCGGTGACGTGACCGAGTGGCAGGACCCGCACACCGGGCGCTGGGCCAGCCGCGGCCAGCTCGGTCAGCTGCAGCTGGCCGAAGGCTACGACGGCACCAGCTCCTGGCAGCGCGATCCGGGCGGCGAAGTGAGCCGCATCACCGGTGCCAGCGAGCAGGCCCATGCCCGCACGGAAGCCTGGCTGGTCGCGCGCGGCTACTGGTTCCCCACGCGCTGGCCGGCGCAGCTCGGCGCCGCCGAGTCACGTACCGAGGACGGCCGTCGCTACGAGGTGATCCGCGCCACCCCACGCGACGGCGTGGCGGTGGAGCTTTGGTTCGACCAGGCCAGCGGCCTGCTGGTGCGCACGCGTATGAGGCAGGGGCTGGACATGCGCACCACCCGCTACGCCGACTGGCGTACGGTGGACGGCGTGCGGCTGCCGTTCCGCCGCGTGGAGGATCGCGGCGACCCGCGCACGGTGCAGCGGCTGACCTTGCGCGAGGTGGCGATCCATCGCCCGGTGCGCGACGCGCTTTATGCCGCCCCGTCGATGGACGACAGCGTGCGCATCGACAACGCCCGCGGTGTCGCCGCGGTGCCGCTGCAGGTGATCAACAACCACCTGTTCGTCGACGCACGCATCAACGGCCAGCCGGTGCACTTGCTGGTGGATACCGGTGGCTTCAACCTGCTCACGCCCGCCGCAGCGCGCCGACTGGGCCTGGCGACCGAAGGGCGGATGCGCGGCCGCGGCGCGGGCCAGAAGCAGACCGACGTCGCGCTGGCGCGTGCCGACACGCTGCGGCTGGGCGACGCATTGATGGAAAAGCCGGTGCTCTACGTGATCGACCTGGGTCGGCTCGACCAGGTCGAGGGCTTGCGGGTCGACGGCCTGGTCGGCTACGAACTGTTCCGCCGCTTCGGTGTGACCATCGATTACGCCGCGCGCACGCTGACGCTGGTCCGGCCGGACCGGTTCCAGCCGCCGGCGGGTGCGGCGATGCTGCCGTTCACCTTGGACGAGCGCATCCCGCTGGTCCACGGCACGCTCGACGGCGTGCCGATGCGGGTCAGCATCGACACCGGCTCGCGCTCCACGGTGACCCTGCATACGCCGTTCGCGCGCCGCCACGACCTGGTCGCGCGCTACCACGCGGCGGCCGAGGCGGTGGTGGGGTGGGGCATCGGCGGGGCCTCCTACGGGCGCCCGGCGCGGCTGGGTCGGCTTGACCTGGGTGGCATCCCGCTCGACGGGCTGGTCGGCGACATCTACGTGCGCGACAGCGGCGCCTTCGCCGATCCGGACATCGACGCCAACGTCGGCGGTGGCCTGCTGCGCCGCTTCACCGTGGCGTTCGATTACGCACGCAGCCGCATGTACCTCAAACCCAACGCGGACGCCCGTCGCCCCGACGACTACGACCGCTGCGGCTGCTGGCTGCTCGCCGACGGGGATCGACTGGAAGTGGCGGCGGTCACCGGAGCCGCGGCGGCCGCCGGGCTGGCGGTGGGCGACCGGATCACCGCGATCGGCGGCGAGCCGGTCGGCCGACGCAGCCTGGACGCCTGGCGTCAGCGGCTGCGCGAGCTGCCGGCGGGCACGCGGCTGCGGGTGGACTACCGGCGCGGCGGGCGCGCGGCGACGCTCGAGCTGGTGCTGGCCGACCGGGTGCCGCCGCCGCGCTGAGCGACGCGCCGCCGCGAGCGCGCGGCGGTGCTCACAGCACCTTGCAGAACACTGCTTTCAGGTAGCGGCTTTCCGGCACGTCGGCGCGTACCGGGTGGTCCGGGCCGGCGCCGCGCACGTCGAGGATCTGGATCTCGCGACCGGCGTTGAGCGACACCCGGCGCAGCATCTCCAGGAAATCCGCCTCGCTGACCAGGCCGGTGCACGAGCAGGTGAGCAGCAGGCCGCCGGGCGGGATCACGTCCAGCACCATGCGGTTCATCGCGAAATATTTCTTCAGCGCGTCCATCACCCGGTTGCGGTCGCGGGTGAGCTTGGCCGGGTCGAGGATCACCGCGTCGTAGCTTTCGCCGCGGGCCACCGCGGCGCGCACCCAGTCGAAGATGTCCGCCTGCTCGAAGGCGATGTCCAGCTTGTTGGCCGCGGCGTTGGCGCGGGCGATCTCCAGGATGCCGGCGTCCATGTCCACGCCGATCGCCGACTGCGCGCCGGCCGCCATCGCGTGCACGGCGAAGCCGCCGGCGTTGCAGCATAGGTCGAGCACGCGGCGGCCCTTGGCCAGCTCGGCGAAGCGGCGGCGGTTGTCGCGCTGGTCGGCGAAGAAGCCGGTCTTGTGGCCCAGCCCCGGCGCGGCGTGGAAGGCCAGGCCGTGCTCGTGCACCTCGACCGGCTGCGGCGGCTCGGTGCTGCGGCAGTCGAACGATTCCTGCTTCTGCACGTGGTTCTCGGCGAACCAGTACAGCCGCGCGCCGGGGAAGTGCGCCAGCAGGGCGGCATGGATCGCCTCGCGCAACTTCCACATGCCGGCGGCGAAATACTCCACCACCAGGATGTCGGCGTAACGGTCGACGATCAGCCCGGAGAGCCCGTCGCCCTCGCTGTGCACCACGCGCCAGGCATCGCTGACGCCATCGAGTTGCAGCCAGTCGCGGCGCAGCCGCACCGCCTCGCCGATGCGGCGGGCGATCCAGTCGGCGTCGATGGCCTCGTCGGGCCGCTGGCTCAACAGGCGCAGCGCGATGCGTGCGTGGCCGTTCCAGAAGCCGCGACCGACGAAGCGGCCCTTGGCATCGGCCACCTCCACCACGCTGCCCGGCGGCAGTCGGCCCTCCGGCTTGTGCACCTGCGCCGACCACACCCACGGGTGGCCGGGCGTGCGGTCGGACTTGAGCTGGATGAGGGGGAGCGAAGCGGGCGGGGCGGTCGTATTCATCGCCGCATTCTACCGGCTGCGCCCCCCGGGCCGGCGTCGCTCGCGGCCGGCTGGCGGAATTTCGGGACGCTCAGTCGGCCTGCATCACCGCCAGTTCGTTGCCGTGGGGGTCGCGGAACTGGAAGCGGCGGCCGCCGGGAAAGGCGAAGATCGGCCGCACCACGGTGCCGCCGGCGGCGGTGACGGCGGCCAGCGCGGTCTCCAGGTCGTCCACCTGGATCACCGGCAGCGGCGCGGCCGGTGCTTCGCTGGCATCGCCCTGCAGGCCGACGTCGACGTCGCCGGTGGTGGTCGCCGCGTAGGTCGGGCCGAAGTCGGCGAGCGACCAGCCGAAGGCCTGGCTGTAAAAGGTCTTCGAGGCCGCGATGTCGGCGGCGGGCAGTTCGATGTAGCTCGGTCGTGCCATGAAACCTCTCCTTGGTGGCTGACGATCGTTCGGGACGATCAGCGCAGCTTGAGCACCAGCCAGGACAGCAGCGCCAGCAAGTTGAGGCCGATGCGGGACACGCCGGGCCCGGCCACTGCCAGCACGAAGCCGTGCGAGCCGATGTGGTAATCCAGCCCCAGCCGCATGCCGCCGTGGATCACCGCGAACACGTTGACGAAGCCGCCCGCGTGCAGCGCGTAGCTGAGCACCGGGGTGGCGATCAGCGGCAGCTGCAGCAGCTGCGCCACGCGCGACAGCGACACGCCGCGCTCGCTGCCTTCCAGCAGCAGCACGCCCGCGATGAGGATGAAGCCGAACAGCGCCAGGCCGATCACCGCCATCAGCGTTTCGTAGGTGGAACCCAGCGGCAGCAGCCGGCGGATCATCGCCACCACGCCGAGGAAGCCGCCGGCCACTTCGAGGATGCCGATCAGGCGGAACAGGAACGAACGCATGCAGTGCTCCGGAACAAAGGGGTGAAGGTGACTGTAAGAGCGGGTCGGGTCGCGATGCCCGGGCTCCGATCGCATATCGGGGCACCGGCATCACGACCAGGGGCGTACCCGCGCGGGTGGCGCATCATTCCAGATCGTCGGCCAGTTCGTGCAGGTCGGTGACGTGCTGCTCCCACCAGCGCGGCTCGGCCACGAACGGGAACGCCAGCGGAAACGCCGGATCGTGCCAGCGCTGGGCGATCCAGCCGGCGTGGTGCACCTGGCGCATGGCGCGCAGTGCCGGCACCAGCGCCAGCTCGGCCGGGTCGAAGTCGCGCATGGTGGCGTAGCCCTCGAGCAGGGCGTCCATCGCCACCTCGTCGTTGGCCAGCATCCACAGGTCCTGCACGGCCGGGCCGCTGCGCGCGTCGTCGAGGTCGACGAAGTGCGGGCCGGCGTCGGTCCACAGCACGTTGCCGGGGTGGCAGTCGCCGTGCAGGCGCAGCGTGCGTACCGGGCCGACCGCCTCGAGACGGTCGGCCACGGCCCGGTCGAGCCGGTCGGTGGCGGCGCGGTAGGCGCCTTCCAGCGAGGCCGGCAGCAGCGGCGAGGCCAGCACGGCGGCCACCGGCGCGGCGATCAGGGTGGCGCGGTCCAGCCGGCCGCGATGGGCGAACGGTGCGCGCGCGCCCACGCTATGGATGCGGGCGATCAGCCGGCCCAGCCATTCCAGCTGGTCGCGCGATTCCAGCGAGGGCGCGCGGCCGCCGTGGCGCGGTGACAGCGCGTAGCGGTAGCCGCCGTGGTGCAGCAGGCTGCGGCCGTCGAAGCGCAGCGGCGCGACCACCGGAACCTCCGCGTCCGCCAACTCCTGCGCGAAGGCGTGCTCTTCCTCGATCGCCGCGTCGCTCCAGCGGCCGGGCCGGTAGAACTTGGCGATCACCGGCGCGGCATCCTCGATGCCGACCTGCCACACGCGGTTCTCGTAGCTGTTCAGCGCCAGCAGGCGGCCGTCCGGCCACAGCCCGCAGGCGGCGACCGCATCCAGCACCAGGTCGGGGGTGAGTTGCGCGTAGGGCGCTTCGTTCGGCATCGGGGCGGGCGGCTCAGCCCTTGTTCCCGATCACGCGGGCCGGCACCACCGCCATGGTCAGCCGGGAGATGCACACCAGCGAGCCGTCCTCGTTCTCGATGCGGATCTCCCACACCTGGGTGGTGCGGCCGATGTGCAGCGGTCGCGCGGTGCCGGTGACGGCGCCGCTGCGCACGCCGCGCACGTGGTTGGCGTTGATGTCCAGGCCCACGGTGAGTTCCTGCGTCGGGTCCAGCGTGAGCATGGCGGCGGTGGAACCCAGCGTCTCGGCCAGCGCCACCGAGGCGCCGCCGTGCAGCAGACCGTAGGGCTGGTGGGTGCGCGCATCCACCGGCATGGTGCCGCGCAGGAAATCCTCGCCGCGCTCGGTGATGCGGATGCCCAGCGCCTCCATCAGCGTGTTCTTCGACCAGGTGTTGATGGTGTCGACGCTGACGTCCTGCTTCCAGATGCTCATGCTTGATACCCGTATGACGAACCCGCATTGTCGGTCGACACCCGTCGCGGCGACAATCGCAGAAGTGTTCACCATCACCCTCCAGGCCACCGGCCACCGCTTCGCGGCGCAGCCGGGGGAAACCGTGCTCGAAGCGGCGCAGCGCGCCGGCATCGCGCTGCCGTATTCCTGCCGCTCCGGCGTGTGCGGCAGCTGCAAGGCGATTCTCATCGAGGGCCAGGTGGACTATCCGCGCCATCCGCCGCTGGCACTGGACGCCGGCGAGCGCGCGCACCGCGCCGTGCTGCTGTGCCAGGCGGTGGCGACCAGCGACCTGCTGATCGCCGCGCGCGAAGTCACTTCGGTGGAGGACATCGCGCGCCGCGCGCTCGACGTGCGCATCGTCGACAAGCGCCGGCTTGCGCCGGAGGTGATCGGCCTGCGGCTGGAACCGGCTCCCGGCGAGCGCCCGCTGCGCCACCTGGCCGGCCAGTACCTCGACGTGCTGCTGGAGGAGGGCAAGCGTCGCCCGTTCTCCATCGCAAACATGCCCGCGCCCGACGGCAGCCTGGAGCTGCACGTGCGGCACATCGCCGGCGGCGGTTTCACCTCGTGGGTCAGCGACCGGGCGCAGGTGGGCGACACGCTGCGCATCGAGGGCCCGCTGGGCACCTTCGTGCCGCGCGAGGATTCCGAGCGGCCGATGATCTTCATGGCCGGCGGCACCGGCTTCGCGCCGGTCAAGGCGGTGGTCGAGCACTTCCTCTCGCTGGGTACCCGCCGCGCCATCCGCGTCTACTGGGGCGCCCGCCAGCCGGGCGACCTCTACCTGCGCGACCTGGCCGAGCAGTGGCAGCGCGACGCGCACGACCTGGCCTTCGTCCCGGTGCTGTCCGAAGCCGGCGACGCCACCGCCCGTACCGGCCCGGTGCACGAAGCCGTGCTCGCCGACCACCCGGACCTGTCCGCCCACGACCTCTACATGAGCGGCCCGCCCGCCATGATCGACAGCGCCCGCCACCGCTTCGTCGACGCCGGCCTGCCGGAAGACCGGCTCTACTACGACTCGTTCGAATACGCGCCGGACGTGCTGGCGCAGATCTTGGCGGGAAGGGCCGGGATCAGGGCGCAGGGGTAGCGTGAGCAATCATCAAGTGGCTTGGTTAATTGCCTCCGTCCCCTTATGTCGTCGACACGGGATTTCCATTTGAGCTATCGGGGCGACCCGACGGATCGTCCCGACTCGACAGAAGGGATGAAGCGGAGTGCCATCATGTGCCATTGCAGATTCGAAAAGACGGAGTCTTCTCATGAATCAGCTTGTTGAATCGATTATCAACAGGGTCTATTCACTCATTGGCGCTCGCGGCACCTTTCGAAGGTATATTTTTGTGTTGATGGTCTTCTTCGCCATTATTTTCCTGGAGAAATATCTCGGGCGCTAGGAGCCGATCGCATTTCCGCTAATAGGGTGCGGAGGTAATTAAGCCCCCGCCCGCACCGGTCTGGTGCACGAAGCCGTGCTCGCCGACCACCCCGATCTCTCCGCCCACGACCTCTACATGAGCGGCCCGCCCGCCATGATCGACAGCGGAATAGTTCGAGTGCTACCAGTCAGACGGATCTGAGCGCATTTGATTTTCTGATGCCTAAGTTAACCAGCACCGCGAAGCGGCGTCGGATTGGACGAATTGCTAGGGTGCACGACGGTAGCGCCGAACGAAGTTTTCGATGCTCTCCAGGAAGTGCTCGGTATCCAGGTAGTAATTTGGATAAGACTCCCGGAGGGATTTGAACGATTCGGCTCCTACCAAAACGGCTTGCGCGCCCGTGTAGTTGGCTAGGTCGGGGAAAAGCGGGATTTGCGGATTGTCCGGTGCGAGCGGGATTAACCGTTCGTAGCGCTCATACTCCCTATACGCTTCTTCAGCGTTGCGTTTGGGGAAATGCATGATCTGCAACTCCGGCTGCGCTGGCAGCAAAACAAGGAGGAAGTAACCGTCTTTCTTGAGGTTCTTGTCCTCGGTCGCGCGTAGCGCATCACGATAAGAGCTAAGCTTTTTTGAAACCTGAAGTTCCTTGTCCAATCGCGCAAGAGTTCTGGCGATGACCCCAAGGGATTGCGGGATAATCGTTGTGAATATGGGTTTCTCAATGTACTCCAGGGCTAGCGAGGCGCTTTGAAAATAGGACAGCCAAGCTTCTTCGCCCTCGCTTGACTTAAGTGCCTGCCCCAGAACTGCTCCGACCGTCTCCACCGCAGTTGCCCAAGCATGCTGGGTGAGTGTGCGGGCCTGTACCTCCAACAGAACATTGTCATACTGCGGATATTTCTTGCTCTTGTAGCGGAGGACAATGTGTAGGCTGCGGTAGCCAGACGGCTTTGGGGACCGGATGTAGTCTGCGATATGAACTACCTCATATTGTCCCTGGCGATTTAAATACGACGCTTTCAAGCGATAGACGGAGTCGATGGACGTGAATACCGCTCGGCAGCCGCCAATGTCTTGCATCTGTGAAAGCCGCATGCTCGGCTCTCGGGTAAGCTTAGAAAGGATAGATCGGGCGCGCTTTAGGCGCTGAACTACAAGCGCGTCGCCCTCAACTCTCCGCGCCTTCTGCTTAAGCACGATGGTTGTGGAGTTGAGTGGAAACGTATGAAACGAGCGCCAGTCGTTGAGCACGGACAAGGCGCCTTCTACGACTTCGCCCTGTTGTGTCTCTGATACAAGCTCGCGGCCCGCGCGATCCACGCGACTCCGGCTGTACTTCTTTGTCGCGTGGAGAGTCATTTTTGCGCTCCAACACTAAGCAGATCCCAGATCGGGCATATGCATGGATGGTCCGTCGCATCATCATGTGCCGTCAAGCCAGCAATATCCCGTGGTGTCAATCATCTGCGGCGTGGGCTGCAGCGAGTCCGCAGGTCTTCGGCGAGTGCATATCGCCCTTTTCGCGGCGATATCCGATATCTCCCGGATTCGGGGTAATAAACCTCATGGTCGGCACGAGCTGAGCGGTGCACAAAAAGAAACCCGCCGTGGCCTTCGGCCTCGGCGGGTTTCCTGTTCCAACCGGACTTGCGCCGGGTTGGATGCTTCGTGGGGCTAGAGGGGTTACTTTCCCTTCACCACCGGCAGCTGCGCCTGGTTCCACGCACCCATGCCGCCGCCGAGGTAGAAGACCTTCTGGAAGCCGGCCTTCACCAGGCGCTGGGCGGCGCCCTGGGCGGTCTGGCCGGAGCGGCAGATGACGACCACCGGCAGTTCCTTGGCCTTGGCCAGGTCCTTGCTCTCCGGGTCGAACTGGCTCATCAGCACGTGCTTCGCACCCGGGATGTGGCCCTTCTCGAAGCTGTCGCGCGGGGAGATGTCCACCAGCAGCGGGTTCTCGCGGTTCATCAGCAGGGTGAGGCCGGCCGGCGTCAGTTCCTTGAACTTGCGCAGCAGGGTCATCAGCTGGGTGACGATCAGCGCCAGCAGCAGGATGACGAACAGCGCCGACAGCGCGAGGTGATTGCCCAGGAAAGTGGGCAGCTTGTGCAGGAAATCGTTCATCGGGACTCGGTTTGGCGCGACCGCTCGGGGTCGCCTGGGCGTGCGGAAGGGACCGCGATTATAGGGGCAAGTGCCGGGCCCGCCCCGGCGGCATCACTCCGCGGGGGCGAAGTCGGGCAGCGGAGTGGTCAGCCACCAGCGCTTGGCCTGCGGGTCGTAGTGCCAGGTCTGGTTGTCGGTGATGGTGCGCTCGGCCTGGGTGTGGATGTTGACGATGCCGATGTGCACCACCTGCTTGACCTCGTTCTCGCCGGTGGCGACCGGGCCGGCGCCGTCGTCGTAGTCGCTGACGCGGTACTGGGTGAAGCGCGACAGCTCGATCGGGGTGAGCGGGTGCTCGTTGCGGATGGCTGGATCGAGGAACTGCTGGGCGTTGGCCGGATTGCCCCAGCGGACCGTGTTGGCGTACGCGTTGAGCGTGGCAGTCAGCGTCTGGTTGCGCTGGTCGGTGGCACAGCCGGCGACCAGCAGCAGGGCGGCGACGGCGGTGAGTCGGGCGATGCGGCGCATGGCGCGTTCTCTTCGCGGAAAGGGCACCGGCCATTGTGCCGGATGGCGCCGCGCGGGCAAGCCCGCCCGCCGGCTCAGGAACTTGCGCGACGCTTGGCGACGAAGCGCGCGGCCAGCGTGGCGGCTGGCTTGCCGTCCTCGCCGGGCACGGCGCAGTTGACCTCGATGCGGGCGCGGCCACGCGCGGCCAGGGTGGCGAAAAAGGTGGCCCAGTCCGACTCCGCCGCCAGCACCGCGTCGGCGCGGAAGTCGGTCCAGACCGGCGCGAGGTATCGCACGGTGGACTCGCTGACGAACACGTCGCAGTCCTCGCCGCGCTGGCGCAGCGCCAGTTCCACCAGCGCCCAGCCGGCCAGGGTCATCAGGCTGACCAGGCTGCCGCCGAAAGCGCAGCCTTTGTCGTTGACGTTGGGCGCCAGCGGCACGGCCAGGCTGAGGCGGTCCGGTGTATGGGCCTCCAGGCGCAGGTCCATCGCATGGGCCAGCGGGATCTCGTCGCGGATGAAGCGCACCAGCGCCTCGGCGGTGGCGGCGCGGGGATCGGTGGAAGCAGCGGACATCGGACTCTCGTCGTGCGGGGAAGAACGACCCGGCGCGCCGGGTGGGACAGACCAGTGTAGGCGCCCCGGCCGCTAGACTGCGACCCAGCCGCGCGCCATGACCGGCGTCGCCCGACCGCGAGGAGTTTCCAGCCCATGTCCCGATCGCCCGTCCCGTCGCTGCAGGGCCGCGTGGTGGTGATCACCCGCCCGGCCGGCACCGGCGCGGGGCTGGCGCGACGGGTGCGCGCGCTGGGCGGGCGGCCGTTGCTGCTGCCCGGCCTGTCGCTGCAGGCGGTCGACGACGAGGCCACCCGCGCAGCGCTGGCGCAGGCCCTGCGTGCGCCGGCGGTGATCTTCACCAGTCCGGCCGCCGTGCGCTTTGCGGCGGCGCTGGCGTCGATCCCCGCCGACTGCGCGGCGATCGGCGTGGGCCAGGGCACCGCACGCGCGCTGCGCCGGGCCGGCGTGATCGACCCGCAATCCCCGGCGCGGCAGGACAGCGAAGGCGTGCTGGCGCTGCCCCCGCTGCAGTCGCCGGCCGGCCAGGGCGTGGCGCTGGTCGGCGCGGCCGGCGGTCGCGGCCTGCTGCGCGACACGCTGCTGGCGCGCGGTGCGCGGCTGGACGAGGTGCACGTCTACGCGCGTTGCGCGCCGCGGCTGGACCGTCGCCACGCCGAGGCCGTGCGCGCGCTGCCGGCCGATGCCCGGGTGCTGCTGTCCAGCGCCGAGGCGCTGGACCACCTCGCCCGGCGGTTGCCGCCGGAGGCGTGGGCGGCGCTGCGGCGCGCGGTGGCGGTGGTCAGCAGCGAACGGCTGGCCGGGGCCGCCCGCGCGGCCGGATTCGAGCGCATCGTGCGGGCCCGCTCGGCCGGCGGCGCGGACCTGCTGGCGGCCGCCGGCGTGGACTTCACGCCGCCTTGATGCGGCCCCGCGCGCCGCCGCTGCTAGCATGCGCGCATGAACAATGACGCCACTCCGAACGAGACCGCCAAGGTCGCCCCCACCGTTTCGCGTCCCACCGCACCTCGCCCCGCCGAGCCCAAAGGCAGCGGCGGCGTGCTGGCCGTGGCGCTGCTGCTGGCCCTGCTCGCCGTGGCCGGCGCCGGCTACGTCGGCTGGCAGCAATGGCAGCAGTCGCGCGGCGACGCGGCGGCCGCAGGCACGCTGGCCCAGCTCGACACCCGCGTGGCCACGCTGGAAACCAGCCTGAAGGCGCTGGACGACGATCGCCGCTCGCTCAGCGCGCGGCTGCGTGACGCCGACGACGTCAACCGCGGCCTGCGCGAGGAGGTGCTCGGCCAGAACGAGCGCCTGCGCAACCTCGAGGATGCGGTCGCCAAGCTGTCGGAAAAGAGCCTGTCCAGCCATGACGCGATGCTGCTGGACGAGACCGAATCGCTGCTGCGCATGGGCAAGGAACGCTACGAGCTGTTCCACGACGCTGCGGGCGCCGCCACCGCATACGGCCTGGCCGACCAGGCGCTGTCCGGCGTGGACGACGCCGCCTTCTACGGCCTGCGCCAGAGCGTGGCCGCCGAACGCGAGGCGCTGGAGCGCGCCGCCGCCCGCCACGACGGCGCCGCGCTGGCGAAGCTGCAGCAGCTGCGCGGCACGATCGGCAACCTGCCGCTGCGCCCGCTGGATGCGCCCACCGCCACGTCCGGCACCGGCACCTGGGCGCGTATCGGGCAGGCGCTGTCCAGCGTGGTGCGGATCGGTCGCGACAACGGCGCGCCGATGGCGGTGGCCGACGCGCGCCTCTCGCGCGAGCTGGTGGCGCTGGATCTGGCGCAGGCCGAGGCCGCGCTGCTCGCCCATGATGAGACCGGTTACCGCGCCGCCCTGCAGCGCGCCGACGCCAGCCTGTCCAGCCAGTTCGACGGCACCGACGCGGCGGTGAAGACCGCGCGCGACACGCTGGCCGGCCTCGTCAAGGACGCCGCGCCGGGTACGCCGGTGCAGCTGGGCGAGGCGCTGACCGAGCTGCGCAACCTGCGCGCGGTGCATGCGCTCAAGCCGTCGACGGCTGCCGCGCCGGCCGGGCAGCCCGCCGCGAAGGGGGCACGCCCGTGAAGCTGTGGCGCTGGATACTCCTGCTGGTGCTGATCGCCGCGCTGGCGGCGTTCGGCTGGCACTGGATCGCCGAGGACCCCGGCTACGTGCTGGTGCGCATCCGCGGCTGGTATGCCGAGACCACGGTGCTGGCGGCGGTGGCGATCCTGCTGCTGCTGTGGGCGGTGCTGGGTGCGCTCTGGCAGCTGGTGCGCTGGCCGCTGGGCGCGTTCAGCCGCCGGCATCGGCGGGTCAGTCGACGCCGGCTGGCGGATGGCCTGGTGGCACTGGCCGAAGGCCGTCACGGCGACGCCGAGCGCGACCTGGCGCGCGCCTCGCGGCTCGACGCGCTGCGCGGGCCGGCCCTGCTTGCCGCCGCGGAAGCCGCCGCGCGCCGTGGCGAGATCGCGCGGGCCCGCGAATTCCTCGATCAGGCCGCGCAGGACGTGCCGCCGGCCGCGCGCGTGCTGCGTGCCGCGCTGCTGCGCCGCGAGGGCAAGCCGGCCGAGGCGGTGACGCTGCTGGTGCCGGAAGCCGACAACGGCACGCTGACGCCGGGTGGCTGGCGCGAGCTGACCCTGGCCGCGATGGAGGCGGGCGATACCCGCCGCGCCCGCGCCGCGCTGGCCCCGCTGCAGAAGAGCTCCGCGCTCGGCACGCGCGGCTACCAGGCATTGGAGACTCAGGTGCTGGTGGCCAGCGTGGCGGCCGCGCCGGACGCCGCCGCGCTCAACCAGCTGTGGTCGCAGTTGCCGAAGAACCAGCGTCGGGCGCCGGCGGTGGTCGAGGCGTACGCCCGCCGCGCGGCGGCGCTGGGCATGATCCTGCCGGCGATGGACGAACTGGACTCGGCACTGCGCCGCGAATGGTCGTCCTCGCTGGTGCAGGTGTGGGGCGCGCTGGGTGACGAGGACCTGGAGGCCCGCCTGCGCCGCGCCGAGGGCTGGCTGGACGCCCATCCCAACGATGCCGGCCTGCTGCTGGCGATGGGCCGCCTGTGCGTGAAGCTCAAGCTGTGGGGCCAGGCGCGCAAGCACCTGGAGCGCTCCATTGCGCTCGCTCCCGGTGCCGGGGCCTGGGAGGCGCTGGCCGAGGTTTGGACCGGCCAGGGTGATGCGGTGATGGCCCAGCGCTGCTACCGCAATGCACTGGCGCTGACCCGCGGCGACTCGGTGCAAAACGTGCCGACGGCGTCGGTGGGCGTGATCGACACCCGCCCGATCGCCATCGAGGACCGCAACGAGCACGGCATGCCGCGCCTGCGCGAGTGAGCGACCCGCGTCAGCGCACCGAGATCGCCCAGGTGATCAGGCCGGCGCTGACCGCGGTGAGCGTGAGGGCGACCAGGAACACCACGTCGGCTGTGCGCTCGACCCGGTGGTTGCGCTTGTGGTGGCGCGTGCGCAGCGCCCAGTAGGCGAGCAGGCAGGCGGCGAGGTAGAGGATGGCGTCGGTGGCCAGCAGGTCGTCGACGAACAGGTCGGCCTTACGCAGTGAGATCACCACGCGGATGATGCCGATCACCGTCAGGCACACGCCGACCATGCCCGCCGAGGCGGTGAAGATGTGCACGCACAGGTCGTAGTCCAGCAGGCGGCTGGTGGGATCTTGGCGGCGCATGGGTCGCGCTCCGGTCGGTGGCTCCGGGGAAACCGGAGCCTTGGACCGCGCGGACGCGACGAGTTCCTCGGGGCGGGTCAGTCCCTCGGGACGGGTCAGGCCAGCTCTAGAGCGGGGTGAGGTTGGCGTAGGCCGCCACCAGCCACTTGCTGCCGGCGTCGGCGAAGTTCACCTGCAGCCGCGCATGGGCGCCGGCGCCTTCGGCGCTGAGCACCACGCCCTCGCCGAAGGTGGGGTGGCTGACGCGCTGGCCCAGCTTCACCGGCAGCGGTTCCTCCAGCGAGGCGCCGGCGCCGTAGCGGGGCGCGCCGCCGTACAGCGGGCGGCTCACCTGCACGCGCGGACGCACCTCGTCGATCAGTTCGGCCGGCATCTCGGCGAGGAAGCGCGAGGGCCGTGCCAGCATCTCGGTGCCGTGCATGCGGCGCGACTCGGCGTGAGTGAGGAACAGCTTCTGCCGCGCGCGGGTGATGCCGACGTAGGCGAGACGTCGCTCCTCTTCCAACCGGCCTTCGTCCTCGACCGAGCGCTGGCTGGGGAACAGGCCTTCCTCCATGCCGACCAGGAACACCACCGGGAATTCCAGGCCCTTGGCCGAGTGCAGCGTCATCAGCTGCACGCAGTCGTCCCAGGCCTCGCCCTGGCCCTCGCCGGCCTCCAGCGCGGCGTGCGAGAGGAAGGCGGCGAGCTCGGTGAGGCCGGCGTCGACGTCTTCCGCGGTCGGCTCGAAGCGGCTGGCGACGTTGACCAGCTCGTCCAGGTTCTCGGTGCGCGACTCGGCGTTGCCGCGGCTGTCCTTCTCGTAGAAGTCGCGCAGGCCGGTGTGGCTGATGGCGTGGTCCATCTGTTCGGCCAGGGTGAGGCTGCGGCCGTCCGGGTCGTCCGCCGGCGGGGCGAAATCGCGCGCCATCTGGTCGACCAGCGCGAGGAAGGCCTTCACCGCGTTCTTCGCGCGGCCGGCCAGTTCGCTGGCGCCGGACAGCTCGGTCAGCGCGGCTTCCCACATCGAGGTGTTGCTGCCGCGCGCGCGCCGGCGCAGCACGTCCAGCGTGCGGTCGCCGATGCCGCGTGGCGGCGTGTTCACGGCGCGCTCGAAGGCCGCGTCGTCATGGCGGTTGGCGGTCAGGCGGAGGTAGGCCAGCGCGTCCTTGATTTCCGCGCGCTCGAAGAAGCGCAGGCCGCCGTAGACGCGGTACGGGATGTTGCGCTGGGAGAGCTGTTCCTCGAAGTTGCGCGACTGCGCGTTGGAGCGGTAGAGGATCGCGCAGTCCTTGGCGTCGCCGTGCTCGTCGATGTATTCGCGGATGCGCTCGACCACGAAGCGCGCTTCGTCCTGTTCGTTGTAGGCGGCGTACAGCGCGATGCGCTCGCCCGCGTCGCCGTCGGTCCACAGCTGCTTGCCGAGGCGGCCGCCGTTGCGCGCGATCACCGCGTTGGCGGCCTTCAGGATGGTCGCGGTGGAGCGGTAGTTCTGTTCCAGCTTGATCGTGCGTGCGCCCGGGAAATCCTTCAGGAACTGCTGCACGTTCTCCACTTTCGCGCCGCGCCAGCCGTAGATCGCCTGGTCGTCGTCGCCGACCACGAACACCTGCCCGGTGGCGCCGGCGAGTACGCGGATCCAGGCGTACTGCAGGGTGTTGGTGTCCTGGAACTCGTCGATCAGCAGGTAGCGCCAGCGGTGCTGGTAGTGCTCGAGCACGGCCGGGTTCTTCAGCCACAGCTCGTGGGCGCGCAGCAACAGCTCGGCGAAGTCGACCAGGCCGGCGCGGCGGCAGGCGTCCTCGTAGGCCTGGTAGATCTGCACGAAGGTGCGGGTGACCGGGTGGTCGTGGTGTTCGATGTTCTCCGGGCGCTTGCCCTCGTCCTTCCAGCTGTTGATCTGCCAGCAGGCCTGACGCGGCGGGAACTTCGCGTCGTCCAGTCCCAGCCCCGCCACCACGCGCTTGACCAGCCGCTGCTGGTCGTCGGCGTCCAGGATCTGGAAGCCTTCCGGCAGGCCGGCCTCGGCCCAGTGCCGGCGCAGCAGCCGGTGGGCGATGCCGTGGAAGGTGCCGACGGTGAGCCCCTGGGTGCCGTGCGGGATCAGTGCGCCCAGGCGCGCGCGCATCTCGCCGGCGGCCTTGTTGGTGAAGGTGACGGCGAGGATCGCCCACGGCGGCACCTGTTCCACCTCGCACAGCCAGCCGATGCGGTGAGTGAGCACGCGGGTCTTGCCGGAGCCGGCGCCGGCCAGCACGAGGTAGTGGCCGGGCGGGGCGCAGACGGCTTCGCGCTGCGCGTCGTTGAGCGAATCGATCAGGTGCGAGACATCCATCCGCGCCATTGTAGCGGTGCGAGGGCATTCCCTTCGGCCAAAAGAAAACCGCCGCCCCTGCGGGCGGCGGCCGGATGCCAGTGCGGGCGGGTGCTCAGCGCTTGCTGACGAAGCCACCGATGGCCAGCACGCCGCCGATCACGATGCCGGCGATGCCCACCCACTGCGGGATGGCCTGGTCGTGGGTCGCGGTGATCTCGGCCGGGCCGAGCTTGGCCACGGTTTCGGTTTTCCGGTAGCTGCCGTTGCCGGCGGTGACCCAGATACCGGCGGCCAGCAGCACGATGCCGACGATGATGAGACCTGCGCGCATGAGGATTCCTCCTGAGGTGGTCGGACGATCATAAACGCGCGCGGCGTGCAGGACCGGTGCAGATGCCATCGGAATGTTCAGTTTGCCGCAAAAAAAAGCCCCGAAGGCTAGGGGGTGCCTTCGGGGCCGGGTTTGGCGAAGCGGCCCAGGGGAAGACCGGTATCGCCGCGATACGGAGGCCCAGGGGAAGGCGCGTATCGAATGGGTTCTCCAGGGAGGGAAGGAACCCACGGATGCCGTTGCGTGCATCCGATAGGATAGATCGTCCGGAACCGGGAAAAGTTGCCCCCGTTCCCGGGAAAGATTTAGCGCCGATTCATTTGACGAAAATCCAACAACCGCGCGGGCTCAGTGCGCCTCGTCCCAGTTGGCGCCGACACCTACGTCGACCAGCAGCGGCACCTTGAGCTCGGCCGCGCCACTCATCCGCGCGACCACGCCTTCGCGGACCGCATCGACCGCGTCGGTGCGCACCTCGAACACCAGTTCGTCGTGCACCTGCATCAGCATGCGGGCGTCGTCGCGGCCGCCCAGCCAGCCGTCCACGGCGATCATCGCGCGCTTGATGATGTCCGCCGCGCTGCCCTGCATCGGCGCGTTCACCGCGGCGCGCTCGGCGCCCTGGCGCAGCGCCTGGTTGCGGGAGGTGAGGTTTTCCAGGTACAGCCGGCGGCCGAAGATGGTCTGCACGTAGCCGTCGCGGTGTGCCTGGGCACGGGTGGCCTCCATGAAGGCGTGCACGCCGGGGTAGCGGGCGAAATAGCGCGCCATGTAGTCGCCGGCCTCGCCGCGATCCACGCCGAGCTGGCGCGCCAGGCCGAACGCGCTCATGCCGTACATCAGGCCGAAGTTGATCGCCTTGGCGGCGCGGCGCTGGTTGGCGCTGACCTCCTCCGGCGGCAGGCCGAACACCTCCGCCGCGGTGGCGCGGTGCACGTCGCCGCCCTCGTGGAAAGCCTTGAGCAGGCCCTCGTCGCCGGACAGGTGGGCCATGATGCGCAGCTCGATCTGCGAATAGTCCGCAGCCATCACCCGCCAGCCCTCGGGCGCGATGAAGGCCTGGCGGATGCGCCGGCCTTCCTCGGTGCGTACCGGGATGTTCTGCAGGTTGGGGTCGGAGGAGGAGATCCGCCCGGTCGCCGCGCCGCCTTGGTGGTAGCTGGTATGCACGCGACCGGTGCGCGGGTTGACCATGCCGGAGAGCTTGTCGGTATAGGTCGAGCGCAGCTTGGCCAGGCCGCGGTAGTCGAGGATCAGTCGCGGCAGCGCGTGCTCGTCGGCAATCGCCTCCAGCGCCTCCTCGTTGGTGGAGGGCTGGCCCTTGGGCGTCTTCACCTTGGCCGCCAGACCCAGCTCGTCGAACAGGATCGCCTGCAGCTGCTTGGGCGAGTCGAGGTTGAAGTCGCGACCGGCCTCGGCGTATGCCTGCTGCTGGATCTCGTGCATGCGCTTGCCGAGCTGCTGGCTCTGCCGGCGCAGCTCATCCACGTCGATAAGCACGCCACGCTGTTCCATTCGCGCCAGCACCGGCACCAGCGGGATCTCGATCTCCTCGTAGACCTTGCGCAGCGACGGCTCGCCCTGCAGCCTCGGCCACAGCGCGTGGTGCAGGCGCAGGGTGATGTCGGCGTCCTCGGCGGCATAGTCGCGCGCGGTCTCCAGGTCGACCTGCGAGAAGGAGATCTGTTTCGCGCCCTTGCCGGCCACCTGCTCGTACTTGATCGTCTCGTAGCCGAGGTACCTGCTCGCCAGCGAATCCATGTCGTGCCGCGTGGCGGTGGCGTTCCACACGAAGGATTCGAGCATGGTGTCGTGCTTCAGTCCCCGCACCACGATGCCGTACTGGCTGAGCACGTTCATGTCGTACTTGGCGTGCTGGCCGAGCTTGGGGCGTTGCGGGTCCTCCAGGATCGGCTTGAGCGCGGCCAGTGTGGCCGCGCGATCCAGCTGCGCGGGCGCGCCGGGGTAGTCGTGCGCCAGCGGGATGTAGCAGGCGTGGCCGCTCTCGACCGCGAACGAGGCGCCGACGATCTCGGCCTGCATCGCGTCCAGGCTGGTGGTCTCGGTGTCGAAGGCGATCAGTTCGGCCCGCTCGAGTTTGATCAGCCAGGCGTCGAGCTGCGCCTGGGTGGTGACCAGTTCATAGTCGCCCTTCGCGGACAGATTCGCGGACGGTGCTTCGTGCGATGCCGGCGCCGCCGTGGCGGCGGACGCGGGACCCGGCGCCGGTGTCGAACCTGCATCCGTGTCGCCATCCAGCTCCTTCAGCGCCTGCTTGAACTCGTAGCGCGTGAACAGCGTGCGCAGCGTGTCGGTGTCCTTCGCCTTCGGGGCGAGGTCGGTGACCCCGCAATTCAGTGTCACGTCGGTCTTGATGGTGACCAGTTCGCGCGACAGCGGCAGCTGCGGAAGCGCTTCGCGCAGGCTCTCCCCGATCTTGCCGCCGATGTCGCCGGCGTGCTCGATGACGCCGTCCAGCGAACCGTACTCGGCCAGCCACTTGGCCGCGGTCTTCGGGCCGCACTTGCTCACGCCGGGGACGTTGTCGATGCTGTCGCCGGTGAGCGCCAGGAAGTCGACGATGCGCTCCGGCGGCACGCCGAACTTGGTGATCACGCCGTCGCGGTCGGTGACCGTGCTGGTCATGGTGTTGACGAGGGTGATGCCGGGGCGCACCAGCTGGGCGAAATCCTTGTCGCTGGTGGAGATCTCCACCTCGATGCCCCTGGCCTGGGCTTCCAGCGCAAGCGTGCCGATCACGTCGTCCGCCTCCACGCCGTCCACCCGCAGGATCGGAAAGCCGAGCGCGGCGACGATGTCGAGCATCGGCTGCACCTGCGCACGCAGGTCGTCGGGCATCGGCGGCCGGTTGGCCTTGTAGGCGGCGTACAGCGCGTTGCGGAAGCTGGGGCCGGGGGCATCACTGACGAAGGCGACGTAGTCCGGCTGTTCCTTCAGCGTGGTGCGCAGCATGTTGACCACGCCGAACAGTGCGCCGGTCGGCTCGCCCTGTGCGTTGCTCAGCGGCGGCAGCGCGTGGAAGGCGCGGTAGAGATAGGAGGAACCGTCGATCAGGATGAGCTTGGCCATGCGCGGCATTCTCGCATGGGCATGCAGCGTCGGCTCTGCGACATGCCTTCAGCATGCGCGCGGGGTGGCCGCTGCTATGCTGCGGGCCTGTCCCCTGCGTGAGGTTCCGCGCCATGTCCGCCCGCCTTCCCCTGGTTCTCGCCACCCTGTTGCTGGCCGCGCAGGTGCATGCGCAGGATGTTCCCGCCAAGCCCGACCTGCCGGCGCTGCCGCCGCCGGGCATGAACGACCCGGGCGTGAATCCGGCCACCGCGCCGGCCGCAGCCAAGACGGCTATGGCGCCGCAGTCGACGCCTGCCGAGATCGCCCCGACCCATCTCCCGGGCAAGCCGATCCCGCTGCCCCGCGCGCCGGGCGATCGTCGACCGCCCGATGCGATCCCGGACGTCACCGTGCATAGCGACGGCGATACGCGGATCGAGGAATACCGCCAGAGCGGCCGCCTGTACATGGTGGTGGTCACGCCCAAGCACGGTGTGCCGCAGACCTACATGGTCGACTCGCAGGGCAAGCTGCGTGACCAGGCCGGCCAGCCGCCGGTGCGCCCGGTGATGTACAAGATCATGGAATGGGGCAAGAGCCGCCCGCCGGCCGAGTCGAAGGACAGCAGCGGCGACGGCTCGAACTGAGCCTTCCGCGATGCCGCTGCGCGACAGCTGGCTGCTCTTCGCCCTGGGCTCGGCCGGCTTCGCCGCGCTCACCGCGATCTTCGGCAAGCTGGGCGTGGCGGGCATCAACTCCAACCTCGCCACCTTCATCCGTACGGTGGTGATCCTAGGTGTGACGGCCGCCATCCTCAGCATGCGCGGGGAGTGGGCGAAGCCTTCGGGGTTGCCCTGGCACAGCTGGCTGTTCCTGGTGCTTTCCGGCATCGCCACCGGCCTGAGCTGGCTGTGCTACTACCGCGCGCTGCAGCTCGGGCCGGTGAGCAAGGTGGCGCCGATCGACAAGCTCAGCGTGGCGATCGCCATCGTGCTGGGACTGGTGTTCCTGGGCGAGAAGCCGAGCCTGCCGCTGCTCGTCGGCGGCGGGTTGATCGTCGCCGGAGCGATGGTGATCGCCCTGTTCTAGGCATCCCAAGTGGGAGCCCGCTCGCGGGCGATGCCTCTTCCTTCGATGGGGATCAGGAGCAGGAGCATCGCCCGTGTGCGGGCTCCTACATGGCTCTGGTCGCGTCAGCCATCCAGCTCCGGGTAGTGGCGGAAGATGCCCTGCGTGTTGAACGCGACGCGCCGCGGCGAAGCGAGATAAGCGGCGATATTGGGGCGCTGCTCCACGCGGTCGGCCAGGGCCCTCAGACGAGGCGTCCGCCGCGCCAGCCGCCGCATCGCCTTCGGATAGACGTACTCGAGTCCGCGCAGCAGCTGGAACAGCGACAGGTCGACGTAGGAGTGGCGGCCCAGCGCGTGCCGTCCGCCGGCGGCTTCCAGCGCCTGCTCGAAGTAGCCGAGGAAGCGCGGCAGGCGCTGGCGGCGGAACAGTTCGGTGCGGCGGATCGCCGCGTCGCGCTGCTCCTCGTAGTACAGCGAGCCGGCCAGCGGATGGTGGTTGTCGTGGATCTCGGCGACCGCATCGGCGATGGTCAGCTGCCACTGCAGCGCGTGCAGGCGCCGCGATTCCGCCTTCGGAACCAGCGCCAGTGGCGGACCGAGGAAATGCAGGATGTTCGCCACCTGCGCGATGACCTGTCGCCCGGCCTTCAGAAACGGCGGCGCGAACGGCAACGCCCCGGCCATCTGGCCCGCCAGGAACGGCTGCATGACGCCGTCGCCCTCGATGCGCGCCACGTCGACGTAGTCCGCGCCGGCATCTTCCAGCGCCAGCCGGACGAACTCGCCGCGGCCCTGGATGCCGGTCCAGTAGTAGAGCTGGTAACGCATGGCGAGGGTCCTCACCGGGAGAGGCGAGGAGGCAGGCTAGCGGGCGGTGGTTGAAGCCGGCGTGTTCGCGCCCGTGGCTAGGCGCGGGCCAGCACGGCGACGCGCACGTCCGTGCGCCAGGCGAAACCCAGCTGCTCGTACAGGCGGATGGCCGGGGCGTTGTCGCGCCAGGCGTGCAGAAAAGCGGTGTCGCCGCGCGCGGCGATCAGCGAAGCCACGTGCCGCGACAGCCGGCGCGCCAGCCCGCGGCCGCGGAAGTCGGGATGGGTGCAGACGCCGCTGACCTCGGTCCAGCCGGGGAAGCGCATGCGCTCGCCGGCCATCGCGGCAAGGCGGCCGGCGATGCGGACGCCGTGGAACTGGCCCATGCGATGCGTGTGCGCCAGGAACGGGCCGGGCTGGGTGAGTTGTGCCAGCGCCAGCATCTCGGCCGCATCGTCGTCGCCCAACGGGACGATGTCGCCAGCGTCCGGCTCCGGGGCAAGCGGCGCTTCCGCCACCATCTGTACGCACCAGGCCTGCCTCACGGCAACGAGGCCGGGCGGCACGGTGATGGCCGGCACCTGCAGTTGATAGACCTGCTCGCCGGCACCGACCAGGGCGGCCAGCGCGGCGAGCGCCTCGTCGCTGTCGTCGCGCGCCGAGGCGAACAGGTTCACGTCCGGCAGGTAGCGCCGTGCCCGCTCGTCGCCCAGCGACAGCGGCTGGTGGGTCGTCGCCAGGCTGGACCAGATTGGACGGTCGAGCGGGTGCATGCTCACGGCTCCGTCGGGGCGGCATCGGCCAGGCGCTGCCGGATCGTTCCGTCGCAAAGGGCGTCCTCGAATGCGGTGAGCTGCGCGAGGAGATCGCCGCCCAAGGTGGCGCAGTGCCGGGCCAGCGTGTGCTCGATGGTCGGCCAGGCGGCCTGCGCTGCCTGTTCGACGAGTCGCTTGCCGGTCGTCGAAAGGGCGAGCCGGCGCAGCCTCTGGTCGCCGGCCTCGCGGCGGGTCTTCACCAGGCCTGCCTGTTGCAGCTTGTCGGCCATGCGGGTCACGCCGGGCTGGGTCAGCCGCAGGGCCGCGGCCAGCTCGCCGACCGTGAGCGGTCCGTGGCGATCCAGGGCGGCAAGCAGTGGCAGCTGTGCAGGCGGAACCTCGATGCCTGCGGTGGCGAGATAGTCATAAGTGGTGGCCTGCAGGCGTTCCCCGATCCGCCGGAGGCGGCTGCCGAGGGTGAGATAGCCGAGCGAGCGCAGGACATCTTCCATCTTTATGCCATGTTATATACCTGCACAATAAAGTACGCCTGCCCTTGGCACGCCGCAAGTGCGGCGCTGCTCGGGTCCGGAGGTACGGGGGAACGGGTCGAGGAAGCGGTCGGCCCGGCGCATGCCGGGCCCGCTCCGGGTGGGCGACTCAGTGGCGGAAGTGGCGCATGCCGGTGAACACCATCGCCATGCCGTGCTCGTCGGCGGCGGCGATCACCTCGGCGTCGCGCATCGAGCCGCCCGGCTGGATCACCGCGCTGATGCCGGCGGCGGCAGCGGCGTCGATGCCGTCTCGGAACGGGAAGAACGCATCCGACGCCATCACCGAGCCGCGCACCTCCAGCCCTTCGTCGGCGGCCTTGATGCCGGCGATCTTCGCGCTGTACACGCGGCTCATCTGGCCGGCGCCGATGCCGATGGTCTGGCGGTTCTTCGCGTAGACGATGGCGTTCGACTTGACGAACTTGGCCACTTTCCAGGCGAAGATCAGGTCGTCGATCTGCTGCTGCGTCGGTGCGACCTTCGTGACTACCTTCAAGTCTTCGGCCTTGACCATGCCGGTGTCGGCGGTCTGGATCAGCAGGCCCGAGCCGACGCGCTTGACGTTGTTGCCCGGGTGCGCGGCGACCAGGTCGGTGCCCGGCGGCACCGGGATTTCCAGCACGCGCACGTTGCCCTTCTTGGCGAACGCCTTCAGCGCGTCGTCGCTGTAGGACGGTGCCAGCACCACTTCGACGAACTGGCGCGCCACGATCGCCTGCGCGGTGGCACCGTCGCACTCGCGATTGAAGGCGATGATGCCGCCGAAGGCCGAGGTCGGGTCGGTCTGGTAGGCCAGGTCATACGCCTTGCCGATGCCGTCCAGGCTCACCGCCACGCCGCACGGGTTGGCGTGCTTGACGATGACGCAGGCCGGCTTGACGAAGCTGCGCACGCATTCCCATGCGGCGTCGGCATCGGCGATGTTGTTGAACGACAGCTCCTTGCCCTGCAGCTGCCGGAACGTGGCCAGGGTGCCGGCGTGCGGATACAGGTCGCGGTAGAACGCGGCGCTCTGGTGCGGGTTCTCGCCGTAGCGCAGGTCCATCACCTTGACGAAGCGGTCGTTGCTCTGCGCCGGGAACGCCTCGTGGCCGGCGATCGCCTCGTGCGCGTCGTCCAGCTTGAGGCCCGAGAGGTAGTCGCTGATCGCGCCGTCGTAATTGGCCACGTTGTTGAATGCGGCGACGGAGAGCTTGAAGCGGGTGGCGCGGGTCAGGCCGCCCTGCTGCTCGATCTCGGCGATCGCCTCGTCGTACTGCGCCGGGTCGGTGAGCACGCCCACGTCGTTCCAGTTCTTCGCCGCCGAGCGCAGCATCGCCGGGCCGCCGATGTCGATGTTCTCGATCGCGTCTTCCAGCGTGCAGTCCGGCTTGGCCACGGTGGCCTCGAACGGGTAGAGGTTCAGCACCAGCAGGTCGATCGGCGCGATGCCGAGTTCGGCCATCACCGCGTCGTCGGTGCCGCGGCGGCCGAGCAGGGCGCCGTGCACCTTCGGGTGCAGCGTCTTGACGCGGCCGTCCATGATTTCGGGGAAGCCGGTGACCTCGCTGACATCGGTCACCGCGATGCCGGCCTCGCGCAGCGCCTTGGCGGTACCGCCGGTGGACAGCAGCTGCACGCCGGCCGCGGCGAGGCGCTTGCCCAGATCGATCAGCCCGGTCTTGTCGGAGACGCTGAGCAGGGCGCGGCGGACGGGCGTGACGGCGGGGGCGGGCATGGCGGCTTCCAGGGCTTCGGGAACCGCCGATTATAGCCCAGGCGACCGGGTCGTTCCGGCTTCGCGACCGGGAAAGCGCGGAGGTATGGATGGCCAAACGACAAAGGGCCCCGCAGGGCCCTTTGTCGTTCGCGTGGCGGCCATTGCGCAGCGTCAGAGCATGCCGTGCTGGGACAGCTTCTTGCGAAGCGTGGCGCGGTTGATGCCCAGGGCAGTGGCTGCGCGGCTCTGGTTGCCCTCGTGGAATGCCATCACTTCGCGCAGCAGCGGGCCTTCGACCTCGCGGATGACCAGGGCATGCAGGCCCTCGCTGCACTCCGTGTCGCCGATGTCGGCGAGATAGCGGCGCACCGTGCGCGCGACGCACTCGCTGAGCGCGCTCTGCGACGAGGTCTCCCGGCCGGCCTCGGGGACTGGCAGTCTCACGGCATTCAATGGCATATCCCTCACGTCCTTGAGCGACGGCTGCATGGGTCGTCGCCTCGATCTGAATGATGTTTGCCGCGGAAGCGGCAGGCAGCCGATGTCGAACGACCTGCTGCGCAGAGGGATCGAGTGTACTCGCGCCGCAGCGCAAAATTAAGTGCGCAAAGCGCTTGACTATTCGAAGCCGAACTCGAACGCGACGGCTTTCCTGCCGGGGTCCTCGACTTCCAGTACGACGGCGGTGGTCGCCCCCGGGGCCATGCCGGCGCGCAGGCTCTCGCTGTCGTCCAGGTATTCGGAGGGGCGCAGGCGGCGCATCGCCACGCGATGTCCCTGCGGATCTGACAGCACCAGGCTGATCACCGGGTAGGGCTGGGCGAACGGTGCGTCGTTGCGGAACGTGGCGCTGATCATCAGCGCGCCCTTGACGCTCGGGTGCGCCTCCACGTCGCGGGCGAGCAGGTGCAGACGGCTCACGCTGCGCACCAGTGGCAGGCGGCAGCCCAGCGCCGTGCAGGCCTGGCGCAGCCAGGGCCCCGCGACCGGATCGGACAACAGGACGTTGCGCTGTGCCCACGCCACCTGCGCGCCCAGCAGCAGCGTCAGCAGCAGGCATACCGTCACCCAGGGCCAGCGGCGCTCGCCCAGTCCATCGGCGGATGCGCTGCTGCGCCGTCTACTCCTTGCGAAGCGGGGTGCGGCCTCCTGATCCTGCCACGCGACGGGGAGGCCATTCGCATCCACGACCGGTTCCGGTTCCGGGCGCGGCCGGTACACGGCCAGCTCCAGCCGCGGTGGCGATCCGGCCACGGCGGGTGGTGCCAGTCGGGAGAAGGGTTCGGGCGGAAGCTGCGCGGCGATGCAGGCGAGCGCGTCGAACACCGTCTCGCAGTGGCCGCACCGCACGTGGCCGCCCGCCGGCATCAACGCGTCGGCGTCGAGCGAGAAGACGGTGAGGCAGTCAGGGCACTGGGTGTACATGCGGACCGGCGCGGCGAAGTGCCGCCAGCCTAGTGCAGCGGCGTCGACAAATCATCGGTGAGTTGCGCAGAGCGCGCGGCTCAACGGCGCCGGCCGCTGATCCGCACCCAGTCCTCGCGCCGGTCCACGCGCAGCCCGTCGAACCATTCGGCATAGCGTGCGAGCAGTTCGTCCTGCTGGCCGTCGAGGATGCCGGAGATCGCGAACGGCGCGCCCGGCTTCGCCGCCGCGGCGAAGGTCGGTGCCAGTTCGCCCAGCGGACCGGCCAGGATGTTGGCAACGAAAACGTCGGCCGGAGGCGCATCGAAGTCCCCCGGCAGGCATACGGTCAGGCGGTCGGCCACGCCGTTGCGCTCGGCGTTGTCGAGCGAGGCGGTGAGCGCCTGCGGATCGTTGTCCACGCCGACCGCGCTCAAGGCGCCGAGCTTCAGCGCGGCGATGGCGAGGATGCCCGAGCCGCAGCCGTAGTCGGTCACCGTCTTGCCGTTGAGGTCGAGCGAGTCCAGCCATTCCAGGCACAGCGCCGTGGTGGGATGGGTACCGCTGCCGAAGGCCAGGCCCGGGTCGAGCCGTACCACCACGATGTCGTCGTCCTGCGGTGGCTCGATGTTCCACGGATAGATCCACGTGCGGCGGCCGAAGGCCATCGGCTGGAACTGGTCCATCCAGGCGCGCTCCCAGTCCTGGTCTTCGACCTCGGCGAAGGCGAGCTGGTCCGGTTCCACCCACGGCAGCAGCTCGGCCACCGCCTCGCCCAGGCCGCGGCGGTCGGTGTCGGCGTCGAACAGGGCGTTGAGCGTGATCGTCGGCCAAAGCGGCAGCTCGCCCACGCCCGGCTCGAAGATCGCCTGCTCGTCCGGCGTTTCCGCGTCGGCATCGCGCAGCGTGATGGACAGCGCACCCAGCTCCTCCAGCGCCTCCTCGACCTGGGGCTGCTGCTCGGCGCGGACGGTGAGGGAGAGTTCGAGGAAGGGCATGGGGATCGTCTGTGGAGGAAGGTGGTGGATCGGAAACGCGCGAGGGGGCGGTGTGACGCGCCCCCTCGGCTGGTGCGGCCCGCTCGGCGGACTCAGTGGTCGCCGGACGGGTGGCCCTTCTGCTCGGCCATGCGCTTTTCCAGGTAGTGGATGTTCTGTCCACCCTGCTGGAAACCGACGTCGGCCATGATGCGCTGCTGCAGCGGGATGTTGCACTTCACCCCTTCGATCACTGTCTCGGCCAGCGCCAGGCGCATGCGCGCGATGGCGGTGGCGCGGTCGCGGCCGTGCACGATCAGCTTGCCGATCATCGAATCGTAGTTCGGCGGGATGCGGTAGCCGTCGTACAGGTGGGTGTCCACGCGCACGCCGGGACCGCCTGGAGCCTCGAAGCGTTTAACCGTGCCGGGCGAGGGCAGGAAGTTGTCCGGGTCCTCGGCGTTGATGCGGCACTCGATGGCGTGGCCGGAGATCTTCACGTCCTCCTGGCGGATCGACAGCTTCTCGCCGCCGGCGATCAGCAACTGCTCGCGGACCAGGTCGATGCCGGTGATCAGCTCGGTCACCGGATGCTCGACCTGGATGCGCGTGTTCATCTCGATGAAGTAGAAGCGGCCGTTCTCGAACAGGAACTCGAACGTGCCGGCGCCGCGGTAGCCGATGCGAAGGCACGCGTCGACGCAGACCTTGCCGATCTCGGCGCGCAGCTCCGGCGTGATGCCGGGGGCCGGCGCCTCCTCCACCACCTTCTGGTGGCGACGCTGCATCGAACAGTCGCGCTCGCCCAGGTGGATCGCGTTGCCCTGGCCGTCGGCCAGCACCTGGATCTCCACGTGGCGCGGGTTCTCCAGGAATTTCTCCATGTACACCATGTCGTTGCCGAAGGCCGCCTTGGCCTCCTGCTTGGTCATGGTGATCGCATTGCCCAGGTGCGCCTCGGTGCGCACCACGCGCATGCCGCGGCCGCCGCCACCGCCGGCGGCCTTGATGATCACCGGGTAGCCGATCTCGCGGGCGATGCGCATGTTCTCCTCGACGTCGTCGCCGAGCGGGCCGCCCGAGCCGGGCACGCACGGCACGCCGGCGGCCTTCATCGCCTTGATCGCCTCGACCTTGTCGCCCATCAGGCGGATCACGTCGGCGGTCGGACCGATGAAGATGAAGCCGGACTGCTCCACCTGCTCGGCGAAGTCCGCCCGCTCGGAGAGGAAGCCGTAGCCCGGGTGGATCGCCTGGGCGTCGGTGATCTCGGCTGCGGCGATGATGCGCGGGATGTTGAGGTAGCTGTCGGCCGAAGGTGCCGGGCCGATGCAGATCGCCTCGTCGGCCAGGCCCACGTGCTTGAGGTTGCGGTCGGCGGTGGAGTGCACCGCGACCGTCTTGATGCCAAGGCTGTGGCAGGCGCGCAGCACGCGCAACGCGATCTCGCCACGGTTGGCAATGACGACTTTTTCTAGCATCGGAATATGTCCTGCCGGATCAGGCGATCACGAACATCGGCTGGTCGAACTCCACCGGCTGGCCGTTCTCGACCAGGATGGCCTGCACCGTGCCGCCGACCTCGGCCTCGATCTGGTTGAACATCTTCATTGCCTCGATGATGCCCAGCGTCTCGCCCTGCTTGACCTGCTGGCCGACCTTCACGAACGGCGGGGCGCCCGGGGTGGAGGAGGCGTAGAAGGTGCCGACCATCGGCGCCTTGATCACGTGGCCGGCCGGCAGTGCGTCGGCGGCGGGTGCCGCCTCGGCTGCCGGGGCGGCAGCGACCGGGGCCGCCGGAGCCGGCGCAGCGACCGGCATCGCCGTCGGCGCGGCGGCCACCGTGATGCCACCCTTGGGCACGCGCGACAGGCGGACGACTTCCTCGCCCTCCTTGATCTCCAGTTCGGCGAGGTTGGACTCCTCGAGCAGGTCGATGAGCTTCTTGATCTTGCGCAGGTCCATAAGGCAAACCTTCTTGCAGGGTTACCGCCCGCGGGCGGCTGGAAAGGAAAAACGGAATCCGGATGCCGCGCTCAGTGCGGCACGCCGGCCTCGGGTCGGGCCAGGCGGCGCATCGCGGCATCCAGCGCCAGCCGGTAGCTATCGCTGCCGAAGCCGCCGATCACGCCGATCGCGATGTCCGCCAGGTAGGAGTGATGGCGGAACGGTTCGCGCGCATGCACGTTGGACAGGTGCACCTCGATGAACGGGATCGCCACCGCTGCCAGCGCATCGCGCAGGGCGATGCTGGTGTGGGTGAATGCGCCGGCGTTGCACAGGATCAGTGCGGTCTGGTCGTCGCGCGCCTGGTGGATGCGGCCGATCAGCTCGTGCTCGGCGTTGGACTGGTACCAGCTCAGCTCGTGCCCGGCCGCCTGTGCCTGCTCGGCCAGGCCGGCGTTGATGTCGGCCAGCGTCTCGCGGCCGTAGATGTCCGGCTCGCGCACACCCAGCAGGTTCAGGTTGGGGCCGTGCAGGGCCAGGATCTTCGCCATGCGGCTGCCTTCGCCAAGGTCGGAACGGGTCCGGAAGCGCCGCAGTGTGATCGCCCCGGGCCGCCTTGTCCAGTTCGGCGCAGATCGGCGATGTTTGAAGGAGAAGTGCGCGTTAAACCGTGCGCGAACGTATGTAGTCGACAGGGCTCAGTCCACCGGGCCGCCGCCGAGCCAGCGCGCCAGCGTGGTGGCGTCGAGCGGGCCGCGGCGCGTGGCGAGCAGGTGGCCGTCGGGGCCCAGCAGGGCGCTGTACGGCAGCACCTGCGCCGTGTCGCCGAAACGCAGCGAGGTGCTGGGCGAGGCCAGCTCGCCCAGCAGGATCGGGTAGTCCACCGGGTGGGCGGCCAAGAAGGCGCGGGCGCGGTCCGGATCGTCCATGGCGATGCCGACCACCGTCGCGCTGCCGGCATGCTGCCGGGCGGCTTGCGCAAGCGCCGGCATCTCGTCCAGGCAGGGGCCGCACCAGCTTGCCCAGAAGTTCAGCAGTACGCGCTTGCCGCGGTAGTCGGACAGCCGGTGCTGCCGGCCATCGGTGCCCATCAGGGCGAGATCGGGAGCGAGGTCGCCGATCGCCGTCACATGCACGCCGTCCGGCACGCGGGCCAGCCGGCTGCGGTGCTGCAGCCAACCGCCGGCGGCGGCGAACAGGGTGGCCACCAGCAGCACGGTCCAGGTCTGGCGGTTGAACATCAGCGGCTGGCCTCGGTCAGGGCCCGCTCGACGAGGCCGGCGGTCAGCACGGTCGGCAGCACCTTGCCCTCGCCGCCGCCCTTCGGGAACACCACGTACAGCGGCACACCGGGCGAGTGGTACTGCTGCAGGAACGCGGCGATGGTCGGGTTCACGTCGGTCCAGTCGCCCTTCATGTACACCGCGCCGGTGCGCTCGAGCAGGGTGCGGAAGCGGTCGGTGTCGAGCACCGTGTGTTCATTGGCCTTGCAGGTGACGCACCAGTCAGCGGTCATGTCGACGAACACCGGCGTGCCGGCAGCGCGCAGCTCGGCCAGCTTCGCGGGCGAGTAGGTGACCGTGCCATCGGAGGTTGCCGTGACCACGGGCAGGGGAGCGGGGAGGTGCGCTAGGTAATACAGCGGTGTCAGCGAGAGCACGGCTGGAAGCAGCACCAGGGCGCGGCTGATCGGCGTGCGGTAGCGGCTGCGTTCAAACCACCACAATGCTGCTGCCAGCATCACTGCCGCGATCAGCAGCAGGCCGATCGCGTCGGCACCTCGCTGGTTGGCTAACACCCAAGCTAGCCAGGTGGCAGCCAGATACATGGGGAAGGCCAGCAACTGCTTGAACGTCTCCATCCATGCCCCGGGCCGCGGCAGCAGGCGTGACAACGCCGGCACGAAACCGATTGCCAGGAATGGCAGGGAAAGGCCGAGGCCCAGCGCGCAGAACACCAAAAACGCCTGTATGGTCGGTGCCGTGAAAGCAAAGACCAGCGCAGGCCCCATGAACGGACCGGTACATGGGCTGGCAACCACCACGGCGAGCACGCCCACGAAGAAGTCGCCGCGCCAGCCAGACTGGCTCATTAGCGAACCGCCTACGTTGCCCAAGGATGAGCCGAACTGCACCACGCCAGACATCCAAAGGCCCGCCGTGAGCATCACCAGAGCTAGCGCCGCGACCACCAGCGGATACTGCAACTGGGCTCCCCACGCCTTTGCTAGCGCAATGATCATGGCGCCAAGTAGGACGAAGCTGGTGAGCACGCCGGCTGTGTAGGCCAGCGCATGGCGCCGGCGGCGTGCCGGGCTCTCTCCACTCTCCAGCAGACTTACCGCCTTGATCGCCAGCACCGGCAGCACGCAGGGCATGAAGTTGAGTGCGAGTCCACCACTCAGCGCGAGCAGCAAGATGAGCAGCAGACTGGGGCCGGCTGATGGCGCCGGGTTGGTGGCGGCGCCGGTGGACGCCGCTGCTGCCGGGCTGCCGCCGGCTGCAGGCAGCGATACGTCGAGCGAGCGGGTCATCACCGGATAGCAGATGCCGCCGTCCTGGCAGCCCTGGAACCGGGCCTGGACGGTCAGCTGGTGGCGGCCACCCACGGGGCCCGCGATGCCGACCGGGACCTCCACCTCGTTGAGGTAGATGACCGTCTCGCCCTGGTAGTCGTCCTGGTGATGCGTGCCGGCCGGCCATACCGGTTGCAGCTTCAGGTCGGAGACGCCGGGCGTCGAGAGTTCGGTCTTGTCGCGATACAGGTAATAGCCGTGCGGCATGGACCAGCGCAGCAGCAGTCGATCCGGAGCCGTCGCCACGGCATCCAGGCGGAATGCCTGGTCCGGCGGCAGTGGCGTGCCGGGCGCGCCCAGCGAGCCAGTGGCTCCCAGGGTGCCGAGGGCCGCGCCGAGTCCGCCGCTGCCCGCACCCGCCGTGGCCGGCAGCGCCAGGTCCAGCTTCTCCGTATGCGGCGGGTAGCAGATCTTCGGGTCGACCTCGTGGCAGCCCTGGAACTGCACGGCTACCTGGAGCCGCGTTGCTCCTGCTGATGCGGTGTAGGGCAGGCTGGCATCGATGCTGTGGTGATAGGTCTCGACGTCGCCGAGGTATTCGTCATGGTGCTTCTCGCCGTCGGGCAGCTGCGCGGCACCGAGGGTGATGCCGTCGCCGGCGGTGAACTTCATCCGCCCGCGATACAGGTAGTAGTCCGGGGCGATGTCCCAGTGCAGCTTCAAAACACCGGGCTGGCTGGCATCGGCGCTGAGCTTGTAGGCCGCGGTGACCGGCAGCAGGCCGTCGAGATCGTCCTGCGCCATGACCGACGGTGCGCCGAGCAACAGGAACACGAGGGAAAATAAACGGGCGGCCCAGTGGCCGGTGGAAAGCAGACGCATTGCGGCTCCAGCGTGAAGAGGCTCGCACCGGGCGGGCGAACCGGGATTATGGCTCAGCTTGACCCTTCGGGCGGCACGGAGAGAGACCACCCGGAAGTCATGCATGTTCCGTTGCTACGTTGTTCGGCGCCGCGCCGCGATCGCCCCGGCCAAGCAGGCCGGTGGTGAGCGCCACGCCGAGGAGGATCACGATGCACCCACCGATCATCGCCATCGTCACGGGCTCGTGGAGGAACACGAAGCCCCAGATCACGCCGAACGCGGGGATGAGGTAGAGCACGGCCATGCTGCGCGAGGCGCCAACGCGGGTCATGAGGCCGTAGAACAGGACGTATGCGAGCGACGTGCAGGCGACGGCAAGTCCGAGCAGGGCCAGCCACGCCGGCAACCCTGGCGTTCTTGCCGGCCAGAGCCACGCGGTAAACGGCAACAACAGCACGGCGGCGGCCAGCTGGCTGCCGGTCGCCATGCTCATGGGCGTGACACCGCGCAGGCAGCGTTGAGAATAGTGCGCGCCGAAGGTGTAGCAGACATTGGCGCCAATGCAGGCGGCCATGGCCCAGCCGGAGGCGTGCCCGCTTCCCAGGCCGGTCGTGCCGACCACCAGCCACACCACGCCGGCGAAGCCGGTCACAAGGCCATAGAACCGTGCGGCACCGAGCTTCTCGCCCAGCAGCATCCAGCCGGACAACGTGACGAGCAAGGGGGCGATGGCATCGGAAATGGCCGAGACGCCCGCCGGCAGGCTCTGTGCGGCGAACGAGAACAGCACGAACGGAAGTGCCGAATTGGCGACGCCGACGATGGCGATCCCGCGCCAGTGCCTGCGTATCTCCGCCCTTCGCGAGCGCGTCAGCAGCGGGATCGAGCAGATCGCCGCGCCTATGGCGCGCATGCCGGCCAGCGCCACGCCGCCGAACGCGTCGGCGCCCATGCGCATGAACAGGAATGAGGCGCCCCACAATGCTCCCAGCAACAGCAGTGCGGCGATGTCGGAAGTCTTCATGGGGAACCTGGTCCAGTGCCCTTGCCAGCTGCCGCGGGGGCGTGATTTCGCGATTTCCGTACCACGTTCCCGGAAGTGGAAATCCCGCATCGCCGGGATCGGGGCGAAACGATTCGTGGTCGGGTACGTGCTGCCTTCGGCGGGAAGGCTAGGTGCCTGTCATGTCAGAACCTGTCAGCAGACTTCATGCATCTAGCTCCGAACCCTGGCCGAACAGCACCTGACGTGCCTGGCCGGTCAGTGGTGCCCGGGGGGCGTATACGTTCTCCACACCCCTGTAAGTGCGCAGCGTGGCGGGGCGCCGGGACATGGCGTAGAACCAGCGCGCCAGGTGCGGGAAATCCTCCAGGTCCTGGCCGTGCGCTTCGTGCGGCACGATCCATGGATAAGTGGCGATATCCGCGATGGAAAACTCACCGGCAATGAATTCCCGGCCGTCGAGCCTGCGGTCGAGTACGCCATACAGGCGTGCGACCTCTCGCGTATACCGGTCGATCGCATAGGGCACCTTCTCCGGCGCATACACGTTGAAGTGGCCGATCTGTCCCGCCATGGGGCCGAGTCCGGAGACCTGCCAGAACAGCCACTCCAGTACCTCCACGCGGTCGGCCGTGCGCTTCGGGATGAAGCGCCCGATCTTCTCGGCGAGGTACAGCAGGATCGCCCCGGATTCGAACACCGTTACCGGGGCGCCGCCGCCTGCCGGCGCGTGGTCGATGATGGCGGGGATCTTGTTGTTCGGCGAAATGGCGAGGAACTCGGCCCTGAACTGTTCGCCCTCGCTCAGGATCACCGGAGTCACGAAATAGGGCAGGCCGGCTTCCTCGAGGAGCAGCCTGGGCTTCAAGCCATTGGGGGTGGCGGCGAAGTACAACTCGATCATGACGGTGCTCCGCTTGATTGGAGGAGCCAGTGTCCAGTGTTGACTGGTATTGAAAAAGCACCAGATTGATGGAAATCTCCTGGACCAGTCAGACTCACTGGGTGCTGCCATGGAACAGCCCATGGCTTTTCCGCTGGACATTCCTTCGCGCGGGCGGTTGCGTGCGTTGCACGGGCAGTTGCGGGCGGCGATCCTCGATGGAAGGTTGCGTGCCGGACAGGCCTTGCCGTCGACCCGTTCGCTGGCTGCATCGCTGGACCTGTCGCGCAACACCGTCGTCGCTGCTTACGATCTCCTGTTGAGCGAGGGTTACGTGTCCTCGCGGCACGGCGTCGGTTATGTGGTTGCGCATGCCGGGCCGACGCAGCCCGGTGCGCCACGCATGGCGGCCGGGGGCGAGCGGCGGTTGCAGCCGCGGTGGCGAGACGGGCCTTCTCCCGCCCCTTTGGGTGCGCTGCCCCCGGCGCGCTACGACCTGCGCGTCGGCGTGCCCGACACTTCGCGCTTTCCGTTCGATGCGTGGCGCAAGCTGTCGGCTCGTGCACTGCGTTCATTCACGGGCGTGCCGGCGACCTACGAGGGTCCCGGCGGCCGGGAGGCGCTACGCGAAGCCATCGCGGGGCATGTGTCGTTCACGCGCGCGGTGAGCTGCAGCGCGGCCGACGTCATGGTGACCTGTGGCGCGCAGCAGGCGTTCGACCTCCTGGCGCGCATCCTGGTGACGCCGGGGCGCACGCTGGTCGCGGTGGAAGACCCGGGCTATCCACCGCTGAGCGCGGCCTTCGAGGGGATGGGTGCGAACGTGGTGCCGGTGCCTGTGGACGAGGAGGGCCTGATCGTCGAGCGGATACCGGCCGACGCGCGGATCATCTACGTGACGCCCTCGCACCAGTTCCCTTCCGGCATGGCGATGTCGCCCTCGCGCCGCATCGCGCTGCTGGAGTTCGCCCGGCGGCATGACGCGGTGATCGTCGAGGACGACTACGACGGCGAGTTCCGCTATGGCGGGCGTCCGCTCGATGCGCTGCAGACGCTCGACAGGAACGCGTCGGTGTTCTATGTCGGTACGTTTTCCAAGAGCCTGTTTCCTGCGTTGCGCCTGGGGTACCTGGTCGCGCCCGGATGGGCCATGCCCGCGCTGCGTCGCGTGCGTGAGCTGGGTGACCGCCACAACGACCTGCTGGCGCAGGATACGTTGGCGCTGTTCATCGCCGAGGGGCACCTTGCGCGTCACGTGCGCAAGATGCGGCGCATCTATGCGGAGCGCCGGGAGGCGCTCCTCGACGGCCTGGCACGCCATGCCGGCGACGCCTTGTGCCCGCTGGCATCGGATGCCGGCCTGCATGTCGCCGTTCAGTTGCGCTGGCCGGTCGCGGCGAACCGGCTGGTGGAGGAGGCGTTGGGGAAAGGCATGCGGATCGAGGCGCTCGGAAATTACGCCATCGGCGAGGCGAAGCCCAACGGCCTTCTCTTCGGCCTTGGTGGCGTGCCGGCCACGCGCATGGAGGAGGCGACGCGGGTGCTCGGCAAGCTGCTGGAGCCGCACCGTCCGTCCTGACGCTGGTCCTCTCGTTTCCGCACGAGCTGGACCTGTGCGCGGGCGCGGCCGCGGGAAGACCATGACGGCCCTTCCCTCAAGGACGTTTGCCCGTGCGTTACATCATCCTTTTTTGCCTCTTGCTGGCGTGCACGCTGGCGCACGCATCCGAGTCCGGCCAGGCCCGCGCTGAATCGGCCGGCCGCAGCCTGATCGGTCGGCCGGCGCCGCGCATGGTGCTCAAGACCATCGACGGCCAGACCATCGACCTTGGCGCGCTCTATGGAAAGAAGGCCGTCTACCTGAAGTTCTGGGCCACCTGGTGCGTGCCGTGCCGGGAGCAGATGCCGCATTTCGAGCGTGCCTATGAGCAGGCTGGTCCGGACATGGCCGTGATCGCTGTCGACGTCGGCTTCGACGACAGCGTGAAGGCGGTGCGCAAGCTGCGCAAACAGCTGGGGCTCGGCATGCCGATCGTGTTCGACGACGGCTCGCTCGGCGAGGCGTTCCATCTGCGCGTGACGCCCCAGCACGTCGTGATCGGCCGCGATGGCCGCATCCTCTATGTTGGCCACGAGGCGAACGCCAGGCTCGATGCCGCGCTGGCACAGGCGCGCAGCAGCGCGACGTCGGATGCGGTGCCCGCCGTCGTGCCGAAGGACGAGCCGCACTACGCAGTGGGCGACCGGGTGCCTGCGTTCACGGTACGTGCGCTCGACGGCAGGTCGCTTCCCGCGTTCGGCGCCCGACCCGGTCAACCGACGGTGCTGTTGTTCCTCTCGCCCTGGTGCGAGTCGTACCTGGCCAAGAGTCGTCCTTCGCTGGCGCAGAGTTGTCGGGCAGCACGCGAGCGCGCCAACGGACTGGCCCGCGACCGTCACGTGCGTTGGCTCGGCATCGCGTCGGGCCTGTGGGCCAGCCGCGCCGAACTGGCCAGTTATCAGCGCGAACACCACATCGCCATGCCGCTGGTGCTGGACGATTCCGGCGCCTTGTTCCGCCGCTTCCGGGTGATGCATGTGCCGACCTTCATCGTGCTCGATGCGCAGGGCAGGGTGGTGCATCGCAGCGAGGACGCCGATTCGCTGCGGACCGGGTGGTTGTCCGCCGTGACGAGGCGCTGATCGTGCGCGTCGCATGGGCTCTTCCCTGGATGGCGGCGCTCGTCGCCGCGGTGCCGGCCCGGGCAACGCAGGACACGTCCCTGCTCGCTGTCCCCCTGACGCGCGCGCCCGGGCAGTCGCTGGAAGCACTGCGCGTCACCTACGCGCCGGGCGAAGCTTCCCGGCCGCACGTGCACGGTCGCGACGCGTACGTATACGTACTGAGCGGCCGCATCCGCAGCCAGGTGGAAGGGCAGCCGGTGCGCAGCTATGTGGCGGGCCAGAGCTGGTTCGAGCCCGCGGGCGTGCGTCATCTCGTGAGCGCCAACGCCAGCGATCGTGCGCCGGCCTCCATGCTCGTGGTGTTCGTCGGTGTCCTGAAAGCTCAGCCCTGATCGCGCACCCAGTCCAGGTAGGGGCGATGTCCCTCCGTGACCGGCACCGCGATCAGTTCGGGCAGCTCGTACGGATGCAGTGCCAGCAGGCGCTCCTTGAGCGAGTCGAACTGCGCCGCCGTCGTCTTGATCAGCAGCAGCACTTCGCTGTCGGTCACCACCTCGCCTTGCCAGCGGTAGGTGGAGGCGATGCCGGGAATGCGGTTCACACAGGCGGCCAATCGCTCACCCACCAGCACATCGGCGAGCTTCTGCGCGCAGGCGGTGTCGGGGCAGGTGCAGTAGCAGAGCAGGACGGCGTCGGACATCACGATCTCGGCGACCTCGGTCGGTTGCGGGCCCGGTTCCCGGCACGGTGGCGGCGTTCCTGTCCGGCGGAGGGCATGGTTGTCCGTATCGCCGCCGCAGTCGAGGTGAAAAGGGCGAAATTTCTGCCTGGCCTGCCTTGAAAGCCTCCCGCGGCTCCCCCATTGGGGGTCCAGCCATCGGACAGGCGCCTCTTGCAGGGGGCTGTTGCGTCATTAGAATTAGCACTCACCACCCCGGAGTGCTAGCAAACGCCGTCGCAGGCGCCGCTCCGAGGTCCCATTTTTGTTCAACCCACTCAATCTGGAGCTTATCCAATGAGCAAGCTGCGTCCGCTGCACGATCGCGTCATCGTCAAGCGCCTGGAAGAGGAGCGCGTCTCCGCCGGCGGTATCGTGATCCCCGATAGCGCCACCGAGAAGCCGACCCGCGGCAAGGTGATCGCCGCCGGTACCGGTCGCATCCTCGAGGACGGCAACGTCCGCCCGATGAGCCTGAAGGAAGGCGACGTCGTGCTGTTCGGCAAGTACGCCGGCCAGGAAATCAAGATCGACGGCGAAGAGCTGGTCTTCCTGAAGGAAGACGACATCGTGGCCGTGATCGAGGGCTGATCGTTCGGTGACCGGCCGAGCGCGGATCAAGAGCGCGCACGCCAGTCGCCTACGGCTCCTTCTGATCGCATCCCGCGGAATTTTCCGCACCTATTCAAAATTTTCGAGGCAAAAATCTTATGGCAGCCAAAGAAGTCCGCTTCAGCGAAGACGTCCGCGCCCGCATGCTCAAGGGTGTCAACACCCTGGCCAATGCGGTCAAGGTCACCCTCGGCCCGAAGGGCCGCAACGTCGTGCTCGAGAAGAGCTTCGGCGCTCCGACCGTGACCAAGGACGGCGTGTCCGTGGCCAAGGAGATCGAGCTGGCCGACAAGTACGAGAACATCGGCGCGCAGATCGTCAAGGAAGCCGCCTCCAAGACCTCCGACGTGGCCGGTGACGGCACCACCACGGCCACCGTGCTGGCGCAGGCGTTCATCCAGGAAGGCCTCAAGGCGGTCGCCGCCGGCATGAACCCGATGGACCTCAAGCGCGGCATCGACCAGGCCGTGGCCGCGGCGGTCGGCGAGCTGAAGAAGCTCTCCAACCCGACCGCCGACGACAAGGCGATCGCCCAGGTCGGCACCATCTCGGCCAACTCCGACGCGGCGATCGGCGAGATCATCGCCACCGCGATGAAGAAGGTCGGCAAGGAAGGCGTGATCACCGTCGAGGAAGGCTCGGGCCTGGAGAACGAGCTGGACGTGGTCGAGGGCATGCAGTTCGACCGCGGCTACCTGTCGCCGTACTTCATCAACAACCAGCAGAGCCAGCAGGTCGAGCTGGATGACCCGTTCATCCTGCTGCACGACAAGAAGGTCTCCAACGTCCGCGAACTGCTGCCGATCCTCGAGGGTGTGGCCAAGGCCGGCAAGCCGCTGCTGATCGTCGCCGAGGAAGTCGAAGGCGAGGCGCTGGCGACCCTGGTGGTCAACACCATCCGCGGCATCGTCAAGGTCGCCGCCGTGAAGGCGCCGGGCTTCGGCGACCGTCGCAAGGCGATGCTGGAAGACATGGCTATCCTGACCAACGGCCAGGTGATCTCCGAGGAAGTCGGCCTGTCGCTCGAGAAGGCGACCATCGCCGACCTCGGCCGCGCCAAGAAGGTCGTGGTCACCAAGGAGAACACCACGATCATCGACGGTGCCGGCGAGGCTGAGAAGATCCAGGCCCGCATCGGCCAGATCAAGGCGCAGATCGAGGAGACCTCCTCCGACTACGACCGCGAGAAGCTGCAGGAGCGCGTGGCCAAGCTGGCCGGCGGCGTGGCCGTCATCAAGGTCGGTGCCGCCACCGAGGTCGAGATGAAGGAGAAGAAGGCGCGCGTCGAAGACGCCCTGCACGCGACCCGTGCGGCGGTCGAGGAAGGCGTGGTGCCGGGCGGCGGCGTCGCCCTGATCCGCGCGCTGAAGGCGGTCGAGGGCCTGAAGGGCGCCAACGCCGACCAGGACCTGGGCATCGCGATCACCCGTCGCGCGCTGGAAGCCCCGCTGCGCGCCATCGTGGCCAACGCCGGCGAGGAGCCGAGCGTGGTGCTCAACAAGGTGAAGGAAGGCCAGGGCAACTTCGGCTACAACGCCGCCAGCGGCGAGTTCGGCGACATGATCGCCTTCGGCATCCTGGATCCGACCAAGGTGACCCGTTCGGCGCTGCAGTTCGCCGCCTCGGTGGCCGGCTCGATCATCACGACCGAAGCGGCCGTGACCGAAGTGCCGAAGAAGGAAGAAGCCCACGCCCACGGCCCGGCCGGCGGCATGGGTGGCATGGGCGGCATGGACTTCTAAGTCCGGTTCGCCATCGCAGTACCCCCGAAAACCCCGCCGCGAGGCGGGGTTTTCTTTTTCGTGGCGTCCGTTTCCATTTTGCCCGCCCTGTACGTCCTGCATGTGAGCCACCCACTGGGCGCGATACGCATGACCATGGAAACCGCGATGCAAATTCCGGAGCGTGGAGCGCCCCCGGAAGCGCGCGCCGCCGAACCGACCGGCCTCGGGCGGGCTACCATCCCCGCGCGCCCGTCCATTCGTCCCGGACGCCGGAACCCGTCGATGCATACGCCAGAAGAAGGTCGCGGCGCTCCGCAGGAATCTCCGGATCCGGGGTACGCGCTGCGCGTGGCGGAGCTGTTCCGCGAGCACAACCGGGCCCTCGTGGCCTTCCTGCGCTGCCGGCTGGACTCGCTCTCCGATGCGCAGGAGGTCGCGCAGGAAGCCTACGTGCGGCTGGTGACGCTGGAGCGCCCGGAGACGGTGGAATCGTTGCGTGCCTACCTGTTCCGCATCGCGTCCAACCTCGCAGTCGATCGCTTGCGGATGCGCCAGGTGCGCGCCAACCATCCCTTCGAGCCGGTCGAGCAGGAGCTGCACCTGGCACCGGTACCCGAGCGCACGGCCGAAGCAGGCGAGCGACTGCATCGCCTGGCACAGGCGCTGCGGGAGCTTCCCGCGAAGACCGCCCGGGCGTTCGTCGCTCACATGATCGATGGCCGCGACATCGGTTCGATTGCGAGCGACATGCGCATCAGCGAGCGCATGGTTCGCTACCACGTCACCCACGCCCTCGCCCATTGCCGGGCACGGGTGGACGAATCGGAGAATTCCTGATGTCCAGCGCCGCCCACGAACAGACCCTTCGCGTCGCCGCCGACTGGTGGATGCGCCTGCGCGCTGCGGATGCAGACGAGCGCACGACCGAGGCGTGGCTGGCCTGGATCGACCAGGATGCCAGTCACCTTCCGGCTTTCGAGCAGGTCGGCGCGCTGGCCGAGCGACTCGGCCGCGTTGGCGCGGTGACGCGGGCGCGGCTGGTGGCCGAGTTCGCGCCAGCGCGTCCCCGCCGCCGCTGGATGCCCTTGGCCGCCGCCGCGGCCGCCCTGATCGCCCTCGGGCTGGCCTACCTGGCTTGGCCGGACCGCGGGCCGACGGTGTTGCAGTACGCCAGTCGCATCGGTGGCCACCAGGAGGTCGGCCTGGCCGATGGCTCGCAGGTCGCCGTCGGTGCGGCCACCGAGCTGAGCACGAGCTTCAACGGCAGGCGGCGTCGGGTCGAGCTGGAGCGCGGCGAGGCCTATTTCCGGGTCGTGCACGATCCGCGTCGCCCGTTCGTGGTCCGGGCTGGCCCGGTGACGGTCGAGGACATTGGCACCGCGTTCGACGTGCGCCGCACCGGGGACCAGGTGACCATCGCCGTGGCCGAAGGCCGCGTGCGCGTCGCCGATGGGCGTGGAGGCAGCCTGGAGGCGGCGGCTGGCCAGGCCATTCGCTTCGATCCCGCACATCCCGCGATGCAGGTGACCGCGGTCGACCCGGCACAGGTCGCCGCCTGGCGCGCCGGCCGGCTGGACTTCGACAACGAGCCCTTGCCGATCGTGGTGGCGAACATCAACCGCTATCGGCCGCAACCGCTGCGCATCGGCGACGCCAGGCTGGCGGCGCTCACCTTCACCGGCACCGTGCGCACCGACGCCATCGATGAGTGGTTGCGCACGCTGCCACAGGTGCTGCCGGTCGCCGTGCGCCGGCAGGCTGGTGGGGTCGTGCTCGAGCACGCCGGGTCCCCATCCGCGCCACGCTGACCCCCGTCGCGGGGCCTGCGGGCCCGTGCCACACTGGCCGCTTTCACCGGGAAAGCGGGGCACATGGGGCGGGGTGGGGTGCGCTGGCTGCTGGGCAGCCTGTTGCTGGTGGTGTCCGGAGCGAGCGAGGCGGGTCCGTCCGCTGCATGCCGTCGCTTCGACGTGCCCGCACAGCCGCTGGCCACTGCCCTGATCGCGTTCGGTCGGCAGGCGGACGTGCAGGTGCTTACCGACGGTGCCGCGGTGGCAAGGGTGCGTTCGCCGGGCATCCGCGGTTGCCTGGATGCACAGGCAGCGCTGGCCGGCCTGCTGCGAGGCAGCGGTCTCGAGTACACCTTCACCGGAACGGCAACCGTCGCCGTGACACCCATCGCTACCCCGAGCCCGGCGCCGGGGCGTGGCGTGGCCCCGGCCCGCGAACTGGCGCCGGTGGAGGCGGACGCGATGGTGGCGCGCGACCGCGGCTTCCTCGCTGTGCTGACCAGCACCGCATCGCGCGAAGATGCCGCGTTGATCGACGTACCGCAGTCGGTGAGCGTGGTCACCCGCGACCTGATGGACGCACAGCAGGCGCAGAGCGTGGCCGATGTGGTGCGCAACGTCGCCGGCGTGCAGGCGATCGACGGTGCGACCGGCCTGCCGTCGTTCCAGATCCGCGGCTTCTATACCGGCAACGGACTGATCGACGGCATGCCCAGCAGCATCGCCGGTTCGGGCGACTTTCCGCCGCTTATCGGGCTGGATCGGGTGGAGGTGTTCAAGGGGCCGCAGTCGATCCTTGGCGACACCACCGGCAACACCTTCGGCGGCCTTTTGAACGTGACCCTGAAGCAGCCTCGGAGCCGCCCCTCGCACTTGCTGCAGTACGCGCTGGACGATGACGGGCAGGCCAGCGTCGGCGTCGACCTGACCGGGCCATTGTCGGGCTATCCGGGGTTCGACTACCGCCTGGTCGCCTATGGCGGATACGCCGACCACTCGGCGCAGGGCTACCGCAACCGCCGCAGCGGTTACTTGGCACCGTCGTTGGCATGGCAGGACGAGCGCACCCGGTTGGTGGTCGGCGCCCAGCGCATCGCCAACCGCCTGCCGACGCCGGACCACCTCGTGCTGCTGGGCGATCGCCTGTCGCAGGCCTCGCCGTTCGGCCTGCTGCCGGGTCACCCCGGTGACTACGCCAGCTATCGCACCAGCCGGCTCTACTATCTGCTCGATCGCCAGCTCGACGCGCGTTGGTCCTGGCGCAGCCGTGGCCAGTACGTCTCGCAGCGCAATGCCTCCTCGGCATGGACGCTGGCCGATCCCCAGCCGGATGGGCAGGTGCTGGCCGTCGCCCAGCAGTACCGCTACGGCGATGCCTACGATTCGCTGCAGAACGACCTGGTCGGCACTTTCACCACCGCGGCGACCGAGCACACGGTGACGCTGGGGCTGGACTATGCACGCGCCCGCGTCGGCCACATCGAGGATCGCATCGGCCTTTACGGCAACGCGCCGTTCGACCTTTACGGCGGTATCGCGCTGCCGCCGGCCGCGTCGGTCCTGACGCCCGCGGACGACTCGCCGCAGCCGGGCTCGCCCTGGCAGACCGACACCGGACTGTTCGTGCAGGACCAGTGGGCGATCGGCGAACGCTGGAACCTCGTGGGCACGGCGCGGCGGTCGGCTTACGAGGTCATCGCCACCGATCCGCAGGGCCGGACGGTGCAGCTGCATCGCTCGCGCTGGGTACCGGATGCGGGCTTGGCCTACAAGCCGTCGCCCGGAATTACGCTCTACGCCAGCATGGCCAGCGGGTTCCAGTCGCTCTCCTACCTGGGCAGCGACGGCCGCCTGCTGCCGCCGGCGCTGTCCCGCCAGGTCGAGGCCGGTGCCAAGTTCGAGCTGTTCGACCAGCAGGCTCGACTCACCCTGGCGGCGTACCGCATCCGGCTCGACCACAGCTACCTGCTGGTGTCGGCGCAACAACCGGGATTCGCCTCGCTCGGGCCGGGACAGACCAACCGTGGTGCAGAGGTGGAACTGGTCGGCCGGCTCGCCGCCGGGCTGGACGCCAGCCTCAACTACACCAACGCCCGCATCGCCAACCGCGATGGCACGGCCGCGCCCGGTGCGCCGCGACAGCGCCTGGACCTCTGGTTGGACTACCGCTTCCAGGGGGTACGGCTTCAGGGCTGGGGTATCGGCGGCGGCGTGCGCGCGCGTAGCCGCTCGCTGGGGCAGAGCTCGGACTTCAGTACCTGGTATCGCGTTCCCGGCCAGGCTGAGCTCGACTTCGCGCTGTCGTACCGGGCGCCGCGCTGGCGCGTGACCCTGGGCGCCGGCAACCTGCTCGCGCGGCGCCTGTATGCGGCAGATTTCGACGAGACCTTCATCCCCCTGCGCACGCGGACCCGGCTGAGGCTCACCGGCAGCTACGACTTCTGACGGCTCCGTTTCCATCTTTTTCCCCTCGCACGTCTTGTGCATGAAGGGCCGGTTGCCTGCATGGCGGTCGGTCCCCTTCGCCGGCTGTTTCGAAACCCGGCGAAACCATCCAGACAAGAACCGGGGAGACAGGGGTGAGGAAGACTGCATATCGGCCTTTGGCCATGGCATTGGCGTACGCATTTGCGTCCCATGCCTGGGCGCAGACCAGCGACGTGCCGCTGGACGTGATCAAGCAGGACTACGGCAACGGCCAATACGGCTACCGCCTGGGCATCAACGTCGGCGTCAACGGCGCCACGCCGAAGGAGTACCTGTTCGACACCGGCTCGGACTCGTTCAACATCGACGTGGGAATGGGCGCCCTGCATGGCAGCTCGCCCGACTGGTTCCCCAGTCAGCCCGGCGCCAGTACGGGGCCGCTGCAGTTCTACCTCTACGGTGACGGCACCTATGGCTATCTGCAGTCGTCCACGACCGTATCGAGCATGCAGTTCTACGACAGCAGCTCCGGTGCGCGGGTGGGCAACTTCGATACCGCCGCCGGCGCGCCCGTGGCGGTCAACTACGCCTGGGTCAGCTCCACCGCCACCGGCGACCCGGTCGGCAGCATCGGCAACGTCACGCTGAAGATCGACACCGACTTCCAGCAGAACCTCGCCGACGGCAAGGCGCCCGAGGAGGGTGCGTTCTACGGCACCTTCGGCGCCGGCGACTTCGGCAACGGCGTGCCGGGCATGCTCACCCGCAGCGGCTATATCGTCGAGGCGAACGGCGGTGCGGGCGTGCCGGGCACCTGCGGCCAGGGCTGCCTGATCCTCGGACTGACGCCGGCGCTGCGGGCCCAGTTCCTCAGCGTGGTGCCGTGGACCGGCGGCGCGCAGGGCAGCTTCGCGTTGTCCGGCGCGCCGTCGGCCGCGCAGTTCGACACCCAGTTCGTGTACGCGCTGAGCGACGGCACGCACACCTCCAGCGCGGTGCTGCCGACGCTTTTCGACACCGGCACGCCGAACATCATGCTGATCGACAACGGCGTGGGCCTGGTCGACGGCGAGACCGCGGCCGGCCACCTCAATCCCTACGGCGACGAGAACCCGGGCATCACGCTCACCGTCACCGGGGCCGCGCACGGCGCGCTGCCCACCTCGATCGCCACCGGCGACGACGCCAGCGGCGACTACAGCAACGTGGTCACGCTTGGGCCCTACGGCGGCTTCCCGAGCAGCGCGATCTACGGCATCAGCTTCTTCATGCACAACGCGGTGATGTACGACCTGGCCAACCAGTCGACCGGCTACACCCCGTTCTACGTGACCGATGCCCCCATCACCGCGGCATTCACCGCGACCGCCGCGATGGGGCCGCTGGGGCTGGCCGGCACTATTTCCGGCAGCGGCGCTTTCACCGTGGCGGGCGGCGGCGTGGCCAACCTCAGCGGCAGCAACACCTACACCGGCGCGACGGTGGTCGAGCGCGGCGGTTGGCTGGGGCTGGCCGGGCCGGGCAGCATCGCCCGTTCGTCCGGCGCGCAGGTGGACGGCGCGCTGGACCTCTCCCGCGCATTCCAGGCCACCGATCTGGCCTCGCTTTCCGGTAGCGGCACGGTGATGCTCGGCGGCAACCTCCTGACGCTGACCAACGCCTCGGGCGACTTCGCCGGCCAGCTGGTCGATGGCGGGCTCGGCGGCGGGGCCGGTGGTGGCCTGGTGGTGTCCTCCGGGCGCCAGCGGCTGAGCGGCGACAACACCTATACCGGTGCCACCGGCGTGGCCGCCCGCGGCGAACTGGACCTCACCGGTTCGCTGGCCGGCAACGTGCTCAACCTCGGCGTGCTGGACAACCAGGGCCGGATCGGCGGACTGGTGGTGAACGAAGGCATGCTCGCCGACGCCGGCGACATCGGCGGCGGGCTGGCGAGCAGCGGCGTGGTGGCCGGGCAGGGCCGCGTCGGCGCCGACCTGCTGGTGACCGCCGGCCGCATCGCGCCGGACGGCCAGGGTTTCGTCGGTGCGGGCGATTACCGGCAGGCGGCCGGCGCCACGCTGTGGCTGCAGCCGCTGGCCGGCCAGCCGGCGTCGGCGGCGGGGATCGCCGTGTCGGGCTCAGCCACGCTGGACGACGGCGCCTTGCTGGCCGCCGCCCCGTCCGCACCCGGCCGCTTCTACCAGGTAGGCGCTCGCTACACGGTGCTGAGCGCGGGCAAAGGCGTGCAGGGGCAGTACGCCCTCGCCGGCGGCGGCGCGGTGAGTGCCGTGCTCGGCGTGGCGGCGGCCTACGACGCGGGTCACGTCTTCCTCGACGTGCTGCAGCAGCGCAGCCTGACCGCCATCGACGGCACCGCCAACCAGCGCGCGGTGCTCGGCGGCGTGCAGACCCTGGCCGCCGCCAGCCCGGTGTTCACTGCCGTCGTCAACCAGGCGACCGATGCGGCCGTCCGCGGCGCCGCCGATGCGCTCTCCGGCGACATCCACGCCAGCCTGCGCGGCACCCTGCTGGACGACAGCCGCTTCATCCGCGATGCGGCCGATGAGCGGCTGGTGCAGGTCAGTGGCGATGATCTCGCTGCCGGCCCCGCGACCGGGACGCCGGGTCGCCACGGCTTTACCGCGTGGGGCCAGGTGCTCGGCGCCTGGGGTCACCGAGCCGGCGACGGCAACGCGGCCGGTGCAGCCCGCTCGCTGGGTGGCGCGATGGTCGGTGGCGACCTGCCGTTGGGCGAGGCGTCGCGCATCGGCGTGATGGCGGGCTACACCCGCACCTCGATGCGCGTGCCTGCCCGCGCCGGTACCGATCGCAGCGACGACACGCATCTGGGCTTCTACGCCGGGCAGCAGCGCGGCGACTGGCGCCTGCGCGGCGGTCTCGCCGTCAGCTGGCACCGGTTCGACGCGGCACGCACCGTCGCCTTCAGCGGTTTCTCCGAGCGCCTGTTCGCGCACGGTCGCGCGACCACCTCGCAGGCGTTCGCCGAAGTGGGCCGCCGGGTCTCGTGGCGCGGCGTGGCGCTGGAGCCGTTCGCCCGCGCGGCCTACGTGCGCCTGGCCAACCCCGCCTTCGCCGAGCGTGGCGGTTCGTCCGCGCTGGCCGTGCGGGGGCAGGACGACGTGGTGGCCTACGGCACGCTGGGCGCGCGCGCGGGCACCCGTTTCGCCTTCCGCCACAGCGTGCTCGACGCGCACGTGCAGTTGGGCTGGCGCCACGGCTTCGGCCGCATGCGGCCGGATGCGGCGATGGCGTTCGGCGGCAGCTCGAGCTTCGTCGTCGATGGCGTGCCGATGGCGCGCGACGCGATGGTGCTGGACGCGGATCTGGCCCTGCCGCTGTCGCGCACGACCACGCTCACGTTCGCCTACGACGGCCTGCTCGGCCATCGCAGCGTGGATGGCGCTGTCCGCGGCGGGCTGGTCTGGCGGTTCTGAGGTCCTGGCCGTCCGGTCGTCTTTGCGACGACCGGACGGCTTCATTCACTGCGTGGCACCGGTGCCATGCTCGGCCGATGCACGCACCGTCGGCGTGTCGGCAGCCGGAGAATTGGCGAGACGTTCCTGGAACAGCAGCGTGTCCAGCTTGCCGTTCAGCCGCAGCAGGGCGACGTCCGACATTTCGCGGTCGGTCTGCTGTACCTGGGCGCTTTCCGGCGGCGGCGGCGCATCGGGGGCACGGGTCAGTCCGGCCAGTTCCGGCCCGACCACCTGGGTGAGCGCGAAGTAGGTGTCGTGGATGCCGGCCGCCTGCAGCAGTCGGCCGGGAAGCATCCACGAGGCGGTATCCACGTGCTGCGGCGCCATCGCCTTGCGCGGATCGACCAGCAGCCAGGTGCCGGGTTCGCCCAGCATGTCGCCGCCGTCGACGAAACCCTTGGTCTGGAATACCCCGGTGAGCGCCGGCAGGTGGTCACCGTAGAACAGCAGCAGCGTCGGCCGGTCGCGCTTGGCCAGCGCAGCCGCCAGGCGACCCAGTTCCTGGTCGGCATGGCCGATGTGGTAGAGGTAATTCTGCAGTTCCAGCTTGTCCTTGCCGGTCACGCCCTCGGGTACCGGGATCGCGTCGCGCGCGGCCGGGTCGGCAGGGATCGTGTCGTAGGGGCCATGCGCCTCGATGCTGATGGCGAACAGGAATTGCGGCGGCCCGCTGTCCTTCAGTTGCGTCAGGATCTCGTCGGTCATGCCGCGGTCGGCCATGTACTGGCCGTCATTGCTGGCGCTGGATGGGAACGCCGACTGCGAGACGAAACGGTCGAAGCCGATCGCCTGGAATGCGCTGGTGCGGTTCCAGAACGAAGGATCGTTGCCGTGGATCGCCACCGTTTCGTAGCCGTGCGCGCGCAGCGTGCGCACCAGGCTGGGCACCACCTTGGCATTGAGCTGCAGGTAAGGGAACTGCAGGTTGCGGAAGTAGCGCAGCGAGAGACCGGTGAGCACCTCGAATTCGGTGCGGATGGTGCCGCCCCCAAAGGTCGGCACGTGCAGCGCGCCGCTGATGCCGTGGCGGGCCAGGCGGTCCAGGTTGGGCGTCAGCTCCGAGTGCTGGTATCCATTGAGGATGCGCGGATCGAAGAACGACTCGCTCTGTACCACGACGATGTCCGGCTGCGCGCCGTCGATGCCCGATGCCTGGAGCTCCTGCCGCAGCGCCTCGTCGTTGCGTCCGATCAGCTCGCGTGCGGCGGCAGGATCGGCCTTGCGGTCGTGCTTGCCGTACTGCAGGTGATAGATCATCAGCGAGCTGACCAGGCCCGAGTGGGTCGCGGTCGAACTGGCCGACCAGGGTTCCAGCCACAGCATGCGCCCGTTGTAGAGCTTCGCCCAGGCGGGGCTGCCGGCCAGCAGCGTCGCCAGCAGGACGAGGGAGAGGGTGCCGGCCGCCAGCCGCCGCGAGCGCGGTCGTTTTGCCAGCATGGGAGGCTCGATACGCCAGAGCGTCACGACCAGGGCGACGGCGGCAAGGATGGCCAGGTACGGCCCCGGACTGTGCGGCAGGTAGGCGCCAAGGACGTGGGTACCGCCCTTGTCGAGTTGGCCGATCATGTGGAAGTCGGCTGGAATCAGCGGCGTGCCCAGGTTGGCGACCTTGAGTCCGTTCACCGCGTACACCAGTCCCTCGACGGCCAGCGCCAGTCCGAACGACAGCAGCGCGCGGCGGGTCAGCGCCAGCAGGGTGAGGGCCAGCAGCAGTCCGGGCAGGGCATTGGCGAGCACGTAGACCGGCTGGTCGAGCAGCCGACGCGGCACCACGCCGACACCGCCGTCGATCATGCCGGTGAGCAGGACGAACGCCAGCACGAGCACAGCCAGCACCAGGGCTCTGCGCCAGGCAGGGCGCACGCGGTCCGGGCGATCGGGGGATGGGGTCATGGCTGTCCGTAAGATGTCACGATTTCGACGCGCGAATGTAACTCTGCCCAGATGAACCGCCGGCATGGGGGCGGGTGGTTGGCTCAGGCCGCTCCGGCCCCCTGTCGGTTGCTGCGGCACAATGCGTGCATGAATGCCCCCGAATCCACCGCGCTGCAGGCGCTGATCGACGACCGTTACGCCCAACTGGTGGCGGCCTGCCGCGCCGCGGGCGTGGCGGTGCAGGACGATGCCGGCGTCGCCGAGCGCATCCGCCGCACCCTACTGGCCAGCGATTTCGCCTTCGAGGTCTGGCGCAGCCAGCCGCAGCTGCTCTCCCCGGCGGGACTCGAGCGGTTGCGCTCGTCATCCGATGCCGCTTCGCGGGTCGAGGCATTGCGCCTGCCGGCGGACGAGGGCGAGACGCTGTCGTTGCTGCGCCGGTTCCGGCGGGCCGAGTCGCTGCGGCTGGTGTTCCGCGACGTCAACGACCTGGACGACGTGCCGACCACGCTGGCTGAGACCAGCGTCCTGTACGAGGTATTGCTGGATCGCGCACTGACCTGGTCCGAGCAGATGCTCGCCGGCCGCTACGGCCAGCCGCGCGCCGCAGATGGCAGCCTGCAGCGGCTGGTGGTGGTCGGCTTCGGCAAGCTCGGCGGCAGCGAGCTGAATTTCTCGTCCGACATCGACCTGGTGATGGCCTATCCGCAGGGAGGCCAGAGCGACGGCAGCCGCAGTCTGGACAACAGCGAGTACTTCGTGCGGCTGGTGCGACAGGTGGTGCGGCTGCTGAACGAGCCCACGGTCGATGGCATCTGCGCGCGGGTCGACCTGCGCCTGCGCCCGTTCGGCACGGCCGGACGGCTCGCGCTGCCGTTCGCCGCGATGGAGCAGTACTACCAGAGCGAAGGTCGCGACTGGGAGCGTTATGCCTGGATCAAGGCGCGTACGGTGGCCGGCGACCGCGTGGCGGGCAAGCAGCTGCAGGAGTTGCTGCGCCCGTTCGTCTATCGCAAATACCTCGACTACACCGCGTTCGCCGGCCTGCGCGAGATGAAGGCGCTGATCGACGCCGAAGTCGCCCGCAAGGACCTGGCCGACAACCTCAAGCTCGGTCCGGGTGGCATCCGCGAGATCGAGTTCATCGTGCAGCTCACCCAGCTGATCCGCGGTGGACGCGAGCCTTCCTTGCGCGTGCGTGGCCTGCTGCCGGCGCTGACCGCCTGCGAGGCGCGCGGACACATTCCCGCCGCACGTGCCCGTGCGCTGCGCGAGGCCTACCTGTGCCTGCGCCGGGTGGAGAACCGGGTGCAGATGCTGCGCGACGCGCAGACCCACGACATCCCCGAGGACGCGCTCAGCCGCGAGCGGATCGCACGCGGCCTGGGGCACGACGACTGGCCGTCGCTCGCGGCCGAGCTAGCGAAGCACCGCGCGGTGGTCAGCGAAGAGTTCGCCGCCGTGCTGATGCCGCAGGGCGGTCGCGCGGCCAGCGCCCCGGTCGCCGACACGGCGCTCTGGCACGACGCCTGCGCCGGCACGCTGGAACCATCTGCGATGGAGGCCTCGGGCTTCGTGCCCGGCGATGCCGTGGCCGAGGCGTTGGTGAAACTGCCCCAGGGCTCCAATGTGCGCGCGATGTCGCCCGGTTCGCGCGAGCGGCTGGACCGCGTGATGCCGCAACTGCTGATCGCCGCGCGGCTGACCGCGGCGCCGGTGGCCTGCCTGCTGCGGCTCGTGCAACTGGTGCAGGCGGTGGCGCGGCGCTCGTCCTATCTTGCCCTGCTGGAGGAGCAGCCGGCAGCACGACGCCGGCTGGCGCGGCTGTTCGCCGATCGCGCCTTCCTCGCCGAGCGGGTCATCGCGCAGCCCCTGCTGCTCGACGACGTGCTCGATCCGCGTATCGACCAGTTGCCGCTCAAGCGCGCCGACATCAGTGCGGAGATCACCCGCGTGCTGGCCACGCTCGACGAGCGCGAGGCCGAGGCGGAGCTGGAGCGCATCAACGAGTTCAAGGCCAGCGTGGCGTTCCGCCTGGGACTGGCCTTCAGCGACGGCCGGGCCGACGCGGTGTCCACCGCGCGACGACTGGCGGCGCTGGCCGAGTCGGTGGTGGTGGCAGTGACCGCATTGGCCGAGCGCGAACTGGCTGCGCAGCACGGCCGCCTGCCGGGCGAGGGGTCCGGTTTCGCGGTGCTGGGTTACGGCAGCCTCGGCGGCGAGGAGCTGGGCTTCGCTTCCGACCTGGATCTGGTATTCGTCTACGACGGCCGCCGCGCGCAGGCGATGAGCGATGGTGCCCGCCCGCTGGAGGGCTCGCGCTGGTACCAGCGGCTGGCGCAGCGGGTGATGAACTGGCTCACCGTGATGACCCGTGCCGGCCGCCTGTACGAGGTCGACACCCGGCTGCGCCCGGACGGCTCGAAGGGCCTGCTGGTGTCCAGCTTCGATGCCTTCGCGGCCTACCAGCGCGGTCGCGCCTGGACCTGGGAGCATCAGGCCCTGCTGCGTGCGCGGCCGGTGGCGGGCGATCCCGCCCTGCATGCGGAGCTGGCCGCACTGCGGCGGGAAATCCTGGCGATCGCGCGCGACGTGGACGCAGTGTACGACGAGGTCTCGAGCATGCGCCGGCGCTGGCGTGCCGAGCGCGACCGTTCCGACGCTGCGCGCTTCGATCTCAAACAGGGCCCGGGTGGCCTGCTCGACATCGAGTTTGCCCTGCAGGGGCTGGTGCTGGCCCACGCCGTGCGCCATCCGACCCTGCTCGACATGACCAGCAACGCGGCGCTGATCGATGCTTGTCGCGAGGCCGCGCTGCTCGATGCCGGCCAGGCCGAGGTCTTCCTGCATGCCCACGCCGAACTGCTGCAGCGTGCGCTGACCTGCACGCTGGACCTGCGCTCGCGCATCGGCGAGCGCGAACCGGAGTTGATGCAGCTGGCCGCCACCGTGCAGGCGGTGACCCGCGCGCTGGGTTTCGCCTTCGACGCCTAGGAAACGTCGGTGCCCGGGTGCCTGGCGCGGACAGCCTCGCGCAGCGTGGCGGCGAGCGCGGCAGTCTCGCGCAGCGGCCCGACCGCGGGGTGGTGGTTACCCAGCCAGCCACCCTCGCGCAGGGCCTGGTGGAAGCGCGCGATGCGTGGCGGCAGCGGGGCAAGCACCAGGGTCTCGACCGGGCAGCCCACCGCGCAGGCCTCGCTCAGCATGTTGACCGAGTCCGGCGTCACCAGCAGCCGGTCCGACCAGCCCAGCACGCCGGGATAGGGATTGGTGCCGTCCGGCGGTCCACGCCAGAGCAGACCCGGCAGGTCGTGCAGGGCATCGCCGATGGTGTCGACAACGAGCCGCGGGGTTCGTCGCGAGGCAATCACCAGGGCGCTGCCGCCGTCCTCCGCGACGCGTCGGCGTACCGTGTCGGCCAGCGTGCGGGCGTAGCCGGCGTCGAGCGCGATACCGCGCCGCGGACCTCCGAGCAGCACGCCGAGCCGGGGGCCGGGCAGCTCGCCGAGTGCGGGAAACGCTTCGCGCGCATCGGCCAGCCACGCATCGTCGACCGGATTCAGCGAGCCGACCGGATTCAGCACGTTGGCACCGGTGAGGCCGTCGTGTCGTGGCGCGATGACCTGGTCCCATTCGGACGGATCGATGCGCGGATCGAGGATCTGCACGGTGAAGCAGTCGCCGCCGGAGAGCCTGCGCAGCATCCGCGTGAACAGCGCGGCGGCGCGCCCGCAACCGATCGCGACCACCGGCCACGGCGGCGCAAACAGCTCACGCTGCGCAGCGGGCAGGGCGATGCGTCCGCCGGCCAGCATGCGCGGCGCGAACCATGACCATGGCGCGCGCGGCTCCAGCACCAGGTGGCGGACCGGAAGTTCCAGCCGTTCGGCCAGCGCCAGCGCCTGCCGCTGGTTGCCCGCGGCGGCATCGGTGATCGCCCAACACTCGCCCGCGGCCCTCAACATGGGCGTGGCGTCGCTGCCATTGTTTCCGGATCGAGCACAGTTCGTTCCACGCGGCGGGGTCCTGTGGGCTGCGCCGCCCACGTAAACTGGCGACTTCCTGCGCCAGCATCGGCGCGTCACGCCGGAACAAGAATACCCATGAGCGAGATGCTTTCCGATACCGCCCTCGACCAGCTCTTCCGCAACGCCCGCACGTTCAACGCATGGCTGGACCGCGAGGTCACCGACGCGCAGCTGCACCAGCTGTACGACCTGCTGAAGTTCGGCCCGACCAGCGCGAACAGCTCGCCGATGCGCCTGGTGTTCGTGAAGTCGGCCGAGGCCAAGGCCAAGCTGTCGCCGTTCCTGTCCGAGGGCAACCGCGCCAAGACCATGGCCGCTCCGGTCACTGCGATCGTCGCCAACGACCACGCCTTCCACGAGAAGCTGCCGCAACTGTTCCCGCATACCGACGCGAAGAGCTGGTTCGAGGGCAACCAGCCGCTGATCGACACCACCGCGTTCCGCAACGCCACGTTGCAGGGTGCCTACCTGATCCTGGCCGCTCGTGCGGTGGGGCTGGACTGCGGCCCGATGTCCGGCTTCGACAACGCCGGGGTGGATGCGGCGTTCTTCGCCGGCACCGCGATCAAGTCCAACTTCCTGGTCAATCTCGGTTATGGCGACGCCAGCCGCGACCTGTTCCCGCGCAGCCCGCGCCTGTCGTTCGACGAGGCGTGCACGATCGCCTGAGCGACCCTTTTCCACCACCCCATCGGCGCCTCGCCGATCCACCAGCACAGGAGTTCACCCATGCGCGCGATGAAGATCCTCGTTTTTGCCGGCCTGTTCGGCGCCACCCTGGCCGCCCAGGCAGCTCCGGTCACCTACAAGCTGGACCCGAACCACACCATGGTGCTGTTCAGCTGGAACCATTTCGGTTTCTCCAACCCGACCGCCGACCTCGGCATCGCCCAGGGCACCCTGGTGTTCGATGCAGCCGACCCGGCCAGGTCGAGCGTGGACGTGACGATGCCGCTGTCCAAGCTCGACACCCACGTCGGTGCGCTGGACGAGCACTTGAAGAAGCCGGACTTCTTCAATGCCGACAAATACCCGGTTGTGACCTTCAAGAGCACCAAGGTCGAACCGCTTGGCGGTGACAAGTTCAAGGTCACCGGCGACCTCACCGTGCACGGCGTGACCAGGCCGGTGGTGCTGGACGCCACGCTCAACAACGCCGGTATGCACCCGATGCTGAAGGTGCCGGCGATCGGCTTCGACGCCACGGCGACGATCAAGCGCTCGGATTTCGGCGTGGGTGCCTACGTGCCGGCGGTCAGCGACGAGATCCAGATCCGCATCACCACCGAGGCCGACGCCGCCAAGGCCAAGTAAGTCCCGGTCCAGGAAGCGATCCGAGGCCGCGCCGGCGACGGTGCGGCCTTTTTCCTGGGCGTTTCTCCAGGGGGCGGTTTTGCCGTCCGGACCCGCTGCGCTGGCGGCTGTCCGGCCGGACTGGCTGCTATGATCACCGGCTGAGTTCGAACCCTCCGGAGTTCCCCATGTCGACCACCCCCAGCGCGGTGACGCCGATCCCGGCGAATGCCCAAAATCGTTACGAAGTGACGCTGAGCGACCTTCCGCTGTCCTGTCCGATGCCCGGAATGGCGCTCTGGAACTCCCATCCGAAGGTCTATCTGCCGATCGTCGATGATGGTGGCGAGTCCACCTGTCCTTACTGCGGCGCGCATTACGTCCTGCGCGGCTGATCGCCGGGCCGGAAACTTCCGTCGGAACCCGGGTTTAGGCACGATCGCTGCTTGCCTGAAGGGATGAAGGCCTTGATGCAAGACACCATGCCTGCAGCCGCCAGCCGTCCCGCCCGGGTCCTGACCGTGGTTCAGCTGATCCCGGCACTGCATTCCGGCGGGGCCGAGCGCTCGGCGCTGGAGGTGGCTCGTGCGCTGGTGGCGGCCGGGCATCGCTCGGTGGTCGTCTCGGCCGGCGGACGCCTGGTCGAACGCCTGCAGGCCGAGGGCAGCGAGCACGTCACGCTGGACATCGGGCGCAAGTCGCTCGGCACGCTGGCACGCGTGGGTGCGCTGCGCCGGGTGCTCAAGTCGCTGGATGCCGATATCGTGCACGCCCGTTCGCGCATGCCGGCGTGGATCGGCCGGCTGGCGATCCGCGGCCTGGCGCGCAAGCCGCACTTCATCACCACCGTCCACGGCCTCAATTCGCCGGGCCGCTACAGCGCGGTGCTGCTGCGCGGCGAGCGCGTGATCGCGGTGTCGCAGACCGTGCGTGCCTATGTGCTGGGCCACTACCGCTGGCTGGAGCCGGCGAGGGTACGGGTGATTCCCCGCGGCATCGATCCCGAGGCCTTCCCGTACGGACACCGGCCAGACGATGCCTGGCAGAAGGCCTTCTTCGCCGAATTCCCGCAGCTGGCCGGTGCGCCACTGCTGACCCTGCCCGGCCGCGGCACCCGGCTGAAGGGCCATCACGACGCCATCGAACTGCTCGCCGACCTGCGCGACCGCGGGGTTGCGGCGCGGCTGCTGCTGCTGGGCGTGCTCGAGCCCGGGCGCGAGGCCTACGCCGAGGAGCTGCGCGAACTGGTGCGCTCGCGCGGACTGCAGTCACAGGTCGTGATGACGCCGCCGCGCGACGATATTCGCGACATCTACGCCATGTCTGCCCTGGTGCTGCAGCTGTCGAACAAGCCGGAAGCCTTCGGGCGCACCGTGGTGGAGGCCTTGTCGCTGTGCCGCCCGGTGCTCGGTTACGCCCACGGCGGCGTTGGCGAGTTGCTCGCAGAGCTCTATCCGGCCGGCCGCGTGCCGCTGGGGGATCGCGAGAAGCTGGTCGAACGGGCCGCCGAACTGCTGCGCGTCGCGCCGCCGATCCCGATGCTGCAGAGCTACCGGCTGGCCGACATGCAGCAGGCCACGCTGGAGCTGTACGAGGAAGTGGCGGGCGCGGACCCGCACTGATCGAGGCCGCGCCGGCCCCGTCGCCCCCGCGCCGGAGCGCTCGCCTACAATGCCGGTTTTCTCCGTGCCGGCCATCGCATGCCTTCGTTTTCCTCGCGTCTCGTCGCTGCGCTGCGCTCGCCGCTGCTGCCGTTCTGGCTGGTGGTGGCGTTGCTGCCGTTCGGCCGCAGCGCAGAGCTGGGTACCGCGCTGTGCCTGTTCGGCACCGTCATGCTGTTCCTGCGCTTCCCGCACGCGCTGTCCCAGCACGAGGGCGCGCGCTGCCTGCTGGCGATCCTGGCCGGCTACGTGGGCGCGGCCCTCGTTTCGGCGCTCGACTCGGTGGCGCCAGGCAAGAGCTGGGAAACCGTCGCGGGCCTGTTGCGTTTCGCGCCGCTGGGCATCTACGCCTGCTTCGCCCTGCGCCGTGCCGATCGCGTGCGCACGCTCTACTTCGCGGTGGCCGCGGTGGTCGCGTTCTGGGTGCTCGACGCCTGGGTCCAGGCCTTGACCGGGTGGAGCCTGGGCGGACATGCCGGGGCCGAGCGCCTGTCGGGCATCTTCGGCGCCGACAACCTCAAGCTGGGACCGACCCTCGCCGTGCTCTCGCCGTTCGTGCTGTGGGCCGCGCGCGCGCGCTGGGGGCCCTGGGCGCTATGGCTGGCTGCGTTGATACTGCTCGGGCCGGTGCTGCTGGCCGGTTCGCGCGCCGCCTGGATCGTCTACGCGGTGGTGGTGCTGGCGTTCGCGTGGCGCGAGCTCGGTTCGTTCCGCCGCTTCCTCGCGTTCGGGCTGGTGGCCGCCGCGGTGCTGGCGCTGGCCGGCGCGCTGGCCTGGAAGACGTCGACCCGCTTCCAGGCGCGCATGGAGCGCACGCTGGAGGTCTTCAACGGCAGCGAGCACGCGGTGGACCAGGCGCTGACCGGGCGGCTCGACATCTGGGGCACCAGCCTGCGCATGATCGCGGCGCACCCGATCAATGGTGTGGGCGTACGTGGCTACCGCTATGCCTACCCGCAGTTCGCACCGGCCAACGACCACTTCGTCACGGCGGAAGCCTGTGGCGTGGGCGAAGGCGCCTGCCACGCCCATCAGATCGTGCTGGAGGTGCTGACCGAGACCGGCACGATCGGGCTGCTGTTTTGGCTGGCCGCGCTGGCCTGGGCGCTGCGCTATTGGCGTCGGGTGGGGCGCGAGTCGCGCGCGCTGGCCTTTCCGGCCACGGTGGCGTTGGGGGCGATGCTGTTTCCGCTGAACACGCACCTGGCGTTCTACTCGGCCTGGTGGGGGCTGTTGTTCGCCTGGCTGCTGGGACTGTGGTGCGCGGCGCTCGGCGCGCTGCCGGAGGAGCGCGCCGATGCCGCGTGAGCCGCTGTCAGTGGTGGTGATCACCTACAACAACGCCGACACGCTCGACGCATGCCTGCGCGAGGTGGACTGGGCAGACGAGATCGTGGTGCTCGATTCCGGCTCCACCGACGACACCGTCGCCATCGCGGAACGCCACGGCGCGCGCGTGGCGGTGCACCCGTTCGACGACTACGGCCCGCAGAAGCAACGCGCGATCGACATGGCGCGCCACCACTGGGTGCTCAACCTCGACGCCGACGAGGTCCTCTCGCCGGGCACGCGTGCGGTGATCGAGCGGGCGCTGGAAGCACCCCGCCATGCCGGTTTCCGGCTGCCGCGCCGCGAGCGCATGTTCTGGACCGTGCAGCACCGGCGCAGCTGGCGCAACGGCCACCTGCGCCTGTTCGATCGCCGGCGTGGACGCATGAACGACGTCGAGGTGCATGCCGCGGTGGAGGTGGACGGGCCGGTAAAGACCCTGCACGCGGCCGACTTCGTCAACGACGGCGACGGCGACATCGCCACCCGGGTGGACAAGATCAACCGCTATACGACCGGCATGGTCGCGCACAAGCTGCGCAAGCGGCAGCGCTTCACCGGCCTGCGCATGGTGCTCTATCCGCCGGTGTTCTTCCTGCGCCAGTACGTCGGCAAGCGCTATTTCCTCAACGGCTGGGCCGGCTTCATCGCCAGCGTCACCGGTGCGTTCTACGCCTTTCTCAAGTACGCCAAGCTGCACGAGGCGCGCCAGCGGCAGCGCGCCTCAGCTCGGCGTCGCTCCGAGCCGGTCGAGCCCCGTTGAGCCGTGGCCGGCGGCCATCGGCTGCAGCTGGTCCACGAAGTCGCGGGCAATCACGTGGGTGGCGAAGCGTTGCAGCACGATGTCGCGGGCTGCGGTGCCCATGCGCTGACGGGTGGCGTTGTCGCACATCGCCAGGATCGCGTCGCGCCAGGCCGCCACGTCGCCAGGGGGAAGCAGCAGGCCGCTCTCGCCGGCCACCAGGGTCTCCGGCACGCCCCCGATGTCGCTGGCCAGCACCGGCACCCCGCAGGCCTGGGCCTCGATCGACACCCTGCCGAACGTCTCGGTCGCGATGGAGGGGAAAGCCAGCATCGACAGGCAGCGGAAGTAGTCCGCGGTGTGGTTGTTCCAGCCGGCGAAACGGTGCCGGGCGCCGATGCTGGCGTCCGCGGTCGCCAACGCCTGCAGCCGGGCCGCATCCGGCCCGTCACCGACCCAAAGGCAGTGCAGGCGGGGTTCGTGCTGCATGGCCGCGTCAACCGCCTCGAGCAGCGGGAACACGCCCTTGCCGGAGTGCATGCGGCCGACGTAGCCGAGCACGATCGCGTCGTCGGGGATGTCCAGCGACGCCCGCATGGCGGCGCCGGCATCCGCATCCGGGCGGAACAGCGAGGTGTTCACCGGGTTGTACAGCACCCGCACCCGCTGCGGGGGAATGCCGCGGTCCAGGTAGGCCTGGCGCGCGTGCTGCGAAACCGCGAAGAAGCGCGAGGCCAGCCGCGGCAGGAGCAGCGCCGACAATCGCTTCATCGGCGGCGTGCGGTGCCGGAAGAGCGCCACCGGAATGGCGAGGGCACGGCCGATCAGCACCAGTGGCCAGTACTCCTTGCCGAAGTTGCCAACGATCCAGTCCGGTCGTGCTTCGGCGATCTGCCGTCGCACCGTGGCGTAGCCGCGCGGGTCCAGCGCGTTGCGGAAGAAGCCTGGCCGGCAGCGCACGCCGCTGTAAGCCAGTCCTTCCCAGATCAGGGTGTCCGGACGCAGGATCGCGTCCACGTCGTGCCCCGACTCGACCAGCGCCTGTGCCAGCGCGACGAAATGCGTGGCCGCGCCGGTGTTCTCCGGGTGGGTGCCCACGAACAGGAACCTCATGCGCGGCGGTCCTCGTAGGTGGTGAACACGCGCTGGGCGAACGGCAGCAACCAGTGGTGGCGGGCGACCTGCACGCGCGGTAGCAGGAACAGGTCCATGCCGGGGCGCGCCCGGCCTCGTCGCGTGGCGGTGGCTGCGTCGTAGCCTGCGAGGCGGGCGGCAGAGGCAACCCGTTCGTCTACGTCGCCGTAGGGGTAGCAGAACTGGCGGACGGGCGCGCCGATCGCGTCCTCCAGCTCCGCGCGCGAGCCGGCGACCTCGTCGTGCAGCGTGGCGTCGTCGCAGCGGGTCAGGTGGGGGTGGCGACGGCTGTGCGCGCCGACCTCCATTCCGGCGTCGTGCCACTGGCGAAGCTGTGCGGCGTCCATCAGCCGCTTGCGCACGCCGAGCTTCTCCTCGTCCCAACGGTTGTAGGTTCCCAGGGTGTTGCTGACCGCGTAGCAGGTGGCCGTGAACCCCTGCGAGAGCAGTGCTGGAAGCGCATTCTCGAGGTTGTCGAGATAACCGTCGTCGAGCGTGATCACGGCGACGCGGCCGCGCTTCTCGCCGCGCAGATAGGGCATCGCGTCGCGCATCGAAAGGCCGGTGTAGCCGGCACGGCGCAACAGGGCCAGTTGGCGCGCGAAGGTCCCCGGCGCGACATACAGGCTGCGGTAAACGCGGGCGTCGCGAGGCGCACGGGCGACGTTGTGATACATCAGGATCGGCACGGGAAACGGTCGTTCCGCGCGATCAGGGATCGGAGGCGTGGGCATGGTGGGCTGATGTGCGCTTGTCGACGTCACGGCGGGTGCTGGTGCACCGCTTCCTGGCGCGGCGCCGACGATGGTGCGCAGGATGTCCGGCGTGGCTTTCAGCCGGCTGTCGACAGGTGTGTCCGGCCGCCGTGCTCAGTACACCGGCGGTTCACCCTCCGGTCGGGTCTTGAAGCGCTTGTGCACCCACAGATACTGCTCCGGCGCCTCGCGCGCCATCTGCTCGATGCACGTGTTGACGCGGGCAGTGTCATCGAGCACGTCGTCGCTCGGAAAGCCCTGCAACGGCGCGCCAAGGCGCAGCGCGTAACCGCCGTTGTCCGGCAGTCGCCGGTGGAAGAACGGGATCACCACGGCGTTGCCCATGCGGGCGAGATGGTGCGTGGCGGTGATGGTGGCCGCGGGCACGCCGAAGAACGGGACGAACACGCTGTCCTTGCTGCGCATGTCCTGGTCCGGCGCGTACCAGAGCGTGCCGCCGCCACGCAGGTACTTGACTGTGCCGCGGATGTCGTCCTTCTCGAACATCGCGTCGGCGTAGTGCAGCCGCGCCCGCAGCACGACCCACTCGAACACGGCCGAGTCCATGCGGCGGTACATGCCGGCGATGCGGATGCGCTGCGACACCAGCCGGGCGCACAGCTCCAGATGCGAGAAATGGCCGCCGACCAGCAGTACGCCCTTACCCTCTGCGCGCGCCTGTTCCAGATGATCCAGCCCATCGATGTGCAACGGCAGGCGGGCGATCGCTTCGTCGCGACCCATCCAGCCCAGTGCGAACTCCACCAGCATCAGGCCGATATCGCGCAGGTGCGCATCGACCAGTGCCGCCTGCTCGCGGGCATCGAGCTCGGGAAAGCACAGCGCGATGTTCGCCTCGGCGACCGGTCGACGGGCGGAGTCGATACGCATGGCGAGCGCGCCCAGCCAGCGTCCCACACGCATCAGTGCCGGATAAGGCAGGCGGGCGATCAGCCAGATGAACCCCACGCCAAGCCAGGCCGGCCAGTGGCGGGGAGACAGCAGGGAGGCGCGGAAAAGGGGGCGTGGCATGCCGGGCATCGCGCCATTGTAGCCAAGGTCCGTGGCCGGGCCGCTCGGTGCGCGCTTTATACTGGCGGACCGCACAGGGGACCTTGCCGTTGCGCTATCTCTATACCTTGCTGATGTACGTGGCGACACCGGTCATCGTGTTGCGCCTGCTCACGCGCGGGATCAGGTATGGCAGCTACCACCAGCGCTGGCCGGAGCGGTTCGGGCTGTTCCCGACACCCGGCTTGAACGGCTCGCTGTGGGTGCACGCGGTGTCCGTCGGCGAGGTGAATGCCGCCGAGCCGCTGATCAAGGCTTTGAGGGCCGCCTATCCGCAGGCGCCGCTGGTGGTGACCACGGTGACTCCGACCGGCTCCGAGCGCGTGCGTCAGCTGTTCGGCGACAGCGTCTTCCACGTGTACCTTCCCTATGACCTCCCGTTCGCGGTACGGCGTTTTCTGCAGCGCGTCCGCCCGCGTCTGGCAGTGATCGTGGAGACCGAGATCTGGCCGAACCTCTATTTCGCCTGCCGCCGGCGCGGGATTCCGCTGATGATCGTCAACGCGCGGCTCTCCGAGCGCTCCATGCGCGGCTACCGACCGGCGCGCGGACTGGTCCGCGCCGCCTTGCGTTGCGTGAGCCTGGTGGCAGCGCAATCGCGCACCGATGCGGCGCGCTACCGGGTGCTGGGTGCGCCGGCGGAGCGGGTGGTGGTCAGTGGCAATCTCAAGTTCGACATGCCGGTGCCCGCACAGGCCAAGGTGGACGGCGAGGCGATGCGCGATCGCTGGGGCCGCCTGCGTCCGGTCTGGATGGCGGCCAGCACCCACGAGGGCGAGGAACTGGCGGTGCTGGAGGCGCATCTGGAAGTGCTGCAGCGCCTGCCCGACGCGCTGTTGTTGCTGGCTCCGCGCCATCCCGACCGGTTCCGGCTGGTCGAGCATCTGGTGCGCAATCTCGGGTTCACCGCGGGGACGCGCAGCGTCGACCGGGTTCCCGCCGCGGCACACCAGGTGTTCGTGATCGATGCGATGGGCGAGCTGATGCCGTTCTTCGCGGCATCGGACCTGGCCTTCGTCGGCGGCAGCCTGGTGCCGATCGGTGGACACAATGTGCTCGAGCCGGCGTCGCTGTCCCGGCCGGTACTGGTGGGGCCGCATACGTTCAATTTCGACGATATCACCCGGGCGCTGGTCCGCGAGGGCGGCGCGGTGCGCATCGAGAGTGGCGACCGCCTCGGTGCAGCCGTGCAGCAGCTGTTGCGGGACGCCCCGGTGCTGGTGCAGATGGGCCGCCGCGCGCACGAAGTCTTCGCCAGCGAGCAAGGTGCCGTTCGCCGGGTGATGACCCTGGTCGACCGCATGCTGCAGGAATGATCCGGCCAGCAAAAAGGCCGCCCGGGGCGGCCTTCTTGTTTGAGACGGACAGGTTGCCCCCGCGCGTCATTCCAGCAGCGCGTTGATCGACTCCATGTCCTTGAGGTCGGCGGCGCCCGCGGCCTGCTTCAGCAACAGCTTGTCGAGGATGAACTGGTGGCGCGCCTGCGAGTACTGGCTCTCGGAGGAGGTCAGCGTCTGGATCGCGGTCAGCACGTCCAGGATGGTCTTGGTGCCCACGCTGAAGCCGGCACGCGTGGCGTCCAGCGCCTTCTGGCCAGCGGCGACCGCGGCCTTCGCCGCCTCCACCTGGCTGATGCCGGCGATCACCGAACGATAGTAGTTCAGGGTGTTGCGCTGGACCTGCCGGCGGTCGGTTTCCATCGAGTCCTGTGCCGCATCGCGCTGGTAGATGGACTGGCGGACGCGCGACTGCGTAGCGCCGCCCGAGAACAGCGGAACCGAGAGGGTCAGGCCGACGGTGGTGGAACTCGGGTTGCGGAAGTGCAGGTTCGAATTCTGGTACCAGGTCGCGCTCTTGCCGTAATTCACGTTGGCGCTGATCGTCGGCAGGTGCCCGGCGCGCGCAGCGGAAATGCTGTGCTCGGCGGCCTCGACGCTGTACTTGTCGGAGAGCAGATTGGGGTTGTTCTGCAGCGCCTGCTGCACCCAGGCGTTCTGGTCGTTCGGCTGCGGCGGATCCATCGGCAGGTCGTCGCGCAGCTTCTTCAGCTCGCCGGTGGGCTTGCCGGTGATCTGCGAGAGTGCCTCGCGCGCATCGTCCAGCGCATTCTGTGCGGCGATGGTCTGCGCCTTGGCCGACTCGTAGAACGACTTGGCCTGGTAGACGTCGGTGATTGCCGAGAGGCCCACCTTGTAGCGCTGGTCCGACTGCTCGTACTGCTGCCGGTAGGCCTCCTCGTTGGCCTTGGCGAAGGCCAGCGAATCCTGGCTGGTCAGCACGTTGAAGTAGGCGGTGGCCACGCGCACGAACAGGTTCTGCAGAGCCGCCTGGTAGAGGGCGTCCTGCGCGCTCGCCTGCGAGTGCGCGGCCTTGAGATCGGCGATCTTGCTCAGATCCAGCACGGTCTGGCTGAGGTTGGCCGAGATGTCGCGGGTCCGCGAGTGGCCGAGATCCGTCGTGGTCTGCACCGGCTGGCCGGTGGCGGGATTGATCGTAGTGGACGTCGACTTGCCGCTGCTGGTCTGGCTGAGCGACAGCCCGGCCGAGATCTGCGGCAGCAGCAGCGCGCGCGCCTGGGTGACGCCCTCGCCGACCGACAGGCGCTGGGCATCCGCCTGGGAGAGCACCGGGTCGTTGGCTCGCGCTTCCCGATAAGCATCCAGCAAATCCTCGCCGTGGCTGGGCAGCGACATCGCCGACAGCGCAAGGGCAAGAGTCAGAAGCTTCAAACGCATGGGGTGCCTCGCAGGTCTCGAAAGGATTTCAGAAAACGAACTGGCGCGGCGGTTCGGCATGCACCAGGTAGGGAAGATCGGTTTCCAGCAGCACCTCTTCACGGTAACGCCCGGCGCCTTCCTGGGTCATCAACACGACCTGCTGCGCAGGCGACTGGCCGCGGATCGCCAGCAGACGGCCGCCGGGCTTGAGCCAGCCGAGCATGCGCTCGGGCAGGCGGGCCACGGCACCGGTCAGCACGACGACATCGAACTGGCCGGTGGGCGACCAGCCGACCACGGCGTCGCCGGTATCCAGCGTGACGTTGCCCACACCGGCGGCAGTCAACCGCTGTGCTGCGGCATGGGTGAAGTCGGCATGGATGTCCACGCTGACCACCTGGCTGGCGAGGCCTGCGAGGCAGGCGGTGAAGAAGCCCGAACCGGTACCGACCTCCAGCACCCTGTCGTCCGGCGTCAGCTCCAGCGCCTGCAGCAGGCGGCCTTCGAGCACCGGCTTCATCATCACTTCGCCGTGGCCAAGCGGCAGGCAGACATCCGCGAAAGCGAGCTGGCGGTGTTCGGGTGCCACGAAATCCTCGCGGCGCATGCGTCCAAGGACGTCCAGTACCCGCGCGTCAAGCACCTCCCAGGGGCGCACCTGGTTTTCCACCATGTTCTGCCGCGCCTGTTCGAAGTTCATCGCCATGTTCTGCCACGTCCCGTACGGATCGAAAAAGGTCAAAAAGGATAAGCGCTTAGGCCATTTCCGACAATCGCTAGCCTGCGGGCTGCGAGCGCCTGGCCGAAGTGCCGGAAGTCATCGCGTCGCGCTGACGGAAGTCATGCGTGGCGCGGTGTCCGCGGACACTGACGGATTCCCGCGCAGGCAGGAGGCATCCGTCGGGGACATCGGCGGCAAGGTCGCCAGCGTGGTCCGCATGAGCCCGTGCAGGGATGCGTCCAGTTGTCGCAGGCGCTGGTCCAGCCGCCGGCTGCCCCTGCAGTGCTCGGCGCGAACGATCCAGGCGAGCCAACGGGCCAGGCGGTGGCGGTCGGCTGGATCCAGCTGGGCGAACGCAGCGCGGGCCTTGAACGCCTCCCGTCGCACGGCGGCTGGCCCGGCATCGTGCCACTGCGAAAGCATGCGCTGGGCGTGGCGATACACTGGTGAAAGCGCCAGCTGCGTGAATGTCGTCTGCACCGGCGGGATTTCCTGTGCTGGAAATAATTAAACCGAGTCGTATAATAAATTTGCTGTCGTGCTTTGTGAAGGTATCTCGATGAGTTCTGCCTCGCCCGTGAAATGCCAAGGACCGGGCCGTCCGAAAGACATGGAGAAGCGCGCCGCCATCCTGGAGGCGGCCAAGGCGCTGTTCGTGCGCAATGCCTTCGCCGGCACCAGCATGGACGCGGTGGCTTCAGAGGCAGGCGTCTCCAAGCTCACCGTCTACAGCCACTTCGGCGACAAGGACAACCTGTTCCGCGAGGTCATCCGGGCTCGCGTGCAGGACCTCATCCCGGACAACATCTACGACTTCGATCCGTCCGCCGACATCGGCCAGACCCTGCTTCGCATTGCGCTGACCCACGCCCGGCTCGATTGCGATCGCGAGACGGTCGGTACCTTCCGCGCGATCCTGAGCGATTGCCGTCAGGGCAATCCGCGCTATGGACGCTTGCTGTGGGAAGAGGGCCCGATGCGCACGCATGGCCTGATGGAACGCCTGCTGCAGCGCGCCGTTGACGCCGGCCTGCTGCATATCGAGGACGTGCCACGCGCCGCGGTGCAGTTCCTCTCGCTGATCAAGGGCGACCTGGTCCTTCGGCGCATGTTCGGTTGCGACGATTGTCAGCAGGCGTATGCCGAGGAGATCGAGACCACCGCGCGGACGGGCGTGGCGACCTTCCTGCGCGCCTATCTGCCGCGCTGAGCCGGTCTCCGTCGCGTCCCTGCTCGCGAAATCCTCGCGCCAGCTTCACCAGCGCTTCGCGCCGCATTCCTAGGATGGTCCGGGTGCCCGCCGCAAATGGCGGGCAGCCAGCCATCCATGCAAGGAGTAGCGGCATGTCCAGCAAGCCTTTCATCAGCGACATCGAGACGATCCGCAAGCGCGCCCGCGAGCACATCGAGCGTGGCGCGGTGACCGCCGGCTACGGTGCCGACCGCGACACCGTGGTCAACCTACTCAACGAGGCGCTTGCCACTGAAATCGTCTGCGTGCTGCGCTACAAGCGCCATTACTTCATGGCGTCCGGCATCCACGCCAAGAGCGTCGCTGCCGAGTTCCTCGAGCACGCCGCCGAGGAGCAGGCCCACGCCGACCGCATCGCCGGGCGCATCACCCAGCTCGACGGAGCGCCCAATTTCAACCCCGAGGGTCTGTCGACCCGCGCCCACGCCGACTACGTCGAGGGCGAGGACCTGGTCGACATGATCAAGGAAGACCTGGTCGCCGAGCGCATCGCGATCGACAGCTACCGGGCGATCGTCCGCTTCCTCGGCAACGACGACCCGACCACTCGCCGGATGATGGAGGAGATTCTCGCTCAGGAAGAGGAGCACGCCGAGGACATGGCCACCCTTCTTGAAGAGCTCGGCAAGAAGGGCGAGCCGGCCAGGCCATCCGGGAAAATGCACTGAAGCCACTTGCCAATGGTCACGGTCTCAAGCTGCCAGAGGCCCCGCCCATGACCACGCTGCGCGGTCGATGCGCCTGTGGAGCGGTCGGCTATGTCGCCCGGGTGGATCGGATGCAGCGCCGCTTCTGCGGGTGCCCGCTCTGCCGGCAACAGCCCGCCGCGCGCGTGGTGGCAGGGGTGATCCTTCCGCCCGGCGGTCTGCACTGGACGGGGGCGGCCCCATTGCTCTACGCGGCCCCGGACCGTGGGTGTCGCGCCGTCTGTGGGGTCTGCGGGAGCACGCTCGCCACGTGGACGCCGGGCGGCCGTGCGGTGGATCTGGACGCGCACATGCTGGAGGACGACGGCACGATTGGGTGTCGCTCGCATGTGCGTGCGCTCCCGCGCGATTCCGGTGCGATCACCGTCCGACCCGCTGCGGCATCGATGGCTGCTCCATGACGACACAGGCGCACCCGGGGGTGCGCCTGTGTGGTTTCCGGAGGGGGATCAGCCCTTGTCCTGGGTATATCGTTCGATGCCCTTGAGCACTTCGGCCTTGGCTTCGGCGGCCTTGGCCCAGCCTTCGAGCCTGACCCACTTGCCCTTCTCCAGGTCCTTGTAATGCTCGAAGAAGTGGCCGATGCGCTCGAGCCAGTGGCCGGAGACGCCGTCGATGTCACGGATGTGCGCGTAGCCGGCGAAGATCTTCTCCACCGGCACCACCACCAGCTTTTCGTCGCCGCCGGCCTCGTCGGTCATGCGCAGCATGCCGACCGGATGGCAGCGGATCACCGAGCCGGGGATCAGCGGAAGCGGCAGGATGACCAGCGCGTCGAGCGGGTCGCCGTCATCGCCCAGCGTGCCCGGTACGTAGCCGTAGTTGCACGGATAACGCATCGGAGTCGACAGGATGCGGTCGACGAAGATCGCGCCCGAGGCCTTGTCGACCTCGTACTTGACCGGCTCGGCGTCCTTGGGGATTTCGATGATGACGTTGATTTCGTCCGGCACGTTGCGGCCGGCGCTGACCAGATCCAGACCCATGAAGGTGATCCTGCACTTGAAGAAAGTAGGGCCGGGTAGGATAAGGCAACAGCTGCTGCGACGCAGCACTTGCGTCGTCAGCGGACGAACGGGCGTTCACGCAACCATTTGGTGGCGATCCACTTTTCGCCGCGTTCGACCGGCAGCCCGGCATGCAGCGAGGTGGTGTCGTTGGTGTCGTAGGCAAAGTAGACGGCGCCGCCCTTGATCGCGGCGACCGTCAATCCGGCATTTGGAAAGCCGGTGCCGCCGCCGGCCTCCGGGGTATTGAGGTACATCACCACGCTGGCGATGCGCTGGCCGCCGTGCGCGGTGACCGCCTCGAAGCCGGGCTGGGTCGGGTCGAACCAGTCGAAGTGGGGCTCGTATTCCTGGCCCGGACCGTAGTGCAGCACCTGCAGGCCCTCGCCGTGGTTGACCGGGATGCCCAGCAGGTCCGCCAGCCGCGCTTCGATGCGTTCGATAAGCGGGGTCTCGCCGATGCGGAAAAACATGCCTTCGCTGGTGCGGCGCTGGTCGACCTGCTGCCGCCCCTGCTCGTCGACGGTGCGGGCCCGCTCGAGCCGGGGCCGGGCCAGCTCGATCAGGGCGTCGCATTCCTCTTCGTCGAGCAGTCGGTCGAGCACCCGCACCACCGGTTCGTCGAGCGACGCCAGCACGCGCACGTCGCGGTTACCGGCGCGGGTCGAGGGTGCTTCGGGATGACGGGGGCGCAGCGAATGGGGCCGCGCCGAGCCGGTGAGCGCCGCCAGCGGCACCTTCAGCACCGTGGCTACGACGCTGCGACTCTCCCGCGGGTCGTAGCCGGCCTCTTTCAGTTGCCGAAGTACCTCGTCGACGCTGAGGCCGTTGCGGGTGGAGTCGAGGATCCACTGGCGCAGCTCGGGACGGATGCTGGTGCTTCGCTTCATACCGGAACCGGAGGTGGGCGAGAGCCCGATGATAAGCCCCGCCGCCCGTGGCTGCAGCAGGGTGCCGCGATCACTGCAACTGGTCCCACAGGAATGAATAGGCGAGGGCGTGCATGTACGCCGACTGGCGGTTGTCGGCACCGGCCCCGTGCCCGCCTTCGGTGTTTTCGTAGAACCACACGTCGCGATAGCCCATGCCCTGCATCTTCGCCGCCATCTTGCGTGCCTGCACCGGGCCGACGCGATCGTCGCTGGTGGCGGTGTAGAAAAGCACCGGCGGATAGTTCTCGCCCGGCTTGACGTTCTGGTAGGGCGAAAACGTGCGGATGAAGTTCCAGTCCGGGGTGTCCGGGTTGCCGTATTCGGCCATCCACGAGGCGCCGGCCGACAGGTGGCTGTAGCGCTTCATGTCCAGCAGCGGTACCTCGCAGGCGATCGCGCCAAAAAGCTTCGGGTACAGCGTGAGCATGTTGCCCATCAGCAGGCCGCCGTTGCTTCCACCCTCGGCTCCCAGGTGCTGCGGCGAAGTCACCCCGCGACGCACCAGGTCTTCCGCCACCGCGGCGAAATCCTCGTACGCGCGCGGCCGCTTGGCCTTCAGCGCCGCCTGGTGCCAGGAAGGTCCGTACTCGCCGCCGCCGCGGATATTGGCAATGACATAGACGCCGCCGCGTTGCAGCCACGCTCGTCCGATGCTGCCGCTGTAGGTGGGCAGCAGCGAGACCTCGAAGCCGCCGTAGCCGTACAGCAGCGTGCGGTTCTTCCCATCCAGCTTCATCCCCTTGGGCGCGATCTCGAAGTAGGGCACGCGGGTGCCGTCCTTCGATGCCACGAAGTGCTGGCTGACCACGAACCTCGACGCATCGAAGAACGCCGGTTCGCGCTTGAGCGTCTCCGGAGCGGCGACGCCGATGACGCCATACTGCAGCGAGGACGGGGTGAGGAAGCCGGTGATGCCCAGCCAGTATTCGTCGCTGTGGTCCGGGTCGGTATCCAACACGCTGACCGTGCTGAGCGCCGGTGCGCCCTCCATCGGCGCGCGCCGCCAGCCGCCCGCTTCGGGGGTGAGCACTTCCAGGCGACTCTTGACGTCGTCGAGCACGTCGAGGATCAGGTGGTGGCGCGTCCAGCTGTAGGAGGCCAGGGAGGTATGCGCGTCAGGGGCGAACAGCACGTCGAGCTGCCGCTTGCCTGCCATGAAGTCGTCGAAGCGGGTGGCCAGCAGGGCACCGGACGGGTACGTGGTGTCCCCCACCGTCCACGGCGACCGCGTCTCGACCAGCAGCCATTCGCGATGGGCGTCGGCGCTGGCGTCTTCCGGCACATCGACGCGCTGGAGCTTGCCGTCCTTGCGCAGGAACAACTGGCTATGGAAGAAATCCTTGGCGACCGCCACGAAGTCGCGTTCGAAGCCCGGCGTGTCGTCGTGGTCTGCACTGATCGCAAGGTCGGTCGGCTTGCCCTCGAAGACGATTGTCGCCAGGGTCAGTGGCGTGCCGCGGCGCCATTCCTTGACGATGCGCGGGTAGCTGGAGTCGGTCATCGAGCCCGGGCCGAAGTCGGTGCCGACGTAGATGGTGTCGCGATCGATCCAGTCGACCTCGCTCTTGGCCACGGGAAGCTCGAAGCCATTCTTGACGAATGAACGCGAGGGCAGGTCGAACTCGCGCACGGCCACCGCGTCGCCGCCGTCCGGGGAAAGTGAGACCAGGCAGCGCGTGTAATCGGGTTTCAGGCACTGAACCCCCTTGAACACCCAGCGCTTGCCCTCGGTCTTGTTGAGCGCGTCGACGTCGAGCAGCACCTCCCACCGCGGCGCTTCCTTGCGGAACTCGGCAAGCGTGGTCCGCCGCCACAGGCCGCGCGGATGCGCGCGGTCGCGCCAGAAGTTGTAGAGATGGTCCCCCATGCGGGTCACGTAGGGGATGTGGGCGTCCGAGTCCAATACCTCCAGGACCTGCTGGCGGGCCCGCTCGAACGCGGCGCCGCTGGCAAACCGCTTGGCGGTGGCTTCGTTCTGTTGCCGGACCCAGGCCAGCGGCTTGCTGCCGTGGATGTTCTCCAGCCAGAGATAGGGGTCGTCGGCGGCGGAAGGGGGCGGGGAGTGATTTTCGGCGCGGACCATGCCGGGCAGTGTGAGGGCCAGGCCGCAAATCATCCAGCGCAGCACCCCCGGCCAATGCCGCTTCAAGTCGTTCATGAAGACCTTTCCGTTTGGACGTCCGCTCGAGTGTGGCCGGACCGCAGGCGCGGTGTGTATGACGGAAGTCATGGGTGTCGGAAGTCATGCATGGCTTCCGGACCGGCATGGCGGCGCGGGTTGGCGCCATCGGCATCGACCCGAGAGCACAACTCGATGCATCCGATTAATCGACATGAACGTTAAGCGGAAATGATGTTGCCATGACAGGGAATCTTGGGGGCGACACGGCGGCCTCACTCACGGACGAGCAAAAGCCTGGCCCGGCTCGGGCCGTACACGGGAGTCTCCCCGTCGCGCCATGCCGATGCGACGGGGGGCAATTTTTGTTCTGAGGGGAGAAATCGATGAATCGGAAGTTGCTCTACGTTGCGTTGGGCGCAGCGCTGTCCTGGGGACTGCCTGCCATGCCGCTGCACGCCCAGACATCCGGCGGCCAGGATGCGAGTACCGCCCAGGATGCCGCGGGTGCGCCGGCCAAAAAGGCCAAGAAACTGGAAGCGGTCAACGTCACGGGTTCGCTGATTCCGCAAACCGAGATCGAAACGTCGACTCCCGTGACCACGATCACGGCAGATGACATCAAAGCCAAAGGCTTCAGCTCCGTTGCAGAGGCACTCCAGGCCACGTCGTTCGCCACCGGTTCGGTGCAGGGGCAGCAGAGCTCGGCGTCGTTCACTCAGGGCGCTGAAACGGTCAGCCTGTTCGGTCTCAGCCCGGGCTACGTCAAGTACCTCATCAATGGCCGGCCGATGGGTAATTTCCCGGCGCTGTACAACGGCAGTGATGTGTTCAACAACATCGCCGGTATTCCGGCAGACCTGGTTGACCATATCGACATCCTGCCGGGTGGCCAGTCTTCGCTGTACGGCTCGGATGCGATCGCAGGCGTGATCAATATCGTGCTCAAGGATCACGTGGATGCGCCGAGCATCGACGTGCGCGTCGGCGGCTACACCGGCGGCGGCGGCAGCAGCTCCCGCATTTCCGGGGCCGACAGCTGGAAGTGGGGCAAGCTCAATCTGCTGGCCGGATTCCAGTACGACGCGATCAACCCGATCTGGGGATACGATCGCAGCCTGACCGCCCAGAAGTTCCGCAGTGGCCGCACGCCGCCGTCGGCGTCCTATGACGTGGTCGAGTACAGCCTGCTGGGCAACAACAACTACCTGCAGGATCCGTCGCAGTGCGGCAACGACAGCAGCCTTTTCGGAGGCACGGAAAAGCTCAGTCAGGCGCCGGGCGGGCAGGGTCCATACTGCGGTTCGCTCTATCAGCCTGGCTACAAGACGATTACCAACCGCCAGCGCACGGGCACCGCGTACGCCCATGCGACTTACGACGTGAGCGACAATTTCCGGCTCTACGGTGACGTGCTTTACCGTTACGCGGACACGCGATATGCGGTGGGCTCCGATTACACCTTCTGGAACAGCGCCTTCTACACCGGACCGTTCTACGACCCCAACGTGGGTGACATCGTTGCCCTGCAGAAGGTGTTCGCGCCGGAGGAGGCGGGCGGTTACAGCAACACCTTCAACAAGCAGTTCGACAACTCGGTGTTCTTCACGGTCGGCGGCAGCGGCACGTTTGGCCAGTCCAACTGGGATTACGACGTCGGCGTGACGCACAGCGAGGAGCATCTGACGGTACGCAACTGGGTTCGTTTCACGCAGCCGATCGAGTCCTATTTCGACGCGATGCTTGGTCCGAACCTAGGCCCGGATCCCTTCTTCAACTACTACCCGACGTATTCGCCGAATTACACGAAGTTCTTCTCTCCGATCCCGGTCAGCGATTTCAATAGCTTCACCGGCTACGTGCCCACCCGCTCCAAGACCTGGGACAACCTCCTGCGTGCGCAGTTGACCAACGCGTCGTTGTTCTCCCTGCCGGGCGGCGACGCAGGCCTCGCAATCGTTGCCGAGGGCGGCAACTCGGGCTGGGACTACACGCCTGACCCGGGCTTGCTCAACGGCAACGTCTGGGGCCAGACCGACGTGATTGGCAATGGCCATCGTAGCCGCAACGCATTGACCGCCGAGCTGCGCCTGCCGGTGTTCAACCAGCTGACGCTGGACGTCTCCGGTCGCCGCGATTCGTACAAGGCGGCCGGCCATACGCTGAGCAAGAGCACCTACATGGCGGGTGTGGAATACCGGCCGTTCGAGTCGCTGCTCCTGCGCGGGCGCTACGGCACCGCCTTCAAGGCGCCGACCCTGTCCGACGAGTTCCAGGGTCTGAGCGGCTATTACGCCTTCGTGCCGGACTACTACAACTGCGCGAAGCTCGGCTACAGCCCGTCGCAGATCGACCAGTGCCCTGTGAACTACTCGCAGACCCAGGTCTTCGGCCAGCAGGCCGGTAACCCTGCGCTGAAGCCGATCAACGCCAAGGTGTGGTCCTATGGCGCGGTGTGGGCGCCCGTCACTGGTCTCAGTTTCAGCCTCGATTACTTCCACACGAGCATCAACAACGAGGTCAATCAGGAGAGCGCGTCGGCCCTCACGCTGACGGAGTACGAGTGCCGCACCGGCATTCTGGACATCACCTCGCCCACGTGCACGGCTGCGCTTTCCCAGGTGACGCGGGACGCGCTGGGCAACATCGTTCAGATCTTCACGCCCAAGGTCAACGTCTCCAAGGAGGTGACCAACAACATCATCGCGCACGCGAGTTGGCTGACCGATCTGGGGTCGTATGGAAGCCTGCTGCTGCAGGGGTCGTACTCGGATACGTTCAAGCACACGCGCCAGGCCTACGCGGGCGACCCGAATATCGACCTGCTCCGAAACCCCTACTACAGCACCGACTTCAAGACCAAGGGGAACGCAACGGTCACCTGGTCGAAGAACGCCTGGTCGGCATCGCTGTACGTGGATCGTTACGGCAGCTCGCCCAACGTGTACTCGACGTTGACCGCAACGTCCAAGTCGTCGCCTCTGGCAGGTACGCTTGCGCCCTGGATCCTTTACAACGCAAGCGTGCGTTATCAGGTCTCCAGTGCTCTCCAGGTGTCCCTGCTGGTCAACAACCTGTTCAATACCATGCCGCCGGTGGACCACACCTACAGCGGTTCCAGCGGAACGCCCTACAACGTCAACAACTACAACGTGTTCGGTCGGGCGTTCTATCTGGAGGCGAACTACAAGTTCGGCAAATAGGGCGAAATGCTGGCATCGGCCAGTTGCGTTGAAAAAAGGCCTCGCCCTAGGGCGAGGCCTTTTTCTGTCCCGGAGGAACGCGTTTCAGAGCAGCGGGATCAACAGCAGCGCCACGATGTTGATGATCTTGATCAGCGGATTCACCGCCGGGCCGGCAGTGTCCTTGTAGGGGTCGCCCACGGTGTCGCCGGTGACCGCGGCCTTGTGCGCCTCCGAGCCCTTGCCGCCGAAGTGGCCGTCCTCGATGTACTTCTTGGCGTTGTCCCAGGCGCCGCCACCGGTGGTCATCGAGATCGCCACGAACAGGCCGGTGACGATGGTGCCGATGAGCACGCCGCCAAGCGCCTGCGCGCCGGCCTCCGAGCCGCCCAGCCACTTGAAGCCCACCACGACGACCACCGGCACCAGCACCGGCAGCAGCGACGGCACGATCATCTCCTTGATCGCCGCGCGGGTGAGCATGTCCACCGCCTTGTCGTACTGCGGCTTGCCGGTGCCCTCCATGATGCCGGGGATGGAGCGGAACTGGCGACGCACTTCCTCCACCACTGCGCCGGCGGCGCGGCCCACCGCCTCCATCGCCATCGCGCCAAACAGGTACGGGATCAGGCCGCCGATCAGCAGGCCGATGATCACGTAGCGGTTGGACAGGTCGAACGACGGCGCATGGCCCCCGAAGTGGGCGGCCAGGTTGTGCGTGTAGTCGGCGAACAGCACCAGTGCGGCCAGCGCCGCCGAACCGATCGCATAGCCCTTGGTCACCGCCTTGGTGGTGTTGCCCACCGCGTCGAGCGGGTCGGTGATCGCACGCACCTCCGGGGGCAGTTCCGCCATCTCGGCGATGCCGCCGGCGTTGTCGGTGATCGGACCATAGGCGTCGAGCGCCACGATCATGCCGGCCATCGAAAGCATGGCCGTGGCGGCGATGGCGATGCCGTAGAGGCCGGCCAGCGCGTAGGCACTCCAGATCGCTGCGCAGATCACGATCACCGGCAGCGCGGTGGCCTTCATCGAGATGCCCAGGCCGGCGATGATGTTGGTGCCGTGGCCGGTGGTCGAGGCCTGCGCGATGTGCTGCACCGGCTTGAACTGGGTGCCGGTGTAGTACTCGGTGATCCAGACGATCAGGCCGGTCAGCACCAGGCCGATCAGCGAGCAGTAGAAGATCGCGTGGCTGGAGATGACCATGCCATCGGCCTCGGTCAGCCCCTGCGGCAGCAGGCCCGCGGTGACGAACCAGAAGGCGATCGCCGAGAGCACCGCCGAGACGATCACGCCCTTGTACAGCGCGCCCATGATCGAGCCACCGTCCTTCACCCGGACGAAGAACGTCGCGATGATCGAGGCGATGATCGACACGCCGCCCAGCAGCAGCGGGTACATCACCGCATCCACGTTGCCGGCGAAGCTCAGTCCGGCCAGCAGCATCGTGGCGATGATGGTCACCGCGTAGGTCTCGAACAGGTCGGCCGCCATGCCGGCGCAGTCGCCCACGTTGTCGCCCACGTTGTCGGCGATCACCGCCGGGTTGCGCGGGTCGTCCTCGGGAATGCCGGCCTCCACCTTGCCGACCAGGTCGGCGCCGACGTCGGCACCCTTGGTGAAGATGCCGCCGCCGAGGCGGGCGAAGATCGAGATCAGCGACGAGCCGAAGGCCAGTCCGACCAGCGCGTGCAGCGCGGATTCCCCGCTGGCACCCAGGTGACCGAGCACCATGTAGTAGCCGGCCACGCCCAGCAGGCCCAGGCCGACCACCAGCATGCCGGTGATCGCGCCACCGCGGAACGCCACGTCCATCGCCTGCCGCATGCCCTGGCGCGCCGCTTCGGCGGTGCGCACGTTGGCGCGCACCGAGACGTTCATGCCGATGTAGCCGGCGGCACCGGAGAGCACCGCGCCGACCAGGAAGCCCACCGCGGTGAGCCAGTTGAGGCCGAAGCCGATCACCACGAACAACACCACGCCCGCGACGGCGATCGTGGAGTACTGGCGGTTCAGGTAGGCGCGGGCGCCTTCCTGCACGGCTGCAGCGATTTCCCGCATCCGCTCGTTGCCGGCCGACTGCGCCAGGATCCAGCGCACCGACAATCCCCCGTAAAGAATCGCTACCACCGCGCAAGCCAATACCAACCACACGCCATACTGCTGCAGCATCGGAACCTCCCCATGAGTCGTTACCGTGGTGCCGGGCGGTTCGGGAACGCGCCCGAGATGGCCGTCTAGAGATCAGGCGGTCCCGGCGAGTATAGGCAGAGCGTGTGACGGTCGCCGTTGTGCGCTGCAATGCGTTGCGGCCCGGCAGCCTTGGGGCACAAAAAAGGCGGCGCCGAAGCGCCGCCTTTCCGGATCGTCAATCGAGCCGCAGCCCGATCAGTGCAGCACCTGGTCCAGGATGATGCCGGTGGCGATGCCGATCAGCAGGTACTGGCCGTCGTCGGAGCGCACCCAGTGGTAGCCGCGCGGCGGCTCACGCAGGCGGTATTCGCGGTAGTCGTGGACCACGTAGACCGGACCGTCGTAGCGATGGCCGCGCTCCCAGCGGTGACCCGGCGGCACCCAGTCGCGATCGTGGCCGCGGCCGTGACCTCGCCCGTGGCCGCGGTCGTCGTCCCAACCGTAGCCGTCGTCATCGTCGCCGCGATCGTGGCCGTGGCCATGGCCGCGGCCCTGCCAGCCATGGTCTCCGGCGGGGGCGGGCGCCGGCTGGGCCATGGCCAGTCCGCCGCAGGTCGCCAGCGCAGTCGCAAGCAGCATGGAAGTGAGCAGTTTCATGGCGTCCTCCTTCTGGACGTCGGCCGGGATCGGCCTTTGCGTTGTTGCACCCGAAAGCCTATGGAGCCGAGCCTGAATCGAATGCCTGTCGTGGCCATCAACGTTTCAGACAGGGGTCATCAAGCTGAGTCATTCGTTCATTCTTGCTTCGGGGGCAGGCGCCTGGCTACCGGTGCCAGGCGCAGGTTGCCGTAAGCGGGAAGTCCGTCACGTCTCCACGGAAGCGGGGCCTCGCCGGCGATCAGCGGCGACAGGTACCGGCGGGCGGCGGCAGTGATGCCGAAGCCGTCGCGCCGGATGAAGTTCTTCGGCATCTTCTTTTCCTTGTTGGCGATCTTCGCCAGCGGCGCCGGCTCGATCTTCCAGCGGTAGGGCGCGTCGGAGGTGCGGACGATCACCGGCATCACCGAGTTCATGCCGGCCAGCGCATAGTCGACCGCCGCCTTGCCCACCGCGTAGGCCTGCTCTGCATCCACCTTCGAGGCCGCGTGACGGGCCGAGCGCTGCAGGTAGTCGGGCAGCGCCCAGTGGTACTTGTAGCCGAGCTTCTCCTTCACCAACTGGGCCAGCACGGGGGCCACACCGCCCAGCTGCGTATGGCCGAACGCATCGCGCGTGCCCGCCTCGGCCAGGAACTGCCCCTGGGCGTTGCGCACGCCTTCCGACGCCACCACGGTGCACCAGCCGACGCGTTCCACCGTGGCCTTCACCTTGGCCAGGAAGGTGGATTCATCGAACGGGACTTCCGGGAACAGGATGATGTGCGGTGGGGCGTCCTCGCCTTCGCCGGCCAGCCCGGCGGAGGCCGCGATCCAGCCGGCGTGGCGACCCATCACTTCAAGGATGAATACCTTGGTCGAAGTCTCCGCCATCGAGGCCACGTCCAGGCTGGCCTCCAGCGTGGAGACCGCCGTGTACTTGGCGACCGAGCCGAAGCCCGGACAGCAGTCGGTGACCGCCAGGTCGTTGTCCACCGTCTTGGGCACGCCGATGCAGCGGATGTCGTAGCCCATGGCCTTGCCGAGCTGCGAAACCTTCAGTGCGGTGTCGGCCGAGTCGTTGCCGCCGTTGTAGAGGAACCAGCGTATGTCGTGGGCGCGGAACACCTCGATCAGCCGCTCGTACTCGGCCCGGTTCGCCTCCAGCGACTTGAGCTTGTAGCGGCAGCTGCCGAACGCGCCGCCCGGCGTGTGGCGCAGGGCGGCGATCGCGGCCTTGGTCTCCCTGGTGGTGTCGATCAGATCCTCGCGCAGCGCACCGAGGATGCCGTTGCGCGCGGCGTACACCGGCACGCCTTTCGCACGCGCGGCTTCGATCACGCCGGCGGCGGTCGCGTTGATCACGGAGGTGACGCCGCCCGACTGCGCATAGAGGAGACGGCCTGGGGTGCTGCGGGTGGCACGGGACATGAGGGCTCCTTGGATCGTTCGTTTCGCCGCGTCAATTCGACTTTGGCAGGACAGACAGACACTTGGCGTGTTGGTGGGGCGGGATTGGTTTGACGCCCCCCGGGGCCAGACGGTACTTTGAATGCCATTTTGATGAATCCGGCGAAGGCCCGCAGCGTGCGGTCCGACGCGGATGGTGTGGAGCATTATGCGACTCGTGCTACTCGGCGCGCCCGGTTCGGGCAAGGGAACCCAGGCCGGCCGTCTCAAGGCCGAACTCGGCGTCCCGCACATCTCTACCGGCGACATGCTGCGCGCCGCCGTGGCCGCGGGCACTCCGCTCGGCATGAAGGCCAAGGCGGTGATGGATGCCGGGCACCTGGTGTCCGACGACATCCTGCTCGGCATGCTGGAGGAGCGCCTGGTGCAGGACGATGCCCGCAAGGGATTCATCCTCGATGGCTACCCGCGCAACCTCGCCCAGGCCGCCGCGCTGGACGAGCTGCTGGCCAAGATCGGCCAGCCGCTGGACGCGGTGGTCAAGCTTGAGGTGCCGAACCAGGCGATCATCGAACGCTGCGAGCTGCGCTTCGCGGCCGAAGGCCGGGCCGACGACAACCCCGACACCGTGCGTCGTCGTCTCGGCGTGTATGCCGAACAGACGGCTCCGGTGGCCGATTTCTATTCCCGCCGCGGCAAGCTGCAGGTGGTCGATGGCGTGGGCGACCTCGACGAGGTCACCGCCCGGGTGAAGCGGGCGCTGGCCGGCGACTCGGCCACGGTGAACTGACCCGGCACGCTTTCCGCGTGCGTGTGATTCCAGCGGCAGCGCCCGGTGCGCTGCCGTTGTCGTTTCCGGCGGGATACTTTCCTCCGGCGCGCCCGGCGCGATGATCTCCAGAAGGACTCTCCATGCGTCTGCACATCCTCGGTATCTGCGGCACCTTCATGGGCGGCGTGGCGGCGCTCGCGCGCGAGCTCGGCTATGCCGTGGAAGGCAGCGATGCCAACGTCTACCCGCCGATGAGCACCCAGCTCGAGGCGCTCGGCATCCGCCTGATGGAAGGTTACGCCGCCGGGCACCTGCAGCCGGCGCCGGATCTAGTGGTCGTCGGCAATGCGATGACCCGCGGCAACCCGGCCATCGAGTACATGCTGGACGAGCAGCTGCGCTATGTCTCCGGCCCGCAGTGGCTGGGCGAGACGCTGCTGCCCGGTCGCGAGGTGCTGGCGGTGGCCGGCACCCACGGCAAGACCACCACCACCAGCCTGCTGGCGCACCTGCTGGAGAGCGCCGGCATGGCGCCTGGTTTCCTGGTCGGCGGCGTGCCGGGCAACTTCGGCGTCTCGGCGCGGCTGGGCGAGGGCAGGCCCTTCGTGATCGAGGCGGACGAATACGACACGGCGTTCTTCGACAAGCGCTCGAAGTTCGTGCACTACCGGCCGCGCATCGCCATCCTCAACAACCTCGAGTACGACCACGCGGACATCTTCCCGGACGTGGCGGCGATCCAGCGCCAGTTCCACCACCTGGTGCGTACCGTGCCGGGCAACGGCCGGCTCATCGTCAACGCGCACGACGCCTATCTGTCCGAGGTGCTGGCGATGGGCTGCTGGACGCCGGTGGAGACCTTCGGCATCGGCGAGGGCGACTGGCAGGCCGAGCTGGTCGAGGCGGACGGCACCCGCTTTGCGGTGAGCCGTCGCGGCGAACGGCTGGGTGAGGTCGCCTGGCCGCTGCTGGGCCGGCACAACGTGATGAACGCGCTGGCCGCGCTGGCCGCGGCGGCGGCTGCCGGTGCCGATCCCGTGGCACTGCTGCCGGCGTTCGCCGACTTCCGCAGCGTGGCGCGGCGCATGGAGCAGGTGGCCGAGGTCGACGGTATCACCGTCTACGACGATTTCGCCCACCACCCCACGGCGATCGCCACCACGCTGGCCGGGCTGCGCGCGAAGGTCGGCGATGCGCGGATCCTCGTGGCGCTGGAGCCGCGTTCGAACTCGATGCGGCTCGGCGCGCACGCCGAGGGCCTGGCACCCTCGCTGGCCGATGCGGATGCAGTGGTGTTCCTGCATCGTCCCGAGCTGCCTTGGGATGCGCAGAAGGTCACCGGCGCGCTCGGCGGCCGCGGCCGCACCGTGCCGACCGTCGATGCGTTGATCGACGCGCTGCAGGCGGCGGCGCGGCCCGGGGACCACGTGGTGTTCATGTCCAATGGCGGCTTCGAGGCGGCACCGCGGCGATTCGCCGGGGCGCTGCGCACCCGCGCCGGCTGATTCAGGCCGGCGGCGGGTCGAAGCAGGGCGTGCGGCGCTGGTACTCGCGTTGCGCGGCGAACCACACGCCCAGCCCGAAGCTGATCGCCACCAGCGCCAGCAGCGCGCCGCCCAGCTCCATGCCTAGAAGGCCGAGCAGCACGTAGCCACCCCAGTAGCTGCCCATCGCGCCCAGCACCACCACCAGGTTGACGACCCCGCGGCCGAAGCTTCCCTCTGGCCCGATCAGGTGTACCGCCAGCGCCACCAGGCTGGCGGCCGCGCCCACGATCGCCGCGGTCAGCAGCATCCGGCCGGGCTCGGTGGCATGCACCAGCACGATGCCCAGCGCGGTGTAGGCCAGCGCACTCAGCACGGTCACCGGCACCAGCAGCAGCAAGGCATGCACCAGGGTCTTCTGGTACTCGCTGCGGCTGGCCGGTGCCAGCGTGAGATAGAGGTCGGCCAGGTTGGGGCGCATCCGCAGCATGCCGCGTCCCAGCTGCGGAAACCGGCTCAACGACAGCAGCACGGCGTAGGCGCCGATCACTGCGGCGTTGTAATGCGGCCGGTGCAGGATGGCAAAGAAGTACGCCGCGACGATCGCGGCCACCAGCACCATGCGCAGCGCGATGGCCTCTGGGTTGTCGTGAGGCAGCAGCAGGCTGCGGATCAGCGCCATGCGCTGGCGCGCCCCGGGATGGCGGCGATAGGCCGCCATCGCCCGCTCCATTGCCCGTTGCGCCGTGCCGTCGAACCAGCCCTGGATGCGCTTGGCGATCGCGCCGCGCGCGGGCCGTCCCTCTGTCGCCCGTGACCGCATCCTTCCGAGGCCGGTGCTCTCCAGCGGGGAAGTGTCCGGCTCGATGTCCTCGATGCGTAGCAGCGGGCGGAATACCAGCCGGAGCGCGAGCATGGCGGCGAGCGCCAACAATGCGGGGGTCCATGGCGAGCGCAGGGCGATGTCGACGACGCGCTCGGCCAGTTGCGGCTTCCAGATGACGGCGATGAATCCCGCCCAGATCAGCAGGCCGACCGGCTTGCCGGTGCCGCTGGCCAGACCGACCGCCATGACCAGCAGCAGCCCGGCTGCGGTGAGTGTTGCGTAGTGCACGCCGCAGAGTGCCGCGAGCGCGGCCGGCAGGCCTGCCCACAGCAGCAGGTCCAGCGCACCGGCGCCGGCGAGCCGGTTGCGGAAGCCGGGCAGCAGGAAGCTCTCCGGGCGGCATAGCCCGCGCAGCACCTGCCCTTGGCCAACGTGCCAGAACCATCCGCCGAACACGATGACGTTGATTCCGATACCGGCCAGGCCAGTGTCGCCGCGGACCGACCACGCCAGCAGGCCCATGCCGCACAGCCACAGGCCTCCAGTCAGCACCACCAGCACCGCCATCTGCCGCCACAACAGCAGCGACAGTTGCCAGACCGCCCTCATGCCAGCTCCACGAACAGGTCTTCCAGCGTGGGTGTCTCGATCTGCACGGTGGCGCTTTCACGGGTAGCCAACGCCTGCAGGCTATCCGGCACCGGGTCTTCCACCAGCAGTTCGGCGCGTGCACCTTTCACGCTCGTCTTGAGCAGGCCGGCGACGACCGGTGCGTGCGGCCAGCCGCCCTCCCGCGTAAGCACCACACGGCGCAGCCGGGCGCGCAGCTCGGCCAGCGGCCGGGTGAACTGGATCTGCCCGTCGCGCAGCAGGGCGATGTCCGCCTCGGCGCGCTCCAGGTCGGCCGTGATGTGGGTGGAGAAGATCACCGTCTTGTCCGGCCCGCGCATCAGTTCCAGCAACTCGGCCATGAAGGCGCGGCGGGCCTGCGGATCGAGGCTGGCGACCGGTTCGTCGAGCACCAGCAGGTCCGGCTCGGGGGCGATTGCCCGCACGATCGCCAGCTTCTGCCGCTGGCCCTGCGAGAGCTGGCCGATCTTCTGCTTCGGGTCCAACTGCCAGTCACCGATCAGGCGGTCGGCCAGCGGCTTGTTCCAGCGCGAATAGAAAGCCGCAGTGAAGTCGAGGTAGGCACGTACCTTCATCCACGGAAACAGGTCGAAGGTCTGCGGCACAAAGCCGATGCGATGCATGCGCTCGCCGCCCGGCTCGGTCATCGGCTCGCCGAACAGCGAGATCTCGCCGCCGTCGATCGGCGACAGCCCGAGCAGGCAGCGCAGCAGGGTGGTCTTGCCGGCACCATTGCGGCCGAGCAGGCCGATCACCCGGCCGGCCGGCACCGTCCAGTCGAGCCCGCGAAGGACCTCCCGCCTGGCGAAGGATTTCTCCAGGCGCTGCACCGAGATGACCGCGGGCGACGCCGCCCGCGGATGCGGCGGAAGCTTGGGGGCTGGCGAAAGATCGAAGAGGGACATCCGTGCTCCTGATTGATGGCTCGTCCGTCGGGACGGCAGGTCGCGCATCGTCCATCGGAGCGACAGGTTCCGGCAACCGTCGGCCGCTACACTTCAACGCATGGCCACGCCGTCGCCGTTGATCGATCTGCCACTGTTCCCGCTCGACACGGTGCTCTACCCGGAGGCGCCGTTGCAGCTGCGCATCTTCGAGCCGCGCTATCTGGACATGGTGCGGGAGTGCGCACGCACCGGCGGTGGCTTCGGCGTCTGCCTGATTCTGGATGGCTACGAGGTCGGCGAGCCGGCGCTGCCTGCGGCGGTGGGCACGGTCGCCACCATCACCGATTTCCACAACACGGCCGAGGGCCTGCTGGGTATCGTGGCACGCGGTGGCGCGCGCTTCCGCGTCGAGCGGACCCGCGCAGGCAGCGATGGCCTGCTGCGCGGCGATGTCGCGTTGTGGCCGGACGAGCCGAAAGTGCCGGTGCCGGTGGAGTTCGCGCTGCTGCAGGTCATCCTGGAGCGGCTGGTGGAGACGCTGGGACCGCACTGGCGCGATGCGCCCCGGTCGGATTACGACGATGCCAGCTGGCTCGGCTTCCGCATGGCCGAGCTGCTTCCGCTGGCCAACCCCGAGCGGCAACAACTGCTGGAACTCACCGATCCGCTCGAGCGGCTGGCTGAGTTGCGCGACATCCTGCCCCGCTTCCAGAGGCCCTGACGGCGGCGGCCGGCCGCGGCGCTACACTCGCGCCTCCAAAAGACTCGAGGAGCACGCGCATGACCTCCCTGGCCGGCAAAACCCTGTTCATCACCGGTGCCTCGCGTGGCATCGGGCTGGCCATCGCGCTGCGGGCCGCGCGCGACGGCGCCAACGTGGTGATCGCGGCCAAGAGCGGCGTGCCCAATCCGAAGCTGCCTGGCACGATCCATACCGCGGCTGCCGCGGTCGAGGAAGCCGGAGGCCGTGCGTTTGCGTTGAAGGTCGACATCCGCGACGAGGCGCAGGTGGTCGATGCTGCCGCCCAGGCGGCGGAGCACTTCGGCGGTATCGACATCCTGGTCAACAACGCCAGCGCGATCTGGCTTGCCGGGGTCGAGGGCACGCCGATGAAGCGCTTCGACCTGATGCAGCAGGTCAACACCCGCGGCACGTTCCTTGCCACGCAGGCATGCCTGCCCTATCTGAAGCGTGCGGCCAACCCGCACGTGCTGATGTTGTCTCCGCCACCCACGCTCGACCCGAAGTGGTTTGCGCCGCATACCGCCTACACCATCGCCAAGATGGGCATGAGCCTGTGCGTGCTTGGCATGGCGGAGGAATTCCGCCCGCTCGGCATCGCGGTCAACGCGCTGTGGCCGCGCACGGTGATCGCTACCGCGGCGATTGCGATGATCGACGGCGTGAAGCCGGAGAACTGCCGTACCCCGGAGATCGTCGCCGATGCCGCGCACGTCATCCTTACGGGAGACGCGCGAAAGTCTTCCGGCCGCTTCCTCATCGACGAGACCGTGCTTCGCGAGGCCGGAGTCGGTGATCTGGGCCGGTATTCGGTACAGCAGGGTGCCGATCTGTTGCCGGACCTGTTCCTGTAGCTGCTTGCCTGGCCCGGGATCGTGATTGACGGTTCTTGCACATTTGGAAACGCGGCATAAACAGCCGATCCCGACCGCCCGCTCAACCGAGAAATGTCGCGCTGTTCAGCTCTGCGCCGAAGTAGCATCGTCGGTCACGTAGGGGATTGCCGCGACCAGGTCCTGGGCAGGGGGCGCCCAGGTGGCGCGGGCAGGGAGGTCAGGCATGCAATCTGAAGCACTTGCCACCCCACCATGTGTGGTCTGGTTTGGGAAGCCTTCGGAGCGAGAGCAGTCCGCGCTGGTTCGATCCGGCTGGTCGGTCCGGCCCGCTTCCGTATTGAGGGACGCACCCCGGGTGAGCGATTGCGACATCGTCGTGGCGATGGCCGACCTTCGCGACAGCGATAGCGCGTCGCTTGAGGCCATGGATGAGCTGATCGCCGCACACCCGCGTGTGATCTGGGTGGCGTTGGTGTCCGCGACCACTTCGGCCCACACCCCGCGTATCGAACGGATCCTACGCGCCAGCATCGCTTTCTTCACGGCGCCGGTCGATACCGATCGCCTCATCGGCACGCTGGGAGCCCTCATTGGTGCGGCAGCGCCGGCGCCATCGACCAGGATCGACGGCATCGTCGGGCGAAGCGCCGTGATGCAGGAGACGCTGTCGCGCCTGCGCAAGTTCGCGCCCGTGGACCTTCCGGTGCTGATCACCGGCGAAACCGGCACCGGCAAGGAGGGCGCGGCGCAGGCCCTGCATCGACTGTCGGCGCGGCGGGGACGACCATTCGTCGCGATCAACTGCGGCGCCCTGCCGATCAATCTGGTGCAGTCCGAGCTTTTCGGCCACGAGCGCGGGGCTTTTACCGGAGCCACGGCGCGCCGGATCGGCCACCTCGAGGCGGCAAACGGCGGTACGGTATTCCTGGACGAGATCGGCGACCTTCCGCTGGATGCACAAACGAGCCTGCTGCGCTTCCTCCAGGAAGGAACGATCGAGCGGCTCGGGTCCAGTCAGCCCATTCACTCGGATGTGCGCGTGGTGGCGGCGACGCACGTCGACCTGGAGCAGGCGGTGGCGGGGGGGCGCTTCCGCCAGGATTTGTATTACCGCCTCAACGTGCTGCGCCTGAACATGCCGCCTCTGCGCGATCGTGGCGAGGATGTCGTGTTGCTCGCCCGGCACTTTCTGGACCGGTTCGTCGAGCAGCATCCATGCAGCGCGCGCAGTTTCTCCCTGCCGGCGCGATCGGCGATGCGCGGTTTTGCCTGGCCGGGAAACGTGCGGGAATTGGTCAATCGGGTTCAGCGTGCCGCGGTGATCGCCGAAACGGCGGAGATCACGCCGGCGGACCTCGATCTGCCGACCGCCGGCCCACCGCGGACCGATGGCGAGGCGCTCGGCGTGGCGCGCGTTGCCGCGGAGCGGGCCGCGATCGTGGCCTGCCTGCGCGAGAGTCGCTTCAATATCAGCGAGTGCGCCCGGCGACTTCGCGTCTCGCGGGTAACGGTGTACCGCCTGTGCAAGAAGCACCAGCTCACGCTTGACCGTCTGCGTTGACCTGCGGATTGCCGGGGTGCTCGCCTTGTCGCGCATGCAGGCTTTTGCGCAGAGGTTGTGGCCGAAGGACAGGCTGATGCTGGCGCGTATCGCCGGATACCGAGGCGGCACCGGCGCAGAAGTAGCCGGGGGCATTCCCCGGTTTCGCCTTGCCGGGGACGCGTGTCTGGGGGTCGATAGCGCCGAAGCTGCGCGGCGGCGAGTCGATGAAGCCGGGGTTCGGAGGCCGGGTCCATTGCCATGGAGCGCGGATAGGCCGAGCTTGCCCTGCCATACCTCATGGCGGGCCAGCACTTCGCATGCCATGTGATCCATCGTGATGCCCCGAACCGGCCGTTGGCGGAAGATGCGCCAAGAGCCGCGCAGTCGGCGGTGGAGAGGCCGCCGTTACCCAGGGCTTCGTCGGATGGGCCGGACCGGGCGGTTGGCCGGGGACGCGTGTCGAACCCATACGATTCCCCAGGTCTGGCCTGGGCTGCCTGGTGGGCACCGGCGGCAAGGCGCACGGGCCACCAGTCGGCTAAGAACCCGGGCCGCCTGCCGTTTGATCGATTGGCTGGACGCGTGTGTCTTGGGGGCGCCCCTTCGCGGGAAGGGGCATCGCTGTGCCAACCGTGGGAAAGCCCTTTGTGCTGCGATGGCGGCAAGGGCAGACCCTCCGGTCTCCGGAGGCAGGGCGCGGGAATGGTTGCCAAGCCTGTTCCCGTGCACCGGAAACAGAGGTGGCCGCGGTACAGGTGCGACCGGGGTGGCCCGCTCCCGTGCAAAGGTCTTGGACAGGCTCTACGATGACGCCCCCTCACCCCCTTGGCGGCGCTGGTCGGCGTCGCCCGCTGGACTGGCGATGCACTCTAAGAAAATCCCCCTGATCGATCTCGGCAAGCGCTACTGGCTGCCGGTGTACAAGCCACGAGAACTGGTGCTCGACCACGGCAAGGGTGCCCGCGTGTGGGATACCGAGGGGCGCGAGTACATCGATTTCGGCGCGGGCATCGCGGTGAACGCGCTGGGCCATGCCGACCCGGAGCTCCTGGCCGCGCTCACCGCGCAGGCCGGCAAGCTCTGGCACAGCTCGAACGTGTTCTACACGGAGCCGCCGCTGCGGCTGGCCGAGGAGCTGGTCGAGGCGTCCGGCTTCGCCGAGCGCGTGTTTTTCTGCAACTCGGGCGCGGAAGCGAACGAGGCGGCGATCAAGCTGGTGCGCAAGTGGGCCGCCGCGCAGGGTCGACCGCCCGAACGCCGCACCATCGTCACCTTCCGCGGCTCGTTCCACGGCCGCACGCTGGCCACCGTGACCGCGACCGCGCAGCCGAAGTACCAGGAAGGCTATGAGCCGCTGCCGGCCGGCTTCCGCTACATCGACTTCAACGACGAGGCCGCGCTGGAGGCCGCATTCGCCCCGGGCGATGTCGCCGCCGTGATGCTGGAGCCGGTGCAGGGCGAGGGCGGCGTGCTGCCGGCCGCGCCGGGCTTCCTCCAGCGTGTGCGTGCGCTGTGCGACCACCACGGCGCGCTGCTGGTGCTCGACGAGATCCAGTGCGGCATGGGCCGCACCGGCACCCTGTTCGCCCACGTGCAGGACCACGTCACGCCGGACATCGTCACCCTGGCCAAGGCGCTCGGTTGCGGCTTCCCGATCGGCGCGATGCTGGCCGGGCCGAAGGTGGCCCAGGTGATGCAGTACGGGGCACACGGCACCACATTCGGGGGCAACCCGATGGGCGCGGCGGTGGCCCGGGTGGCGCTGGCCAGGCTCGGTTCGCCGGAGGTGCTGCTGAACGTGGAGCGCCAGGCGCACGACCTGCGCGAGGGGCTGGCGGACATCAACGCGGAGCTGGGGCTGTTCGAGCAGGTACGCGGCCGCGGCCTGATGCTGGGCGCGGTGCTGGCCGGGCCGTGGAAGGGGCGCGCAGGCGAAGTGCTCGACCACGCCGCGGCCCACGGCCTGCTACTGCTGCAGGCCGGCCCGGACGTGCTGCGCTTCGTGCCGCCCCTGGTGCTCACCGACGCGGACGTCGCCGAGGGCCTGCAGCGCCTGCGCGCGGCCCTGGCGGATTTCGTCGTGGCGGCGGGAGCGGCGGCATGAAGTACCTCCACACCATGGTCCGCGTGCGCGACCTCGACGCCTCGCTGCGCTTCTACTGCGAAGGTCTTGGCCTGCGCGAGGTGCGCCGGCACGACGTGCCGGCCGGCAAGTTCACTCTGGTGTTCCTGGCCGCACCGGAGAGCCCGGATGCGGAGATCGAGCTCACCTACAACTGGGACTCCAGCGAGGATTACGGGTCGGCCCGCAACTTCGGTCACCTGGCGTTCCGCGTGGACGACATCTACGCCACCTGCGCGCACCTGCAGGCGATGGGCTACACCATCCATCGTCCACCGCGCGACGGGCACATGGCTTTCGTCCGCTCGCCGGACCTGATTTCGGTGGAACTGCTGCAGGCCGGCGACGCGCTACCACCGGCCGAGCCGTGGTCATCGATGCCGAACACCGGCAGCTGGTGAATCCGCCCCCGGCGTTCCGGGCCGGGGCAGCTTCTCGCCGCAATGGCGGCAGAACCGGGCATCCGCTTCGTGCCCGGCCAGCCCGCATCCTTCGCAGCGCTGCGCGTCGCGTGCCTGGCGCATGCCGTTGGCCAGCTCGGCGGTGAAGATGCCGGTCGGCACCACGATGATGCTGTAGCCGACCAGGATGATCAGCGAAGTGAACATCTGGCCCAGCGGCGTCTTCGGCGTGATGTCGCCGAACCCCACCGTCGTCATCGTCACCACCGCCCAGTACATCGATTGCGGGATCGAGGTGAACCCGTGCTCCGGGCCCTCGATCAGGTACATCGCCGCGCCGAAGATGAGCACCAGGGTCAGGAAGGTGCTGACGAAGACAAGGATCTTCCTCCGGCTGCGGATCAGCGCCGACCAGAGCAGGGTCGCCTCGCCCACGTAACGCGTGAGCTTGAGTACGCGGAAAATGCGCAGGATGCGCAGCGCCCGGATCACCAGCAGATACTGGCTGCCGGTCAGCACCAGGCTCAGGTAGGTCGGCAGCACCGAGAGCAGATCGACGATGCCGAAGAAGCTGCGCGCATAGCGCCAGGGACGCCGCACCACGTAGAGCCGGACCAGATACTCGGCGGTGAAGACCACGGTGAACAGCCATTCGAGGAGATAGAGCAGCTCGCCGAAGCGCTGATGCAGGGACTGCACCGAGTCCAGCATGGTCACCAGGATGCTGGCGACGATCGCCACGATGAGTGCCACATCGAACAGGCGGCCGGCACGATCGTGGTGGCCGAAGATCACGTGGAACCAGCGCTCGCGCCAGGCAGAACCCGCGGCAGGGTGCGGTTCGCCGGGGCGTCGAGGTGTCTGCTCCCCGCTCATCCCCGGCAACCCCGGATCAGTCCCGCGTCAGGGTCGTCATGACCTGGCGCGCCGCCTCCAGCGTGGCGGCGATGTCTTCATCGCTGTGCGCCGAGGACATGAAGCCTGCCTCGAACGCGCTCGGCGCCAGGTAGATACCCCGCTCGAGCATGCCGTGGAAGAAGCGGTTGAACCGCGCGGTGTCCGCGGCGGTGGCCTGGGCGAAGCTCTCGACCTTCTCGCTGGTGAAGAACAGGCCGAACATGCCGCCGACGCAGTTCGTGCTGAACGCCATGCCTGCGCCGTCCGCCACCGCCTGCAGGCCGTCGCACAGCAGGCGTGTCCGGGCCGCCAGCGTATCGTGGAAGCCCGGGGCCTGGACCAGCCCGAGCATGGCCAGGCCGGCGGCCATCGCCACCGGATTGCCGCTCAGCGTGCCCGCCTGGTAGATCGGCCCGGCCGGTGCCACCTGCTCCATCAGGTCGCGCCGTCCGCCATAGGCGCCGACCGGCATGCCGCCGCCGATCACCTTGCCGAAGGTGGTCAGGTCCGGCTTCACGCCGTAGTGCGCCTGGGCACCGCCGAGCGCCACGCGGAAGCCGGTCATCACCTCGTCGAAGATCAGCAGGGCGCCATGCTCGTCGCACAGCACGCGCAGGCCCTCGAGGTAACCCTCGCGCGGGAGGATGCAGTTCATGTTGCCGGCGACCGGCTCGATGATCAGCGCGGCGATGTCCTGACCGTGCTCGGCGAACAGCGCGCGCGCCGCGCCGAGGTCGTTGTAGGGCAGGGTGAGGGTGAGGTCGGCGTTCTGCTTGGGGACGCCCGGCGACGTGGGAACACCGAAAGTGAGCGCGCCCGAGCCGGCCTTCACCAGGAAGCTGTCGCCATGGCCGTGGTAACAGCCCTCGAACTTCACGATGCGGCTGCGGCTGGTGGCGCCGCGGGCCAGCCGGATCGCAGACATCGTGGCCTCGGTGCCGGAGTTGACCATCCGCACCATCTCCATCGATGGCACCAGCCGCGCGATCGTTTCGGCCATCGTCACTTCCGCCGGGCAGGGCGTGCCGAACGACAGGCCATCGCGAACCGCCCTCTCCACGGCTTCGCGCACCGCCGGATGGTTGTGGCCGGCGATCATCGGGCCCCACGAACCGACATAGTCGATGTACCGCTTGCCCTCGACGTCCCACAGATAGGCGCCGTCGGCGCGCGCGGTGAAGAACGGTTCGCCGCCGACCGACTTGAAGGCCCGCACGGGAGAATTCACGCCGCCGGGCATCAACTGGCGCGCGCGCTGGAAGAGTTCGTGGTTCGTCATGCGTATTCCGGGGTCAGGCTTGGAAGAGGGAGGCCAGCTGCGCGGTAGAGATGCGCGGATCGTCGGTGCCGAACACCGCGGATACCGTGGCGAGAAACTCCGCCCCGGCTGCCACCAGCAGCCCGCCATTGTCGATGCTGATTCCACCGATCGCCACCCGGGGAATGCCGAGGTGCCGCGTTTCATGGAGGAGCTCGATCGGCGCCCGTCCGGCGCCCGGCTTGGTCGGGGAGGGGTAGAACGCGCCAAACGACACGTAGCTCGCTCCAGCGGCTGCCGCGGTCGATGCGAGCGCGGCGGAGGCGTAGCAGGAGACGCCGACAATGGCATCCGGCCCGAGCGCTGCGCGGACGCTGGCGGGCGATCCGTCGGCCTGGCTCAGGTGTACACCGTCGGCGCCGACGGCCGCGGCAAGCGCGACGTCGTGGTCGATGATCAACGGCACGCCGTGGCCTTGGCACAGTCTGGCCAGGGCCCGTGCTTCGTCTGCACGGCGGGCGTCGTCGTGGGTGAGGTCGCGGTACTGGATCATTGCGGCGCCGCCGGACAGCGCCTCCGCGACGCGTTCCAAGAAGCGGGGTGCCCGGCCATCCGTGATGACATAGATGCCGCGGCTGGGGAGTGAGGTTTTCATAGGTCCACCATGATGCCCCAATCCGGGTTGCCCGCCCGCCTTTCGCGGGCGAGGACGAGTTGCGAGAATGACCGCTCCACCCATACGACGGAACATGCAATGACAGACAGCACCGCTCCCGCCGCGCGCAAGTGGATGTGCGTGGTTTGCGGCTTCATCTATGACGAGGCGGTTGGCCTGCCGGAAGAGGACATCGCACCCGGTACGCGTTGGGAAGACGTGCCCGATACCTGGACGTGCCCCGACTGCGGTGCGACCAAGGACGACTTCGAGATGATCGAGGTGGACTGATCCGGGCCCATCCTTGCCCGCAATTTGTCCTTTGCCGTCCTCGGCGGGCCTTCCGCGGATGGTGTGATGTTCCTGCGCTGATCCGCGCGCGCGAGTTGAGGAGCATCGTCATGAAAGAGTTCATCCCGCTCGAGGACGACTGGACGCTGATCGAGGCCTTTCTCGGCCAGCGCCTCGTGCCCTACCAGCCCGGCATGCCCTGCGTACACGAGGCGGGCACGCGACGGCCCTGTGGCGACCGCGCCAAAGGCTTCGCGGAGAAAAAATTCACCGCGCCCCCTTCACAGCCCTTCGGTGCGGCGCTATGATTCTCGCCCCTCGACGAGCAGCCGCTTTGTCGAGGGGTTTTCCGCCCTTCGGCGACGCGAAAAAAGTTCTTCGCGAAGTGTTGACGGACAGGGAAATCGATGTAGAATGAGCGGCTCACCTGGGGCGAAATGCTTCGGGGCGATTCGAGAAACGGATCGCAAGTGATTGATCTTTG
>NCKB01000002.1 GCA_002279065.1 Lysobacterales bacterium 15-68-25
CATCAAGGTGATCGACCTGGTCTGCCCGTTCGCCAAGGGCGGCAAGGTCGGCCTGTTCGGCGGCGCCGGCGTGGGCAAGACCGTGAACATGATGGAGCTGATCAACAACATCGCCAAGGCGCACTCGGGTCTGTCCGTGTTCGCCGGCGTGGGCGAGCGTACCCGCGAGGGCAACGACTTCTACCACGAGATGAAGGATTCCAACGTGCTCGACAAGGTGGCCATGGTGTACGGCCAGATGAACGAGCCGCCGGGCAACCGTCTGCGCGTGGCGCTGACCGGCCTGACGATGGCCGAGTACTTCCGCGAGGAGAAGGACGAGCACGGCAAGGGCAAGGACGTGCTGCTGTTCGTCGACAACATCTACCGCTACACCCTGGCCGGTACCGAGGTGTCGGCGCTGCTCGGCCGCATGCCGTCGGCGGTGGGCTACCAGCCGACCCTGGCCGAGGAAATGGGCGTGTTGCAGGAACGCATCACCTCGACCAAGACCGGCTCGATCACCTCGATCCAGGCCGTGTACGTGCCCGCGGACGACCTGACCGACCCGTCGCCGGCCACCACCTTCGCCCACCTGGATGCGACCGTGGTGCTCTCGCGCAACATCGCCGCCCTGGGCATCTACCCGGCGGTGGACCCGCTGGACTCGACCAGCCGCCAGCTCGATCCGAACGTGATCGGCGCCGAGCACTACGACGTTGCCCGCCGCGTGCAGGGCACGCTGCAGCGCTACAAGGAGCTCAAGGACATTATCGCGATCCTGGGCATGGACGAGTTGTCCGAGGAAGACAAGCAGGCCGTGGCCCGCGCGCGCAAGATCGAGCGCTTTTTCTCGCAGCCGTTCCACGTGGCCGAGGTGTTTACCGGCTCGCCGGGCAAGTACGTGACGCTGAAGGAAACCATCCGCGGCTTCAAGATGATCGTGGACGGCGACGTGGACCACCTGCCGGAGCAGGCGTTCTACATGGTCGGCGGCATCGACGAGGCGATCAAGAAGGCCGAGGAGATGGGCGCCAAGAAGGCCGCCTGATCCGCCGGGGCGGGTGAGATTCCCGCCCCCTGCCTCACGCATCCGGAAGACCATCCATGACCCACACCATCCGCGTCGACGTCGTCAGTGCCGAAGCCGAGATCTACTCGGGCGAGGCGACGATGGTCGTTGCCACCGGCGAGCTGGGCGAGCTGGGCATCACCCCGCGCCACGCGCCGCTGATCACCCGCCTCAAGCCAGGCAAGGTCGTCGTGACCGAGGCCAGCGGCGAGAAGGTGGACATCTCCATCACCGGAGGCGGCATCCTCGAGGTGCAGCCGCAGGTGGTGACGGTGCTCGCCGACAGCGCGATCCGCTCGGCCGACATCGACGAGGCCGCCGCGCTGGAGGCCAAGCGCCAGGCCGAGGAGGCGCTGGCCAACCGCACCGACGCGATGGAGATCGCCGAGGCGCAGGCCAAGCTGGCCGAGGCGATCACCCAGCTGCAGGCCCTCGAGCGCCTGCGTCGCACGCTCAAGCACTGATCCGATCCACGTCCGCCCCCTGAGGGCTCCTGTGGTTCCCCGAACGCCGGCCTCGTGCCGGCGTTCTTGCATCCGGGCTGCCGCGCGCTGCCCCGGGTTTTCGTCGTGCGGCTGATATTCTTGCGGTCTTTAGTCCACGACCCAGGTGATCCATGGAAGCGTTTCCCCTGCACGTCATCGTCCTTGCCGCCGGCGAGGGCAAGCGCATGAAGTCCAGGCGTGCCAAGGTGCTGATGCCGGTGGCCGGTCGCCCCTTGCTCGGCCACGTGCTGGCGACGGCGCGCGAACTGGATCCGGTGGCGATCCATGTGGTGTACGGCCACGGCGGAGAGCAGGTGCGCGAAGCGTTCGCCGCCGACACGGACCTGCAGTGGGTGCTGCAGGCCGAGCGGCTCGGCACCGGGCACGCAGTGGCGCAGGCGCTCGCGCAGGTGCCGGACGAGGCGCGCGTGCTGGTGCTGTACGGCGACGTGCCACTGACCCGCGCCGAGACCCTGCGTCCGCTGGTGACCGCCGACGGCCTGGCCCTGCTCACCACGCGGCTGGCCGACCCCTTCGGCTACGGCCGGGTGCTGTGCGACGACGCGGCACGCGTGATGGCGGTGGTGGAGGAGAAAGACGCCAGCGCCGAGGAGCGGGCGGTGGACCTGGTCAACACCGGCATCGTGGCTGCCGACGCAGCGCGCCTGCGCGGCTGGATCGCAAGGCTCGGGCGCGACAACGCCCAGGGCGAGTACTACCTCACCGATATCTTCGCCATGGCGGCGGCCGAGCAGCGTCCCGCGCGCTCGGTGGAGTGTGCCGATCCGGTCGAGGCGGCCGGGGCCAACAATCCGCTGCAGCTCGCCGAGCTCGAGGCCCAGTACCGCCGTCGCCGCGCCGCGGAACTGATGCTCGCCGGCGTGCGCCTGGCCGACCCGGTGCGCATCGACGTGCGTGGCCGCGTGCGGGCCGGCAGCGACGTGGAGATCGACGTCGACGTGATCCTCGAGGGCGACGTGGAGCTGGGCGACGACGTGCGCATCGGCCCGTTCACCCGCGTGCACAACGCGCGGCTGGCGAGCGGCACGGTGGTGCTGGCGCACTGCGACCTCGACGGCGTGGTGACCCACGGGCCTTGCACCATCGGCCCGTTCGCCCGGCTGCGTCCCGGCGCCGAGCTGGCGCCCGGCGTGCACGTGGGCAACTTCGTCGAGATCAAGAAAGCCAAGCTGGGCGACGGCAGCAAGGCCAACCACCTCAGCTACATCGGCGACGCCGAGATCGGCGCCGGCGTGAACATCGGTGCCGGCACGATCACCTGCAACTACGACGGCGTGAACAAGCACCTCACGCGGATCGGCGACGGTGCCTTCATCGGCTCCAACAGCGCGCTGGTCGCGCCCGTCAGCGTCGGCGCCCACGCCACCATCGGCGCCGGTTCGGTGATCACCAAGGATGCCCCGCCCGGCGAGCTCACCGTGGCGCGCGGCCGCCAGCTCACCCTGTCGGGCTGGCAGCGCCCGACCCGGCTGCCGAAATAGCGACGGGGCGGCCGGGGTACGCCGCTCAGGCGTAGCGCCAGCCGTCCACTTCCACCAGCAGCTCGCGCCGGCAGATGTCGCCGTGCAGCAGCAGGACCGGCACGCCGGGCAGGTGCTGGCGGAAGAATTCCCGCACCGCCCGCGCGTCGCCGGGGCGGCGCACGTAGGCCTTGAGCGGCGAATGGGTGTCGAAGCCCGCCGGCATGCCGGCCGCGGCCAGCAGGGCCTCGAGGTTGGCCAGCGTTTCGGCCAGCTGGGCCGACAGGTCCCCGTGATGCGCCGAGGCGTGCCCGATCACTGCGGCGGTCCCGGAAATCGCCAGCGCGTCGTCGGCTGGCAGGCGCATCGCCCGCGCGAAGCTGGGCGGGGTAGGTCCGTACTGGCGCGGGTAGCGCCAGGCGCTCACCTGGCGGGGGTTCTCCACCCGCATGCCGGGCTGGGTGCCTGCCAGCAGGTAGACCTGCAACCGACGTCGCCCCCCGAGGCTGCCGATCGCCGTTGCGGCCGGAAAGCCACCGGCGAACGCCTCGCCCATGCCGCGAGCGCGCCCGCTGCAGAAGCGCTTGTAGCGTTCCTCGTCACCGTCGCCGGCGTTGATGTCCGCGAGGTAGTTCCACACCCGCAGCACCTGCGATTCCGCTTGGGTAGCCAGGAACGCGGCCAGTTCACGGTAAGCCTCCGCGGCGCAGGCCTCGATGTCGCCGCCTGGGGGTTCGTCACGCTCGATCGCCGCGAACAGCCAGCCGCCGCCGCGCGACCAGCGGATGTCCCCGGACACGCCGCAGTCCACCGGGGCGTCCACTTCCCAGCACTCCAACGGGGCGGGCGCGTCGAACGGCTCCAGTTGCAGCCGCAGCCAGCGCGGATCGTCGTTTTCCTCCCGGCCGGCGCCGAAGCCGATCACGGCCAACATGCCCGGCTCGGCCAGCGCCTCGGCGGCCTCCACGTTGCGGTACGACACCCGCGGAGCGCGCCAGGCCTTTGCCTGCGCAGCGGCGCCTTCACATCCCTGAACCATGCGATCTACCGGGAACGACAAGGGCCCCATGGTACACTCCCGGCCCGCTGCCACCGGGGGGAGGCATCGCTTTTGGGGTACGGAAACGAGCATGGCAGAGCAGACCGCCGCACAACACGAACTGGCCACTCTGGTCGTCGAGAGCCTGAATCTCGAGACCGTCACCCCCGAGCAGATCGACCCCGACGCACCGCTGTTCGGCGGCGAGCTGGGGCTGGATTCGATCGATGCGCTGGAGATCTCGCTGGCGGTGTCCAAGCGCTACGGTTTCCAGCTGCGCTCGGACAACCCGGACAACCGGCAGATCTTCTCCAGCCTGCGCACGCTGTCCGATTACATCGAGCAGCAGCGCGCCCACTGAGCGGCCGTCGCGGGCCCGTGGCCGACCTGGCGCCACCGCGTTTCCGGCCGATGAGCGAGAGCCCGATGTCCGCAGTCCCGGCCCCATCGCGCAACACTACGCTGCTGCTGGCGGCGTATCCCGTGCTGGCGATCGCCGGCGCGGTGCTGCACCGGCCGTGGCTGTCGCTGGTTGCCCTGCTCGTGCTGCTGACGGCCTGGCTGGCCCCGCGGCTGCGCGCCGGTCACCGGGCGGCCTGGCTGGGGTGGACGTTGTCTGCCGCGGCGGCTGCGGTGATGGCCCGGATGGGGTACGCCAATACCGTGCTGGAGGGCGTGCCGGTGGGAATCGTCGCGGGCATCTCGGCGTGGTTCGGCGTGTCGCTGCGCGCCGGCCGCGAGCCGCGGGTGGCCCGCTTCATCCGCGTGCTGGAAGGGCCCGACACCCTGCAACAGCCCCGCGTGGCCGGCTATGCCCGCGGCGTCACCGCATTCTGGTGCCTGCTGCTGGGTGCGCAGGCGCTGGTGCTCGCGATCCTGCTGGTGGCCGGACTGGCCGGGACGACGCTGCCGGCCTGGGTGCTGGCCTACCAGCACGTCGGCGGCTACCTGGTGATCCCGTTGGCCTTCGGCCTCGAATACGCGTTCCGCCGCGGCTACCTGCGGCACCTGCCGCATGCCGGCCTGCACGAGCAGGGACTCCGGCTGATGCGCCGCTGGCCGCAGTTGCTGCGCGGCGAGGACGGTATCCGATGAGCGCGTTCGCCTCTCCGTTCCGGGTGCCTGCCGGGCATCCGTGCCTGCCCGGTCATTTCCCCGGCGAACCGCTGGTGCCCGGCGTGGTGATGCTGGAGGCGGTGGCCGAGGCGTTGCGCGCGTGGCGCGGCGAGCGGCTGGCGCGGATCGCCGAGGCCAAGTTCGCCGCACCGCTGCGCCCGGGCGAGGGCGCCGAGGTCCGCCTCAGCGAAGTCGGCGGTCGCCTGCGCTTCGAGATCCGCCGCGGTGACGAGCTGCTCGCACGCGGCACGATCGAGGGCGCCGAGCCGTGAGCGGGCACTGGCAGAGCCGACCGGAAGGTGGCGGCCGCTTCGCGCTGTGGCTGATCCGCAGCATCGCGCTGGTGTTCGGCCGGCGCTTCGCGCGGCTCTTCCTCTACCCGATCACCGCGTATTTCTACCTGCGCCGTCCGCCGGAGCGGCTGGCCTCGCGGCAGTACCTCGCGCGCGTGCTCGGGCGCGAGCCGACCCGCCGCGAGGTGTTCGAGCACCTGTGGTGCTTCGCCGCGATCACCCTCGATCGCGTCTACCTGCTGGCCCGCGGTGCCGACGACTTCGCGATCGAGACCGAGGGGCTGGAGCAGCTCGACGCCCGGCTGGCCGACGGTCGCGGCCTGCTGCTGATCGGCTCCCATCTGGGCAGCTTCGAGGCGCTGCGCGCGCTCAGCACGCGCCGCCCCGAGGTCGCCCTGAGGGTGGTGCTGGACAAGCAGAAGACCCCGGCCATGACCGCCCTGCTGGAAGCCCTGGCCCCGGAGATCGGCGCCGGCGTGATCGACGCCTCGCAGGACGGCACCTCGATCACCCTGGCGATGGCCGAGGCCTGCCAGCGCGGCGCGATGGTGGCGCTGCTGGCCGATCGCGGCCGCGAGCACGAGACCCTGCGCCACGTGCCCTTCCTGGGCCGGCCGGCACCGTTCCCGGTCGGGCCCTGGCTCTTGGCGCACGCGCTGCAGGCGCCGGTGATGCTGTGCTTCGGCCTGTACCTGGGCGGCAACCGCTACCGGCTGGTGTTCGAGCCGGTCGCCGAGCGCGTCGTGATCCCGCGGGCCGAACGGGCGGCGGCCCTGGACGCGCTCATCGCGCATTACGCCGCGCGGCTGGAACATCATGCGCGACTCGCGCCCACCAACTGGTTCAATTTCTATGACTTCTGGCAGCAAGATCTGCGCGCTCGTGCTGACGCTGGCCCTGCCGGCGTGGGCCAGCGCGTCGGCGCCTGACGCGGGCGCGCTGATCGCCTCGCTCGGCCGTCCCGCGCCGGCGCGCACGGCCTTCGCCGAAGCCCGCTTCATGGCGATGCTCGACCGCCCGCTGGTGGTTTCCGGCGAGCTGGCCTGGCTGGGCGGCGACCGGCTGCAGCGCACGGTCACGGCGCCGCGCGACGAGCGCGTCACCATCGCCGACGGCGAGGTCACCCAGGAGCGCGCGGGCAAGCGTCCGCGCTCTTTCTCGCTGCGCCACGCGCCGCAGCTGCAGGGCCTGCTGGAGAGCTTCGTGGCGCTGCTCAGCGGCAACGCCGGCCAGCTCGGCGAGTCGTTCGCGATCCAGCGCCAGGACGCCGCCGGCCACGGCTGGTCACTGCTGCTCACCCCGCGCGACGCGCGCGTGGCGAAGGCGGTGGCCAGCATCCGCATCGATGGCCATGGCGACGAGCCGCGCTGCATGGTGATGCAGGAAGCCGGTGGCGACACCGCGATCGACCTGCTCGGTCCGCTGGCCGCGAAGATGCCGGCGGCTCCCACCCGCGAGGGCCTGGAATCGCTGTGCCGGGCGGCGCCTTGAGTCCTCGGTCCGGTCCGGGCCGGGCCCGCCGCACCGCGCTGCTGGGGCTGTGGCTGCTCGCGCTGGCGATCCTCGGCATGCTGGTAGTGCATCGCCTGCGCATCAGCACCGACCTGCGCAGCTTCATGCCGGCACCGACCACGCCCGACCAGCGCCTGCTGATGGACCAGGTCGGCGACGGTCCCGGTTCGCGTCTGCTGCTGCTGGCGATCGAGGCGGACTGTCCGTCGTCCGCTCAGGCAGCATGTCCGGCGCTGCCGGCCGACCAGCGCGATGCCATGCTGGCCGCGCTCAGCCGGGGGCTTGCCGCCTCGCTCAAGAAGGACGACCGCTACACCCAGGTGCTGGACGGCAACTTCGATCTCGGCGCGCTCGACAGTGCGCTCTTGCCCTACCGCTACCTGCTCTCGCCCACGCTGGACACGCAGCCGCTGGACGCGGACTACCTGTCCGACCAGCTGCAGCAGCGGCTGGACGACCTGTCTTCGCCGGCCGCCGTGCTGCTGAAGGACCTGCTGCCGCGCGACCCCACGCTGGAAGTGCTGAAGCTGGCGCAGCGCTGGTCGCCGCCGCGCCAGCCGCAGGTGCGCGACGGTGTCTGGTTCTCGCCGCGCGGCGAGGCGCTGCTGCTGGTGCAGACGCGCGCTGCGGGATTCGATCCGGACGCGCAGCAGCGCGCGGTCGATGGCATCCGCGCCGCCTTCGCCCGGCTTCCGCGGCAGGCCGAGGCGAAGTTGACGCTGAGCGGCCCGGGTTACTTCAGCGTGGTGGTGAACGCCCGGACCCGTGACCAGGCCGACTGGATCGGCCGCGTCTCCACCGTCGGCTTCGTGCTGCTGCTGTTGCTGGCCTACCGCAGCCTGCCGTCGCTGCTGCTGGGCGCGCTGCCGGTGGCCAGCGCCGCGCTGGCCGGCCTGGCCGCGCTGGTGCTGGTCTATCCCGAGGTGCACGGCATCACGCTCGCCTTCGGCTTCACCCTGCTCGGCGTGGCGCAGGAATACCCGATCCGCCTGCTCAGCCACCGCCGCGCGGGCGAGGACGCGGTGGCGAGCGCGCGCGGGCTGTGGCCGCTGCTGCTCACCGCGATCGCCTCGGCGTGCATCGCCTACCTCGCGTTCTACGCCTCGGGGGTGAACGGCCTGCAGCAGCTCGCCGTGTTCACCATCACCGGCCTGCTCGCGGCCGGCTTCGCCACCCGTTACCTGCTGCCGCATCTGCTGCCCGCGCGGGTGCGCGACGTGGCGGCGATGCGGTGGCTGGTGCGCGCCCGTGCCCTCGTCGACCGGCTGCCGCGGCCGCGCTGGGTGCCGCTGCTGGTCGCCGCGGCCACGGTGGCGATGCTGGCGTTCGCGCCGGGGCCGTTCTGGCAGAACAACCTCGCCGCCCTCACCCCGCTGCCGCAGGACCTGCTGCTGCGCGACGCGCGCCTGCGCGACGCGCTGGGGGCGCCCGACGTGCGCTACCTGCTGGTGATCCAGGCAAGCACCGAGCAGGGCGTCCTCGTGCGCTCCGAGCAGCTCGCGCCGGCGGTCGACGCGCTGATCGAGGCCAAGGCCGTCGACGCGATCGAGCTTCCCTCGACCTACCTTCCCAGCGAGGCCACCCAGCGCGCGCGCCAGGCGAAGCTGCCGGATCGATCGACCCTGCAGGCCGCGCTGGACGAAGCCGCCGAGGGGTTGCCGTTCCGCAAGGACTTGTTCGCCCCCTTCGTCGACGACGTGGAAACCGCGCGCGTCGCGCCGTTGCTGACCCCCGGACGCTTCGCGCAGAGCCCGCTGGGCCAGCGGCTGGCGGCGATGCTGGTGCATCGTGGCGATCGCTGGCTGGGTCTGGCCACGGTCAGTGGCGTGCATGACGCGGCGGCCATCCAGGCGATGGCCGCGAAGCAGGGCGGCGACGTGCGTCTGCTCGATCTCAAGTCCGCGGCCGAATCGCTGGTGGCGGCCTATCGCCTGCGCATCCTCAAGGCGCTGGCGGCGGCCACCGTGCTGCTGGTGCTGACCATCACGCTGTCGCTGCGCAGCGTGCGCCGCGCCTGGCACGTGCTGGCGCCGATGACCCTGGCCACCTTCCTGGTGCTGGCGGTCGAGCGCATGGCCGGCATCGAGATCTCGCTGTTCCATTTGATCGCGCTGATCCTCGCCGGCGGGCTGGGCCTGCACTACGCGCTGTTCTTCGAGCGCGACACCGGCGACCCCGCCGAGCAGCGCCGTACCCTGCACGCCACCCTGGTCTGCGTGGCCTCCGCGCTGCTGGTATTCGGCATGTTCGCCTGGGCCAGCATCCCGGTGCTGCGCGCGATCGGCCTGACCGTGAGCCTCGGCGTGGCCTTCCATTTCTGTCTGTCGATCTTGATGGCACCGCATGTCCGCCGAGACTGATTTCGCTTCGCTGATTCCGCATGCCGGCCGCATGTGCCTGCTCGACGAAGTGCTTGCCTGGGACGAGGCGACCATCCATGCGCGCAGCGCCAGCCATGCCCTGCCCGACCATCCGTTGCGCGGCATGGCCGGGCTGCACGCGGTGCACCTGGCCGAGTACGGGGCGCAGGCGATGGCCGTGCACGGTGCGTTGCGGGATCGCGCGCAGGGCGCCGCGGGCGTGAAGCCCGGCCGCCTGGTCAGCCTGCGCGACGTGCTGCTCGCGGTCGATTACGTCGATCCGCAGGCCGGGCCGCTGGAGGTGCATGCCGAGTGCCTGTATGCCGACAGTGCGGGCGCGCAGTACGCCTTTCGCGTCGAACAGGGCGGCCGCCGGCTGGCCAGCGGACGCGCCGCGGTGATCCATCCCTCGGAGTCGGGCCACGGCTGATGCCCGGAGCGGGCCTGGCGCCCCGGTCGCCGGTGCGGGCTGCCGCTCAGGCGGCCGCAAACAGCTCGGGTCGTGCGGCGGCAGCCGCGGCCAGATCGTCCATGCCCTCGCGCAAGGTTTCGCCGGCCGCCGCGGCGGCACGGTCGACGATGGTCGACGCCAGCGACCTGAGCAGCACGATGTTGTCGCGCAGGCGCGCACGCACGCCGGTATCGTCCAGGGAGTCGTGCAGGGTTGCGTTCATCGCGGCGAACCAGGGCAGCTCGCGCTGGTCGAGCATCGCGCGCGGGTTGTGGCCACGCGAACGCGCGTGCCAGCGGCCGAAGAACGCCTGCATCCGCTCGTTCAGGGTCCGCGTGCCCTCCAGCTCCGGCGCCAGCTCGGCGAACAGTGCCGCGTCGGCCAACCGCTGCTGGAACACCAGCTGGCACAGCACGCCCCAGTAGTAGGCGTAGTCCCAGATCACCTTGATCGGCAGCACCTCGGCGTCGCCGAGCAGCGGGTACTGGCCACGGTACAGCGCCAGCGTCGAGTCGTAGAACGACTGGAACAGCCGCTCGTACAGCCGCGCGCGCGACGCCAGCGGCTGGCCGGTGCGGTCGTGCCGCACCAGCTCGACGATGTAGGTGTTGGCGATGGCGATGAAATCGGTGCCGGGCGAATAGAACGGATCGAGGAAGGCGCCGGCCTCGCCGGTCAGTGCCCAGCGGTCGGCGCTGAACATGCGTGCGCAGCCGTAGGAATAGTCGCGGAAAAAACCGAAATCCAGCAGCCGGTCCTGCCTCGCCGTGACTTCCCGCGCCAGCGCAGGCTGGTGCCGGGCCAGCCACTCCAGCGCGCGCGGGAAGCGGCTGATCGACTCGACCGGATGCATCGCCGCATCGACCACGATGCCGACCGAGTGTGCGCCGGAGGCCAGCGGGATCAGCCAGCACCAATAGCCCGGCCCGCACAGGTGGTTGGTCGAGCGCCAGCGCTCGCGCGGGGTGCAGCGGCCCTGCCACTCCGCGTCGTCGCACCATTGGTCGATGGCGATGCGGTCGTCGATCCGGAACCAGGCGGCATGCGCGTGGTGGCCGTTGTCGCGGGTCAGGCCGAGCTGGCGGCGCAGCAGGCCGGCGCGGCCGGAGGCATCGAGCAGCCAGCGTGCCTGCACCAGCGGTTCGCCATCGTCCGTGCAGTGCACGCGGTGCGGCGCATCGCCCCGGCCGAGTTCGATCGATCGCACGCCGACGCCGTCGCGGAACGCGATGCCACGGCGCCGCGCCTCCTCGCCGAGCAGATTCTCGAAAATGCCGCGATCGATCTGGTAGCTCGGCGTGGGCAGCACCTCGCGCACGCCCAGCTCGGTGACGGCCGACAGGTCGCTGCGCCCGTGCGAGAAGAAGAAGCGGAAACCGAACTTGCGCAGGTGCGCGCGCTCCAGGTGCTCGCGCAGGCCGAGCGTCTCGGCGAGGTAGTGGGCGCCGATCTCCACCGTCGACTCCCCCACCTTGTGGGCGGACGCGGGCACCGGATGCGGCCGCCGCTCGAGCACGACCACGTCGAGGTCGGGGCACGCGTCGCGCAACTGCAGCGCCAGGCACAGCCCGGCCAGACCACCGCCCAGGATCACCGCGTCGTGCGTCGTGCCGTCCATGCCTGCTCCGTCCGCTTGCGTGGCCCGATTGTGCACGCCGCGGGCGGGGTGCGGGTTCAGTGCGCGTGAACCCCGCCGTCCTCGAATACCCGCGGCCGGCTGGCCCGCGAGCGCCGGTAGCTCGCCACGATGTCGCCGTAGTGCACCACGCGGCCGATGGTGTAGGTGGTGATGCGGGTGACGTCGCGTACCGGGCGGAAATGGCTGAGCCGGAAACTGCCGTGGTAGCGCGAGGCGATCGGCACGGAGACCACGCCGACCTGCTTCTCGCGGCATGCGGCGATCAGGATCGCCGCCTCGAACACGAAGTGCTGCGCCGCCAGCTCGACCAGCGCGAGCGCCTCGGGCGGATACCAGCGCTGGCCGCTCTGCGTATCGGCGACCGGCTGCGCGCAGGCCCACGAGATGCCCCAGTCGGCCACTGCGTTGGCGCGGCGCCGGCCTTTGGGTTGCTGCTCGCGGTCCAGCAGTCGCGCGCCGATCACGATGTGCCGCGGAAAGCGCGCGGCGGCGGCGAGGATGCGCGGGATGTCCCCGGCCAGGTGCTGGCCGTCGCCGTCCATCGTCAGCACGGCCTGGTAGCCCTGGCGAAGCGCCTCGCGGAAGCCGCTGCGCAGTGCCTCGCCCTTGCCCTGGCGACTGCCGTGGCGGAGCAGGGTCACCGGCAGGCCGGCGACGATCTCGGGCGTGCGGTCGTCCGAACCGTCGTCGATCACGATCACCGGCGCACCCAGCGCCAGCACCGAGCGCACCACCGCCTCGATCGCCGCCTCTTCGTTGAGGCAGGGGATCAGTACGCACCAGCGCGGCAGGTTCAAGCGGGGTACCCCAGATCCATGCTCAGTTGCAGCCCGGGGGCGGCCGCCGCAACGGCGGCCGGCTCGCGCCGCGCGAGCGGGACAAGCAGGCGCAGGATGTCCCCGGCGGGATTGCCGCTCTGCCAGGCCGGCAGCGGATCCGGCCAGGAGGGAGCGGAGGGCTCCCCGGGAGACAGCGTCAGCCGGAGCGTTGCCAGCTGACGCACGCCGGGTGTCGGGGCCAGCACCAGTGCTGCGCCGAAGGCGAGCGTGCAGCCGGCCATCTCGGTCAGCGGGCCGCTCGACGCCACGTCGCTGCACACCAGCAGCACGGGCTGGCGCTCGGCGACGACAAGGCTGGCCGCCTCCAGCAGGCCGGCACCGAAGCTGTGCCGGTGGGCACAGACGGCGGTGGAGGCGGCGTGGCAGCCGGTGGCGATGGTCCAGTAGCCAACCGGCGCGTTGTGCACCGAGTTGTGGAACTTCGTCGGCGACAGCTCGGTCGGCGCGCTCGCCAGCGTGGCGCACATGTAGTCGGTGATGCCCTGGTCGCCGTGGCTGGAGGTGAACACGCAGGCCAGCCCGGCGGCCTCGCGTCCGCTCTGCGCCACGGCCTGGCCGGCCACTTCGGCGGCCAGCAGCACGCTCTCCGGCGCCCGTCGCCGTTCGTTGGCAGGCAGGGTCGCCGCCGGGGCCCGGGCCGGCGCCGGCACCGTGTCCGCGCCCGCCAGCAGCCGCACCAAGTCGTCGAAGCCGGTCGCCTTCGGCGCCCACAGGCCGATGCCCTCGATCGCCACGTGCAGCGCGCTCATGCCGAGGCTCCATCGCGGGCGAACGCCAGGCAGGCATTGTTGCCGCCGAAGCCGAAGGAGTTGCTCAGCGCCACGCGCAGCTCGCGCCGCTCGGTCTGCCAGGCGAACGAGGGACCGCAGCCCGGGTCGGGCGTGCTGGCGCCGGCGTTGCCGGGTACCACGCCGTCGCGCAGCGCGAGCAGGGTGAGCACGGCCTCCAGGATGCCCGCGGCACCCAGCGTGTGGCCGGTGAGGCCCTTGGTGGAGCTGGCGCGGGTGCGCTCGCCGAAGGCGCGGCCGACCAGCGCCGCCTCCACCTCGTCGTTCTTCAGGCTGGCCGTGCCGTGCAGGTTGATGTAGTCGACCTGTCCGGCGGCGAGCCCGGACCGGGCCAGCGCGTCGCGCAGGGCCAGCTCGGCGCCCAGGCCCTCCGGATGCGGCGTGGACATATGGTGGGCGTCGGTCGACTCGCCATAGCCGAGCAGCTGCGGCGCGTCGGGCGCGGCGCTGGCGCGCTCGAGCAGGGCGAACCCCGCCGCCTCGCCGATGGAGATGCCGCGACGCGCCACGTCGAACGGGCGGCAGGGCTCGGGCGATACCAGTTCCAGCGCGTTGAAGCCGAACAGCACGCTGTCGCACAGGGTGTCCACGCCGCCGACCACGGCGGCGTCGGCCAGCCCCAGCCGGATCAGCCGCTCGGCGTTGGCGAACACCTTGGCGCTGGACGAGCAGGCGGTGGACACGGTGAGGCAGGGGCCTTGCAGGCCCAGCGCCTCGGCTACGAAGGCCGACAGCGAATGCGGTGCGTGGATGGCCGGGCGGCGCAGGTCTGCCGGCAGCCGGCCGTCGGCATCGAGCCGGCGGTAGCCCTCCTCGGTGGCGCCGATGCTCGCGGTGGAGGTGCCGAGCATCAGAGCGATGCGGTGGGCGCCGTAGCGCGCGCGGGCCGCCTCGACGCGAGCGAGGAAACCGTCCTGGCCCAGGCCGAGCCAGGCGAGCCGGTTGTTTCGGCATTCCCATCCGGCCAGGGGGGCGGGCAAGGGCGCGTCCTCCACGCCCTCGACGCGGCCGATCCAGCACGGCAGCGGGGCGCTGGAGATGTCGTTCGGGCGCAGGCCGCTCTCGCCGCGGGCCAGCGCGCGCGCGTGCGCGGCCAGGCCGTGGCCGAGGGCCGAGGTGGCGGTACAGGCAGAGACGGCGAGGGGGGTGATCCGGTCGGGCATCGGGAAAGCCTAGCCGCGGCCCCCCGGCTTGCCTAGCCAACCGATGGACGCCGCGGATGCATTGCCCGCACCGTCCGGACTGCGCACACTGCGGCTTTCGCGTCCCCCGGACTACCCGCGTGCCCCGTGCGCCCTCCCTGATCCGTTCCCGGCGCTACCTGTCCGACCGCGACGTGTGGCACGCCGCGCTCGTCAGCGTGATCGCGCTGACGCTGACCGGCGGGCTGGTGTTCGTCGGCTACCTCATCCATGTCTGCCGCGTGGCGTGGTTCAGCCCGCGTCGACCGGCGCGGCCAATGGTGGTGCTGGTGTTCGGCCAGCGGCTGGAGCAGGACCAGCCGGGCGAGGACTACCGCCACCGGCTCGCCGCGGCGCTGGAGCTGGCCCGCGCGGCGCTCGCCGAGCGCCTGCTGCTGCTCGGCGGCTTCAGCGGCGGCGCGGTCAGCGAGGCCGATGCCGGCCATGGCTGGCTGGTTCGTCACGGCCTGCCGGGACAGCTGCCGGTGCAACTGGAACATGAATCGACCGACTCGCTGGAAAACCTGCGCCATGCCCGCGAGTTGCTGAGTGCTGGCGAGCCCAACCGGCCGTTGCCGCCGGTGGCGCTGCTGACCAGTCGCTACCACCTAGCGCGCTGCCTGCTGCTGGCACGGCGCCTCGGCTTCGCGGGCCAGCCGCTGGCGGCCGAGCCGCGCCTGCGTCTTACGCCCCGGCTGCTTCGCCTGCTGCTGCTGGAATCGGCCTATCTGATGTGGATCGACCTTGGCGTGCGCTGGGCCAGCCTGATCGGCCACGGTCGGATGGCCGCACGCATCGGCTGACGCGGGCGGGCTTGCTAAGCTTCCGGGCTTTGCCGGCAGAGGTGATCGAGCGATGAGCGAACAGGCCGAACGCGCCGAGGCTTTCCTGCGCGAGCTGCAGGACCGGATCTGCGCCGCGGTGGAGACTGCCGACGGCGGGGCCCGCTTCGTCGAGGACGCCTGGACCCGCGAGGGCGGCGGTGGCGGGCGCACCCGCGTGCTGCGTGACGGCGCGGTGTTCGAGCAGGCCGGGGTGAACTTCTCCCGCGTGCACGGCGACCGCCTGCCGCCCAGCGCCACCGCGCACCGGCCCGAACTGGCCGGCGGCAGTTTCGTCGCCACCGGCGTTTCGCTGGTGCTGCACCCGAAGAATCCGTATGTGCCGACCACCCACGCCAACGTGCGCTACTTCGAGGCCAGCAAGCCCGGCGTGGAGCCGGTGTGGTGGTTCGGCGGCGGCTTCGACCTGACCCCGTTCTACCCGTTCGACGAGGACGTGGTGCACTGGCACACGGTGGCGCGCGACCTGTGCATACCGTTCGGCGAGGACGTCTATCCCCGCTACAAGCGCTGGTGCGACGAGTACTTCTTCCTCAAGCACCGGGGCGAGACGCGCGGCGTCGGCGGGCTGTTCTACGATGACCTCAACGAGGGCGGCTTCGAGCGCTGCTTCGAGTTCACCCGGGCGGTCGGCCAGGGATTCCTCGACGCCTACCTGCCGATCGTGACGCGGCGTCGCGACACGCCCTACGGCGAGCGCGAGCGGCAGTTCCAGCTGTACCGGCGCGGGCGCTACGTGGAATTCAACCTGGTCTACGACCGCGGCACCCTGTTCGGGCTGCAGTCGGGTGGGCGCACCGAATCGATCCTGATGAGCCTGCCGCCGCAGGTCCGCTTCGAATACGCCTACCAGCCCGAAGCGGGCAGTGCCGAGGCGCGGCTGGCGGAGTACCTGAAGCCGCGCGACTGGCTGTGAAAGTCAGATGCGAGAAGTGAGAAGTGAGAGCAGGCCTGAGCTCGGCATATCGCCGCTCTCTCTCGCTCCTCACTCTTCCTTAGCTCACTCCTCGCCTTTCAGGGCGTATCGCCGCTGAACTTCACCGGCGTGGCGCCCTTCACCGGGCCGATCTGCGCGCTGTCGCTGACTTCAAGCACCACCTCGCGGCGGAACTCCAGGGTGCCCTGCACCACGGCATGCGGGCCGATCACGACGTGCGGCGGGCGGTGGTTGCCCCAGTGGAACCAGCCGCCGGGCTTCTCGACCAGGATGCCGCCCTCCACGTGCGAATCCGCGCCGACGTTGATGTCGCCGCTGACCGTGCCGAGGCCGCCACCGACGTGGGCGGCGTCCAGCGAGATCGCGCCGTTGACGTTGGACACGCGGCCGCCGACGTCGGCGCCCTTGCCGAGCCGGATGGCCCCGTTGACCGCCTCGACCTTGCCGCTGATGCGGGCGCCCGCACCCAGCGTGACGGCGCCGTTGACCGTGCCCACCTCGCTGGCCTGCGCCTTGTCGCCAAGCTCCACCGAGCCGTTGACCGTGCTGGCCTTGCGCACGGTGGCGCCGTCCTCGATGTGCACCGAGCCGTTGACGGCGCTGGCGTCACCGACCTGCTGGCCGGCCTCCACGTGGACGCTGCCGTTGACCTTGTCGATGCTGTCCTGGGCGTTCGCTGCCAGCGGCACGACGAGGGCGAGAGCGAGGGCGAGTGCAGTGCGGCGCATGGAATTCTCCTTGGCTGGAAGGGCGGGCGGCACGTGGCGTGCCGCTGCCGTGGGTCGATACCCGTTTCTGATGCTCGTGCCGCCCGATCGGTTTACGTGACCTTCGGCACGGGACGGATTTGACGGGTGGGGCCGGGCGCTTCACCATTTCCGCTTTCATGCCTACCGCCCATACGCCATGCACAAGCTCGTCCTGATCCGTCACGGCCAGTCCCAGTGGAACCTCGACAACCGCTTCAGCGGCTGGGCCGATGTCGACCTGACCGCCCAGGGCGTGGCCGAGGCGCGCGAGGCCGGCGCGCTGCTGAAGGAGGCCGGATACCGCTTCGACGTGGCGCACACCTCGGTGCTCAAGCGCGCCGTGCGCACCCTGTGGGGCGTGCAGGAGTCGCTGGACCAGATGTGGATCCCGGTGGTCACCGACTGGCGCCTAAACGAGCGGCACTACGGCGCGCTGACCGGCCTGAACAAGGCCGAGACTGCCGCGAAGTACGGCGAGGACCAGGTGAAGATCTGGCGCCGCAGCTACGACACGCCGCCGCCGCCGCTGGAGCGTGCGGACAACGAGGCGCTCTCCGATCCCCGCTATGCCGGGCTCGATCCCGAACTGATCCCCGACACCGAGTGCCTGAAGGACACCGTCGCCCGCGTGCTGCCTTACTGGCACGAGGTGCTGGCGCCGGCGATCCGCAGCGGCCAGCGCGTGCTGGTGGTGGCGCACGGCAACTCCATGCGCGCACTGGTGAAGTACCTGGACAACATCTCCGACGAGGAGATCGTCGAGGTGAACATCCCCAACGGCATCCCGCTGGTGTACGAGTTCGACGCCGAGTTGCGCCCGATCCGCCACGAGTACCTGGGCGACGCCGACGCCATTGCCGCCAAGATGGCCGCGGTGGCCAACCAGGGCAAGGCCAAGTAGGACGGGACGTGCGGGTGACGCCTGTCATCCGCGATGGTTGGCAGCGATCGGTCGCGTCACGGGTGCCGGTCCGCTAGGGTGGGTCCGTTTCCGACACGGATGCCCGACATGACGCCGAATCTCGCCCCTGTTGCCATCATGGTTCCCGTACTGGGCTTCGCGGTCTGGCGCCGTGTACGCAGCCAGTTCGGTCGCCAGCCGATCCGGCGCGGCCGGATGGCCGCGCGCATCGTGATGTTCGCCGTGGTCGGGACGCTGGTGGCGCTGGGCGGTTTGTACAACCCGCGCCTGTTGGAGGGGCTGGCCGGGGGCGTCGCGCTTGGCGCCGTGCTCGGCACGCTCGGGCTGCGACTGACCCGCTTCGAGCGCAGCCCCGATGGCAGCGATGGCTACATTCCCAATCCGTGGATCGGTGGCCTGCTCACTGCACTGCTGGTCGCGCGGCTGGCCTGGCGTTTCCTCGTGGTGATGCCACAGATGGAGCATCTTCCGCAGGGTGCCGGGACGCCGCCGGCGATCGGCAACAGCCCGCTGACCCTGCTGGTACTCGGTCTGCTGGTCGGCTACTACATCACCTACTTCAGCGGACTGCTGATTCACCACCGCCGCTTCGAGCGGGCCCAGGCGACCCTCCGCTCGCCCTAGTCGCGGCTCAAAGCGCGTCGTTGTCCAGTTCGCCGGTGCGGATACGGATCACCTGGTCCAGCGGGCTGACGAAGATCTTGCCGTCGCCGATCTTGCCGGTACGCGCCGCGTTCTGTATCGCCTCGACCACGCGGTCGAGCTGCTCGTCGGCGACCGCTACCTCGAGCTTGATCTTGGGCAGGAAGTCGACCACGTACTCGGCGCCCCGGTAGAGCTCGGTGTGACCCTTCTGGCGACCGAACCCCTTCACCTCGGTCACCGTGATGCCCTGGACCCCTACGTCGGCGAGTGCCTCGCGCACATCGTCCAGCTTGAAGGGCTTGATGACCGCGGAAACCAGCTTCATGGATGCTCCTGGGGTTGTGGGCGCGGGCGACCTCACCGGCGCGGACCGGCATTTTGCGCTCTCCGTGGCCTGGTGTCGCCCTCGAGCGAAGCGTGTAGGAAAATGCCTACACACTCCGACGGAGCCCACCGATGGCGGCCCAAAAGCGCGTTTACCTAGACTTCACCCTGACGAGTTCGAGGCGCCATCCATGATGGACAGGCAGGACATTGATCAACTTGCCCTGCGACTTGTTTCGTTGGTACCGCCAGGATTGGCGCAAGCGCATCAGGATCTGCGAACCAACTTCGGCGATGTCTTGGCGCAGGGATTGCGCCGCCTTGATCTGGTCACCCGCGAAGAGTTCGATGTCCAGAGTCAGCTGCTGGCGCGCACACGCGCCAAGGTTGAAGAACTGGAGAGGCGCGTCGCCGATCTGGAGACGCTAGCCACTTCGCGCGGTTCCTGACGCAGGAACGTCTCCCGGGAGCCGCCCCCGACCTGTCACCCTCACCCCGAGAACGGTCGGGGGCGGTTATTTACGCCCTAAAGGTCGGAGTGGTTTGCATGCGCGCGTTTGCTGGCGTCCGTCGTCCCATCTCCTGCGCGCGCCCATGAGCCTGGCCGTCACCCTCAGCCGTGCCCAGGAAGGGGTGGTTGCACCGCAGGTGATGGTTGAAGTCCACCTGTCCGGCGGATTGCCCGGTACCAACATTGTCGGTCTGCCCGAGGCGGCCGTGCGGGAGGCCCGGGACCGCGTCCGGGTGGCGATCCAGAACACCGCATTCAGCTACCCGGACCGAAAAGTCACGGTCAACCTGGCTCCTGCCGAGCTGCCCAAGGATGGCGGTCGCTTCGATCTGGCGATCGCGCTCGGCATTCTCGCTGCGGGCGGACAGGTACCGCGGGACAAGCTGGACGATTGCGAATTCCTGGGCGAGCTGGCGCTCTCCGGTGCCATCCGCGGCGTCTCCGGTGTGGTTCCCGCCCTTCTGCGGGCGCGCGCCCGCGGCCGGCGCATGGTGGTCCCCCGGGCGAATGCTGCCGAGGCCGCACTGGTGCCGGATGTCGACGTCCTAGTGGCCGACAGCTTGGCCGAAGTCTGTGGTTGGCTGCACGATGCCTCGTCGCTCGCTGCGCCGCAGGCGGAGATGGCCGAGGGTGCCGGCGAACCCGGGCGCGGTCCTGACATGAGCGACGTGCGCGGCCAGCTGCAGGCCCGCCGGGCGCTGGAGATCGCTGCCGTCGGCGGCCACCATCTGCTGCTGGTGGGGCCGCCGGGTACCGGCAAGACCATGCTGGCCGAGCGTCTGCCCGGCATCCTGCCGCCGCTGACCGAGGTCGAGGCGCTGGAGACCTGCGCGGTGTTGTCGGTGACTGGCCAGCCGGTGGATCCGTCGCAATGGCGCAGGCGTCCGTTCCGGGCGCCGCATCACACCGCCTCGGCGGTCGCGCTCGTCGGCGGCGGCTCCTATCCGCGGCCGGGCGAGATCTCGTTGGCTCACCACGGCGTGCTGTTCCTGGACGAGCTGCCCGAGTTCAACCGGCACGTGCTCGATGTGCTGCGCGAGCCGCTCGAATCCGGCCAGATCATGATCTCCCGCGCTGCCCGACAGTCGAGCTTTCCCGCCCAGTTCCAGTTGGTGGCGGCGATGAATCCCTGCCCTTGCGGGTATGCGGGCGATCCCCGTCAGCGCTGCCACTGCACGCCGGACCAGATCCAGCGTTATCGGGGCCGGATTTCCGGTCCCCTGCTGGACCGCATCGACCTCAGCGTGGAGGTTCCGCGGGTACCGCTGGCGGAACTGGGCGCGCCGCGGGGCGAGCACGACGAGGACTCGGCGACCGTCCGGCAACGGGTGATCCGGGCGCGCGAGCACGCGCTTCAGCGGGCGGGGCGTCCCAATGCGGACATCAGTACCCGCGAGCTCGAGCGTGACTGCGCGCTCGGCCCGGTGGAGCGGCGATGGTTCGAGTCCGCGCTGGAGCGGCTGGGTCTGTCGGCCCGCGCCTATCACCGCACGCTGCGGGTGGCGCGCACCATCGCCGATCTCGATGGCGGCGCTGGTCTGCTGGACCGGTCCCACTTGGCAGAGGCCCTGCAGTACCGCCGGTTCTAAGCCGGGTTTCCAATTCTTGTACCGGGGAGTATTGACTTCTTTCCGGGCCTGACTATTATCTGCACCCGTCGGTTCGCAAATGTCCCGACCCCCGCGCCCCGGCATCGGCGTCCCCCCTCCCTCCCTCCGATGCCGGGGCCTTTCTCTGACTGGCCTCCCGCTTATCCCTCTACCCGTGGTGGACCCCGCGGGTAATGGCGTGCTCCGATAGCAGCGACGCCCACAGGGAGCCCGCGCGACGATGGAACTCGGCCTTCTGCTGACTTGCCTGCTCGCGGTGGGCTTCGCCGCCCAGTGGTTGGCCTGGCGGCTGCGGCTGCCGGCGATCCTGTTCCTGCTGCTGGCCGGCATCGTGTTGGGGCCGGCAACGCGGCTGGTGAATCCGGACCGCTTGCTCGGCCCACTGCTGTTCCCCGTAGTGTCGCTGGCGGTGGCCCTCATCCTGTTCGAGGGCAGCCTGAGCCTGCGTTTCTCCGAATTGCGCGGGATTGGCGGCGCCGTGCGCGGGTTGGTCAGCTATGGCGCCATCGCAGCGCTGCTGCTGCTGGCGGCAGCGGCACATCTGCTCGCAGGCTTGTCCTGGGACATTGCGCTGCTGTTCGGCGCGCTCACCTGCGTGACCGGGCCGACCGTGATCGCGCCGATGCTGCGTACCCTGCGCCCCAATGCCCGTATCGCCAACACCCTGCGTTGGGAGGGCATCGTGATCGACCCACTTGGCGCGTTGTTCGCGGTGCTGATCTACGAGGCGATCGTCTCGCGCGAGCAGGGTCACACGATCGGTGTGTTCATGGGCACCATTGCCAGTGGCACGGTGGCGGGAGCGGTCGCTGCACTGTTATTGGCCCGCCTGCTGCGTCGGCAGATGATCCCCGATTACCTGCAGAATTTCGGTACGCTGGCCGCTGTGCTGCTGACCTTCAGCCTGTCCAATTCGATCGCCCATGAGTCCGGACTGCTGGCGGTGACCATCATGGGCATCGCGCTGGGCAACATGCGCCATGTGCACGTCGACGACATCCTGGACTTCAAGGAACACCTGACCACGCTGCTGGTGTCCGGCCTGTTCATCCTGCTCGCGGCACGCCTGCCGTGGCCGCTGCCGTCGGGCATGCTGATGGCCGGGCTGGCGATCCTGGTGGCGTCACAGGTGCTGATCCGGCCGATTTCCGTGGCGATCGCCACGGCGGGCAGCGCGCTGGCCTGGCGCGAGCGGGCGCTGATCGCCTGGGTCGCGCCGCGCGGAATCGTCGCGGCTGCGGTTTCGGCGCTGTTCGCGCTGCGGCTGGATGCACTGGGCATGGCGGGTGCCGATGCGCTGGTGCCGCTGGTGTTCATTCTGATCATCGGTACCGTCGTGCTGCAGAGTGCGACGGCGCGACCGCTGGCCCGCTGGCTGGGTGTCGCCGAGCCGGAGCCGCGCGGCGTGCTGGTGTTCGGTGCCGACGAGGTGCCGCGCGCGGTGGCCAAGGCCCTGCACGATGGCGGGATCCGCGTGCTGCTCGCCGACGATGACTGGGAGGGCATTCGCCGTGCCCGGATGGATGGCCTGGCCACGTTCTTCGGCAATCCGACGTCTTCCCATGCCGACCGCCATCTCGACCTCACCGGGATCGGGCGATTGCTGGCGATGTCCACCCATCGGGAACGCAACTCGCTCGCCTGCCTGCATTACCGGGACGAGTTCGGTCGCGACAAGGTTTACCGGCTGCGTAATCTGGGGCCGGAAGAGACCACCGAGCGCGCCGCTCTGGCTGAAAGCCTGCTGGCGCCGCCGTTGTTCGAGGAGGGCATGACCCACGGGCGCTTCGCCGGACTGCTGGAGCGCGGCTGGCGGATCAAGTCGACCCGTCTGACCACGACGTTCGACTGGCCGCACTTCGTCGAGCAGTACGGTTCGGCGTCGATCCTGCTGTTCGGTATCGAGGAGAAGGGTGCGCTGAGGGTGGCTTCGACCAAGCGTGAGCTGCAGCCTCGGCCGGGCTGGATGGTGATCGCGCTGGTGCCGCCAGCCGTCGCCGGGGAAGGGTGACCGAAGCGCGGGCGTTCGGCCCGCGCTTCGGTCTATCCCTGTCTCCGCGGACTCAGGCGGCGTGGGTGAACTGCGCCTCTTCGGTCGACCCGGTCAGCGCGGTGGTCGAGGACTGGCCTTGCTGGATCGCCTGGGTCACCTGGTCGAAGTAGCCGGTACCGACCTCTCGCTGGTGCTTCACCGCGGTGAAGCCGCGCTCGGCGGCGGCGAACTCGCGCTCCTGCAGCTCGACGAAGGCGCTCATCTGGCGGCGGGCATAGCCGTGGGCCAGGTCGAACATGCCGTAGTTGAGGCTGTGGAAGCCGGCCAGGGTGATGAACTGGAACTTGTAGCCCATCGCGCCGAGCTCCTTCTGGAACTTGGCGATGGTGGCGTCGTCCAGGTTCTTCTTCCAGTTGAAGCTCGGCGAGCAGTTGTAGGCCAGCAGTTTGCCAGGGAACTTCGCGTGGATCGCCTCGGCGAACCTGCGCGCATCCTCCAGGTTCGGCTTGCTGGTCTCGCACCAGATCAGGTCGGCGTAGGGCGCGTAGGCGAGGCCGCGGCTGATCGCCTGGTCCAGGCCCGGCTTGACGCGGAAGAAACCCTCGACGGTACGCTCGCCGGTGACGAACGGCTGGTCGTTCGGATCGATGTCCGAGGTCAGCAGGTCAGCCGCGTCGGCGTCGGTCCGCGCGACGATCAGCGTCGGCACGCCCATCACGTCGGCGGCCAGGCGCGCGGCGTTGAGCTTGTCGACCGCCTCGCGGGTCGGCACCAGCACCTTGCCGCCCATGTGGCCGCACTTCTTCACCGAGGCCAGCTGGTCTTCGAAGTGCACGCCGGCGGCACCGGCCTCGATCATCGCCTTCATCAGCTCGAAAGCGTTGAGCACGCCGCCGAAGCCGGCCTCGGCGTCGGCCACGATCGGCACCATCCAGTCGGTGTCGTCGTTGCCTTCGGCGTGGTGCAGCTGGTCGGCGCGCAGCAGGGTATTGTTGATGCGCTTGACCACCTGCGGCACCGAGTTGGCCGGGTACAGCGACTGGTCCGGGTACATCTCGCCGGCCAGGTTGGCGTCGGCGGCGACCTGCCAGCCGGACAGGTAGATCGCCTTCAGGCCGGCCTTGACCTGCTGCATCGCCTGGTTGCCGGTGAGCGCACCCAGCGCGTTGACGAAATCGTCGCTGTGCAGGGATTTCCACAGGCGCTCGGCGCCGCGCCTGGCCAGCGTGTGCTCGATGCCGACCGTGCCACGCAGGCGGACCACGTCCTCGGCGCTGAAATTGCGCTGGATGCCGGCCCAGCGGGGGTTGTTGCTCCAGTCGAACTTGATCTGATCGGCGGTGGGCAGGGTGCTCTTCATGATGGACTCCGGTTGCAGGTTCGTGCGGTGGGGCGCGTCGGTCAGATCTGCTCGTAAGCGGGCAGGGTGAGGAAGTCGGCGAGCTGGTCGTCGTGGGTCAGCTCCGACAGCAGGGCGGCGGCGGCATCGGCCTTCGCGGCACCCGGGTGGTTGCTGCCGCGCAGGCGGTGGGTGTGCTTGGCCAGCACCTGGTCGAACAGGGCGAAGTCGATCGGCGCGTGGTCGGTGAACTCGACACCGCCGTGGTGCAGCCACTGCCACAGCTGGGCACGGGCGATCTCGGCGGTGGCGGCGTCCTCCATCAGGTGATGGATCGGCACGCAACCCAGGCCGTCGAGCCAGGCCGCGGTGTAGCGCAGGGCCACCTCGACGTTGTTGTCGAAGCCCTCGCGACTGATCGAGCCGGCGCAGGGAGCGAGCAACTGTTCGCGGCTGACGCAGACGTCCTCGCGCAACCGCTCGAGCTGGTTCGGCGACGGCATGTGCTCGTCGAAGATCGCCTTCGCCACCGGCACCAGCGCCGGATGCGCAACCCAGGTGCCGTCGTGGCCGGCCTTCACCTCGCGCAGCTTGTCGGCGCGGACCTTGGCCATCGCCGCCTCGTTGGCGGCTTCGTCGCCCTTGATCGGAATCTGCGCGGCCATGCCCCCCATCGCGAAGGCGCCACGGCGGTGACAGGTCTGGATCAGCAGCTCCGAATAGGCTTTCAGGAACGGTACCGTCATCTGCACCTGGCCGCGCTCGGGCAGCAGGCGGTCGCGATGGCCGCGCAGGGTCTTGAGGTAGGAGAAGATGTAGTCCCAGCGGCCGCAATTGAGGCCCACCGCGCGGTGGCGCAGCGCGTGCAGGATCTCGTGCATCTGGAATACCGCCGGCAGCGTCTCGATGAGCACGGTGGCCTTCATGCAGCCCGCCGGCAGGTCCAGTTCGGCCTCGGCCAGCGACATCACTTCGTCCCACAGTGCGGCCTCTTCCATCGCCTCGAGCTTGGGCAGGTAGAAGTAGGGGCCGCGCTGCATGGCGTGCAGCACATGGGCGTTGTGGTAGGCGAAAAGGCCGAAGTCGACCAGGGCGCCGGCCATCACCTGTCCAGCCACCGTGACGTGGCGCTCGGGCAGGTGCCAGCCGCGCGGGCGGACCACCAGCACAGCGGTCTGCTCGGCCAGCCGGTAGCGCTTGCCCTCGGGCGAGGTGTACTCGATCGTGCCGGCGACCGCATCGCGCAGGTTGACCTGGCCATCGAGCTGGTTGCGGAAGCTCGGCGCCGAGGAGTCCTCGAAATCCGCCATGAACACCTTCGCGCCGGAGTTCAGCGCGTTGATGATCATCTTGCGCTCGACCGGGCCGGTGATCTCCACCCGGCGGTCCGTGAGGGCGTCCGGGATCGGCGCCACGCGCCAGTCGCCCTCGCGGATCGTCCGCGTGTCGGCGCGAAAGTTGGGCAGCGCACCAGCGTCATAGCGGGCCTGGCGCTCGTGCCGGGCCCTCAACAGTTGCTGACGGCGGGGTTCGGCGACCTGATGCAGTCGGGCGAGGAAGGCCAGCGCGTCCGGCGTGAGGATGTCCTCGTAGCCGTCGGCGTCGGCGTGGATCTGTGCCTGGATCGGCTGCAGGCGTTCCTGAGGTACGGCCATGGGATTGCGCTCCGCCTTGGGTGGGGCGTCAAACTAGGCCTCGGGGAGTAGCTTTGACAAAGCAAATGTTTCAATTTTTGTCTTTGACAAAATTGATGACATATGCAAATTACTGATTTCATGAGCAGAAAAACACCCAATTCGGCCTCGCCGCCGGTCAAAAAACGTGCTGCAAGCGCAAAAAGTCGCTCCGGGCGTTTGACGGGCGACTCGCCCGACGCCGGCCGCTTCTACTACAAGGGCAACCGGCAGAAGCAGCTGCGTGCCTTCGTGGCCACGGTGAAGCTGGGCACCCTGACCCGCGCGGCGGAGGCCCTGTACCTGTCCCAGCCCTCGGTCAGCCTGCAGCTGCAGGCGCTGGAGCGCGAGCTGGGCGTGACCCTGATGGAGCGCAGCCGCCGCCGCATCAATCTCACCGACGCCGGCGAGGCGCTGTACGAACTGGCGCGCCCCCTGGTGGAGGGCTGGGAGAACCTGGACCGCGATTTCCAGGCGAAGGTGAAGGGGCTGCAGGCGGGCAAGCTGGTGATCGCCGCGGGGACCTCGACCATCCAGTACCTGCTGCCGGACCTGGTCCGTCGCTACCGCGAGCGCTTTCCCGCCGTGCAGCTGCAGCTGGCCAACGTCACCGGCAAGGACGGCATGGCGATGCTGCGCGAGGACAAGGCCGATTTCGCCGTCGGCTCGATGCTCGACGTGCCCAACGACATCGCCTGGGCGCCGGTCTACCACTACGACCCGATGCTGATCACGCCGCCGGACCACCCGTTGGCGTCCAAGGCCGAGGTCACCGTGGAGGACCTGTCACCCTACGGACTGATCCTGCCGCCGCAGCGGCTGTCGACGTACCGGCTGGTCGACCTGGTGTTCCAGCAGCGGCAGGTGCCCTACCACGTGGCGATCGAGGTGGGCGGCTGGGACGTGATCAAGGAATACGTGGCGATGGGCCTGGGCATCTCCATCGTCACCGGGATCTGCATCACCGAGGCCGACCGCCAGCGGCTGGCGGTGCGCAACATGAAGCAGTACTTCCCGCAGCGTGCCTACGGCGTGGTGATGCGCAAGGGCAAGTTCCTCGGCGCCGAGGCGCGTGCCTTCATCGACCTGATCCGCCCGGGCCTGCTGACCTACCGCGACTACGACGAGTCGGGGCATTCCGAGCGCTAGGCGGCCGGCGACTCAACCCCGCCGCTGCAGTGCCAGGCGCAGCCCGAATCCGAGGAGCACACCGCCGCACATGCGGTCCATCCACGTGCCGATACGCGGCCGCTGGAGCAGCAGGCGGTGAATGCGGCTGCCCATCATCGCCAGCACCAGCGTCCACGTGAGGCCGGTAGCGATGAAGCTCAGTCCCAACAGCAGCAGGCCCAGCTGCGGACGAGCGGCGTGCGGGGCGATGAACTGCGGTAGGAAGGCCAGGTAGAACAACGCCACCTTGGGGTTCAGCACGTTGGTGAGCATGCCTTGCCGGAAGGCCGCGACGAAGCCACGGCCGCGCGTTTCGGTGGGCGAGCGCACGGTTTGCCGCGCGAGCAGCATGCGCAGGCCGATCCACATCAGGTAGGCGGCGCCCAGATACTTCAGGGCCGAGAACGCCACCGCCGAAGTCATCAGGATCGCCGACAGCCCCAGCACGGCGGCCAGCGTGTGCACCACGCAGCCGGCGTTGATACCCAGCGCGGCGCCCAGGCCGACCGCGTGCCCTTCGCGTCCGCTACGCGCGAGGATGTAGAAGGTGTCCAGTCCCGGCGTGAGGTTCAGCGCGATGCACGCGAGCAGGAAAGCGCTGTAATGCTGGATGTCGGCCACGGACTCAGTCCACGTCGTGATGCTTGCCGCGGTAACCCTTGAACAGTGCGCGGATGCGGACCATCGCCTGCTCGTCGCTTTCGTCCGCACCAAGCGTCACCGGCGCACCGAGGGTGAAGGTGCGGCTGGGATAGTCGATGAACACCGGCAGGATCGGCACGTCCGCGGCGCGGGCGATGCGCAGGAAGCCGCTCTTCCAGTGCTTGACCTTCTTGCGCGTGCCTTCCGGCGTGATGCCCAGCCACATGCGATCGAGGCGGGCGAAGCGCTGCGCCATCTGGCCGACCACGTCGGTGGCGGCGCCGCGGTCGATCGGGATCAGGCCGAGCGGGCGCAGGATCACGCCCAGCGGGCTGTCCAGCACCTCGCGCTTGATCATGATCGAGATGTCGATGCCCAGTCCGACCTTCATCAGCAGGCCCCACACGCCATCCCAGTTGGTCGAGTGCGGGGCGCCGATCACGATCGCCTTGGGCAGGTCGGGAAACTCGCCGTGCAGCCGCCAGCCGGAGAGGCGCAGCAGGCCGCGGCAGAGCCAGGGCCAGAAGCGGTTGCGGATGCGTGGGACGTGGGGGGGAAGCAGAGGAACAACCCGGTTCACTCGACACTCCCCGGGCGGCCGCGGGCCTGCTTGATCCGGCTGCGCTGTGCCTTGCCGGCGAGCCGGCGTTCCTTCGATGCCCGCGTCGGCTTGGTCGCCACGCGCTTCTTCGGCGCCACCAGGGCGCCGCGGATGATCTCGGCCAGCCGCTCGCGCACGTCGTCCCGGTTGCGGCCCTGATCGCGGAAGCGACGCCCCTGCAGCACCAGTACGCCGTCGTCGGTCAGCCGGCGGTCGCGGCGGGCGAGCAATCGTTCGCGCACGGCTTCCGGCAGCGACGGCGAGTGGATGACGTCGAAGCGAAGTTCCACTGCACTCTCGGTGCGGTTGACGTGCTGGCCACCGGGCCCGTCGGCGCGCAGGAAGCGCTCGACGAGCTCCGAATCGGGCAGGGAAAGGGTACGGCTGATATGCAGCATGGCGCGCAGTGTAGGGGAGAGTGACGCGGCGGCGTAGGCGCGCCGCCGCATGACTCAGGAGGCGGCCTGCTCCGGCGCGCTCGGCGCATCGGGCGACCAGCCGAAGCGCTGCAGCAGCGCGGTGAACGCTTCGTCCAGTGGTGCCTCGATGGCGAGCGGTGCACCGCTGACCGGATGCGCCAGCGTGATCCGCTGCGCATGCAGCAGCATGCGGTGGCAGCCGAAGTACTGCTTGAACAGCCGGTTGTGGTCGCTGCGCCCGTGCTGGCAGTCGCCGATGATCGGGTGATGGATGTGTGCCATGTGCTTGCGGATCTGCCGGAAGCGTCCGGTCTCCGGTGTGCACTCGACCAGCGCATAGCGCTGCTGCGGGTAGCGGCCGAGCGCGATCGGCACTTCCACCGTGGCCAGTCGCCGGTAGTGCGTGCGCGCTTCGCGCCTCGGCCCGGTTTCGCGCGAGCCGGGCAGCGGGTAGTCGACCAGCCCCTCGGTCGGCTCCGGCCAGCCGCGTACCACGGCCAGGTATTGCTTGTGCACGTCGCGTCCCATGAACTGTTCGCCCAGCGCACCGGCCACTTCGGCCGAGCGTGCGACCAGCAGCACGCCGCTGGTGGCGCGGTCGAGCCGATGCGCCAGGTACACCGCGCCGCCAAGCTGCTCGCGCAGCAGGTCGACCAGGAACGCATCGGCATGGCCGACCAGCTTGGAACGATGGACCGCCAGCCCGGCGGGCTTGTTGACGGCGACGAGGGCGTCGTCCTGGTAGAGGATCTCGAGCATGGCCGTATGGCGCGGGCGTGGCGGCGGGCCGCCGCTCAGCGCCGCGCCGCGTAGACGAAGGCGAACGCGCCGGCAGCAAGCGCCAGCCCGGCCGGCCAGGCCGGGCCGAACATCGGCCGTGCCAGCCATAGCGCCGTCGCGCCGCCGAGCAGGGCGATGCCGAGCAGGCTGGCCACCAGGGCGCGCCGCTGGCGTCGCGCCAGTTCTGCCTGCTGCGCGAGCACCCGCGGATCGGCCAGCTCGTGGCGTTCGCCGCGGGCCACCTGGCGCAGCGCGTCGCGGATCAGCTCGGGGAACTGCGGTGCGGCATGGAGCCATTCGGGCAGGCGCTTGCGCACGCCCCGCAGGGTGCGGCGCACGCTGTAGCGCTCGCGCAGGATGCGCTCGAGCACCGGGTGCGCGACCGCCCAGATATCGATGTCCGGGTCGAGCCGGCGACCGACGCCCTCGATGTTGAGCAGGGTCTTCTGCAGCAGGATCAGCTGCGGCTGCAGGGTCAGCTGGAACTTCTGCGCGGTGCGGAACAGCTTGACCACCAGCTCGGCCAGCGAGATCTGCGACAGCGGCCGGGTGAAGTACGGCTCGCATACCGTGCGCACCGCCGCGGTGAGCTCGTCCACGCGCACCGTGGACGGCATCCAGCCGGCATCCACGTGCAACTGGGCGATGCGCTGGTAGTCGCGCTCGAACAGCGCGATGAAGTTCTGCGCCAGCCAGTACTGGTCGGCCTCGGGCAGCGAGCCCATGATGCCGAAGTCCAGCGCGATGAAACGCGGCTCCTGCGTGCGCGTCAGGTCCACCCAGACGTTGCCCGGGTGTGCGTCGGCATGGAAGAAGTTGTCGCGGAAGACCTGTTCGTAGAACACCCGCACGCCCTTCACCGCCAGCGCCTTGCGATCGACGCCGGCCGCGTCGATCGCCTCGACGTCGTCGCAGCTCACGCCGTAGACGCGCTCCAGGGTCAGCACGCGCTCGGTGGTGTAGTCCCACTCCACCGCCGGTACGTAGAGATCCACGCCGCTGGCGAAATTGCGCTTGAGCAGGCTGGCGCTGGCGCCTTCGCGCTGCAGGTCCAGTTCGTTCTCCAGCATCTTCTCGACTTCGGCGACCACCTCCATCGGGCGGATCTTGTCGGCCGCCGGATGCCAGCGTTCGGCCAGCTCGCCCAGCGAGCGCAGCAGCGCGACGTCGCGGGCGATGCGCCGTTCGATGTCCGGCCGCAGCACCTTCACCACCACCTCGCGACCGTCGTGCAGCGTGGCCGCGTGCACCTGGGCGATCGAGGCGGAGGCCAGCGCGGTCTCGTCGAAGCGGGCGAACAGCGTGGCGACCGGTTGCTTCAGCTCGCGCTCGACGATGGCGCGCGCCTCGTTGCCGGGGAACGGCGGCACCTGGTCCTGCAGCAGGGCCAGCTCGTCAGCGATGTCGGCCGGCACCAGGTCGCGCCGGGTCGAGAGCACCTGGCCGGCCTTGACGAAGATCGGCCCCAGTTCGGTCAGCGCCCCGCGCAGGCGGGCGCCGCGCGACATCGAACGCACGTCCGGACGCGGCTTGCCGAACAGTGGGCGGACCAGCTTGAGCGGGCGGAACAGGTGGGTGGTCTCGACGATCTCGTCCAGGCGCCAGGCGAGCAGCACGGAGGCCACCCGCAACAGGCGCGGAAACACGCTCAAGGACCTCATGCGCCGTGCCCCAGTCGCTGCTGCAGGCGGGCCAGTCGCGACTCCAGTCGCTCGCTGCGTTCGCGCAGCGCATCCACGCCGTCGAGGAAGGCCTCCACCTCGCCCGGTCCCATCACCAGCTGTGCCTCGTCGCGTGCCCAGTCGGCGCCATCCTCGGCGAGGTGGCCGGCGGTTTCCTTCGCATGGGCCAGGCCCTGACGCACGGCGCGCGCGATCGGCACGCCGAGCACGTCGCCGAAGGTGCGGGCGAAGGCTTCCTCGAAATCCGGCGCGAACGCGCTGGCCAGCTTTTCCAGTCGTCGGGCGAGGTCGGCGTCGCCGGCGATCTCCACCTTGCCCGGTGCTACGCCATCGTCGCCCCGGCGCAGCAGCATGCCGAGCAGGCTGCCCGGTGTCGCTGCCACGCGCAGCTGGCTGTCCTCGGCCGGCGGCCCCACACGCAGCTGGCCCTGCTCGACGGTCACCGCCAGCGCGACCTCGGGGCCGCGCAGATGCAGTTGCACGCTGCGGCCGTCCAGCGTCGCGAGCTTCTGCTGCGTGTCGGGATCGAGCGAGAGCGTGTGATTGAGCGCGGTTTCCAGTGCGCGTCCGGCGAGCTTGCGCAGCGGCTGCGGAAGCCAGGCATTGGGAGTGGGAGCGGTCATCCGCCGATTGTAGCGGTCACGGCCGCCGGCCCGGCAGTTGCCGCGCCGGCGTGCCGCGGTGCGCTCAGGGCGGCGGCAGCGGCGCGGCGCCCTCGAAGCCGAACTGCCGCCAGGCCTCGAACACCGCTACCGCCACGCTGTTGGACAGGTTGAGGCTGCGGCTGTCCGGGCGCATCGGCAGGCGCAGGCGCTGCGGCAGGGGAATCGCGTCGAGCACCTCGCCCGGCAGGCCGGCGGTCTCGCAGCCGAACAGCAGGGCGTCGCCGCGTTCGAAGCAGGCCTCGACGTGGGCGACCCGGCCGCGCGTGGAAAAGGCGAATACGCGGGGCCGGCCGATCGCGTCGAGGCAGGCGTCCAGGCTGTCGTGCACCGCCAGGCTGGCGTATTCGTGGTAGTCCAGGCCGGCGCGGCGCAGGCGGGTGTCGTCGAGCTCGAAGCCGAGCGGTCGCACCAGGTGCAGCGCAGCGCCGGTGTTGGCGCACAGCCGGATCACGTTGCCGGTGTTGGGCGGGATTTCCGGGCGGAACAGAATGACATGCAGCATCCGTCGATTATCGCTGGCCAGACCGGCCACGGGGCATCCCCCGTGACCGGGGTCAGCTGGCCTGGCGCGGGCAGACCACACCGTCGGGCGGCAGCGCGCACTGGCTGGCCGGCACGATCAGTGCGGTACCCAGGGTCGGGGTGGCCGTCGCATCGGTGGCCAGGCGCACGGCGGTCGGGGTCTTCAGCAGCATGGCGCCGACGATCAGGCCGCAGACGGTGAGGCAAGCGACGAACAGGCCGCGAAGCAGAAGCGATTCGAGTTTCATGGGGTGTCTCCTTGCGTGACAGGGGTAGGTGTCCGTGCCCCTAATGTGGCAAGGGGCGTGCCAGCCGGGCAGTCGCAGATAACCCATTGATACGTTGACACTTGTCACGGTTGCGTCCGCTCGGGTCGGCTGTCCGCGGACACCACCCGTCCGGCAGCGGACAGCGCCGCGGACACGCGCAGTCCCCTGCCATTCGTCATTTGCGACCCCGTTTCGTCGCAATTACCTTCGATCGGTCGCCTGTGCCAAGGACCCCTGCCGTGTCGAAGAAACCCCTCATCCTGCTCATCGCCGGACTGTTCGCCCTGGGGGCTGGCGCTGCGCCGCTGCGCGCCGCCGCCGATGGCGTTCCGGCCATCGCTGCAGCGGCGGACCAGATACCCCGCCTGGCCTACGAGCGTTTCACCCTGCCCAACGGCCTGACCGTGGTGGTGCACGAGGACCACAAGGCGCCGGTGGTGGCGGTAAGCATCTGGTACCACGTCGGCTCGTCCTACGAGCCGAAGGGCAAGACCGGCTTCGCGCACCTGTTCGAGCACCTGATGTTCCAGGGCTCGGAGAATCACCGGGACGAGTACTTCAAGCCGTTCGAGCTGGCCGGCGCCACCGACATGAACGGCACCACCTGGCTGGACCGCACCAACTACTTCGAGACCGTGCCCTCCACCGCGGTCGACATGGCGTTGTGGATGGAGTCCGACCGCATGGGCCACCTGCTCGGCGCGATCGGCCAGCCACAGCTCGACGAACAGCGCGGCGTGGTGCAGAACGAGAAGCGTCAGGGCGAGAACCAGCCCTACGGCCGGGTCAGCGAGCTGATCCAGGCCGAAGCGTTCCCGGCCAACCATCCGTACCACCACGACACGATCGGCTCGATGGCCGATCTCAACGCCGCCTCGCTGGCGGACGTGAAGCAGTGGTTCCGCGACTACTACGGCGCGGCCAACACCGTGCTGGTGCTGTCCGGCGACATCAGCATGGCGCAGGCGAGGGAAAAGGCGCTGAAGTACTTTGGCGACATCGCACCGGGTCCGCAGGTGCCGCGGCCGCAGGTGTGGGTGGCGCCGCGCCAGCACTCGACCCGCGGCACGATGACCGACAACGTGGCGCAGACGCGCATCTACCGCGAGTGGAACGTACCCTCGCGCACCAGCGACGAACTCACCCAGCTCTCGCTCGCCGCCGCGGTGCTCGGCGGCAGCAAGACCTCGCGGCTGTACCAGCGCCTGGTCTACCGCGACAAGCTGGCCGACAACGTGTCGGTGGACATCGAGCAGCACGTGCTGGCCAGCCTGTTCCAGCTGCAGGTGGACGTGAAGAAGGGCGTCGATCCGGCCAAGGTCGAGGCCGCCGTCGCCGACGAGTGGAACAGGTTCCTTAAGGACGGCCCCACCCCCGACGAGCTGGCGCGGGTGAAGACCGAGGTGCGTGCCGCGTTCGTGCGCGGGCTCGAGCGGGTCAACACGCAGGCCTCGATCCTGGCCGAGGGCCAGCTTTATTCCGGCGATCCGGGCCAGTACCTGAAGGACTTCCAGGTGCTGATGGCCGCTACCCCGGCCAGTGTGAAGGCGGCGGCCGCACAGTGGATAGGCCGTGGCGACTACACGCTCACCGTGGTGCCCGGCAAGGTCGAGGCCGCCGACATGGCCAACGTCGCCGGCCGGCCCGCCGTGCCCGGTGCGCCGGCGCCGAAGCTCAGCCCGAAGGGCGACTACCGCGCGGTCAAGACCGACGTGGACCGCAGCCAGGGCGTGCCGCCGGTGACCCGCTTCCCCGACCTCACCTTCCCGAGCCTGCAGCGCGGCAGGCTGGCCAACGGCATCGAAGTGGTGCTGGCCGAGCGCCACGCGGTGCCGGCGGTGCAGATCGCCCTGCAGTTCGCCGGCGGCTACGCCGCGGACCATGGGCGCAAGCTCGGCACGTCCAGCTTCACCATGGGCATGCTCGACGAGGGCACCAGCTCGCTCGACTCGGTCGAGATCGCCAAGCGCAAGCAGCGGCTCGGCGCGCTGATCAAAACCGGTTGCGGGCTGGATGCGTGCACCGCCTCGCTCAATGCGCTGGACGACCAGCTCAGGCCGTCGCTGGAGCTGTTCGCCGACATCGTGCGCCACCCGGCGTTCCGCGACGCGGACGTGGCCCGCGTGCGCGGCCAGTGGCTGGCCGGCATCGCGCAGGAAAAGAGCCAGCCGGTCGGCATCGCGCTGCGCACGCTGCCGCCGCTGCTTTACGGCGAGGGGCATCCGTACGCGATCCCGTTCACCGGCTCGGGTACCGAGGCGTCGATCAAGGCGCTGGGCACCGCCGACATGCGTGCCTTCCTGGCCGACTACGTGCGCCCCGACAACGTGAAGATCCTGGTCGCCGGCGACACCACGCTGGACCAGATCATCCCGCAGCTCGACGCGGTGTTCGGCGACTGGAAGGCCAGCGGCTCGGTGCCGCCGCGCTATCTCGCCAAGGTGGCGCCGCCGGCGCATCCGCGGGTGTTCCTGGTCGACCGCCCCGGCGCGCAGCAGAGCCTGATCCTGGCCGGTGTGCTGGCACCGTCCACCGAGGCGCCGAACAACCTGCCGATCGAGACCATGAGCAGCGCCTTCGGCGGCACCTTCACCTCACGCCTGAACATGAACCTGCGCGAGGACAAGCACTGGGCCTACGGCGCCTTCAGCTTCCTGCGCGAGGCGAAGGGGCAGCGCCCGTTCCTGATGTATGCGCCGGTGCAGACCGACAAGACCGCCGACTCGGTGGCCGAGATCCTCAAGGAGTCGCGTCAGGTCGTCGGCGACAAGCCGCTGACCGGGTCCGAGATCGCCAAGATCAAGGCCGGCGACGTGCGCTCGCTGCCGGGCAGCTACCAGACCACCAGCGCGGTGATGGGCGCGCTGCAGAACATTGCGCTCTACCACCGTCCGGATGACTACGTGCAGACGCTGAAGTCGCGCATCGAGGCGCAGACCGACGCCGAGGTCAACGACGCGGCGAAGGAGATCATCCATCCGGGCCAGCTGACCTGGGTGATCGTCGGCGACCTGTCGAAGATCCGCGCGCCGCTGGAGAGGCTCGACCTCGGCGCGATGCAGGTGCTGGATGCCGACGGCAAGCCGGTTGCCGGCGGCAAGTAAGCCACGGTTGGGGATTGCCGCCGCATTCCCGCGGTACGATCTGGGGCCGGGCGGATGACCGCCCGGCCCTTTTCGACATCCATCGCGGAGCCCCTCATGCGCAAGACCCTGCTGCTCGTCCCCGTCGTGCTGCTCAGTGCCTGTACCTGGGGCATCACCCTCGACGACGCCGGCAAGGCCGTGCGCACGGCGTGGAACGGCGACGTCTCGCAATGCCAGGACCTGGGCAAGGTGACGGTATCGGTGATGGATCGCGTCGGCCCGATCGACCGCAACGACATCAAGGTGCGCGACGAGCTCGAGGTGATGGCCCGCAACGAGGCGGCCAAGATGAACGCCGACACGATCAAGCCGCTGGCCGAGCCCGCCGACGGTTCGCAGCCGTGGGGCGCCTACCGCTGCGGCACCGCCGGCGCGCCGGCCGCCGCCGCACCGGCCAATGCGGCCTCGGCGCCGCAGACCGTGCCCGCCGCCGGCTTCCAGACCTACCCGATCAAGAATCACTGAGCCGGCTGGCGCAGTCGCATCCGCGGCGTCAGGTGACGCCGCGGGCGAACTTCGCGATCGACGGCACCACCTTGCGCAGTCCCCGGTCCACCACGCCGGGCAACAGGGCGTTGAGCCGCGCGAAGAAGGACTCCGGCTGGCCGAGATAGGTCTCGGAGCGCCCGGCCTCGATCGCACGCACGATCTGTTCGGCCACCCACAACGGGTCGTCCATGTGCATCAGGCCGTCGGCCGCCATCAGGTGCAGCTCGACCGGGTTGAATGCCGTGCGCACCGCCCGCGGCGCGACATAGCTGACCGAGACCCCGGTGCCATGCAGTTCGCGCCGCAGCGCCTGCGAGAAGCCGCGCAGCGCGAACTTGGTGGCCGAGTAGCTGGCGAAGCCGGGGTAGCCGATGCTGCCGAACATCGAGCCGATGTTGACGATCTGGCCGCTGCCCTGGTCCAGCATCGACGGCAGCACGGCGTGGACCAGCTGCATCGGCGCTTCCAGGTTCACCGCCAGCAGCCGGGGAATCATCGCCGGCTGCACGTCGGCGAACAGGCCGAAATCCAGTGCTCCGGCCAGGTTGACCAGGATGTCGATGCCACCGAATTCGGCATGCATGCGTTCGACCAAGCGCTCGCGGTCGAGCGCGGAAGTCACGTCCGCCCGCACCACCAGCGCGCGATCGCGGTGGGTGTGGACGTGGTGGGCCATGCTGGCCGCGGACGCGTCGCTGCGGCTGGTCAGGCACAGCCTGACGCCGGCATCGAGCAGCAGCGGCGCCAGCTCGCGGCCGATTCCGCCGCCAGCACCGGTGAGCAGGACCCGTTTGTCCCTCAGTTGCATGATGTGATTCCTCGTCTAGCGGTTGGACTGGATGGCCTGCAGCAGCTTTTCCGCCTGCGTACGGCGCCCGCGGTCGGCCAGCGGCTGGTCCGGGCGCGGCGGCGCGGCCAGTGCCTTGTTCACCGCGGCGAGCGCTCCTGCACGGTCGCCGTGGCGGTACAGGAAGTCGGCGTAGAAATAGTTCGAGTCGATGCCGTCGGGGTTGACCTGCAGCGCCTTGAGCAGCAGGGCGCGGGCCTTGTCCTTGTCGCCGAAGCCGAGCGGCCAGCCGGGCACGTGGTCGTAGAGACTGCCCAGCGTGGTGTAGATCGAACCGTCCAGCGCGTCCGGCTGGATCGCCTGTGCCTGCTCGAGCAGCGCGCGCGCCTGCTTGGCCATGCCCAGTGCGCCCAGGCCGCCGTGCTCGCCGGCGTGGGTGCTCAGGATGATCGCCAGCCACACCTTCGCATCGGCATCACCGGGATTGGCCTGCACCAGCTGCTCGGCGCGCGCCTCCAGTGCCTGGTAGGCGTCGTCCTGGGCGCCCGGAGGGATTTCGTAGGTGACGTGTGCCCAGGTGTGGGCGATGTCCTCCAGTCCGGCGGGGAGCGGTCCGGCACCGGCGCAGGTCGGCACCATGGCGAGCGCGAGCATCGCCACGAAAGGCAGGAACAGGGGTTTGGAGGTCATGGCTCAGCTCCCGACGGTCGGCTGGTCGATGGACTGGAACATCGCGCCGTACAGCGCGTAGAAGCGGTTGGCGGCGTGGATCAGCGCGTCCTGGTCGGCCGGATCGTCCAGCCGGTTGACCAGCTGCTCGTAGAAGCCCACGTGCTCCTGGTCGAGCGCGCCGTGCGAACTCAGGTAGCGCAGCCCCTGCTTGGGTAGTGCGAGGGCCTGCTGGATCGCGTCGGCGGCGCGGGTGGCGAGTGCCGCGCTGATGCCTTCCAGCACGAACACCATGCCGAGAAAGCCGACCGGATTACCGCGGCGGAGCGTGTCGTGGGCGTAGGCGATCATCAGCTCGACCGCAGCGCCGGGTCGGCTGCGGCGGACCGCCTCGCCGTCGCCGCCGATGGCGTCGATGTCGTCGAGGATCCACTCGTCGTGGCCGATCTCCTCCTCGATGTACTCGGCGATCGCCGGCTGCATCCAGTGCAGCCGCTCGGGCAGGAAGTAGCCCATGCCCATCATCAGCCGCACCGTGTGGTGCACGTGGTGATAGGCCTGCTGCAGGAAGCGCAGGTACTCGTCGCGGCTGACCTGGCCGCCCAGGGCGCGCCGGATGATCGGGATGGCGAGGAAGGCCTGGCGGCTGGCTTCGGTGTCCAGCAACAGGCGGTCATGCACGTTCATGTCGGGCTTCGCTTGCATAGAGTGCTTCCAGGAGCGGGGCGTGATGGCGGGCGATGGCATCGCGGGCCAGGCTGCCGGAGGGGCGGGCCTGGCCGTTGGCGGGGGTAAACGGGGTATCGAGCGCGCGCCAGGCGGCGACCCGCGCGTAGTCGGGCAGCACCGCGTTGGCCCGTGCCACGGCCGCGGCGAGGCGGGCAGGGGTGGCGGCCGGGTGCGGCACCAGCAGTGCCACGTTGTGCGGTTGGGCTTCGCCGAACACCGCGGCCTGCAGGATTTCGCCGCTGGCGGTGAGTTCGCTTTCCACCCATTCCGGAGCCACGTTGCGGCCGAAAGCGGTGGCGTAGGCAGTCTTCTTGCGCCCGGTGAGGTAGAGGTAGCCGTCGTCGTCGAGGTAGCCGAGATCGCCGGTGGGCCAGAGCGACGGCGGCACGTTTTCTGCGCCGAGATAGCCTTCGAACAGGTTGCCCCCGACCAGGATTTCGCCGTCGTCGGCCAGCTGAACCTGTACGTGCGGCAGCACCCGGCCGACGCTGCCGGTGCGCAGCGCACCCGGCGAACTGAGGCTGACCACCGAAGCCGACTCGGACAGGCCGTAACCCTCGTGCACCGGCAGGCCGAGCCCCCAGGCCCGCTCGATCAGGTGGGGCGCGCAGGGCGCGCCGCCGACCGCGAGCATGCGCAGGCTGTCCGGCGCCGGTGCGCCCGCGGCGACGCTTTCCACCAGCAGCTTCAACAACTGCGGCACGAGGATCGTCGCGGTGGGTGCGTAGCCGTGCAGGGCGGCGACGAAGCGCTCCACCTGCACCGAGCTGGAGCCTTCGAAGCCGCAGCTGGCCAGCGACGGCACGCAGGCCGTGCCGCCGGCGGCCAGCGCCACGTAGAGGCCGCCGATGTTCTCCAGCAGGGTCGACAGCGGCAGCAGCGACAGCGCGCGATCCTGCGGCGTCCCCTGCACGGCCTCGCCCAGCGCCTGCGCGACGCGACCGATCGCCTGTGCGGACAGGCACACGCCCTTCGGTTGGCCGGTGGTGCCCGAGGTGTAGGTGATCTTGGCGGTGCCCGGCGGCAGTGCCGGCGGAGCTTCCACCGGCAGCTCGAAAATGGACAGCAGGCGACCGGCGAGGGTCAGTCGTCGGGTCGGGCGGCGCCCCAGCAGCGCACCGACCGGGTCCGGCTGGGTGGTCACCACCAGGTCGGGTCGCGCGTCGGTCAGCAGGTGGGCGACCTGTCCGGCCGAGAAGAACGGCGGCACCGGCACGGCGACCGAACCCTGTCGCGCCAGCGCAAGGTCGGTGACCGCCCAGGCGCAGCTGTTGTCCATCCACAGCGCGACCCGCCGGCCGCCGATCGCCTCGACGGCGAAGTCGATCTCCTGGGAAAGCTCGGCGTAGGTGAGCGCGATGCTCTCGTCCTGCAGCGCCACCTGCAGGGGCCGGGTGATCGCGTGCTCGGCGATGTTCCGCAGGATCTGGCGCATCAGCCTTCCTCCCGCTGCGAATCGTCATCGCCGCGCCAGCGCCGGGCGAGCCGGGTCATGCCGGCCAGCAGCTCTTCGAGCCTCGGCTGCGGCGGCGTGCCGGTTCGATGGAGCTTGCGGAATCCGGAGGAGATCGGTCCCGCGCAGACCCGCGGTGCGGTGCGGTAGTAGTCGCCCCACTGCTGCGCCTGCGGACCGAGGCTGTCCGGCAGCGCGGCGGCCAGCGGCATCGGCCGCATGCCCAGTCGCTGGAAGGTGTTGACCAGCACGCGGGTGGCGGTGAACAGCACCCAGCGGTAGCCGAGCTCGTGCAGGAACTGGATGGTCGCGGCGATGGCCCAGCGCGCGTCGCCCGGGTTCTCCAGCGCGAGATTGCCCACCTCGACCAGTTCGTCGCGTGGGATCGCCGTGCCGAAGCGCTCACCGATCGCCTCCTCGGCGGGCATGCCCAGGTACCGCTCGGCGAACAGCGGCCCGGCGGAGGCCTGCCGCATGCCGACCACGGCGCGCTGGCGCTGCCCGTCGCGGTACTCCAGCAGGTCCGGGTAGAACGACTGGACGTCGGCCCGGTAGCGGGCGGCGAACACGTCGTGCACGAACGCCTCGCAGGCGGCGCGGCCGGCGTGGTCGGCGGTGATCACCTCGGCATGGACGGATGCCTTCAGTTCGAGCAGGAGCGGCTGGACGCTCTCCAGGATGCACGGTTCGGGGGGAGCGGGAAGCTCGATTCGGGGCATGGGCACTCGCCGTCGGGGAACGATCGAGTGCTCCTTAGCCAGTCCCGTGCCATCCGCTCAGGTGGCTGATCGGAAAGGACTTTCCAGTGGCGATGGCATGGTCGCCGCCCCGTGCAAAGCTTGCAGTGCGCAAAAATTGTCTGCACGGATTGTCGGGTGGTGCGGCGCTAGTGGGCGGCCGCATTCCCGCAGCCGGCCGCGGCGGGATCGATCGAGGGATCGATCACCAGCAGCACCCGGACCTGGTCGTCGAGGTGGCAGGAGGCGACGTAGCCGATCGCTCCCGGCGTGGTCGCCACGAAACGGACCACGGCCTGCTGCGAGGCCAGCACATAGGGCGGACTCACGCCCTGGAAGTACTGCCGGTTCCAGTAGTCCGCCAACTGCGCCTCGTCCATGCCGACCAGCCGGTTGGCGAACAGCGCGCGCAGGGGCGTCCCGGGCGGCAGGTTCACCGGAATCAGCCGTTGTCCGTCATCGTCGATGAAGATCTTCTTCAGGTAGATGTTGCGCAGGGTGTCGCGATCCGGTGCCAGCTTCAGCGGCTGGGCGGCGGAGGCGATGGCCACCAAGCGCACCGTCGGCGCATCGGCCGCGGGGCTTGGCGAGGCCAGCGGCGCCATGGCCAGCGCCGCGATCCATGCCAGCAGGTGCGACGGCATCCGCATCGCTCAGAACAGCACCGCGAACGAGGCCAGCCAGCCGGCCGGTGCCAGCTCGGTACGGCGGTTGCTGTCGCGGTGTTCGAGCTTGAACACCAGGCCCGGGATCGGCCGGAAATTGAGCGCCAGCGTGCGCAGGGTGAGCGTCTGCGTCGGGGTCGACGCGCGGTAGCGCTCCAGCCGGCCGACCAGGTAGAGGCGCTGCACCAGCGGCACTTCGGCCTCGACGAATCCGCCGGTCTCGGCCGGCTGCCCGGGACTGCCGCCCTCGCGGTAGATGCCCTCGCCGTCCAGGCTGAGGTAACGCCCGGTCCAGCCGAAGTCCAGCCCCACCAGGCGGTAGCTCTGGCGCGGTGCGTCGAGCCGGTAGCCGAGCATCGACATGCCGAGCGTGAAGCGGTCGCCGCGGGCGTGCCACAGCACCCGCCCGCCGAGCGCGTGACGGAAATTGTTGCGGTTCGGCAGATCCGCCCCGGAGGCGGCGTAGGCGCGATCCTGGTCGGGCCCGACGTCGAGATCGCGGCTGTCGTCGGCGAACAACCAGTAGTCGACGTCGTGGCCGCCTGTTGTCACGGTGCCGAATGCCATCGCGCCGGCGGCGTGCCGCGAGAACGCCGACGAGGTCGCGAGCGGGCGCGACACCGTCCAGGTCAGCGGGTCGGCGTGCACTTGGTTCCACTGGCCGACCGGCGTGAGGAACTTGCCCAGCCGCAGGTTCAGCCACGGGTTGGCGTGGTAGTCCACATACAGTCTTTCGACGTCCAGCTCGCCGTGCTTGCGGTTCGAGTGCGAGCCGCCGAGCTGGATCGCGTCGCCGGCATCCAGTTCGGTGAACAACTGCGCGCGCGGGCCCAGGTCCTTGGTGACGAACAGGCTGATGTCGCGCGTGTTCAACGTGGGCGGCTCGTTCGCCACGTCGTAGTACTGCAGGTTGGCGTAGCCGCCGAGGCGCAGGCCCTGGCCCGGGAAATACAGCCCCTGGCCGAGCGAGTACGGGGCGGTGCTCCAGCTGTCAGTGCCCGCGGCGCGCGCGTGCGCCGGCGCGCCGAGCGCGCAGCAGGCGAGGAGGGCGGCGACCAGCGGGGCACGTCGGGCCGGCGGCATGTCTGGGATGTTCATCGGGGACACCTGGAGTGGCATGTCGCGGAGGACCCGGGCCATGGGCGGTTGCACGAGGATCGCCCAGGCATGCTTTCCCCAGGCACACGCGCACGCCGGGTCCGCGTGAGCGCGGCGATTCTGGAACATCGGTGCCGCTGTCGGCAAAGCCGTCCGGGCCGAAGCTTGCCGCCGCCGCACGCCATCGGCCACACTCGATCCGACTGTTACGCCAAGCGCACGAACCGCGTCACTATGCCCTGCGGTGCCCTCCCCGCCGACCGTTGCCGCCGCCCATGACCACCCGGCGGCTGTTGCTGCGCCTGTTGCTGGGCATGCTGTTCGGCACCGTGGTGGTGGTGGGCGGGTTGTCCTTCCACGAGTTCCGCGGTGCGCTGCAGAGCGAGATCGCCGGCAACCTGCAGTTCGGTGCCAGCACCGTGATGGAGCGCATCGACACCTTCCTCTCCGCGCGGGTGGAGAACATCCGGGTGTGGCGCTCGGTGGAGGTCATGCAGGACATCCGTGTCGACGATGTCGACAAGCGCCTGTCGCATTTTCTTTCCGACCTGCATGCGCGCCAGGCCGAGATCTACCGGGCGCTGCTGTGCACCGCCGCGGATGGCCGGGTGATCGCATCGAGCGACCCGTCGCTGATCGGCCGGTCCGCGCCGCAGGCGGCCGAATGGCAGGTCGTGCCGGGCGGGCCCGGCGGCGAGGTGCAGATCGCCGTGGATGCCGAGGGCGGCGACCGCCGCGCGCTGTTGCGCACGCGCATCCCCAATGCGTTCGGCAGCGGCGACATCGGCTACCTCTACGTGTGGCTGGACTGGAAGGCGATCCAGGGACTGCTCGACGAGGCCGCGCGCGACACCACGCGCGACGTGCTGCTGCTGGATGCGGACGGCACGGTGATCGCCCGCTCGCGCGGGCTGCGCGACGCCGCGGCCGACCGCGCGGTGCGGCTGGACGGCTGGACGTTGCCAGCCGCGGGCCAGGCGATCTCCTACCAGCACGGCGGCCGGGCGCTCGGACTGGGCAATCTGCTGGTGGGCGCGGCCACCTCCGGGGGCTATCAGCAGTTCACCGGCCTGGGCTGGCACCTGGTGATGGTCGAGCCGACCGCGGTGTCGTTCCGTCCGGTGTGGCGGCTGTTCTGGACCCTGCTCGGCGTGCTCTCGCTCACCGTGCTGGCCGGCGTGTGGATCTCCACCCGGCTGGCCGACCGCATCGCACGGCCGGTGGTCGCGCTGACCGGGTTCGCGCGCGGCTTCCGCCAGGGCGAGTCGCAGCCCCCGCCGATGCCGGCGACCACGATCACCGAAGTGGTGGAGCTGCATCGTGCCTACGTCGAGATGATCGAAGCGCTGGAGCGCTCGCGCGAGCAGATCGTGCGGGCCGGCAAGCTGGCGGTGGTCGGCGAGATGGCTGCGATCATGGCGCACGAGGTGCGCACGCCGATGGGCATCCTGCGCAGTTCCGCGCAGCTGTTGCAGCGCGAGGCCGGACTGGGTGCGCGCGAGCACGAGCTGGTCGGCTTCATCCTGAGCGAGACCGAACGGCTCAATCGGCTGGTGACGATGCTGCTGGAATGCGCGCGGCCGTCGCCGCCGGAGTTCCGCCCGCACGACCTGCACGCGATCATCAGGGACGTGATCGGCCTGCTCGCCTCGCGCGCCGAGCACGCCGGCGTGAGCCTGCGCACGGACCTGCCGGAGCCGCCGATCGTGCTCGACTGCGACCGCGAGCAGATCATGCAGGTGCTGTTGAACCTCGTGCTCAACGCCTTGTCCTTCGTTTCCTCCGGCGGCACGGTGGCGGTCAGCACGCATCGCGACGAGGACTCGGTGTGGGTCAGCGTGGTGGATGACGGGCCGGGCGTGCCGGTGGAGCTGCGCGAGCGCATCTTCGATCCGTTCTTCAGCCGGCGCGAGGGCGGCATCGGCCTGGGCCTGACCATCGTGCAGCAGATCGTGCATGTGCACGGCGGCGAGATTTCGGTGGGCGAGAGCGCCTGGGGCGGCGCCGCGTTCAACATCCGATTCCCTTCTCCCCAGGACAGGTGCCCATGAACGCGAAGCGGATCCTGGTGGTCGACAACGAGCCGAAGATGCGGCGCATCCTCGAGTTGTCGCTGAAGAACCTCGGCCACGAGGTGGAGCAGGCCGGCGACGGGCGCGAGGCGCTGGCGGCGATCGAGCGCGGCGCGTTCGACCTGGTGCTGAGCGACCTGCGCATGCCGAACATGGACGGCATCGCGCTGCTGGAGGCGCTGCGCGAGCGTGGCGAGGACGTGCCGGTGATCGTGCTGACCGCCTACGGCACGATCGAGACCGCGGTGGCGGCGATGAAGCTCGGCGCGGTCGACTACATCCTGCGACCGTTCGAGATCGAGACGATCGAGCTGGCGGTGTCGCGCGTGCTGGCGATGCGCGCGGTGCAGCTGGAGAACCGCTTCCTGCGCGACGAGCTGGCGCGCGGCTGGGGCGAGTTCATCGGCACCAGTGCGCCGATGCGCCAACTGTACGAATTGATCGGCCAGGTCGCGCCGGCGCGCAGCAACGTGTTCGTGGTCGGCGAGACCGGCACCGGCAAGGAGCTGGTCGCGCGGGCGTTGCATGAGGCGTCCGGACGCAACGGGCTGTTCGTGCCGATCAACTGCGCGGCGATCCCCGCCGAACTGCTGGAGAGCGAGCTGTTCGGCCACGCCCGGGGCGCCTTCACCGGCGCGCTGCGTGACCGCGTCGGCAAGTGCGAGCTGTCTTCCGGCGGCACCATCTTCCTCGACGAGATCACCGAGATGCCGCTGGCCCTGCAGGCCAAGCTGCTGCGTGTGCTGCAGGAGGGCGTCATCGAGCGTCTCGGCAGCAATGCCTCGATCCCGGTCGACCTGCGCGTGGTCGCCGCCACCAACCGCGACCCGCAGGCGGCGGTGGACGAGGGGCTGCTGCGCCGCGACCTGTACTTCCGGCTCAACGTGGTGCGGATCGACGTGCCGCTGCTGCGCGACCGGCACGGCGACATCCCGCTGCTGGCCGCGCATTTCCTGCAGCAGTACGCGCGCGAGCTCGGCCGTCCGGCGCCGCGACTGGACGAGGCCGCGCTGGCCCGGCTCGAGCGCTATGCCTGGCCGGGCAACGTGCGCGAGCTGGAAAACCTGATGGAGCGGGCCGTGGTGCTGTGCCGGGGCGATCGGGTCACGCCGGAGCACCTGCCCGGCGAGATCGCCGGCGCGCGCGCTGCCACACCCGCGGCGATGCCGGAGGAGCCGATCGCGGCCCCCGCCGATCTTTCGCTCAAGTCGCACGTCGAGGCGCTGGAGTCGCGGCTGATCCGCGCGGCGCTGGAACGCTCGGGCAATAACAAGGCGGCCGCGGCGCGGCTGCTGGAAATCAGCGAGCGGGCGCTCTGGTACAAGCTCAAGCGCTACGGGTTGTGAGGACGTCCCTGTCGGCGGGCGACATTTCATTCACAACTAGATAGTACATTTATGTAATACTTGCCGGGTCGCCTTCCTGGAGCCCGCCATGAGCAGCTTTGCGCCGACCGAGCAGCGCCTTGCCGTCACCTGCCGGCAGTACCCCGCGTTCCCCCGCGAGCCGGCGGTGGTGGTGCGCCTGGTCAAGCACATCCACAAGCGGGTGCACGACGACGCCAACGCGCTGCTCAAGCCGTTCGGCATCAACCATCCCGAATACAACCTGCTGATGATGCTGTACGGCACCGAGAGCTATTCGCTCAATCCCTCGCAGTTGGCGGAAGCGGCCGGGGAGAAGTCGGCCAACATCACCCGGCTGACCGATGGCCTCAGCGCGAAGGGGCTGATCGAACGCACCACCAGCGACGAGGATCGCCGCAAGGTCGCGCTCACCCTCACGCAAGCGGGGTTGGCGCTGATCAAGAGCTTCCTTCCCGGCATCTGCGATCTGCTGGCGCGGCAGACCGCCACGCTGCAGCCGCGCGAGTTGGCGCAGCTGGAAAAGCTGCTGAAGAAATTCCTCGATGGGCTCGAGCAGGGCTGATGCGCCGTGGCCGCCGTTCCCGCCGCCGTACCGACTGCCGACCGCCCCTGGCTGCGTGAGCTGCTGGCCGGCGAGGCGCACGCCTGGCTGTTCGTCGGCAAGAGCGTGCTGGCGATCTACCTGGGCGCCTGGCTGGCGATGTGGCTGCAACTGGAGCAACCCTCGACCACCATGATCACGGTGGCGATCGTGATGCACCCGCACAGCGGCATGGTGCTGGCGAAGAGCTTCTACCGCACGATCGGCACCCTGGTCGGCAGCCTGGTCGGGCTGGCCCTGATGTCGGCATTCCCGCAGCAGCGTGAGCTGTTCCTGCTCAGCCTCTCGTTGTGGGTGGCGCTGTGTGCCGGCGGCGCGCTGCGCTACCGCAACTTCATGGCCTACGGCTTCGTGCTGGCCGGTTACACCGCGGCGATCGTGGCGCTTCCGGCGATCGCCAACCCCTACGGCGTGTTCGACTCGGCGGTGATGCGGGTGAGCGAGGTGCTGCTCGGTATCGGCGTGTCGGCGCTGGTCAGCGAGCTGGTGCTGCCGGAGCGGCTGCGGCCGATCCTGCGCCGCGAGGCCCGTGCGCATTTCGCCAAGTTTCTCGCCTTCCTGCGCGGCAGCACTGCCGGTCGCATCCCGCGCCAGGCGATGCAGGATGCCCAGCTCGCCTCGGTGCGCGCGGCGGTGCAGCTGGAGGATCTGCGCTCGTCGGTGATCTTCGAGGACCCGGAGGTGCGCCTGCGCAGTCGCCGCATGCGCCTGCTCAACCAGCGCTACATGGCCGCGGCGACCAGCTTCCAGTCGCTGCATCACCTGATCAACCGCCTGCAGCGTGGCGGGCGTGACGCGGCCGCCACGGCGCTGATCGCGCTCTACCGGCCGCTGGCCACGGCCCTGACGCCACCGGCGGGACACGCCGGCGACGACGATCTGCATGCGCTGCCACCGCAGCTCGATGCGTGCGTGCGGGCCCTGCCCGGTCGCGCGGCGGCGCTGCGCCAGGATCTGTCCGACGCTGCGGCCTGCCGCGAGTTCGACACCGGGGCGGCCCTGCTCGCCCGATTGGTCGACGAGCTGGCCGCCTTCGTCGCCACCGAGCACGCGCTGCGTACCGGCAGGCCGGTGAAGGGCGGCGTGGAGAAGGTGCATTTCAGTCGCAGCAGCGACCTGGCCGGCGTCGGTGTCGCGGTGCTGCGCACCTTCCTGACCATGGCCACGCTCAGCGTGTTCTGGCTGGCCAGTGGCTGGACCTTCGGTGCCAACGCCATGCTGCTGGCGGCGATCTTCAGCGGCCTGATGGCCGCCTCGCCGAACCCGGTCGGTTCGGTGCTGCATACCCTGGTCGGCTACGCCGCCGGCATGCTGGGCGCGGCGATCACCGTGTTCGCGCTGATGCCGGGCGGCGAGGGCTACACGATGCTGGTCGCGAGCACCCTGCCGTTGCTGCTGATCGGCCCGTACCTGGCGACCCGCGACACGCTGCCGGGCGTGGGGGCGGGCTACACGCTGGGCTTCGTCTACATCCTGGCGCTGAAGAACCCGATGGTTTACGCGCCGGAACACTTCTTCAACGACGCCATCGCGCAGCTCGCCGGCCTCGGCCTGTCCGGTGCCGCGTTCATGTTGCTGCCCGGGCTGGCCGGCACCGGCTGGCAGCGCCGCCGCCAGTTGCGCCGGCTGCGCGCGCTGGTCTGGCTGGCTGCGACCGAGCCGCTGGACGGCCTGCTCTGGCGCTTCGAGAGCCGCGGCCGCGACCTGCTGCTGCAGGCGGTTGCCAACACCCGCCCGCGCAGCGCCGAGTCGCGCACCCTGCTGGCCTGGTCGCTGGCGGTGCAGGAAACCGGCCGCGCGCTGCTCGAGCTGCGCCAGGACGTGGCCGGCGGCGAGCTTCCGGCCATCGCACGCGATGCCTGCGAAGCGGCCGTGCGCGCGGTTGCTGCGCTTTATCGCAAGCCCGACCTGTCGGCATGGGAGGCCGCCGACCGCGCGGTCGACGCCGCCATCGCACTGGCGCCCGGCCGTGCCCGCAATCATCTGCACCAGTTGCGCAGCGCGCTGCGCGACGACGAGTCGCCGCTGCTCGCCGCCGTGCATGCGATGCCCGCGCAGGAGCCTGCCCATGCCTCGTGAAATCGCCTTCTACGGCACGCTGATGCCCGGCCTGCTGCCGGTGTTCGTCGGTTGCCTGCTGCTGATGGTGCTGCTGGACCTGCTGCTCGGCCGGATCGGGCTGTACCGGCACGTCTGGCACGCCTCGCTGTTCCGTCTGGCCCTGTTCGTCTGCCTGTTCGGCGGCGCGGGGCTGTTGCTGGTCCGTTGAGTACCGCCCCCATGAAAATCGTCCCCTCCCTGCTTCGTTTCGCCCTCACGTCCCTCGTCGTCGTGTTCGCGCTCGTGCTCGGCCATGCGCTGTGGAAGCACTACCTGTATTCGCCATGGACCCGCGATGGCCGTGTGCGCGCCGACGTGGTGCGCGTCGCGCCCGACGTGTCCGGGTTGGTCAGCGCGGTCGCCGTGCGCGACAACCAGTTCGTCCGCAGGGGCGACGTGCTGTTCGTGGTCGACCAGGCGCGTTTCCGCAACGCAGTGGACCAGGCGCAAGCCAATCTCGCCGCCGCCCAGGCCGCCGCGCGGGCGGCCGGCGCCAGCATCAGTGCCGCGGCCGCCGGAGCCGCCGCGCGCCATGCCGAGTACGAGATGTACGCGGCCCAGGCCGAACGTCGCCAGCGCATCGGCGGCGTGATCTCGCAGGAGGACCGCAACGACGCCGCCGCCACCGCCAGTGCCGCGCGCGCCACCTGGCAGCAGGCCCAGGCCGGCGGTCATCAGGCCAGTGCCGCGAAGGAACAGGCTGCCGCCGCGGTCGAGCAGGCGCAGGTCGCGCTCGATCGCGCCGAACTGGATCTGGCCCGCACCGAAGTGCGTGCGCCGGTCGACGGCTACGTCACCAACCTCGACCTGCGCGCGGGCGATTACGCCGCTGCCGGTGCCGCGCGCCTCGCCTTGGTCGACAGCCACAGCTACTACGTCTACGGCTATTTCGAGGAGACCAAGCTGCCGCAGCTGCACGTGGGCGATCCGGTCGAGATCCGCCTGATGGCCGGTGGCGCCCCCTTCAAGGGAGCCATCACCGGCATCGCCCGTGGCATCACCGACGCCGACAATCCCGCCGGGGCGGACGGCCTGGCCGACGTGAATCCCACCTTCAACTGGGTACGCCTGGCCCAGCGCGTGCCGGTGCGCGTGGCGATCGATGCCGACCACCTGCCGCCCGGCACGGTCCTCTCGGCGGGCATGACCGCCACCCTGGTGGTCCATCCGCACCGCGAGACCGGCGCAGTGCTGGCGGATACGCGCTGAGCACCTCCGCGGGGCGTTGCGTCTGCGCGCCCCGGCCCGGCATGCTCGCCACTTTGTGACGACGCCCGGGGCGCTCTCCTTGTCCGCGATGAAACGACTGACCCGACTTCCCGGCCGTGTGGCGCGGCGGCTGCTGCCGTTCGGCCGCGCCGCCCGCATGCGGGCGCGGCTGGATGGCATGCCGGCGTTCGCGGTGCCGGCGCGATCGATCGAGACGCTGCCCGGTCCGGCGGTCTTTCGCGAGCGGCTGCTGGCGGCGATCGCCGCGGCCGAGCGGCGGATCGTGATCGTGGCGCTGTACCTGGAGGACGACGACGGCGGCCGCGAGGTGCTGGAGGCGCTGTACGCGGCCAAGGCGCGCCGGCCGACGCTGGACATCGCGGTGTTCGTCGACTGGCACCGCGCCCAGCGCGGCCTGATCGGCAAGGCGCGCAGCGAGGGCAATGCCGGCATGTACCGGGCCTGGGCGCGCGAGCGCGGCGATGGCGTGGCGATCTACGGTGTGCCGGTGCAGAACCGCGAGCTGTTTGGTGTGCTGCACCTGAAGGGCATGGTGATCGACGACACCGTGCTGTACTCCGGCGCCAGCCTCAACAACGTCTACCTGGTCCGCCACGGCCGCTATCGGCTGGACCGCTACCACGTCCTGCGTCACGCGCCGCTGGCCGATGCGATGGTCGGCTTCGTGCAGCGTTATTTCCTCGGCCAGCCGGCGGTGCCGCGCCTGAACGTGCCGGAGGTGCCGACCACCGCCAGCCTGCTGCCGGCGATCCGCGCGCTGCGCCAGCAGCTGGCCGAGGCGCGCTACGACGTGCCGGACGAGCCGGCCGGCGAGGGCGAGGTGGCGGTGACGCCGCTGGCCGGGTTCGGCCGCACCGCCAATGCACTCAACGACACGTTGCTGGCGCTGCTGGCCGGCGCGCGCGAGCGGGTGGTGCTGCTCACCCCGTACTTCAACCTGCCGCGGCCGGTGCGTGCCGCGGTCGGCCAGCTGCTGCGGCGCGGCTGCACGGTGGAGATCATGGTCGGCGACAAGGTCGCCAACGATTTCTACATCCCGCCGGAGCAGCCGTTCCGCACCATCGGCGTGTTGCCCTACCTCTACGAGGCCAACCTGCGCCGCTTCGCCCGCCGCCACCAGAAACACCTGGCCAGCGGCCAGCTGGTGCTGCACCTGTGGAAGCACGCCGACAACAGCTACCACCTCAAGGGGCTGTTCATCGACGACGACGTGGCGGTGCTGACCGGCAACAACCTCAATCCCCGGGCGTGGGCGCTGGACCTGGAGAATGCGCTGGTGCTGCGCGATCCGCATGGCCTGCTGCGCGACCAGCACGAGACCGAATGGGCGGCGCTGCGCGCGCATGCCGGCCGCGTGCAGGACTATCACGCGCTCGACACCTCCCGGCACTACCCCGCGCCGGTACGCAAGCTGCTGCGTCGGCTGAGCCGCGTGCGGCTGGACCGGCTGGTCAACCGGCTGCTGTAGGGGCGATCACCCCGGCGTGGCCAGCCGGGTCAGGCGCATCGCCAGCCAGCGCTGCACATCCGGCCATTCGCCGGCCAGGACCGAATAGCACACCGTGTCGCGCAGGCTGCCGTCCGGGCGGCGCTTGTGGGCGCGCAACACGCCGTCTCGATGGGCGCCCAGCCGCTCGATCGCGCGCTGGGAGTCGAGGTTGCGGTGGTCGGTGTGGAACTCCACCGCCACGCAGCCGAGCCGCTCGAACGCATGGCCCAGCAACAGGCGCTTGCAGGCCGTGTTGAGGTGGCTTTTCTGCCAGCGCTTCGCGTACCAGGTGTAGCCGATCGCCACGCGCGGCAGCGTCGGGTCGAAATCGTAGTAGCGGGTGGAGCCGACGATCTCGCCGTAGCGTTTCTCGCGCACGGCGAACGGCAGCATCCGCCCCGTCGCCTGGCCGGTTAGCGCCGCGGCGATGTAGTCGGCCGAGGTGCCCGGCGGCGGCGCGCTGGTGAACCAGAGGTTCCACAGCTCGCCGTCGGCGGCCGCGGCCTCGAGGGCGGGAGCGTGGTCGGCATGCAGCGGCTCGAGCAGAACGTGGTCGTCCTCCAGGTGGACCGGGGCGAGCGACGTCATGCGAGGCCCTTCATGCATCCAGATCGGGGATCAGCTTGCTCTCCAGCCGCGCGATGGCGTCCTTGAGCAGCAGCTTGCGCTTCTTCATGCGGGTGATCTGCAGCTCGTCGCGGAAGCCGGTGGTCTGCAGATGGGTGACCAGCGCGTCGAGCTCGCGGTGCTCGCGCCGCAGCTCGAACAGGGTCTGGGCGATCGATGGCTGGTCCGGGTCCGTCATGGCGCGCGCACGAAGGGGTAAGTGCGGAGTGTACGCCTCCGGCCCGGGCGCGGTCAGCCGGCTACAATGTCGCGGTTTCCTCCCCGGTTCACGCCCGATGTCCGCCAATCCCGATTCTTCCCGCAAGCAGGCCTACGAGGCCGGCAAGCTGGCCAAGCGCCTGCGCCACCAGGTCGGCCAGGCGATCGCCGACTTCAACATGATCGAGGACGGCGACAAGGTGATGGTCTGCCTGTCCGGCGGCAAGGACTCCTACACCTTGCTGGACATCCTGCTGTCGCTGAAGGCGAAGGCGCCGGTGCGCTTCGAGCTGATCGCGGTGAACCTGGACCAGAAGCAGCCGGATTTCCCCGCGCACGTGCTGCCGGACTACCTCACGGCGCGCGGCGTGCCGTTCCACATCATCGAGCAGGACACCTACAGCACGGTGACCCGGGTGATTCCCGCCGGCAAGACCATGTGCAGCCTGTGTTCGCGCCTGCGCCGCGGCGCGTTGTATTCGTGGGCGGCGGAAAACGGCATCACCAAGATCGCGCTGGGCCACCACCGCGACGACATCCTCGCCACGTTCTTCCTCAACCTGTTCCACCAGGCCAGCCTGAAGGCGATGCCGCCGAAGCTGCGCTCGGACGACGGCCGCCACGTGGTGATCCGTCCGCTGGCCTACTGCAAGGAAAGCGACATCGCCGAATACGCAGCCCAGCGCGAATTCCCGATCATCCCGTGCAACCTGTGCGGCTCGCAGGAGAACCTGCAGCGCAAGCAGGTCGGGCTGATGATGGCCGAGTGGGAACGCCAGTTCCCGGGACGCGCCGAGACCATGTTCCGCGCGCTCGGCAACGTGGCTCCCTCGCAGCTGGCCGACCGCACGCTGTTCGATTTCGCCTCGCTCGGTTCGCGCGAGGGTGCGACGCGTGCCGATGCACACGGCTGGCTGGCCGGTTATGCTGGCGAGCCCGCCACGGATGATGCGGTTTAGACGTCCAGACTTCCAATCCCCACCTCTTCGAGTACCGACATGTCCTTCTTTGCTTCCGTTGAAATGGCTCCCGGCGATCCGATCCTCGGCCTGACCGAGGCCTACGTCGCCGATCCGCGTCCGAACAAGGTGAACCTCGGCGTGGGCATCTACACCGACGAGCAGGGCCGGGTGCCGGTGCTGAAAGCCGTGCAGCAGGTGGAGCAGGCGCTGGCGCGCGACACGCAGCCGCGCGGCTACCTGCCGATCGACGGCCTGCCGGCGTACAACCGGCTCAGCCAGGAGCTGCTGTTCGGCGAAGGCTCGCCGCTGCTCGAGGCCGGCCGCGTGGCCACCGCGCAGACCATCGGCGGCAGCGGTGCGCTGCGCGTGGCGGCCGACCTGCTCAAGCAGGTGGCAGGCGACAAGGCGCGCATCGCGATCAGCAACCCGAGCTGGGGCAACCACCATGTGGTGTTCCGCACCGCTGGCTTCCAGCTGCAGGACTACCGCTACTACGACGACGCCACCCGCGGCCTGGACTTCGCCGGCATGCTGGAAGACCTCGGCCAGCTGGAGCCGGGCACCGTGGTGCTGCTGCACGCCTGCTGCCACAACCCGACCGGCGTGGACCTGGAGCCGGCACAGTGGGCGCAGGTGGTGGAGCTGGTGAAGGAGCGCGGCCTGCTGCCGTTCGTCGACATGGCCTACCAGGGCTTCGACCAGGGCATCGACGCCGACGCCACCGCGGTGCGCATGTTCGCCGAGTCGGGCATCGAGGCCTTCGTGGTGGCCAGCTCGTATTCGAAGTCGTTCTCGCTGTACGGCGAGCGCGTGGGCGTGCTGTCGATGGTCGGCGCCGATCGCGACGAGGCCGCGCGCCTGCGTTCGAAGATCAAGCAGACCATCCGCGCCAACTACTCCAGTCCGGCGGCCCACGGTGGTCAGCTGGTGGCCGGCGTGCTGGCCAGCAGCGAGCTGCGTGCGCTGTGGGAGAGCGAGTTGGGCGAGATGCGCGAGCGCATCCACGCCATGCGCGCCGGACTGGTGCAGAAGCTGGCCGCGCACGGCCACGAGTTCGGCTTCATCCAGCGCCAGGCCGGCATGTTCTCCTACTCCGGCCTGACCAAGCCGCAGGTCGAGCGCCTGCGCGAGGAGTTCGCGATCTATGCGTTGACCACCGGTCGCATCTGCGTGGCGGCGCTGAATACGCAGAACCTGGGCTATGTGGCCGATGCCATCGCGAAGGTGGTGGGCTGAAGGCGCCTGTCGCAGACGGTGCGCGTTGCGCACGATAGCCTCGCTCCCGCTAGCCGTCATTCCAGCGAAAGCCGGAATCCAGCGCCTTTCGGGCGGCACAGCAGAGGCACTGGATCCCGGCTTTCGCCGGGATGACGGTGAGGGGACCGGAGCTTCTTCGGGCGCCCCACAGCGCCAAGCCACACCCCTTCATTCAGCGGCCAGGGCGTCTCTCCCGGCCGCCCCAACACGGACACCGCATGTTCTTCCGCAATCTGACCCTGTTCCGCTTCTCCCCCGCCGTCGCCGAAGACCTGAACCGCCTGGACGAGGCGCTCGCCGAGCACCGCCTGCGCCCGTGCGGGCCGATGGAAATGTCCACCCGCGGTTTCGTGCCGCCGGTCGGCCGCGGCGAGGAGGCGGCGCTCACCCATGCGGTGAACGCCTGCACCTGGCTCACCGTGGGTGGTGAGGACAAGCTGCTGCCGGCCGCCGTGATCAACGACGAGCTGCAGCGCAAGGTGCAGAAGATCGCCGAGGAAGAAGGTCGCAAGGTCGGTGGCCGCGAGCGCAAGCGGATCAAGGAAGACCTGCTCAACGAGCTGCTGCCGCGCGCCTTCGTGCGCAGCTCGCGGCTCTCCGCCTACGTCGACAAGAAGCACGGCTGGCTGGTGATCGACACCGCCAGCCGCAAGTCGGCCGAGAACGCGCTGAGCCAGGTGCGCGAGGCGCTGGGCAGTTTCCCCGCGGTGCCGCTGGCGCCGGAGGAGGGCCCGCGCGTGCTGATGACCGACTGGCTGGCCAACGGCACCCTGCCGCCCGGCCTCGCGCTGGGCGACGAGGTGGAGCTGCGCGACCCGGGCAGTGCCACCGGCGCCATCGCCAAGTGCCGCCGGCAGGAGCTGGACAGCGAAGAGATCAAGGAGCACCTGCGCAACGGCAAGCAGGTGTTCCAGCTCGGCCTGGTGTTCGACGACCGCATGAGCTTCGTGCTCGGCGAAGACCTGGTGGTGCGCAAGCTGAAGTTCCTCGACGTGGTGCTCGACGAGATGGGCGACAGCCACCAGGACGCCGCCGCCGAGGCCGACGCCAGCTTCGCCCTGCTGACCCTGGAAATCGAGCGGCTGCTGGCCAAGCTGGAGGAGTGGTTCGGCCTGCCGCGGCCGGCCGACGCCTGACATACGCAACCGTATGGCGATGATTTTCGCGGGTCGAGGCGCGACCGCTTGAATCATCACCTCTCCGTCGCCAATCCCTGCCAGAATCCGATCGGGCCCCTCGCGGGGCCGTGTTTTCTGGCAGGCAACTGGGCATGGCGCAGCAACTGGAAGGCGACTGGCTGGAACTGGCGACCACGGGCGGCAGCACCATCCGCGTGCTGAAGGCCGCCCATCCGCGCGCGCGCCGCCTGCGCCTCACCGTCACCCCCAAGGGCGCCCGGGTCAGCTATCCGCGCGGCACCCATCCGGCCCAGGTCAGCGCCTTCCTGCGCAGCCATGCCGACTGGCTGGAGCAGAAGCTCGACGAGCTGAACCTGCTGGTCAAGCCGCTGCCGCCGCTGCGGGTCGGCCAGCCGGTGGAGATCCCGCTGCGCGGCGAGCGCGTGTGGCTGGACTGGGACGAAGGCCCGTACCCGCGCATCGCCAGCGGCGAGGGTGCGCTGACGCTGATCCTGCCGCGGCCGCACACCCGCGCCCTGCCGGTGGCGCGCGGTCTGCTCGCCTCGCACCTGGAATCGCTGATCCGCCGTGACGTGTCGCGCTGGCTGGCGCAGTACGTTCCCCAGCTGGGCCTCGCCCCGACCGCGCTGAAGGTGCGCCCGCTGAAGAGCCTGTGGGGCAGCCTGGACACTCGCGACCGCATCAACCTCGACCTCGCGCTGGCGCTGGCGCCACCGCCGGCGCTGCGCTACGTGCTGGCCCACGAGCTGTGCCACCTGAAGGTGCGCAACCACTCGCCGCGATTCTGGGCGCAGGTGGAGACCCTGTTCCCCAACTGGCAGGAGCAGCGCGACTGGCTGCGCCAGAACGGCGCCGTGCTGAAGGCCGAGCTGGACCGGCTGGTGGCCGACGTGGCGGACTAGCCGGTACTTGCCTTCGCGCGCCCGGGGCGCCGCACGGTGCGCAGCTTGCCGCTGCTGCCGCCACCGCAGAAGAACCGGTCGGCGCCGTCGCACTCGAGCCCTGACACCGTCATCCCGGCCGGCATCTCCAGGCTCTCCAGCACCTCGCCGGTGCGCGCGTCGACGTGGCGCAGCTCGCTCTGCTCGCCTTCCCAGGTGGCATGCCAGAGCTCGCCGTCGACCCAGGTGACACCGGTGACGAAACGGTTCGATTCGATCGTGCGCAGGACCTCGCCGGTGTCCGGATCGACCTGGTGGATCCGGCGTTCGCGGTAGTGGCCGACCCACAGCGTGCCTTCGGCCCAGGCCAGCCCCGAGTCGCCGCCGTCGGCGGGTGCGGGGATCGTGGCAAGCACGGTGCCGGTCGCCGGATCGATCCGCTGGATGCGGTTCTCCGCGATCTGGAACAGGTGCGTGCCGTCGAACGCCGTGCCGGCGTGCGCGGCGACATCGAGCGAGCGCCGTGGCGCGCCGCTGGACGGGTCGATGGCCAGCAGGCGGTCGCCCGCGGCGAACCAGACGTGCTCGCCGTCGTAGCTGACCCCGCCGATGCTCTCCACGCCCTCGAAAGGTCCGTGCTCGCGCATGACCTCGGCTGCCGCTCGCTTCATTCGTCCGCCCTCCGTGTCGATGGCGGCATCCTAGCCGCCCGGCAGCGGCGCGGGGAGCAACAAGGTCGTCGCGAATCCGGGTAGCGGGGGCGTGGTCCAGCGCCGCGCCCGCCCGCGCCCGAACGACCGGATCTTGCCGGCCGCGGCCAGTGCGTCGAGCGACCGCTGCACGGTGCGCTGGCTGGTTCCCAGCGCGAGCGCCAGCGCCGAGCTGGACCACGCCTCGCCGTCGGCGAGCAGGGCGAGCACCGTGGCATGCGCGGACGCCACCGGCCAGTCCAGCACGGCGACGCGACGATCGTCCGCTGGTGCCAGCACGAAGCCCTGCCGGGTCGCGTGCACCTCTGCGATTCCCCGTAGCGCCGCGCGCAGCCGGCCGATCTCGACCCGCAGCCGTGCGCGATGGGACTCGTCCATCGCGCGGGTCCGGAAGGCCTGCCTGACCAGCGTCTCGCGAGGCACGTCCGCCGGCCAGGCCTCGCCGAGCAGGCGGGCCAGCGCGAACAGCACCGGCCGGCTGGCCAGTGTCACGACGCGACCGGCAGCACGCAACGCGTGGCGGCAGGCATCCACCACCAGCGCGTCCGAAGCCAGCAGCGCCTCCACCTCGTCGAGTCGCAGCAGGCGTTCCGCGCCGTCGGCCCGCAGCCGCGCCGCCGGCGCGTGCAGCAGGTGCGAGGCGCCCTCCACCTCGGCGGCCAGGGCCGGGATGCCGGCACGCTGCGCGGCGTGCCGGGCACGGGCGATGGCATCGCCCGCCACCTTCGTGTGCAGCTGGCGCAGCGCAATACCCGCTTCGACCAACGCATGCACGGCCTGCAGCGCCGGCGGCAGCGGCGCGGGATCGATGTAGTCGAGGGACCGCGCGGCTTCGTCGAGGCGGCCGATCAGCAGCAGGCGCCGGATCGCCAGGTACTGCGCATGCGCCGCGTTGATGCGATCGCCGTGCGCCTGCAGCGTCTGCCGTGCCGTTTCGAGCGCCCGGGTCGGCCAGCCCAGCTCGCGCGCGGCCAGCGCCACTTCGGCCTCGGCCACCACGCAACGTGCACGCGCCATCGCCTCGCCCGCGCCGAAAGCGCGCGCCGCGCGCCGCAGCAGGGCGTTCGCCTTGGCGAACTCGCCGAGCTGGGCCATAGCGATGCCACGCAGCGCGAGCGCCGGGGCGTCCCCGCGCAGGGCGACGCGCTTGAGCGCACCCAGCGGGTCGCCGGCGGCCAGTGCCTGCGCGGCAGCGGTGATCAGCGAGTCCATCGGGGCCTCATGCCATTCGCGCCAAAGTTGTCACTCCCAGCGTCCGATCCGCGCTGCCTAGCCTATCCCACGGTCACCGGCGGCCGCCGCGGCAGCCGGATTCTTCGATCCGCACGGGAGACAGATGCCATGAACAAGATCGTTGTTTGGGGATTCCGCTGGGCGCCGCCGTTCGCCCAGGGACTGGTACGCGACCTGCGCGTGCGCTGGGCGCTGGAAGAGGCCGGCCGCGCCTATGACGTCGAGCTGATCGACTTCGACGAGCGGCACGGTGACGCCTATCGCCGTCGCCAGCCGTTCGGGATGGTGCCGGCCTTCGAGGTGGACGGGCGCGGGCTGTTCGAGTCGGCGGCGATCGTCCATCGCATCGCCGAGGAGTCCGCCGTGCTGATGCCGCCCGACGCGGCTGCTCGCGTCGAGGTACTGAGCTGGATGTTCGCCGCCGTCAACACGGTCGAGCCGCCGATCCAGCACCTGCTGGAGATGGACCTGCTGCATGCCGGCGAGCCTTGGGTGGCACTGCGTCGCCCCGCGGTGGTCGACACCGTGCGCGCAAGGCTGGACGCCCTGGCGGCCCGGCTCGACGGACGCGACTACCTGGTCGGCCGGTTCAGCGCCGCCGACATCCTGATGACCACCGTGCTGCGCTTCGCGCGCCACACCGACCTGGTCGAGGGGCATCCGGTGCTCGACGCCTATGTCCAGCGCTGCGAGGCGCGTCCGGCCTTCCACAAGGCCCTCGATGCCCAGCTGGCCGACTACGCCCGCCATGCGCCGGTTGCGGCCTGACGAGCGGGAACGCGCGCCGGCCGTTGCCGGCGCGAGGGACCGTCGCAGCGCCGCTGCCCACGCCAAGAACGACAGGAGACGACGATGACCATGCATGCCGTAGGCACCCGCGAACAGTGGCTCGAGCAACGCCTCGAACTGCTGGCCGCCGAGAAGGAGCTGACCCGACGCAGCGACGAACTGGCGCGGCAGCGCCAGGCGCTGCCCTGGGTCCGCGTCGAAAAGACCTACCGGTTCGAGACCGGGGCGGGAAGCGTCACGCTGGCGGAACTCTTCCGCGGGCGCTCGCAACTGCTGATCTATCACTTCATGTTCGGCCCGGACTACGCGGCCGGCTGTCCAACCTGCTCGACCATCGCCGATGGCTTCGACGGCTTCGCCACGCACCTGGCCCACCACGACGTCATGCTGATGGCGGTGTCGCGCGCGCCGTTCGCCAAGATCGAGGCGTACCGCCGGCGGATGGGGTGGACGTTTCCCTGGGCGTCGTCGTTCGGCAGCGACTTCAACGCCGACTTCAACATCTCGTTCACCGAACAGCAGCAGCGCGACGGGGGCATCGCATACAACTACCGGCAGGAGCCTCCCGCGTCGCAGATTCCCTTCCAGATGGGCAGGGAGGCCGGCGACGCATCGCCGCCCGTGCAGAACGCCGTGATGAGCGGGACCGATGTGTCGACCTACCTGCGCGAGCGGCCGGGCATGAGCGCCTTCGTGCTCGAAGACGGGGTCGTCTATCACACCTATTCCACTTTTGCGCGCGGGCTGGATGGCCTCTGGGGCATGTACCAGTGGCTGGACCGGGCACCACGGGGGCGCAACGAGGCGGGCATGTGGTGGCGTCGCCGCGACGAATACGGCAACGGGTGAACCATGTGCGCCAGCGATCCGGTGTCCGGTCCGCGGGGCATGCGCCGAATGCTTCCGGCCTCCGCTGGCGACCGGGCCTTCCTCGGCGTGTCGGTGCTGCTCTTCGCCGTCGGCGCCACCGCGAGCATCGCCGGCGGCGTGTCGATGTCGGCCATGGGCGAAATGCCGATGCCCGGTGGCTGGATCCTGTCGATGACGTGGACACGGGGCTGCGGGCAAACATGGCCCGACGTCGCGGCGAGCTTCCTCGGCATGTGGATGGCGATGATGCTGGCGATGATGCTGCCGTCGCTGGTGCCCGCACTATGGCGCTATCGCGCCGCGCTCGGCAGGGCGGGCGCGACGCGGCCGGGCCCGCTGGCGACGCTGGCGGGGGCGGGGTACTTCCTGGTGTGGAATGCGTTCGGGGCGGCGGTCTTCCCGCTCGGCGTCGTACTGGCGGCGATCGAGCTGCGGCAGCCGGCGCTGGCCCGCGCGGTGCCGCTGGTGTCCGGTGCGGTCGTCGTGCTCGCCGGCGCGTTCCAGTTCAGCCCCTGGAAGACCCGCCGGTTGGACGCCTGTGGTGGGCTGTCGAGCGGAGACGGTTCGCTGCCGGTCCGCGCCGCGGCTGCGTGGCGGGCCGGGCTGCGCCTTGGCTGGCATTGCAGCGGCAACTGTGTCGGCTTCACGGCGATCCTGCTGGTTCTCGGCGCGATGGACCTCGGCGTGATGGCGCTCGTCACCGTCGCGATCACGGCGGAGCGCCTGGTACCCGCGCGCCACGGCGCGACCAGGACCATCGGCCTGGTGATGCTGGTGGCCGGAGGCGCGCTGATCGTCCGCGGCATCGGGCCGGGGTGAGTCGGATCGAACGTGACTTGCCGGTCGCCGCCCGACGCAGGCACGCTGCGATGGAAGCCCTGATCGTCTTCGCACCGGATCGCACCATGCACCTTTCCATCGAGCGGCTCATCGATGCCGGCTGGTTCGTCTTCATCGCGTACTGGGCGATCCAGGCGCGGGCGGCGAAGTCGACGGCGCGCAGCGAGCCGGCGGCCGCGCGCCTGCTCAAATACTGGCTGCCGCTGATCGTCGGCACGCTGTTGATCCTGCCGTGGCGCGGCGCCGAAGGCGCGCTGCTGCGTGCACGCTTCGCCCCGACGAATGCTTGGCTGCCCCTGTTCGGCGCGCTCCTGGTCTGGGCCGGTGTGCTGTTCGCGATCTGGGCGCGGGCCACGCTGGGGCGCAACTGGAGCGCGGTGGTGCAGGTGAAGCAGGGCCACGAACTGGTCGAGCGCGGCCCCTACCGTTGGGTGCGCCACCCGATCTACACCGGTCTGCTGGCGGCCTACCTGGGTACTACGCTGGCGCTGGGCGAATGGCGCGGCCTGCTCGGCACGGCCATCGTGGGCGTCTCGTTCTGGTTCAAGCTGCGGCTGGAAGAGCGCTGGATGCGTGAGACGTTCGGCGCGCGCTACGAGGACTACATGCGGCGGACCAAGGCACTGGTGCCTGGATTGCTCTGACGTGGCGCAGGCCGCGCTCCGTCTGGAGCGCGGGCCTTCGACGGCCGGCTCAGGAGAGCATCATCTTCAGCAGCACCAGCAGGCCGACCAGGATGATCACGTTGCTGATCAGGCTGATCGCCACGCCCTTCAGGAACGTGGTCTCCAGCACCAGTTGGTAGATCAGCGCGCCACCGGCAAGCGCCAGCAGGAAGTGCACGAACGTGCCGCCGAGATGCAGCGCGTTGAGCAGCCGGGAGAGGATCACCTGCAGCACCAGCGAGCCGAGCACCGGGCCGATCGTGGTGCGCTGGGCGCCGAGCGCGCGGGCGGTGTACATCACCGGCGCAATCAGCAGGGCCACCAGCGCCGCCAGCAGCAGAACCACCTTCAAAAACGCCATTCCCTTCCCCATTGCTCCGTCAATGGAGCGCGGAGTGTCGCCGCGAAATCTTGCGGCGTAAAGGAGCGTTCAGTGCGACAGCTCGAAGGCGGTCAGCACCTGCGCGGTCTGAGTCGGCTTCTCCAGCATCGGCATGTGATTGCAGCCGGCCAGGGTGGTGCTGCTGATCGCCGCGGCGTTGACCAGGCCGTCGCGCAGACTGTCCATCGCGGAGATGTCGCTGATCCTGTCGCCGCTGCACCACAGGCCCATCACCGGCATGGTCAGCTTGTCCAGCCGCTGCTGCACCGAGAGGTACTGCGAGGGCTGGCGCAGCTCGTCGAACACCTTGTCCAGGAACGCGCGCGCGCGCTTGTTGCGATCGACCAGCACGTCGACGAAGCGTCCGGGCAGCTCCGGCACCTTCTCGAAGGCGAGCGCGAACGAGCGCCGAAAGCCGGCGTGGTCGTCGTAGTCGAATGGGTTGGTGCCGGCCAGCGCCTCGCGGGCGAAGGCATTCTCCTTCTGGTGCAGGCCGAACGAGTCGACCAGTACCAGCCGGTTGACCCGCTCGGGATGTTCCGCGGCATAGACCCCGGCGATCGCGCCGCCCATCGAGTGGCCGACCAGGGTCACGTTGCGCAGTCGCAGTGCCTGCAGGAAGGCATCCAGCCGCGCGGCCTGCGCATCGATGTCGTAGTTCGCCTTCGGATCGCGCGAGGAGTCGCCCCAGCCGGGGAGGTCGGGGATCACCAGGTGGAAGTGCGGGCTCAGCTGCGCGGCGACTTCCAGCCACACCGATTTGTCCGAGTCATAGCCGTGGAGCAGGACCAGGGTCGGACCCTCGCCGCCCTCGTAATACGACCAGCGGGTGCCGCCGGCCTGCACCGACCGTTCGTCCAGGTGCGCGTTCATGGCCTGGCGCATCACCTCTGCGTGCATCAGCCACTGCGGCGCGAACTGGTAGCAACCGCCCAGGCTGAGGCCGATCAACACCACCACCGCGGCGAGGAACTTCAGCCGCCGGGCCAGCAGGCGCTGCCACAGCGGCCGGCCGGCGGCGGGAGGCGGGGTCACGGAGCGGGAAGGAGTGGTCTGCTTGGCCATGGGGGAGAGCCTGACGATGGGAAACAACCGGGGTGTGACAGCGCGCGTGCCCGCCAGTTCGGCCGGAGCGGGGTACGCATCACGCCCCCGCCCCGCGGGGCGACTACTTCACGGCCGTGGCCTTCGCCTTGGCGAAGATGCCCTCGATCGCCTGCTGGGTCAGCGGATGGTAGCCGTCCTTCGCCTGGGCGTAGGCGGCTTCGGCGTAGGCCAGGCCATCGGCCGTGGCGGCGAAGGCGCGATACACCGGCGTGGTGAGGTAGATGCGCCCGATGCGGGTCATGTGCTCGCGCGCGGCCGGCCACACCGCCTTGTCGCCGGCGGCGATGGCGTGGATGTACCAGCGCATGCCGATCTCCGCGTTCGGCGTGCCGGTGAGGTGCCAGGCGGCATCCAGCGCCTGCATCTGGTCGAGCTTCGGCGTGTCGGGCAGGCGGTCGAGGAAGTACATCCACTCCTGCGTGTTCCAGTCCTTCGCATCGAGCTTGTCGGCGGCCAGCGTGCCGGCGGTGAAGGCCTTCACCTCGCCATCGATGCGGTCGAAGCGGGGCGAGTCGGGCAGCGGCGCATCCTTCGGGATGCCGGTGCCGTAGACCCACTCGTTCACCTCGGCCATGCTCATCTTGCCGGGGTACTTGTCGATCAGGTTCGCCTTGAGGAAGGCCAGCATCTGCTCGGTGGTGATGCTCTGGAACGCGAAGTGGTCGAAGTAGCTCTTCAGGTACGGGTCGAACGCGGCGCGGCCGTAGCGCTGTTCCAGCGTGCGCAGGAACCACGAGCCCTTGTCGTAGGCGACGTCGGACAGCGCGTCGTCGGCGTCCACCTCGCCCGGGGTCGGCGCCAGCTTCTGGCTGTTTGCCGGCATCGTGCCGATGCTCTTCTCCAGCGCGCGGGCGGACAGCAGCGCCTCCTCGTCGGCCAGCGTCTTGCCGTACACCGCCTCGGTGATGCGGCCCTGCACGTAGGTGGTGAAACCCTCGTTGAGCCAGCCGTCGCGCCAGGTGGCGTTGGTCACCAGGTTGCCCGACCAGGAGTGCGCCAGCTCGTGCGAGATCACCGAGGCCAGGCTCTTGTCGCCGACCACGATGGTGGGCGTGGCGAAGGTCATGTTCGGGTTTTCCATGCCGCCGAACGGGAACGACGGCGGCAGCACAATGAGGTCGTAGCGACCCCAGCGGTACGGGCCGTACAGCTTCTCGGTGGTGGCGATCATCTTCTCGGTGTCTTCGAACTCGTGCGCCGCCTTGTGCACCATCGACGGTTCGGCATACACCGCGCTGCGCGGCCCGGTGGCCTCGGCGGCGATGTCGCCGGCGGCGATCGCCAGCAGGTACGAGGGGATCGGGTGCGGCTGGTCGAAGCGGAAGTCGCCGTTCAGCGGATGGTGCAGGTCGTTCAGTGCGCTCATCACCACGCGTACGCCCTTCGGCGCGGTGACGTGGGCGGTGTAGGTGATGCGGATGGCCGGCGAGTCCTGCAGCGGCACCCATGAGCGCGCATGGATCGACTCGCTCTGCGAGAACATGAAGGGAAGCTTCTTGTCGGCGGTCTGCGCCGGGCTCAGCCACTGCAGGCCGGTGGCCGCGGGCGAGGTGTCGTAGACGATGCGCACCTTGGCCGGATGCGTCGGCGTGGCGATGGTGAGCTTGCTGCCCAGTTGCTTGTCGCGCGGCGCCAGCGCGTACTTCAGCGCGCTGGCGCGGCCCTTGGCGTCGATACCCTCGATGCTGGCGATCTTCAGGTCACGCGTGTCCAGCACCAGCGAGGTCGCCTTGGGGTTGATCCACTTCAGGCTCAGGGTGGCGCGGCCGTGCAGTTCCTTGTGCGGGAAGTCGAGCTTCAGGTCGAGGTCGAGATGGCTGACCTTGACCTGGTCGGGCTGCGCATAGGAATACGGATCGGCGGCATGGGCCGCCAACGGCAGCAGCAGGGCGCTCGCGGCGAGCGTGGACAACAGGCGCATCGGGGACCACTCCGGCAAACGGAAAGCCCCGAGTATGCCATCGGCCCCGCCGGCCCGACCCGTGTCCGAAGGCCCGGTCGGTCAGGGCAGGTCGCCGGCCGAATGCGGGTCGATGTCGTACGGATGCATCGTCGCCAGGTGCCTCGGCTGCGCCCGCACACGCCCGATCCAGCCGAGGATCGCGGGGTAGCCGTCGAGCGGAAAGCCGGCCTCGTCGGCGCGGCTGCCGTAGGCGAACACGGCGATGTCGGCGATGGTGTAGTGCTCGCCGGCGAGGAACGACCGCCCGGCCAGTTCACGCTCGAGGATCGCCAGTGTCCGCTGCGCCGCCGCGCGCTTGGCCTCCACGATCGCCGGCGGGCGCCGCGCGAGCTTGCCGGTCAGGGTCCAGTGGCGCAGCGTGCCGATCACCGACTCCACCCGCTCCTGTTCGAAGCTCAGCCACTGCCACACCTTGGCGCGGTCGAACGCGTCGTCCGGCAGATAGGGCGTGCCTTCGGCGAGATACATCAGGATCGCGTTGGACTCGGCGAGCGCGCGGCCGTCCTCCAGCTGGATCGCCGGCACGGTGCCGGTCGGACTGATGCGCAGGTACTCCGGATGCTGGCCTTCGCCCTCGAAGATGCTCACCTCCAGCGTGCGGTAAGGGCGCTGCAGGTGTTGCAGCAGCTGGCGGACTTTCCAGGCGTTCTGCGAGGGCAGGTAGTCGAACAGGGTCAGCATCGATGCACTCCAGGTGGGGAGGCGTGCAGTCTCGTGGCGGCGGGGGATGGCCGCCATCCGAATCTTGCGCGGGTCAGATCGCCATCGTCCGGAAGGCGTCGGCTAGCGTGCGCAGCGCCGCGCGCGAGCGGCGGTCGTGGAGCGCCGAGTACAGCACCGCTTCCTGGGTAGGCAGCGCGGGCAAGGACAGCCTCGACCCCAGATCCTGCGTGCCGGCGGGGGCCGCGCGGCGGGCCATCACGGCGATGGCCAACCCGGCGGCCGCCGCGGCTCCGACCATGGCCGCACCCTTGCCGACGAAGGCTTCGGTCCAGGCGATGCCGGCCCGATCCAGTGCCGCCACCGCGGCGGCGCGGATGCTGCACGAGGCGCCCTGGGTGGACAGCGGCAGCGGCTGGCCTTCCTGCGGATGCCAGCCGGCGGCGCCGATCCAGGCGAAGGCTTCGTCGAACAGTCTCTCGCCCTTGTGATGCGGAGCTGCGGCCTGCAGCACCAGCGCCGCATCCAGTTCGCCGGCGTCGTAGGACTGGACGATCTCGCGCGAGCCTCCTGCGCGCAGCTCGATGCGCAGCTTGGGATCCGATTCGCCGAGACGGCGCAGCATGCCGGGCAACTCGGCACCCACCAGCTGGTGGCTGATGCCGACGATTAAACGTCGCTCCTCGATCTCGAACGAGGCGATCGCGCGCTCGTGGGCGGCGATCAGCTCGCGTGCCGATGTCAGGAACAGCGCGCCCTCGGCGGACAGCCGCACCTGTCGCGGCGTGCGTTCCAGCAGTCGACGACCGAGTTGGGCTTCCAGCTTTCGCAGCTTCAGGCTGACCGCGGATTGCGTGCTGTCCAGCGCCTGCGCGGCGCGTGTGAAACTCTGCAGTTCGGCCGTGAGCACGAAGGCCCTGACGGTGTCGAGGTCGAGTGTCTTCATGAGGCCTCGGGCGGTGACCATTGCGATCTGCAATGACTGAAATATCGATGGCGGGGTGCAAGGCCGCATCGCTGGCGGACTAGCCTGCGGGCTCCTCCCCACCGATGCGGATAGTCCCATGCAGAAACGAATCGTGCTCTTCCTTTGCGGTGCGCTGGCACTGGGCGCCGTACGAGCCGCGCCGTCCACCCCGTCGAAGGCGCTACAGGGCGCATGGACGCTGGTGCGGGTCGACAACGTGTATCCGGACGGCCACCGCGTGGAGCTCTACGGTCCCCATCCGCAGGGCCGGTGGCTGATCGATGCGCAGGGCCACTACATGATGCAGATCGTCCGGGCGCGGCGCATGCCGTTCGCCTCCGGTGACAAGTCGCGCGGCACGCCGGAGGAATATCGCGCCGCCTCGCTGGACTTCAACGCGCACTACGGCACGGTGAGCCTGGAGGACGGCAAGCTGCACCGGCACATCGAGCACGCTTCATTCCCGAACTGGGACGGACGCAGCGGCAGCACCAGCTATGTGCTCAAGGGTGACGAGCTGACCTACATCGTGGCCAGCCCCACCAGCGGCACGGCCGAAGGAGCGCACGGCGAGGTGACGTGGCGTCGCCTGCCATGACTCCGGTTCAGGCGAAGCGATCGGCCAGCGCATCCGTGGCGCTGACCAGCGCATCGACGATCGCCGGGTCGGCGGCGCTGTGGCCGGCCAGCACCACGTGCAACTCGGCTTCGGGCCAGGCGCGGCTCAGGTCCCACGCGCTCTTCATCGGGCAGATGATGTCGTAGCGCCCGTGCACGATCGTCGCCGGGATGTGCCGGATCCGCTCGACGCCGAGCAGCAGCTGGTCCGGTTCGAGGAAGATGCGGTGGCGGAAGTAGTGCGCCTCCATCAGCGCCAGGCTCACTGCGCGGTGCGGGTCGTCGAAATCGCCGGCGCCGTCCGGATCGTGGACCAGCGTGGTGCTGCCGCCCTCCCAGGCGCTCCACGCACGGGCGGCGGCCAGCCGGGTCGCCTCGTCGGTACTGGTCAGGCGGCGCCAGTAGGCTTCGAGCATGGAATCGCGCTCGGCCTCGGGAATGTGTTCGACGAAGCGCGCCCAGCGCTCGGGAAAGACATAGCGCGCGCCGCCGTCCACTTCGTTGAACCAGCGCAGCTCCTCGTCGCGGCCGAGAAAGATGCCGCGCAACACCAGCCCGAGCACGCGCGCCGGATGCGCCTGAGCGTAGGCCAGCGCCAGGGTCGATCCCCACGAGCCGCCGAACACCACCCAGCGCTCGATGCCGAGGTGTTCGCGGATCGCCTCGATGTCGGCCACCGCGTGCCACGTGGTGTTGTCGGTCAGCTCGGCGAACGGGGTGGAGCGGCCGGCGCCACGCTGGTCGAACAGCACGATGCGGTAGCGCGCCGGATCGAAGAAGCGGCGGTGGTAGTCCGACAGCCCCGCGCCCGGTCCGCCGTGCAGGAACACCACCGGGAGCCCGTCCGGATTGCCGCACTGCTCGACGTGGAGCGAGTGCAAGGCATCCACCGGCAAGTGCTCGGTGGCATACGGCGTGATCTCGGGATACAGCGTACGCATGACGGGCTCCGTGATGGTGAACGCCTAGCCTAGTCCACCGGCAGGGCGGCGGCGGCGTTCCACATCGCCCGGGTGATCGGCCGGTTCACGTGCGGCGCCTGCAGCACCACCAGGGTGGTGGTGCTGATGCTGGGATGGATCTTCAGCAGCCGGTCGAGCACGGTTTCCAGATGGGCGATCGACATCGCCACCAGGTGCAGCAGCGCCGAGTCCTCGCCCGCCAGGCGACGGCAGTCCAGTACCTCGGGAATGTCCTCGACGATCTCGCCGATGCGCTTGCATACCCCGCCGTCGCAGCGCAGTCGCACCATCGCGTCGATGCTGTAGCCGAGCCGCCGCGGGTCGACCTCGGCGCGGTAGCCGCGGATCACGCCGGCTTCCTCCAGCCGTCGGACCCGCTCGGCCACCGCCGGCGCGGACAGGTGCACCAGCCGACCCAGTTCGGCGTAGCCCAGGCGGGCGTCGGCCTGCAGCGCTTCGAGCAGTTGCCAGTCCTTGGCGTCGATATCGGGTTTGGAATCCACGGCAGGTCTCCCGGAAGAATCATCGATTCGATGGCAGGGCGAGGTTCGCCCCATCGATCCATTATTCATGGCGGAGGGCCTGCTCACTAGCATGCGCACTTCCCCGTCCCCGGATGTATCCCCCATGGCAAGCCCCGAACGACTCGACGCCCGCGCGCTCGCGCTGGTCGGCGTCGCCCTGCTGACCTGGTCTTCCGCCTACGCCGCGATCGCCTACGCGCTGGCCGCGTTCACCCCCGGTGAGGTGGCGCTGGCGCGGCTGGCGATCGCCTCGCTGTGCTTCGCCCTGCTGCTCACGGTGCGGCGCGTGCCGCTGCCGGCCCGGCGCGATTGGCCGGGACTGGCGCTGCTGGGCGTGATCGGCTTCACCGTCTACCACCTGTGCCTGAACCACGCCGAGACGCGTATCGCCAGCGGCACCGCGTCGATCCTGATCTCGCTGGTGCCGGCGGCGACCGCGGCGTGGTCGGCGATCTGGCTGCGCGAGCGGCTGCCCGCGCGCACGCTGGCCGGCCTCGGCGTGGCGCTGGTCGGCGTGGTGCTGGTGGTGCTGGCCAGCGGCAAGCAGGTGCGCTTCGAACCGATGGCCGGCCTGGTGCTGGTGAGCGTGCTGGCCTCGGCGATCTATTTCGTCGGCGTGAAGCCGTACTTCGCGCGCAGCAGCGCGCTGGGCGTCACGGCCTTCGGCTTCTTCGCCGGCACCTTGGGTGCGTTGCCGTTCGGCACGCACCTGCCGCAGGCGCTGGTCGCCGCGCCGTGGCCGTCGATCGCGTCGCTGCTGTGGCTGGGAGTGGCGCCGACCTTCATCGGCTACATCGCCTGGAACGTGGCGATCCACCGCAGTTCGGCCTCGCAGGTGTCCAGCTTTATCTACTTTTCGCCGCCGATCGCGGTGCTGATCGGCTGGGTCTGGCTGGGCGAGCGGCCCGGGCCACTGACCCTGGTCGGTGGCGTGGTCACCGTGGCCGGCGTGGTGCTGGCGAACACCCGGCGGCGTCCGGTGCCGGCGCCGCGCGACGTGGCGGCGTGCGAGTCCTGAGTCGGCCCGCACGCCATGGCCGCTGGATCAGGCGTGGCGCTTCGCGTGGCTAAAGTCCAGCGCCGCGGTGAGGTCGCCCGGTGGCGGACCGCCGGCAGCGATCATGGCCTGCTCGCGCAGCGCCAATCCGGGCAGCTTCTCCAGCCCGAAACGGCGGGTGATGAAGCGGGCGATCGAGCCGGTGTCGTAGGTGGTGTGGTCGACGTGGCCTTTCTTTGCCCACGGCGAGACGATGATCGCCGGGATGCGCGTACCCGGGCCCCAGCGGTCGCCTTTCGGCGGCGCCACGTGGTCCCACCAGCCGCCGTTCTCGTCGAAGGTGATCACCACCAGCATCTTCGGCCAGTGCGGACTGCGCTGCAGGGCGTGCACCACGCGGGCGAGGTGGCGGTCACCGGCCTCCACGTCGGAGTAGCCGGCGTGCATGTTGAGATCGCCCTGCGGCTTGTAGAACGCCACTGGCGGCAGCTTGCCGGCCAGCGCGTCGGCGATGAACTTGTTGCCCGGGGCCGTCTCGCCCAGGCCGCCGTCGCGCAGGTGCTGCTTGCGTGCCGCGGTACCGGGGGCCAGCCCGGCGAAGTAGTTGAACGGCTGGTGGTGCACCTGGAAGTTCGGCCGGTCGGGAAACTCGCCCTCGGGGCCGTCGCCGTGGCCGTCCAGCGCGGCCTGGAACGCGCCGCCGTACCAGGCCCAGTCGATGCCCTTCGCCGAGAGCAGGTCACCAATGTGCTTGTGGTGCTGCGGCGGCAGCGTGTTCGGGCTGGCCGGGTCGGCGCGGGTCGGGTCGGTCGGATCCCGGGTGAAGGCCGGCGCGTAGGCCGGGCCGATGGTGTTCACCGCCCAGAAGTCCGGCGTCAGCGTGGAGCGGCCGGCGAACTTCGGCTTACCGTCCATCGCGCTGGCCGGCGAGTCGTGCGCGACCTTCAGGCGCGGATCGTCGGCGCGACCGCTTTCGGTGACCGCGATGTTGTATTGCGCCGGACTCTTGTCCGCGTCGGGATAGAACGGCGGCTGCGCGGCGACCAGGTACTGGTGGTTGAGGAACGAACCGCCGAAGGCGCCCATGAAGAAGCGGTCGCACAGCGTGTACTGCTCGGCCAGGCGCCACAGCCGCAGGTTCACCGCGTTGTCGCCGTAGTGGCCCATCACCAGCGCGCCGGAGTCGCCCCAGGCGACGAAGCCGTCGTTGCGGCCGCCGTTGATCTGCATCTGGTTCTGGTAGAACGCATGGATCAGGTCGCGCGTCACCACACCCTGCGGCAGCGGCTCGCCATCGGGCGTGTGCAGCGCGAACGGCGCGTTGGGCAGGCCGGTGAGGTCCGCCTCCTGCACGTGGTAGGTGCGGTGGTTGACGGTCTGCGCGTGCGGCACCAGGCCGTGCCAGATCGGCGGCAGGGTCTTCAGCGGCGTGCCGTCGCGATCCATCTGCACGGCGCGTTCCGGCGGCAGCGCCTTCAGCGGCTCGGCCAGGCCCGGGAAGCCGGCGAACAGGTTGTTGAAGCTGCGGTTCTCCGCGAACAGCACCACCACGTGGTCGATGTGCTCGCGCAGCAGCGCGTCCATCGCGGTGTCGTCGACGACCGCTGTTCCGGCCGCTGTCGCGGGCATCGCCGCCCGCGCCGCCTCGCCGCCGAGCGCAAGGCCGGCACCGGCCACCGCGAGACCGCCGAGCAGGCGTCGCCGCTGCGGATCGCGCGGCGCGTCGCTGGTGGTGGACGTGTCTTCGCGTGGCGGCTTGCTGGTCATGGCGGGTCGGGCGGGGGATGCTTGGGGACCCCAGAGCATACGCAGGCCTGCATCGCCGATCCATGCAACATCGGGCCGGCGCGCCGCAGAAAATTTCGTTTTGTCCGTTGCCGAAGAGGATGTCCCGCATGATCACCCTGCACATTGCCAACAAGAACTACTCGTCCTGGTCGCTGCGGCCGTGGGTGCTGCTGCACGAGCTGGGCATCACCTTCGAGGAGCGCATGCACCCGTTCGCGCCGGGTTCGAACTGGGAGGCGTTCCGGGCGTTCTCGCCGAACGGCCGCGTGCCGTGCCTGCGCGATGGCGATACGGTGGTGTGGGATTCGCTGGCCATCATGGAGTACCTCGCCGAGCGCTATCCGGCGTGGCCGCAGGACAGTGCCGCCCGCACCTGGGCGCGCTGCGCATCGGCGGAGATGCACTCGGGCTTCGGCGCGCTGCGCCAGCAGTGCTCGATGAGCTGCGGCCTGCGCATCCGCCTGCACGAGATCGGCCCGCAACTGTCGGCCGACGTGGCGCGCATCGACGAGCTGTGGCGCGAAGGCCTGCGGCGGTTCGGCGGCCCGTTCCTGGCCGGCGACCGCTTCACCGCCGTGGACGCGTTCTATGCGCCGGTAGCGTTCCGCGTGCAGACCTATGGGCTGTCCCTGTCGCCCGAGGCGATGGCCTGGGTCGAGCGCGTGCTCGCGTTGCCGTCCATGCGCCGCTGGTATGAGGAGGCGCTGGCCGAGACCTGGCGCGACACGCCGCACGACGTGGAGTCGGCGGAGGTCGGCACGATCACCGCGGACCTGCGCGCCCGCTGAGCCGTCCGGGCGCCGCGCGCCGGTAGGCAAGTCCGGCCAGCGCGGCGCCGACGCCGAGGGAGGCAAGGCCCACCGTGGCCGCGTTCGCCAGCACGCGTGGCCAGCCCAGTGCGGGGACGTCGAGAAACGGATAGGGGTAGCGTCCGTCGACGGCGCCGCGCGCCAGCCCATAGGCGAGGTAGCCGACCGGGTAGGCCACCCAGGCCAGCAGACGCGGGCGCGAGAGGCTGCCTGCGTGCCGCGCACTCCACCAGGTCGCCAGATACAGCAACGGCATGACTGCGTGCAGCAGTTCGTCGGCCACGCGCGCCCAGCCGGTGGGGTGCCAGGTCTGGCGCAGCACCAGGTGGTAGACCAGGCCGACCATCACGAGGCAGGTGGTGATCGCGGTGAGGTCTTCGGATCGGGCCAGCGGGCCGTTGCTTCGGCCAGCGGCCAGCTGCGCCAGCGAGAACGTGGCGAGCGCATTGGTGAGAATGGTGAAGTAGCCGAGATAGATCCACAGCGCCCGGCCCACGCCGAAACCCTGGCGTTGCACCCATTGCCAGGTCAGCACGAACTGCAGCACCAGTGCGACGGCGCCGACGAGGGTGGCGGCGAGCGCCAGACGACGGGTCGGACGGGTGGTCATGCGCGCGGCAGGAGCACCGTGATGCGATCCGGCCGGCGGGCCGGACTCACTGCAGCAGCCGATGCCGGTAGAAGGTGAGCACCAGCTCCTGGAAATCCTCCGGCGGATCTCCGCCCAGCGCGAGCAGGCAGGCGATCGCCTGGGCGAGCAGCAGGGCGGCGAGCACCAGCAGCACATCCAGCGCCATCCAGCCCGAAGACACCGATGCAGCGATCACCAGCAACCCGCCGTGGAACGAGCGATCGGGCGTGCTGCAGCGTCGTTCGACCAGGTGCATCAGCATGATCAGCGCCACGCTGGCCATCATCGCCGCCAGCCACCAGGATTGCGTGGGTGGCGCGGTGCCACCGGCTCGCCAGGCCAGCATGGCCAGCAGCGGTGAAAGGCGGAACGTGCCGGAGGCCGCGAAGGTCAGCGGCCGGGTCAGGAAGAACATGCGCAGCGGTTCGAGGAACATCACCAGCATCTCCCTGTGGAGTGAGCGGCCAGATGGCCGCGTATCGTCACATCTAGAGTTTCCAGCCCTTGTGGATCGCCACGATCCCGTTCGTGAGGTTGCGCACTTCCACCTTGCCGAAGCCGGCCCGCTCCATCATGCCCTTGAGCGTGGCCTGGTCCGGATGCTTGCGGATCGACTCGGCCAGGTACTGGTAGCTGTCGGCGTCGCCGGCGAACAGCTTGCCGAGCTTCGGCAGGATGTTGAACGAGTGGAAGTCGTAGAGCTTGCCGAAGGCCTCGTTCTGCACCCGGGAGAACTCCAGCACCAGGGCGCGGCCGCCGGGCTTGAGCACGCGGCAGATGTCGGCCAGCGCCTTGTCCTTGTCGGTCACGTTGCGCAGGCCGAAGGCCATCGTCACCGCGTCGAAGCTGTTGTCCGGGAACGGCAGGCATTCGGCGTTGAGCTGGGCCCAGCGCAGGCCCTCGACCAGGCCGCGGTCGGTCAGCCGGTCGCGGCCCACCTGCAGCATCGATGCGTTGATGTCGCCGACGACGATCTCCCCGTCCTTGCCGACCACCGGCCGCAGCAGTGCGGCGATGTCACCGGTGCCGCCGGCCAGGTCGAGCACGCGGTCGCCGCGGCGGATGCCGCTGATCGCCACGAAATGGCGCTTCCACAGCCGGTGGACGCCGAACGACATCAGGTCGTTCATCAGGTCGTAGCTGCGCGCGACCGAGGTGAAGACCTGGCCGACCAGCTTCTGCTTCTCGCCGACGGGCACGTCGCGGAAGCCGAAATGCGTGGTCGGCGCCGGATCGGGTTTGGGGGACTCGTTCATCGGTGCAATCGTACAGGGATCGGACGGCCAATTCCGCTGTCGCTTTCGCCAGGTCAGAGCACCGGCTTGCCGCCGTCCTTGTAGACCACGCCGTCCTTCATCACGAAGCCGACCTTCTGCATCACCGTGATGTCCTCCAGCGGGTTGCCCGGCACGGCGACCACGTCGCCGACGAAGCCCGGCGCCAGCTGGCCCAGCCGCTTCGCCTGGTGCAGCAGCTCGGCGTCGTGGGTGGTGGCGGCCTGCAGCACGTACATCGGCGGCATGCCGGCATCGACCATGTACTTGAACTCCTTCGCGTTCTGGCCGTGCGGGTAGACCGCCGCGTCGGTGCCGAAGGCGATCTTCACGCCGGCGCGGTAGGCCTTGCCGGCGGTGGCCTGGATGATCGGGCCGACCTGTCGGGCCTTGGCGGCCACCTGCGCCGGGTAGTAGCCGGGGATGGCGGCCATCTGCTCGACGTACTTGCCGGCGATGATGGTGGGCACGTACCAGGTGCCGTGCTCCTTCATCAGCTTCATGTCCGCCTCGTTCATGAAGGTGCCGTGCTCGATCGAGTCCACGCCGCCGAGCACCGCGCGGCGGATCGCCTCGGCGCCGTGCGCATGGGCGGCCACGGTGAAGCCGTAGTCGTGGGCGGCGGCGACCACGGCCTTGATCTCATCCAGCGTCATCTGCGGGTTGTCGGCGCTGGCGCTTTCGTCCAGCACGCCGCCGGAGGGCATGATCTTGATCAGGTCGTCGCCGTCCTTGTAGTGCTCGCGCACGGCCTTCCACGCGTCCTGCGGACTGTTGATGATGCCGTCCTTCGGGCCGGGGTTGCCGGCTAGGTCGCTGCGGTAGCCGTCGGTGGGATCGGCGTGGCCGCCGGTCGAGCCGATCGGCACGCCGGCGGTGAAGATGCGCGGCCCCGGCAGCACGCCGGCATTGATCGCGTTGCGCAGGGCGACCGAGTCGTTCTGCTCGTCGCCGACGTTGCGCACCGTGGTGAAGCCGGCCATCAGGGTGCGCTTCGCGTAGACGGTCGAGCGCACGGCGTAGTCGGCGATGTTCCAGCGGAACTGGTCGGAGTAGCCGGTGGGGCTGGTCTCGCTGGTCAGGTGGGTGTGCGCGTCGATCAGGCCGGGCAGGCAGGTGGAGGTCGGCAGCTCGTGCGCCTCGAACGACTTGCCGGCGGCCTGCGCCTGTTCGCCCATCGCCTTCAGGTCGACCGCGCCGGGGCGCACCTCGCGGATCACCCCGTCCTCGACGATGACCGAGGTCTCGCCCAGCAGCTTGCCGGCGGCGGTGTCGATGGCGTGTCCGCAGGTCACCACGGCGATGTGTCCCTTGCCGGCCGGTGCGGCGGGGGCATCGGCACGGGCCGCGGGCAGGGCCAGCATGGCGGCAAGGGCGATCGCGACGGGACGGACGGTCATGGAGGCGCTCCGGCAGGGGGAAACCGCCATGGTAGACAGTGGCCGCCCGCAGAGGCCAGTGGCTATGGGGCGGACTTGCCGCCCTCGTCGATGCCGGATGGCATGTCGCTGGCGACCGGCTCGACGTGCTCGTGCACGTGCTGGCGATGGGCCGTCTCCACATGACGGGCGTGCAGGTCGGCCGGCGAGGCGTCCGGCGGCGTGGCTTCGGCGGGCGGAAGCGTCGCTGTCGCCTCGACGTCGTGCTCGATCTTTTCCTCGCCGCCGGGCGTGATCTTGAGGATCGAGTGACGCACCTCGCGCGCGAGGATCACCCGCGCGTCGCGCACCATCTCCTCCAGCGCGCGGTCGTAGTCGAGCTTGCCGGCGTCGTCGGTCCAGACGATCCTGCGTTCGCGCAGCTTCTGGATGAAGCCGCGGAACAGCGCCTTGTCGAAGAATTCCGGCGCGGCCTGCTCGCTGAGCAGGGACAGCCGCTGCGCGGTGAGCGTGCAGGCGTTCTCCAGCTCCGCGGCGGTCAGCGCGTGCGGGCCGTTCTTGGCCAACGCGGCCAGGGTGATGTAGTAGCGCTCGAACGCCTGGGTCAGGCTGCGCGCGATCACCTTGATCTGGAATGCCGCATCCTCCTGGCCCGGGCCGCGCTCGAGCACGCGGCCCTCGCCGGTGGCCTCGAGCAGGCCGCGGCGCAGGAAGAAGTCGATCGTCGCCTGCAGCTGCTGGCCGAAGCCCTCGGTATCCCACGGCAGGAACAGCTCGCCCTGGATGAACGGGTAGATGATCTTGCCCAGCCGCAGCACCGAGCCGCGCGACATGCGCCGGTTGTTGAGGAAGCAGCAGGCCACCCAGGCCGCGGTGGCGGTCAGGTGCAGCACGTTGTTGCGGAAGTACGAGAGCAGCACCGCCTGCTCGTCGTCGGCCACCAGCACGTCGCCCAGCGGATGGCTGACGCGGCGGATCCAGCCCATCTGCTCGCCGTAGGCGATGATGCCGGCCGGATCCATCGGGGTCAGCGTGACGCGGTCGGAGTAGGGCAGCTCCTCGATCAGCGCCTTGGTCAGCTCCAGCTGCGCCAGCAGGTCGGCCTCGGCCATGGCGTGCTTGGGCGTGGCCAGCAGGGCCAGCGCCAGCAGGTTGATCGGGTTCACGTCCGCGGCGCGGTTGATGTTCACCTGGATCTGCTCGGCCAGCCGGTCGACCACGCCGCCGAGCCATTCCGGCTTGGCATCCGGGTCGCCGCCGGCGGCGCGCCACTGCCCGCTCGCGGCATCCAGCAACGGGGTCAGCTCGATCGGCTCGCCGAAGTTCAGCGCCACGTGGCCGTAGCGCTGGCGCAGCACCTTCAGACCCTTGATCAGGCCGATCAGCGATTCCTTCTCCTTCGGCTTGCCGGACAGCTCGCCCGCGTAGGACTTGCCCTCCATCAGCTTCTCGTAGCCGATGTACACCGGCTGGAACAGCACCGGGCGCCGCGGCGCGCGCAGGAAGGCGCGCACGGTCATCGCGAGCAGGCCGGCGCGCGGCGCCAGCAGCCGGCCGGTACGCGAGCGGCCGCCCTCAATGAAGTATTCGATCGGCACGCCGCGGTCGATCAGCTGGGCCATGTACTCGTTGAAGATCACCGAGTACATCGCGTTGCCCTTGAAGCTGCGGCGCAGGAAGAACGCACCGCCGCGGCGCAGGATCGGACCGATCACCGGCAGGTTGAGGTTCACGCCGGCGGCGATGTGCGGCACCACCACGCCGGACGCATGCAGCTGGTAGGACAGCAGCAGGTAGTCGGCGTGGCTGCGATGGCTGGGCACATACACCACTTCGAAGCCGGGCGCGGCGGCGCGGGCCTTGTCGAAGTGATGCATGGCGATGCCGTCGTACAGCTTGTTCCAGAAGTTCGACAGCACAAAGGAGGCCGAGCGCACCACCGGGTGCGAGTAGTCCGCGGCGATCTCCAGCACCAGTTTCTGCGCGCGGCGCCAGGCCTTGGCGTAGGAGATCTTTTCCTTGTTCGCCGTGGCGGTGATCGCCGCGCGCACCGGCTCGGCGTTGAGCACCGCGTCGACCACGGTGCGCCGGTGCGAGAGATCCGGGCCGATCACTGCGGCGCGGATGCGGCGGAAGTGCACGCGCAGCACGCGGGCGATCTTGCGGGCGAAACGTTCGGGCGGCATTTCGCCGGCATCGGCCAGCGCCTCGCGCAGCGACACCGGCTCGGAGAACTGCACCACGGTGTCGCGACCGTTCAGCAGCAGCGCCAGCAGGCGGCGGAAGTGGCCGACCACCACCCAGTTCTCGGAGAACAGCACGCGGAACCAGCCGCTGTCGCGGCTGGGGGCGCGGCCGACGTAGATCGACACCGGCACGATCTGCACATCGCGCGCGGGGTCGCCCTCGAGGGCCCGGGTGAGCTGACCGAGCGCATCCTTTGGCGAACGCTGGCGGTTCTTGCCCAGCACCAGGCCATCGCTGCGGCCCAGCGCCAGCACCGAGCGTCGGCGGCGAGTGCCGGGCAGCGGCTGCATCGGCGAGGGCAGGCCGGCCTCGCGGCAGGCGCGTTCGAGGATCAGCGCATCGGAGATGCCGTCGCGCTCGATCACGTAGCACACCGGCACGCCGGCCTGGAGCAGGGCGGCGGGTTCGGCCGGATCGCGGCGCAGCTTCACCCACGGCTCGAGCAGGTGGCCGAGCAGGTTGAACCACCACGGCGCGCGGCTCTTGGGGGGCGTGTCCATCGAAGAGGTCATGGGCATCCGCCTATTGTACCGGGACAGCGCCGTGGGCTCCGGCCTTGGCCGCGACATCGGCCCGGTCCGGCGCGAACCGGCTCCACTCCGTCCAGCCCGGGGGATCGATGGCCCGGGCGAGCTGGGGGAGCACCTCGGGATACCAGCGCCCGTCGACCCGGTGCATCTTCAGCACCGCCTGCTGGGGCTGGCCCTGCAGGCGGTAGTCGATGCGGACCCAGGCCAGGTCGCCCCGCCGCGATGCCAGGCTCACCTGCGCGGAATCGAGCACCTGGTCGAGTGACAGGCCGTAAAGCGCCAGCCAACGTTTGGCTCCGGCCAGCAGGCGCGAGGCCCGGGCCATGGCGGCGGTGAAATCGAGGGCGCGGACCTGCGCGAACGTCGTCAGGCGCAGCGATCGCACGGTCTCCACGGCGATCCCCGCGGCCTGCCGGCTGCGGTCCAGGTCGAGCCAGGGGGCCTGCTCCGCCCAGGTGACCCACGGCGCCAGCAGGGGCCCCAGGCCGCGGGACTGCGCGGTGTCGAGTGCGAGCGCGCGGGTCGCCATCTGCCGCACCATGCCGCCGCCGATGGCGATGAGGACGGGTAGCTGGTCGCTGTACTCCCGGTCGAGCTGTACGAGGACAGGCTGCCATTGCGCGGCCAGGGTCGCCGCGGCCCGCGGCCCGTCGAACCCGTCCATGAATCGGTGGAAGCCCGCGCGCGCTCCTTCGGTCGCCGCCTGCTGCTGGCGCCGCTGCCAGTCCCGCTCGACCGCGGCGTAGGTCGCGGGCGGCAGACCGTGCTTCCAGAAGGCCACGAGGTCGTCATGGCGCACGTCCGCGACCAGCGCGCGCAGCGCCGCGGCGGCCCCGGTGCTGCCCGGGGCTGGCGGCTCGCCCTGGTGGCGGCCACAGCCGGACAGCGGCACCAGCACGCCGAGCATCAGGAGCAAGCGTGGAACGGGGCGACGAGGCAGGCTGGGCATCGCGGGGTCGGAGGTGGCGGAAACGCCGAGGCTACGGACCGCCCGTTGCGTGGACAAGGCAGCCGGGCGGTGCAAAAGAAAACCCCGCCGGCGTGAGCCTCGCGGGGTCAGTCCCGGCAGAGCCGGAAGGGAAATGGCCTTGCCTGCAAAATCTGCGGTCAGCAGCAGGTGTCGGCGCGGCCATGGTAACGGCTCGCCAAAGTTAAGGCAATGGATTTGTTTTGTGATGCAAGTGTTTGATTTTATGAATCACTTAATGCGAAGAGCGGCTTCCTTCTGGCGTCGGCGCTCCTCGCGCGACTGGGTCCAGTCGTTGTTGAACAGCGCCGGCTCCCAGCTGCCGTAGGTGGCGTTGGGCAGCACGAACCAGCGCGTGCCGATCCACTTCAGGTACGGCGCCACCGCCTGCTGGCGGCCCGCGGCGTTGTTGGCGATGACGTCGGCGAAGTCGCCGATCTGGTCGCCCACCTGCATCAGCACGCGGTACTTGCGGCTGATCAACTGGCGGCGGCAGCCCTTTTCGGTGCCGATCTGCTCGCAGCCTTCGACGAAGGTACCCAGACCGAGGAACGCGTCGGGCCCCGAGACCGGGAAGCCGACCTTGCGCAGGTTGTCCAGGGTGACCGTGTCCAGGTCCTTGGCACGGTTGGAGATGAAGATCACCGCGATGCCGTGCTTCGCCGCGAACTGGGTGAACGCGACGGCGCCGGGCAGGGCGCGCGCGGCCTCCTCCTTGCACCAGGCGGCCCAGTCGGCCTCGTTGTACTCGGTGCCGCTCTTGATCAGGCGGGCCTGGTAGGGCGAGTTGTCCAGCGCGGTCTCGTCCACGTCCAGCACTACGGCCGGCTTCAATTTGTGGCTGACCGGTGCGACGCGGTCGTCCTTGGTCAGCGCGTCCCAGGTCGGGTCCTTCAGCGCCTTGAGCAGCTGCATCTGCGCGTCGCGGTAGGTCTGCAGATAGATCAGGTCATGCTCGACCGCGGTCTGCGACCACACCACGGCATTGAGATTGTCGTCGGCACCCGTCCCGATCGGAGCCGGCGCGGGAGCCGCGGTCGCGATGGCCGCCGGTGCCGGCGTAGCGGCCTGCGGACGATGGGACGGGGCGGTGCTGCAGCCGGCCAGCAGGGCCAGGGCAGCGAGCAGGGCGGGAACGCGTGGGCGCATGGGAAACCTTGGAGATGACATCGGATCGACAAGCATCGGGCGAGTTTACGACAGCCACGTGTCTGCCTATCCCGGCTGGCGGTCCTGCGGTGCCGCTGACAGACTGCACTCCCCCGATGCGGAAGGATGCCGATGACGCCGTCTCCCACCCCCCCGATGCCGCGGCCGCTCGGCCGGATGGAGGTCATCAGCTACCTGCTGGCCGCGCTTGCGCTGTTCCTGGTGCTCCGCCTGCACCTGCTGCCGGCCCTGCTGGCCGGCCTGCTGGTGTACGAACTGGTGTACTCGACCAGCCCGCTGCTCGGGCGCCGCATTTCCGGCGACCGCGCGCGGATGGTGGTGGTGGCCCTGCTCGGCGTGGTGATCGTCGGACTGCTGTTGCTGCTGGTGCTGGGCATCGTGAGCCTGCTGCGCAACGAGATCGGCAACCCCATGCAGCTGTGGCAGGACCAGCTCATGCCGCTGGTGGAAAAGGCTCGCCAGCAACTGCCGCCGGCGCTGACCACCTGGCTGCCGGACAGCGTCGACGAGTTGCGCGTGATGGCGGTGGAGCTGACCCGCAAGCATGCCGGCAGCCTGCAGCTGGCCGGCAAGGAAACCGCGCGGGTGATCCTGCACATCATCCTCGGCCTGGCGCTGGGCGCGCTGGTGGCGCTGGGGCGCACCCGCCCGGCGCACCTGTCCGCGCCGCTGTCGCTGGCACTCTCGGCGCGCTGCCAGAAGCTGGCCGAGGCGTTCCACAACATCGTGTTCGCGCAGATCAAGATCTCGCTGATCAACACGGTGTTCAGCGGCATCTTCCTGCTCGGCGCGCTGCCGCTGTTCGGCATCCACGTGCCATTCGCCAAGACCCTGGTGGTGATCACCTTCGTGGTCGGCCTGCTGCCGGTGATCGGCAACCTGATCTCCAACACCGCGGTGACCATCGCCGGCCTGTCGATCTCGCTGGGCGTGGGTGTGGCGGCGCTGGCCTTCCTGGTGCTGATCCACAAGCTGGAGTACTTCCTCAACGCGCGCATCGTCGGCACGCAGATCCGCTCGCGCGCGTGGGAGCTGCTGATCGCCATGCTGGTGATGGAGGCGGCGTTCGGCCTGGCCGGCCTGGTCGCCGCGCCGATCTACTACGCCTACCTCAAGCGCGAGCTGGAAGTGCGCGACCTGATCTGAGCGCCCTGGGCATCGCGGCTCAGCCGGCCAGCATCGCGGCGATCTTCGCCATGTGCGATTCGGCGGTCTCGCGCACGGCTTCCTTGTCGGCCTCCAGGTCCTTGCCCTGCCAGTGCAGGTCGTCCTGCGGCAGCTCGTGCAGGAAGCGGCTGGGCTGGTTGGCGTTGACCTCGCCGTAGCGCTTGGTCTTCGCCGACCACGACAGCGTGAGCACCTCCTTGGCGCGGGTGATGCCCACGTACATCAGGCGGCGTTCCTCGTCGATGCGGCCCTCGTCGATGGCGCCCTCGTGCGGCAGCGTGCCTTCCTCGCAGCCGACGATGAAGACGAAGCGGAACTCCAGGCCCTTGGCTGCGTGCATGGTCATCATGCGCACGGCGTTGCCCGGGTCGTCGCGGTCGGCGTGGCTGAGCAGGGCCAGCTGCGAGGCGAGGTCACCGGCGCTGTGGTCGCCCTTCTGCATGGCGCGGAACCAGTCGGTGAGTTCCTTCAGATTGCCGAGCTTGCGGTCGCGTACGGTGGCGTCGGGGGTGCTGGCGGCCACGTGGGTGGCGTAGCCGGTGCGCTTGAGCACGCGCTCGACCAGGTCGGCGGCGCTCTCGTGCAGCGAGGCGCTGCGCAGCTCGTCGAGCAGGCTGGAGAACGAGGCCAGCGCCGCGGCCGGGCGCGGACTGAGCTGGCGCAGCACGCTGTCGCTGCGGGTGGCTTCGAGCAGCGAGCAGTGCTTCGACTGCGCGATCTGGCCGAGCTTCTCCAGCGTGGTCGAACCGATCTCGCGCTTCGGTACGTTCACCACGCGCAGGAAGGCGGCGTCGTCGCTGGGGTTGGCCAGCAGCCGCAGGTAGCAGAGCAGGTCCTTCACCTCGGCGCGGTCGAGGAAGGACAGTGCGCCGGTAAGGTGGTAGGGCACGCGCGCCAGGCGCAGCGCCTTTTCCAGCGGTCGCGCCTGGAAATTGCCGCGGTAGAGGATCGCCATGTCCTCCCAGCGCGCCTTGTGCTTCTCGGCCAGCGTGGTGGCGATCGAGGCGATCTTCTCGGCCTCGTGCTCGGCGTCCTTGCACTCCAGCACGCGGATCGGCGCGCCTTCCGGATGCTCGCTCCAGAGCTTCTTCTCGTGCAGGTGCGGGTTGTTGGCGATCAGCTTGTTGGCCGCGCGCAGGATGCGCTTGCCGCAGCGGTAGTTCTGCTCGAGCTTGATCACCTTCAGGTTCGGCCAGTCGCGGCCGAGCTGGTCGATGTTCTCCGGGTTGGCGCCGCGCCAGGCGTAGATCGACTGGTCGTCGTCGCCCACGCAGGTGATGCGGCCGCGCTCGCCGGTGAGCGCCTTGAGCAGGCGGTACTGCGCGTCGTTGGTGTCCTGGTACTCGTCCACCAGCAGGTAGCGCAGGCGCTCGCGCCAAGCGTCGCGGCACTCGGTGTCGGACTCCAGGATACGCAGCGGCAGGCGGATCAGGTCGTCGAAATCCACCGCGTTGAACGCGGCCAGGCGCTGCTGGTAGAGGTCGTAGATGGTCGCCGCCTCCAGCTCCTTCGGGCTGCGCGCGGCGGCCAGCGCCTCTTCCGGCGACAGGCCGGCATTCTTGGCGCGACCGAGCAGGTTGCGGATGCCCCACAGCACGTCCGGCTTGGCGCCCTTGGGCGCCAGCTCCTTGACGATGCCTTCGCTGTCGTCGGCGTCCAGCACCGAGAAGCCGCGGCGCAGGCCGGCGCGCTCGTGCTCGATCTGCAGGAACTTCAGGCCCAGCGCGTGGAAGGTGCACACGGTGAGCGCGGCAGCGTCCTCGCTGCTGACCAGCTTGCCGACGCGCTCGCGCATTTCGCGGGCGGCCTTGTTGGTGAAGGTGATCGCCGCGATCTTGCCCGCGGCCAGCTTCCGGCGCTGGATCAGGTGGGCGATCTTCTGGGTGATCACCGAGGTCTTGCCGGAGCCGGCGCCGGCAAGCACGAGCAGCGGGCCGTCGCAGTACTCGACGGCGTCCAGTTGTTGGGGGTTGAGCATCGGATTCGGGTACAGCGGACGCGCCGCGGCGCGGGCCGGGCGATGGTAGCAGAGGCCCTGGCCGCCTCAGGACTCGTCGGCGTCGCGATAGACCGGCAGGTCCGGATTGCGGCGGAAGCTGAAGATCAGGCTGGTTTCGATGTGCGATACCTCCGGCCGGGTGGTGAAGGCGTCCAGCGCGAAATCGCGCAGGTGGTCGCTGTCGCGCACCGCCACGTGCACCAGGTAATCGTTGGCGCCGGCCACGTGGTAGAAGCTCAGCACCTCGCGCAGGGTCAGCAGGTAGGCGTGGAAGGCGTCCACGTCGCCGCGCGCGTGGCGGGCCAGCCGCACGCTGATCATCGCCTGCAGCCCGATGCCCACTGCGCGCGGATCGATTTCGGCATGGAAGCCCTGGATCGCGCCGGCGGCGCGCAGGCGACGCACCCGCTCCAGCGCGGTGGACGGTGCCACGCCGAGGCGCTCGGCCAGGGTCTTGTTGGGCAGCCGCGCGTTCTTCCGCAACTCACGCAGGATGGCGAAGTCGGTTCGGTCCAGATGCATGGTTTGTCGCCCAATCCGAAGAATATTCGGAAGTGTGCCGTGTCGTACTGTCTCGGTTCTACCCTCGAGGTCATTTCGCGAATCAGAGGGCAGGACCATGCGCCACGACCACGCCACCCACCCGGACACCCTGGCCGTTCACGCCGGCCGCGAGGATTTCGCCGAACTGGGTGTGCACGCACCGCCGCTGGACCTGTCCACCACGTATCCGGTGCGCGACCTCGACGAGGGCACCGCCAGCTTCGACGCGCTGGTCGGCGGCGCGGCCGGTGCGTCCAACCCGATCTACGCGCGGCTGTTCAATCCCACGGTCGCCCGCTTCGAAGCGGCGCTGGCGCAGCTGGAAGGCACCAGCGACGCGGTCGCGTTCGGCTCCGGCATGGCCGCGATGTCGGCCTGCCTGCTCGCCGCCGGTCAGCGTGGCAAGCACGTGCTGGCGGTGCGCCCGCTCTACGGCACCAGCGACCATCTGCTGGACTCGGGCCTGCTCGGCATCCCGGTGCGCTGGACCACGCCCGCGGCGATCGCCGATGCGATCGACGCCGACACCGCGATGGTGGTGATCGAGACGCCGGCCAACCCCACGCTGGACCTGATCGACATCGCCGCGGTGGTGCGTGCGGCGGGGTCCGTGCCGGTGCTGGTCGACTCCACCTTCGCCACGCCCGTGCTGCAGCAGCCCGCCGCGCTGGGCGCCAGCCTGGTGCTGCACAGCGCGACCAAGTTCCTCGGCGGTCACGGTGACGTGATCGCCGGCGTGGTGGCCTGCGACGCCGAATGGGCGAAGGTGTTGCGCCAGGTGCGCGCGGCCACCGGTGGCCTGCTGCATCCGCTGGGGGCCTACCTGCTGCACCGTGGCCTGCCGACGCTGGGGCTGCGCGTGCGCCAGGCGCAGGAGAACGCCCGGCGCATCGCGGAAAAGCTGGCGGCGCATCCGCAGGTGGCCAAGGTCAGCTACCCCGGTCTGGGCACCGTCGCCAACGCCCATCTGGTCGGCACGCAGATGCGTGGGCCGGGCAGCCTGATGGCGTTCGAGGTGCACGGCGGTCATGCCGCGGCGGCGGCGGTGATGGCCGCGGTGCGGCTGGCCACGCCGGCGGTGAGCCTGGGTTCGGTCGATACGCTGATCCAGCATCCGGCCGGGCTCACCCACCGCGTGGTCGACGCCGCGACCCAGCTGCGCTGCGGCATCACGCCCGGCCTGCTGCGGCTGTCGGTGGGCATCGAGCACGCCGACGACCTGTGGACCGACCTGTCCCGGGCGCTGGACGCCGCGCGCCAGGCCAGGGCGGCCTGACCCAGGCGGTGTCCGGTGCCGCGGCGGCTATGCTTGGACGCTTTGCCGCCGCGCCCGCATGAGTCCCCGCCTGATCGACGTCCTCGCGCTGCTCGTCCTCGCACCGGTGCTGGCCGTGCTGCTGGCACCGGCCACCCGGCGCCGCGACGGCTGGCGCGCCACCGTGACGCCGCTGGCCTCGATCATCGGCTCGGGCTTCCTGGTGGTGGGGCCGATCCTGGCCGACGTGGCCGGACGTGGCGCGGCGCTGGCGATGGCCGGCCTGTGCGCGCTGGCCTGGCTGTTCGGCAGCGCGGTGCGCTTCAACATCGTCCATGCCGAACCCCTGGCCGACCGCGGCCGGGCCGGCTCGCTACGGAAGCTCGATCGCTTCTCCGAGCTCGGCCTGTCGCTGGCCTATTTCATCTCGGTGGCCTACTACCTCAACCTGCTCGGCGCCTTCCTGCTGAAGGGCGTCGGCGTGGTGTCGCCCGACCTGGCGAGGATGGTGACCACGGCGATCCTCGCCGGCGTCGGCGCGCTGGGCTGGTTCCGCGGTTTCCGCGGGGTCGAGCGGTTGGAGGTCTACGCGGTGAGCTTCAAGCTCGCGGTGATCGCCGGCGTGCTGGCGGCGCTGGCCGCGGTGTGGGTGGCGGTCCCGTCGGTGCGCGCGGTGGCGCTCCCTGTGCGGCATCCGGGCTGGCACGAACTGCGCGTGCTGCTGGGCTGCGTGATCCTGGTGCAGGGCTTCGAGACCTCGCGCTTCCTCGGCCGCGACTACCCGGCCGCCTTGCGCGTACGCAGCATGCGCTGGGCGCAGGGGCTGTCCACCGCGATCTACGTCGCCTTCATTGCCCTGCTGCTGCCGCACGTGCCGGCGGGCCACGCGGGCGCGGCGGTGGAGGAGACCGAGATCATCGACATCCTCGGCCGGGTCGGCCCGCTGCTCGGGCCACTGCTGGTGCTGGCGGCGGTCGCCTCGCAGCTGTCGGCGGCGGTCGCCGACATGGGCGGGGCGGGCGGCCTGCTGGCCGAGCTGTCCGAGCGGCTGCCGCCGCGCCGGGCCTACGTGGCGATCGTGGTGGTGGCGATCGCCCTGACCTGGATGGCCAACCTGTTCGGCATCATCGCGATCGCCAGCCGCGCCTTCGCCGTGTACTACGCACTGCAATGCGTGTTGGCCGCGGCATTGGCCGGCGGCAAGCCCCTGCTGCGGGCGGTGTACGTGCTGGGTGCGGTGCTGGCCGGGGTGGTGGTGCTGTTCGGACTGCCGGCCGGCTGATCGTCCCGCGGCCTGATCGCACGAGGCGCGGTCGGCTACCATGCTGGATCGCTTCACCCGATTCCCTGCCCATGGCCAAGCTCTACTTCTACTACTCGGCAATGAACGCCGGGAAGACCACCACGCTGCTGCAGAGCGCCTACAACTATCACGAGCGCGGCATGCGCACGCTGATCCTCACGCCGGCGCTGGACGACCGTTTCGGCGAGGGCGTGGTCGCCTCGCGCATCGGCCTGAAGGCGAACGGCCGCCGCTTCGGCGCCGAGGCCAACCTGCTCACGATGGTCGAGGCGGACATCGCCGAGCGCGGTCCGCTGCACTGCGTGTTCGTCGACGAGGCGCAGTTCCTCACCAAGGCGCAGGTGTGGCAGGTCAGCGACGTGGTCGACCGGCTCAACATCCCGGTGCTGGCCTACGGCCTGCGCACCGACTTCCGCGGCGAGCTGTTCGAGGGCAGCCGGCACCTGCTGGCCTGGGCCGACAACCTGGAAGAGATCAAGACCATCTGCCACAGCGGCCGCAAGGCGACCATGGTGGTGCGCGTGGACGAAAGCGGCCGCGCGGTGACCGAGGGACCGCAGGTCGAGATCGGCGGCAACGACCGCTACGTCTCGGTGAGCCGCGCCGAGTTCAAGAACATCACCGAAGGCCGCGGCAGCATCGAACTGCAGCAGAGCGTGCTGCCGCTGGGCGAGTAGGCGTTCGCGCCGCGGCTACATGCCGTCCTCCATATTTCCGCGTTTTGCCAAAAGGATTTCCGATGAGCTCGACGATGTCCCTGCCCGCCTGGGCCCGCCCGCACTGGCAGCCGAACGATGAGGAGATCGTGCTGCAGTTCTACGTGTTCGGCAGCTTCGAGGCGGTACGCGTGCCGTCGCAGGACTACGGCAGCCCGGGCCTGCCCGAGGGCATCACCGCCACCAACCACCACCACCACGAGCTGCGTGCGTGGGAGGGTTATCCGCTGGGCGGCAGCATGGGCAAGCTGTTCAAGGAGGAGGCTCCCGACGCCTATCGCGTGGCCGTGGACACACCGCAGGTGATGGTGGTCCGCGGCCGCCTGCCGGATCAGCCCGACACGGGCTACCTGCGTGACGTGATGGGCGTGATCGCCGGCCTGCTCGACATCGGCGGCGTGGCCGTGCTCGATCCGCAGATCGTCTCGCTGTTCGACGCCGACGGCTGGCGTCGCCGCTACCTGGTGCGCGATGGCGCACCGATCCGCAGCCACCTGCTGATCCTGCGCGACGGCGGGTCCGAGCCCGATCGCAGCTGGATCCACACCCGCGGCATGCGCAAGTTCGGTCGTCCCGATTTCAGCCTGCGCGATGTGCCGGATACCCAGGTCAATCTCGCCGGCAGCCTGTGCGAGCGACTGGTGGAACTGGAGGTGCTCGGCGGTCGTTTCCAGGATGGCCAGCAGGTCGAGATTCCCGGCCTGCCCGAAGACCTGACTGCGCGTCTCGGCGGCGGCCCGGAGCATCCGGACTTCAACAACAGCTTCGTGGAGTTCCGCTGGCCGGTGTGATGCCGACCTAGCGCTGGCAGCGCGGGCACCAGAACGTCGAGCGCTGCCCCAGCATGGCCTGGCGGATCGTCGCGCCGCAGGACTTGCACGGTTCGCCGGCGCGGCCGTAGACGAACAGTTCGCGGAAGAAGTAGCCCGGCGCGCCGTCGGGGTTGAGGAAGTCGCGCAGCGTGGTGCCGCCGCGCTCGATCGCCCAGGCGAGTATGCGCTTGATCTCGCCGGCAAGCCGCGCGTAGCGGGCGCGGGAGATGCTGCCGGCGGGCTTGCGCGGGTCGATGCCGGCGGCGAACAGCGCCTCGCTGGCGTAGATGTTGCCCACGCCGACCACCACCGCGTTGTCCATGATGAACAGCTTCACCGCGGCGCTGCGACCGCGCGAGAGCTGCCACAGGAGGTCGCCGTCGAAGTCGTCGGTGAGCGGCTCCGGCCCCAGCGCGGCGAGCAGGTTGTGCGTTTCGCCCGGCCACTGCCACAGCAGGCAGCCAAAGCGGCGCGGGTCGGTGAAGCGCAGCACGCGCGCCGGCTTGCCCGGTGCCGCGTCGATGGCGATGTCGACGTGGTCGTGCGTGCCGACCGGCGTGTCCGGCGGCAGCACGCGCAGCACGCCGCTCATCCCCAGATGCAGCATGGCGCTGCCGATCTCGGTGCGCAGCAGCAGGTACTTCGCGCGCCGCTCCACCGATTCGATGACCTGCCCTGGCAACAGCTCGGCCACCTCGCGCGGAATCGGCCAGCGCAGATCCGGCCGGCGCAGCGTCACCGCGCTGATGCGCCGGCCGACCAGGTGCGGAGCGATGCCGCGGCGGGTGGTTTCGACTTCGGGGAGTTCGGGCATGAGTAGAGGCTTAGGTGATCGCAGGCTCCATGTTCGTCATTCCGGCGAAAGCCGGAATCCAGTGCCTTGTGCGTGAGCGTTCAAAGGCTCTGGATCCCAGCGCTTGCCCCCTTTTGTGGGGTTCGCTGGGATGACGGATAGTGAGACGTGAGGTGAATGCTCAATTCCAGTCCGCGTGGAAGCTGCCCTCGCGGTCGATGCGCTCGAACGTGTGCGCACCGAACAGGTCGCGTTGCGCCTGGATCAGGTTGGCCGGCAGGCGCGCGCTGCGGTAGCCGTCGAAGTAGGCGATGGCCGAGGCCAGACCCGGTACTGGCACGCCGGCCTGTACCGCGGTGGTGACCACCTCGCGCAGCGCGGCCTGGTAGTCGGTGGCGACCTTGGCGAAGGTCGGCGCCAGCAGCAGGTTGGCCAGCGCCGCGTCGGCGGCGAAGGCGCGGGTGATGTCCTCCAGGAAGCGCGCGCGGATGATGCAGCCGCCGCGCCAGATGCTGGCAATGGTGCCGTAGTCGAGGTTCCAGTCGTACTCGGTCGAGGCGGCGCGCAGCTGGGCGAAGCCCTGCGCGTAGGAGATCAGCTTGGCCAGGTACAGTGCGCGGCGCACCGACTCGACGAAGGCGGCGCGGTCGCCGCTGAATGCCTGCGGCGCGGGTCCGGTCAGTTGCCTGCTGGCCGCCACGCGCTCGCTCTTGAGCGAGGACAGCACGCGGGCGAACACCGATTCGGTGATCAGCGGCAGCGGCACGCCGAGGTCGAGCGCGCTCTGGCTGGTCCACTTGCCGGTGCCCTTCTGCGCGGCGCGGTCGAGGATCACGTCGACCAGCGCCTGGCCGGTCTCCTCGTCCTGCTTGCCGAAGATCTGCGCGGTGATCTGGATCAGGTAGCTGTCCAGCTCGCCGGCGTTCCAGTCGGCGTAGACCTTCGCCAGCTCGTCGTTGGACAGGCCGAGCACGCCCTTGAGCAGGGCGTAGCTCTCGGCGATCAGCTGCATGTCGCCGTACTCGATGCCGTTGTGCACCATCTTCACGTAGTGGCCGGCGCCGCCGGGACCCATGTAGGCCACGCAGGGCGTGCCGTCCGGGGCGCGGGCGGCGATTTCCTTGAGGATCGGTGCGACCAGGTCGTAGGCGTCGCGCGGGCCGCCGGGCATGATCGACGGACCCTTCAGCGCACCTTCCTCGCCGCCGGACACGCCGGTACCGATGAAGTGCAGGCCGGCCTCGGACAACTCCCTGGCACGGCGCACGGTGTCGGTGAACAACGTGTTGCCGCCGTCGATCAGGATGTCGCCCTTGGCCAGCAGCGGCTTGAGTGCGGCGATGGTGTCGTCGGTCGGCTTGCCGGCCTTGACCATCAGCAGGATCCGGCGCGGGCTTTCCAGCGAGTCGACGAACTCCTGCAGCGAAAACGTCGGCACCAGGCCGGCGTCGGGATACTCGGCGACGACCTCGTCGGTCTTCTCGCGGCTGCGGTTGTAGATCGACACCGCGTGGCCGCGGCTGGCGATGTTCAGCGCCAGGTTGCGGCCCATCACGGCCATGCCGACGACGCCGATGGCCTGCTTGCTCATGGGGCTTGCTCCGGGAAGGGGAAAAGGGATCCGGCAGACATGGGGCGTTCCCGCGTCCAGGCAAGCGCGGAGTCAGGGGTTGAGCTGGATCGCGTCGCGCTGCGGCGGTCGTGGCGTGGCGATGATCGGCACCAGCGCCACCCGATCGCCGACCTGCACGTAGCGCAAGGGGGCCGTCGCGCTGGTCTCGCCGAAGCGCAGCGTGCGGTCGTCCAGGGTCAGCGTGGCCACCGGGTGGGTCAGGCCGATCCGCGCCGGATCGAAATCGGACAGCGGGCGCCAGCCGAAGGCCTGGGCGGCGGCGATGCCGGTGAGCTGCTCCAGCCGTCCCTCGTCGGCGGCGACCGGCGGCTCGCTGTCGCGCCACCAGTGGCCGTCGCGCCGCACGTACTGCTCGGTGGGATGGCCCGGCAGCGCCAGCGTGACGTGGGTGATCGTGTCCGGATCCAGCGGCAGCAGGGTGGCCGGCGAGACGGCGGCGTCGTGGCGCCATTGCCACAGCGCGGCGGCGGCCAGTCCGGCCACCACGAGGACGAGCGCGAGCCGGCGGCGGACGGCGCGGCGCATCGCTCAGCGCCGCCGCCGGCGCCAGACCACCAGGCCACCGCCCAGCAACAGCAGCAGCGGCAGGAGGGCGAGGAAGCCGAAGGTCACCGCGTTCAGGCCGGCCTGCGACAGTTGCAGGAAGCGGTCCGGCGCGCCGCGCGGCGGCAGGTCCACCAGGGTATCGTCGCCGAGCAACCAGTCGAACACCCGCTCACCCAGTGCACGGTTGCCGCCGTTGCCCAGGTAGGTGTTGGAGAGAAAGTCGCCGTCGCCGATCACCGCCGCGCGCTGCTCGCGCTTGGTCGGGCTGGGCGAGAGGCGGGTGAGCGCGAAGCCGAAATCCAGCGCCTGGCCGGGCTGGCTGTCCAGATCCGCCTGGCCGTTGTCGATCCGCGTCTGCGGGCTCGAGCGCAGGAACGGCACCGCCGACCAGTCGGTGCCCGGCCGCGCCGCCAGTGCCGCCACCTCGGGAAACAGCGTGGTCAGGGTGAAGCCGCGGGTGATCGCCTGCGCGGGGTAGTCGCCCAGCGCGATCATGTGCGGATCGTGCAGGCCCAGCGCGCTGCCCGAGGGGTCGTACAGCGTGCCCGGCAGGACGCTGATGCCCAGCGCGTCGGACAGCGGCTGCAGGCCGAGGTCGTTGCCCAGCCCCTGGCGCCCCTGCGGATCGGTCAGCCACAGCAGGTTGCCACCGTCGGCGACGTAGTTCACCAGCGCCTGCACGCCACCCGGCGGCAGCGGCGCGCCGGGGCTGGCCAGCACCACCAGGTCGGTGTGCTCCGGCACCGCGGTGACCTGGGCGAAGTTCAGCGGCACGGCGCGCATGCCGCGGGCTTCGAGCTGGTGCATGAACACGCCGAGGTCGGCATTGGCCTGGCCGTCGGCGCGGCGCTCGCCGTCGCCGGTGACGAAGGCGACGATGCGATCGCCGCCGCGCGCCAGCCGTTCCAGCGCGTTGGTCATCGGCGCTTCCGAGGACAGGTCGTCCAGGTGCTGCTCGCGGCCGTGGTAGCGGATCACCAGCTCGCCGTCGACGGTGATGCCCTTCTCGCGCATCGCGCCCGGGTCGAGCTGCGGATCGACGAAGCGCAGCGAGATGTCCGGCTTGGCCTGCTGGTAGCGCGCCACGAAGCTGGCGATGCTCTGCCGCAGCGAACCCTGCGGGTTGGCGTAGCTGGTGATCTCGACCGGCCCGTCCAGCCGGGCCAACACCGCACGGCTCTCCTTCGACAGGCTGGCGCGGGCGTCGTGGGTCCAGTCCGCCACATGGTGGTAGCGGCTGGCGAGGTAGCCGGCAGCGGCGAAGGCGAGGATCGCCAGCGCGGCGAACAGCCAGCCGTCGAGGCGGCGCAGGGTGCGGTGCAGCGTCGTCATCAGCCGCGCTCCCGGTCGGCGTCGAGGCGGCGGATGGCCAGCGCCAGTGCCAGCGCAGTGAGCAGCACGAACCACAGCACGTCGCCGGTATCCACCAGCCCCCGCAGCAGCGGCTCCAGGTGCGTGCCCAGCGCCAGCCAGTGGATCACCCCACTGTCCACGCCGGCCGCCTGGGCGCCGAGGTTCACGCAGCACAGCGCCAGTGCGATCACCAGCGCGGCGGTGGCGGCGATCGCCGGATGCGAGGCGAAGGCCGAGCAGGCCAGCCCGATCGCCGCCAGCAGCGCCAGCACCAGCACCAGCCCGATCGTCGCGGCGGCGAGCTTGCCCCAGTCCAGCGTAGTGCCGTGGGCCAGCGACAGCGGCATCGCCAGCACCAGCGCCAGCCACAGCGCCAGCCACGCCAGCGTGGCCAGGTACTTGCCCAGCACGAGGCCGGCGGGCGACTGGCCGGTGGCCAGCAGCAGCGGCAGGGTGCCGTTGCCGCGCTCGCCGGCGAGGCTGGACATGGTCAGCAGCGGCACCACCAGCAGCGCCAGTTCGGTCAGTCCGAACGGCACCAGCGAACCGGTGAACAGGCTGCTCAGCAGTGGCACCGCGACCAGGTCGGTATAGCCCGGTCCGGCCGGCAGCGCGGCCAGTCGCACCTGGGCGGCGAGGAAGTTGCCCAGCAGCAGCACGAAGCGCCAGGCCAGCTCGCCCAGCGTGAGTGCGCCGAGCACCCACCCCAGCGGGCGGACGAACAGGCGGCGGAGTTCCAGGCGCGCCACGGCCAGCGCGCTCATGCGGCCAGGCTCCGGCCGTTCATGGCGATGTCGAAGAATTGGCGTTCCAGCGTCGGCAGGTCGGCGGCATCGACCGGGCCGGCATGGCGCAGCCGGCCCTCGTGCAGGATCGCCACCCGCCCGCAGACCGCGGTGACCTCGGCCAGCAGGTGGGTGGAGAGGATCACCGCGGCGCCGCGCGCGGCCTCCTCGCGGATCAGCTGGCGCAGCGCGGCGACCTGCACCGGGTCGAGTGCGTTGGCCGGCTCGTCGAGGATCAGCAGGTCCGGCCGATGGAGCATGGCGCAGGCCAGGCCCACGCGCTGGCGCTGGCCCTGCGACAGCACGCCGGCCAGTCGGCGGGCCATCGGCGCCAGCTCAAGCCGCTCCAGCATCGCTTCGCAGGCGGTCGCCAGCGCCGTGCCGCGCAGGCCACGCAGGCGCCCGTGGGCCTGCAGGTGCTCGCGCACGGTCAGTTCCGGCCACAGCGGGGCCCGCTCGGGCAGCCAGCCGACGCGACGACGCCCCAGTTCCGGGTGCTCGAGGAAATCCTCGCCGTCCAGCCGGATGCTGCCGTCGTCCGGCCGCATGGCGCCGGCGATCATGCCCAGGGTGGTGGATTTGCCGGCGCCGTTCACGCCCAGCAGGCCGAGCACGTCGCCGCGCTCCACGGTCAGGCACAGATCCTGCAAGGCCATTCGGCCGGCGCGTTGGCGGGTCAGCCGGTCGATCTGAAGCAGGGGGGGCGGCGTGGTCATTGCATGATTGTCACGGCGCCCCCACTTTCAGACAACCGGCAGGGTTTTGCGCCAGGCGTGCATGCGTCACGCTGCGACATTGCGCGCACCGCCCATGCTGGTGGGTACGGAGACCCGTGCACTAGACTGCTTTTTCAAAGACATAGAGACGTACTCCGATGCTCGACGCCGTACTCAACTTCCTGTCCAACGGGCTGACCCACATGAGCTGGGTCGGCATGCTGGTCTACATGCTGGTGGTAACCCAGCTCACCATCTTCACGGTGACCATCTACTACCACCGCTGCCAGACCCACCGTGGCGTCGACCTGCATCCGGTGGTGCAGCACTTCTTCCGCTTCTGGGGCTGGCTCACCACCGGCATGGTGACGCGGGAATGGGTGGCGGTGCATCGCAAGCATCACGCCAAGGTGGAGACCGTCGAGGATCCGCACAGCCCGCAGATCTACGGCATCAAGAAAGTGTTCTGGGACGGCGTGGCGCTGTACCGCGACGCCAGTGAAGTGAAGGAAGACCTCGAGAAGTACGGCCGCGGCACGCCGGACGACTGGATCGAGCGCAAGCTCTACACCGGCCACCCGTACTGGGGCCCGGCGCTGATGCTGATCATCAGCTTCGCCCTGTTCGGCGTGATCGGCGTGGCCTTCTGGGCGGTACAGATGATCTGGATCCCGTTCTGGGCCGCCGGCTTCGTCAACGGCATCGGCCACTGGTGGGGCTACCGCAACTTCGAGAGCGCCGACACCGCGACCAACCTCATCCCGTGGGGCTTCTGGATCGGCGGCGAAGAGCTGCACAACAACCACCACGCGTTCCCAAGCTCGGCGAAGTTCGCCCTGCGCAAGTGGGAGTTCGACATCGGCTGGGCGGTGATCTGTGCCCTGCGTTCGGTCGGTCTGGCCAAGGTGCTTCGCGTTGCGCCGACGCTCGACATCCGCCCGAACGTGAACCTGCCCGATGCCGAGACGCTGAAGGCCGTGCTCACCCATCGCTTCCAGGCGATGACCGACTACTACCGCGGCGTGATCGTGCCGACCCTTCGCGAAGAAGCGGCCCATGCCGGCGAGAGCATCAAGGCCGTGCCGCGTCGCCTGCGCCGCGCGCTGGCCGACGGTGGCCGCTGGCTGGACGGTGAGGGCCATGACCGCCTGCAGGCAGTGCTCGCCAAGCGCCCGACCCTGCGCACCGTGGTCGACTTCCGTACCCGGTTGGCGGCCCTGATGGAGCAGCGCGGCGCCGACCAGGCACTGAACGGGTTGCAGCAGTGGATCCACGAGGCGGAGCAGAGCGGCATCCGCGCGCTGCAGGACTTTGCCGCCCGGCTGAAGGGTTACGCGATCGCCAATTGACGCGCGAACCCGACCGCTACGTGAAAACGAAAAGCCCGCCTTCCGGCGGGCTTTTTCGTGGGCGCCGGTGCGGCTCAGAGCTTGTCCGGCCCCTTGCGCAGCCAGCGGTCGATCAGCCGCTTCTCGTAGCGCAGGCTGTCGTCGCTGGTCGGTGCGGTGTTGCTGGTGAGGAAGCCCGGATCGCGCAGCTTGCGGGTGCCTTCGCGGATCACCTTGCCATCCGCATCGAGCAGCTTGAAATTCAGGTCGATGCGCGGCGGGTAGATGTCCTTGATGATCCGCACCTCGCGCAGCTGTCCGCCGTGCCACGGTTCGAAAGAGCCGGCGCGGTCGATGTCGGTGATCACCAGCTCAAGCCGCTGGCCGGGCGCGAGCTGTTTCGCCCCCTGCTTCTCGATGTAGGTCTTGAGGGTCTGCAGATACGCGTTGCTGGCGCGGGTCGGCGCCAGCGCCTTCTCCTCGCGCGTTTCGGTGAAGCGCTCGGGGTGGTCGTAGGTCACCGTGACCCGCTGCGGCGATGTTTCTTCCGCGTGCAGTCGCTGGACGGATGCCAGACCACTGACGGCGAGCAGGGTGAACAGGGCAATCCGCACTTTCATGGCAGTTCTCCTGGTCGGGGACAGGGTGGGAGGTGCTGATAGTTCGACAATAGCCCGGCGCGAGCGGTTCGGCGCATCGGCCAGGGAGGGGGGAAGAGTATGGCGTTCAGGGTGTTGCTGCTGGGGGCGACCGGGGTGTTCGGGGCGCGTTTGGCGCGGCGACTGGCATCCGACGGGCGCTTCGAGCCGATCCTTGCCGGACGCTCGCCGGGGGCGCTGCGGGTGCTGGCCGACGAGGTCGCTGCCGCCGCGGGCCGATCGGTGACGGTGGCGTCGCTCGACGTTTTCGCCGGCGACTTCGCCGCCCGGCTGGCCGCCCTGCAACCCCAACTGGTGATCCACGCGGCCGGCCCGTTCCAGGCCCAGGACTACCGCGTGGCGGAGGCATGCCTGGGCTGTGGCAGCCACTATGTCGACTTGGCCGATGGGCGGGATTTCGTCGCCGGCATCGGGCGGCTGGATCCTGCGGCACGTGCCGCGGGCCTGCTGGTCACCAGCGGGGCATCCAGCGTGCCGGCGCTCAGCAGCGCGGTGGTCGATGCGTTGATGCCGCGCTTCGCCAGGCTGGACGGGATCGAGAGCGCGATCAGCCCCGGCAACCGGACCCCGCGCGGCGACGCCACGGTGGCGTCAATTCTTGGCTACTGCGGGCGACAGATACTCGTCTGGCGCGACGCGCGCTGGCAGGTGGCGCACGGCTGGATGGACACGCAGCGCGTGCGACTGGCACGATCCCGCCGTTTCGTCGGGATCTGCGAAGTGCCTGACTTGGAGCTCTTTCCCCGCCGCTATCCGGGAGTGCGCACCGTGCTGTTCCGTGCGGGGCTGGAGTTGCCCCTGTTGCACGGCGGGACCTGGCTGGTGGCGGCGCTGGTGCGGTTGGGCCTGATTAGCGATCTGCCTCGCCATGCGGCACGCCTGCGCCGCTGGAGCGAGTGGTTCATGCGCAGGGGTAGTGACGTCGGCGGCATGGTGGTGGAGCTCACCGGCGAAGATGCGTCCGGGCGCCCGCTCCGCTTGCGCTGGTGGCTGGAGGCCGCGGCGGGCGAAGGGCCGGAGGTGCCGGTGACGCCGGCGCTGACGCTGGCGCGGCGGCTGGCCGACCGGTCCCTGCGGGCGACGGGGGCGACGCCTTGCGTCGGCCTGCTGGAACTGGAAGAGCTGATGGCGGCGCTGGCACCGTTCGCCGTCACCAGCGGAGTCGAAGTGATCCCCTGAGGCGTGGGTGTTCAGTCGAGGAAGCGCCAGGCCTCGGCGGGGTCCGGCATCCGGCAGGCATCGCGTTGGCCGAACAGGCGGTAGCGGTGCCGCGCCACCCAGCGATAGGCCGGATCCGCGAACCAATGCGGTGTCCAGCGCAGCAGTGCGGACGGGATGCGCCACGGGCCGTCCAGCCGCTGCAGCACGCCGGCAATGGCCGCGGTGTCGATGTAGCCGACCCCGTCGGCGACCAGCAGCAGCGACGCCGGATCGTCGGGCGACAGTCCGTGGGCGGCGAGCAGTGCGCGGCCGTGCCGGCCCTGCATTGCCGCCAGCCGGAACCGGCCGGCGCGGTCGTGCCTGAGAATGAAGTCCACCCAGCGGCTGCACAGTACGCAGACGCCGTCGAAGACCACCACGGCCGGTTCATGCGCCATCATCGACCTCCAGCGTGCCGCGGTAACCGATCCAGCGGCCGATGCCAGGTAGGCTGGCCTCGACGGTAAAGGCGTAACGGTCGCCCTCGGCGCCGCTGCATGCCAGCACGTGACCGAGCCATCGACGGGGCAGGGGCAGGCCGAGCAGGCGCGCGCCAAGCAGGTGCCAATGGATCTCGCCACCGTCCGCTTCGAGGCGGAAGCGCAGTAGCACCGGTCCCAGCCGTTCGTGCAGCAGCCCGTCCGGGCCGGCGCTCAACCGCGAGCGCATCCGCCCAAGGGCAAAGCGGCGTGTCCACTGCTCGCCGTCGTCGTCACGCGCGATTTCCACGATCAACGGTTGCGCCGGTCCTGGCGCGGGCACGCCCAGCAGCTGCCGCAGCAGACGCGCCGCCCGGCTGTCGGTACCGACCACGTCGGCTTGGCCACGCAGGGCGATGCTGCTTCGGCCGCCATGCGCGCGGCGCACCGGTGCCGCAAGTCCGGCCCAGGCGGGCCCAAGCAATGCGGGAAAGAGCGACTCGTCCGTGGTCATGCCGCGCATGATCACGGTCGTCCGACGGCCGGGCAAGAAAAAACCCGCCACGGTGGGCGGGTTTCTTCCGGAATGGCGATCAATTACTTGATCTTGCCTTCCTTGTAGATCACGTGCTTGCGCACGACCGGATCGTACTTCTTGAACTCGAACTTTTCCGGGGTGTTCTTCTTGTTCTTCTGCGTGGTGTAGAAGTGGCCGGTACCGGCCGACGAGATCAGACGGATCTTGTCCTGGGTCTTGTTCGCCATGGTCTAGCTCCTCAGATCTTCTCGCCGCGGGCACGCAGCTCGGCAATCACGGCCTCGATGCCATTCTTGTCGATGGTGCGCAGGGCGTGGTTGGAAACACGCAGCTTGACCCAGCGGTTCTCGCTGGGGACCCAGAAGCGACGCTCATGCAGGTTGGGCAACCAGCGGCGACGGGTCTTGTTGTTCGCGTGCGAGACGTTGTTGCCGGTCCGCACACCCTTTCCGGTGACTTGGCATACACGGGCCATGATGACCTCCGTATTCGTGGTGTAACGCCCGTTGGCCAGGGCGACTTCGGCCCAGCGGCGCCTTGGCGCCACGCGATGCTGGAGGGTGCAGCTTTCGAGGCCGGTCGTGAGGTCCGCATCGCGTCGCGGACGGCCCGCGCGAGCGGGCGACAGGAGTCGAGCCGTGCATTATCGCGGATTTTCGGCTTGCTGCGCAATCCTTGACCAGTGGCCGGGCCGGCCCGGCGAGTGACGGCGCGCAGGCTTGTATGGAACAATCGCGTCCTTTGCGGTTTTCCGTCCGCTTGCGGATGGGCGCCGCCCCGAACTTTCGACGAGGACATCCGATGGCAGACGTGACCACCAACGGCCAGGCCGACGGCCAGGCGACCCAGGCGCAGCTCGCGCTGCAGAAGATCTACGTGAAGGACGTCTCCTTCGAGGCCCCCAACGCACCGCAGATCTTCCAGGACATGGGCGTCACCGAGGAGCAGCCGCAGGTGCAGCTCAACCTCGGCCAGCGCGCCACCGACCTAGGCGACGACCTGTACGAAGTGGTGCTGAGCCTGACCCTGACCTGCACCATCGGCGAGCGCACCGCCTATCTTGCGGAAGTGCACCAGGCCGGCCTGTTCGGCATCGCCGGCTTCGGTCCGGAAGACCATGCCGGGATCATCGGCAGCTACTGCCCGAACCTGCTGTTCCCGTATGCGCGCCAGGTGATCTCGCAGCTGGTGCTGGAGGGCGGTTTCCCGCCGTTCCTGCTGCAGCCGATCAACTTCGACGCGCTCTACGCCGAGCAGATGCGCCGCAACGCCATGGGCGGCGAGACGGCGCCGACGCTGAACAGCTGATCCAGCCATGAGCACCCGACCGACCCTGGCGGTACTTGGTGCCGGTTCCTGGGGGACGGCGCTGGCGGCGCTCGCGGCACGCAACGGCGTGCCGACCCGGCTGTGGGGGCGTGACCGGCAGGCGCTGGAGGCGATGGCGAAGACCCGTCGCAACCAGCGTTACCTGCCGGATCTGGAGCTCCCGGCCGAGCTGCACTACGAAAGCGATCTCGCCGCCGCCCTGCGCGGCGCGCAGGTCGTGCTGATCGTGGTGCCCAGTCATGCCTTCGCGTCGATGCTCGACCAGATCGCCCCGCTGCTGGAGCCGGGCGCGGCGATCGCGTGGGCCAGCAAGGGATTCGAGCCGGGCACCGGCCGGTTCCTGCATGAGTTGGTGGCCGAAAAGCTGCCGGGGCGCCCCGCCGCGGTAGTCACCGGCCCTTCGTTTGCCAAGGAAGTGGCCGCCGGCCTGCCCAGCGCGGTGACCGTGCATTCGGACGACGAGGCCTTCGCGCGGGAGCTGGCGGGCCTGCTGCATGCCCCCAACTTCCGTGCCTACACCGGCAGCGACGTGCTCGGCGGCGAGCTGGGTGGTGCGATGAAGAACGTGCTGGCGGTGGCCACCGGCGTCGCCGACGGCATGCAGCTTGGCCTGAACGCCCGTGCCGGCCTGATCACCCGCGGCATGAACGAGATGCTGCGCCTGGGACTCGCGCTGGGCGCCAAGCCGGAGACGCTGATGGGCCTGTCCGGCCTCGGTGACCTGGTGCTGACCTGCACCGGCGACCTGTCGCGCAACCGCCGGCTGGGGCTGGCGCTGGGCAGGGGCGTCGCGCTGGACGAGGCGGTGCGCCAGATCGGCCAGGTGGTCGAGAGCGTGCTCACCGCCGACGAGGTGGCGCGGCTGGCTGCCAAGCATGGCCTGGATCTGCCGATCGCCAGCGGAGTGCGCGCCGTGCTGCACGGTGAGGTGACGCCGGTCGAGGGCCTGCGCGCGCTGATGGCGCGCGAGCAGAAGCCGGAATACCCGCACGGGCTGTTTCCCGGCACCTGAGCCTCCGGGTCCACCCGCCGCACGAGTTTGCGGCGTGGGCGTGGGCATGCCGCGGCGAGCCTTGCTAAGCTCAAGGTTTTGATCGCCCAACGGACCGCATGCCCATGCAGCAACCGGACGACCGAAAGCCTGGCGATCCAGCCCCCGCGCGCGGGTCCACCGCATCGGGGCTGTCGCCGGTGTGGCGCCGCGTGCTGGAGCCGGCGGTGCCGCCGGCGCCGGCCGAGCGCGGGGTGCTCGGCTTCTTCCTGGACGTGATCCACGAGGACGGTGCGCCCTATGGTCGCGTCGACGTGGCGCCGGCCGTGCTGGCGATGGCCGAGCATGGTCGCTTCGTGCGCCCGTCGCCCCTGGACAGCAAGCATCTGGTCAACGCCCAGCTTGAGCCGCACGAGCAGCGGCTGGCTGCCACCGTGCTGGGCCTGCCGCAGAACGTGCGCAAGAGCCGCAGCTACGCGCGGCTGGCCGGTCATGTCGGAGATGCCCTGCTGGCGGAAATTCTGGATACCGCGCCGTGTTTCCTTGGCGGCCTGGGCGGCCTGCGCCTTTCGCGCGGCAAGTCGCACCAGCTGAACTGGCACTGGCATCTGGAGGGCGACGGCAGCCAGCGACTGCTGCCGGCGCTGGCGAGTGGCCAGCGACTGCTGCGTGTCGACGGTCTCTGGTATCTGGACGCCGAGCGCGCCGAGGTGGGGCATCTGGAGGCACCCGTCGAGGAGATTGCCTGGCTCGACCTCCCGCCGCTCAAGCACGACGACAGCCACCGCCTGCGCGACGCTCTGCCGAACAGCCGGCTGGCGCAGCGGGTGCCGCTGCCGCAGGTGTTCGAGGACCTGCGGCGCGAGGATCTCGCACCGAAGCCGGTGCTGACCCTGCACGCGTTGACCCGGCATGCCCGGCTGGCCGCCGGCACGCCGCCGCTGGCCTATGCGCGACTGGGCTTCGACTACGCCGGCGAGCGCCTGCCCGGTCGCGGCGGTGAGCCGCTGGTGCGGCGCGTCCGGCAGGGCCAACTGGTGGAGATCGTGCGCCGCCGCGCCGACGAGCTGGCCGCGATGGAACAGCTCGAACGCGCGGGGCTCACTCCCGCCGTGGATACCGAGGGCCTGCCCTGGGACCTGGCCGACACGCTGCCGGAAGACGCCTGGCTGTTCCCCGGCAAGGGCTACGCCGGCGCGCTGGAGGTGAACACGCCGGCGCGGTGGCTGGCCCTGCGCAGCCGCCTGGAGGGCGAGGGTTACGTGGTCGAATACGCGCCCAGCTTCCCGTTCGAGGTGCTGGAAGGTCCGGTGCGCTGGTACGGCGACGCCACCGAGGACGCCGACGACCACGCCTTCGACCTGGAGATCGGCATCGAGGTCGAGGGCAAGCGGCACAACCTGCTGCCGGCCGTGGCGCAGGCGCTGGCCGAGCACCAGCTCAGCCTGAGCCCGGTGCCGAACGAGCCGGAGGATGCGGTGTGGTACGCGCCGGTGGACGACCGCCGCCGCGTGCCGGTGAAGCTCAAGGAGCTGCGCGACCTGCTCGCGCCGCTGGCCGAGTACCTGGAAAAGCCGCGCAAGCAGCTGCACCTGCCGCGCGTGCAGGCTGGCCGGCTGGACGAGCTGGTCGACGTGATGCCCGAAGGTGGCCAGCTGCAGGCGCCCGAGGCGCTGCGCGGCTTCACCACGCGCCTGCGCGATGCCGCCGAGCGCGCCAGCGATGCGATCCCCGAGGGACTCACGGTGGAGCTGCGTCCCTACCAGCGCGAGGGCCTGCGCTGGCTCAACGCGCTGGCCGAGGCCGGGGTCGGTGGCGTGCTCGCCGACGACATGGGCCTGGGCAAGACGCTGCAGCTGATCACCCACCTGCTGGCGCTGAAGGAGCGTGGCGCGCTGACCCAGCCGGCGCTGGTGGTGGTTCCGACCAGCCTGATCCCGAACTGGCAGGCCGAGTGCGCGCGCTTCGCGCCGTCGCTGAAGGTGCTGGCCCTGCACGGGCCGCAGCGCAGCGGCGATTTCTCCCAGCTCGGCCAGCAGGACATCGTGCTGACCAGCTACGCGCTGCTGCCGCGCGACGTGGTGGCCCTGCGCAAGCAGCCGTTCGCGCTGATCGTGCTGGACGAGGCGCAGCAGGTGAAGAACCCGCGCACGCAGGCGCGCCGCGCCGTACTCAGCCTGCGCGCGCCGCGCTGCATCTGCCTTACCGGTACACCGCTGGAAAACCACCTGGGCGAGCTGTGGTCGCAGGTCGACCTGGCCGTGCCGGGCCTGCTCGGCGACGAGGGCGCGTTCCGCCGCCACTACCGTGGCCCGATCGAGAAGCAGCGCGACGAGGCCTGCCAGGCGCGGCTCAACCGCCGGCTGGCGCCGTTCATCCTGCGCCGGACCAAGAGCCAGGTGGCCGCCGAGCTGCCGCCGAAGACCGAGATCACCCGCCGCGTGGTGCTCGACGGACGCCAGCGCGAGCTCTACGAGAGCCTGCGCCTGTCGCTGGCCGACGAGTTGCGCCAGGTGATCGCCCAGCGCGGCATCGCGCACTCCGGCATCGTCGTGCTCGACGCGCTGCTCAAGCTGCGCCAGGTCTGCTGCGACCCGCGGCTGGTGAAGCTGGAAGCTGCCCGCGGCGTGCGCGACTCGGCCAAGTTCGAGCTGCTGATGGACATGCTGCCGGCGCTGCTGGCCGAGGGGCGCAAGGTGCTGCTGTTCTCGCAGTTCACCGAGATGCTCAAGCTGATCGCCCACGAGCTGGACCGCCGCCGCATCTCCTACGTCACGCTGACCGGCGAGACGCGCGACCGCGCCGAGCCGGTACGCCAGTTCCAGGAAGGCGACGTGCCGCTGTTTCTGTTGTCGCTGAAGGCCGGCGGCGTGGGCCTGAACCTCACCGCCGCCGACACGGTGATCCACTACGACCCGTGGTGGAATCCCGCCGCCGAGGCGCAGGCCTCGGATCGCGCGCACCGCATCGGCCAGGACAAGCCGGTGTTCGTGTTCCGCCTGATCACGGCGAACACGGTGGAAGAGCGCATCGAGGAAATGAAGGCCCGCAAGGCCGAGCTGGCCGACGCGGTGCTGGAGGGCGGTGGCGCCCGCGAGAAGCTCAGCTTCGACCAGGCCGATCTCGACGCGCTGCTCGCGCCGGGCTGACTATCCTCTTCGGTCAGTGCTCCCGGTCGGCCGGCGTGGTGCCCCGAGGGGTGCTTCCTCGCGCGGGCAGGGTGGCGGTATCGATCCGGTCGCTCACCCGCTGCAGCGGGCCGACCAGCACCGAACCCTGCAGGCCACCGAACGCGCTCTCGGCCTCGGCATGCAACTGGCGCGACAGGGTGTAGGCCCGCATCGGGAACGGCCCGAATCCGGAAATCCAGACCTCGCCGCCCTGGGCCGCTTCGTCGATGCCGGCGATCTCCCGATTGAAGCGGTTGGTGGCGCGCTTGCCGGCCACCGCGTCGCCGTAGCGCTTGCGCAGTTCCAGGTAGATCGCTGCCGCTTGCGCGCGCTGCGCTGGCGTGGCGCGCGTCACGGCGAGGGCATAGTCACGCTCGTAGTCGGGCTGGTGGCGTTCACGGGCCAGCGCCAGCCAGGCGATACCACGCGGCAGATCGGCCGGTACGTCGGGGATGTCGCCGTTCACATAGGCCAGGCCGAGTTGGTGCTGGGCCTCCTTGTTCGCCCAGAAGGCCGACTCTTCCAGCATGGCGACGGCCTGCCGGTAGTGCTTGCGCTGCAGGTGGTAGAGCGCACGGCAGCCGTAGTAGTCACCGGGCAGGATGCGCTCCAGGCCGTCGGCGCAGTAGATGCGCGGCATGTCCTGGCCGGGCAGCGTATCGGCCGCGACGTCGGCCGGCCGGGCCGGGCCAACCGCCAGGCCGGTGACCAGCGCCATCAGGATGCCTTGCTGCCACCGCTTCATCGTCTGTGCCCCTTGTCCAGCATGTGCGCCTCCGCCAACGCCCAGTGTCGCACGCGGTTGACTGCGTTTTAGGGGCGGGCCTGCTCAGCGCTCCGCGGCCGGCGCGCTGCCGCGGGTGCGCAGCAGTGCGTCCACGGCCTGCTGCCATTGCGGCGATCCGGGTGCGGCCTGCGGCGCTTCCTGTCCCAGCTTGCGTTGCACCGCCTGGTTCCATTCGGGCGAGCCGTGGTCCGGCCCATGGCCGCTTTCGGAGATGCCCAGCGAGCGGTCGACCCAGTCGTACCAGGCGGGCGAACCCAGTCGTGCGTCGGCGGGCGCGCTCGGCGCCGGGCTTCCGGTGCCGGAAGATGGTGCCGGATTGGAGGGGGAGCAGGCGGTCGCGAACAGCGCGGCCAGGCTCGCGGCAAGGAGGCGGCGCATCGGCATTCCTCGGCGGGTGGAGAGCCTGCGAGGCTAGCGCCGCCGCGTTCAGTCCGTGTCAGGCAGATGCGAAGAAGCGGTTCACGCTCGCGCGGCCACTTCGTCGATGTGGCGCAGCAGGTCGGCCGGGTCGTCGTACACGCGCAGCGCGCCGGCGTGCTGCAGTTCCTCGCGGCCGTAGCCGCCGGCGAGCAGGCCGATGCCGATGGCTCGCGCACGTTGCGCGGCCAGCATGTCCCACACGCTGTCGCCGACCACCAGCGCGTGGCGGATGTCGAAATCCAGCCGGTGCGCCGCGGTGACGAACAGGTCCGGGTCCGGCTTGGCGTGGCGCACTTGGTCGCGCGTCACCACCGGCACCTTCGACGGATCGACGCCCAGCGCGGCGAGGTTGTGCGCGGCGGTTTCCATGCGGCCGCTGGTGGCGATTGCCCAGGGAATCTGCTGCTCGGTGAGGAAGGCCAGCAGTTCGCGCGCGCCCGGCAGCGGCTTGACCGAGCCTTGGGTGTGCTGGCGGTTGAAGGCGTCGGCGTGGCGCCGGCGTAACCGCTCGAGCCGGTCGTCGGTGATGTCCAGCCCGGTCTCGCGCAGCAGCATGTTGGCGAACAGGCCGCCGCTCATGCCGATCTTGCGATGGATGCGCCACACCGACAGCTCGACGCCCTCGGCATCGAGCGCCTCCTTCCAGGCCAGCACGTGCTGGTAGACGCTGTCGACCAGGGTGCCGTCGAGATCGAACAAGAAGGCGGTGTCACTGCGGGGCATGGGATTCTCCTGCGAGGCCTTCAGACCGTGCCGCCGGCCACGCGACGGCCGCGCCATCGCGCGGCGGTTCGGCTCAGCAGCCGAGCAGCGGCCGACCGGATTCCATCACCGCGATCGCGGCGGCGCCGAGCAGGCCCGGTTCCGGATTCATGATCGCCTGGGTCGGCACCTTTTCCATGATGTCGCGGAAGCGGCCCTTGGCTTCGAAGCGCTCACGGAAACGCCCGCGCTCCAGCCAGGGAAGCAGGATCGGGATCAGCCCGCCGGTGAGGTAGACGCCGTCCCACGCGCCGAGCGTGAGCACCAGGTCGCCGGCCACGCTGCCGAAGATGCCGGCGAAGGTCTCCACCGTGCGCGTGCACAGCGGGCAGCTGCCGTCCTTCGCGCGGGCGGTGATGTCCTCCGGCTTGAACGCCTGCGCGGTGGCGCCGGTGATGTGGCAGATCGCGTCGTACAGGTTGACCAGGCCCTGGCCGCAGATCAGCCGCTCGTTGGAGACGCGGCCGTACTTCTGGTTGAGGTAGTCGAGGATGGCGATGTCCTCGGGCGAGTGCGCGGCGAAGCCGGCGTGGCCGCCCTCGGTCTGCAGCACGCTGCAATGGCCTTGGCGCACCAGCAGGCCGCCGACACCCAGGCCGGTGCCCGGGCCGACGATGGCGAAGGTCTGCTCCTCGTGCGCGCCGATGGTCGGCAGCGGCAGCGGGCCGACCGCAACCAGGTCGTCGCCCTTGAGCAGGGTTACCGCCATGCTCTGCGCGGCGAAGTCGTTGACCAGGTGCACGCCGTCCAGGCCCAGCGCCTCGGCGGTCTGTCGGGCCGAGATCGCCCACGGGTTGTTGGTCACCTTGACCGTCTCGCCGTCCTCGATGCGGCCGGCGGCAGCGACCACCGCGCGTTTCACCTCCAGGCCGGTGTCGGCGAGGTACTGCTTCGCGGTGGCGACCAGCGATTCGTGCTCGGCCACGCGGTAGCGCCGGATGCTGCTCTTCAGCAGCGGATCGGTACGCGAGGGATCGGCCACGCCGAAGCGGACATTGGTGCCGCCGAGATCGACCAGCAGGGTGGGAACGGAGGCGTGGGCGTCAGCCGACATGCTCTAAACCTTCAGCACAAGCGAATAGATAAGGTTGCCCTGCCCTCGGGCGCGCGTCCAGTGGGCGCGACAGGATGGCCATCACGGAGCCAGCGCGGTGCCGCGGCTGGCGATCACGTCGGCGTAGAACCTTGCGCTCGCCTTGGGCGTGCGCTTGAGCGTGGCGAAGTCGACGTGGTACAGCCCGAAACGCTTGGCGAAGCCCAGCGACCACTCCAGGTTGTCCAGCAGTGACCAGGCGTAATAGCCCTTCACGTTCACACCGGCAGCGATCGCCGCGTGCACCGCCTTCAGGTGCCGCCGCAGGTAGTCCACGCGCAGCGGGTCCTGCAGCAGGTCGCCCTCGACCACCGGCGGGTCGTAGAACGCGGCGCCGTTCTCGGTGACGTAGAGCGGGATGTCGCCGTAGCGGTCCTTGAACCAGGTGAGGGTGTCGACCAGGCCCTGCTCGTACACCTCCCAGCCGGTCTCGGTGTACGTGCGGTTGGGCTGGCGCACCGGCGAGGCGCGCAGCGGGTGCTGTGCCGGGTCGTGCCGCACCACCGCACGGGTGTAGTAGTTGATGCCGACGAAGTCGACCTTCTGCCGGGTCAGCCCGAAGTCGCTGGCCGGGAACGCCGGCCAGGCGTCGCCGAAGCATTCCTTCAGCTGCGGCGGATAGCCACCGAGCAGCGCCGGGTCGGCGAACTGCTGGTTCATGTACGCATGGGCACGAGCCGCGGCCAGCACGTCCTCGTTGCGGTCGCTGGCCGGGTACTTCGGCTCGATGTTGAACACCACGCCGATCTGCTGGCGACCGACCGAACGGTAGGCCTGGATCGCCGCGCCGCTGGCGCGCATCAGGTTGTGCGCGGCGATCGGCGCCTCGTAGGTGTTGCGGTGGCCCGGCGCGACGGTGCCGTGCAGGTAGCCGCCATCGGTCACCACCCAGGGTTCGTTGAGCGTGCTCCACATCGGCACGCGGTCGTCCAGCGCCTTGAACATGATCTCGGCGTATTCGGCAAACCAGTGCGCGCTGTCGCGGTTGAGCCAGCCGCCGCGGTCGTCCAGCGCCGCGGGCAGGTCCCAGTGGAACAGCGTGGCATTGGGCGCGATGCCGTGCTCGAGCAGGGTGTCGACCAGGCGCGAGTAGAAGTCCAGCCCGGCCGGGTTGATCCGCCCGGTGCCTTCCGGCAGCACGCGCGACCAGTTGATGCTGAAGCGGTAGCTGGTGAGTCCCAGTGCCTGCATCAACTTCACGTCGTTGCGGTAGCGGCGGTAGTGGTCGCAGGCGACGTCGCCGTGATCGCCGTTGGCCATCATCCCGGGGGTGTGGGCGAAGCGCTGCCAGATGCTCGGTCCGGCGCCGTCGGCCAGCGGCGAGCCTTCGATCTGGTAGGCCGAGGTGGCGGCTCCCCAGACGAAGTCCGCGGGAAAGGAAAAGCGTGCTGGCATGGCGGGAGATGTCCGGCGCCGCGGCGCGGCTTGCTGTAAACGATTACGCGGCGAGAATAGCCGAATGCCCGTCCGCCATGCACCATGCGCCTCTTGGTGCCTCGGCGGCCCCGTGACCCTGGAGAACCCGATGGCCGTCGTCCGGCTCGAAGCGCTGCGCAAGGCCTACCCGAACGGCTACGTCGCCGTGGCGGACGCGACGCTGGAGATCGCCGACGGCGAGCTGCTGGTACTGGTGGGTCCGTCCGGCTGCGGCAAGACCACCCTGCTGCGGATGATCGCCGGGCTGGAGACGATCACCTCCGGCACGCTGAGCATCGGCGGCCGCGTGATGAACGAGGTGCCGCCGAAGGACCGGGACATCGCGATGGTGTTCCAGAACTACGCCCTGTACCCGCACATGACGGTGGCCGAGAACCTCGGCTTCGGCCTGCGCCTTCGCGGCCAGCCACGCCACGAGGTGGCGCAGCGCGTGCGCGAGGTGGCCCGCCTGCTGGAGATCGAGCCGCTGCTGCAGGCGCGCCCGGGAGCGTTGTCCGGTGGCCAGCAGCAGCGCGTGGCGCTGGGCCGGGCGCTGGTGCGCAAGCCGCGCGTGTTCCTGCTCGACGAGCCGCTGTCCAACCTCGACGCGCGGCTGCGCCTGTCGATGCGGCTGGAGATCGCGCGTCTGCATCGGCGGCTCGGCGCCACGATGATCTACGTCACCCACGACCAGATCGAGGCGATGACGCTGGGCCAGCGCATCGTGATGCTCGACGGCGGCGTGATCCAGCAGATCGACACGCCGATGAACCTCTACCGGCGGCCCGCCAACCGTTTCGTCGCCGGCTTTCTCGGCAGTCCGGCGATGAATTTCCTGCCCGGCACGCTGCGGCTGGCCGACGGCTGGGCGCTGGACGGCCCGCACGGCGTGCTGACCCTGCCGGGGGTCACCGGCTGGCCGACGTCGTGGGATCGCCGCGAGATCACCCTCGGCGTGCGGCCGGAGGATCTGCATCCGGTGGATGTGCCGGGACTGCACACGCTCAGTGCGCGGGTGGAAGTGGTCGAACCGGTCGGCAATGAGGTCTTCCTCAACCTGCGCACCGGCGGCAAGCCGCTGGTGGTACGCCTGCCGCCGCGTACGCTGCCCGAGCCCGGCACGCTGGTGCACCTGGCCCCGGACCCGTCGATGCTGCACCTGTTCGACGCGGCCAGCGGGGAACGCATCGGCGACTGAGCGGGACCGGACGCCGCAGCCGGCCGTCGCCGGGCCGCGAGCTCTTACAATGGCGCCCTGGCCCCGAGCAGGAACGATCCATGAGCTACCCCGCCATCCGCCCCCGCCGCATGCGCCGCGATGCGTTCTCCCGCGCGCTGATGCGCGAGCACACCCTGCAGGTGACCGACCTGATCATGGTGGCGTTCGTGATCGAGGGCGAGGGCCGGCGCGAGGCGGTGCCGTCGATGCCGGGGGTGGAGCGGCTTTCGATCGACGAACTGCTCGAGCTGGCCGGCGAGTGCGTGCGGCTGGGCATCCCCGCACTGGCGCTGTTCCCGTCGCCGGGCGCGCAGGTGAAGAGCGAGGATGCGGCCGAGGCGTGGAACCCCGACGGCCTGATGCAGCGCGCGACGCGCGCGCTCAAGGCCGCGTATCCCGAGCTCGGCCTGATCGGCGACGTGGCGCTCGATCCGTACACCACGCATGGCCAGGATGGCCTGATCGACGAGCACGGCTACGTGATGAACGAGCCGACCATCGAGGCGCTGGTGAAGATGTCGCTGGCACAGGCCGCGGCCGGCATGGATTTCGTGGCTCCCTCGGACATGATGGACGGCCGCGTCGGCGCAATCCGCGACGCACTGGAAGCGGCCGGCCACATCCATACCCGCATCCTGGCCTACTCGGCCAAGTACGCGTCGAGCTTCTACGGGCCGTTCCGCGACGCGGTCGGCTCGGCCGGCAACCTCGGCAAAGGCAACAAGCACACCTACCAGATGGACGTGGGCAACTCCGACGAGGCCCTGCGCGAGGTCGAGCTGGACATCGCCGAGGGCGCCGACGCGGTGATGGTCAAGCCCGGCCTGCCTTACCTGGACGTGCTGCGGCGGGTGAAGGACGCCTTCGGCATGCCCACCTTCGTGTACCAGGTGAGCGGCGAGTACGCGATGCTCAAGGCGGCCAGCCAGAACGGCTGGCTGGACGAGAAGGCCGTCGTGCTGGAGTCGCTGACCTGCTTCAAGCGCGCCGGCGCGGACGCCATCCTCACCTACTACGCGGTCGACGCCGCCCGCTGGCTACGGGCCGGCTGAGTCCTGTGGCGGGGACGTGAAGTTTTTGTTGCGCCGCAGGATGACAGCGCTGTCATCCTCTGCCATAACGCACCCACGGCAAAAAGCGGCCGTTGCGCGTGCCAATGGGCAGTTCTGAATTTTCGGGATGATTGGGGGAGGTTTGATTCATGAAGCAGGTTGCTAACACGCCGCGCAAGCGGCTCATTGCGTCGGCCGTACTGCTGGCACTGACCGGTTCCATGGCTGCTCAGGCCGCCACGCCGGCACAGGACACGTCCAGTGCGACATCGGACGGTGCGGCGAAACAGGCCGCGAATGCCAGAGAGAAAGCGAAGGCGGACCAGAAGAACGCCGCCAACCTCCAGGCGGTCGTCGTCAAGGGCATCATCGGTTCGCTGGAGCAGTCGGCGAACATCAAGCGCTACTCCGACGGTATCGTCGACGGCATCGTCGCCGAGGACATCGGCAAGTTTCCCGACACCAACCTGGCCGAATCGATCCAGCGCATTCCGGGCGTGTCCATCGACCGCGTCAACGGTGAGGGCGCGCGCGTCACGGTGCGCGGCATCGGTCCCCAGTTCAACCTGGTGCTGTTGAACGGGCGCCAGATGCCCACGGCCAATATCAACGACACCAGCGCCTCGACGGATCGCTCGTTCGACTTCGCGCAGCTCTCATCCAGTGCCGTGTCCGAGATCGACGTCTACAAGACCGGTGCGGCCAGCACGCCCCCGGGCGGCATGGGCGCCACGATCAACATCCAGACCGCTCGTCCGCTGGATCGCCCAGGCACGCACGGGGCCGTCCAGGTACAGGGCGTCTGGGATGAGTCGGCCAACAACACGCCGTCTTCCCTGAAGTACGGCAGCGCCACGGCGCCGCGCATCAACGGCATCTTCAGCACCACCAGCGCCGACGGCGAGTGGGGCTTCGGCATCAACGGCAGCTACGAGAAGCGCAATTTCGGTTACAACAGCGCGTTCGTCGATGGCTGGCAGACCTACCGCGACAACGTGCCGTACGGCGGCTCCTGGGGTGGTGGTGTGGTGCCTCCGGCGCCCGATTCGGTGAATGCGCCGAAAGCCGGCTCCGACTACGCGTTCCCGCAGGCGCTGCGCTATCAGCTCAACGCCGGCCAGTCCACGCGCGTCAACGGCCAGATGGTCCTGCAGTTCAAGCCGTCGGACAATCTGGTCAACACGCTGGACTACACGTATTCCCAGTACAAGATCAAGAATCGCTACCAGCAGTTGTCGGCCTGGTTCGCGTCCGGCTACCCCAACTACAGCGCCTGGACCGATGGGCCCATCGCGGCGCCGCTGGTGTATTCGGAGACCTATTCGACGCCGCAGGATCTCGACATGGCCGCCGGCGACTCGGCGAGCAAGCAGACCCTCAACTCGATTGGCTGGAACACCAAGTGGAAGGTCACCGACCGGCTGAGCTTCACCTTCGACGCCGCGCACTCCACCGCGAAGAACGGTCCGGACAGCCCGTTCGGCAATAGCTCGACCCTGGACGCCGTCGCGTTCGTCCGCGGCACCACCACGGCCAACTTCTCGGGCAGCTTCCCGATCCTGACCAACGTGTATGCGCCGTCGGGGACGCAGCTCAGCCCGTCGCAGATGCTGTTCACGGGTGCCTCATTCCGCAACAGCCGGATGAAGAACACCATCGACCAGATCCATCTGGACGGCAAGTTCCTGTTCTCGGACGAATCAGAGCTCAACTTCGGCGTTGCATCGACGAAGGTTCGCAACCGCACGGCCTACAACTTCGCCCAGGAAAACTACTGGGGCGGCATTCCCGGTACGTCACCCGCCGACTACGCGGACTCGATGTTCCATCCGGACACGATGGGGCAGTACTTCGACCAGTTCAGCGGCCACAGCTCGCCTTCGTTCACTGACCAGTTCTTCCTGTGGAACTTCGCGCAGGGTGCCGCGGCGGCCCAGAAGGCGTGGGACGCCAATGCCGGAACGCTGGGAGCCTTCACGTTCGCTGCGCCGACCAACTACACCGGTCCGAATGCGACGGACGAGCGCACCACCGAGAAGTCGAAGTCGGCCTACGTGAGCTGGGACCAGACGTACTACGTGGCGGACCAGCCGCTGAGCGTGTCTGTGGGCGTGCGCTACGAGAAGACCGATGTGACCTCCAGCGCCCTGGTGCCGACGTGGACGGGCGTCTCGTGGGCGGCGGCCAACGAGCTGTATCTGGTTTCCAGCGGCACGTCGGGCTTCACCACGCTGAAGGGTTCATACAAGTACTTCCTGCCGGCGTTCAATGCGGCCTACAACATCACCGACGACATGAAGGTGCGTGCCGCCTACAGCGAGACCATCGGTCGCCCGAACTGGGGTGATATCTCGGGGGGACAGTTGCTCACCTCCACGGTGCGCGTCGGTGGCGGTACCGGCAGTTCGGGCAATCCGGGCCTGAAGCCGCTCCTGTCGCACAACTTCGACCTGTCCTGGGCCTGGTACTACGGCAAGGGCAGTTACGTATCGGTCGATTACTTCCGCAAGAACATCTCCAACTACATCGGGACCCGGCAGGTCACCGCGACCCCATTCAACCTGCCCACCCCGATCGGCGGCGCCTACTACAACGAGGCCGTCAGCACAGGCGGTTGCGCCACGAACGATGCGGTCTGCATCAGGGACTACATCCTGACCAACCTCAGCGGACAGCCGGGCGTGGATCCCGCAACGGGCACCATCACGGGCCAGCCGGGCGATCCGGTGACGCAATTCACCATCTCCGAGCCCTACAACGCCAACAAGAAGTCCCTGCACGGTTGGGAGTTCAGCCTGCAGCAGATGCTCGGCGATACCGGCTTCGGTACGCAGCTCAACTACACCATCGTGCAGTCCCCGTTGCATTACGACAATTTCAGCTACGGGCAGCAGAGCTTCCTGGTGGGCCTGAGCGACTCGGCCAACTTCGTCGGCTTCTACGAAAAGGGTGCGTGGCAGGCTCGCGTGGCCTACAACTGGCGCGGCAAGTTCCTGACCGCCACCAATGACAGCCTGGGTATCGTCAACCCGATCTACACGGCGCCGTACGGCCAGTGGGACCTCAGCGCGAGCTACAAGATCAACGATAACCTCTCGGTCTCCCTGGACGGCATCAACGTGACCAATCGGACCCAGCGCCTGTACACGCGCAACATCCACGAGTTGATCTACCTCGCACAGACAGGGCCGCGCTACATGTTCGGCGTGCAGTACAAGTTCTGACAGCGGGTTTCTTGCCACCGGTGCCCACCGGTGGCAAGAATGGTCTTCGTGGGGCCGCTGGCTGCCAGCGGCCCCTTTTTCTTAGATGTCGGGCTTCAAGCATCCGCAAAGAATCGATCCATGACCCAGCACGCCATCCTCAACAATGTCCAGCATCGCGATCTGCGCGTGAGCGTGTCCCGGGGTGCCGAATACGGCGACGACATCATGTCGGCACTGACGTTCCCGGAAGAGTTCCGCAACGTCCAGGCCTACTATCCCATCGTGTTCCAGCAGGACGATCAGGGCGGCTTCCAGCCGGTCGCGCTGTTCGGTCTGCAGCGCGGGGAAAACCTGTTCCTCGAAGGCTCCCGTTGGGACGCCCACTACATCCCCCTGTCGGTACAGCGCGAGCCCTTCCTGATCGGCCGCACCGCCACCGGCGGGCAGGTCCACATCGACCTCGATCATCCGCGGGTGGGCGATGAAGCCGGGCAGCCGTTGTTTCATGATCATGGCGGTCCGACCGAATTTCTCGAGCACATCAGCAACATCCTGGGCATGCTGCACGCCGGCGTCGAAAGTACCCGGGATTACATCCAGGCCCTGCTCAAGCACGACCTGCTGGAATCGTTCGTGGTGGACGTGCAGTTCAACGAAGACAGCCAGAGTCGTCTGGTGGGCTACCACACCATCAACCAGGATCGCCTGAGCCAGCTTGATGGCAAAGCCCTGGAGGAACTCGCCAGGGCGGATCATCTGGAACCGACCTTCATGGCCGTGGCTTCGTTGAACCACATGCGCGATCTCGTCGAGCGCTACAGGAAGAAGTACGCCCATGGCTGAGCCGGTCCGGGAGGTGCACGGGCTTGATCCGGAGTCTTTGCCGGATGATCTGCTGAGAAGCACTCAGCCCGTATTGCTCCGTGGCCTGATGTCGTCATGGCCGGTCGTCCAGGCCGCCCGCCAGTCGGATCGTGTCGTGGCGGACTACCTGCGCCGGTTCGACAGCAAACGCCCCGTGACCTATCTCACCGCGCCACCCAAGGTGAAAGGCCGATTCTTCTACAACGAGGATCTGACGGGCTTCAACTTCACCTATCACCACGGCCCGTTGAGCGCCACGCTCGAGCAGATACTCAGGGCGTCACATCCGAGCGCACCCGCCATCTACATCGGCTCGTCCCTGCTGGATGTCTATCTGCCGGGATTCCGCGCGGAGAACGTGTTCGAGAAGACGGCCGAACTCCAGGAGCTGGCGAGCATCTGGATCGGCAACCGCACGCGGATTGCCGCGCATCGGGATCTGCCGATCAACCTGGCCTGCGTGGTATCCGGCAGGCGCCGGTTCACCCTTTTTCCGCCCGACCAGCTGGCCAATCTCTACGTGGGCCCGATCGAATTCACACCGGCCGGTCCGTCGATCAGCCTGGTCGACTTCCATGAGCCGGACTACGCGCGCTTTCCGAGATTCCGCGAGGCCATGGAGCATGCGCTGGTCGCCGATATGCAACCCGGTGATGCACTGGTCCTGCCCAGCATGTGGTGGCATCACGTCGAGTCGCTCGAAGCGCTCAACATACTGGTCAATTTCTGGTGGCGCGACGAACCGGCGTACATGGACTCGCCGTTCAACACGCTCAAGCTTGCCATGCTCAACATCCGGGATCTGCCGCCGGAGCAGCGGCGCGTCTGGCAGGAAATATTCCGGCATTACATCTTCGAGCCGGGAGAGGCGACGCACGCCCACATACCCGAGGGTGCGCGAGGCATGCTCGGGCCCATGGACGAAAAGCGTGCGCGCGACATCCGGAGCAATCTCGTAGAGAGCTTCATGAACCAGCTGAAACGCTGAACGCAGGAGATCGACCAGTGAACGCCGCATCAAGCTCCAGTCCCGACATGCAGCGCAACCGTGTTCGCCGCGTGGTGATTGCCGGCGGTGGTACGGCGGGTTGGATGGCTGCCGCAGCGCTCTCGCGCACGCTCGGCAAATACGTCGACATCACCCTGGTGGAATCCGACGACATCGGCACGGTCGGCGTCGGCGAGGCAACCATTCCCACCCTGCTCACCTTCCACCGGTTGATCGATATCAACGAGCAGGAGTTCATGGCGGCCAGCCATGCGACCATCAAGCTGGGCATCCAGTTCGAGAACTGGCGCCAGGTCGGCCACAAGTACTTCCACTCCTTCGGCACCACCGGGCGCGATCACTGGTCCGCCGGATTCCAGCATTTCTGGTTGAAGGGCCGCGAACGCGGACTGGCGGGCGAATATGGCGAGTATTGCCTGGAACTGAGTGCCGCCATGCAGGGCCGGTTCTCGCATCTTCCCAACAACGGCATCAATTACGCCTACCACATCGACTCCACCCGCTATGCGCAGTTCCTGCGCCGCTTCAGCGAACGCTATGGCCTGAGGCGCGTGGAGGGCGTGATCTCAGACGTCGCGATGGCCGAGAACGGCGATATCCAGGCGCTGGTCCTCAACGACGGCACTCGCATAGAAGGCGACCTGTTCATCGATTGCACCGGTTTCCGCGCGCTGCTCATCGGCAAGGCGCTGGGCGTGGAATACGAGGACTGGTCGCACCTGCTGCTGGCCGACAGCGCGTATGCCGTGCAGACCGAATCGGTGCGCGATGCGATTCCCTACACGCGCTCGATCGCCGGCGACGCGTGCTGGCAATGGCGCATTCCGCTGCAGCATCGCGGCGGCAACGGCATCGTTTTCGCCAGCCGCTACATGGACGACGACACGGCGCGCAAGACGCTGATGGATACCATCGAGGGCACACCGCGCACCGAGCCTCGCCTGATCCGCTTCAAGCCGGGTCAGCGCAAGCGCTGCTGGGAACGCAATTGCGTGGCGCTGGGGTTGGCCAGCGGCTTCCTGGAGCCGCTGGAGTCGACCAATATCCACCTGATCCAGCGCGGCATCACGCGCCTGCTGCAGGCCTTCCCGGAGGTCGTCAACCAGGTCGAGATCGACGAGTACAACATGCGAATGAGGGAAGACCTCGAGCATGTCCGTGATTTCGTGGTGCTGCACTACCACGTGACCGACCGGCGAGATACCGAGTTCTGGCGTGAATGCGCCGACATGAACGTGCCGCCCTCGCTGCGTCACGTCATCGATCTGTTTGCCGAAACCGGCAAGGTTTACAACCTCGCCAACCAACTGTTCGCCGAGAACTCCTGGATCCAGGTCATGATGGGGCAGGGCATCACGCCGCGGCACCGGCATCCGGCGCCCGACCTTATGGGGGATCCCGAACTCAAGCGCTTCCTGGATGCCATCAGCGGCAGCGTGAGCAACACCGTGTCCCGCCTGCCCAGACATATGGACTACATCCGCAGCTACTGCGCGATGGCAAGGGAAAGCGCCGAGGCCTGAGCCGTCGCGACGGCCTCAGTGGTCGCGCTCGCGCAGCGGCAGATCCAGTTCGATCCGGGTGGCGCGCCGACCCGGGGACGGCCAGCGAGCGCATGCGCATCGCTACGACCGCCTGCGGATGAAGCCTCCGTGCACCTGCATCGTGCAGCTGCATCGCCTTCCAGATCGACACGGGCCTGCACTCGCAATTCCCGCGCCGCTTCAGCGAGCGCCACGGCATCCACCTGATCCAGCGCGGCATCACGCGGCTGCTGCAGTCGTTCCCCCATGTGATCCAACAGGTCGACATCGACGAATACAACAAGCAGGTCGAGGCCGAGATCACCCACATCCGCGACTTCGTGATCCTGCACTACCACGTCACCAACCGCCGCGACACGCCGTTCTGGCAGCACTGCGCGGAGATGGAGTTGCCCGCGTCGCTGCGCCACCGGATCGAGCTGTTCGCCGAGACCGGCCGGGTGTTCCGCATCCCGAACGAGCTGTTCACCGAGAACTCCTGGGTGCAGGTAATGCTCGGCCAGGGCATCACGCCGCGGCAGCGCCACCCGGTCGCCGACCTGATGCGCGACGACGAACTGAACCATTTCCTGGAGTCGATCCGCCGCCACGTCGAGAGCACCGTGGGCCGGCTGCCGCGGCACATCGACTACCTGCGCAGCTACTGCGGCGTGGCGGGAGGGGCGGCAGCCGGCTGAGCGGGTCCGGCGAACGGGGCCGGGCTCATCGCCTGGGGCCGGTCAGCTTGATCTCGTAGATCCTCGGCCACTGCTTGCCGGTGACGAACAGGCGGTCGTGCTCGGCGTCGTAGGCGATGCCGTTGAGCACGTCGTTGGCCGGGTCGATCATCTGGTCCGGTTTCGGCCCGAGGCCGGAGAGGTCGATCCAGCCGACCACGTCGCCGCTGACCGGGTCGATCCGCGCGATCCGCGAGGTGAGCCAGACGTTGGCGTAGATCTGGCCTTTCACCCATTCCAGCTCGTTGATGTTCTTCAGCGGCTTGCCGTCGGCGGTGACCATGATCGAGGACACCTGCTCCAGGGTTTCCGGGTCGAGCACGCGCAGGAACGGCGTGCCGTCGCTCATGTAGAGGTGGCGATTGTCCGCGGTGAGTGCCCAGCCCTCGCCCGGGTAATGGAAGCTGCCGGTGGGGCGGAAGCTGTCCAGGTCATAGGTGTAGCCCTTCTGCGACTGCCAGGTCAGTTCGACCAGCTTGCTGCGCCAGGCGACGATGCCCTCGCCGTAATCCGGCGGCGGCAGGTCGCGCTGCTGCAGCACGTGGCCGGTCTCCAGCTCCACCTTGCGGATCGAGGAGGCGCCGACCATCCCGGTGCTCTCGTAAAGGAAGCCGTCGCGATAGAACAATCCTTCGGTGAAGGCCTGGCGGTCGTGCGGGTAGGTGCGAACCACCTTGTAGCCATAGACCGGGATGGCGGCGTCGGAAGCGCAGGCGGTCAGGGCGAAGGCGGCGGCGAGCAGGAGCTGGGCGGAGATCTTCATGCCCCCGATGATTCCACAGTTGCCCTCGCCGTGGCGCTGGCCGCGGTCACGGTGGCGCCGCAGGCGCATGACATAATCGGTCCACCCGCCGAGGAGCGTTCCGCTTGCACAGCCCGCACTATCTCGAGACCGCGCTGGTGTTCCTCCTGGCCACGGTGATCGCTGTGCCGCTGACCAAGCGTTTTCGTCTGGGCGCCGTGCTGGGCTACCTCGGCGCCGGCGTGGTGATCGGGCCGCAGTTGCTGGGCCTGGTGCGCGATACCGACGGCGTGTCGACGATCTCCGAATTCGGCGTGGTGCTGATGCTGTTCGTGATCGGCCTGGAGCTGTCGCCGCAGCGCCTGTGGGTGATGCGCCGCTCGGTGTTCGGTACCGGTGCGCTGCAGGTCGTTGCCAGCGCGCTGGTCATCGGCGGTATCGGCTACGCGCTGGTCGGGTTGACCGGCAAGGTGGCGGCGGTGGTCGGCGGCAGCCTGGCGCTGTCGTCCACCGCGTTCGGCCTGCAGATCCTGGCCGAGCGCAAGGAGGCCGGTTCGGCCTACGGCCGGCAGGCTTTCTCGATCCTGCTGTTCCAGGACTTGGCGGCGATCCCCCTGATCGCGATGGTGCCGCTGCTGGCCAGCTCCTCCGCGCGTCACGGCGTGGACCTGGTCGGCATTGCGCGCACCGTCGGCATCATCGTGGTGGTGATGGTGGGCGGCCGCTACCTGTTGCGCCCCGTGTTCCGCTTCGTCGCCAAGGCCAACGCGGTCGAGGTGTCCACCGCGACCGCGCTGCTGGTGGTGATGGGTACCGCCTGGCTGATGGAGCAGGTCGGCGTGTCCTCCACGCTGGGCGCCTTCCTCGCCGGCGTGCTGCTGGCCGACTCGGAATACCGGCACGAGCTCGAATCGCACATCGAACCGTTCAAGGGCCTGTTGCTGGGCCTGTTCTTCATCAGCGTGGGCATGTCGATGGACCTGGGCCTGCTGCTGCACCAGCCATGGCTGGTGCTCGGCCTGGTGGCCGCGCTGCTGCTGGTGAAGGGAGCGCTGCTGTGGCCGCTGGGACGCACCCTGGGCGGACTGGATGGCGCCGACGCGTTGCGTTTGGCCGTGCTGCTGGCCTGCGGCGGCGAGTTCGCCTTCGTGGTGCTCAAGCAGGCCGGCGACCGCCATCTGCTGGAGCCCGGGCTGCACGGCGTGCTGGTGCTGGCGATCACGTTGTCGATGGCGCTCACCCCGCTGCTGGTGGTGGCGGCGGCCAGGCTGTTCGACAGGAAGGCCAGGGCGCCCGAGCGCGAGTACGACGTGATCACCCCCGATGCGCCGCCGCGGGTGATCATCGCCGGCTTCGGCCGCATGGGCCAGATCGTCGGCCGCATGCTGCGCGCGCAGAACATCCCGTTCGTGGCGCTGGAATCGTCGGTGGAGCAGATGGACACGCTGCGCCGCTTCTCCAACACCTCGCTGTTCTTCGGCGATCCGGCGCGGCCGGACCTGCTGCGCGCAGCACAGGCGGACAAGGCCGAGGTGTTCGTGCTGGCCACCGACGACCCGCAGGCCAACCTGCGCATCGCGCGGCTGGTGCGCCGGCAGTTCCCGCACCTGAAGCTGGTCGCGCGCGCGCGCAACCGCCAGCACGCGTTCCGGCTGATGGACCTGGGCGTGGACGAGCCGGTGCGAGAGACCTTCCATTCCAGCCTGAAGATGACCCGCAAGACGCTCGAGGCGCTGGGCATGCCCAGCGCGCAGGCGATCGACCGGGTGGAGCGTTTTCGCCGCCACGACGAGAAGCTGCTGAAGACGCAGTACCTGGTCTACGACGACGAAACCCGGCTGGTGCAGACCTCGCTGGAGGCGCTCAACGACCTGCAGAAGCTGCTCGACGCCGACATGGCGCCGGAGGCCGAGCAGGAGCGGCGCAGCGCGCCGCCGGTGGGGGCGGTCGATCCGGACTGAGCCGGTTCCCGCCTATTGATGGAGCGGGCCGGAGCCGCGGACCCCGCGGCTCCTCCGATGATCACTGCGGTCCGCCTTCAATCCGCCGGCTGCGCCGGTTGGCGCAGCGTCTGGCGCACGCTGGGAATGACAGTCGTGCCGCGGGCGGCCAGTTCGTGCGCGATGTCCACGTAGCCCAGGTGCCGCGCCACGTCGGCTGCGGTACGGCCGAAACCGTCGGCGGCGTTGCGGTCCGCACCACGGGCCAGCAGCACGCGCGCAGCCGGCAGCAGGGCGTGCATGGCACAGGCGTGCAGCGCGGTGACGCCGCGCTGGTCCGCATGTTCGTGCCGCGCGCCGGCATCCAGCAACACCGGCAGCAGCGCGCCGATGTGGGTGGCGTCGCACTCGCTGCCCGGGCGCAGCTGGGCACCGAGCAGCATCAGCAGCGGCGTCTTGCCTTCGAGGTCGGCGCGGTTCGCGTCGGCGCCGCGCTTGAGCAACACGTCGAACAGGCGGCGCGCGCGCAGGCTGTCCTGGCTCTCGAAGCCGAACTGTGCGGAGGCGTGCAACGCGCTGCGACCGCGGGCGTCCACCGCGTGGATGTCGGCGCCGGCCTCGAGCAGCCGCTCGACCAGTTCGGGATAGCCCATCGCTGCGGCGACCATCAGCGCGGTGCTCTCGCCGGGCAGGCGCTGGTCCACCGCCGCGCCGCGTTCGAGCAGCAGAGCCACCAGCGGCTCCCGCCGCGCAGCAACGGCGGCACCAAGCGCGGTCATCCCGTTCTGTGCGCTGAGCGAGGCATCGGCACCGGCCTCGAGCAGTCGTGCCGCGACCTCGCGGTGACCGGCGCCGCAGGCGTGCAGCAGCGCGCTGGCCCCCTGTGCGTCGCGGCTGTCCACGGGCATGCCCAGCTCCAGCAAACGTTCCACCGCCTGCGTCGCACCGGCAGCAGCCGCGACCGGAAGGTCGGTCGCCCGCAGCACACGCCGCGGCAGCGACCAGTGGCCCCAGTCCAGCCATTGCTTGAGTTCGGCGTGCTCCATCGCCAGGCCCAGCGGCGTCTCGCCGTGGGCATCGCTGGCTTCTGGGTCGGCGCCATGTGCAATCAGCGACTTCACCACGGGCAGTGCCCGTGCTCCGCCGGCCAGTGCGGCGAACAACGGAGTGCGCCCGTGCGCGTCGCGGGCGTTCGGATCGCAGCCGCGAGCCAGCAGCGCCTCCACCATCGCCAGGTGTCCGGACGCCGCGGCCAGATGCAGCGGCGTGCGCTGGCGGGCATCGGGGCCGAACGGATCGGCGCCGCGCTCGAGCATCGCCAGCGGCAGGCCGAGTGCCTGGGCGTCGCCGTCCAGGTGCGCCAGCGCTACGCCGAGCAGGCCGGCGCCCGCCGGGGTGGCACCGGCAAGCAGCAGGTCTTCCACGGCTTCGGCCGAGGACGGCAGCCGTTCGAGCAGGGTGTCGAACAGGCGCGGTCCGGCGGCGCCGTCGTCTGCGGCCACCCGGGCCTCGGCCGTCAGGCCGTGCTCGAGCAGCCAGCGTCGGGCGCCACCCTGACCCGGGGCGGCGAGTTCCTGGTACAGCCGCGCGAGTTCCGTTTCCGGCCATTCGCGTACGCGCTGCACGAAGCCGGAAACCACGGCCCAGTGCCCGAAGCGCAGCGCGTCGAGCAGATGCCCCGGTGTGTCCTCGCCGGCGGCGAGCGTCTCGGCGCTGAGGCTGGCCGGGAGCGGGGTGTCGGGGTCGAGCAGCGCGACCAGGTCCCAGCGCCCGCTCGTGGCGGCGTGGTCCAGCGCGCTGCGGCCGTCCGTGCCGACCGCTTTCGGATCGGCACCCAGCCCCAGCAGCGCACGCACCGTATCGGCGTGGGCATGGGGCGACTGGCAGGCCATGGTCAGTGCGTCGCGGCCGTGCTGGTCGCGCAGCGATGCGTCGGCCTCGGCCTGTGCGAGCAGTTGCACGATGCCGACCGCGCCGGCGCGGGACGCTTCCATCAGCGCGGTGCTGCCGTTGCGGTCGGTCATGTCGACCTCGGCGCCGGCCGCGCGCAGGGCGCGGGCGATTTCCTCGTGGCCTTCGGCCGCGGCGATCATCAGGGCGGTCCGGCCGCGGGCATCGGTGGCGTTGACGCTGGCGCGGTGCTTGAGCAGCAGGCGGACACCTGCCGGATCGTCGTCTGCGATACCGGCCGCGGCGACCAGTGCGGGCTCGCTGTCGGGCAGCTGGGTTTTGGCGCCGCGCTCCAGCAGGAACCTGGCCAGCGGCCAGTTGGCGGCACGGCAGGCGGCAGCCAGCGGGGTCAGTCCGGCACGGTTGGCGGCGTTCAGATCCGCACCGGCATCCAGCAGCATCGCCGCGACGATCGGCTCCTCGCTGAGCACGGCGCCGTGCAGCGGGGTGTTGCCGTCGGTATCGGCGGCGGTCGGGTCCGCGCCGTTGGAGATCAGCGTCATCACCGCCTCGGCCCGTCCGGACAGGCTGTCGCGGGTCGCCGCCAGTAGCGCAGTGAGGCCGCCCTGCGCGCGGTTCACGTCGGCGCCGCGGGAGATCAGCGCGCGCAGCAGCCGGATGTCGGGCAGCAGCGCGGCCAGCAGCAGGGCCGAGCGCTGGTCGCGGTCGGTCGGGGCGGGCGCGGTGTCCGGATCGGCCCCGTTCTCCACCAGCGCCAGTGCGCGCTCGACGTCGCCGTCGCGGATCGCGGCGAGCAGCGCGGAGGCCTGCTCGGGACTGCCCGCGGTGCGCTCGGCTTCAGTCAGGGGCGGAGCCGGTGCGCGCGTCGCCGGGGTGGGGCGGTCCAGGTCGGCTCCTGCCGCCATGCGCGGGCGGTGGCGCTCGCACAGCAGGGCGCGCAGCGTGCGGTTGGCGATCACCAGGCAACCCGCCGGCAGCAGCACCAGGCCGTACAGCACCATGGCGGCGGTCCGCAGCTCCGGCGGAAGCACGCCGTAGAGGCCGGTCAGAGCCAGGGCCAGGAAGGCCAGCACCAGCAGGGAAAGGGCAGCGGGGAGGAAATGCGTGAAGAAACGCTCTTCACGCGAGAGGTGGCGGCCGAACGCGATGCTCCGCGCGGTGGCGGTGAAGATCCACGAACCATCGCTCTGCGGCGGATAGGCGTCGTCCCAGACGAACACCAGGCCGAATGCGGGCCACAGCCGCCACAGCAGGCTCAGCGCGATCACCAGGGCGGCTGCCAGCAGCAGTGCCGCGCTCAGGCTCGGCGCCTGGCTCAGCTTCAGCATCGGCCAGGCGATCAGCAGGAACACCACCGCGACATAGGTGCTGAACATCACCAGGTGGGCGGCGCCGCGCCGGAGCGCGGTGCGTCCGAAGCGCGGCTCGGGATCGAAGCCTATCGCGTGGCATACCGCGGCCATGGTCAACGCGTTGGCGGCCAGCAGCGGGATCAGCACCAGCGGATGCGTGGTGGTCGCGGCGATCGCCACGGCGATCCATCCGGGAACGAACCAGGCCAGGGCCTGCAGGAGAGGTGGCGGTCGGCGCCGCGGCTTGGGAGCAGTCATCGGGCGAGTATAGAAACCGGAGAAGGGAACGGCGGTAACCCGGTGTTAACGGGAGCCGCTCGCGGCGTGTTCAGTGCGTGGCGTCGCCGCGAGGACCGCGATGGTAGTCGGGCTGGTGGCCGGCGAGGCCGTCGGCCGGTGGCAGCTGCAGGTGCCACCCGCGCTCGCGCAGGTTGGCCAGCACCTGCCGCGCATCCTCGAGGGGCAGGCGGCGGTTCTCGTCGAGATCCACCTCGAGGGCGAAGCGGAGCTGGCCGAGCAGCGTGGTCAGCTCCGCAGGCAGCAGGTCGAAGGCATCGCGGCGGGCCAGCCAGAGGTAGCTGTCCGCCTTGCGCAGGCTGGCGTAGACGTAGCAGTGCATGGCGATCACCGTCGTGCGGGATATAGGGAAGAAGACCGCGGCGGCGGCCCGACAAGCTTAGCAGTGCCCCCCCGGGAGCCTCCCGCCGCGCCGCCACGGCGAACCGGACGGCAGTCGGAAAGGTTTTGCTGCAACCGCACTTGCATTGCCCGGCGGGCAGTCGGCACAGTGCCGCGCGGGGACATCAAACGCGCGTATGAAAATAACAACGCGAAGGGGTTCCCGCTACTCGTCCCGAGACGCATTCACGAACAGCAGGAGCAACCGATGCAGATGTCCATCCGTCCTTTCCAGGTGGCCGCCCGGCCGCTCGCGCTGGCCGCGCTGAGCCTTGCCATTGCCGGCGCACTGGTGGCCCCGAACGCCGCCCATGCCAGCGCGTTCCAGCTCAAGGAGAACAGCGCGAAGGGCATGGGTCGCGCCTACGCCGGTTCGACCACCGCCGGTGGCGACGTCTCCGTCGTGGTGAACAACCCGGCCGCGATGAGCGAGCTGGACGGCACCTACTTCCAGGCCGACGTCACCGCCATCAACTTCAGCGCCAAGTTCAGCGGCAGCGCGCACGACGTGCTGGGTCGCCCGATCAGCGGCGGCAACGGCGGCGACGCCGGCACCACGCTGCCGGTCCCGGCGCTGTTCTTTGCCACCAAGGTTTCGGACAAGGTGCACATCGGTGCCGGCTTCTCGGTGCCGTTCGGCTTCCAGACCGAGTACGACCGCAACTGGGTCGGCCGTTACAACGGCATCAAGTCCAAGTTCGAGTCGCTCGACGCCACGTTGTCGGCGTCGTACGACGTGAGCGATACCTTCGCCCTGGGCGTGAGCGCGATCGCGCAGCGCACCTCGGCCGAATTGACCAGTGCGATCAACTTCAACGCGATCGGCCTGCAGGTGCAGCAGGGCATCGCCCAGCAGACCGCCGCGGGCGTGGCGCAGATCGAGGCGGCCATCGCCGCCGGCCAGATTCCGGCGGCACAGGGTTCGGCGATGATCCAGGCCGCCGTGCAGCAGGGCCAGGCCGCCGCCGCCGGCGTCGCCGCGCTGACCCCGCAGGGTGTCGACGGCTACGCCCGCATCAAGGGCGACGACTGGGGCTACGGCTACCAGGTGGGCGGCTTCTGGAAGCTCACCCCGAACGACAAGCTGGCGGTGAACTACCGCTCGAAGATCAGCCATCGCCTCACCGGCACCGGCAACTTCACCACCACGGCGGGTTACCAGCTGCTGCTGGCCAACCCGGCGCTGGCCGCCAGCCTGCCGCCGTTCGCCAACACCACCGGCACGGCCGACTTCACCACGCCGGCGGTGCTCAGCGGCAGCTACTGGCACCAGTCGGAGAAGTTCGGTTTCGGTATCGATCTGGCCTGGACCAAGTGGGACGTGTTCAAGAACCTCACGGTGAACTACGGCAACCCGAACCAGCCGCCGACCTCCGAGGTGTTCAACTGGCGCAACACCATCTATGCCTCGATCGGCGGCGACTATTACCTCAACGACAAGCTGACCCTGCGCGGCGGCATCGCGGTGGACTCCTCGCCGACCTACAACGCGGTGCGCGACGTGCGCGTGCCGGACTCGACCCGCCAGATGGCCACGATCGGCTTGGGCTACAAGGCGAGCGAGCACTTCGAGATCAATGCGTCGTACGCGCACATCTTCGTGAACCAGGCGCACATCGACAGCACCAGTTCGACCGGCGACGTGATCACCGGCAACTTCAACGACTATGGCAACCTGCTGAGCCTTTCGGCGATCTACAAGTTCTGATCGTCCCGGGTTGAGCCAGCGAAAGCCCCTTCGTTCGCGGAGGGGCTTTTTCTTTGCTCGTGCGGCGGGCTTCAGCCGCGATGGAGCAGCAACGCCAGCAGCCTGCGGAAGCGCTCGCCATAGGGCGGATTGAGCAGGCCGGTGCCGTTGAGCCGCGCCTGGTGGAACACCGGCTTGAGGTGCGAGAACGTGCGGAAACCGGCCTCGCCGTGGTAACCGCCCTTGCCGGACGGCCCAACGCCGCCGAACGGCAAGTGATGCTGGGCGATGTGGTAGAGCGTGTCGTTCACCGTGACGCCGCCGGAGATGGTTCGCGACAACACCTTGTCGATCGCCCCGCGGTCCCGTTCGAACAGGTACAGCGCCAGCGGGTGCGGACGTGCGGCGACATAGGCGATCGCTTCGTCGAGGGTGTCGTAGGTGACCAGCGGCAGCAGCGGACCGAAGATCTCTTCCTGCATCACCGCCATGTCGTCGTGGACGCCGGTCAGCAGGGTGGGCAGCAGACGGCGTGCACCGTTGGAGCTACCGCCCGCGCCCAGTGTTTCCGCGCGTGCCCCGCCAGCCACGGCGGCATCGCGCAGGGCGAGCAGCCGCTCGTGCTGGCGATCCGAGGCGATGCTCGCGTAATGGCCGTTGTCGGAAATGTCGGGATAGAAGCGTTCGACCACCCCGCGGGCCGCGCCGACGAAGTCGCCGACACGGTTGCGCGGCAGCAGCACGTAGTCCGGCGCGATGCAGGTCTGACCCGCATTGACCAGCTTGCCGAACACGATGCGCTCGACCGCCCTGGGGAAGTCCGCGTTGGGGCCGATGATGGCCGGCGACTTGCCACCCAACTCGAGCGTGACCGGCGTGAGGTTGTCCGCCGCGGCCCGCATCACGTGGCGCCCCACCGCCGTGGAGCCGGTGAACAGGAGATGGTCCAGGGGCAGTGCGGAGAACGCCTGCGCCACGGTCGCGTCACCGGTGACCACGGCCACTTCCTCGCGCGGGAAGTGGCGCGCGACCAGATCGGCGAACAGAGCGGAAAATTGCGGCGTGTACTCGCTCATCTTGACCAGCGCGCGGTTGCCGGCGCTCAGCGCATCGACCAGCGGGCCCACGGCCAGGTACAGCGGGTAGTTCCAGGGCACGATGATCCCCACCACGCCCAGCGGCTGCGGCCGCAGTTCGGTGCGCGCGGGCAGGAAGGCCAGCTCGGCCAGTCGGCGGCGGGGGCGCATCCAGCGGCGGCCGTGGCGGAGTGCGTGGCGGATCGCCGACAGGCTGGGAAACACCTCCAGCAGGTCGGTTTCCTCGCGCGGGCGGCAGCCAAAGTCGGCGTGGATGGCCTCGCCGATGGCGTCGCGGTGCTGCCGCAACAGGGACTCCAGCGCGCGCAGGCGGGCCGCGCGCACGGGCCAGGCCGGCGTCGGATCGCGCCGGTGCGCTTCGCGCTGGCGGGCGAGCAGGTCGCCCAGGTCGGTCGCTTCGGTCATGCGTCCCTCGGGGTCCGGTGGTCGAGCCGGCCGATGGTGGCACAGCCGCCGCGGAATGTGCGCGGGCGGCAGCTGCCGCCCGCGTGGCCGCGGGGCCTTATTCGCCGATGGTCAGCAGGGAGGCGTTGCCGCCGGCTGCCGTGGTGTTGATGGTGAGCGTGCGTTCGCCGGCGAAACGCAGCAGGTAGTGCGGGCCACCCGCCTTCGGGCCGGTGCCCGAGAGGCCTTCGCCGCCGAACGGCTGCACGCCGACCACCGCGCCGATCTGGTTGCGGTTGACGTAGCAGTTGCCCACCCGCGCATGCCGGCTGATGTAGTCGATGGTGGCGTCGATGCGGCTGTGCACGCCCAGCGTGAGGCCGTAGCCGGTGGCGTTGATGGCGGCGATCACCTGGTCCAGTTCGCTGGCCTTCCAGCGGATCACGTGCAGCACCGGGCCGAACACCTCGCGCTTGAGGATGTCCAGCGACGGGATCTCGTAGGCGCGCGGCGCGAAGAACGTGCCGTGGGCGGCGACTTCCGGATCCAGCGGCGCTTCGGCGATCTTCTTCGCCTCCCGGTCCATGCGCGCGGCGTGCTCGACCAGGATCGCCTTGGCGTCCTCGTCGATCACCGGGCCGACGTCGGTGGACAGCAGGCCGGGGTCGCCGACCCTTAGCTCGGCCATCGCACCGGCCAGCATGGTGATCACCTTGTCGGCGATGTCGTCCTGCACGTACAGCACGCGGGCGGCCGAGCAGCGCTGGCCGGCGGACTGGAACGCCGAGGCGATCACGTCCTTGACGATCTGCTCGGGCAATGCCGAGGAGTCGGCGATCATCGCGTTCTGGCCACCGGTTTCGGCGATCAGCACGGCGATCTGCGACTGCCGTGCGGCCAGTGCGCGGTTGATCGCCCAGGCGGTCTCGGTGGAGCCGGTGAACACCACGCCGGCCACGCGCGGGTCGCGGGTCAGTGCGGCACCCACGGTGGCGCCGTCGCCCGGCACGAACTGCAGCACGTCCTCCGGCACGCCGGCCTCGTGCAGCAGGCGGGTGGCGAGGTAGCCGATCAGGCTGGTCTGCTCGGCCGGCTTGGCGATCACCGGGTTGCCGGCGGCAAGCGCGGCGCTGACCTGGCCGACAAAGATCGCCAGCGGGAAGTTCCACGGGCTGATCCCGACGAACACGCCGCGGCCTTCCAGGTACAGGCGGTTGCTCTCGCCGGTCGGACCGGGCAGCACTTCCGGCTCGGCGAACAGGCGGCGCGCCATGGTCGCGTAGTAGCGCAGGAAGTCGGCGGCCTCGCGGATCTCGGCGATCGCGTCGGGCAGGCTCTTGCCGGCCTCGCGCACGCACAGCGCGATGAACTCGCCGCGGCGCGCCTCGAGCTGCTCGGCGGCGTATTCCAGCATCGCGGCGCGGTTGGCCACCGGCATGTTGTTCCAGCGGTCCTGCGCGGCATGCGCGTTGGCCAGCGCCTTCTGCACGGTGGCGTCGTCGGCGCTCAGGTAGCGACCCACCACCTGGCGGCGGTCGGCGGGATTGGTGACCTCGACCATCGCACCCTGGCTGGCCGCGCCGGGCACCAGCGGGCCGGCGGTCCACGGACCGGTGCAAGCGTTCACCGCCTCGGCGAGCGCGGTCAGTTCGTTGTCGTTGGCAAAGTTGACGCCCATGGAATTCTTCCGAAGTTCACCGTAGAGATTGGCCGGCAGCGGAATGCGCGGGTGGGGGATGGAGTCGAACGCGCGCACCGTGTCGCACGGGTCGGCCACCAGGTCGCGGGCCGGCATGTCCTCGTCCACCACGCGGTTGACGAAGCTGGTGTTGGCGCCGTTCTCCAGCAGTCGGCGCACCAGGTAGGGCAGCAGGTCCTCGTGCGAGCCGACCGGCGCGTAGACGCGGCAGGGCACGTCGAACCGCTTGGGTCCGATCACTTCGGCATACAGATCCGAACCCATGCCGTGCAGGCGCTGGAATTCGAACGGCCGCCCCTGCGCGATGTGGTGGACCGCGGCGATGGTGTGCGCGTTGTGCGTGGCGAACTGCGGGTAGATCAGATGGCTGCCGGCGGCGAACAGGCGTCGCGCGCAGGCCAGATAGGACACGTCGGTGTTGGGCTTGCGGGTGTAGACGGGATAGCCGGACAGACCCTGTTCCTGCGCCTTCTTGATCTCGGCGTCCCAGTAGGCGCCCTTGACCAGGCGCACGTACCAGCGGCGATCGTGCGCCAGCGCCATCTCGACCAGCCAGTCGATCACGAACGGGGTGCGCTTGGCATAGGCCTGCACCACGATGCCCAGGCCGTTCCAGCCGGCCAGCGTAGGGTGTGCGAAGACGTCGCCGATGATGTCCAGCGACAGCTCCAGCCGGTCGGCTTCCTCCGCGTCGACCGACAGCGCGATGCCAGCCTTCATCGACAGCTGGGCCAGCTCCAGCAGCTTCTCGGTGAGCGCCGCGCGGGCGCGCTCGCGCTGGGCCACCTCGTAGCGCGGGAACAGCGCCGACAGCTTGACCGATATCGACGGCGCGTCGGTGTGGTTGGCGAACGGCCCGCGCTTGCCCAGCGCGGCGATCGCGTCGCGGTAGGCCTGCTGGTAGCGCTCGGCGTCGGCGGCGGTAAGCGCGGCTTCGCCCAGCATGTCGAAGGAGTAGCGGTAGGCCGCGTTCTCCTTCTTCACCGAGCGGTCGAGTGCCTCGTCGATGGTGCGGCCCATCACGAACTGGTGGCCCATGATGCGCATGGCCTGGCGCACAGCCACGCGGATGGTCGGTTCGCCGATGCGCGCGACCAGCCGGCGCAGCGCGCCGGTGAAGTCGTCGCGGGTGCTCTCGGCCAGGTTCACCAGTTGCCCGGTCAGCAGCAGGCCCCAGGTGGAGGCGTTGACCAGCAGCGACTCGCTGCGGCCCAGGTGCTTGCGCCAGTTGGCGTCGCCGAGCTTGTCGCGGATCAGCATGTCGGCGGTGCGCGTGTCGGGGATGCGCAGCAGCGCCTCGGCCACGCACATCAGCAGCACGCCTTCCTCGCTGGACAGGTCGTACTGGCGCATGAAGGACTCGACCACGCTCTGGTCCTTGGCCCGCGCGCGGACGCGGGTGACCAGAGCCGCGGCGCGGTCGACGACCTGCTCGCGCTCGTCGTCGGGCAGGCTGGCCTGGTCGAGCAGGTCGAGCACGGCCTCGGTTTCGTCGCGCAGCCATGCGGCGGTGATGCGCGCGCGCGCGGGCGTGATGCGATCGGGGAGTTCGGGACTCAGGATGGGAGCGGTCACGGGTCGTTCGATCCGTTGGTTGGCGTGCAGGTGGGGAAGGGGCGAAAGCGCCGCATTGTACGCGTGCGTGCCGGTGCCACCCAAGCCGCCAGGCCTTGTCTGATGCTGCGCCGCAACGCAGTGCGTGTCGTCGATAGGGCAAAGTGACGCACCCCCGGTGCGCCGGTGGCGCAGCCGAACCGGCCTTCGGGCAGCCGCGTGCGTTGCGGCCCCTCGACAAGGCTGCCGCCGCCAGTGCCAGCGCACGCACTGATCCGCATCAACCCCCTGCGTCATTGTTGCCCACCGGACGGGGGCGGCCTATCATTCGGGCGTTCCAGGCACGCCGGTTTCGCCATGATCGTGCTTCGACCCGCCTCCGAAGGCCTGCCGTGCGCGATGTGGCTTCGTCCCAACCGCGTGCTCAGCCGCAAGGGCTTGCGTCGACTGATCCTGGTGCTGGCTGCGCTGGCGCTGACGACCGCCGCTCTGGGGGCGTGGCAGGGGAATGTGTTCGCTCCGCTGTTTGCGCTGCTCGAGTCCGTGGCGATGGCCGTCGCACTGAGCGTGGCATGGCGGGCAGGCGACCGTGGGGAACGCATCACCCTCGACGAATCGTCGCTGGAGGTGCGGTCGCTGCCGGGGCAGCGGCGCATCCGGTTCCAGTCGCACTGGGTCCGGGTAAAGCTGGTCCCGGGTGTCGGACGCCGGCGTTTGTTGCTGGCCTCGCATGGTCGCGAGCTGGAAATCGGGGCTTTCCTCGCCGAAGAGGAGCGTGCCGAGCTGTCGGGGAAACTCAAGGTGCTGCTGGCCGAATGCACGGCTCCGTGGCGCAGGTAGGTTCAACAAAGGTGCAAGACATGACATCTGGCGGCATCAAGCCTCACGGTATCAAGCGCGCGGTGTTGTCCGGCCTCGGCGGGGCGCTTGCCCTGTTCGGCGGCTCGGCGATGGCCAATCCGAAGCCATGGCAGCTCAACATGACGCGCGGCGCCAGCGAGTGGTCGTCGGTGCCCTACCACCTGAACAACATCGCCCTGGGCGTGTGCGTCGGCATCGGCATCCTGGTGTTCGGCGCGATGTTCATCGCCATGTTCCGCTTCCGCAAGTCGCGCGGCGCAGTCGCCGAGAAGTGGACGCACAACACCATGCTTGAGGTGGTGTGGACCACCGTTCCGGTGATCATCCTGATCACGCTGGCCTACCTGGCTACCGGTGGCCTGACCTCGTTCGCCAACACCACCGGCTCGCAGATGACCGTGAAGGTCACCGGCTACCAGTGGAAGTGGCGCTACGACTACGTCGACTACAAGGGCAAGCCGATCGACCATGTCGGCTTCATGTCCAAGCTCGACCGCCTCTCCGACGAAACCCGCCAGCTGGATTCGGGCATGGATCCGAACGCCGTGCAGACCGACGGCGAGAACACCTATCTGCTGAACGTCGACAAGCCGCTGGTGGTGCCGGTGGGCACCAAGATCCGCTTCGTGATCACCGCCGGCGACGTGATCCACTCCTGGTGGGTGCCGGCGCTGGGCTGGAAGATGGACGCGATCCCCGGCATCGTCAACGCGGCCTGGACCAACATCGAGAAGCCGGGCGTGTACCGCGGTCAGTGCGCCGAACTGTGTGGCCAGGATCACGGCTTCATGCCGATCGTGGTGAAGGCGGTGCCGGAGGCCGAGTTCGAGCAGTGGCTGGCCCAGCAGCAGGCCGCCAATGCGCCAAAACCGGCCGCGGCCGCTCCGGCCACCGCACAGGCAACCACTCCGGCCCAGGGCAACCAGGGTTGATTTTCCGGACCGCGCCTGGCGCGGTCCCATGACATTACGTATCAGGCAGAGGTGCAAGGCCATGGCCCACGCAGCCACCCACGACCACCACGATCATCACGGCGCGCCGAGCAATTTCTTCGTGCGCTGGTGCATGTCCACCAACCACAAGGACATCGGCACCCTGTACCTCGTGTTCGCGCTGGTGATGTTCTTCATCGGCGGCAGCTTCGCGATGGTGATCCGCGCCGAGCTGTTCAAGCCCGGCCTGCAGCTGGTGCAGCCGTACTTCTTCAACGAGATGACCACCATGCATGCGCTGGTGATGATCTTCGGCGCGGTGATGCCGGCCTTCGTCGGCCTCGGCAACTGGATGATCCCGCTGATGATCGGTGCGCCGGACATGGCGCTGCCGCGCATGAACAACCTATCGTTCTGGATCATGCCGTTCGCGTTCGCGCTGCTGCTGTCCACCCTGTTCTCGGCGGGTGGCGCGCCGGCCGGTGGCTGGACGATGTACCCGCCGCTGGCGCTGCAGGGCGGTTCGGTGGCGCAGATGGTGTTCGCGATCCACCTGATGGGCATCAGCTCGATCATGGGCTCGATCAACATCATCGCCACGATCCTCAACATGCGCGCGCCGGGCATGGACCTGCTGAAGATGCCGGTGTTCGTGTGGAGCTGGCTGATCACCGCGTTCCTGCTGATCGCGGTGATGCCGGTGCTGGCCGGTGCGGTGACGATGCTGCTGACCGACAAGTACTTCGGCACCAGCTTCTTCAATGCCGCCGGTGGCGGTGACCCGGTGCTGTACCAGCACATCTTCTGGTTCTTCGGTCACCCCGAGGTCTACATCATGATCCTGCCGGCGTTCGGCGTGATCTCGGAGATCATCCCGACCTTCGCCCGCAAGCCGATCTTCGGCTACAAGGCGATGGTGTTCGCGATCGCCTCGATCGCCTTCCTGTCGTTCATCGTCTGGGCGCACCACATGTTCGCCGTCGGCCTGCCGCTGGGCGCCGAGGTGTTCTTCATGTACGCCACGATGCTGATTGCGGTGCCGACCGGCGTGAAGGTGTTCAACTGGGTGTCCACGATGTGGGGTGGCTCGATGACCTTCGAGACGCCGATGCTGTTCGCCATCGCGTTCGTCATCCTGTTCACCATCGGCGGCTTCTCCGGCCTGATGCTGGCGCTGGCCCCGGCCGACTTCCAGTACCACGATACCTACTTCGTGGTGGCGCACTTCCACTACGTGCTGGTGACCGGCGCGGTGTTCTCGATCATCGCCGCCACCTACTACTGGCTGCCGAAGTGGACCGGCCGGATGTACTCGGAGTTCTGGGGCAAGATGCACTTCTGGAACTCGGTGATCTGGGTCAACGTGCTGTTCTTCCCGCAGCACTTCCTGGGTCTGGCCGGCATGCCGCGCCGCATCCCCGACTACAACGTGGCGTTCGCCAACTTCAACATGATCAGCTCGATCGGCGGCTTCCTGTTCGGCGCCTCGCAGCTGATCTTCGTGGGCGTGCTGATCCACGCGGTATGGGGCTCGAAGAAGAAGGCCACCGACCGCGTGTGGGAAGGCGCCAAGGGCCTGGAGTGGACCGTGCCGTCGCCGGCGCCGTTCCACACCTTCGAGGTGCCGCCGGTGATCAACGACGACGAACTGGCACACGGCCACGTCGACCACTGAACAGATGGGGCGCCGCCGTCCTTCGGTGGCGGCGCCGGAGAGTTAGCCGGTCATGCAAGAGACTTCGCAGCAGGTCATGATGGACGCGCGCCGCCGGGGAGCCCGGCGTACCGCCCTGATCATGGCGGGGATCGCCCTGGTGGTGTTCGCCCTGTCGTTCCTGCAGATGGTGCGTTGAGTCCGGCCTGATAGAGCAAGTTCCCCGCGCGAGACGGCGGGGTGGTCGTTAGAGAGACATCCACGGGAACCTTCACGATGGGTCAGCAGCAAGGCGCTTACTTCGTACCAACCAAGAGCTCATGGCCGATCGTCGCCGCCTTGGTGATGTTCATCACCGTGTTCGGCGCCAGCCACTGGCTCAGCGCGCAGCCGAGCGACACGTCCTTCGGCAAGACCGTGCTGGCCATCGGCGTCGTCGGTGTGCTCGGCATGTTCTTCGGCTGGTTCCGCTCGGTGATCCGCGAGTCGCTGGCCGGCAACTACAACGACCAGGTGGACCGCTCGTTCCGCATGGGCATGATGTGGTTCATCTTCTCCGAGGTGATGTTCTTCGGCGCGTTCTTCGGCGCGCTGTTCTACGCCCGCATGTTCGCGGTGCCGTGGCTCTCGGGCGAAGGCCATGGCGTGCTGACCAACCAGTTCCTGTACCCGTCCTACACCGGTGGCTGGGGCGCGGCCGGCGGCAACGGCCCGGCGCACATCGGTGGCGGTTTCGAGACCGTGGCCGCCTGGGGCCTGCCGCTGCTCAACACGCTGATCCTGCTGACCTCGAGCGTCACGGTGACCATCGCGCACCACGCGCTGAAATCGGCCCACCGCGGCCGCGTGCTGCTGTTCCTGGGCTTGACCGTGCTGCTCGGCGCGACCTTCCTTTACTGCCAGGCGCACGAGTACATCGAGGCCTACAAGGAGCTCAACCTCACGCTGCACTCGGGTGTGTACGGGTCGACCTTCTTCATGCTGACCGGCTTTCACGGCATGCACGTGACGCTGGGCACGATCATGCTGGCGGTGATCTGGTTCCGCGTGCTCAAGGGCCATTTCAACAAGGAGCACCACTTCGGCTTCGAGGCGGTGGCCTGGTACTGGCACTTCGTCGACGTGGTCTGGCTGGGCCTGTTCCTGTTCGTCTACATTCTCTGAGTCGCCTGCGACCCGGAAGCGAAAAAGCCCGCCGATCGGCGGGCTTTTTCTTGGGCGGCCGGCGGGCGCATCGCCGCATCAACCGGGTGCGGAACAGAAGGTCCCGCTACAATGCCGGATCGATGTCAGCCGTTCACGCCGTGCGGATGCAGCCAGCCCATCCAGATGCCGAGCATCACCATCAGGATGAGCAGCACCGACAGACCGATGCGACGGGTCAGTGCCCACGCCGTGCGGCGGCTGTTGCCGTCCCGGTCGGTCATCATGAAGTACAGCGCCTGTCCGAGATTGAACAGCACCACCAGCAGCAGAACCACCAGCGCATATTTGTAGACGGTTTCCACGTGACTGACTCGTACGATTTTGACGCTCCGAGTATAGCGGTCGTCCGCGGGGCGTCGGCGTGATCGCCTTCCGTCGGCCCGCCTGGTGGTCGGTGCTGCTGACCGTGGCCGGAGCGTTGCTGTTCGTGCGCCTGGGCTTCTGGCAGCTCCACCGCGCGGCCGAGAAGGAAATGTTGCTGCGGCGCTATGCCACGGCGGCTACCGCGCCACTGCAGGATTTCGGCCAGGTCGCCCAGTCGCCGCCGGCCGCTGCCTATCCGCGGGTACGGGTGCTTGGGCGTTATCTCGCTGGTCGCGTCTACCTGCTGGACAACCCGAGACATGACGCGCTGGGTGGCGTGGAGGTCTATGTGCCGGTGGAACTCGCCGGCCACGCGCCGCTGCTGCTTGCCGATCTCGGTTTCCTGCCGGGCAACGGTACCGATGCCACGCCGCAGGTGCCGCCGCTGCCGAGCGGCGACGTCGAACTGCGGGGGCTTTACGTGCCCCCGCCCGGCGTGGCGATCGAGATGGGTGGCGATGCGCTGTCCCGGCAGCAGGCCTACCCGAAGAAGACGATCTACCTAGACCTGGGCCAGGTCTCGAGGGACCTGGGTCGATCGCTCTATCCGCGCCTGCTGGCGCTGGACCCCGACCCGGCGGCGATCTACGAGCGCAAGCGCACCCCGGATTTCTCCTCGATGCCGCCATCGCGACACCGTGCCTACGCCTTCCAGTGGTTCACCTTCGCCCTCGCGGCGGTGGTGATCTTCCTGGTGCTCCACCGCAAGCGCCGGCCTCGGCCGCGCTCCTCCTGAGAGCCGAACCATGACGCGTCCAACTTCCGACCCGGCCGTGCGCAACAGCCGCCTGAAGCTCCTGTTGATCGCCGCTGTGTTTGCCGCGCCGATGCTGGCGGCCGGCCTGCTCACGCTCAGCGGCTGGCAGCCCGGCACCAAGGGGCACGGACAGCCGATCCTGCCGCAGCGCAATTTCGCCGACGAGGTGCTGCCGGTCACGCTCAACGACGGCTCCGCGTATGCCTGGCGCGACGCGAAGCCGCGGATGACCCTGGTCGCGCTCACCGGCCCCGATTGCGCCGCGCAGTGCCTGCGCCAGCTCGAGGCGATGGCCAAGGCGCGGGTGATGCTCAACCGCAACCAGCCGCGTCTGCGCCTGCTGCTGGTCGGAGCATTGCCTGCCGGGCAGACCGTGGCCGGCAACCGCCTGCAGCTCGGCGCCAACCCGGATGCGTCGTATCTCGTCGGGCATGACGCCGGCGGCATGCTCTCCGCCTTTGCTCCCGGCACGCCCGACAGCGTCAGCGCGCTGCTGGTGGAATCCAACGGCACCGCGTTGTCGTTGTATCCCTCCGGATTCGATGCCGCCGGGCTCGCCCAGGACCTGCAGAAGGTGATCCGCTGATGACCGATCGTTCGACCCTCGTGCTGCGCCGCCTCTCGTTGCTGGCGGCGGTGTTCGCCTTCGGGCTGGTGATGTTCGGCGCTTTCGTGCGCCTGTCCAATGCCGGCCTGTCCTGCCCCGACTGGCCGACCTGCTACGGCAAGGCGACCTGGCCGACCGCGCCGCACGAGGTGGCGAAGGCCGACGCGGCATTCCCGCAGCGTCCGTTCGAGGACAACAAGGCCTGGCGCGAGCAGGTGCATCGCATGCTGGCCGGCACGCTGGGTTGTGCGGTGTTCGCCATGGCTCTGATCGCCGCGTGGCGCCAGCGTGCCCGCGCGGTGGCGGTGCTGCTTGGCGCCGGCTTCGCCGTGGTCGGCGTGACGCTCTACATGCACCACGACTTCGTGTGGTCCACCGCCGCATCGGCGTTGGCGATCGGCCTGCCGCTGGCGGTCGCGCTGACCCTGCCGCGGCCCGGCGCCTGGCGGGCCAGCGTGCTGGCGTTCGCGGTGATCATCTTCCAGGCCATGCTCGGCATGTGGACGGTGACCCTGCTGCTGAAGCCGATCGTGGTGATGGGTCACCTGCTCGGCGGCCTGACCACCTTCGCCCTGCTCGCCTGGTCGGCACTGCGCTACGCCGGCGTGGGCGCCGATGACGACCGTTACGCCGATCTGCGACGGGCGGTGGTGCTCGGCCTGGTCCTGCTCGCCGTGCAGATCGCGTTGGGTGGCTGGACCTCGTCCAACTACGCCGCGCTGGCCTGCGGCACGGATTTCCCGAAGTGCCTCGGCCAATGGATGCCGCCGACCGATTTCCACCAGGGCTTCGTCCTGTGGCGCGAGATCGGCGTGAACTACGAGGGCGGCGTGCTGGATCTTGCCGCGCGCAGCGCGATCCAGATCGCGCACCGGATCGGCGCGCTGGTGGTGTTCTGCTACCTCGGCTGGCTCTCGCACAAGGTGGCGCGGGGTGGCCTGCGCCCGTTCGGCATCGCCATCGGCGTGGCGCTGGTGACCCAGGTGCTGCTGGGCATCAGCAACGTGCACTTCGGCCTGCCGCTGTGGGTGGCGACCGCGCACAACGGCGTCGCCGCGGTGCTGCTGTTCACCCTGCTGGCCACGCTGGCACGCACCCAGCGCCGCCGGGCGGACGGCCCGCCGCTGGTAGAATCGGCCGGATGACCGCCCACTTCAGAGAGTACCTGCAGCTCACCAAGCCCCGCGTCGTCGCGCTGCTGGTGTTCTGCGCCGTCATCGGCATGTTCCTCGCGGTGCCCGGCATCCCGCCGTGGCGCGCGCTGGTGTTCGGCACGCTGGGCATCTGGATGGCCTCCGGCTCGGCCGCCGCGTTCAACCACCTGATCGACGAGCGCATCGACAAGCTGATGGCGCGTACCGCGCGCCGCCCGCTGGCCACCGGTGCGCTGAGCGTGCGCCAGGTGCTGGTGTTCGCCGTGCTGCTCGGCATCGCCTCGATGCTGGTGCTCGGGCTGCTGGTGAACACGCTCACCGCGGTGCTCACCTTCGGCGGCCTGATCGGCTACGCGCTGGTCTACACCGCCTACCTCAAGCGGGCCACACCGCAGAACATCGTGATCGGCGGCCTCGCCGGCGCGATCCCGCCGGTACTCGGCTGGACCGCGGTGACCGGACACCTGCACGCCTTCGCGCTGCAGCTGTGCCTGATCATCTTCGTGTGGACGCCGCCGCATTTCTGGGCGCTGGCGATCTTCCGCCGCGAAGACTACGCCCGCGCGCAGGTGCCGATGCTGCCGGTGACGCACGGCGTCGCCTACACGCGCTGGCACGTGCTGCTGTACACCGTGCTGCTGGTGGTGGTGACCCTGCTGCCGGCGCTCACCGGCTACACCGGGCTGGTCTATCTGGGTGGCGCGGCGGTGCTCGACGCGGTATTCCTGTACTACGCGGTTCGCCTGATGAACCCGCCGGACGAATATTTCGCCATGCGCGTGTTCCACTACTCCATCGTCTACCTGATGGCGCTGTTTGCCTTCCTGCTGGCCGACCACTGGTTGTTGCCGGCGGCGCCATCCGGCCTGATGTTCCAAGCTGTCGGCTGAGCGGGGCGAACCAAGGGGGAGGTCGTGCGGATACTGATCGCCGAGGACTCGCCCACGCTGGGACGCGACCTGCGCGACGCGCTGGTGCGTGATGGTCACGTGGTGGATGTCGCCGCCGACGGCGAGCAGGCCATGCATTTCCTGGCCAGCTTCAGTTACGACGTGGTCACGCTTGACCTGATGATGCCGCGGATGGATGGCTGGGCCGTGCTGCGCTCGCTGCGCGATCGCCCCGATCGGCCGCGCGTGCTGGTGCTGTCCGCGCGTGGTCAGGTGGAGGACCGCGTCGACGTGCTGAACCTCGGCGCCGACGACGTCATGGTCAAGCCGTTCGTCTATGCCGAGCTGCTGGCCCGGCTGCACGCGCTGATGCGACGCGGCGACAGTGCGCCGGTGCTGCTGGAAGCCGGGCGGCTGGTGGTGGACCCGCGCGCGCGCACCGCCCGCGTCGGCGAGACGCTGCTTCCACTCTCTCCGAAAGAGTACGCGTTGCTGGAGATGCTGCTTGTGCATCGTGGGCGGGTGCTGTCACGGGCGGCGCTGTTCGAGGGGCTGTACGACGCGCGCAGCGAGGCTTCGGACAAGGTGATCGAGGTGCTGCTGAGCACGCTGCGGACCAAGCTCGCTCACGCGGGTATCGAGCACCTGATCGAGACGAGGCGAGGCTTCGGTTATGTCGTGGCTGCGTGACCTGTTGTTCGGCTCGATCCGCGGGCGTCTGCTGCTGCTCATGCTCGGTGGCCTCGGTACGCTGATGTTCGCGTTGTTCCTGCTGCTGGACTTCAGCATCGACAAGCAGATTTTCGGCCGCCTCGACGCGACTCTGCTCAGCCGTGCGCGCGGCGTGGTGGTGCTGCTGGAATCGCATCCGCGCGACGATGCCTGGCAGGAGCTGCATGAGCTGAGCCCGGAGTACGCCACCGGCGGCCACACCGACTTCGTGCAGATCTGGGATGCCGCCGGCACCACGCTGCTCAGCTCGGCCAGCAATGCGGCGAACAACCTGCAGCCCCCGCCGGCGCCGGTGCCGGCGAACGCGCCGTTGTTCTACGACCTGCGCCTGCCGGACGGCCATCGCGGCCGGGCGGTCGGCCTGCGTTTCTCGATGCTGGGGCGTGCCGATGAAGCGATCCTGGTGGTGGCCGAGGAGCGCGAGCAGGTCGACCAGCTCGAACGCCACGTGCACGTGGCGCTGGTGATCGGCGTGCTCGGCATGGGGCTGCTCGCGGCGCTGCTCTCGGTGCTGGCGGTACGTGGCGGGTTGCGGCCGCTGTTCGCGTTCGCCGCGGAGACCGGGCCGGATGGCGCGCCGCGGGTGGAGCCGCTGCCGGTGGCCCGCATGCCGCAGGAGCTGCGCCCTTTCGCCGACACCCTCAACTCCGCGTTCGCCCGCCTGCAGGCTGCGCTCGGGCGCGAACGCCGCTTCGCCCGCGACGTGGCGCACGAGCTGCGCACGCCTTTGGCCGAGACCCGCATGGCGGTGGAACTGGCCAGCCGCGCGCCTTCGCCGCAGGTGCTGGCGGGCGCGCTGGCTTCGATCGACCGCATGCAGCGCTGCATCGACGGCCTGCTCGCGCTGTCGCGCTACGAGGCGGGCATCGACCAGGCGCAGGTCGAGCCGCTGGAGCTGGTGGACCTGCTGCGCCGCTCGCTGGCGATGGCCGCGGGACCGGCAGGCAAGCGCGGAGTGACGATCGCGGCGCAACTGCCGGACGAGTGCTGGGTGATGTCCGATCCGGCGCTGCTCGAGCGCATCGTCGACAACCTGCTGCTCAACGCCGCCGAGTACACCCCGGGCAGCAGCGACGTGCGGGTGGAACTGGCGTCGGTCGCCGGCGGCTGGAACCTGCGCATCGGCAACGCCGCGCCAGAACTGGCGCCGGAGGATCTGGCGCGCCTCGGCGAGCGCTTCTGGCGCAAGTCGGCCGCGCGCGAGGCGAGCAACCATGGCGGATTGGGCCTGGCGCTCTCGGGCACGCTCGCCGGCCTGCTTGGTCTGCGGCTGGATTTCGCGCTATCGCAAGGCGTGCTGTGGGCCAGCCTTGGCCCCCTGCGACCGATTGTCCTGCCGGAAGGCCCGGCGTCTTAAGCATCCCTGAAGTTTCGCGCCCCACGCTTGGCGGAAGACCCGTCATGCCCTGGAGTGCGCCATGTCCCGTCGGCTGCTGCCGCTGCTGATCCTCCTGCCCGCCCTGGCCAGCGCGCCGGCCACGGCCGCCGAGGCAGTGAAGACCCTGACCCCTGCACAGAAGCAGGCGCTGGACATCCGTACCGGCACCGCCCAGCCCGCCGAGCATGTGCCGCTGGACGGCCTGCCGGCGAAGGTCAGCGTGCCGCTGACCGGCAGCGCGGTGGTCACCGCGCCGTACGAGGGCGTGGTGGTCGAGTTGCTCGCGCGCGAGGGCCAGGTGGTTCAGCGCGGCCAGCCACTGGCCCGCATCCGCAGCCGCGAGGCGATGACGCTGGGAGCCGACCTGGCCGCAGCGCAGGGCGAGTTCCGCGTCGCCAGCGCGCAGGCCGATCGCGATCGCCAGCTGTTGGCCGAGGGCATCATCCCGGCAGCCCGGGCACAGGCCGACGAGGCCCGGCGCGCTGCGGCAGCGGCCCGCCTGCGCGAGCTGGAGGCGGCGCGCGCGATGGCACCCGCGGGCGCCGCGCCCGGCACCTATGAGCTGCGAGCACCGATCGCCGGTCGCGTGCTGGAGCGCTCGTTGAAGCTGGGCGAGCCGGTCGCGATGTTCGCCAAGGCCTACGTACTGGCCGCGGGCAGCCAGGTGATGCTGGAAATGCAGGTGCCTTCCCGCGACGTGGCCACGCTGCGCCCCGGCCTGACGGTGCAGGTGGCCGGTGGCGGCGAGGGTCGGGTCAGCGAGATCGGCGGGGCGGTCGATCCGGCCAGCCAGACCGTGCGCGTGCGCGCCGAGGTCGACGGCGGTCGCCTGCTGGTCGGCCAGCAGACCCGCGCCACCCTGCTGCTGCCGGCACCGCCGGGAGCGGTGCGCGTCCCTTCCGAGGCGGTGGTCGAGCGCCAAGGCCAGGCCTGGGTCTACGTCGCCCGCGGCGGCGGCTATGTTGCGGTGCCGGTGCAGCGCCTGGCGCAGACCACCGGCGGCGAAAGCGTGGTGCTCGGCCCGATCGCCGCCGGCAGTGAGCTGGTGGTGCGCGGTGCCGCGCGCCTGGACGCCATGCCGGCCGGGGGACAGTGACATGCTGCGCCGGCTGATCGAATTCTCGCTGTCGCAGCGCCTGCTGGTGCTGCTGGCTGCCCTGGCGCTGGCCGCCGGGGGTGCCTGGGCTTTCATGCAGCTGCCGATCGACGCCTACCCGAACATCGCGCCGACCCAGGTGAAGCTGATCCTGAAGGCGCCGGGCATGACTCCGGAGGAGGTCGAGGCGCGCGTGGTCACGCCGCTGGAGATGGAGCTGCTCGGCATCCCCGACGCGGTGATGCTGCGCTCCACCGCCAAGTACGCGATCGCCGACGTCACCCTCGATTTCCGCGACGGCACCGACATCTACTGGGCGCGCCAGCAGGTCGCCGAGCGCTTCGCCGCGGCGTCCGGATCGCTGCCGCCGGACATCTCCGGCGGCCTGGCGCCGATCGCCACGCCGCTGTCGGACATGTACATGTTCACCATCGAGGGTGGCGGCCTGAGCCTGGCCGAGCGGCGCACGCTGCTGGACTGGACCATCCGCCCGGCGCTGCGCACGATTCCCGGCGTGGCTGACCTCAATGCGCTCGGTGGCGAGGTGCGCAGCTACCTGGTGGAGCCGGACCGCGCCCGCCTGTCCGCCGCCGGACTGCACTTCAGGGACGTGGTCGACGCGCTCGAACGCAACAACCGCAACGACGGCGCCGGTCGCCTGCGCGACGGTGACGACGCGCTGATCGTGCGCGCCGAGGGCGCGCTGCGCAGCCTGGAGGACGTGCGCGAGGTGGTGATCGCCAGCCGCGATGGCGTGCCGGTGCGGGTGGGCGACGTGGCCGAGGTGCGCTACGGCGCGATGACCCGCTACGGCGCGGTCACCCGCGACGGCGCGGGCGAGGCGGTCGAGGGCCTGGTGGTCGGCCTGCGCGGTGCCGACGCGCAGCGCGTGGTGCAGCAGGTGCAGGCCAAGCTCGCCGAACTGCAGGCCAGCTTCCCGCCCGGGGTGAAGGTGCAGGTGTTCTACGACCGCAGCGCGCTGATCGAGCGCGCGGTGGGTACGGTGAAGGACGCGCTGATCGAGGCCACGGTGCTGGTGGTGATCCTGCTGCTGCTGTTCCTCGGCGATGTGCGTGCCGCACTGGTGGTCTCGCTCACCCTGCCGATGGCCGCACTGTGCACCTTCATGCTGATGCAGATGTTCGGCATGAGCGCCAACCTGATGAGCCTGGGCGGCCTGGCGATCGCCATCGGCATGCTGGTGGATGCAGCGGTGGTGGTGGTGGAGAACACCGTCAGCCAGTTGTCGCCGCATGCCGGTGGGACGCAGCTGCCGCGACTGCACCGCATCTACCGCGCAGTGGTCGAGGTGGCCAAGCCGGTCACCGCCGGCATCGTGATCATCTGCCTGGTGTTCGTGCCGCTGCTCACCCTGCAGGGGCTGGAGGGCAAGCTGTTCGGGCCGGTGGCGCTGACCATCGTGTTCGCACTGGCCTCCTCGCTGGCGCTGTCGATGACGGTGATCCCGGTGCTGTGCTCGCTGTTGCTGCGCGAGCACGCGCACGGCGAGCCGTGGCTGATGCGGCAGATCGAGCGCGGCTACCGCCCGCTGCTCGACTGGTCGCTGGGCCATGGACGCGCGATGGGCATCGGCGCCGGCGTGGTGCTGCTGCTCGGCGTGGGTGCGTACCTGGGCACCGGCAAGACCTTCATGCCGACGATGGATGAGGGCGACATGCTGGTGCAGCTGGTCAAGCAGCCGTCGATCAGCCTGGAGGCCTCGCGCGACCAGGACCTGGCGATCGAGCGGGCGATCAAGGCGAAGCTGCCCGAGGTGGAGCACGTCATCGCCCGGCTGGGTTCGGACGAGCTGGGCCTGGATCCGATGGGTCTCAACGAGACCGACATGTTCCTGCAGCTCAAGCCCAAGTCGGAGTGGCGCGAGCCCGACAACGCCTGGCTGGAAGAGCAGCTGCGCACGGTGATGGCGAATTTCCCGGGCATCGAATATGGCTTCACCCAGCCGATCCAGATGCGCGTGTCCGAGATGCTCACCGGCAGCCGCGGCGACGTGGCGGTGAAGGTGTTCGGCCCGGACCTGTCCACGCTGAACCAGCTCGCCAACCGCATCGCGGCGATCATGGAGGCGACCCAGGGCAGCCAGGACGTGATCGCGCAGACGCAGGAAGGCGTGCGTTACCTGCGCGTGCGCGTCGACCGCATGCTCGCCGGCCGCTATGGGCTGGACGTGTCGGCGGTGCAGGACGAGCTGCGCGGCCAGCTGGAAGGGCAGGGCGCCGGCGTGGTGCTGGAGCAGCAGCGGCGCACGCCGCTGCTGGTGCGCGGTGCGCCGTGGGTGGCGCAGACGCCGGCGCAGTTCGAGCGCCTCAGCCTGGCCCGCGGCGATGCCGGCGAGGTGCCGCTGGACCAGCTGGCGACCATCGAGCCGGGTGCCGGCCCGGTGCAGGTGCGTCGCGAGAACGGCTCGCGCTTCGCGCTGGTGCAGGCCAACGTGGCCGGGCGCGACCTGGTCGGCTTCGTCGAGGAAGCGCGCCAGCGCGTGCAGCAGCAGGTGCACCTGCCGGCCGGCTACTCGGTGACCTGGGGTGGCCAGTTCGAGAACCAGCAGCGTGCCGCCGCGCGCCTGGCAGTGGTGGTGCCGATCGCGCTGGGGCTGATCTTCCTGGTGCTGTTCTCCACCTTCGGTTCGGTGCGCCAGGCGGTGCTGATCCTGTGCAACGTGCCGTTCGCCCTGGTCGGCGGCATCGTCACGCTGTGGATCACCGGGCAGTACCTGTCGGTGCCCGCTTCGGTCGGCTTCATCGCGCTGCTCGGTATCGCCGTGCTCAACGGCCTGGTGCTGGTGACCCACTTCAACCAGCTTCGCGCCACCGGCCTGGCGATGGCCGAGGTCGTGCGGGAGGGTGCGCTGCGCCGCTTGCGGCCAGTGATGATGACCGCCTCGATCACCGCGCTGGGCCTGGTGCCGCTGCTGTTCGCCAGCGGCCCCGGCTCGGAGGTGCAACGGCCGCTGGCGATCGTGGTGATCGGCGGCCTGGTCACCTGTACCGCGCTCACCCTGCTGCTGCTGCCCGTGCTGTTCCGTCGCTACGGCGAGTCGAAGGCCTGACCGGGCCGCAAGGAGATTCCCATGACGCTCATCCTCAAGCGGCTCACCATCCTCGCCGCACGTGAACTGGAAGAGACCCTGGTCGAGGCCCTGCTCGACCTGCAGCCGGCCCTGCCCGGCTTCACCACCGCGCTCGTCGCCGGCCACGGCGAAGGGTTCTCGCGGGCCTCGGTGCAGGAGTGCGTGCGCGGCCGCATCGACCGCCTGCAGTTGTGGATCGTGCTACCGGACAGCGACGTGCAGCGGGTGCTGGACATGCTGGCCGCGCGCTTCGCGCATAGCCGGCTGCGCTGGTGGATCGAGCCGGTCGAATCGATGGGAGAGCTGGCATGAAGCGCGTGCTGCTCGCTCTCGCCCTGGCCGCCGCGCTGACCGCGCCCGTCGCCCTTGCGCAACAGACCGCGCCGGACACTGCGCTGCCGCCGCAGGAACTGGTGCTGCGCGCGATCCAGTCCACGCCGGAAGTGCGCGCGGCGCAGGCGGTGCTCGACCGCGCCGAAGCCGAGGCGCGCATGCGCCAGGTCGGGCCGCACGAGCCCCAGCTCACGCTGATCCCGCAGACCCGCCGGATCGACGGCGATCGCCGCTACCGCGAGTGGGAAGTCGATCTGTCCCGCGGCGTGCGCTGGCCGAACAAGGCGCGGCTCGACCGCGAGATCGGCGCGGCCGGCCGCGAGGCAGCCAGCCTGGCGTTCGAGGATGCGCACCATGCGGCGGCCCGTCGGCTGCTCGGACTGTGGACCGACTGGCAGCGCGCCGCCGCGGCCGCCACCTTGCGCGAGGCCCAGCTGGCGGCGTGGCAGCGCGAGCGCGCTGCGGTGAGCCGGCGTGTGCAACTCGGTGACGCGGCCGCACGCGACCGGATTGCGCTCGATGCCGCGGTGGCGCAGGCCGAGGCGGCCGTGGCACAGGCGCAGGCCGACGCGGATACCGCGCAATTGGCGCTGTCCTCGGCGTTTCCCGACCTGCCGCTGCCGGAACGCCTCCGCCTGCCGGCGGCGCCGACACCGCTGGACGGCAGCGACAGCGCGTGGGTGGCACTGATCCAGCAGCGCAGCCACGAGATCGGCACCGCCGCGGCGATTGCCCGCAAGAAGGACGCCGAAGCGCGCCGCGCGCGGGCCGATCGCCTGCCGGACCCGCAGATCGGCCTGCGCATGATCAGCGACCGCGGCGGCCGCGAGCACGCCTTCGGCGTGACCGTGACCATGCCGCTCGGTGTCTCCTATCGCGCGGCTGAAGCGGCCGCTGCCGGCGCCGATGCGATGGGCGCCGAGGCCGAGCTGGCGATGGTGCGCCGCGACGTCGGTCGCGACGCGCGCCAGGTGGTGACGCTGGCTCGCGCGCGCTACGCGATCTGGCAGCGCCAGCAGCAGGCGGCGCTGGCGACCGCCAGCAGTGCCGACAAGGCAGAGCGCGGCTATGCGCTGGGCGAGCTGGGCCTGGACGAGATGCTGATCGCGCGGCGTGCCGCGCAGGAAGCGGAGCTGGCCGCCAGTCGTGCCGAGATCGACGCGATCGAATCGGTCACGCGGGTCAAGGTCGACGCCCACGCGGTGTGGCACCGCCACGATCCCGGCGACCACGACGAGGACCTGCCGGCTCCTGCCGACACCGGCACCGACACCGGCACCGCTTCGCTGCTCCACCCGGCCCTGCCGGCGTTGCCGGCGGGCAGCTGAGTGGCGCAGGAACTTTCGTCGCCCCGGGCATTGACAGCGCCCTGCTGCAGCACAACAATCCGCGCGCCGTCCGGCGCGCTCGTGCCGGTCAGGCAACCCCAGTCCAACCAACCCAAGGCATATGGACGTCTACCCTAGTCGCAACGCCGACTCCCGCGAGCATCGGGTGCCGGCGTTGCAGAACAAGTCGAACGCCTGCGGCGACCGCCAGCGGTCGGCCGACGCTTTCCGCTAGGAAACGTCCGGCCCACCTCCCGACGGTGCCACAGGCACCGTAACCCGAGGAGATGGGCCCATGAAGCTCCTTCGCGATTCCCTCCGCTGGCGCGCCCTGCGTCCGCAGCTGTTCGGCTCGCGTTCGCGCGCCGAGCGCCGCTATACCGTCACCGTGCCGGCCCCGCGCAGCGTTTCCGCGCGTGTCGCCGAGCGCGCCAGCTCCACCCCGTCCACGCTGCCTGGCCTGCACTGATGCGTTGCTGCGTCATCCGCAAGGGCTGGCCCCCGCCAGGCTCTCGGCAGCCGCGGTCGCAGGCGCGATCGCGGCCACGTTCGCTTGTACCGGCAGCCAGCTGACTCCCCTTCCTGGCTTCCGGCGTAACGCAAACCTGCAACGACGGAAGCTTTCGCATGACCCGGCAGCCCCCTCTCCACGCGGCGCGCAAGACCGCGGGCAAGCCCTCCCCGACCCCGACCATTGCGGCGGCCGCCGAAGCCTGGCGTCCGGTCGACGAGCTGTTCGCCACCCTCGCCACCGGCCTGGACGGCCTGGACGAGGACGCCATCCAGTCGCGCCTGCAGGCCGACGGCCCCAACGAGGTGTCGCACGAGAAGCCGCCGCACTGGTCGCGGCAGCTGCTGCACGCCTTCCTCAACCCGTTCATCATCGTGCTGCTGTCGCTGGCCGTGGTGCAGCTGGCCACCGATGCCAGCGACCTCACCGGCCCGCTGATCGTGATGGTGATGGTGGGCATCAGCGTGCTGCTGAGCTTCACCCAGGAATACCGCTCCTCGCAGGCGGCCGAGAAGCTCAAGGCGATGGTGCGCAATACCGCCAGCGTCACCCGCCGCGCCTCCGACGGCCACAGCGAGCGGATCGAGGTGCCGGTGGTCGAGCTGGTGCCCGGCGACATCGTGCACCTGGCCGCCGGCGACATGGTGCCGGCGGACCTGCGCCTGCTCACGGCCAAGGACCTGTTCATCAGCCAGGCGATCCTCACCGGCGAGTCGCTGCCGGTGGAGAAGGCCGCGCCCAGCGGCCGCGACCTGCTCGATGCCGGCAGCGCCAACCCGCTGGAGCTGTCCAGCGTCTGCTACATGGGCACCAACGTGATCAGCGGCACTGCCACCGCCGTGGTTGTGGCCACCGGCAGCCGCACCTACCTCGGTTCGATCTCGCGCAGCCTCACCGGCCAGCGCGTGCAGACCAGCTTCGATCGCGGCGTGAAGTCGGTCAGCTGGCTGCTGATCCGCTTCATGGCGGTGATGGTGCCGATCGTGTTCGCGTTGAACTGGTGGGACAAGGGCAACTTCTTCGAGGCGCTGCTGTTCGCGCTGTCGGTGGCGGTGGGCCTGACCCCGGAGATGCTGCCGCTGATCGTCACCGCCAACCTCGGCAAGGGCGCGCTGGCGATGTCCCGGCGCAAGGTGGTGGTCAAGCGCCTCAACGCGATCCAGAACTTCGGCGCGATGGACGTGCTGTGCACCGACAAGACCGGCACGCTGACGCTGGACAAGATCGTGCTGGAGCGCCACCTGGATCTCGACGGCGAGGAGTCCGACGAGGCGCTGGAATTCGGCTATCTCAACAGCCGCTTCCAGACCGGCCTGAAGAACCTGATGGACAAGGCGGTGCTGGAGCACCGCGACCTCGAGCCCGCCGCCGGCATGTACCGGCTGGTGGACGAGATCCCGTTCGACTTCCAGCGTCGCCGCATGTCGGTGGTGCTCGGCGATGCCAGTGGCGATCACCTGCTGGTGTGCAAGGGCGCGGTGGAGGAGATGCTGGCGATCTGCGACCACGCGCGGATCGGCGGCACGCTGGTGCCGATGACGCCGGAGCGCCGTGCAGCGATCAAGGCGATGACGCGTGAGCTCAACCAGGACGGCCTGCGCGTGCTGGTGGTGGCGATCCGGCAGCAGCCCGCGGCCGGGCGCGCCTACGGCGTGGCCGACGAGGCCGGGCTGACCGCGGTCGGCTGTCTGGCCTTCCTCGACCCGCCGAAGGACTCGGCCGCCACCGCGATCCGTGCGCTCAACCACCACGGCGTGGCGGTGAAGGTGATCACCGGCGACAACGAGGCGGTGACGCGCAAGATCTGCCGCGAGGTCGGCCTGGACGTCGAGCACTCGGCGCAGGGCAAGCACATCGAGCCGCTGGACGACGCGGCGCTGGACGCGCTGGTCGCGCGCACCACGGTGTTCGCCAAGATGTCGCCGCTGCAGAAGGCGCGGGTGGTGAAGTCGCTGCAGCGCCAGGGCCACACCGTGGGCTTCCTCGGCGACGGCATCAACGACGCGCCGGCGCTGCGCGAGGCCGACGTCGGCATCTCGGTGGACACCGCCACCGACATCGCCAAGGAGTCGGCCGACATCATCCTGCTGGAAAAGAACCTGATGGTGCTGGAGGAGGGCGTGATCGAGGGACGGATCACCTTCGGCAACATCATGAAGTACATCAAGATGACCGCCAGCTCGAACTTCGGCAACGTGTTCAGCGTGCTGGTGGCCAGCGCATTCCTGCCGTTCCTGCCGATGCTGCCGCTGCAGATCCTGGTGCAGAACCTGCTGTACGACATCTCGCAGCTGTCGATCCCGTTCGACCGGCTCGACGAGGAGTACCTGCGCAAGCCGCGCAAGTGGGACGCCAGCGACATCGGCCGGTTCATGGCCTGGATCGGACCGATCAGCTCGATCTTCGACATCACCACGTTCTGGCTGATGTGGCACGTGTTCGGCGCGAACTCGCCGGCACAGCAGTCGCTGTTCCACTCCGGCTGGTTCATCGAGGGCCTGCTGTCGCAGACGCTGATCGTGCACATGATCCGCACCCGGCGCATCCCGTTCCTGCAGAGCATGGCCTCGGCGCCGGTGCTGGCGCTGACCGCGGCGATCATCACGCTGGGCCTGGTGATCCCGTTCACCGTGATCGGCGCCAAGCTCGGCATGGTGCCGCTGCCGCCGGCCTATTTCGGCTGGCTGGTGCTCACCCTGGTCAGCTACAGCGTGCTGACCCAGCTGGTGAAGCGGCTGTACATCCGCCGGTTCGGGCGCTGGCTGTGACGACGATCGGAGGAACCGATCATGCGCCGTCTCGCCGGTACGCTCGTACTGGCATCCGTCCTGCTGCCGTCGCCGGCGGCGCGGGCCGGTGCCAGCCTGTTGGTGGACGACGCCGGAACCACCCCGGACGGCCGCTGCCAGGTGGAATCCTGGCTGCAGCTGGCGCCGGGTGGCGCCGCTGAGGCGAGCGCCGTTCCGGCCTGCGCGGCAGGTGGCGTGGAATACAGTCTCGGAGGATCGGTGGCAGCCACCGCTTCGGCGCATGCCGCGCTGGCCTTCGGCCTGAAGCACACGCTGCGCGACGTCGGTGACGGGACGCCCGGCTTCGCGGTTTCCATCGGCTCGGCCTGGACCAGCCGGTCGGGCGTGCCAGGTGCCGCGGTCGCCAATTTGATCGCCAGCCTGCCGCTTGCCGGTTTCGGGGTCATCCATCTCAATGCCGGCTGGAGCGCCGCGCGGGGGCGCCTGCCGGTGCCTACCTCCGGCGTGGGGCTGGAACACCCGCAGGGATCGCACTGGCTGGTGCTGGCCGAGGGCTTCGTCCAGCGAGGTACCGGACCGGCGTGGCAAGCCGGCTTGCGACGGATGCTGGGCGGCGGCCTGACGGCCGATCTGCTGGTTGGCGCGGACCCGCGCGGCCGCTGGTTGACGCTTGGCCTCAACTATTCGCCGGGCGGGGGGTGAGCGCGTCCCGGCGAAGGGAAAGGCTCCGGGGCCGTGGGAGCGCACCCTGTGCGCGGGCGCTCGTCGTCACGTGGCGGAAAGCTTCGCGCACGGAGTGCGCCCCTACACGGACGCGGTATCCGGGTGTCGCGCCATGCGCCGCGCGATCACCGCGCAGACCATCAGCTGCAACTGGTGGAAGATCATCAGCGGCAGCACGATGCCGCCCAGCCCGCCTGGCAGGGCGACGAACAGGATCTTCGCCATCGGCACGCCGGTGGCGAGGCTCTTCTTCGAGCCGCAGAAGAACATCGTGATGCGGTCCGCGCGGGCGAAGCCCAGCGCACCGGAGCCGAACCAGGCGGCCAGCATGACCAGCGCCAGCAACAGCGCGTCGACACCCAGCGTGGCCAGCAGCGCCAGCGGCGGCGTGGTCTTCCACAGCCCTTCCACCACCGCCGCGCTGAAGGCGGTGTAGACCACCAGCAGGATCGTGCCCTGGTCGGTGTAGCGCAGCAGCGGCCGATGACGATCCACCCAGCCGCCGATCCACGGGCGCAGCAGATGGCCGGCCGTGAACGGCAGCAACAGCAGGGTGAGGATGTCCTCCACCGCATGCCACGAGAAGCCGTGGCCGCCGCTGTGCGTGACCACGGTCAGGCCCACCAGCAGCGGTGTCAGCACGGTGCCGATCAGGCTGGAGGTGGACGCGCTGACCACCGCCGCCGGCACGTTGCCGCCGGCCATCGAGGTGAATGCGATCGACGACTGCACGGTAGAGGGCAGGGTGCATACGTACAGCACGCCGAGGGTGAGCGCAGGCGTCAGCACCACGCCCATCAGCGGGCGCAGCAGCAGGCCGAGCAGCGGAAACAGCACGAAGGTGCAGGCGAACACGCTGGCATGCAGCCGCCAGTGGGTCATGCCGTGCAGTACCGCCGCGCGCGAGAGCTTGGCGCCGTGCAGGAAGAACAGCAGCGCGATCGCCGCATCGGTGAGGTGATCGAAGGCGACGGCCCACGCGTCGCGGCACGGCAGCAGCGTGGCCAGGGCGATGGTGACCAGCAGGGCCTGGGTGAACGGATCGATGGGAAGGCGGCGCATGCGCTCGTGATGCGTATCGCAAAACCGCAAGTCTATCCGGCCGGCTGCGCATCGCGCAGGCCGCGTGCTGGCGCCAAAGCGCAAACCCTTGCGGCTGTCCTAGGAACTTTGGTCATACCGACGCCATGTGGGCCTGCCATATAACGCGCCGCGGGGGGAACTTCTTACATTGACGTAGGGGATAGGGAGATATGCAGAGAAAATCATGGATCGTCGGCAGCCTTGCGCTGGCCGGCGCGGTGTTCTTTACCCCGGTGCTGGCGAATATGCCGCTGCCGGACCACCAGGAATTCGGCGTTGCGTTGCAGGTGCCGTTCACGGCCACGGCCACGCGCCCGATCACCTTGCACTTCGAGTACCCCGGCGCTGCGCCGGGTACGCCGATTGCCTGGGAAGTGGACGTGCTCGATGCCTCCGGCCAGGTGCGCCGGCATTGGCAGGGCAGCACCACCCTGGCCAAGGCCCGCGACACGCTGGTGCGGATGAGCTGGGATGGCCGCGATGCGCAGCGTGCCGCGCTGGCACCGGGCTATTACACGGTGCGCATGCGCGCGCTGGCGATGGACGACACCGTCGTCGCGCGCATCGGCTCCGGTCTGGTCGACCAGGCGCTGGCGCTGGCCCAGGCCAAGGCACCTGAGCTGATCGAGCAGCAGCGCTACGACGTGATGGTGGGGCAGCTGGCCAAGCCGGCCATGCCGGCCTTCCACGCGCTGCCGATGCATCGCGCGACCACGCAGGCCTCGGCCACCACGACCGCCGCCACGCAGGCGTCGACCATGCAGGCGGTCAGCACCACCGGCGGCCTGCCGTACACGATCTACTACGGCAACCTGCACAGCCAGACCAACCACAGTGACGGCGGCGGCGTGGTCTCCACCTGCAAGGACGCACAGCCCCCGCAGAGTGCGCCGTACGGTCCGGCCGACGCCTACCAGTACGCGATGAACGAAGGCCTGGACTTCCTGATGACGTCCGAGCACAACCACATGTACGACGGCTCGACCGGCACCAACAGCTCGGCCAACCCGACCACGGCACACAACCTGTTCCAGTCGGGCCTGCAGGCGGCCAGCACGTTCAACGCCGCGCACTCCAACTTCCTGGCCATCTACGGCCTGGAGTGGGGCGTGATCAGCAACGGCGGCCACATGAACATCTTCAACACGCCGAGCCTGCTGGAGTGGGAGTACAACAGCTCCAACCAGCTGATCGGCGACATCTACACCGCCAAGAGCGACTACGCCTCGCTGTACACGCTGATGCACACGAACGGCTGGATCGGCCAGTTCAACCACCCGGCCAGCACCGGCCAGTTCGTGGTCAACGGCACCAACTTCGGCTACACCGCCGACGGCGATGCGGTGATGGTGCTGGCCGAGGTGCTCAACAGCTCGGCGTTCTCCAACAACACCACTGAGACGGAGACCAGCCGTACCAGCTACGAGACGGCCTTCAACACCATCCTCGAACGCGGTTACCACGTCGCGCCCAGCTCCGACCAGGACAACCACTGCGCGAACTGGGGTGCCAGCTTCACCAACCGCACCGGCGTGCTGCTGTCCAACGGCACTGCGCTGAACCTGTCGAACTTCCTCGATGCGCTGCGTGCGCGCCGCGTGTTCGCCACCGAGGACAAGACCGCGCAGATCGTGCTCACTGCCAACGGTCACGTGATGGGCGAGCGCTTCAGCAACACCGGTCCGCTCACCCTGACCGTGAACTACGCCAGCAGCACCGGCCACACCGCGCAGCGCGTGCAGGTGTTCGAGGGCGTTCCGGGCAGCAACGGCACGGTCAGCACGCTGTCGGAGACGGCGACCACCACCACCACGCCCAGCACCGGCGATCACTTCTACTACGCCAAGATCACCCAGGACGACGGCCTGCGCCTGTGGTCGGCGCCGGTGTGGGTGACCGAGGGGGCCGGTGGCGGCGGTGGCGACACCACGCCGCCGACTGTGAGCGCCTCGGAGAGCGGTACCAGCGGTACCGTCACGTTGTCGGCCAGTGCCAGCGACAACGTCGGCGTGACCAAGGTGGAGTTCTACGTCGATGGCGCGCTGAAGGCCACCGACACCAGCTCGCCGTACAGCGCCAGCCTCGACTCCACCACGCTGGCGGACGGCTCCCACAGTCTCGTGGCCAAGGCCTATGACGCGGCCGGCAACGTCGGCACCAGCAGTACGGTGAGCTTCAGCGTGTCCAACGGCAGCGGCGGGTCGGGCGGCGGTGGCACGGAGCTGATCGGCAACGGCGGCTTCGAGAGCGGCGCCACGGTGTGGACCGAGACCAGCGGCGTGATCAACAGCGACACCAACGAACCGGCCCACGGCGGCAGCTGGAAGGCCTGGCTGGATGGCTACGGCAGCAGCCACACCGACTATGTGCGGCAGAGCGTCACGATCCCGTCCAGTGTGAGCTCGGCCACGCTGAGCTTCTACCTGCATGTCGATACCGCCGAGTCGGGCAGCACGGCCTACGACACGATGAAGGTGCAGCTGATCACCGCATCCGGGTCGTACGTCACGCTGGCCACCTACTCCAACGCCGACGCGGCCAGCGGCTATGCGCTGCACACGCTGGACCTGAGTGCCTACAAGGGCCAGACCGTCCAGGTGAACTTCTACGGCGTGGAGGACAGCAGCCTGCAGACCTCGTTCGTGGTCGACGACGTCAGCTTGATGACGCAGTAAGCGGTTCGGGCGGGAGGCATCGGATGGCCTCCCGCCTCATTCCCCGTTGCAGCGCTGGCGGCGGCGCCACCAGAACCATGCCGCCAGCAGCAGCACGGCAGCCAGGACGATCCACACGCCGCCCTGGCCGCGATGGATCCATTTGGTCAGCCATTCGCGGTTGTCCGCACCCAGATAGCCCAGGTACACCCAAAGCGGCACGCTGATCAGCGCGGCCAGCCCGTCGAGCAGGAGAAAACGCCAGAACGACACGCGATGCGTGGCGCCGGCGGTGATGAACACCGCGGTGCGCATGCCCGGCAGGAAGCGCGCGACGAACATCAGCCGGTTGCCGTAGCGCTCGAATTTCTGCTGCACCTTGGCGTAGCGGGCCGGCGGCAGCAGCCAGGCGAACAGCCGCAGGCGCAGGATGCGTCCGCCGAAGTGGTGGCCGAGCATGAACATCGTGGCGTCGCCCACCAGCACGCCGACCATGGTCACGCCCACCATCACGTGCACGTTGGCGTAGCCGAGGCCGGCGATGATGCCGCCGGCGACCAGGGTGATGTCCTCCGGCAACGGTACCCCAGCGCCGCACAGCAGCAGCGCGATGAACACCGACAGATAACCGTGTTCGGCGAAGATGCCGACCAGCCGCTCAAGCAGATTCATCAGCGCTCCATCGCCCGCGCGGCATCGGCTTCTCCACGTGTCATTCCGGCGCTGCCACGGGGGCGTGCTTGGCCGCCAGCAGGGCGCGCAGCTCGGTTTTCTCGGCGTCGGTCAGGCCGCCGTCGCGGCTCTTCGCCACCAGCGCGTCGCGACGCTGCGCCACCGCCTGCTGTTCCATCCGCGCCAGCGCGTCGAGGAACTCGATCCGCTGCGCCTCCGGTTCGCCCACGGTGGCGGCGGCCAGCAGTTTCTGCAGCGCGGCGTATTCGGGGCGCTCGGCGAAGTGTTCGACCAGGCTCACCGGGTTGGCGCCGGGCCGGCTTCGGGCCAGGTCGACCAGTTCGGCCAGCAGCTCCACCCCGGGCTTCTCCAGCCGCAGGAAGCCATACGGCTTGGCTACCTCGTCGGCCAGGCCCGGCTGGCCAAGCAGCAGGGCGATCGCGCTGCGCACCAGTGAGCGCTGCACCGCCACCGGCCGCTGCACCGGGCGCGGCGTCGCGGGCGCCTCGAACTGCGCGCGGGCGCCGCTGCGCCTTTCCAGCTCCTGCGCCATCAGGTCGCGGAAGGCGCCGTCGGGCAGCCGGGCGATCAGCGGGCGGGCGCGTTCGGCCAGCCGCGCGCGGCCGTCGAGGCTGGACAGGTTGACGTCGTGCGACAGCTCGCCGAAGAAGTAGTCCGACAGCGGCGTGGCCTCGCGGATGCGCCTCTCGAAGCCTTCCTTGCCTTCCTTGCGCACCAGCGAGTCCGGGTCCTCACCGTCGGGCAGGAACAGGAAGTAGGCCTGGCGGCCGTCGCGCAGCCGCGGCAACGCGGCGTCCAGCGCCTTCCACGCGGCGGCGCGGCCGGCGCGGTCGCCATCGAAGCAGAACACCACGTCGGGCGCGGCGCGGAACAGGATCTCGGTGTGCTCCGGCGTGGTCGCCGTGCCCAGCGTGGCCACCGCGACCGGCAGACCGGCCTGGTGCAGGGCGATCACGTCCATGTAGCCCTCGACCACCACGATGCGCTCGAGCTTGCTGTTCGCCTGCTTCACCTGCCACAGCGCGAACAGCTCGCGGCCCTTGTGGAACAGCGGCGTCTCGGGCGAGTTGAGGTATTTCGGGCCCTGCTCGGACTGCAGCACGCGCCCGCCGAAGGCGATCACCCGGCCGCGCCGGTCGAGGATCGGGAACATCAGCCGCTCGCGGAAGCGGTCGTACTTGTTGCCGCGCTCGTTGCTGGCGACCATGCCGGCTTCGTTGAGCAGCTGCATGCGCCGCTCGTTCGTGCCCAGCGCCTTGATCACGCCGTCGAAGCCGGCCGGCGCCCAGCCCAGGCGGAAGCGCGCGATGGTGTCGGCGTCGAGCCCGCGCTTCTTGCAGTAGGCCTGCGCCTCGGGGCTCTTCGGCAGCTGCTGCTGGTACCAGTTCGCCGCGGCATCGAGCAGGGCGTAGAGATCGGTCTTGTCCTCGCGCGGGCGCTCGTCGCGGCCGCCCTCGCGCGGCACGGTGAGGCCGACCGACTGTGCCAGCTCCTCCACCGCGTCGGGGAATTCCAGTCGCTCGTATTCCATCAGGAACTTCACCGCGCTGCCGTGCGCGCCGCAGCCGAAGCAGTGATAGAACTGCTTGGCCGGGCTGACGTAGAACGACGGCGAACGCTCGTCGTGGAACGGACAGCAGGCGGTCCATTCGCGCCCGGCCTTCTTCAACGGCACGCGCCGCTCGATCACGTCGACGATGTCGACGCGGGCAAGCAGTTCATCGATGAAGCTGTCGGGAATACGGCCGCGCATGGGCTTGCTAGTCTAGCCGCTGGGGAGGCGGATGACCGCCGTGCACGCAGGGAGAATGAACATGCATGGACGCTGGCTGATCGGGGTGCCGATGCTTCTGGTGCTGGGCGGTGGATTGCGGGCGCAGACGGTGTCCGAGACACTCGCCCAGCGCTACGCGCACGTGCAGGATCTGAACAATCGGGCCTATCGGCTCCTGATTCCCTCCCGCGAGGGCGGACCTTCCCGTGACGACGCGCGGCGGGCCCTGCAGTCGGCCGTGCAGGCCCAGGCCGAGCTGGACACGCTGGAGAACGGACTGCGGGACGACGCGTATTTGCTGGATCGTGCCGAGGATCGCCGCTTCGATGCCGTGCTGCGGCAGGCCGCCGCCGAGGTGGCGCTGGGCGACCGTGCCGCGGCACTGGACGTGCTGGAACGTCTGCGCGGCCTGCGCTGGTATGCCCAGTATGCCGATCTCCTGCTGAAGATGCCCGGCCTGAAGCCGCTGCATGACGCGCCGCGCTTCCAGGCGCTGATCGCCGACCTGCGGCGGATGGACCGGCGCTGGCGGGCCACCGCGCTGATGCCGCTGCCCGCTTCGGGCCTGACCGAGGCGCAGCGCGTGGCCGGGCTCTCGCTGTTCTGGTCCGAGGCCCGCTACAACTTCGTCTATTTCGACCAAGTCCCAGAGCTGGACTGGAACCAGGCCTACCTGGATTTCCTGCCCCGGGTGATCGCCGCCAGGTCGCTGCACGACTACTACGACGTGATGATGCGCTTCGCTCCGCTGCTGCACGACGGCCACACGGACATCGACCCGCCCGATGCGATCGCCAACGAGTTTTACGCCCGGCCGCCGCTGCGCACCGCGCTTCTCGAGGGCGGGCAGGTGGCGGTAACCTGGGTGGGCAGTCCGTCGTTGGCGGCCAAGGGCCTCCGGGTGGGCGACGAGCTGCTTGAGATCGATGGCGAGCCGGTGCGCCAGTACGCCAGCACGCACGTGGCGCCCTACGTCAGCAGTTCCACGCCGCAGGATCGACATGTACGGATGTACGACTACCAGTTGCTGTCCGGCGATCACCGCAAGCCGGTACGGCTCAAGCTGCGCCACGCCGATGGCAGCACCTACACGGTAGATATCTCGCGCGAGCGGGATCCCGCCGCCCTCCGCCGCTCGGCGGTGGAGTGGCGGATGCTGCCCGGGGACATCGCCTATCTCGCCGTCAACGAGTTCGCCGATGATGCGGGGCCGAAGGCGTTCGTCGCGCACTTGCCACAGATCCTCGCGGCCAAGGGCCTGATCCTCGATGTGCGGCGCAACGGCGGCGGATCTTCTTCCTACGGCCTAGACATGCTGTCCTACCTCTCCGACCAGCCGATTCCGGGGGAGGCGCACCGTTCGCTTGAGTACGTCCCGGCGTTCCGCGCCTGGAATGGTTCCTACGTTGCCTGGAAGGCACTGGCGTCGCAGCCGTTCGAGAATCCGCGCGAGGCGCATTTCCAGGGTCCGGTTGCCGTGTTGACCGGACCGCGCACGTTCTCCGCCGGCGAGGACTTCGTGCTCTCGTACAAGCTGATGAAACGCGGCCTGCTGATCGGCGAGACCACCGGTGGCAGCACTGGCCAGCCGCTGGAGTTCGACCTGCCGGGGGGCGGGCACGCGCGGATCTGTGCCAAGCGCGACACCTACCCGGACGGGACCGATTTCGTCGGCACCGGCATCGCGCCGGATGTACGCGTGGTGCAGACCATCGACGATCTGCGGGCGGGGCGCGATCCGGCGCTGGCGCGGGCCGCCGCGCTCGTAGCCGGGAGGCACGGCGACTGAGTGCGTGCGCGGGTGGGTGGGCGAGGGTCGCGGCGTGTGTCTGCCGCGCTCCGTCAGAGGATGTGGAACACCCCGATCACCGCCAGCAGGGCGATCAGGAACAGGATCAGGAAGATCGCGAACAGCGCCTTGGCGATGGTGCCGGTGACGCCGGCGACGCCGCGGAAGCCCATCAGGCCGGTGACCAGCGAGATGACGGCGAAGATGATGGCCCACTTCAGCATCGGGGTTTCCCTTCCGGCCGCGGCGCGGCCGCCGTTGGACAGGCGACCGTTGTAGCGGGGCTGCCGTGAAGGACCGTGCTGGGCAGCGTGACGGGCCGGCTCACGACGGGCGCGCCGTTCCGCGGAGCGGTGGGGATCAGCCGGCCAGGCGCGCCTTGATGCGGGCCGAGGCCACGCCCATGTCGGCGCGGCCGGCGGCCTTGGCCTTGACCACGCCAACCACCTTGCCCATGTCGCGGGCGGAACTGGCGCCGGTCTCGGCGATGGCGGCCTCGATCAGCGCGTCCAGCTCGGAATCGCTGAGCTTGGCCGGCAGGTAGGTCTCGATCACCGCCATCTCGGCGCGCTCGACCTCGGCCAAGTCCTCGCGGGCGGCGGCCTCGTACTGGCTGATCGAGTCCTTGCGCTGCTTGACCATCTTTTCCAGCACGGCCAGCACCTGGGCGTCGTCCAGCTCGATCCGCTCGTCCACCTCGCGCTGCTTGATCGCGGCCAGGATCAGCCGGACCACGCCGAGCTTGTGCTTGTCGCCGCCGCGCATGGCGGCCTTCATGTCTTCGGTGAGCTGCTGCTTGGTCGACATCGCGAAGGGCTCCGGGCAAGGGGGGGAGGCACAAACGCACAAGGCCGGCGCTGCGCGGGGCAGCGTCGGCCAAGGCGTAGTGCTGTCGCAGCGGCGGCGGATCGACGCGCCAGCTGCCGAGGGACCGTGACCGGCGCTTCAGGCGCCGCGGCCCAGACGTCCGCGCGGGGCGGACGCCGTGGCTCAGTACAGGCGGGTGCGGCGCGTGGTGTCGCGCGACAGGCGGCGCAGGTGACGCTTCACCGCGGCAGCGCGCTTGCGCTTGCGCTCCTGGGTCGGCTTTTCATAGAACTCGCGCTTGCGGGTCTCGGCAAGCACACCGGCCTTTTCGCAGGTACGCTTGAAACGGCGCAGAGCAAGCTCGAACGGCTCGTTCTCGCGAACTTTAACGTTGGGCATGGAATCTCCGGGTGGTAATCTGCCCGTCTGATCGGGCGAGCCGCGAAGTATAACTTGGGTAACACGGATTTTTCAAAGGTGTCCGCTGGGCCAGCCGTCACCGGCCCGGTGCTTGGCATCGAGACCTCCTGCGACGAGACCGGCGTGGCCCTGCTGCGCTGGCAGCCGGAGGCGCCCGGCGAGGGCCTGCTGGCCCACACCCTGTACAGCCAGATCAAGCTGCATGCCGACTACGGCGGCGTGGTGCCGGAGCTGGCCAGCCGCGACCACGTGCGCAAGCTGATGCCGCTGGTGCGCGAGACCCTGGCTGCGGCCGGTCTGAAACCGGCGGATCTGGCGGGCGTGGCCTACACCGCCGGCCCCGGCCTGGCCGGCGCCCTGCTGGTCGGCGCCTCGGCGGCGCGGGCGATGGCCTGGGCGCTGGGCGTGCCGGCCGTCGGCGTGCACCACATGGAGGGCCACCTGCTGGCCCCGCTGCTGGAAACCGATCCGCCCGAGCCGCCGTTCGTGGCGCTGCTGGTCTCCGGCGGGCATTCGATGCTGGTCGAAGTGGCGGGGATCGGCCGCTACCGCATCCTCGGCGACACGCTGGACGACGCCGCCGGCGAGGCCTTCGACAAGACCGCCAAGCTGATGGGCCTGCCGTATCCCGGCGGCCCGGCGCTGGCCGCGCTGGCCGGGCAGGGAAGGCCGGGCGCGTTCCGCTTCTCGCGGCCGATGACCGACCGCCCGGGTCTGGACTTCAGCTTCTCCGGCCTGAAGACCCAGGTGCTGCTGGCCTGGCAGGGCAGCGATCAGGGCGAGCAGACCCGCGCCGACATCGCGCGGGCGTTCGAGGAGGCGATCGTCGATACGCTGGTGATCAAGTGCCGGCGTGCGCTGGAGGCGACCGGCGCGACGCGGTTGGTGATCGCCGGCGGCGTGGGCGCCAACCGCCGCCTGCGCACCGAGCTGGCCGCGGCGGGCGATAAGGACGGCTTCCGCACCTATTTCCCGCGCCTGCAGTTCTGCACCGACAACGGCGCGATGATCGCGCTGGCCGGCGCGATCCGGCTGGCCCACGGCCAGCACCAGGATGCCACCGTGCAGGTGTTCCCGCGCTGGGACCTGGAAAGCCTGCCGCCGGCAGTGTGAATGGGGATTCGGGATTCGATGGTCGGGCATCGGAAGCCCCCGCGTTTCCCGTAAGCGGCGTGTCGCACTTACGATTCCCCATTCCCTACTCCCGGCTCCCGGCTCCCATGGACATCGTTTTCATCGAAGACCTGCGCATCGATACCGTCATCGGCATCTATGACTGGGAGCGGCGGGTGCGCCAGACGCTGTCGTTCGACATCGAGATGGCGTTCGACAACACGCGTCCCGCCGCCACCGACGACATCGCCGATACGCTCAACTACAAGGACGTGTCCAAGCGGCTGATCGCCTACGTGGGCGAGTCCAGCTTCGGGCTGGTGGAGACGCTTGCCGAGCGCTGCGCGGCGATCATCCGCGAGGAGTTCGGCGTGGCCTGGGTGCGGCTGAAGCTGTCCAAGCCCGGCGCCGTGCGCGGCGCGAAGGCGGTCGGCGTGCGCATCGAGCGCGGCGTCCGGCCGCAGTAGCCACCGCTGTTACCATGAGCGCCCGCCGCGCGGCCCCGGGTGGGCCGGCGCGCGTTCCCCGCCACCGAACCGGCGCCGGCGTGCTTGCATCCCCGGTGCCCGGGGATGCCCGAGGAGATGCGTTTGGATTCCCTGCCTGATTGGGCGCGTACGCCCTGGATGCATACCGCGATCGGCCTCACGGCGCTGCTGGCCGTGGCCTGGCTGGCCGGCCAGCTGGTGCGGCTGATCCTGTTCCGCGTGGTGCGCACCATGGCCGTGCGCACGGTGTGGAAGTGGGACGACGAGCTGTTCCGCGCCGGCGTGTTCAGCTGGGTGGCGCGGCTGGTGCCGACCGTGCTGGTGCAGTTCGGTCTGCCGCTGGTACCGGACCTGCCGCCGACGCTGGCGCGACTGGGCGGCAACGTGGCGCTCGGGCTGATGGTGTTCTTCCTGGTGATGGCGCTGAGCGCCTCGCTCACTGCGATGGAAACCATGTACCGCGCCACGCCGGGAAGCGCGCAGCGGCCGATCAAGGGCGTGATCCAGCTCGGCAAGCTGCTGCTGTTCATCGTCGGCACGCTGGTGATCATCGGCGCGGTCACCGACAAGAAGATCGGCCTGCTGCTGTCCGGCCTGGGCGCGATGTCGGCGGTGCTGATCCTGGTGTTCAAGGACACCATCCTCGGTTTCGTCGCCGGCATCCAGCTCGCCTCCAACGACATGCTGCGGGTCGGCGACTGGATCACCATGCCCGGCGCGGGCGCCGACGGCGACGTCATCGACATCACGCTGTACACGGTAAAGGTGCGCAATTTCGATCGCACCATCGTCACCATCCCGACCTGGAAGCTGATCTCCGAGAGCTACCAGAACTGGCGCGGCATGGCCGAGTCGGGCGGACGGCGTATCAAGCGCGCGCTGCTGGTCGACGCGGCCACCGTGCATTTCCTCGACGCCGCGGAGCTGGAGCGGCTGGGCCGCTTCCGCCTGCTGCGCGAGTACCTCGGTGCCAAGCACACCGAGCTGGCCGAGTGGAACCGCAGCCTCGGCGAGGCCGGCGAGCAGGCAGTGAACCGTCGCCGGCTGACCAACCTCGGCACGTTCCGCGCCTACGTCAGCGCTTACCTGAAGGAACACCCGCGGATCCACCACCAGATGACCTGCATGGTGCGGCAGCTGGCGAGCGACGCGCAGGGCATCCCGCTGGAGCTGTACTGCTTCACCAACACCACCGACTGGGCCGCCTACGAGGGCATCCAGAGCGACATCTTCGACCACCTGTACGCGCTGCTGCCGGAGTTCGGCCTGGCGCTGTACCAGCCGCCGACCGGCCACGACCTGCGCGCGGCGCTGGCCGGCCTGTCGAACGCCCCGGGCCAGCCGGCTCCTGCCCCGGCACGGGACTGAACCATGACGCGCGTCTACCTCAGCCTCGGTTCCAACGTCGAACCGCACCGCCACCTCGCCGCGGCCATCGACGAACTGCGCGCGCGCTTCGGCCCGCTCGCCGTCTCGCCGGCCTACCGCACCCGATCGGTCGGCTTCGACGGGCCGGATTTCGTCAACCTGGCGGTGGGGCTGGATACCGACCTGCCGCCGCAGGAACTCAACGACTGGCTGCACGCGCTGGAGGATCGCCACGGCCGCCGCCGCGACGTGCCACGCTTCTCCGACCGCACCCTCGACGTGGACATCGTGTTCTACGACCGGCTGGTTACCGAAGGTCCGGGGCACCTGCAGGTGCCGCGCGATGAGCTTAGGCACGCGTTCGTGCTCAAGCCGATCGCCGACATCGCGCCGGACTTCACGCACCCGGTCTCCGGCCGCTCGATGGCCGAGCTGTGGGCGGCGTTCCCGGCCGACACGGCCCCGATGACCGTCGAACCGCTGCCCTGAGGCGGAGGTCCCGCCCGTCATCGGGCTGCGGCACAATGGCGCCTCCATCACAGGGGAGGGAAGCCATGGGCAAGTTCGCACGTAGCTGGGAGCTGATGAAGGCGAGCGCGGGGGTGTTGCGCTCGGACAAGTCGCTGCTGGTGTTTCCGCTGCTGTCGGGACTGTGCAGCCTGGTCGTGATGGCCAGCTTCCTGATCCCTGTGGCCGCCATGACCATCGAAGGGTCGCGCCTCGGCGTGGAATACAAGCACGGGTTGTCGACCGCCTCGTGGACGCTGCTGTTCGCGTTCTACCTGGTGCAGTACTTCGTGATCATCTTCTTCAACACCGCGCTGGCCGGCGTGGCGCTCAAGCGCCTGCGCGGCGAACAGGCCGGTGTGTCCGAGGGTCTGGCGCTGGCCGGCTCGCGGTTCGGCGCGATCCTGGGCTACGCCCTGATCGCCGCCACCGTCGGCCTGCTGCTGCGCATGGTGCAGGAACGGCTGGGCCTGATCGGGCGCTTCATCGTCGGCCTGGTCGGCCTGGCCTGGACCGTGGCCACCTTCCTGGTGGTGCCGGTGCTCGCCGGCGAGGGCATCGGACCGGTGGACGCGGTCAAGCGCAGCGTCGAGCTGCTGCGCCGGACCTGGGGCGAGAACCTGATCGGCAACGCCGGGCTCAGCGTGGTGTTCGGGTTGATCGGCTTCCTGCTGGCGCTGGCTTCGGTGGCGCTGGTGATCGGGGCCTTCGCCACGCAATCGGTGGTCGCGGGCGTCACCGCGATTGCCATCGTGGCGCTGGCCTTCATCGTGCTCGCCCTGGTGCAGTCCTCGCTGCAGGGCATCTACGCAGCGGCGCTGTACCGCTACGCCGAGGAAGGCGAAGCAGGCGCGGGCTTCCCGCCGGCCCTGCTGGAGCAGGCGTTCCGCACCAAGGGCTGAGCGTCACACCGACAGCGTGCGTCCGCCGTCGATGCGGAGCACCTGGCCGGTCACGAACGGGGCGTCGCGCAGCAGCCACAGCACGGCGCTGGCGACGTCCTCCGGCGTGCCGGCGCGCTTGAGCGGGGTGCGTTCGAGCATCGCCATCTTGTCGTCGTAGGCCTTGCCTTCGCTGGGCCACATCACCGCGCCCGGCGCCACCGCGTTGACCCGCACCTGCGGACCGAGGTCCAGCGCCAGCGAGCGGGTCATTGCCAGCAGCGCGGCTTTGGCCATGCAGTAGATGGGATGGTTGGCCAGCGGCCGTTCGGCGTAGATGTCCACCAGGTTGACGATCGCGCCACCGCTCTGGGACAGCGCGGGGGCGGCGGCCTGGGCCAGGAAGAACGGCGCCTGCGCGTTGGAGGCGAACAGTTCGTCCCACTGCGCCGGCGTCGCGCTGTCGATCGGCGTCGGGTAGAACGCCGAAGCATTGTTGATCAGCGCGTCGAGCCGTCCGAAGCGCGCGATGGCGGCGGTAACCAGTTCCGGCAGCGTTTCCAGCGCGGCCAGTTCGGCGTGCGCCAATTGCACGCTGCCTTCGCGCTGCTGTTCGAGCTCGGCCGCCAGCGCTTCGGCGGCATCGGCCGAGTGGCGATAGTGCAGCACCAGGTCATAACCGGCGGCGTGCAGCGAGCGGGCGATCACCGCGCCGACGCGGCGGCCGCCGCCGGTGATCAGGGCTACCGGACGGGGATGCGTGGAACTCATGGGCGCTTCCGGTCAGTTGGATTCCCCCAGCTTGCCGCAAAGCGCGTGACAGTTCATCGGGACGGCGTGGTTTCCTCGCCATCGTCAGCGACGAAATCCACGTCGGAGGCAAACAGCGCGATCGCGGTCGCCGCGACCTGGCGGGTGTCGTAGTAAGCGTAGGCGCCGACGCCGACCGCGCCGACCACGGGCAGCCAGCGCGACACGCCGGCACCAACCGCGCGCTGTCCCACCTTCACTCCGAGCTGCTTGGCGATGCGTTCGACCACTGTGTAGGTGACGCGGCGGAACAGCAGGCGATCGCCCATGCGCACCACCAGGTCGCGGAAAGCCTGTGCCGCGGTATGGCGGAACAGGCACCACAGCATCTGCTCGCGCCCAAGCGAAGCCTCCCGTCCGAAGCTCGCCGCGATGTCGCTGACCATCTGCGCCTGGATCCGCCAGATCGCCAGCAGCTCCGGCAGCACCGTCATCCAGCCCAGCGGGCCGGGTGGGAGGGCCAGCGAGCCGGCCGTCATCGCTGCACGTCGCGCCGCGCGCCGGCCGAGATCGAGGGCGCTGGCCCGTGGGTTGGCACTGGGGCCGACTTCCGCCGGCGGGATCCGGCTGACGAAGTCGATCAGGGCGCGGGTCACCGGGTCGTGCGCGGCGGGGTCGTAGGGCACGGGCAGCGAGCGGTCGGACGGCGACATGTTCCCTCCTGGGGATCGCAGGTCGATGACTGGCGTGTCCAGTGTCGAGTCGGCGGGATGAGGGGAAGGGCAATCCCCGGGCTAGCACCATGACTTATGGGCGGGGTGCTTCCCAGTCAACAAGGCAATGTTATAACGTATCATTCAAGCCTCTTCCCCCCCACCATCTGGAAGCCCATGAAGCCTCGCCTGCTTGCCCTCAGCCTTGCCTGCGCCCTCGGTGCGTCGCCCGCGTTCGCTGCCGATCCGCCCCCCGTTCCCGTTGCCGATGCAGCGGAGACGCCGGCCCAGGTCAAGCAGCTCGGTGCGGTGGACGTGAGCGCGGCGCTCGACCAGGCGCGCAACGCGCTGTCGCCTGACACCGGCTCCAGCCAGTACGTGATCGACCAGAAGGCAATCGCCCAGCTGCCGCTGGGTGAGGCCACGCCGCTCAACCAGGTGGTGCTGCAGGCGCCAGGCGTGGTGCAGGACTCCTATGGCGGCCTGCATGTGCGCGGTGATCACGCCAACCTGCAGTACCGCATCAATGGCGTGATCATTCCCGAGTCGATCTCCGGCTTCGGCCAGACGCTGGACACCCGCACGGTCCAGAGCGTGAAGCTGCTCGACGGCGCGCTGCCCGCGCAGTACGGCCTGCGTACCGCGGCGGTGGTGGACATCACCACGAAGAACGGCCACGACCTCGGCAATGGCGGTAGCGTCGGCGTGACCGGAGGCTCGTTCGGCACCCTCAATCCGAACGCTTCGGTCTGGGGAAGCAAAGACCGCTGGAGCTGGTTCCTCACCGCCAATTACCTGGAGAACGACGTCGGCATCGAGAACCCGACCTCCAGCCGCAAGCCGATCCACGACCACACCAACCAGGTCAAGGCGTTCGGCGACCTCTCCTACCTGATCAACGACGACACGCGGCTGAGCTTCCTGTTCGGGGCGGCCAACAGCCGGTTCCAGATCCCGAACAATCCCGACCAGCAACCCAGCTTCGGCTACCTCGGACTGACCGCCTTCAATTCGGCCGACCTCAACGAGCGCCAGCGCGAAGCCACCCGCTTCGGCGTGCTGTCGCTGCAGGGCAAGCTGGGCCGCACCGACTACCAGGTGGCCCTGGGCCAGCGCTATTCCAGCCTGCAGTTCACGCCGGACCTGATTGGCGACCTGATGTTCAACGGCGTCGCCTCGACCATCGACCGCAGCAACCGTGCCAGCACCCTGCAGGCGGATTTCGCCACGCCGGTGGGCGACCACCACACCCTGCGCTACGGCGTATACGGCAGCTTCGAGCGTGCACCGAGCAGCAACAACGCGTGGGTGTTCCCGGCCGACGCCAACGGCGACCCCACCAGCACGACGCCGGTCAACATCCTCGACGGCAATCGCCTGACCGCGAAGACCTGGTCGGCCTACGTGCAGGACGAGTGGAGCATCGGCGACAAGCTGACGATCAACTACGGCCTGCGCGGCGACGAGTACAAGGCGTTCCGTACCGAGAGCCAGCTCAGCCCGCGCCTGGGCGCGGTCTACCAGGCCACCGACTCGACCGTGCTGCACGCCGGCTATTCGCGCTACTTCACGCCCCCGGCGACCGAGGCGATCACCACCGCCAACATCGCCAAGTTCAACGGCACCACCAACCAGTTGCCCGACAACGGCGACAACACGCCGCTGTCCGAGCGTGCGGACTACTTCGACGCGGGCATCTCGCAGAACGTCGGCTCGAACCTGACGCTGGGTCTGGACGCCTATTACCGCAAGGTGCAGCGCCTGCAGGACGAAGGCCAGTTCGGCGCCGCGCTGGTGTACTCCACCTTCAACTACGCCAAGGGCCGCATCAAGGGCGTGGAGTTCACCGCCAACTACGACAACGGGCCGCTGTCGGCCTACTTCAACCTGGCCGTGAGCCGGGCGATCGGCGAGCGCGTCATCACCAGCCAGTACAACTTCAGCCCCGACGACCTCGCCTACGTGGCCAACCACTACATCTTCCTCGACCACGACCAGCGCGTGTCCTCCTCGGGCGGCGTCAGCTATGCGTTCGGCGACGGTACCCGGGTCGGCGCGAACTACCTGTTCGGCAGCGGCCTGCGCAAGGACGGCGCGGTGCCGAACGGCGCCTCACTGCCGGCGTACTTCCAGCTCAACCTGAGCGTGTCCCACGATTTCGAATTCGCCAGCACGGGCAAGCTGCACACCCAGCTGGCCCTGATCAACGCACTCGACCGCACCTACGAGTTGCGTGACGGCAGCGGCATCGGCGTCGGTGCGCCCCAGTTCGGTCCCCGTCGCGGCGTGTACCTCACGCTGCAGAAGGACTTCTGAGGCGGAGGGTGCCCCGCCGCTTCCTCCCGGAGGCGGGGCGCCCGATCACCCGCGGCGTTGCCCCGCGCCGCGACATGCGCCGATGCCGTTTCGGCGGGCCCTGCCCCGGGAGGATCCGGGGCAGGGCCCGGTCCGGAGCACCCGCACGCCACGGATCGGCCCGATCGACCCGTTATCCTTGCGCGCTCAGCCAGCCGACGACGCGCCCATGCAGGACCGACTCCCCGAACCTTCCGCCGACGAACGCGCGCACTCCGGGCGCCTCGTCGCGATGCTGCGTGACGAGATCGCCGCGCACGGCCCGATGCCTTTCCAGCGCTACATGGAGCGCTGCCTCTACGCCCCCGGACTGGGCTACTACAGCGCAGGCACCACCAAGTTCGGCGAGGCCGGCGACTTCACCACGGCACCCGAACTGGGCGAGCTGTTCGCCCGCTGCGTGGTGCAGGCGACGGCCCCGGTGCTGGCGGCGTGCGGCGACGGGGCCGACTTCCTCGAGCTGGGCGGCGGCAGCGGCGCGTTCGCCGAGGTCGCCCTGCGGGCGATGCACGAGGCCGATGCGCTGCCTCGTCATTACCTGATCCTGGAGCCCAGCGCCGACCTGCGCGAGCGCCAGCGCGAACGCCTGTCCGCCGCGCTGCCCGCCAACGTGGTTGCGCGCGTGAAGTGGCTGGATCGGCCGCCGTCCGCGCCGTGGCGCGGCGTGCTGTTCGCCAACGAAGTGGTCGATGCGCTGCCGGTGGTGCGTTTTGCGATCCGCGACGGGGCCGTCTTCGAGGAGGTCGTCGCCGTCGACGCCGATGGCCGGCTGATCCGCGAGGACCGGCCGGCCAGCGAGGTCACCGAACAGGCCGTGCGCGCGCTGGAGCGCGAGTTCGGCGCCCCGTTCGCCGACGGCTACCGCTCGGAGCTGCTGCCGCAGCTCGCCTCGTGGATCGCGGCGATCGCCGGCCCACTGGAAGCCGGTGCGATGCTGCTGGTCGATTACGGCTTCGCTCGCCGCGAGTACTACCTGCCCGGGCGCCGCGACGGCACGCTGATGGCGCACTATCGCCATCGCGCCCACGCCGATCCGCTCTACCTGCCCGGGCTCAACGACCTGACCGCCTCGGTCGACTTCACTGCCCTGGCCGAGGCCGGCGGGAAGGCCGGCTTCGCATTGGTGAATTACCTGCCGCAGTCGGCCTTCCTGATGGCGGCGGGCCTGCCGCGGGCGTTCGAGGCAGCGTACGGCGCGGCTCCCGACGAGGCCGCGCGCTATCGCCTGGCCCAGCAGGTGAAGCGACTGACCCTGCCCGAGCAGATGGGCGAGCGCTTCCAGGCGATGCTGTTCGCCCGCGGCCTCGATCCGCTGCCCATCGACGAGGACCTGGTCGGCGAGCGTCCAGCGGCGCGACTGTGACCGGAGGCCCCGCACACCTGCGCTGCCATCGCCGCTGGGTCGCGCTGGGCCTGGCGATCATGGCCTGGACGCTGTGGATGGCGTTGCGCCCCGATCCCGGCATCACGCTGGCGGTGCCGGAAGGCGACAAGCTGCTGCACGCGGTCACCTTCACCGGCCTGATGGGCTGGTGGGGCAACGTCTACGTCTCGCGCGGCGCGCGGGCCCGGGCGGCGTTCGGATGCCTCGCGTTTGGCGTGTTCATCGAGTTCGCGCAGTGGCTGGATCCACCGCGCGACGCCGATGCCTTCGATGTGCTCGCCGATGCCGTGGGCATCGGCGTGGGCCTGTTGCTGCTGCGCACGCCGCTGGCACGGGTGCTGGCCCGGTTCGAAGCCTGGTCAGTGGCCCACCGGCGCGCTTGAGGCGCTGGCGGGAGTGCTGGCCGGGCCGGCTGCCGCCGGCATATCGCCGCTCGCCGCCTGGGCTGGGGGCAGCGGCTGTACCGGCGTGCTGTCTTCGGGGCGCCTTGCCAGTTCGCCGTGCTTGAACAGGTTCGCGGCCACCTGGTAGTAGGCGATCGCCTCGTCCACCAGGGTCTGGTCGACCGGGTGCGCCGGGGTGGCGTCGCCGGTGTCGAAGTCGGGGACCAGCTGCTCCATCTTGCGGCCGGGTTCCAGCGCGGTCAGCAAGCCGTGGCGCAGGTAGCCGAGCTTTTCGTAGGTGGCCGGGAAGGCGCGCTCGCGGCCGGGCTCGAGCTGGAACACGTCGTAGCCGAAGAAGCGGCTGCGGTAGCTGAAATGCAGCAGCCCCAGCAGGGTCGGCGGAATGTCGATCTGGGCGGTCAGGCGCTGCACCTTCTGCGGCGGAATGTGTGCCGGCGAGTAGATGAACAGCGGAATGCGATAGCGGTTGATCGGGATGCTGGCCTTGCCCGCGCTGGCTGCGTCGTGATCGGCGGTGATCACGAACACGGTGTCCTTGAAGTACGGCTTGTCCTTGGCGCGCTTGAGGAAGTCGCCGATCGCCCAGTCGGTGTAGGCCACTGCGCCGGCGCGCGAGCCCTGCGGGAAATCCACGCGCCCGGCCGGGAAGGTGTACGGCCGGTGGTTGGAGGTGGTCATGATGTGCAGGAAGAACGGCTTGCCCTGCGCATGGATCCGGTCCATCTGCGCCATCGCCATGGTGTAGAGGTCTTCGTCGGATACGCCCCACACGTTCTCGTGGTGGATGACTGCGCCCTTCGGGTAGTCCTTGCGGTCGACCGCCAGGTAGCCGTTGTGGCTGAAGAAGTAGTTCATGTTGTCGAAGTAGCCGTAGCCACCGTAGACGAACTCCGACACGTAGCCCCGGTCGTTGAATATGTCGGCCAGCGAGAACAGGTTCTCGTTGTTCTGCATCTTGATCACCGAGTCGCCCGGGGTCGGCGGGATCGACAGCGAGAGCGCCTCAAGCCCGCGTACCGTGCGGGTGCCGTTGGCGTAGGCGTTCTCGAAGAACAGGCTCTGGTTGGCCAGTGCATCGAGCTGCGGCGTCAGGTGCTGCGTGTTGCCGAACACGCCCAGGTAGTCCGCCGACAGGCTTTCGACGCTGATCAGCACCACGTTGAGGTGTTGCTCCGGGCCCGGGTTGCGGATGGCGCGGGTGAGATCGTGCGGATTGTCGTTGAGGTAGGTTGCTTCCGGCGTCTTCAGCAGCTTGCGCACGCGGGCGTAGGCTTCGTCCTCGGGCAGCGTGCGGTAGAACTTGGCGTAGTCCAGGTGGCTGGAACGGAACGCAGCGAAGAACTGGAAGATGCCGTTGCCGGCCAGCTCGTTGACGTAGTTGTTGGATGTGCGGTCCTTCATGTCCGCGGTGAACGTCGCGGTGACCAGCACGGTCAGGCCCAGCCATGCCGCGGCCAACACGCTGCGTGCGCCGAAGCGGGTGCCGCCGTCGCGACTGTGCACGCGACGACGGGTGAACCAGAGCACCAGCACCGCCGCCAGGGCGAGCAGGCTCAGCCAGGTGCCGATCGGATAGGACTCGCGGATGTTGCCGATCACCTCGGTGGTGTAGACGAGGTAGTCCACCGCGATGAAGTTGAAGCGCACGCCGAACTCGTTCCAGAACACCAGCTCGGAGGCCGCCACGAACATCAGCCCGAAAAGCATCGCCAGACCCAGGCCGTACAGATAGCCGCGACCGCTGCGCCGGTTGTAGGCCAGCGCGGGCAGCGGCAGCAGGTAGAGCACCAGGATCGCCAGCGGCCACACCTCGTGCAGGCTGGCCTTCCACTTCAGGTAGAGCAGGACCCAGCACAGCCCGAAACCGGCCAGCAGGGCGCCGATCCAGCCCAGCCAGCCGGACAGGCTCCGGACCGCGGGGCGCTCGGTCGGCACGATCCACAGGAACAGCACCAGCGGCCAGGCGACGTAGACGAAGGTCACCAGGTCGGCGATCGCGCCGACGCCGAAGGCGTACAGGTAGTTCAGCGGATTCGGGCTCACGCCCTTGCCGGTCATCAACAGCAGGGCGATGCGGGTGATCACGCCGATCACCAGGTAGGTGGCGGCCAGCCAGCCGAGCGGGCGCAGGCGCTGGCGCATCGGCGAGGAGGAACGGGAACTCAGGGGCACGGGTGACTCCGGAAAAGCAGAGGCGGCGCGCACACGCACGGACGCCAGGGCAAACCCTAGATGCTACCGGCTTTAACCTGAGCGATAGCCGCTATGCGGGCCTTCTCCATCGCCTCGCCGATGGCGGGGCCCGCCAGGCCCTCGGCGACGAAGGCGCCGGCCGTCACCGCAGCGGCGGCCGCACAGGCACGGCGCAGGTAGTCGCCGGCTGGATAGGGATCCCTGTCGTGGCCAAGCCGGCCGCGCTTGTCGGCCCAGCAGGCGGCGAGGAAGGTGTCCAGCCGTGCCGGGCGGCGCAGTGCATCCAGTGCGCCCAGCAGCCGGAGCACGGTCTCGGGCCTGAGCTCCAGCGCTCGGTGCGCGTTGAGGTGCTCGCGGCAGACGTGTTCGGCCAGCGTCGCGTGCTCGGTGGGTACCTTCAGCCTGGCCGAGAGCGCACGTACGCAAGGCACGCCGGCGTGTTCGTGGCCGATGTGCCGCGGCAAGGCCTCGGCCGGCGTGAGCGCCTTGCCCAGGTCGTGGCAGAACGCGCAGTAACCGACCAGGTCATCGCCCGGCGCGATCGCGGCGGCGGCATCCAGCACCAGCTCCATGTGCATGCCGGTGTCGATCTCCGGATGGAACTCGGGCCGTTGCGGTACGCCATAGAGCGCATCCACCTCGGGAAACAGCACCGCCAGCGCGCCGCTCCCGCGCAGCACGCGCAGGAAGGCCGATGGCTGCGCCTCGGCCAGCGCACGCCGGGTCTCGGCCCACACGCGTTCGGGTACCAGGTGGTCCACCTCGCCCTCGGCGACCATGCGCTGCATCAGCGTCATCGTCTCCGGTGCCACGGTGAAACCCAGCGGGGCGAAGCGCGCGGCGAAGCGCGCCACCCGCAGCAGGCGCACCGGGTCCTCGACGAAGGCCGGCGACACGTGTCGCAGCACGCGCGCCTCGAGGTCGCGCACGCCGCCGTAGGGATCGACCAGCGCGCCATCCTCGCCCTGTGCGATGGCATTGATGGTGAGGTCGCGGCGGGCCAGGTCCTGTTCCAGCGTCACGCCCGGGTCGGCGTGGAAGGCGAAGCCGTGGTAGCCGCGGCCGGTCTTGCGCTCGGTGCGCGCCAGTGCGTATTCCTCGCCGCTTTCCGGGTGCAGGAAGACCGGGAAATCCTTGCCGACCGGGCGATAGCCGCGCGCGACCATTTCCTCCGGCCGCGCGCCGACCACCACGTGGTCGCGATCGACCACGGGCCGGCCCAGCAAGCGATCGCGGACGGCGCCGCCGACGAGATAGATACGCATCGGAGCATTCTGCCACTTTGGCCCCTTCACGCCCCCGCCACGGCATCGCCGGGTGCCGGAGGGTATCCTCGGACGGTTCGTCCGCCACCCGAGGGAACGCCGTGAAGCGTCGCTGTCTCCGTCCCGTCCTCGCCGTGGTGCTGCTGCTGGCCAGCACCGCCACGCTTGCCGCCCAGGCCGATCCGGCCGTCACCCGCGCGTACATCGACAAGGCCTGGTCCACGCTCACCCGGTCCACCGACGACTGCGCTTCGCTGGTGGATCCGAAGGTCGCCGCCGCGCCGGTGCTGTACCTGCCGGCCGGCGTGCCGATGCCGAAGGCGCTGGAGGCCACCCGGCACCGCTGCAAGGTCGATGTGCGCCACCTGCCGGTCAGGATCACCGCGCTGGGCCAGATCGACGCGCGCACGCTGCCGGCGCAGGGCCTGCTCCACCTGCCGCACCCGTACGTGGTGCCCGGCGGCATGTTCAACGAGATGTACGGCTGGGACAGCTACTTCATCGTGCTCGGCCTGATCGCCGACCATCGCGAGGCCCTGGCCCGCGGCATGGTCGACAACTTCCTCTACGAGGTCGAGCGCTACGGCGGCGTGCTCAACGCCAACCGCAGCTACTACTTCAGCCGCTCGCAGCCGCCGTTCCTCGGCGAGATGATCCGCGCGGTGCTGGACGATCCGGCCAGCTTCGCCGACGCGGATGCCGCCACCGCCTGGCTGCGCCAGGCCTATCCGCTGGCGGTGAAGGACCACGCGATCTGGCTGAGCAAGCCGCACCGCGCCGGCGACACCGGTCTGGCGCGCTACATGGATCTGGGCACCGGCCCGGTGCTGGAGATGCGCGATGCCGACTATCTCAAGGGCGTGATCCGCTATCTGGAAAAGCATCCGGCGAAGAACCGGGGTTACCTGGTCAAGGCGTCGGAGCATCCGGATGCGGCCGAAGCGGCGCGCTTGAAGACGAGCAGCTGCGACATCGCCGTTTCGCCGGTCTGTGCCGGGGCCTGGGCCGACGGCTACCGGCTCAGCGCCGACTACTACGCCGGCGACCGCGCCATGCGCGAATCCGGCTTCGACACCAATTTCCACTTCGGGCCCTACGGCGCCGCCACCCACCACTACGCCGCGGTGGGCCTCAACAGCCTGCTCTACCGCTACGAGCGCGACCTGCACGAGTTCGCGCTGCGGCTGGGCAAGCCGGCCGAGGCGGCGCACTGGGCGGCGCTTGCGGCGCAGCGCAAGGCGGCGATGGACAAATACCTGTGGCGCGCCGACCGCGGCCTGTTCATGGATTACGACACCACCACCGGCAAGTCCTCGGACGATCCCTACCTGACCACCTTCTATCCGCTCTGGGCGGGGGTGGCGACACCCGCGCAGGCGAAGTCGGTGCGCGACCACCTGGCGCTGTTCGAGCGCAAGGGCGGCCTGGCGATGAGCGATGACGCCAGCGGCGCGCAGTGGGACCAGCCGTTCGGCTGGGCACCGACGAACTGGTTGGCGGTGAAGGGCCTGGACGACTACGGCTTCCACGACGACGCGCGGCGCATCGCCGCGAAGTTCGCCGGCACCGTCGACCGCAGCCTCGCCGCCGACGGCACCATCCGCGAGAAATACAACATGGTCAGCGGCAACGCCGATGTGACCATCACCGCCGGTTACACCGAGAACGTGATCGGCTTCGGCTGGACCAACGGCGTGTGGCTGAAGCTGCACCAACTGCTCGACCGCGCGCCGGCGGGCAAGGCCGAAACCGCCGCCGTCGCGCCCTGAGCGCGGCGGTGCTCAGCGCGCGTGGCGGCGGGCAGCGTCCAGCCGCCGCTGCCGCGGCAGACCGCCGACCAGCCGCGGCAGCCACGGCGTGAACGGCTGCGGCACGATGCCCAGCGCAGCGTAGCCGTCGGTCCTGGCGATCGAATCGGTGCGCAGCGAGAGGAAGTTGTCGCGCGAGAACGGCTTGCCCGGCAGCAGCTCGGCGAACTGCGCCTGCAGCCGTCCCAGCGCATCGGGCAGCGGCAGGATGCGCGTGCGCAGGCCGGCGGCATCGCGGATCGCGCCGACGATCGCGCCGAGCGTCAGCACCTCCGGGCCGGCCAGCTCGAACACCTGGCCGCTGGACTGCCCGTCGTCGGCCACGCAGCGGGCGATCGCCTCGACCACGTCGCCGACCCAGGTCGGCGCCATCTTCGCCGGCGTGCGCGCCAGCGGCAGCACCGGGGTCATCTTCAGGATCTTCGCGAAGCGTCCGACCAGGCCGTCGCCGTCGCCGAAGATCACGCTGGGCTGGTAGATCGTCCAGTCCAGCCCGGACTGGCGCACCCGCGCCTCGGCCTCGCCACGGGTCTTCAGGTATAGGCTCAACCCCTGGCCGGCCTTGAGCGAGCTCATCTGGTGCAGGCGCCGCACGCCAGCCGCGCGGCAGGCGTCGATCACCTTGCCGGTGAGCTCCGCGTGCACGCGCTGGAAGGTCTGCCGGCCCTGGTTGTTGAGGATGCCGACCAGGTTGATCACCGCATCGGCGCCGACAAACGCCTCGCGCAGCCGGGCCGGGTCATGCACGTCGGCGTTCACCAGGCGCACCCCGGGCGTCACGGCGACGGCCCCGTGCTGCGCCTTGTTGCGGGTCAACACGGTGATGCGGTGGCCGTCGCGGGCGAGCCGGGGCAGCAGGTGACTGCCGACGAAACCGGTGCCACCGAGGACGACGAGGGCTTTGGCGCTCATGGAGGATTCCTTGGCAGGTCAGCTCGAGCCGTGGCGCGGGGACGTCGTCCCGGCCGCGACGCCCGCCGGGGCAGCGGCCACCGGTGCGGCCGGGCAGGCGACCGGCTTGCGCACGGCGCCCGGTCCCGGCGGCACGTAGGCCTGGCCGATCGGCGTCATCCGCGCATCCAGCGGTACCGCGCGACCGGTCAGTCGCCAGTCGTAGATCACGCTGAAGGCCATCACCCGCGCCACGTACTCACGGGTCTCCTTGTACGGAATGGTGGCGGTGAACAGATCCGGCGGCAGCGAGCCGCGCTCGCCCAGCCACTGGTCCACCTTCACCGGGCCGGCGTTGTAGGCCGCGCTGGCCAGCCACGGTGCGCCGTTGAAGCGCTGCGCCATCTGCGCCAGGTAGCGCGTGCCCAGCTGCACGTTCACCACCGGGTCGTACAGCGAATCGCCGCCGGCCCACGGCAGGCCGTACGCACGGGCGACCTGCGCGCCGGTGGCCGGCAGTAATTGCATCAGGCCGCGCGCGTCGGCGCCGGAGTGGGCGTCGGTCATCCACGCGCTCTCGGCGCGGGCGATGGCATAGGCCCAGGCCGGATCGATGCCGGCCTGCGAGGCCTGCTCGACCATGTGGTCCTGCCGCGCCAGCGGGAAGCGCAGGTCGTACAGGCGCAGCGCGTCGCCGCTGGAGAAGGTGAACACGGCGCGGTCGTACCAGCCGCGCTGGTTGGCCAGCAGCGCCGCCTCGTTGCGGGTGGCTGGGTCGCTGCCGGCCAGCGCGCGCGCCCATTCGCGCCGCGCGTCGCGCGCGAGGCCCACCGCATGCAGCTCGAACGCACGCTGCATGCCCGGGTCGGCCAGCAGTCGGGCGGCGATCGACGGGTCGTCGCCGATCGAATCCGGGCAGATCGCATAGGGCCGCTGGCGACGGTCCGCGGCGAGGAAGCCGAAGTAGGTGGGCTCGATGGCGAGCTCGTCATAGAGCGCGTCGGCCTGCGCGGTGCGGCCGAGCGCGGCCAGCGCGCGCGCCTTGAAGTAGTCCCACTCGCCATCCTCGCGCTGGTCCGGCGCGAGGGCGTCGATCGCCTGCAGCACGGCGCGCCAGTCCTGCCGCGCCAGCGCCACGCGAACGCGCCACTCGCGGGTGGCGTCGGTCTGCGCCTCGGCCGGAAGCTCGCGCAGGCGCTGCAGGGCGTGGTCGTCGAAGTCGGTGGCGTGGAACAGCGCCAGTGCGGCCAGCACGCCGTCGCGCTGTGTCGCGCTGAAGCGGAAGCGCCGGTGCAGGTGCAGCCAGCCGGCGTCGGCGGCGTCGACGTCGCGCCGGGCCAGCCGGCGCAGGGCGAGCGCGACCGCCTCGCGATGACGCGGCGTGTCCGGCCAGTGTGCGGCCTGCTTCACCGCCTTGGCCGGATCGTCGAGGGCGAGCGCCAGCCGCTGCGCCACGGTGGCATCGCGCTGCGGCAGCCACGCCGCCAGCGCGGCGACGGTGCCGCTGGCACCGGCCGCGGCCGCGCGGTCGATGCGCGCCCACAGCCGGGTCGGCGTGAGCAGGCCGGCGTCGTGCGCGGCCTGCTGCACCGGATCGCAGGCGTTGGGCAGCGAGGGCTTCTGCCACAGCGCGGCGAGGTCCTTGTCGAAGTCCAGCCGATGTCCCTGCGCCATCCGTGCCTGCAGTTCGTCGCAGGCCAGCGCATCGCCGAGGCCGTCGCGGTACAACGTCATGAAGCCGGTCCAGTCCTGCCGCCGCGCCAGTTCGGCGAGGAAGGCGCGACGCAGATCCTCGGCCGGGATCAGGCCGGGGTAGCGTTTCAGGTAGTCCTGTACGCGTGCGACGTCGAGCTGTGGGAGATCGTGCTCCAGCGACGCCGCCTCGAGGTAGGGGTACAGGGCGTAGTCCCTGAGCCCGGCGGCCTGCGCCCGCCAAGCCTCGCCACCCTGCTGCGCGGTCGCGTAGGCCTGCTTGAACGCTTCGCGCTCGACGTCGGTGTTCGGCGCGGCATCGCCGGTCCCGGCGGCAACCAGGAGGACGGCCAGGGCGGCGAGGCGGGGGACGATACGAAACGGGCGCGACGGGGGCGGTGCGGCTTGCATTGGATCTCCTGGGTGCATCGCGATCGAGTGTAGTGGAGCGCTCACTAACGGCTGCCAACAGGGTGACGGGTGGCGTGCGATGAGTGCGTGCAGGGCGCTGATACACTCGCGCGCTCGCCTCTCCAGAGCCGGATCGTCATGACCTTCGCGCCCACGCCCTCGACGCGCCCGCACTGGCCGGTCTGGCTGGGGCTGTGGCTCGCGGCCGCGGCGGGACTGGCGTGGTGGTGGGTCGCCGGCCGTCCGGTGGACTTGCCGGATGCGCCGTCCTCGCGCATCGCCTGCGTGTCGTATTCGCCGTATCGCCGCGAGGGACAGACACCTTACGACCCGGCGACGTTCATCCCGCCCGCCCAGATCGATGCCGACCTGCGTGCGCTGTCGCGTCGCTTCGATTGCGTGCGTACGTATTCCGAGGGCCAGGGCCTGGATGCCGTGCCGGCGATCGCCGGTCGCTACGGCATGAAGGTGCTGCTGGGTGTGTGGATCGGTCGCGACCATGCCGCCAACGAACGCGAGATCGCGCTCGCGGCGGCCGCGGCGCGGGCGCACCCGGAGGTGCTGCGGGGGGTCATCGTCGGCAACGAGGTGCTGCTGCGCGGCGAGCAGTCGTCCGCGGCGCTGGCCGGCTACCTGCGCCAGGCGCGGGCGGTGCTGCCGCCGTCGGTGCCGGTGACCTACGCCGATGTGTGGGAGTTCTGGCTACGCCACCCGGAGCTGGCCGGCTCGGTGGATTACGTGACGATCCATGTGCTGCCCTATTGGGAGGACGATCCGGTGCCGCCGGAACGCGCCGTGCGGCACGTGGCCGACGTCTACGCGCGGGTGCGCGCGGCCTTCCCCGGCAAGCCGGTGATGATCGGCGAGACCGGCTGGCCCAGTGCCGGGCGCCCGCGCGAGGCGGCCACCGCGAGCCTGGTCAACGAGGCGCGCTACCTGCGCGAGTTCCTGCGCTACGCGGACAGCGCGCACATGCCGTACAACGTGATCGAGGCGTTCGACCAGGCCTGGAAGCGCGAGCAGGAAGGGACGGTCGGCGGCTACTGGGGCATCTTCGACGCGCAGGCCGAACCGAAATTCCCGATGCAGGGCCCGGTGGTGGAGATCCCGCGCTGGTGGCTGGGGCCGCTCGCCGCGCTGGCGATGGCCGGCCTGTTCGCCGCCGTGGGGGGCTGGCGTCGTGCATGGCGTGGCGCGCGCGGCTGGCTGGCACTGACCGGTGCGGGAATCGGCTGCGGCACGGCGCTGGCCTGGCAGGTCCGCCAGATGCTCTATGCCTGCGGTCCGTGGTGGGAGTGGGCGGTCAGCATCGGCGCTTGTCTGCTGGGGCTGGGCACCGCGCTCGCGCTGGCACGGTCGCTGGCGGCATGGCTGGCCGGCGTGGCGCCACTTCCGGCCGGCGCACGCCTGCGCTTCGGCTGGCTGTTCGTGCTGGCCTACTACGGCCTGCTGATGGTGTTCGACGGGCGCTACCGCGACTTTCCGCTGGGCCTGTTCGCGTTGCCGGCGGTGGGCTATGCGCTGCTTGCGCTGCTCGGACGGATGGCGCTGGCGCCGCCCTCGCGCGAGGAGCGCTTTCTCGCCGGCGTGCTGCCGGTGCTGGGGGTGATCGTGGTGGTGCAGGAGATGGGACTGAACCCGGTCGCCTGGCTATGGCTGGGGCTGAACGTCCTGCTGGCGCTGCCGGTCTGGCTGGCCCGACCGCGCGGGATCGCCCTGGCGCACCAGTAGCAGGCAGCCGGCGAGCAGGGCCAGCGCGCCGGTCTCGTAGCAGTAGAGCTCGGTCGCGACCAGGCCCATCGCGGCTGCCAGGCAGGCGCTCCAGCGTCGCGGGTGCAGCAGCGCGAAGGCGACCGCGACGAGTGCGGCGACGCCGTACACGTCATGCAGGAAGCCCTGCACGATGAGCTCGCGCCAGGCGCACCACGCCGGGGCGTGCGGGCCCGCCTCGGTGCAGCGCTCGCCCAGCCCCGGCGGCTCGATGAAGCCGTAGCGCACCGCCGCGGCGGCTGCGCCAGCCAGCAGCACGATCGCCCAGCCGATGGCCTTGCCGCCCCGTTGCCCACGCATCAGCGGCTCACCCGTTGCAGCTGCGGCGCCACGTGCGCCGGCAGGCGCACCTCGGCCGCGATCGGCAGATGGTCGGAAAACGCCTGTGGCAGGGTCCACAGCTTTTCCAGATGGATGTCGGCGGAGGTGAGGATGTGATCGAGCGCCCGGCGCGGTTTCCAGCTGGGAAAGGTCGGCGTGGGCTGTTCCGGCGGCTGCAGCCGGCACTTGGCGAACAGGTGCTTCATCTCGGCGCTGTGCGCTTCGGTGTTGAGGTCGCCCATCAGCACCGCATGCGGGAAGTCGGCCAGCAGCTCGCCGATGAAGGCCAGCTGCTTGGCGCGCGCGGGGGCGCTCAACGACAGGTGGGCGATCATCACCGCCAGCGCGTCCTCGCCCTCGCCGAACCGCGCCAGCATGGCGCCGCGGCCGGGAATGCGGCTGGGCAGGGGATAGTCGAACACGCTGTGCGGCTCCATCCGGCTGATCAGCCCGTTGGCCGAGTGCGCGAGATTGGCGACCGGACGGTTCGGCTGGTGGCTCCAGAACGGCATGCCGGCGGTCTCGGCCAGGTAGCGGGTCTGGTTGAGGAAGCCTGAGCGTAGGCTGCCGGCATCCGCCTCCTGCAGGCCGATCACATCGAACTGCGGCAGCATCTCGGCGAGGCGATCGAGGTTGTCCAGCTTGCTGCGCCCGGGCAGCACGGCGTTGATGCTGCGGGTGACGTAGTCGCGGTACTTCTGCACGCTGCCGCCCGCAAGGATGTTGCAGCTGAGCAGCCGCAGGCGGCGCTCGGGAGCAGGAGGGGCGGATCCGGTCATGTCGGGGTCGGGCAATGCGACGGGAGAGAAGCCGGGCGACAGCATGCCGCGTGCCGCGTGAACGCCGGGGCAGCCGCCGGACGGCTGCCCCGGCGCCGGCTTACTTGGTGGCCAGTTCGCGTTTGGCCAGCCACTGGGTCAGCGCTGAAAGCTGGTCGAAGTTGTGCACGTCGGCACTGCGGTACTTGCCGTCGACCACGATGGTCGGCGTACCGGTGACGCCCCACTTCTGGATCAGCGCCAGGTCGCTCTTCATCTGCTGGGTGACCTCGTCCGAGGTCGCGATGCGCAGGAACTCGTCGCGGTTGACACCCTGGCGGGCGTAGAAATCGGCGAGCTCGTCCAGCGTGTTGATCGGATAGTGCTGGTCGAACTTCTCCCTGAACAGCTCCAGGTGGGTCTTGTCGACCACGCCCAGCTTCCTGGCCGCGTAGTAAGCGCGCGCGTAGGGCAGCCATTCGGCGCTGAACGGCGCGGGCACCAGCTTGAACACCACGCCCTTGGGCAGCGACTTGCGCAGCTTTTCCGCGTAGGGCGCGAAGTGGTCGCAGTGGATGCAGCCGTAGGAGAACACCTCGACCACCTCGACCTTGCCCTCCGGGCTGTAGCGCTGCGCGGGGCCGGGGATGGTGGCGTACTCGACGCCGTCGGTGTACGGGGCGCCGGAATCCTGGCCGGAGCTGGCCGAGCAGGCGGTGGCCAGCATCAGGCCGCCGACCAGGGCGAACAGACGAAGACGGGAGAGGTGCTTGAGCATGGATCGACTCCGCAACGGAACGGGAACAGCCAAGACCGCGCCGGGCGCGAAAGGTGCCGGCCTTACTTGCCGGCCGCTTCCTTGGCGACCAGGTACTTGGCCAGCTCGACCATCTGCGCGTAGCCGCCGGCCGCGCGCAGGTCGATGCGGTACTTGCCGTCGATCACGATGGTCGGCGTGCCTTCCACGCCGTAGGCCTTCACCAGCTCGTCGGCGCGCTTGACCTGGGTGTTGATGCTGAAGGAGTTGGCCACTGCCAGGAATTCCTTCGGGTCGGCGCCGTACTTGGCATAGAACTTCGCCGCGTCGGCCAGCGTGGGCAGCTCGGACATCGGCTTCAGGCCCTGGCCGTCGGCGCGCTCGGAGCTGAGCTCCTTGCTCTTCCATACCGCGTCGTACATCGCGTCATTGGCCTTGTCGGCCACGCCCAGCGCCTGCGCGGTGAGAAACGCGCGCTGGAACATCGGGAAGTTCTCCTGCGGCATGAACGATACCGGCAGGTAGGCCATCACCGCGTCGGCAGGCAGGCTCTTGGCCAGCTGGTCGACCATCGGGTGGAAGGCGTTGCACGAGGGGCAGGCATAGGAGAACACCTCGGCCACCTCGATCTTGTCGGTGTTGCTGACCTTCGGCTGGGCCGGCTCGATGCGGAAATAGTTCTTGCCCTCGACCCACTTCGGGTCCTCGACGAAGGGGGTGGCCTTGGCCGGTGCGACCGGTGCGGCAGCGGTCGTCGAGGCGGATGCCGGAGCGCTGGCGGCGGGCGCGGGGTGGGCGACGGCCGTGCTGGCCGGTGCCGGCGTTGCTGGTGCTGCTGTGGCCGGAGCCGAGGCCGCGGGTGCCACCGGCGGCGCGGACGGTGACGCCGGCGTGCTGCTGTCGGTGGAATGGCTGCAGGCAGCCAGGGCGAGCAGGGCGGTACACAGGATCGGCAGGCGCTTCAGCATGGGGATGTCCTTCGGAGCAACAGCGCAGGGCGCAAAAAATCGCGGGCTGGAAACGATCACGCCGACCCGGGGGTCGGCGTGAGCGGGGTCACGGCGCCGAAGCGGCTGCCGTGTCGCCGGTGTCGGCTGGATGCAGACCTTCGATGTAGCTGGCCAGCGCGGTGATGTCCTTGGCGTCGAGCTTCTGGGCGATCGCCGGCATGATCTGGGCGTGGGCGTCGGTGCCCCAGACGGTGCCGTCGTGCCAGGACTTCAGCGTGGCCTCAACGTACTGCGCGTGCTGGCCGGCGAGCTGCGGGTAGATGGCGCCGGGGTTGCCGCGGCCGTCCACCAGGTGGCAGGCCATGCAGGCGGGAATGCCGCGGCTCGGATCGCCCTCGCGGTACAGCGTCTCGCCCTGCTTCACCAGCGCGTCGTCGGCGACGCCCGGACGCACGGTCTGCGAGGCGAAGTAGGCGCCGATGTCGTGCATGTCCTGCTCCGACAGCGGCGTGGCCATGCCGAGCATGATCGGGTTCTGGCGCTTGCCGGCCTTGAAGCTGGTCAGCTGGCGCGCGATGTACGACTCGTGCTGGCCGGCCAGCTTCGGGTACTGCGGATCGGCGGAGTTGCCGTCCATGCCGTGGCAGGCGCCGCAGACGGCGGCCTTGCCCTGCCCGGCGGTGGCGTCACCGGGCTTCACTTCGGCCGTGGCCGTCTCCGCCGCTGGAGCGGCAGCGGCGGCGGGCGCCGTGCTGGCGGCGGCAGGCTTGGCTTCCTGGGCCGTCACCGCGTTGGCAAACAGGGCGAACGCGAGGGCGACGGTCGCCCCAAGCACAGCGTGCCGAAAATCGGCGGGCCGAAAACTCATACACTTGTCTCCCGAAAGACCTTGCAGATACTGCCGCCAAGCCAACCGCACTGCGCGCGCGACCGGCAGAAACTGCAGGATTATCCCCGTGGCACCCTGACCGGTCAAACCGCCCCCATGTCCCCGAATCCGCTCCAGGGCGCGCAGTTCACGCTCGCCGCCCATCGTGTCCGCCAATTGCCCGCCGACGAGGGTGCCGAGGTGGCGTTCGCCGGCCGGTCCAACGCCGGCAAGTCCAGTGCGCTCAACGCGCTGACCGGCCATCGCGGGCTGGCCCGCACGTCCAAGACGCCTGGTCGTACCCAGCAGATGGTCTCCTTCGCCTTGCCGCCGTTGCCGCAGGGCGAGGGACAGCCCGCGCTGGATGCTCGGCTGATCGACCTGCCGGGCTACGGCTACGCCAAGGTGCCGGAGGAACTGCGCGAACACTGGAAGCAGGAGATCGACGCCTATCTGCACCATCGCGCCAGCCTGCGCGGCGTGGTGCTGATCGCCGACATCCGCCATCCGCTGAAGGAATTCGACCGGATGATGCTGGAGTTCTGTTTCACCACCGGCCTGCCGTGCCACCTGCTGCTGACCAAGGCCGACAAGCTCTCGCGCGGCCAGGCCACGCAGGCGCTGGCGGCGATGCGCAAGAGTTTTCGCGACGGCCTGCACGCCACCGCGCAGGTGTTCTCCTCCACCGCCGGCACCGGCGTGGAGGAGGCGCGATCGCGCGTGGTCGAGTTGCTGCGTACGCCGCGCGAGCGTTAGCGCGCGGCGGAGCGAGACATCAGGCGTCCACGGCCTGCATGAACAGCGCGCACAGCGCTTCCATCCCGGCGCGGTCTTCCTCGTCGAAGCGGCCGACCCGCGGGCTGTCCACGTCCCACACGCCGAGCAGCGAGCCGTCGGCCTTCACCAGCGGCACCACGATCTCGGAGTTGGAGGCGGCATCGCAGGCGATGTGGCCCTCGAAGGCGTGCACGTCGACGACCAGCTGGGTCTGTCGCGTCTGCGCGGCCGTGCCGCACACGCCGCGCCCCAGCGCGATGCGGACGCAGGCCGGCTTGCCCTGGAACGGGCCGACCACCAGCTCGGTACCGTCGAACAGGTAGAAGCCGGCCCAGTTGAGGTCGGGCAGGCTGTGGAACAGCAGGGCGCTGAAATTGGCGGCATTGGCGATCAGGTCGCGCTCGCCGGCGAGCAGGCCCTGCGCCTGCTGCAACAGCTCGGCGTAGTGCTCGGCCTTGCTGGCGGGAGTGGAGGAAGCGAGTTCGAACATGGGTCTTCCAGGGTGGCGGGCGCATTATTATGCGCCCGGATCGCCCCGCGCCGTTTCCACCCGCCAGTCGAGGATCGCCGTGCCCGCAGACGCCCGCATCGACGACGAGACCGCCGGTTTCATCCAGGGGGCGGTGTCGATCATCGCCGCCACCCGTAACGCCGAGCACCGGCCGGCGCTGGTGCGCGCGCAGGGGTGCCGGGTGGATCCCGGCGGCGCTGGCCTCACCGTGCTGGTGGTGGCCGACCAGGCCACCGAATTGCTCGACGACATCCGCGACAACCGTCGGGTGGCGGTGGTGTTCACCCGGCCGAGCACGCACCGCTCGGTGCAGGTGAAGGGCGATGACGCGCGGGTCGTTGCCGCGTCGGCGCAGGACCTCGCACTGGCCGCGGGCTACCGCGACGCGATGGTGGCCGAGCTCGCCCTGATCGGCGTGCCCGAAGCGCGCGTGCGTGCGCTGCTGGCGGGGGTGGGCGAGCTGGTGGCGATCGCGTTCTCGCCGACGTCGGCGTTCGTGCAGACGCCGGGGCCGGATGCCGGCCGCGTGCTGGAGATGGCGCGGTGACGCCGGGGCTGGACGCGATCCGCGACTGCCTGGATGGCAGCCAGCCGGGCGTGATGGCCACCTGCGCGCCCGACGGCACGCCGAACGTCGCCTACCTGTCGCAGGTCGAGTACATCGACCCGGTCCATCTCGCGCTGTCGTTCCAGTTCTTCAACAAGACCCGGCAGAACATCCTGGCCAATCCGCAGGCGCGGCTGTTGCTGATGCATCCGAGGACCGCGGCGATGTACCGCCTGACCCTGCGCTATCTGCGCACCGAGTCGGAGGGGCCGCTGTTCGAGCGGATGCGCGCCAAGCTCGCCGGCATCGCTTCGCACACCGGCATGAGCGGCGTGTTCCAGCTCAAGGGTTCGGACATCTACCGGGTCGAGGCGATCGAGCCGGTACCCGGCCAGCCGCTGCCGGCCACGCCGCCGCGCCGCAACCTGCTGGAGGCGACGCGGACCGTCGCGCTCCGGCTTGCCGATGCATCGGATCTCGATGCTGCGCTGGAAGCGCTACTGGCGGGCCTGCGGCAGGATTTCGACATCCATCACGCGATGGTGCTGCTGCTGGACGGCGGCGGCCAGAAGCTGTTCACCGTGGCCAGCTGCGGCTATGGCGAGTCCGGCATCGGCTCGGAGATCGCCGTCGGCGACGGCGTGATCGGCGTGGCCGCGCGCGAACGCACGCCGATCCGCATCGCCCACATGACCGGCGAGTACGCCTACGGGCAGGCCGTGCGCGAGGCGATGGCGCATGGCTCGCTGGCCGATCGCCTGGAGACCGCGATTCCGCTGCCGGGGCTGCCCGAGTCGCGCAGCCAGCTGGCGGTGCCGATCGTCGGCGGTGGCCGCCTCTCCGGGGTGCTGTACGTGGAGAGCCCGCAGGATCTGCGCTTCGGCTACGACGACGAGGATGCACTGGTCGCGCTGGGTGCCCAGCTCGGCATGGCGATCTGCGCCTTGCGTGCCGATGCGTCCGGCGATCTGCCAACGGCCGAGCCGACGCTGCCGCCGCCGGACGGCGCGCCGGTGGTGATCCGTCACCATCCCGGCACCGACAGCGTGTTCGTCGGCGAGGACTACCTGATCAAGGGCGTGGCCGGGGCGATCCTGTGGACTCTGCTGCGCGATCACGCCGAGCACGGCCGGACCGTGTTCGCCAACCGCGAACTGCGGCTGGATCCACGGATCCGGCTGCCCGAGCTCAGCGACAACCTGGAGGCGCGACTGATCCTGCTGACCCGGCGGCTGGCCGAGCGCGACGCGTGCATCCGGATCGAGAAGGCCGGTCGCGGGCGCCTGCGCCTGTGCTTGCGGCGCCCGCTCCAGCTGGTCGAGATGCCGAACGAGCGCGCAGGCTGATCACGCCGCTGCGACCACCGGCTGCAATGCGCGCTCGAGCTTCTGCCAGTCGCGCTCGGCGAGCAGGCTGCGCGCCAGTGCAAGCGCACCTTCGAAGACGGCGGCGGGGGCGTGGGCGCGCATGCCGCCGAGCAGCTTCACCCGCTCGCCGTGATCCAGGGCGCCGAGCATGAGGCGCAGGCCCTGCGCGCGTTCCGTCGGCGACAGCGCCGCTTGCAGCCCGGCCTCGATCCCTAACAGCTCGGCATCGCTGTAGTGCGTCCACAGCACGGCATTGTGCTCGTGCTCCTCGTAGTCCATGTGCTCGAAGTTGATGCCGACGAGCACGGCGAGTTGCCGGTACAGCCGGTTCGCTGCCGCGGTGCGGGCCGCACCTGCCGGAGCCATCACCAGCCCGTCGGCCATTTCGTCGAGAGCATCGATATCCGCTTCGTGATGGACGTGCTCGCCGGCGACCTGGCTGCTCGAGCCGGGCGCGCGCGCCTCCATTGCCGGATGCACGAAGCGATTCTCGTGAGCCAGGTGATGGCGGCACAGGTCGAGCAGCTCGCGCAGCTGGTCGAGGCCGGCTTCCACGTCGACGGGGTCGTTCGCGTCGAGGCGGCCGATGCGCACCAGGGTATCGGCCATGAAGGCGCGCATCGCCTTGTGTATGAAGCCGTACATGTTGTGGCGGGGGGCGGTCGCCGGACCGGCCGCATGCTCGGAGGAATGCATGATGGTTCCTGTGGGAGTGGGGTGGCTGGCATCTTAGAAAGCCCCCGCGCGCGCGTTTGCTAAATCCTTGCTCGGCGTTTCCTAATTTCTTGCTAAAGGCGCGGGAGGCTTGCCTGCGATGCCCGGCGTGACGACCATGCACACCCCCGCAGTACCCAGGACGGCTTCGATGACATCCCTCGATCGCGTGTTCATTGCCGGCACCGATACCGGCATCGGCAAGACCCATGTCTCGTGCGCGCTGCTGCACGCGTTGCGCGCGGCGGGCCGGGACGCGGTGGGCATGAAGCCGGTCGCCAGCGGCTGCGAGCAGACGCCTGAGGGATTGCGCAACGAGGACGCACTGGCGCTGCAGGCGGCTGGGCCGGCCGGGGTGCCTTATGCGGCAATCAATCCAGTCAGCCTGCGTGCGCCGCTGTCGCCGCACCTGGCGGCGGCCCGCGATGGCGTGACGGTGGCGTTGCCGCCGCTCACCGAGGCCTTTGAGCGTTTGCACGCGCGTCACTCGCCAGTGGTGGTGGAGGGCGTCGGTGGCTGGCTGGTGCCGTTGGCACCCGGGTTGATGGCGCCCGCCCTGGTCCAGGCGTGGGAGCTGCCGGTGATCCTGGTGGTCGGTCTGCGGCTGGGATGCCTCAACCACGCGCTGCTCAGCGCTCGGGCGATCGTCGCGGACGGCTGCCGGCTGCTGGGCTGGGTCGGCAACCACATCGACCCGGCCATGGAGGCGGTGGACGACAACCTGGCGACGTTGCGCGATCTGCTGCCGGGCCCCTGCCTGGGCGTGTTGCCCCACGGCGGCACGGCCGCATCTGCCGCAAGGCATCTGGCCGACGCGGTTGCCGCGCTGGGATGATCGGGGCCCGGGTCGTGGCATGCTGCGCGTTCCGGCACCCTCCAGCAGAGGAACCGCATCCATGTCGCTGCGCAATCATTACTACCTCTCCATCGACGACCTGGCGCATGCGCGTGGGCCGGTCGCCGAGCTTGCCTACGACGGCGCCGGTCCGGACGACTTCGCCGACGCCCTGCGCGCGGCGCTGCGGTCGCCGGCGCTGTTCGAACACTGGCGTGCGATGCAGGACGAGCCGGACGAGGTCGATCCAGCGCTGGGCGCGGTCGACCCGGCCACCACGGTGCGCGCGACGGTCGATGACGTGCAACGCGTGGACGTGGACCTGGTCACCTCGCTGCCGATGAGCATCGTGCGCCATCGCATGAATCTGCTGATCGGTGCGAATTGGACCCTGCGCGACATGCGCGCTGCCTGAGCATGGCGCAGCGCCGCTTGGAAGCGGCGGTGCGGAGTCGGTAGAGTCGGGTATTGCCGCATTCGTGCGCCCGTCCCAAGGGCGCTTTCTCCAGGGAACCTGCATGCTTCGACTCCGAACCCTCGCCATGGCCACCACCATCGCCCTCGCCGCCTGCTCCCAGCACGGCAACGAACCCGCCAAGTCCGCCGCGCCGGCGCCCGCGCCGGCCAGCACCGCACCGGCCAAGGCCGCCAGCACCGCCAGCGTGGCGCCGTTCACCGACGCCAACCCGTTCGCCAAGGCGAGCACGCTGGACTTCCAGGCACCGCCGTTCGACAAGATCACCGACGCTGACTACCAGCCGGCGATCGAGGAGGGCATGCGCCGGCACCTGGCCGAGATCGAGAAGATCGCCGACAACCCCGAGCCGCCCACCTTCGACAACACCTTCGTGGCGATGGAGAAATCCGGCGCGCTGCTCAATCGCGTGATGATGGTGTTCAACGGCGTCACCGGCGCCAACACCGACGACACGCTGCAGAAGGTGCAGGAAATCGAGGCGCCGAAGCTGGCCGCCCACGAGGACGCGATCTACCTCAACAGCAAGCTGTTCCAGCGTGTCGAGACCATCTACAACGAGCGCGCCTCGCTCAAGCTCGATCCGGAATCGCTGCGGCTGGTCGAGGTGGTCTACCGCAACTTCGTGCATCACGGCGCCAGGCTGTCCGATGCCGACAAGGCCAAGCTCAAGGCGTTGAACGAGGAGGAGTCCACGCTCAGCACCAAGTTCACCAACACGCTGCTCGCCGCCACCAAGGACGGCGCGCTGGTGGTGGACGACAAGTCCAAGCTGGCCGGCCTCTCCGACGGCGACATCGCCGCGGCGGCGCAGGCAGCCAAGGACCGCGGCCTGGACGGCAAGTGGGTGATCGCGCTGCAGAACACCACGCAGCAGCCCGCGCTGCAGGACCTGACCGACCGCGCCACCCGCGAGGCGCTGTTCAAGGCGTCGTGGAATCGTGCCGAGAAGGGCAACGCCGATGACACCCGCGCGCTCATCGAGCGGCTGGCGCAGATCCGCGCCGAGCAGGCCAAGCTGCTGGGCTTCCCGGACTATGCGGCGTGGAAGCTCGATGACCAGATGGCCAAGACGCCCGAGCGCGCGATCAAGTTCATGCAGGACCTGGTCCCCGCCGTCACCGCCCGTGCCGAGCGCGAGGCGAAGGACATCCAGGACGTGATCGACCGGCAGAAGGGCGGCTTCAAGCTCCAGGCCTGGGACTGGGAGCACTACGCCGAGCAGGTGCGCAAGGCGAAGTACGACCTGGACGAGAACCAGATCAAGCCGTACTTCGAGCTGGACAATGTGCTCAAGAACGGCGTGTTCTACGCCGCCAACCAGCTCTACGGGCTGACCTTCAAGGAGCGCAAGGACATCCCGGTCTACCAGCCGGACGTGCGCGTGTTCGAGGTGTTCGACAAGGACGGCAAGTCGCTGGCGCTGTTCTACTGCGACTACTTCAAGCGCGACAACAAGGGCGGCGGCGCCTGGATGGACAACTTCGTCGGCCAGTCGAAGCTGCTGGGCACCAAGCCGGTGGTCTACAACGTCACCAACTTCACCAAGCCGGCGCCGGGCCAGCCCGCGCTGCTGTCGTTCGACGACGTGATCACCATGTTCCACGAGTTCGGCCATGCGCTGCACGGCATGTTCGCCGACGAGGAATATCCGACCCTGTCCGGCACCGCCACGGCGCGCGACTTCGTCGAGTTCCCGTCGCAGTTCAACGAGCACTGGGCGACCGATCCGAAGGTGTTCGCGCATTACGCGATCAACTACAAGACCGGCAAGCCGATGCCGCAGGAGCTGGTCGACAAGATCAAGAAGGCCCGCAACTTCAACAAGGGCTACGACATGACCGAGCTGGTCTCGGCGGCGCTGCTGGACATGGGCTGGCACTCGCTGCCGGCCGATGCGCCCAAGCAGGACGCCGACGCGTTCGAGGCCAAGATCCTCAAGGACGACAAGATCGACCTGAGTTACGTGCCGCCGCGCTACCGCTCCAGCTACTTCCAGCACATCTGGGGCAACGGCTACGCCGCCGGTTACTACGCGTATCTGTGGACCGAGATGCTGGCGGACGACGGCTTCGAGTGGTTCAAGGAACACGGTGGCCTGACCCGCGCCAACGGCGACCGCTTCCGCGCCATGATCCTGTCCCGCGGCAACACCGAGGACCTGGAGAAGATGTACGAGACCTGGCGCGGCAAGGCGCCCAGCATCGAGCCGATGCTGATCGACCGCGGCCTGAAGGACGCGCCGAAAGGCAAGTAAGCGCGCTGCGCGCAGCGACGAAAAAGGCCGGCGCAAGCCGGCCTTTTTCTTGCACCATCAATGACGCCGTGTCCGGTAGGAGCCCGCGAGCGGGCTCCTGCGATTCAGTAGGCGAACTCGCGGAACACCGGGTCCACGCTGCCGCCCCATGCGCCGTGGAACAGCTCCAGCTTGCGTTCGGCCGGAGTCTGACCGGATTCGACGATCTCCAGCAGTGGCTCGAGGAATACGCTCTCGTCCGCGCCGCTGGCGTTGAGCCGCGCACGGCGCTTGAGGCCGTGGGCGGCGATCTTCAGCGACTCGCGGGCCAGGTCGCGCACGGTGCCGCCGCGGAACGGAAGCTTCAGCGCTTGCTTCGGCACGCCGTCGCGCAGCGCATGCCGCTCGGCCAGCGAGAAATCCTTCACCAGGTCCCAGGCCGCATCGAGCGCCTCGCCGTCGTAGAGCAGGCCCACCCACAACGCCGGCAGCGCGCAGAGCCGGTTCCACGGGCCGCCGTCGGCGCCGCGCATCTCCAGGTATTGCTTCAGGCGCACTTCCGGGAACGCGGTGGTGAGGTGGTCGGCCCAGTCCTTCATGGTCGCCTTTGTGCCCGGCATGGCTGGCAGTTCGCCGGCCATGAAGCGGCGGAAGTCCTGGCCGGCCAGGTCGATGTAGCGACCGTCCTGGTAGCTGAAGTACATCGGCACGCCGAGGATGTAGTCGACGTAGCGCTCGTAGCCGAAGCCATCCTCGAACACGAAGTCGAGCATGCCGGTGCGGTCGGCGTCGGTGTCGGTCCACACGTGCGAGCGATAGGACAGGTAGCCGTTGGGCCGGCCGTCGGTGAACGGCGAGTCGGCGAACAGCGCGGTGGCGATTGGCTGCAGGGCAAGGCTGGTGCGGAATTTCTTCACCATGTCCGCCTCGCTGTCGAAGTCGAGGTTGACCTGCACCGTGCACGTGCGGGTCATCATGTCCAGGCCGAGCGAGCCGACCCTGGGCATGTATTCGCGCATGATCTTGTAGCGCCCCTTCGGCATCCACGGCATCTCGTCGCGGCGCCACTTCGGCTGGAAGCCCATGCCGAGAAAGCCCAGTCCCAGCTCGTCGGCGACCGAGCGCACGTCGGCCAGGTGGGCGTTCACTTCACGGCAGGTCTCGTGGATCGTTTCCAGCGGGGCGCCGGACAGCTCCAGCTGGCCGGCCGGCTCGAGCGTGATCGAGGCCTTGCCTCGCGACAGCGCCACCGGCAGCTCGCCTTCGCGGGCCACCTCCCAGCCGTAGCGCGAGGCCAACTGCTCCAGCAGTACGCGGATGCCGCGGTCGCCCTCGTAGGTTGGCGGCCGCAGGTCGTCGGTGCGGAAGCCGAACTTCTCGTGCTCGGTCCCGATGCGCCACGCCTCGCGCGGCTTCTCCCCGGCGGCGAGGTAGTCGACGAGCTGCTGGCGCCCCGCGATCGGGGTGCCCTTGACGGCACTGGGAATGGACACGTGGAGGAACCTTGTGGCGGGATCGGCGTTAATTGGGGGCGGTGGTCCGCGCCCCAAGGGGGCCGCGGCCGATAATTGTACGCGAGAGTACAAAAGATCGATGCGCCAGCCCCGTGCCGGATGGCCCTTGGCCCGGACCGGCCGCCGAAAACGAAAAGGCCGGCTTGCGCCGGCCTTTTCGGTCCTCTCCGCGCCGGATCGACTCAGCGCTTCATCGAGTTGAAGAACTCGTCGTTGGACTTGGTGCTCTTCATCTTGTCGAGCATGAACTCCATCGCGGCCAGCTCGTCCATCGGGTGCAGCAACTTGCGCAGGATCCAGATCTTGGCCAGCAGGTCCGGGTCGATCAGCAGGTCTTCGCGGCGGGTGCCGGAGCGGTTGATGTCGATGGCCGGGTAGACGCGCTTCTCGGCGATCCGGCGGCTCAGGTGCACTTCCATGTTGCCGGTGCCCTTGAACTCCTCGTAGATCACCTCGTCCATCTTCGATCCGGTGTCGATCAGCGCGGTGGCGATGATGGTCAGCGAGCCGCCTTCCTCGACGTTGCGCGCGGCACCGAAGAAGCGCTTCGGGCGCTGCAGCGCGTTGGCGTCGACGCCGCCGGTGAGCACCTTGCCGGAGCTCGGCACCACGGTGTTGTAGGCGCGGGCCAGGCGGGTGATCGAGTCGAGCAGGATGATCACGTCCTTCTTGTGCTCGACCAGGCGCTTGGCGCGCTCGATCACCATCTCGGCGACCTGCACGTGGCGCACCGCCGGCTCGTCGAACGTCGAGGAGATGACCTCGGCGCGGACGGTGCGGGCGATCTCGGTCACTTCCTCCGGTCGCTCGTCGACCAGCAGGATGATCAGGTGCGCCTCGGGGTGGTTGTACTGGATCGCCTGGGCGATGTTCTGCAGCATCATCGTCTTGCCCGACTTGGGCTGGGAGACGATCAGGCCGCGCTGGCCCTTGCCGATCGGCGCGACCAGGTCGAGGATGCGGCCGGTGATGTCCTCGCTCGAACCGTTGCCGCGCTCCAGCTTGTAGGCCTTGCGCGGGAACAGCGGGGTGAGGTTCTCGAACAGCATCTTGTTCTTCGACGCCTCCGGCGGATCGCCGTTGATGTCGTCGACGCGCAGCATGGCGAAGTAGCGCTCGCCTTCCTTCGGATGGCGCACGCGCCCGGTGATGTAGTCGCCGGTGCGCAGGTTGAAGCGGCGGATCTGGCTGGGGCTGACGTAGATGTCGTCCGGACCGGCCAGGTAGCTCTCGTCGGCCGAGCGCAGGAAGCCGAAGCCGTCCTGCAGGATCTCCAGCACGCCCTCGGCCCAGATGCCGCCGCCGGCGCGTGCGTGCGCCTTGAGGATGTTGAAGATCACGTCCTGGCGGCGCTGGCGGGCCACGCCTTCCTGGATGCCCAGCGACTCGGCGAAGGCCAGCAGCTGCGGCGCCTTCATCCGCTTGAGTTCGGTAAGGTTGATCAGGTTGTCGTTGCTGCCGACGTCGCCGCTCTCGTCGTCATCCATCGGCAGGCCGTTCGGGTTGCGCTGGCCGCCGCCCTGGCTGCCGCGCTGGCCGCGCTCGTGGCGGCGGCGCCGGCCACGATCGTTGCGGTCGTTGCGGTCGTTGCGGCGTTCGTTGTTGCCCTGACCGCCACCCTGGCCGCTGTTCGGGTTGCCGCCGTTGCCCTGGCCGCCTCCCTGCTGGCCCTGTGCCGGCTGGCCGCCCTGCGGAGCGGGTGCCGGGGCCGGGGCGGAGGCCTGCGAAGCCCCGCTTTCCGCAGCCGGGCGCTCGACCGGAAGACTGGCCTGGACAGGGGCCGGTGCACTGGCGGGCGCGTCGGCGCTGGCCTTGGCCGATGCGCTCTTGCGCGGCGCGCGCTGGCGGGGTTCACCGGCAGGGCGGTTCTCGGCGCCGTCGGCGTCGTGGGGTGCTTTGCTTTCGATATCGGACACGGGCAAACCTCGTCGGGGCGCCGTTGCTGCAGGAGGGATGGGAAGACGTCGCGCGGAGCGCGCGGCGGAACGGGACCGTTCCGGACAGGGCCGCGAATCTAGCACCCGCCGCGCGGCCCCGTAAAGCGCGGCGGCGGGTGGCTGGCGCCGGTCAGAGCGCCTTGTCGATCATCTGGGTCAGCTGGCCCTTGCCGACGGCGCCGATCTGGGTCGCCTCGACCTTGCCGTTCTTGAACATCATCAGGGTGGGGATGCCGCGCACACCGTAGGTGCGGGGGGTCTGCTGGTTCTGGTCGATGTTCAGCTTGACCACGCGCAGCTTGCCTTCGTACTGCTTGGCCAGCTCGTCCAGCACCGGGGCGATGGCCTTGCAGGGGCCGCACCATTCGGCCCAGAAGTCCAGCAGGACGGGGGTGTCGGACTTGAGCACTTCCTGCTCGAAAGCGGCGTCGCTGACGTGGGTAATGAGATCGCTCACCGAGGTTCTCCGGAGGTAGGCGGTGGGGTGAGGGCGACCGCGCGGCCTGCATCGGCTACACTGGGGCGCCCATGAAGCGCGGGTCGTTCCGTAATGAGGACAGCTGGATCGCCGTTGCGGCGGAGTTCCATTCCAGCCTAACTCGGGGCGCGATTCAAGCGATTCAAGGCACCGTCCAGCGGGTGGTTCCGTTGACATAGGCAAGGGTCTGGCCCAGCCGCCCACCCTTGCCTATGCCAGCGGAGCTGCCGGCCCGGGCCACTCCAGCCGGCGCCCGCCACGGTGCGCAACGGCGCTGCGCGGAGCTTCATCCGCCCGGCGTCCACGCCCCCTCCCTCGCGCCGAACCACCACCTGTCCCAAGGCCATGCGGCGGCGGGACCGGGCAGGCGCCCCGCGCCGCCCGCCAGAGACTGCTACCTGACATGTCCGAAACCGTTCTCACCGATACCTTCTTCACCAATTTCGACCTGCATCCGCTGCTCGCCCAGGGCCTGGCCGACGCCGGTTTCACCCGCTGCACGCCGATCCAGGAACTGACCCTGCCGGTGGCGCTGACCGGCCGCGACGTCGCCGGCCAGGCACAGACCGGCACCGGCAAGACCTGCGCCTTCCTGGTCGCGATGATGAACCGCCTGCTGACCCAGCCGGCCGCCGCCGATCGCAAGGATTCCGATCCGCGCGCCCTGGTCATCGCCCCGACCCGCGAACTGGCCATCCAGATCGACAAGGACGCCCGCAACGTCGGCCGCCACACCGGCCTGAAGACCGCGCTGATCTACGGTGGCGTCGACTACGACAAGCAGCGCCAGCAGCTCAAGGACGGCTGCGACATCATCATCGCCACCCCCGGCCGCCTGCTCGACTACTACAAGCAGAACGTGTTCGGCCTGGGCAGCGTCGAGGTGATGGTGATCGACGAGGCCGACCGCATGTTCGACCTCGGCTTCATCAAGGACGTGCGCTACATCTTCCGCCGCCTGCCGTCGCGCGAGCAGCGCCAGGTGCTGCTGTTCTCCGCCACGCTCAGCCACCGCGTGCTGGAGCTGGCCTACGAGCACATGCACGAGGCCGAGAAGCTGGTGGTGGAGACCGACAACGTCACCGCCGACCGCGTGCGCCAGGTCGTCTACTTCCCGGCCAAGGAAGAGAAGATGCCGCTGCTGCTCAACCTGCTGGAGCGCACCCAGGCCGAGCGCAGCATCGTGTTCGTCAACACCAAGGCGGCCGCCGAGCGCATCACCGACCGGCTCAAGCGCCAGGGCTACCGTGTCGGCGCGCTGTCCGGCGACGTGCCGCAGCTCAAGCGCCAGAAGCTGCTGCAGCGGTTCCAGGAAAGCCAGCTCGACATCCTCGTCTGCACCGACGTGGCCGCCCGCGGCCTGCACATCCCGGCGGTCAGCCACGTCTTCAACTATGACCTGCCGCAGGACGCCGAGGACTACGTGCACCGCATCGGCCGCACCGCGCGGCTGGGCGCCGAGGGCGACGCGATCAGCTTCGCCTGCGACCTGTATGCGATGAGCCTGCCGGACATCGAGGCCTACATCGGCCAGAAGATCCCGGTGGCCACGGTGGATCCCGAGCTGCTGGTGATGCCGAAGCCGAAGGAGCTCGACCCGCAGTTCGCCGCCGAGGCGGCAGCCGACAGTGCGGCCTTCGGCGACCGCGTGGAATCGCGCGACGGCGATCGGAAGTCGCCGCGCGGCGGTCGTCGCGAAGGCGGTCGCGGCGAGGGGCGCGGGCCGCGTCCGCCCCGTCCGCCGCGTGCCGAACGTCAGGCGGCCGAGGTCCCTGTGCCGGCCGAGGCTGCGGTCGTCGCGTCCGGCGAGCCGGCCACGGCGCCCGACGCCACGCCGACCGACGCCGCCGACGCGCCGCGCAAGCGCCGTCGCCGACGCGGAGGGCGCAACCGTCGTCGCGACGGCGAGGGCGTTGCGGCCGAAGCCGCGCCGGCCACGGGGGCGTCGAAGCCGGAGGCCGGGCATGCCGAACGGGGCAATCGCCGCCCACCGCGCGAGCGCCACCACGGCGGCGAGGCGGCAGCACGCCCATCGCGCCAGGTTGCGCTGCAGTCGGGTATCGCGAGCGAGGCACCTGCACCGAAGAAGCCCGGCTTTTTCCGTCGCCTGACGCGGTTGTTCACCGGCCGCTGAGCGCCGGGCGGAAAAGGGCCGCCCCGGTCTTCCGGGGTGGCCCAACTTGCGCTGCGCATCCCGTATCCTTGCTGCTTGGTGGGACGGCAACGTCGGGGAATGCGGTGATCCGCTTTGACCAGGTAAGCAAGCGTTACGAAAGTGGCCACGAGGCCATATCGCAGCTCACGTTCGAGGTGGGCGACGGCGAGATGGCCTTCGTCACCGGCCATTCCGGCGCCGGCAAGAGCACGCTGCTCAAGCTGCTCGCGCTGATCGAGCGGCCCTCCGGCGGGCAGATCCAGCTCGACGGCCAGAGCCTGGGCAAGATCGGCCGCGGCGGCATTCCGAAGCTGCGCCGGCGCATCGGCATGGTGTTCCAGGACCACCGCCTGCTGATGGATCGCACCGTCTTCGACAACGTCGAGCTGCCGCTGGTGATCGGCGGCCTCGCGCCTGCCGAGCGTGGCAAACGCGTGCGCGCGGCGCTGGAAAAGGTCGGCCTGCTCGCCTACGAGCGCCAGTTGCCGGCCACCCTCTCCACCGGCGAGCAGCAGCGCGTGGGCATCGCGCGCGCCATCGTGGCGCGGCCGGCGCTGCTGATCGCCGACGAGCCGACCGGCAACCTCGATCCGCAACTGGCGGTGGAGATCATGGGCCTGTTCGCCGAGTTCCAGCAGGTCGGCACCACCGTGCTGGTGGCCAGCCACGACCTGCCGCTGATCAAGCGCATGAAGAAGCGGGTCGTGGTGCTGGACCACGGCCGCCTGGTGGCCGACGTACCGGCGCAGGAGGTACTGTGAGCGCCCGTCCCGACACCTCGTCCGAGGCGGCCGGCCGCGACGCGCGCAGCCGCCGCAGCGAGTCCCGCCGTGTCGGCGGCTGGGCCGAGCACCATCGCTGGAGCGCGTCGGCCAGTCTGGGCCGCCTGCTCGGCCGCCCCTTCGGCACCCTGATGACCGTGGCCGTGATCGGCCTGGCCCTCGCGCTGCCGCTGGCGTTCTACCTGCTGCTGGGCAACGTCCAGCGGATGGGGGATGCGATGGGCCAGCGGCAGGCGGTGAGCGTGTTCCTCAAGCCCGGCCAGGGCGACGCCGCGGCGCAGCTGCTGGCGAAGAGTATCGGCGAGCGCGCGGATGTCTCCGCCGTAACGGTCAAGACCCCGCAGCAGGGCATGGACGAACTGGCCGCGATGCAGGGGTTCAGCGGCGCGCTGCATGCGCTGGACGACAACCCGCTGCCCTACGTCCTGCAGGTGATGCCGAAGGACGCGCTCGACGCCGGGGCGGTGCAGGACCTGGTGACCGCGCTGCGCGACGAGCGCGGCGTTGACATGGTGCAGGACAGCGGCAGCTGGCGGCAGCGGCTGGACGCGCTGCTCGGGCTGGGCAACCGCATCGTCGGCGTGCTCGCACTGTTGTTGTCGCTGGCCGCGGTGCTGGTGGTGGGCAACACGGTGCGGGTGGACATCGCCGGGCGCGTCGAGGAAATCGGCGTGCTGATGCTGGTCGGCGCCAGCGGGCCGTTCGTGCGGCGTCCCTATCTATATGCCGGCATCTGGTACGGGCTGTTCGGTGGCGTGGTCGCCTCGCTGGTGGCAGTGGCGATCGAGTTGTCGCTGCTGGCGCCGGTCGAGCGCCTGAACGCCGCCTACGCCGGCAAGCTGTCGATCGGCGCGCTGCCGCTGTGGCTGTTGCTCGCGACGCCCCTGGCGGCCGCGCTGCTTGGCTGGGTCGGTGCGCGGCTGGTCAGCGCATGGCAGCTGCGGCGGGTGGCCTGATGTCCGGACGACTGTTTGCGGTGACGGTGGTCGCAGCAGGCCGGATGGCCGATAGGGCAGCATCGGAGGTTGCGGCAAAGTTGACGGGAGCCGGGAAGATCGTGTGTCGGAAGCTGCGGGCAACGGCCAAGTGGCGCGGAGTGTCCGCATGAATACCAGCATCAGCAGCCGCAGCATCGGTGAGGCACCACGCGTGCTCGTGGTCGACGGCTCCAAGGTGGTTCGCCAGCTGATCACCCGCGTGCTGGCTGCCGAACTGCCGGCGGCCGAAGTGGTCGGTTGCGCCACCGGCGAGGAGGCCCAGCGCGAGCTGCAGGCCGGCGCCTTCGATTTCATCACCGTCGCGTTGCGTCTGCCCGACATGGACGGACTGGAACTGGCGCGTTACGTGCGCGAGTCGGCGCCGCAGGCCTATGTGCCGATCGTGGTCGTCTCCGGCGACGTGGACGATCGCCTGCATCGCCGGGCGCTCGGTGAACATGTGACCGACTATTTCGACAAGTCGCTGGGGTTCCCGGCTCTGGGTGCCTTCATCCGGGGATATGTCAGTCCCGAGGCGACGGCCACCGGCACCGTGCTCTACGTGGAGGACAGCCGCGTGGTCGCGCTGGCCACCCGCCGCATGATGGAGCGCTGCGGGCTGACCGTGCGCCACGTGGTCAGCGTGGAAGATGCGATCGCGCTGCTGGAGGCCGACCGCGAGCTGGGTTGGGTTGGCGCGGATGTCGTGCTTACCGACGTAAGCCTCAAGGGCAAGCTCACCGGCGGCGATCTGCTCGAGCGTATCCGCACCGACTTCGGTTACGGCAAGGGCAGGTTGCCGGTGCTGGTCATGACCGGCGACGAGAATCCTGCGAACCAGGCAGCGCTGCTCAGGGCGGGTGCCAATGATCTGGTCGAGAAGCCGGTCGAGGAAAACCTGCTGATCACCAAGCTGTTGTTCCAGCTGCGCGTGGCGCAGCACATGCGATCGCTCCACGAACCGCCGGCATGAGCGGCGACCGCGTGCGCCTGGAGCCGGGCTGGAAAGCCCGCATCGGCGATTACCTGGAGCGTCCGGACATGCAGGCCCTGGCGGCGTTCCTGCGGGCGGAAAAGCGCGCGGGCAAGGTGATCTATCCGCCCGGACCGGAAATCTTCGCGGCGTTCGACCACACCCCGTTCGACGCGGTGCGCGTGGTGATCCTCGGCCAGGATCCCTACCACGGGCCCGGACAGGCCCATGGCCTGTGCTTTTCGGTGCGCCCGGGCGTGCGGATCCCGCCGTCGCTGGACAACATCTTCAAGGAGATCAGCCGCGATCTCGGGCTCCCGCGGCCAGACCACGGCTGCCTCACGCCGTGGGCCGACCGCGGGGTGCTGCTGCTCAACGCGGTGCTTACCGTCGAGCAGGGCCTGGCCGGTTCGCATCAGGGCAAGGGCTGGGAGGGCTTCACGGATGCCGCGATCGAGGCGCTGAACCGCGATCGCGAGGGGCTGGTGTTCCTGTTGTGGGGCAGTTACGCCCAGCGCAAGGGTCGATTGATCGATTCGCGCCGCCATTGCGTACTGACCTCCGTGCATCCGTCGCCGCTGTCGGCACACCGGGGGTTCATCGGCTGCGGGCATTTCTCCAAGGCCAACGCCTGGCTGGAGAGGCACGGCCAGGCGCCGATCGACTGGTCGCTGCCACCCCGGGCCCGGCTCGAGGCGGCGCTGGCGGCTTCACGGCCGGCGAACGTCCCGCGTGGAGAATGAAGGATTCACCGGGACGCTGGACTTGGCGGGGGACTTTCTGTACCATTGAGTTTATTAAGTCGACGCGGTAGCCGGTTTGCCGCGCCGGAACTTTGCAGCGGTTTTAGCACTCCAACCATGAGAGTGCTAAGCTGCCCCTTATCTGGAGGTTCCGCCCATGTCCCAAGCTTTGGTCACCGCCAACATCCCGGTACCCAGCATCGTCGGCAGCCTGGATGCCTACATCTCGGCGGTGCACCGCATCCCGGTGCTCAGCCAGGAAGAGGAGCAGGAGCTGTCGCGTCGTTATCTTGAGGAAAACGACCTGTCGTCCGCCCGTAAGCTGGTGATGTCGCACCTGCGGTTCGTCGTGCACGTGGCTCGTGGCTACAGTGGCTACGGCCTGCAGCTGGGCGACCTCATCCAGGAAGGCAACATCGGCCTGATGAAGGCGGTCAAGCGCTTCGATCCCGACCAGGGCGTGCGCCTTGTCAGCTTCGCCGTGCACTGGATCCGTGCCGAGATGCACGAGTTCATCCTGAAGAACTGGCGCATCGTGAAGGTCGCCACCACCAAGGCGCAGCGCAAGCTGTTCTTCAACCTGCGCAAGAGCAAGAAGCGCCTGGGCTGGATGAACGCCGAGGAGGTGCGCACGGTGGCGAAGGATCTGGGCGTGCCCGAGGCGACGGTGCGCGAGATGGAGTCGCGCCTGTCCGGTCGCGACGTCGGCTTCGAGGCCCCGGTCGATGCGGACGAGGATGCCAAGCCGGCGCCGGCCGCGTTCCTGGTCGACGAAGGTGCCGATCCGTACGACTCGGTGTCGGACGCCGACCAGACCGACAACCAGCTCGAGACCCTGTCCGCCGCGCTGGAGAAGCTGGACGACCGTTCGCGCGACATCATCCAGCGGCGCTGGCTGAACGACGAGAAGGCTACCCTGCAGGATCTGGCCGACGAATACGGCGTGTCCGCCGAGCGCATCCGCCAGGTCGAGGCGAACGCGATGAAGAAGATGCGCGGCCTGTTCGCCGCTGCGGCCTGACCCGCCGCGACGAGCGGATCGAGAGAGAGAAAAACGGCCCCTCGGGGCCGTTTTTCGTTGCGCAGTCCGAAGCCTGCGTCAGAGCTTGTTGGCGAGCAGCTTTTCGAGCTTCAGCTGATCGGCGGCGAACTTGCGAATGCCGTCTGCCAGCTTGTCCGTGGCCATCGGATCTTCGTTGTGGCCCCAGTGGAAGGCGGGCTCGCTCATCGGTTCCGGCGGCGGCACCTGCTTCCCGCCGTCCTCAAGCGCGCGCGGCAGCGGATCGTGGCTGGCGTCGAGCTTCTCCAGCAGCTCCGGGCTGATCGTGAGGCGGTCGCAGCCGGCCAGGGCGCGGATCTGCCCGGTGTTGCGGAAGCTGGCGCCCATCACCACGGTCTCGAAGCCGTGGCGCTTGTACCAGTCGTAGATGCGGCGCACGGATTTCACACCGGGGTCTTCGTGCGGCTCGAAGCTGTCCGCGTCGGTGTTGGCGACGTACCAGTCGTAGATGCGGCCGACGAACGGCGAGATCAGGAACACGCCCGCCTCGGCGCATGCCACTGCCTGCTCGAACGAGAACAGCAGGGTCAGGTTGCACTGGATGCCGCGGCGCTCGAGCTGCTCGGCGGCACGGATGCCGGCCCAGGTCGAAGCGATCTTGATCAGGATGCGGTCCCGCTTGACCCCCGCGTCCTCGTACAGGCCGATCAGTCGCTCGGCCTTGGCGATGGTCGCTTCGGTATCGAACGACAGGCGCGCGTCCACTTCGGTGGAAACGCGGCCCGGAACTAGGTCGAGGATCTTGCGGCCGACCGCCACGGCAAGATGGTCGCTGGCGTCGGCGAGCTGCTGCTCGCGATCGTTGCCTTGCCCCTTCGCGAACGCCACCGCCTCGTCCAGCAGGGCGGCGTAGGCGGGGATGCCGGCAGCCTTCAGCAACAGCGACGGGTTGGTCGTTGCATCGACCGGCTTGTAACGGGCGATCGCCTCGATGTCGCCCGTGTCGGCGACCACGGTGGTGTATTGGCGTAGTTGTTCGAGCTGCGATGCCATGGGGCCTCCTTCACGTGAGCCGGAAATTATAGGGCCCGCGGGTCGTTCCGCCGTGACGGCTTGGTTCAGTACAGATCGATCGGATCGACGTCGAGGGACCAGCGCACCCGGCGCGATGGCGGCAGCGCGCCAAGCTGGAGCCGCCACGGCCGCGCGACAGCATGCAGCCGCGCGCGGCTGGTCGACTCCAGCAGCAACTGGCCGCGGTGCCTTCCGGCGCGCAGCGGCATCGGGGCGGGCATCGGCCCGGCCAGCTGGACTTCCGGGTCAGCCGGCAGGGCATCGGCCGCCGCGGCAAGGAAGGCATCCACGTCGCCACGGCCGTGCGCGTCGGCGCGCAGCAGGATCTGGTGGCTGTACGGAGGCAGCTGCACCGCCTCGCGCTCCGCGAGCAGCGTCGCCGCAGCCGCGCCGTACCCCGACGCCAGCAGGGTGCGCAGCAGCGAATGTTCGGGGTGGTGGGTCTGCAGCAGCACCCGGCCCGGCCGTTCTGCCCGACCGGCGCGCCCGGCGACCTGTACAAGCAGCTGGGCGAGCCGCTCACCGGCACGGAAATCCACGCTGTGCAGCCCTTCGTCGACGCTGACGATGGCCACCAGCGTCAGCCGGGGCAAGTCGTGGCCCTTGGCCAGCATCTGCGTGCCGACAAGGATGGCCGGGCCGTCCTGCTGCAGCTCCTCCAGCAGGTGCTCGAAGGCGTCGCGACGCCGGGTGGTCTCGCGGTCGATGCGTCGCACCGGCACCTCGGGGAACAGCGCGCCAAGCGCTTCCTCCAGCCGCTCGGTGCCTTGGCCCTGCGGCCACAGTGCTCCCGCGCCGCACGCCGGGCAGTGCGAGGGGACCGGTGCGCGCCGATCGCAGTGGTGGCAGCGCAGCTGCCGTTGCCCGGCATGCAGGGTCATCGGGCGCTCGCAGCGCGGGCAGTCCGCATGCCAGCCGCACGCATGGCAGAGCAGCACCGGTGCGTAGCCGCGCCGGTTGCGGAACACCAGGACCTGTTCGCCACGCGCCACTGTCTCGCGCACCGCGGTCAGCAGCGCGGGTGACAGTCCGTGGTCGAGGTGCTGCGCGCGCACGTCGACGATCTGCACCTGCGGCGCCGGCCGCGTGGCGCCCGGCCGCGCGCGCAGTCGCAGTGTCCGGAATCGGCCGCTGGCGGCGTTCGCCAGCGTCTCCAGCGAAGGGGTGGCGCTGCCCAGCACGATCGGCACGCCGAGCTCGCGGGCGCGGACCAGAGCCAGGTCGCGTGCGTGGTAGCGGAATCCTTCCTGCTGCTTGTAGGAGGCATCGTGCTCTTCATCGACCAGGATCAGGCCGGCATGCGGCAGCGGGGTGAACACGGCCGAGCGGGTGCCCAGCACCACCTTGGCTTCGCCGCTGCGCGCGCGCAGCCAGGACCGCGCGCGGTCGCCTTCGGCCAGGTTCGAGTGCAGCACCTCGATCGGCACGCCCAGCCGCTCGCGCAGCCGGCGCAGGGTCTGCGGTGCCAGGCCGATCTCGGGCACCAGCAGCAGGCTCTGCCGGCCTTCGGCGAGCGCCTGTTCGATCAGCGCCAGGTACACCTCGGTCTTGCCGCTGCCGGTGATGCCGTCGAGCAGGAACGGCTGGAATCGCCCGAATGCCTCGCCGACGGCCGCCACCGCCTCGCGCTGCTCCGCGCTCAGGGCGGGTCCGGCCGGTGCCCGTGGTTGGGCCGGGGAGGCCGGTGGCGGACAACGCTCGACCAGCCCGGCGGCGGCCAGGCGGCGCGCCGCGCTGCGCCAGTCGGGCAGCTCGGCGGTGAGTCCGTCCGCTTGACGAGGGCCGTCGGCCAGCCGGTCGAGCAGGGCTAGGCTGCCGCCGCGGCGTCGTCCGCTGGCGCGTTCCTGCAATCCCGCGGGTGTGAGATGCCAGTACTCCTCAACGGTGTCGGGCAGAGGCCGGGGCTCGCGCAGTGCCAGGGGCAGCGCCTGGGCGAATGCCTCGCCCGGTGCACCCAGCCAGTAGTCGGCAGCCCAGCCAATGGTCCGCAACAGTTCGGCATCGAGCAGTGGCGCGTCGTCGAGCACCTGCAACACCGGCTTGAGCCGGGCGCTGGCCAGCTCGGAAGTCGCCGCGGCATCGACGACGATGCCCACCTGCCGCCCCCGGCCGAAGGGCACCAGTACGCGCTGTCCTGCCGCCACCTGGCCAACGGCGGGAGGCAGGTAGTCGAACAGGGTCGGCAAGGGAACGGGCAGGGCAACGCGGACGGCGGTGGACATGGCTACCTCGGGGCGCGCCAGTGTAGCCGGCCGGCGGCATGGCCCTCGTCGGACCGCGCCGCCTGCCGAAGCGGCCGTACCTCCGGCTCCTTGCCGCCGATTGCTCCACCCGACTCTAGGAAGCCGGGATAAGTGCCCCCTTTCCGTGGAGTTTTTCGCTTATCCACAGCTACTGTGGATAACTTTGTGGATGGAGCGGGGAAGGGGGGGCTTCAGCCCCGTCACGGCGGCCTTCACGACGCTCTGTGCAAGAATTGAGCATGAAAAATAGGCTTTTGTTTTCAGTAATTTACATGCGTTGTTCAAGTGCGCTTCATGCAGATGCCATGGAACCGTCGCGTGGCTTGACACTCCGATGACGCTGTGCAAAACCCCGGCGCCCTGGCAAGGGGCGAGACCGCAAACGTCGATCGACTGTGACGCACGCCTCAGTGGGAAAGGCCGATGGCGAGGGCCAGGAGGAGCGCCAGCATCAGCAACCAGAGATAGCACCAACCCACGGCGAGGTACTTCACCAGGGTCATGCCCCAGCCCTGCCGGTAGATGCGTTTCTGCATCAGCAGCAGATAGATGGGGACCCACAGGGCGAGCGCCCACCCCAGCGCATGGATGGGCGCCGCCGTCCAGGCGGCCAGGGGGATGAGCCAGCCACCCAGCTCGGCCAGACCCACGCCCAGCAGCAAGGCCAGGAACAGGAAGGCGTGGCTGTGCAGGGCGACGATCAGATGCTCCATGTAGAGCCGCCGCTTGAACAGGTAGAACAGCTTCAGCAGCAGGGCGAACAGCGGCAGCATCACCAGCAGAGCCTGCGGGATCGACGAAAACAACTGTGCCACGACGCGTTCGCGCGCTTCGGGATCGCCGCGACGGAGCACCCGCATGTTCGACCGCATGTGTTCCAGGGCGACGGTCAGGCGCCGGTTGGCGAATTCCGGCAGCCAGCTCACCTCGACCGGATCGTCGTGGACGTCCGCCGCCTGCGTGTCGTCGCGCTTGGCCCGGGCGGCACTGTCCTTGCCTGCCGGGGCCGGCCGTTCCAGTTCGGCCTGGCGGTCGGCCGCAGCGGTGCGCAGGCGGGCCTCGGCCAAGCCGACGGCGGTCAGGGCGGCGGCGTTCGTGCCTGCGGCCTTGCGGGCGGCTTCCAGCTGGGCGATCTGCCTGTCGAGCACCTGCCGGACTTCGGCCGGCGTCTGCGCCGCGGCCAGGGCCTGTCGGACTGCCCTGTCGCTGTTGACAGTCACCGGCGACGGCGCGTCCAGAACCATGTGGCAGACCGCGAATGCCAGCAGGCAGAGCACGAACATCAGGCGGAAAGGGGCGATGTAGCGAACCCTGCGCCCGGCGAAGTATTCCAGTGTCAGGAAGCCGGGCTTCAGCAGCAGCGGTGGCAGCGTATGGACGATGCGCCCGTCCACGTGCAACACCATGTCCATGCCATCCTCGAGCATGTGGTGCACCGGTTTGAGCACGCTGTGGACCGATTGTCCGCAGTGGTGGCAGAACTCCCCTTCCATCGCGGTGCCGCAGTTGGCGCAGTACACGGTGTCGGCGCGGTCGAGCTGGTTCATCGATGGCCCCTTCCTCTGGAAGCCCGCGATGGTGTCACAAGGGCGGCATCGGGGCAGCCCTGCCGGCGGCTCCGGTCCGTTAAACTGCCGGGCCGCTTCGAACGAACCCGTCATGACCGCCTTTCGTCCCGATCGTGCGCGCGTCGCGCATGAAGTCGGTGCCACCGTGCGCCTCGCCCTGCCGCTGGTCGCCGCCCAGCTGGCGGCGATCGGCTCGAACGTGATTGACGCGGTGCTCTCCGGCCACTACAGCACCCACGTGCTGGGCGCGGTGGCGGTGGGCGCCAACGTGTGGTCGCTGGCCATCGTCACCGGGATCGGGCTGATGATGGCGGTGCCGCCTTCGGTGGCCCAACTGGATGGCGCCCGCCGCCGCCACGAGGTGGGAGCGCTGTTCCGCCAGGCCTTGTGGCTGGCGCTGGTCACCGGTGTCGTGCTGTGGTTCGGCGTGCGCCATGCCAGCCCGCTGTTCGCGTGGATCGGCGTGACCCCGGACCTGCGCGCCGACGTGGATGCTTTCCTGCACGCGATCAGCTGGGGCGCACCGGCGCTGACCTGCTATTTCGCGCTGAGGGGTTTGTCCGAAGGTCTTTCGCTGACCCGCCCGTCGATGCTCTTCAGCCTCGGCGGACTGGTGCTGCTGGTGCCGCTGGGTTACGTGTTCATGTACGGCAAGCTGGGCCTGCCGCCCCAGGGGGCCCGTGGCTGCGGCATGGCCACGGCGCTGGTGCTGTGGCTGGAGCTGGCGGCATTCGCCACCTATGTGCTGCGTCACTCCAACTACCGCGGACTGGGCCTGACCGACCGCTTCGATCGGCCGGACTGGCGACGCATCGGCGAGTTGCTGCACGTGGGTGCACCGATGGCGGTGAGCCTGCTGGCCGAGGCCGGCTTGTTCGTGGCCGTGGCGCTGGGCATCAGCCGGCTGGGCGATACGGTGATGGCCAGCCATCAGGTGGCGATCAACGTGGCCTCGCTGTTCTTCATGATCCCGCTGGGACTGGCCATGGCGATCACTGTGCGGGTCGGCAACGCGGTCGGCCGCGGCGACCCGGTGGGTGTGCGCTACGCCGGCTTCTGCGGTATCGGCCTAAGCCTGGTCACCCAGTTGGTGTCGGCCACGGTGATGTTCGGCCTGCCGCACCGCATCGCCGGCCTCTACACGCACCAGCCGGAGGTGATCGATCTGGCCGCCCAGCTGCTGCTGCTGGCCGGCGTGTTCCAGTTTTCCGACGGCATCCAGGTGGCGTCCAATGGCGCGCTACGCGGCCTGAAGGACACCCGTGTACCGATGGCGATCACCCTGTTCGCCTACTGGGGCGTCGGCATGCCGGTGGGCTGGTGGCTCGCCTTCCACCAGGGGCTTGGCGCGCGCGGCATGTGGATGGGCCTGATCGCCGGCCTCAGTGCCTCGGCGGTGATGCTGTTCACCCGGTTCTGGCGCAGCGCCCGTCGCGGGCGCTGGGTCGGGGCGCCGCAGCCTGACCACCCACACATGACCGCGCCGGTGCAAGCCGGTACGCTGCCCCTCGATCCGTGACCTTCCATTTTCCGCACAGGACGGCTGCATGACCGCTTCGCGCCCCAACGGCTTCTGGGCCTTCCTCCGCGTCTTCGGGCGCGGGCTGAACCTGGTGCGGCTGGTCATCATCAACGCGGTGTTCTTCACGCTGCTGTTCTTCACCCTGCTGCTGGTGGTCGGCGTGATGGCCGGGCGTCACGCTGGCGTGGGCATCGATGCCGATTCGGTGCTGGTGCTCAAGCCGGAGGGGCGGCTGGTCGAGCAGTACAGCGTGGCACCGCTGCAGCGCGTGCTGGCCGGGCTGTCAGGGGACGAGCCGAAGGAAGTGCAGGTGCGCGACCTGGTGCGCGCGATCGACGCCGCGACCACCGACAAGCACATCACCCGCATCCTGCTGTTGCCGGACCAGTTGCATGCCGGCGGCTTCGCCGCGCTGCGCGAAGTGGGCGCGGCGCTGGACCGCTTCCGTGCCGCCGGCAAGCCGGTGATCGCCTGGGGCGTGAACTACGACCAGGGTCAGTACTACCTCGCCGCGCATGCCGACCGCCTGCTGGTCGATCCGCAGGGCGGGGTGATGATCACCGGCCTGGCCAACTACCGCCTGTTCTACAAGGACCTGCTGGACAAGCTCGGGGTGCAGGTGCACCTGTTCCGCGTCGGCCAGTTCAAGAGCGCCGCCGAGCCGTACATCCTCGACCATGCCTCGGACGCGGCCAAGGAGGCCGACAGCTACTGGATGGGCGGGCTGTGGGACAACTATCTGGCCACCGTCGCCAAGCTGCGCAAACTGGATCCGGCCACCCTGCGCGACGACGTCGACCATCTGCCGGAAAAGATCGCCACCACCCGCGGCAACCTGGCGCAGCTCTCGCTCGACGAGCACCTCGTCGATGGCCTGGCCACCGAGGCCGACGTGGAGACGATGATGCGCCGCGAAGGCGTGCCGGCCGGGCGCCAGGGCAAGGGGTTCCGCTCGGTCGGCCTGTCGCGCTACGTCGCCCAGTTGCCGGACGACAGCGGCATGCTGTTCAAGCCTGGCGTCGCTGTGGTGGTGGCCGAGGGCGAGATCAGCGGTGGCAAGCAGCCGCAGGGCCGGATCGGCGGCGAATCCACCGCCGCGCTGATTCGTGCCGCGCGCGAGGACAAGAAGACCAAGGCGCTGGTGCTGCGCGTGAACTCCCCGGGCGGGGAGGTCTACGCGGCCGAGCAGATCCGCCGCGAGGTCGAGCTGACCCGCAAGGCGGGCATTCCGGTAGTGGTTTCGATGGGCGACGTGGCGGCCAGCGGCGGCTACTGGATCTCGATGGACGCCGACCGCATCTTCGCCGAGCCGAACACCATCACCGGCTCGATCGGCATCTTCGGCATGTACTACTCGATCCCCGACACGCTGGCGAAGATCGGCGTGCAGAGCGATGGCGTCGCTACCGGGCCGATGGCCGGCGCGTTCGACATCACCCGACCGCTCGATCCGAAGGTCGGCCAGGTGATCCAGGCGATCATCGACAAGGGCTACCGCGACTTCGTCGGCGGCGTGGCCAAGGCACGCGGCAAGGATTACGACGCCATCGATGCGATCGCCCAGGGGCGCGTGTGGACCGGGCAGCAGGCGCTGGACCGCGGACTGGTCGACCAGCTCGGCGGCCTCGACGAAGCGGTCGCCTATGCGGCGAAGAAGGCCGGCCTGGCCAAGGGTTACCCGGTGCGCTACGTCGAGCAGCCGCTGGGCGGCTTCGAGCAGTTCGTGGTGGGCCTCAACCGGACCGCGATGGTGCAGGTGGCGTTGTCCTACGGCGTGCACCTGCCGCGCTGGATGGCCGAGCTGCCGCGTGCGATGCCGGAGCTGCGGCTGTTGCGCGATGCCCGGCCCGGTCGCCCGAACGTCTACGCCTACTGCTTCTGCGCCCTGCGCTGAGCATTCAGGCCAACGCGGCGTGGTACCACCCGTCGCGCTGGCGTACCGACACGGTCGCCTCGAAGGCTGCACTGAGCGGCTCATCCCGAAGCACCGTTTCGCGGGCGCCGTCGGCCAGCACGTGACCGCGGTGCAGCAGCACCACGCGGCCGATCTCCGGCACGATCTCCTCCACGTGGTGGGTCACCATCAGCAGCGTGGTGCCTGCGCGCGCCAGGTCGCGCAGTTGTTCGAGGAAGGCGCGTTGGGCGGTCATGTCCAGGCCGGTACAGGGCTCATCCAGCAACAGCGCTTTCGGCTGGTGCACCAGTGCACGAGCGATCAGTACCCGACGGGCCTCGCCGGTGGACAGGCTGTCCAGTGGGCGCCCGACCAGTGTCGAAGCGCCGGCGCGTTCCAGCGCTTCCAGGGCGCGATGGCGCATGGCCGGAGTGACCGTGCGGTCCCAGGTGTCGTGGGCGGAGAAGAACGCCGACACCACCGAGTCGAGCACTTCGCCGCCGGCCTCGCTGCCAAGTTGCTGCTGCAGGGCGGGCGAGACGATGCCCAGCTGGCCGCGCAGTTCGGCGAGGTTCCAGCGTTCGCGGCCGAACACGCGCACCGGTGGTGGCGGCTCGACGCGGGCCAGCGCGTGCAGCTCGCGCGCGACCAGACGCACCAGAGTGGATTTGCCCGAGCCGTTGCGGCCGAGGATGGCGGTGTGTTCGCCGCAGTCGATGCGCAGGGTCAGGCGATCGAGCGCGGCATGATCGCCGCGCAGCACGGTGGCGTCGTCGATCTCCAGCAACGGGTCGGGTGACGCCTCCGCGGCAATTTCGCTCACTGGCTTTCGGCTTCGATCTGCTTGCGTTGATCGGCAGCCTGCTGATCCACCGTTTTCTGGACGTCCTTGGCGCGCTGCTCGTCCTTCTTCATGCCGTCCCAGGGCGTGGCCACGTGCTTGGCCTCGGTCCCCTCACCGGCGCGCGGTGCCGGCGGCTTGCCCGAGCAGGCGACGAGCACCAGCGCGGAAGACAGCGCAACGATCATCGGACGTAAGTTCATGGCATTGACTCCAGGCGAGGATCTGGGGAGTGTCCTGCCGTGCCGGGGCCGGGGCAAGGCTGGCATGCCGAGCGAGCCGCGCTTTAAGCTCGCCGCATGAATGCACGCATCGACGCTTGGCAACTGCAGGGACACACGGCGCTGGTCACCGGGGCCAGCAAGGGCATCGGCTACGCCACCGCGCGTGAGCTGGCCGGATTGGGCGCGGACCTGCTGCTGGTTGCACGCGACGAGGACTATCTCGAGCAGGTCCGGCTGGAGCTGGCCGACGATTTTCCCGGCATCGATGTGCTTGCCTTCGCCGCAGATCTCGCCGAGCCGGAAGACCGGCTGGCGGTGTTCGACTGGGTATCCGACCTGGATGTGCCGCTGTCGCTGCTGGTCAACAACGCGGGCGGCAACCAGTCGATGGCGACGCTGGATTACGCGGGCGACGATTACCGGGCGATCTTCGAACAGAACCTGTTCTCGGCGTTCGAGATGAGCCGGCTAGCGCATCCGCACCTGGCCGAACACGGCCGCGCGGCGATCGTCAACGTCGGCTCGGTGTCCGGCCTGACCCACGTGCGCACCGGCTCGCCGTATGGCATGACCAAGGCGGCGCTGCATCAGCTCACCCGCAACCTGGCAGTGGAGTGGGCGGTCGACGGCATCCGGGTCAACGCCGTGGCGCCCTGGTACATCCGCACCCAGCGCACGGACGGCCCGTTGGCCGATCCGGATTACCTGGAGGAAGTGCTGGACCACACGCCACTGCGGCGCATCGGCGAGCCCGAGGAAGTGGCCGCGGCGATCGCCTTCCTCTGCCTGCCGGCGGCCAGCTACATCACCGGCCAGGTGCTGGCGGTGGATGGCGGCTTTGTCAGCTACGGATTCTGAAGCCGCCGCGGTTGTCCACAGCGGTTGTGGATAGCTTCCGGACAAGCTTGTGGATGGCACCCGCAACACCGTGCCACGCAAGGATTTCCAGCGGAATGATGGTGATCTGACCAGGGCCGGCCGACGTTTTCCACAGCGCCTGGGGATCGCTTGTGGAAAAGCCTGTGGGCGAGAGCGGCAGAGGCCCGCGACACGGGCACTTGCACCGCTTTGCACACGAATCGCTCAGCGCGCCGTGCAGTTCGCGAGCTGTGCCTCGAGCTCCGCCTCGCGTTTTACGAACGGCCCCTGCTCGCTCTTGAAGGCCTGCCGCAGCTTGTGCTCGTTCTCGTCGTACTGCTGCTGGAGCGACTCGCAGGTTTCCTGTACGTCCATCGGACGGCAGGCATCGCGCACCCACACATAGTTGTTGGCCACCAGCCCCGCGGTGACGTTGCCGCGGTTGAGTTCGGGCGCTGACGCTCCGGCGCCACCCGTGCCGTACACCGAGCCCAGTGGCTGGGGTGCCGCGCCGAGCACGCCGAACGGAACTGCGTAAGGGGCCGGATCGCCGTTGCGACTCACGTAGGTGGAGCCATCGGTGGCCTTCTGGCACAGGTACAGCATCGGGAGGGGCGCGGCCGGGGGCGGGGGCGTTGCAGGTGGCACATCAGCAGCCGCGGGCGTATCGGGCGGGGCGGTGACGGGCGATGGCGTGCGCACTGGGCCCGGCTCGGCCAGCGTGATCGCCTGCTGCCGCGTGTCGGCCGGGCAGGGCGCATCCTGGTAGGTGGTTCGGCCGCCGGGGCCGATGCACTTGTAGGCAGTCTGCGCTGTCGCAGGCACCGTGACGATGGCGAGCAGTAGGGCCGGCAGGAGGCGGGGGGCGACCATCGACGGAATCGGCGCGCGGGCCCGTGCCGCCTCAGAAATCGGCGACGTGCTCTTCGGCTGCGAAGCCCACGGTCAGCGCGCCCTCGCCGACGTTGACCATGCCGGTGATGCTCATCGGGGCGATCATCAGCTCGACCTTGCACTCCTCGCAGGCAGCCTTGAGCGCCTCGAACCCCGGAAGCCCCGGCACGTCGGCCAGGTCGCCGCCGTAGCTGATGCATACCACCGGCACCAGCAGCCCGGCGTGCACCCGCTTGCTCACGTAGTCGAACAGCGTCTCGGCGCCGTGTTCGAAGCCGCGGACCTTGCCGACCGGACCGGTCTCGCCGCGGTAGGCGCGCAGCAGCGGCTTGATGTCCAACGCCGAACCCATCACCGCACTGAACAGGCCCACGCTGCGGTCGCCCTTGGTCTTGGCACGCGCGCGCAGGTAATACAGGTCGCGCGGCAGCATGTAGCCGTAGGAATTGTTGGCGATGTAGGTCAGCCGCTCGCGGATGGCCGCCGGGGCCTCCCCGCTCTTGAACAGTCGCGTGGCTTCGACGATCGCCGGCGCCGAGCCGGCGAATACCGACCGGGTGTCGATCACCCGCATCAGGAACGGGCCCGGCATGGTGGCCTGGTCGCGCACGTCGCGATAGTGCTTGAGCACCGCGAAGCTGGCCTTGATGACGTGGTCGTTGATCGGGCTGCGCGTGGCGGTGATGGTGAGGCAGAACACGCAGTCCTTTTCCAGCACCAGCTTCTCGAGGAACAGCTTCTGCACGTCTTCGACCGAGCAGGGCTCGGTGGATGCCGAGTGGCTCCGGCTGCCCATCTTCTGGTCGAGGAAGCGCTGGATCTCCGCCGGGTCACGGTCGTCCTTGAAGGTGTCCTTGTCGACGTGCACGGCGATCGGCATGACCGCGATGTCGTGCTCCTCGATGAACGCCTGCGGCAGGTCGCAGGATGCGTCGATTGCCAGGCCCATGCGCATAGTTTTGTCACCCTCCCGAAAGGCGCGCCGAACATAACACGGCCCCCGTTGCCGTGATGTACCCCGCATCCTTGCGCCTGGCGGGAGCCTGTATCGGGCTATCGGCGCAGCGCCGGATGGCTTGAGCCGCTGGCGGGCGGTGCGCCCGGCCTCCTAGAATGGCCGGACGGAACATTTGGCATCTTGCCGGCGTGGCGTCGCCGGTAACGCGCGGCCGGGCAGGCCGTGCCGACCTTCCGAGGTCCCATGAAAAACAAGCAAGAGATCGTCTCCAACTGGCTGCCACGCTATACCGGCACGCCGCTGGAGGAGTTCGGCCAGCACATCCTGCTGACCAATTTTGGTAACTACGTGGATCTGTTCGCCCAGTGGCACGGCGTGGAGGTGCGCGGCCGCGACCGGCCCATGCCCAACGCCACCGCCGATGGCATCACCCTGATCAACTTCGGCATGGGCAGTCCCAATGCCGCCACCGTGATGGACCTGCTCGGCGCGATCGGGCCCAAGGCCGCGCTGTTCCTGGGCAAGTGCGGCGGCCTGAAGAAGAAGAACCAGATCGGCGACCTGGTACTGCCGATCGCGGCCATCCGCGGCGAGGGCACGTCGAACGACTACCTGCCGCCGGAGGTGCCCGCGCTGCCCGCGTTCCAGCTGCAGCGCGGCGTGTCGACGATGATCCGCGACCTCGGCTACGACTACTGGACCGGGACGGTGTACACCACCAACCGCCGGGTCTGGGAACACGACGATGGATTCAAGGACTATCTGCGCCGCACGCGCTGCATGGCGATCGACATGGAGACCGCCACGGTCTTCGCGGCGGGTTTCGCCAACGGCATTCCCTGCGGTGCGCTGCTGCTGGTGTCCGACCAGCCGATGATTCCCGAGGGCGTGAAGACCGAGGCCAGCGACCAGAAGGTCACCGGCCAGTTCGTCGAGCGCCACATCCGCATCGGCGTGGAGGCACTGAAGCTCGTGCGCCGGCACGGGCGCAGCGTGAAGCACCTGCGCTTCGAGGAGGACATCGAGCCCTGAGTCGCCTTCGAGCGGTGCTCTGACGCGGTTTCCGGAGGCAGGGACAGCCTCCTTTCCTGGTGCGGCTTCACAAGTCAACCGTTGACCAGATGTAAGAAAAACGTGATAAAGGGGAGTCTTGAACTTCAGCTGGACTCTGTAAGTTCTTGCGCAATGGCATGTATCCCCACGTAAAAAACAAGCAAGCCCCTATCTGTATTTCCTTTCTTGGGAGGGTAGTTGTGAATACCAATACGAACAAACTGGCCATGTCCGTGCGGACGGCCCTGTCGGTCGGTGCGGTGCTCGCGGCCGGTATCGCCATGCCTGCGTTCGCGCAGGATGCGAACCAGAAGCCGGCGGACCAGAAGGACGCCACCACGCTGCAGACCATCACCGTCACCGGTTCGCACATCCGTCGCGTGGACCTGGAGACCTCCAACCCGGTGGTCACCATCGACGCGGCCCAGATCAAGGCCACCGGCAAGATGACCCTGGGCGACATCGTCCAGCAGCTGCCGGCCGTGACCGGCGGCAACACCAACCCGCAGGTCAACAACGGCGGCGGTTCGGGTTCGAGCAGCGTGGGCCTGCGCGGCCTCGGCGCGCAGCGCACCCTGATCCTGATCGACGGCAAGCGCATCATCAACGGCGATCCGAACTCGATCCCGGCCGACATGATCGAGCGCATCGAAGTGCTGACCGACGGCGCGTCCTCGGTGTACGGCTCCGACGCGATCGGCGGCGTGGTCAACTTCATCCTGAAGAAGGACTACCAGGGCGCCCAGTTCGCCGTGAACTACGGCCAGTCCGGCCATGCTGACGGCCGCTCGAAGGGTTACACCTTCACGTTCGGCCAGACGTCGGACAAGGGCAGCATCATGGGCGGCATCGACTACAACAAGACCGAAGCCGTCCTTGCCAAGAACCGCGACTTCTCGAAGAACTCGGTGTCGATCTACGGCAGCAGCCAGACCCCGGTCTACAGCTACGTCGGCGGCTCCAGCTTCCCGGCCTATGGCAACGTCCAGCTGCCGACCGCCTACCAGGCGCAGTACGGCTGCAAGCGCGTGGCGCTGAACCCGGGTGCCAGCGGCCAGAACATCGCGACCGACTACCACTGCTTCACGAACGCCGACAAGTACAACTACGCGTCGGTGAACCTGATCCAGACCCCGCAGGAACGCACCAGCATGTTCCTGAAGGGCACCTACAACCTGGGTGACCACGTCCAGGCCTACTTCGACGGCTACCACAACAAGACCAGCGCCGGCTTCCAGCTGGCTCCGTCGCTGTTCGGCAGCCTGTACGGCGGTGTGATCTCGAAGGACTCGTACTACAACCCGTGGGGTGTGGACTTCTCCTCCTCGGGCAACGACTTCCGCGCACGCCTCGTGTCGGCGGGCAACCGCTCGGCCAACTACGGCACCAGCACCGACCAGATCCACACCGGCTTCAAGGGCGACTTCACGTTCCTTGACCACGACTGGAACTGGGATGTGGGCATGGGTTACGGCCACTTCTCGCAGCAGGTCATCACCCGCGGCCTGCCGAACGTCACCCAGCTGAACGCCGACCTCGGCCCGTCGCACCTCGATCCGGCCACCGGCAAGGTGGTGTGCGATTCCGGCGCTCCGGGCTGCACCCCGTTCAACCCGTTCAACCTGTTCGATCCGAACTCGGTCGCCGCCCTGCAGGCCGCCGCGGTGCCGGCGATCAGCAACAACTTCTCGATCGAGCGCAGCTACACGGCCGACATCAACGGCGGCCTGTTCGAGCTGCCGGCCGGTACCGTCCAGCTCGCCGCCGGCGTGTCCTACCGCAAGGAGTACACCCGTTCGGAGATCGATCCGCTGCTGCTGATCGACCCGGCCACCGGCAACTGCACCCTGGGCAGCCAGTGCTCGTCGCCGCTGCGTGGCGGCTACAACGTGAAGGAAGGCTACGCCGAGGCGTTCATCCCGGTGCTCAGCGATCTGCCCTACGTGCAGGCGCTGAACGTCACCATCGGTGACCGCTACTCCAAGTTCAGCACCTTCGGCAGCACCAACAACACCAAGTTCGCGGTGGAATACCGCCCGATCTCCGACCTGCTGCTGCGCGGCACGGTCTCGAAGGTGTTCCGTGCGCCGACCGTGGGCGACGTGTACAACTCGCCGATCAGCGACGCGCCGAAGCTCAGCAGCGATCCCTGCGACGGCATCACCACCGCTGGCAACCCGGCGTGCGTGGGCGTGCCGACCGACGGCAGCTTCGTCAACCAGGACGTGGCGGTCGGCCAGCAGATCAAGGGCACCATCGCCGGCTCGAAGTACGCCAACTTCCCGCTGGGTCCGGAGCGCGGCAAGTCGTTCGACTGGGGCTTCGTCTACTCGCCGAGCTACGTGCAGGGCCTGTCGGTCAGCGCCGACGTGTGGAAGGTCTACCTGAACGACACGATCTCCTCGATCGGTGCGCAGACGGTGCTTGACCTCTGCTACAACGGCGCCACCCAGTACTGCCCGCTGATCACCCGCTTCCCGGCGGGCAGCGCCAACCCGGGCCAGATCGCGCAGATCGTCGAGCCGGTCGGCAACCTGGGCCGCACCGACGTGTCGGGCGTGGACATCTCGGCCCGTTACAAGCTGCCGCAGTTCTCCTTCGGCAACTTCGTGGTGGGCCTGGACGCGACCTACATGTCGCGTTACGACCAGCAGACCGCCCCGGGCACCTCGGCCAACGTCGTGTACCACGATGCCGGCCACTTCATGCCGTTCGGCTCGAGCCAGGCGTCGACCTGCCCGAGCGGCGGCGGCGTGTGCCTGTTCCCGCGCTGGCGCGGCAACACCTTCGTGAACTGGAACCTCGACAACTGGAGCGCCTCCTGGCGCATGCGCTACATCGGCGCGTTCCGCAACGGCTCGAAGAGCCCGTCGCAGGACACCAACCCGGTGCAGGGCATCCCCGGCTACGAGTTCAAGTACGGCGCGACCGTCTACAACGACGTGCAGGTGGGCTACAACTTCGAGCCGATCAACACCCGCGTCGACCTGGGCATCAACAACCTGTTCGACAAGCAGCCGCCGTTCCTGTACGCGAACAACACCCTCAACGCCAACACCGATCCGAGCGATTTCGATCTGCAGGGCCGCTACTACTGGGCTCGCGTGACCGTGTCGTTCTGATTGACTGGAACGCATTGAGTAGCTGAAGCTGGAAGGCCGCGCGGGGCAACCCGCGCGGCCTTTCCTTTTTGAAAAGCTTTCCCCGTGATCAACAACATTCTCAGCGCCCTGCAGACCGGCCGGCCCCATGACGCGGAGCAGCTGTGCAGGGCGGAGCTGGCGGTCCGCCCAAACGACGCCGACCTGACCCTTTTCCTCGCCATAGCCCTGCAGCAGCAGGGACGCCTCGCCGAGGCTGTGCCGCTCTATGCTGGGCTGGTGGAGCGGCACCCGGATAGCGCCCTGCATTGGGGCAACTACGCCACCGCACTGCGCAGCGCCGGGCGCGAGCCCGAGGCCGCCGCCGCCTATGCGCGTGCGCTCGAGCTCGAACCGGAAAACGTCGAACAGCTGACCAACCTCGGCCTGCTGCAGATCGGCCGCCGCGAATTTCCCGCCGCGCGCGAGACCCTGCTGCGCGCCCACGCGCTGGATCCCGCGTCCCCGGCCATCCGCATCCATGCCGCCCGCGCCTGTTCGGTGTGCCGGGACTCGCGCGCGGAGGAGCTGATCCGGCCGTGGCGCGATTGGACGGAGCTGGACGATGTGCTGCAGCTGGAGCTGGCCGACCTGCAGCTCGTGCTTGGCGAGGCCAACATCGCGCGCGTCCTGCTCGAGGAGCTGGTGGCCCGCGCGCCCGGCCACCTGTCCGCGCGGCTGCTGCTGGCCGCGGTGCACGAGCGCGTCAACGACCTCGACGGCGCCGAGGTGCTGCTGGACGAGATCCAGCGCGCCTGGCCGGTGCTCGACGAGGAGGCGACCCGCGAGCTGACCCACCAGCGCGCGAAGATCGCCCTCCGCCGCGGCCAGCTTGCCGACGCCCGCCGCCTGCTCGAACTGGCCGGCCCGCGGACCGACGACGACTACGCGCATTTCTTCACGCTCGCCGAGACCTGCGACAAGCTGCGCGACTATCCCGCTGCACTGGCCGCCCTGCACGAGGCGCACGCGCGGCAGATCGACGAGCTGCGCGTGAATGCGCCGCAGCGTTTTGCGCCCGGTGCACCGATCCTGCCCGCCGCCGTCGAGCGCATCGGTGTCGAGGCGTTCCGTCGCTGGCCGGTGCTGAGCGCGCCGGATGCGGCGCACTCGCCGGTGTTCATCGTCGGCTATCCCCGCTCCGGTACCACCCTGCTGGAGCAGATGCTCGATGCGCATCCGGCGCTGCAGTCGATGGACGAGCGCCCGTTCTTCACCATCCTGTCCGATCAGCTGGCGGACTACGGCATCCGCGTGCCGCAGGATCTGGAGCAGCTCGACCAGTCGGCCTGCGACGAGTTGCGCAAAGGCTATGTCAGCCTGGTCTGCTCGAAGATCCAGCGCCGCTGGAGCGCGCAGCTGGTCGACAAGAATCCCCTGAACATGCTGTGGCTGCCGCTGATCCACCGGATGTTCCCGCATGCGAAGTTCATCCTCGCGCTGCGCCATCCCTGCGATGTGCTGATCAGCAACTACATGCAGAACTTCCGCGCGGCGCCGCTGGCGGTGGCCAGTGCGTCACTGGAGAAGCTGGCCGAGGCCTACGTCACGGCGATGCGCTGCTGGCTGCATGACGTGGAGGTGTTCCAGCCGGACGTATTCGTCTCGCGCTACGAGGAGCTGGTGGCGGATCCGGAGCGGCAGACACGACGCATCGCCGACTTCCTCGGGCTGGAGGACGCGACGCCGCTGCTGCGATTCGATCAGCGCGCGCGCGACAAGGGCTTCATCGCCACGCCGAGCTACGCCCAGGTGACCCAGCCGGTCAACCGCAAGGGGCTGGATCGCTGGCGCCGTTACCGCGAGGCGCTCGCGCCGGCATTGCCCGTCCTGGAGCCGATGTTGCGGCACTGGGGCTACTCGGTGGACACGGACTGAGTCCGGCTCAGTCCAGGCGCAGGCGCTCCAGCTCCGGCAGGTGCGGCGCGTAGCGCCGCCAGCGTTCGACCGAGCTGCGGTAGACCGGCTGGCGCGCCTGCCACAGGCTGGCTGTGCTCAGTGCCGGTGTGACGGCCTCGGTACTCTCTTCCACCGCGGCCTCCGGCAGGCCCAGCCAGTGCGCGAGCGCTCCGATGCAGGCGTCCGGATCGGCCACCAGCGACTCGTAGTCCACCACCTGTACCGATTCCGGGAAGCGCGACTGCCAGTGCTCCATCAGCCGCCGGGCGTCGCGCATCACCGTGGCGATGTCGCCGAAGTCGTAGGCGAAGTCCTGGGTGCCGGGGTGGAAGCTCTGCATCCACAGCGACAGCGCATTGTCGCGTGCCTCGCGCCGGCAGTGGATGATCCGTGCGTGGGGAAACAGCGCGAGGATCAGGTCCACGTGCAGGAAGTTGTGTGGCTGCTTGTCGACGTACCAGCCCACCGGATCGTCGTCCTGCACCAGCTGCTCCGCGTAGGTGCGTGCGGCGTCATGCATTGCGCCGATCGTGGCGGCGGTGCTGCCAGCCGCCCCGATCCTCGTCGCCAGCACGGGTAGCCAAGGCAGCTCGCCGCGATGGCGTACCTGCGGGTGACGCGCCAGCTGTTCGGCCAGCAGGGTGCTGCCCGCACGCGGCATGCCGACGATGAAGACCGGTGTCCACTCCGCAGGCACGTGCCCGGGATCGGGTAGCGTGCCGCGGCCGAGTCGCATCTCGACACTGCGCCGCCACGTCTTGCGCTGCCAGCGCACCTGTCCGTGCACGATCGCGTTGGCCTCGCGCAGCAAGCCCGCCGCCCGCGCCGTCTCGCCGACATCATCGAACGCCTTGCCCAGCGCGAACAGCAGACCGCTCCGTGCGTAGGGAGCCAGTTCGTCACGATCCAGCCAGTGCCGGAAGCGCTCGAAGTCCGGGTGATCGGTTGTGCCGTAGCGTTGCAGCGAGGACAGGCCGAGCGGCACGTGCCAGTCGGCGGCCTGCGGGCTGCGCGCGAGTACGGTCTCGTAATGCACGCGAGCCTGGTCGAAACGGCCCAGCTGGGCTGCCAGCGCGGCGGCGTGCACGTGCAGGCGGAGATCGTCCAGCTGGACGGCGAATGCCTGTTCGCACAGGAACAGCGCATCCTCCTGCCGGCCAGCATCGTCAAGCAGTTCGATCGCGACGAGCCGGGACTCCACGTCCCCCGGGACGTGGGCGAAGCAGTTGCGAAGCAAGGTGCCGGCAGCGAGCACGCGCCCCTGCTCGCGCAGTGACCGGGCGAGCTGGAGCGCGGCGGCCAGATGGCCGGGTTCATGGGCCAGCACGTCTTCCAGAAGCGCATCCGCCGCCACACGGTCGCCGGCATGCCGTCGCAGACCGGCCAGGGCGAACCTCAACGCGGTGGAACCGGGGTGTGCGGCGACGGCCTGATCGAGCAGGATGCGAGCCCCCACGGCGTCGCCGCCCAACAGGCGCTGCTGCGCCTGCTCGAGCCATGTTTCCGGAGATGTCAGCCGGGGATCCATCGGCGTTCTCAGGCAGAGGTTTCGTCCTGCCAGCGCGGCAGGCCAAGGGCGTCGCGCAGCGGGTCCAGCAGGGCGCCATAACGCGCGCTATGGACGGTGTCACGGCGCAGCGGCTGGCGGACCTGCATCGCGCTGGGCGAGCGGACGGGCCGCTGGTTCTCGTGGAAGTTGAGGCAGGCCGGATCGAACGACAGTCCGCAGAACGACAGCAGGTCGCGGGTGCGCTGCTCGGGCTCGGCGATCAGTGCCTCGTAGTGATGCAGGTACACCTTGTCGGGATAGGCGCCGGCCAGCCGGTGCAGGTGGCGGTCGCAGTCGCGCCAGAAGCTGGCCAGGTCGTCGAAGGTACGCGTGTACTCGTTGTTGTCCAGCTTCTGCCGGTAGCAGGAAAAGCAGGTCTCCAACGGATCGCGCAGGCAGCCGATGATGCGTGCGCCCGGCAGCATGGCGCAGATCGCATCACCATAGATCCAGTTGCTCGGCAGCTTGTCGGTGAAGCGAGGCCGACTGCTGCGCCAGCGTGCGGTACGTTCCAGGTAACGCTCGCCGAGCCGCTGCCAATCGGCAGGCTGCATCTGCGGCACCCAGCGCGGGAACGGCTGGCCGCGCCGCCGCGACTCCTCTGCCAGCACCTGCGGCAGGTCGGGCAGCTCGCCCGAGCCTTCGACGTCGGGATGCGAGGCGAGGATCTGCTCGGCCAGCGTCGAACCGGAGCGCGGCAGGCCGACAATGAAGATCACTTGTTCGCCCAGCCGGGGGGCGGTGGCAGCGGCGGGGGGAGGAGTAAAGAAACCGGCCAGCGCATCGACTGCCTGCGAGTAGCCGGCAGCGTTCCAGCGCTGGCGTTTGCGTGCGATCGCGTTGGCCTGCTCCAGCGCCTGCAGCGACTGTGCATAGCGTCCATGGTCGTCCAGCGCGCGGGCCAGGGCAAAGCCCATCGCAATGCGATCGTCGTCGCTGGCGCGCGGCGCGCGCAGCGCCTGCTGAAGGCCGAGGATGTCGGACTCCTCCATCCGCACGGTCTTCAGGTCCGCCAGCCCCCACCAGGCCATGCCCGCCCACGGGCGCTCGGCAATCACCTGTCGATAGATGCCGGCCGCTTCCTCCGATTGCCCGCGCATGCGCAGCAGGTCTGCGAGCAGGGCGCGGGCGTCGACTGCGTGCGGGTCGAGCCGGACCGCTTGCTGCAGCGCCTCCGTTGCGTCTTCGTTGCGCACGCAGCGGGTGAGCATCACGCCCAGGTTGTACCAGGCCAGCGCCATCTCGGGCTGCAGGCGACAGACTTCGCGGAGCAGATGAATCGCACCATCGAAATCGCCCGCTTGCCCTAGCAGCGTGGCCAGCGTGTTGAGGCCGGGGGCATGTCCCGGGTGATGGCGAATCACCTCGCGCATCAGCGCGATGGCCGGCTGCAGTTGCCCCTGCATGCCGAGCAGGCCGGCGTGCATGCGTCGTACTTCCGGGTGATCGGGGTGGCTCTGGAGCAGCGTGGGTAGCAGCCGGGCGGCCTCGTCCACGCGGCCGGCATCCAGTGCCAAGCCAATCCGCGAGAGCAGCTGGGTTTGTGCGGGATCGAGACCGGGGCGAGACGATGACATCAGGCGTTGCGCTTCCATCCTGCGGGCGGTCTACCGCCCAAGGCGGGTATTATGCCCGGCCACGGCAAGCCGCCGCGCCCGAGGCGGTGCGCGGCATGGCCGCCTCCCGGAGTATCCCAGTCGATGAGCACCTCTCCCCTGACCGATCCCGCGCGGTTGCACGAGCTGGCACGCGGCCAGCTGCAGCGCGGCGAGATGGCGGCCGCCGAAGCGACTTACCGGCAACTGCTCGAGCAATCGCCAGACGATGCCGAGGCCCTGATGTTCGTGGCCAACCGCGAGACGGTCCGCCGCAACGTGCCGGTTGCGATGATGCTGCTCAGCCGCGCCGAGCGTGCCCATCCGGAGCATGCCGGAGTGGCGCACCAGATCGGTAGCGCGCACCTGGCGGCCGGCGACTTCGAGGCGGCGGCGAACAGTCTGCAGCGCGCGCTTACGCTGGCCCCGCGCCTGTTTGTCGCGCGGCTGCAGCTGGGCATCGCACTGGAGCAGCTGGGGCGCGCCGACGACGCGCTGCGCGCGTATTTCATGGCCGTGCGCACGGCACAGGAACAGGGACGCTGGCTCAGCGACGCGAACACCGCACCGGGATTGCGAGACACGGTGAAGTACGCGATGGGCTACGCCAACGCCGGTCGCCAGCGACTGTTCGAGCAGGCGCTGGAGCCGCTGCGGCAGCGTCATGGAGCGGACGAGCTGCGCCGTGTCGAGCGCGCGCTGGCGATCTACGTCGGGCTTGAACCGATGCCGGCGATCGACCCGCGGCAGCGGCCGCTGTTCCTGTATTTTCCTGACATCCCGAGTCAGCCGTACTACCCCAGGCATCGCTTTCCCTGGCATGAGGCGCTGGAAGCGGCGACCTTCGCGATCCGCGAGGAACTGCTGGCGGTGCTGGCCGGCGAACAGCCACTCGAATCGTTCCTCGGGGTCGACAGCCCCGAGCAGGCCTCGACGATGCTGCGCGGTTCCGGCGTCGAGGCGCCCGCCTGGGACGCCTATTTCTTCCATCGCCATGGACAGCGTTACGAAGACCACGCGCGCGCCTGCCCGCGCACGATGGCGGCACTGGACGCCTGTCCGCTGGTACGCATCCGCGACCACGCGCCGGAGGCGCTGTTTTCGGTACTGCGGCCGGGGACCCACATCCTGCCGCACCGTGGCGTCACCAACACCCGGCTGGTTACCCATCTGCCGCTGATCGTGCCTTCGGACTGCGCGTTGCGCGTAGGCGGACAGGACCATCACTGGCGCGAGGGCAGCTGCGTCACCTTCGACGACACCTTCGAGCACGAGGCCTGGAACCACAGCGACGCCACGCGGGTGGTGCTGATCCTCGACAGCTGGAACCCCGATCTCACCGACGTCGAGCGGCTGGCGGTCACCGACCTCGTCAGTGCGATCGGCGACTTCAACTCCAGTTGCGAGCTGCCCCCGGCCAGCGCCTGAGTCGCGGACCGGGCGCAAACAAAAAGCCGCCGCCCGGGGGCGACGGCTCGTCCAGGTCCGGCGGCGCCAAGGCCCCGCGTCGCCCCGGGTGCCCGCCGGTCAGCGGGAGCAGGCTTCCATGCCGCCTTCCACGTTGAAGATCTGGCTGAACCCGTGCGAGGCGAAGCGCTCGGCGACCGCGCGGCTGGAAATGCCGCGCTGGCAGACGAAAGCGATCGGCGTGTCCTTGGGCAGTGCGGCGAAGGCGTCGTAGCCCTCGTCCTCGAGGATGCGCGCCTGGGGCAGGGCGGGCAGCATGGCGCGGCTGGCGGCCGGACGCACGTCGACCAGGACGAGGCCGCCGGCAGCGAGGCGCTGCTGCAACTCCTGCACGCTCATGTCGTGCACCTGCTGTGCGCCGGGGAACTTCAGGCTCAGGCCCTCGCCCTGCACGGTGGACACCCAGTCGATCACGATGCCCTTGGCGCGCTGGGCGCTGGCCGGGTCGAAATGGATCTTCAGTCCGTTGGATTCGGCCACGATGTCGAAATCGCCGGCCGGTGCAAGCTGGAAGCCGGCGCTGAAGTCCGGGCCGATCTCCAGGTGGATCGCCACGCCCTGCGCGTCGGCGGTGCCCTGGCGGATCATCTCCGCGGCCTTGTCGGTGATGGTGATCTCCGGCGGCGTGCGGTCCGGCGGGGCCGCGCCGAACAGGCCGTGCAGCTCGCCGCTGGTGTACATCTGGCGGATGATGTCCGACCCGCCGACCAGCTCGCCGTCGATGTACAGCTGCGGGATGGTGGGCCATTCGCCGTAGACCTTGATGCCCTCGCGGATCGCCGGGTCCTCCAGCACGTTGACGGTGTGGTAGTCGTCCAGCAGCTCGTTCAGCGTGTTGGTGGCGGCGGCCGAGAAGCCGCACATCGGCTGCTGGCGGGTGCCCTTCATGAACAGCACCACGCGGTGCTCGCTGAGCAGGGTCTGGATGCGTTCGCGGGTAGCTGGATCGAGGGACATGGGCGCGGTTCCGTAGGGGAGATGGGATAGCGGTACATGGTAGCGCGCGGGCAGTGGTGCAAGGCGCGCTTGAAAACTGACCGATGGTCACTTATAAATGACCCATGGTCAGCAAGAAGACATGCCCGCTGGGCCGCGGACGCCGTGCGGTGGACGACGCGATGAAGGAGCGCCGCCGGCGCGACCTGCTCGCCGCCGCGCTGCGCCTGCTCGAGCGCCAGCCCTACGAGTCGATCACCATGAGCGCGGTGGCCGCGGCTGCCGACGTGGCCAAGGGCACCACCTACCTGTACTTCTCCACCCGCGAGGCCCTGTTCCTGGCCTTGCTGGCCGAGCACTACCAGGCCTGGTTCGATGCCCTCGACGCCCGGCTGGCGGACGGTGTGCCGACGGCGGCATCGTGGGTGGACGCGGTTGCCGATGAGCTGGCGGCCCGGCCGATGTTCCTTCGGCTGGCCGCGCTGCTGCATGTGGTGCTGGAGGCCAACGTGCCGGTGGCCGACGTGCTCGGCTTCAAGCGCTCGCTGCTCGCACGGGTCGCGGCCACCGGCGCGACACTGGACCGCACCCTGGCGCTGGCGCCGGGGCAGGGTACGCGGCTGCTGCTCTGGCTGCAGGCCGTGGCGCCCGGTCTGGCGCAGATGGCCGCGCCGCCCCCGGCACTGCACCAGGCCCTGCACGCCGACGCGGCACTGGCCGGCTTCCTGATCGACTTTTCCACCGAACTGCGCGCCCTGCTGCGGGCGCTGATCCGCGGCCTCGAGGCCGCCCGGGAGACTCCACCATGATTTCGTCACTGCACGGCCGGACCGCCCTGGTCACCGGCGCCTCCAGCGGGCTCGGCATCGAGTTCGCGCGCGAATTGGCAGGGCGCGGCGCCGACCTCGTCCTCGTCGCCCGCAGCGAGCCGCCGATGCAGGCGCTGGCCCGGGAGCTGCGCGAGGCCGGGCGCGCCGTCCACGTCCGTCCGGTCGATCTGTCCGACGCGGCAGCCCGCGAGGCGCTGGTCGCCGGACTGGCCGCTGACGGCATCGCCGTCGACGTGCTGGTGAACAACGCCGGCTTCGGCGTGTTCGGTGCGTTCGCGGACACGCCGTGGGAGCGGCTGGAAAGTATGCTTGCAGTGGACGTGCTGGCGCTGACCCACCTCACCCGGCTGTTGCTGCCGGCGATGCGCGAGCGCGGCTTCGGCCGCGTGCTGCAGGTCGCTTCCACCGGTGCGTTCCAGCCCACGCCCTGCTACGCGGCCTACGCGGCGGCGAAGAGCTACGTGCTCGAATTCAGCTATGCCGTCGATGCCGAGCTGCGCGGCACGGGCGTCCGCTGCACGGTGGTATCGCCGGGCGTCACCGCCACGCAGTTCCTCGAAGTCTCCGGGCAAAGGGCCACCTGGTACCAGCGCCTAACCCGCATGCAGGCGCCGGCGGTGGCTCGCGAGGGTGTGGCGGCCATGTTGCGCGGGCGCTCGGGCGTGATCACCGGCTGGGTCAATGCGCTGATGGCCCAGGGCACGCGCTTCATGCCGCGGCGACTGGCCGCGTCCGTGGCGGGTCGCCTGATGCGCAACTGATCAGGCCGCCGGCCGCAGTTCGTCCAGACTGCGCTGGCGTCGGGCCAGCGGTGCCAGCGCGAGCGCCACGGCCGGAGTCGGCAGCACCAGCTCGCGGCTGGCGCGTCCGAGCTGGGTCGGCTGTTCGCTCCAGTGGATCAGCTCCATCGCGCCGGTGTGGTCCTCGACCAGCGCCGTACAGTGCTCGACCCAGTCGCCATCGTTGAGGTAGAGCAGCCCGTCCATCTCGCGCACCTGGCCAAAGTGGATGTGGCCGCAGATGTGCCCATCGAAGCCCCGTTCGCGGGCATCCCCGGCCACGCGTTCCTCGTAGGCGCGGATGTAGGCCAGAGCCTTGCCGACATGCGATTTCACGATGATCGACAGCGGCAGGTAGGGCATGTCCATCCGGCGGCGCCATGCGTTGACTCGACGGTTGCCCCAGCAGATGAACCGGTGCATCGCTTCGCCCAGGTGCAGCATCCAACTGCGGCCGACGTGCTCCGGGTCGTACTCGTCGCCGTGGCTGACCCGGTAGCGGCGCCCGTCGGCGCCCTCGTGCACGGCATCCAGCGCGATGCGCACGCCGCCGAAGTCCTGGCCGGCCAGCCCGCGCAGGGCGGCGTCATGGTTGCCGGGGATGTAGGTGACCTCGACTCCGCGCCGGGCCATGTCGAGGATCTCGGCGATCACTGCGCCGTGGTCGGCATGCCACCACATGCGCTTGCCCAGCGCCTCCAGGTCGATGATGTCGCCGACCAGGTAGAGCTTTTCGCAACGGAGCTGGCGAAGGAAATCGAGCAGATAGCGCGCCTTGCAGTCGGGCGTGCCCAGATGCACGTCGGAGATGAAGGCGCTGCGGCAGCGGAGCGTGGCCATGACGGCGGTTCCCGGTGGTTGCCCGGGGCGCCAGTATTCGTCGCGCGGATCACCGCGCGATGGCGGCGAGGTTGCAGCCCGGTTGCGGCCTCAGGCGGCCAGCGCGGCCCGGGCGGCGGGAGCGATGCGCTCGATCCAGCGGGCGTACTGCTGCGCATCCGGGTGCAGGCCGTCGTCGGCGAGCTCGTCTGGATGGGCGCGCGTGAGGTCGGTGATGTCGACGAAGGCCGCGCCGGCGGCCCCAGCATCCGCTCGCGCGATCGCGTTGAAACGGTCGAGTGCCGCGCCGATGGCGGCCGCATCGCGCCCGGAGTCCCGGGCGAAGCGGGTCACGCCCCAGTCCGGGATCGACACCACCACCACGCGGCGGGCGTTTCCCCCGGCCAGCGCGATGGCGCGCCCGAGCAGGGTGCCGAATTGCTGCCGGTACTCGTCCTCGCCGCGCCCGCGGTACTGGTTGTTCACGCCGATCAGCAGACTCACCAGATCCCAGCCCGGGGCCAGGTCGGCGGCATCCATGCCGGCGGACAGCTCGTCGGTGGTCCAGCCGGTCACCGCGACGATATGCGGGGCGTCGACCGCGACGCCCTCGGCAACGAGAGCATCCACCAACTGGACGGGCCAGCGGCCGGCCTCCTGTACCCCCTCACCGATGGTGTAGGAGTCGCCCAGGGCGAGGAAACGCCGCGCCACGATCAGGCGACGGCGGCCGCACGGGCCGGCTGCTCGGCGGCCATCGCGGCGAGCACGCGCTCGATCCGCACGAACACCTCGCGCAGTTCGTGTGGTTCCGGCAGCAGGGTCAGGCGGAACTGCCGGCTGGCCGGCACGTTGAAGCTCGCCCCGGGTACCACCAGCACCGACTCGCGCTCCAGCAGGCGCAGCGCGAATGCGCCATCGTCGAACACCGGCAGGCGATCGGCGCGCACGGCGGGAAAGGCGTACAACGCACCCTCGGGCGCGACCAGCTCCAGGTAGTCGCTGGCCGCCACGCCCTCGATCACCGCCCGGCGCGCCTCGTACAGGCGACCGCCCGGCGAGGTCAGCGCATGGATGGTCGGCGCGCCCTGCAGGGCCGGCACCACGGCCCACTGTGCGGTGGCGTTGGCGCACAGGCGCAGCGCGGCGAGTAGCTGCAGCGCGTCGCGGTACTCCGCGGTGCGTGCCGGATCGCCGGAGAGGCTCATCCAGCCGACCCGGTAGCCGCAGGCGCGGTGCACCTTGGACAGGCCGCCGAAGCTCACGCAAGGCACGTCGCCGGCGATCTCGGCCAGCGGCTGGAATACCGCGCCGTCGTACAGGATCTCGTCGTAGATCTCGTCGCACAGCAGCAGCAGGCGGTGCCGCGCGGCGATCGCCACCAGCTGCTCGAGCAGCGCGCGCGGGTACACCGCGCCGGTGGGGTTGTTCGGGTTGATCAGCACCAGCGCGCGGGTGCGCGGCGTGATCAGGCTCTCGATCTCGGCCGGATCGGGCTGGTGGCCGTTCTCCGGCAGGCAGCGGTAATAGCGGGGCTTGCCGCCGTTGAGGATGGTCGCGGCGCTCCACAACGGATAGTCGGGGCTGGGCAGCAGTACCTCGTCGCCCGGCTGCAACAGGGCGCGCAGGCTGATGTCGATCAGCTCGCTGACGCCGTTGCCGATGAACACGCGATCCATGTCCACGCCCCGCGCGCCGCGCGCGCGCTGCTGGGCGGCGATGGCGGCACGTGCTTCCTCCAGGCCCTGCTCGTGGCCATAGGCCTCGCTCTCGGTGAGCTTGGCGGCGACGGCCTCGCGCAGGTGGGGCGGGGTCTCGAAGCCGTAGCGGGCCGGGTTGCCGATGTTGAGCTTGATGATCGGCAGGCCCTCGGCCTCCATTTCGCGGGCGCGGCGGGTCAGCGCGCCACGGATCTCGTAGCGCACGTTGGAAAGATGCGGGCTGGGTTTGATCGGGGCCAACGACGTAGGTTCCTGTGCTTTGCTGCACCGGCGCTTGCGGCCGGCGGTGCAGGCATGCTAACAGCGACCGGGCGGCCCGTGTGGGCCAGCCAAGAGTCGGATATCGGCCCGATCGGGGGCCGGGCATAATCGGGCCCCATGAGCGAAGCCACCCTAATCGAGCGCCTGCGCCGCATCGGCTGGCGCGGCGAATCCCTCCCTGCCGGCGGATGGCGACTCGCCCGCGTGGTGGCCCAGCACCGTGCCGGGTACGAACTGCACGACGGTGAACATCTGTTCAGCGCCCAGCCGGCGGGCCATTTCCTCAAACGTGGGCTGGATCCGGCCGAGCGGCCGGCGGTGGGCGATTTCGTCGAGTTCGAGCCGGGTTCGCCCCCGCACATCCAGAAGGTGCTGGAGCGGCGCACTGTGTTGTCGCGCGCGGCCGCCGGCGAACGCTACGAGCGGCAGGTGATCGCCACCAACATCGATTACGTGCTGGTGCTGACCGGGCTGGACGGCGACTTCAACCCGGCGCGGATCGAGCGCTATCTGTCCCTGATCGAGGATTCCGGTGCCCATCCGGTGGTGCTGCTGAGCAAGCTGGACCTGGCCGAGGATGCCGCCGGGCGTGTCGCCGAATTGCGCCATCGCCTTCCCGGCGAAGTGCCGGTACACGCCATCAACAGCAAGGACCCGACCAGCATCGCCGCGCTGGCGGAGTACCTGCAGCCGGGCGACAGCGCGGTGCTGGTGGGATCGTCCGGTGCCGGCAAGTCCACGCTGACCAACACCCTGCTGGGCGTGGACCGCATGGCAACAAGCGCGGTGCGCGCTCACGACAGCCGCGGTCGGCATACCACGACCCACCGGGCGCTGCTGCAACTGCCGACCGGTGGTTGCCTGATCGATACGCCAGGCATGCGCGAGCTCAAGCTCACCGGCGACGAGAACCTGGATCTGTTCGCCGACATCGATGAACTGGCCGAGAGCTGCCGCTTCGCCGACTGCGGCCACGGCAGCGAGCCGGGTTGCGCGGTACAGGCGGCGCTGGACAGTGGCGAACTGTCGGCCGAGCGCTGGCGCAATTACCTCAAGCTGCGCGACGAGCGCGAGGATCAGGCTGCCACGCTCGAGGCGCGCCTGCGCCGACAGCGCGGCGGTCGTCCGATCGATCGCCCGCACGGCCATCGCGGCCAGCGCGAGCGGGACTGAGCGTGGATGCGCGCGCGATCCTCGACGCCACGCTGCAGCAGCGTTACGCCAGCCTCGACCAGCGCCTGCTCGCGGCGGTAAGGCCGATCCGCATCCTGCCGACGGTGGCCTGGCCGGCCTCGCTCGAGGACCGCATGATCGCCGACTACGCCGCCGGCCGGCTGGCCCTGCCGGATGTGCGCTACGTACCGCCGGATCTGTCCGCCGCCCGGGCGGAGCTGGCGGCGATCGAGCGGGAGGCGGGGCGGGAGGATGCGCTGGGCGACTATCTCTGCCGCACTGCCGAATCCTGGCGGATCGCCGCCGAGATGCTCGAGGCGGCCGGGACGGGAGGCGTCACCGCGCCGTCGATCGTGCTGTACGGCCACCCCGGCGATCCGATTCCCGGCAGCGGCAAGAGCAACCTGGACGCGGCCCGCTATTTCGTCGACCTGGCGGACGAGCTGGGCGCCGACCTGCTGGCCGACGAGCACGGTGAAGCGATCCCGGCCGAGGTGCTGCGCGACGACCTGGCGCGGACGCTGGATGGCTTCTTCGGCGGCGGCGTGATCTCGGTGGAGGTGGATCCGGAATTGACCGCCAAGGCGGCCGCCGGCGCCACCCGTATCCGCCTGCGCGGGGGCACCGCCTTCACCGCCTACGACCGCCATCAGCTCCTCGCGCACGAGGCCTACGTGCATTCGCTGACCGCACTGAACGGTCGCGCGCAGCCCGTGCTGGCCTCGCTGGCACGTACCTCGCCGCGCGTCACCGCGACCCAGGAGGGGCTGGCGGTCTTCGCCGAACTGATGTCCGGCGCCATCGACATTTCCCGCCTCAAGCGCATCAGCCTGCGCATCCTGGCGATCGACATGGCCCTGCGCGGGGCTGATTTCGTCGAGGTGTACCGGTTCTTCCTGGAGCGCGGCCAGTCGGTGGCCGACAGCTTCCACTCGGCGCAGCGGGTGTTCCGCGGCGTGCCGCTGACCGGCGGCGCGGCGTTCGCCAAGGACAACGTCTACCTGTCCGGCCTGCTGGCCGTGCACACGTTCTTCCGCTGGGCGCTGCGGCAGCGGCGGATGGATCTGCTGCGCCACCTGTTCGCCGGCAAGCTGGCGCTGCACGACGTGGTGTCGCTGGCACCCCACTTCGAATCCGGCACGATCGTCGCGCCACGCTGGTTGCCACCGTGGATGCAGCACGTGCACGGGCTGGCCGGCAAGCTGGCGTTCTCGTTGTTCGTCAATCGCATCCACATGGGCCGGGTGCAGGCCGAGGAGCTCTCGCTGGGCCTGTGACGCGCCGTCGCGGTGCGGCGCCGCACAGCGGCCGGCAAGGGGTGCGGTGCTAACATGCGCGCCTCTTCGTCCCCGGATCACCGACCCGCTCCCATGGCCAATCCCCCCGAGGAACTCAAGCACGCCGCGCTCGAATACCACCGGCTGTGCCCGCCCGGCAAAATCAAGGTCACCGCGACCAAGCCGATGGTCACCCAGCGTGACCTGGCGCTGGCCTACTCGCCCGGCGTGGCCTACGCCTGCGAGGCCATCGTGGAGAATCCCAACGCCGCCAGCGAGCTGACCGCGCGCGGCAACCTGGTGGCGGTGATCACCAACGGCACCGCGGTGCTGGGGCTTGGCGACATCGGCCCGCTGGCCGGCAAGCCGGTGATGGAAGGCAAGGGCGTGCTGTTCCAGAAGTTCGCCGGCATCGACGTGTTCGACATCGAGCTGAACGAGCGCGACCCGGACAAGCTGGTCGAGATCATCGCCGCGATGGAGCCGACCTTCGGCGGCATCAACCTCGAGGACATCAAGGCGCCGGAGTGCTTCATCGTCGAGCGCAAGCTGCGCGAGCGGATGAAGATCCCGGTGTTCCACGACGACCAGCATGGCACCGCGATCATCGTCGGCGCCGCGGTGCTCAACGCGCTGGAAGTGGTCGGCAAGAAGATCGGGGACGTCAAGCTGGCCACCGCCGGCGCCGGTGCGGCCGGCATCGCCTGCCTGGACATGCTGGTGGCGCTGGGCCTGAAGCCGGAGAACATCCTCGCCTACGACCGCGAGGGCGTGCTCTACACCGGCCGCGACCACCTCGATCCGGACAAGGCGCGCTACGCGCGCGACACCGACAAGCGCACGCTGGCCGACATCGTCGCCGGTGCCGACGTGTTCCTGGGCCTCTCGGCCGGCGGCATCCTCAAGCCGGAGATGGTCGCCACCATGGCCGACAAGCCGGTGATCCTGGCGCTGGCCAACCCGAACCCGGAGATCTCGCCGGCCGACGCCAAGGCTGTGCGCCCGGACTGCATCATCGCCACCGGCCGCTCGGACTACCCGAACCAGGTCAACAACGCGCTGTGCTTTCCGTACATCTTCCGCGGCGCGCTGGACGTGGGCGCCACCGGCATCAACGAGGCGATGAAGCTGGCCTGCGTGCGCGCCATCGCGCAGCTGGCGCGCGAGGAGGCTGCCGACCTCGGCAGCGCCTATGGCGAGGAAATCCCCTCGTTTGGCCCGGACTACCTGATCCCGCGTCCGTTCGACCCGCGCCTGCTGGTGATGCTGGCGCCGGCGGTGGCGCAGGCGGCGATGGACTCGGGCGTGGCAACCCGGCCGATCGACGACATGGACGCCTACCGCGAGAAGCTCGGCCAGTTCATCTACCGCACCAGCCTGATCATGAAGCCGGTGTACGAGCGCGCGCGCGCCGACCGCAAGCGCGTGGCCTACGCTGAGGGCGAGGAAGAGGTGGTGCTGCGCGCCGTGCAGACCGTCGTCGACGAAAAGCTGGCCCGCCCGATCCTGATCGGACGCCCGGACGTGATCCACGCGCGCATCCAGCGCCTGGGCCTGCGCCTGCGCGAAGGCGTCGATTTCGAACTCACCAACATCAACGACGACCCGCGCTTCAACGATTACTGGCAGCAGTACCACGCGCTGACCGAGCGCCGCGGCGTGACCCCGGCGGCCGCCAAGAACCTGATGCGCTCGCGGCACACGCTGATCGCCGCGATGATGGTCGAGCGCGGCGAAGCCGACGCGCTGATCTGTGGTCTGGTCGGCCGCTACCACAAGAAGCTTGGCTACCTGCGCAGCGTGTTCGGGCTGGACCCGGGCGTGCAGTGCACCTCGGCAATGACCGCGGTGATCAATGATCGCGGCGCCTGGTTCTTCGTCGACACCCATGTGCAGGTCGATCCGACCGCCGAGCAGATCGCCGAAGCCACGCTGCAGGCCAGTTACCGCCTGAAGCTGTTCGGTGTCGAGCCGAAGGTGGCGCTGCTGTCGCATTCCAACTACGGCAGCCACGAGAACGCCAGCGCGGCGAAGATGCGCAAGGTCTACCAGATCCTGAAGGAGCGCTTCCCGAAGCTGGAGATGGACGGCGAGATGCAGGCCGACACCGCCTGGGACGAGGCGCTGCGACGCCGGATGTTCCCGCATACCACGCTGAGCGGCCGCGCCAACCTGTTCGTGCTGCCCAACCTGGACGCCGCCAACATCGTCTACAACATGGTGCGGGTGATGACCGACGGCGTCGCCATCGGCCCGATCCTGATGGGCGTGGACAAGGCGGCGCACATCCTCACCCCGGCCTCCACCGCCCGCCGTGTGGTCAACATGACCGCCGTGGCCGCGGTGGATGCGCAGATCCGCGCCGCCCAGGGCGAACGCCGCGGCTGATCACCCGCCATGGCGCTGGCCCCGGTTGCCTGTGCGGCGACCGGGGCCTTTCGTTTCCGGCGTTTTCAGCCGGAGGCGGCAGGCACCATGCGGCACAACATGATCGGACGGGCGGGCGGGTGGCCGTGGCGGTCGCGCTCCAGGCTGGATGTCACCGGCTGGCAGTCGCCCGCCCGGTAGCCGGGCAGCAGCCGGTTCAGCAATGCATCGTCCGCGTCGGTGGCATACGGGGTGCGCAACATGAAACGCGGCCCCCGATGCGTGCGTACCGTCTCCTCGACCGTGTCGTAGAGCCTGAACCCGCGCGTCGCTTCGGTGAACCAGTTCAGACCAACGTAGCGTACGCCCGCTTCCTGCGGCAGCAGCGGCGGCAGGTAGGCCAGCGGCATGCCTACCAGCATCACCAGGCTATGCGCCGGCAGGCGTGGCGCCGTCACCTCGACCGGCTGGCGAGAAAACGGCACGCGGCCCCAGTTGGGATAGTGCGTCAGCCCGAGGCAGAGCAGCACACATACCCACATGCCGCGGCGGGCCGCCCCGGAAGGGCTTTCGTTCTGCCCCGGCCAGGCGTGGCGCAGGACACCGAACACCAGCACGCCCGAGAGCGCCTCCAGCGGAACGGCATAGCGCAGGATCGAGAACAGCCCCAGCCACTGGACGTAGGCCAGCGCCCAGAAAGCGGCGAGGAAGACCAGCGCCGGTTCCGCCGGCGCACGGCCCCGGCGCCATAGTCGCGATACCGGCAGGGCGAGCACGGCGAGGAATGCCAGTGCGTAGCGCGGATCGGCGAACCGCGCCTCCGTCACCAGCGCCAGGTTGCGGCGCAGCCAGTAGAACGGATAGGTGAGCCACTGCCCCCAGTCGCGCGGCAGGAAGCGCGCGTCGGTCATCGGGGTGGCGGGTGCCCACGGCGAGTGGAACCACTGGTTGAACATCGGAAACACCGGGTTGCCGACGCTCTGGTACAGGTGCCAGCCCCACCAGCCGTAGGCGAGCAGGAAGCCGATGCCGCTGCCCAGCGCCAGCGCGAGAAAGCCGCGCACGGCGAGCGGCCGGGGGCGCAACGCGGCCGCCGCGGCGAAGCCGGCGGCCACCGGATACACGATCGCCGTGGGCTTGAGCCCGGCGGCTACTCCGGCGCACAGGCCGGCCAGCAGCAGCGTCCGCCAAGCGGGACCAGCAGACCGTTCCAGTGCACGCAGGAACAGGACGATGCCGCCCAGTACGAGGCACGCCGTCGGCAGTTCGTTGGTGGTCAGGCCGGTCTGCGATACCGCCATCGTCCCGGTGGCGCCGATCGCCACGGCCATGGCGTCGAATCGGTCGAAGCGGCGGCGCTGCAGTCGCGCGACTGCGGCGGCGACGCGGAACACCAGGAATGCCAGCAGTCCGAACCACAGTCCCTGCAGCGCGGCGAGCCAGCGTGGCGCATGCTGCAGCGGGCCGGTGGCCAGCAGGTAGTACGGCAGGTCCAGGACCGGGTTGAACCAGGTCTGCAGTCCAGCCGCGCCGATGTCTATCGATCCTCGTCCCCCCAGCCAGGCCCAGGCGTTGTAGAGGTGGTAGTTGCGCAGGTCCCAGTTCGCGTCCTGGCCGAGTGCCACGGCCAGCAGGGCGCCCACGGCGAGACATCCGGCAAGCAGTCGGGGCCACCGTGTGCCCACGTGCTCCCAGGTCGGCGCCCTCATCCGGCGTCGCCACGGACCGGAGACCGGCTGCAGGCGAGGTAGGCCAGCCATTTCTGCTCCCGCCGTCCGACCGTGACCGTGTCCAGGATCAGGCCACAGGCCAGGAACACCGAACCGAGCACCACCAGCGATGCGCACAGGATCGCGGTGGGAAAGCGCGGCACCAGACCGGTCTGCATGTAGGTGGCGACCAGCGGCACGGCCAGTACGATGGCGGCGGTGACCGCCAGCCCGGCGAGACTGGAGAAGAACAGCAGCGGCCGTGCGTTCTTGGCCAGCCGCACGATCGTCAACAGGATGCGCCAGCCGTCGCGCCAGGTGTTGAGTTTGCTTTGCGAGCCGGCCATGCGGCTGGCGTAGCGGGTGGGTACCTCGGCCACCGGCAGGCGTAGCTCCAGCGCATGCACGGCCAGCTCGGTCTCGACCTCGAAGCCACCCGACAGGGGTGGGCAGGAGCGCACAAAGCGGCGGGAAAACACCCGGTAGCCCGACAGGATGTCGCTGAAGGAGCGGCCGAACAGCCACGAGGTCAGCCCGGTCAGCAGCCGGTTGCCGAAGCGGTGGCCCTGGCGGTAGGCCGCGGCTTCATCGGTCTGGCGGCTGCCCACGACCATGTCCAGGCCTTCGCTGGACAGCAGGTCGATCATCGCCGGGACGGCATCGGCGTCGTAGGTGGCGTCGCCATCCACCAGGACGTAGATGTCCGCCTCGATGTCGGCAAACATGCGGCGCACCACGTGCCCCTTGCCCTGCAGTCGCTCGGTGCGGACCACGGCTCCCGCTGTCGCGGCCTGCGCCCGGGTGTCGTCGGTGGAATTGTTGTCGTAGACGTAGATCGTGGCCTGCGGCAGGGCCTGCCGGAAGCCGGCGACGACACGACCGATCGCCACCCCTTCGTTGTGGCAGGGCACCAGGACGGCGATGGTCGGCGAGGCGGGATTACCCATGACATTCCCTTGATGGCTGTGTTCCGGCATGAGCGGGCAAGTATCGCAAAATCGCAGGGATGCCCCGCCAGGCTCCCGGCCTGGCGCCGGTTTGGACGGCCATCCGCGGGCGTATCGCATTGGCGCGCTGCGTCATTGGCGATAGACTCCGAAGGCTATCGGCCCGTCCGGGCGGCGTTCATACCCCCTACGGCGGCGTATCCCCTGACGCTGCGGAGAATCTTCCCCCATGGATCAGCTCGACGACATCCTCCATCAGGACATCGATCCCACCGAAACCAACGAGTGGATCGAATCGCTCAATGCGGTGATCAGCCATGACGGCACCGAGCGCGCGCATTACCTGCTGGAAAAGATGGTCGACTCCACGCGGCGCGCCGGTGGCTACCTGCCGTTCGACCCGACCACCGAGTACGTCAACACCATCGCGCCGCAGAACGAGGCCAAGTCGCCGGGCGACGCGACGATGGAGTGGCGCATCCGCACCCTGATCCGCTGGAACGCGATGGCGATGGTGGTGCGCGCCAACCGCAAGCCGGGCGAGCTGGGCGGCCACATCGCCAGCTTCGCTTCCTCGGCCACGCTGTACGACGTCGGCTTCAACCATTTCTGGCGCGCGCCCAGCGCCGATCATCCGGGCGACCTGGTGTTCCACCAGGGCCACTCCAGCCCCGGCATCTACGCCCGTTCCTTCCTCGAGGGCCGCATCGCCGAGGAGCAGATGGACCTGTTCCGCATGGAAGTGGCCGGCAAGGGCCGCGGCCTGTCGTCCTACCCGCACCCGTGGCTGATGCCGGACTACTGGCAGGTGCCGACGGTGTCGATGGGCCTGGGTCCGATCCAGGCGATCTACCAGGCGCAGTTCTGGAAGTACCTCGAGCATCGCGGCCTGATCCCGAAGACCGACCGCAAGATCTGGTGCTTCATGGGCGACGGCGAGACCGACGAGCCGGAGAGCCTGGGCGCGATCGCGCTGGCCGGCCGCGAGGGCCTGGACAACCTGATCTTCGTGATCAACTGCAACCTGCAGCGCCTGGACGGCCCGGTGCGCGGCAACGGCAAGATCATCCAGGAGCTGGAGGGCGTGTTCCGCGGTGCCGGCTGGAACGCCATCAAGGTGGTGTGGGGCAGCTACTGGGATCCGCTCCTGGCGCGTGACACCTCCGGCCAGCTGCGCAAGCTGATGATGGAAACCGTCGACGGTGAGTACCAGGCGTGCAAGGCGTTCGGCGGCAAGTACACGCGCGAGCACTTCTTCAACAAGTACCCGGAGACCGCGCAGCTGGTCGCCAACCTGTCCGACGACGACATCTGGCGCCTGAACCGTGGCGGCCACGACCCGCACAAGGTCTACGCGGCCTACCATGCGGCGGTGAACACCAAGGGCATGCCCACCGTGATCCTGGCCAAGACGGTCAAGGGCTACGGCATGGGCGCGGCCGGCGAGTCGCAGAACCCGACCCACCAGCAGAAGAAGCTGGACCACGACGCGGTCCGCCACTTCCGCGACCGCTTCAACATCCCGGTGCCGGACGACAAGCTGGCCGACGTGCCGTACTACCACCCGGGCAAGGATTCGCCCGAGGTGCAGTACATGCTCGAGCGCCGCCGTGCGCTCGGCGGCTCGCTGCCGCAGCGCCGCCGCACCTCGGACGTGAAGCTGAAGGCGCCGGAGCTGTCGGCCTTCGAGCAGATCACCAAGGGCTCGGGCGAGCGCGAGATCTCCACCACCATGGCGCTGGTGCGCGGCATGAACCTGCTGCTGCGCGACAAGCAGCTGGGCGAGCGCGTGGTGCCGATCGTGGCCGACGAGGCGCGCACCTTCGGCATGGAGGGCATGTTCCGCCAGATCGGCATCTACGCGCCGTTCGGCCAGAAGTACCGCCCGCAGGACGCCGACCAGCTGCTGTACTACCGCGAGGACATCAAGGGCCAGGTGCTGCAGGAAGGCATCTCGGAGGCCGGCGGCATGGGCGCCTGGATGGCCGCGGCCACCAGCTACAGCATCTCCAACGTGCCGATGCTGCCGTTCTTCATCTACTACTCGATGTTCGGCTTCCAGCGTATCGGCGACATGTGCTGGGCGGCGGGCGACATGCGCGCGCGCGGCTTCCTGGTCGGCGGCACCGCCGGCCGCACCACGCTCAACGGCGAGGGCCTGCAGCACGAGGACGGCCATTCGCACCTGATGTCCGGCGCGATCCCGAACGTGAAGTCCTACGACCCGACCTTCTCCTACGAGGTGGCGGTGATCCTGCAGGACGGCACCCGCCGGATGATGCAGGAGCAGGAGGACGTCTATTACTACCTAACCGTGATGAACGAGAACTACCAGCACCCGGACATGCCGGCCGGTTGCGAGGAAGGGATCATCAAGGGCATGTACCTGTTCCGCGACTGCGGCGTGTCGACCAACGGGAACGGCAAGGGCAAGGGCAAGGCGAAGGCGCCGTGCGTTCAGCTGCTTGGCTCGGGCACGATCCTGCGCGAGGTGATCGCCGCGGCCGACCTGTTGGAGAAGGATTTCGGCGTGCACGCCGACATCTGGTCATGCCCCAGCTTCATCGAGCTGCGCCGCGACGGTTTCGATGCCGAGCGCTGGAACCGCCTGCATCCGGAAGCCGAGCAGCGCGTGCCGTACGTCACCGGCCTGCTGCAGGACCGCGCCGGTCCGGTGGTGGCCGCCACCGACTACGTGCGCGAGTTCGCCGACCAGATCCGCGCGTTCATTCCCGAGGGCAAGCGCTACACCGTGCTGGGCACCGACGGCTTCGGCCGTTCGGACACCCGCGCCCACCTGCGCGACTTCTTCGAGGTGGACCGCTACTGGATCGCCCACGCCGCGCTGGCCGCGCTGGCGAAGGACGGCCTGGTCAACGCCAAGGACGTGGCCCGCGCGATCAAGGAGTACAAGCTCGATCCGGAGAAGCCGAATCCCATCACCCAGTGATGGGATCCTTCTCCAGCAAAAAGCCCGCCGTCCGGCGGGCTTTTTGTTATGGGGGCGATGTTGCGGGCGAGGCGATCAGTCCTCGTCGTGGCTGGCGAACGCCCGGCGCAGCAGCAGGAAGGCACCGACCGTGCCGGCGAGGATGGCCACGGTGGCCGCCGGGTGGCGCTTCACCTGACGGCGCAGGCGGCGGTACTGGTAGTTCGCCTCGTCGGCGAAATCCTCCGCGGCACGGGTGATCTGGCGGCCGTAGTCGTGGCCGTGGCGGCCGAGGCGGCTGGTGGCGCGGCGACCGCGCTCGACCAGGTCGTGGGCGGTGTCGGCGGCGCCGTTGGCGTACTGGCGCACCCGGTCGCCGGCGTCGCTGAGGTGGCGTTCGATATCGCGGGTTCGGCTCATGGTCGTGGACTCCTCAAGGGCACCGTTCGGGCACCGTGCCGCGGTCGGTAGCGGAGCTTCTACTTTGCGCCCGATCGCGTGACCGGTGCGTCGATGCGACGGGATGCCGCCCAGCGGGCGTTCAGCCTGGTCAGCCCAGCCGGTAGTCGCCGCCCCGCTCGAGGGCGCGGCGGTAAGGCGGCATGGCGTGGATGCGTTCGAGGAAGGCGGCCAGGCGCGGCCAGCGCGGCGCGGTGAGTCCCGCGCGCGCGGCGGCAGCCTCCAGCGGGAAGCTGAGCTGGATATCGGCGACGCTGAAGGAATCGCCGCCGAACCATGCCGCCTTGCCCAGCTCGGCCTCCAGGTAATCCAGGTGCAGGGCGATCTGCGGATCGACGAAGCCGCGCAGTGCCTTGCCGGCCACGTCCTTCACGATCGGCCGGGCGAAGAACGGGGCCGGCGCCTTCTCCACCCGCTGGAACACCAGCTTGAGCAGCAGCAGCGGCATCGCCGAGCCCTCGGCGTAGTGCAGCCAGTAGGTCTGGCGCCGCCGCTCCGCCGTGCCGGGCGCGGCCAGCAGCCTGCCATCGCCGTAGCGCTCGGCCAGGTACTCGACGATGGCGCCGGACTCGGCCAGCACGAGTTCGCCGTCGGTGACCACCGGCGACTTGCCCAGCGGATGCACGGCACGCAGCTCGGCCGGTGCCAGCATGGTCTTCGGATCACGGGCGTACCGCCGGATCCCGTAGGGCCGGCCGAGCTCCTCCAGCAGCCAGAGGATGCGCTGCGAGCGCGAGTTTTCGAGGTGATGGACGGTGATCATCGTCCGGATCAGAGCCGATCGGTCCCGATCCCGCAAGCACGGCTCTCGCTGGTGCCGACCTCTACGGATTGAGGGTGATCGTGCGCGAGAGCGTGGACACCCCGCGCTCGTCGAACGCTTCCACCGCCACCACGTAGCGCACGCCCTTGCTCAGCGCGCGCAGCTGCAGCGTGGTCGGCTGGTCGGCGAAGCGCTGGTAGGTTTCGTGCAGGCGGTCGGCGGTGAGGCCCCAGCGCACGTTGTAGCCCACCGCGCCAGGCACCGGCTTCCAGCTGATGGTGGCGTCGCGGGTGTCCTTGTCGCGGATGGCCGAGACCAGCACCGGTGCCGGCGGCGGCGGGCCGTCCCCGTGGCCGAACACGCGCAGGTCGGAGATCGCCAGATGCTTCGCGCCCACATGCCGGTGCACGTAACGCACGTAGCGGATGCGGGCGGGGGCGTCGAGCTCGACGTAGGCGTTGGCGTGATCGCGTGTCTCGTGTGATAGATCGGCCAGCGTCTGCCAGTGGCTGCCGTCGCTCGAGCCCTCCAGCACGAACTGGGTGACCAGATCGGGCGCGTCGCCGTAGCGGTCGGACCGGTAGTCGGCGTAATTCACCTGGATCGCGTTCACCGTGCGCATGCCGCCGAGGTCGAGCGTCAGGGTCTGGCCGGGGGTGTTGGATGTGGCCAGCCAGAAGCTGCGCGGGTTTTCGTCGGTGACCTGGTCCGGCCCGTGTCCGGGCACCTCGGACGAGGCGGTGGGGCGCTTGTGCCAGGACAGCAGCATCCAGCCGGTGAAAGTGCTCTCGCCGGGCTTGAGCCGGTGGTCGGGCATGCGCTGCGGAAAGTCGCCGAAGCGGGTATCCACCCACATCTGGCCGTCGTCGTGGAAGCCGGCCGGGTAGAGATCGATGCGCCGCTCGAAGTTCCAGTTCAGCCCGATCCAGTTGGTGCCGGTGTTCCACACGTTGCCGTAGGCGTCCTCGAAGGTGGAGCCGTGACCGGCACCCTCGACGAAGCCGCCCGGCTTGTAGCCGACCGGGTTGTACGGCGCGTAGGTGAACGGACCGAGCGGATGTTCGCCGACGTACACGCCGGTCGCGTAGGCGTTGTACTCGGTGCCCGGCGCGGCGTACTGCAGGTAGTAGCGGTCGCCGTGGCGGTTCATCCAGGCACCTTCGATGAAGGGCTTGGTTTTCTCGTCGCTGTGGTCGCGGCCGAAGCGTTCCCAGCCGTGCTGGTCCGGATGCAGCCGCAGCAGCGATCTCGCCTCGCCGAGCCAGGCCAGCCGCTTGCCTTCGCCTTCGGCCTCGTCGCCGAGCTTGAGGTCGAGCTGCTGCCCGTACATCGGGTAGACGTTGGACGAGCCCCAGTACAGGTACACCCTGCCGTCATTGTCCTGGAACAGGCCCGGATCCCACGGTCCCGGCGGCAGCTGGCCGGGCTTGATCCTGTATTCGGTCGAAGAGCTCACCGAATTCGGCAGCGGCGGCATCAGCCGGGTCCAGAAGGCCCAGCGGCCGTGCGCCGGATCGGTGGAATAGAGCAGCGGTTCCGGGTCGGTGGTCGAGCGCATCAGGAACAGCTTGCCGTCGGCAACCAGGGTGGCCGGGGCCACTTCGCTGTCGAACGGCCACTTGTCGGGCTTGACGAAATCCCAGTGCACCAGGTCGGTCGAGTGCCAGTAACCGTCGGCCAGGGTCTGGAACAGGTAGTACGCGTCGCCGTAGCGCACCACCGCGGGGTCCGCGCCGGTGCGGTAGGAGATGCCCTGGTTCATCTGCTCGAAGTTGTAGCGGTAGTCCACGTCCATCGGATTGGCCCAGGTGCGGCCGTGCGGGTTGGCCGCGGCAGCGACAGCGGGGGCGATCGAGGCCAGTGCAAGCACCAGGGCGCGAGGGAGGTGGGAGCGGAGCAGTGTCGTCATGCGGGCCATGGATCCGGGGGGGGCGGCCGGTACGGGGTTTCCTTGCCCACTGCGGCGGCTCGTGCGGGTGCGGCGACCAACCTGTTGCCGCGGCATTGCCGGGCGCCCATGAGGGTCGCCCGGTCGCAGGTGGATCAGTAGATCCAGTCGGTGGAAGTCTTCGGCGCGTGACGGCGCATGTAGCCGGTCATCAGGTCGTACAGCGCCTCGCCGCTCGGCCCCCAGCAGTGCGGTGCCATCGGCTGGTAGGTGATGGAACCCTCGAAGCGCGGGTTCGTCGCGGTCTTGAGGAACGCGTCCATCGCGCGCACGCCCATGTTGAGGTTGTAGGTGTCGGCGTCGCCCACGTAGATGTGCAGCTTGTCGGTGACCAGCGGACCGAGCGTGGCCCAGTTCTTCTCGAGCATGTAGCGCAGGTCGAAGTGCTGCTTCCAGTACTCGGCCACCTGGTGGTCGATCACACCGGTGCGCTTGTCCCAGATGCGCTGCGGGTAACCGTCCGCGCCGATCGGACCCCAGGCCGCTTCCCAGATATCCCACTGGCCGCCGGAGCGCGAGTGGTCACCCACCGCCAGCTCGTAGTGGTTCTCGTCCTTCATCATCGCGTCGACATTGCCGTCGGGCTGGCGGGTGTCCACGCGCTCGACCTTCATCCAGCCCTTGTCGACGTAGTACGCGTTGGCGTCGCCGTAGATGTTCACCACCTGGTGGTGACGGAAGTCCAGCGAGTCCGGGCACATGGCGAAGCTGCCGCCGTAGAAGCGCGGATGGAACAACTGCTGCGCCACGGCGATCCAGCCGCCGGTGGAACCACCGGTGAGGATGCGCGCCCACGGCTGCTCGATGGTGCGGAAGCGGCGCGCGATCTCCGGGTAGAGTTCCTGGTGGATGGCGTCATCGAACGGCCCCTCGTTGGGCGAGTTCACCGCGTAGGAGTCGTCGTAGAACGGCGAGGGATGCTGCAACGTCACCACGATCACTCGCGGCTTCTTCGTCTCGTCCAGCCAGAACGCGCGCATCCTCGAATCCTTGCGCTCGAAGCCGAACGGCGCCTCGGTGGAGAAGTGGCCCTGGTCGTAGACCACCGGGTAGCGCACGTTCGGGTGCTGGGCATAGCCCCTGGGCAGCAGCACGGTGGCGCCGAGGTAGATCGGGTGGCCCCAGAATTTCGTCAGCAGTTTGCTCTGGATGCGGAAGCGTTTGACGTACTCACTGTCCTGCGGGAACGGGATCGGCGCGATCGTCTGGTCGGCGACGAGCCGGATCGGCGTGGCGGCGGTCGGGTCGTAGTGCACCTTCACCGGCTTGCCGTAGAGGTTGCCCGGCGAGTGCTTCCAGTCCTGGCCTTCCCATTGGTCCATGTGCATCCACAGCGTATGGCCGTCGGCGCGCTTGAACTCGGTGTAGACGTTGACGAACGGCTGCATCCAGTAGTCGCCGGCGGGCAGGTCGCTCAGGCTGGCGAGCGGGGCACCGTAATCGTTTACATCGATGGTCGCGAAATGACCGGGTTTCAGGCCGGTGACGTCATGCCCGAACAGCGGTACGCCGGTGATGTCGGTTTCCTCGATCGGCGGTGCCTTGTCGTCGCGGCTGACCGCCACGTAGACGCGCCCGGTCACCGGTTGCGCGTGCGCGGCGGCGGCGAAGCTCACCTCGATGCGCGGCGATTTGGCCACTGCATCGGCGGCGGATACGTGGAAGGGCGCGGCGGCCAGCAGGCAGGCGGCGGCGAGCGAGGTCAGGGGCGGGTGGGCTCGGGTCATCTCCCGATGCTAGCCGCCACCGTGCGGTGACCGCCACTGCCCATGGCTCGGGGGCGCTGGCCGGGGTGCGCGGCGGGCGGTCAGGCAGCTTCCTGCAACTGCTCCCGGCGCCGCAGCGACGGGAACCAGACCATCCACAGGCCCACTACCAGCAGCGTGCCGATACCGCCGATCAGCGTGGCGGGTACCGCGCCGACCCAGGCGGCCAGCAGGCCCGACTCGAACTCGCCAAGCTGGTTGGAGGTGTTGATGAAGATCGCGTTCACCGCGCTGACCCGGCCGCGCATGTCGTCCGGCGTATCGAGCTGCACCAGTGCACCCCGGATCACCATGCTGACCATGTCGAACGCACCCAGCGCGAACAGCGCGGCCAGCGACAGCCACAGCGTGGTGGACACCGCGAACACCAGGGTGGCCAGGCCGAAGCCCGCCACCGAGGCGAACATGATCATGCCCACGCGCTGCTGCATGGTGTGGCGCGCCAGCCACAGCGACATCAGCAGTGCGCCCACCGCCGGGGCCGCACGCAGCAGGCCCAGGCCCCATGGGCCGGTGTGCAGGATGTCCCTGGCGAAGATCGGCAACAACGCGGTGGCACCGCCCAGCAGCACGGCGAACAGGTCCAGCGAGATCACGCCCAGCACGTCCGGGCGCTGGCGGATGAAGTGCACCCCGGCGAATACGGTCTTCAGCGTGGCCGGTTCGCGGCGCGGCGGCGGGCGCTCGTAGCGCAGCCAGACCATCAGGCCGGCTGCCACCAGGTACAGCGCCCCGGCCACCACGTAGACCACGCCCGGCCCCGCCACGTAGAGGAAGCCGCCCAGCGCCGGGCCCATGATCATCGCCGCCTGGCCCGCCGAGGCGCTCATCGCCATCGCACGCGGCAGGATCGGCGCCGGCACCAGTGCCGGCAGCATCGACTGCATTGCCGGAAACTCGAACGCCTTGGCCACGCCGATCACGAACACCAGCGCTAGGATCGTCGCTTCGTGCACGCCGCCGGTGAGCGTGAGCCCGGCCAGCAGGGCGATCGCCACGAGCTCCACCAGCTGCCCAAACAGCACGATGCGACGGCGCTCGAACTGGTCGGCGACGTGCCCGGCCGGCAGCGCCAGCAGCACCGAGGGAATGAACTGCGCCAGACCGATCAACCCCAGGTCCAGCGCGCGGCCGGTGATCGCGTAGATCTGCCAGCCGACGGCGACCGAGAGCATCTGGAAACCGAAGCCCGAGGCGATGCGGGCGAACCAGAACGCGACGAAGGCGCGGTGCCGGAACAGCGCGTCGCCGGCGGGAGCGGGGGAGTCGGGCATGGGGAATCCTTGCGGAAGCGCCGATTATCGGGGCGCCCGCGGACGCGGCCAAGCCGTCGCGGTTGCGCGCGCGGCGCGGCTCGTTCCACTCTAGCGTTCTGTCCTGCCACGCGGATGCACCCCATGACTGCCGGTTTCCTGCGATCCTCGCTTCCCGTCCTCGGCCTGGCCCTGCTGGCCGCCGGCTGCTCGCAGCAGGGAGGCGGCAACGCCGCGGCGCCGGCGGCGAACAAGGCACCGGCCATCGACCAGGCCGCACAGCGGGACCTGGACACCTACCGCCAGCTCGTGCGCATCCACAACGACGAGATGGCCACCACCTTCGGCGAGAAGATCGTGCACGACTACCCCGGCAGCGCCGCGGCGAAGGAGGTGCAGCAGACCCTGCCGGAGATCGCCAAGCGCTACCGCGAGAACGCCGAGAAGAATCGCCTGGCCGGCCTGTGGCTGTACCAGGTGGCGCCGATGGCCGGCGGCACGCAGTCCACCGCGGTGATCTACAACAGCGAGCCGATCGGCAGCGACAAGGTGCGGCTGGTGCTGCGCCGGCACACCGAGTGGGGGCAGAGCGCGTTCCTGTTCGGCAGCGGCAAGGGCTTCGTCTGCAAGGGCAACTGCACGTTGCCGGCGACGTTCGACGGCAAGTCGGTCGGCATCAAGGCGTTCGCGCCGCCCAGCGGCGAGCCGGCGTTGATGATCAAGGACGACGCAGCTTTCATCGCCATGCTGAAGAAGGCGAAGAAGATCACCCTCAAGGTCACCCGCAAGGACGGCGACCGCAGCGAGGAGCTGGTGTACGAGGTCGGCGGCTTCGATCCGGCCAAGTGGCTGCCGCTGGACAAAAAGAAGAAGTAAACCGCGCGGCGGCCGCCGCGTTGTCACGACGTGGCGCGATCGACGCGCCACCGATGAACGGAGGTTGGCGATGAAATCCCTGCGGAATCTTGCGTGGATGATCCTGCCGGTGGCGCTCGGCGCCTGCGCCAGCCTGTCCAGCCGCCCCAGCGATCAGCAGCGTCTCGCCGATTACGAGGCGGTGGCGGGTCCGGCACAGACCAGTTTCCGGTTCTACAACGACCTGTGGTCCTGGGAGCCGCTGGGCACCGGGCACGTGGTCGTCTATGCGCGCCCCAACCAGGCCTGGCTGCTCGACGTGCCGGGCTGCGTCGACCTGCCGTTCACGAATGCGATCGGCCTGACCTCGAACATCCATCAGGTCAGCGTCGGCTTCGACAAGGTGATCACCGGTCGGCGCAACTTTCCCTGCACGATCACCCGCATCCGCCCGGTGGACGTGAAGAAGCTCAAGCAGGCCGAAGTCGAGCGCCGCACGGTGGAGGAAAAGCCTCGCGACGCGGCGACCGTGCCGCCGCCGGCCACGCCGTAGGCGCCGGCCCGGACCGACGGGTTCAGTGCAGGAACAGCTTCTCGGCCAGCTTGGCGAGCGGCTTCTCCAGGGCGTTCTGCAGCCGGGGCGGGAAATCCAGCGGCTTGAGCAGCATCTTTACCGTCATCTCGGCCGGGATGTTCTTCTTCAGACGGGCCTGGGCGCGGGTGTTGAGCCGCCGGAACTCCGCATCGTTGCCCGCGTGCTGCGGATAGCAACGGTTGAACACGTGGCGCATGGCGATATCGCCGTCCTCGCTCTTGATCTCGTTGACGCGCCTGAGCAGGGTGCGGAACACCTGGTAGCGGCCGAAACCCTCGCGTTCGCGGTACTGCCGGTAGTGCTGGTAGAAGTGCTTGTAGTGGCGCACCTCGTCGCTCTTGATGTGGTTGGTGAGCTGCTTGAGCACCGGCTCGTCGGTCAGGTCGTTGAGCGCGCGATACAGGCTGGCGGTGCCGGTCTCGACCACGCAGCGCGCAGCCAGCTCCAGGCCTCGGCTGGGCTCCAGCTGTTCGTTGGTGCACAACGCGCCGTACTCGTCCCAGAACGCCTTGAAGCCGGCCTCCCAGTCGAATTCTGGCCAGACCGCGCGCACGTAGGCGGCCAGCGCACGGCCGTGCTGCAGCTCCTCGTGCTCCCAGTGCTGGCTGAGCCAGGTCTGCAGCTCCTCGTCCCCGGCGAAGTGGTCGACCAGGTTGTGGGTGTACAGGTCCGAGCCGCTCTCGACGAACGAGGCGCTGCAGAGCAGGAAGAACAGGTCCTCGTCATGGCGCACGCGGGCCTTGTCGATGCGGCTGAAGTCGATGCTCTCCAGCGTCCAGGGAAGCGATTGGGTATAGCTCAACGGTGGATTCCTTGCCGGGGGCGGCGGGCGCCGGAGCCGTGCCGCGTGACAGAACGATGACGTCAAGCATACGGCCTGGCACGCGCACGGGAATGAACTTTCACCGACCCCGCCCCGACCGGTTGTCGCGTAATACGGCTGGCGACGATGGCACCCGGTCTCACCCGCGGTGGCAGCCGCCCCGGTGAGGACCGTCTCTCCGTCCGGGCCGGAGCCGCGTCAGCGCACCACCGTCACCGGCACGTGGGCGCGTGCCAGCACGTCGCCGGACACCGAGCCGAGCAGCCAGCGGACAAGCGCGCCGCGCTCGGTGTGGCCGATCACGATGTGGTCGCAGCCATGCTGCTCGACCTGGCCGATCAGCACGTCGCCCGGGCTGCCGTGGGTCAGTTCCACGTCCACGAGGACATCGGCATCGGGCTGCAGCGCCTTCAGTTCGTCCAGCAGCTCGCGTGCACGCGCGGTACCCGAGTCGGCCATCATCAGCGCGCAGGCGTCGGAGCCTGCCTCGGTCACCTGCAGCACCGAGACCACGCGCACGCGCCCGTGACAGGCACGGGCCAGCGACATGGCCAGATCGAATGCACGCCTGGAGGTGTCCGAACCGTCGTAGCCGACCAGGGAGTACTTGAACATCCGGGCACCTCCGCGATGAGCCATGGATAACGACTCGATCATGCCACGGCGGTCGTAAGGCAAACGCCGTGGCGCTCATTCGCCCCCGAGGCCGCGGCGCTTGATGGGGGCGCCGGCAATGTCTGCGCAGGCGGGGTTTCCGCGAAGATGAACGACAGCGTAGCCGTATCCCGGTCCCGCCCGATGGATCACCGAACGCTCGCCCTGGCTGCACGCCTCCGTCACGCCTGCGTCCCGATCCTGCCACCCCACCGCGGCCCGGCGACGACCTGTGCGAGGCCGCCGCGGCCCGGGCCCCGGATGGGGCGTTCTTCCCGACACAAAGGAGTTCACCATGATCAAGCGCAACCACGCTCTCGCCGCCCTCCTGCTGGCCACGGCTGGCGCGATGGGCGCCACCGGCGCCCAGGCCGCCGAAGCCAACGTCAAGTGTGATCTCACCTACAGCCTCTCCGGCTGGTCGATCCTGTACAAGCACGCCGAAGGTTCGGGCACGGTCACCTGCGACAACGGCCAGTCCGCCCGCGTGAAGATCACCGTGGTCGGTGGCGGCCTGACCGCCGGCAAGTACCACATCGACAACGGCAAGGGCGAGATCAGCAAGGTGCACGGCATCGACGACGTGTTCGGTTCCTACGCCCAGGCGGGCGCCGAGGCCGGTGTCGTGAAGAGCGGTACCGCCCAGGTACTGACCAAGGGCACCACCTCGCTGGCGCTGGCCGGCACCGGCGAGGGCGTCAACCTCGGCATCTCGGTGGGCAAGTTCACCATCACCCGGGAGTAAGCCGCTGCCCTGCGGCCGATACGGCCATGGGCCTCGCCAAGGGTGCCTTCGGGCACCCTTGTGCGTTCCGGGGGGTACACTGCGCCGCCTCCCTTCCAACGGATTCGCCGATGTTGCAGATCCCCGCTTCGTCCGTCTCTCTCGCCGCGAAGGCTTGCGCCTGATGGATGTCGCACGCAGCGGCGCTCAGCGCTTCGCGTTCTGGCGCATCGGCCTCTGGCTGGTGTTGCTGCTTTCGGCCTTCGGTGCTCTGCAGTATGGCGTGCACGCCAGCCGGGTCTGGCGCGTGCTCGCGCAGCCGGCGCTGGGCGACGAGGGCCGGACCATGCTGCACGGCATGCTGGCATGGGACCTTGCCTACTTCGTAGTGGCGGCCGCGCTGGTCGTTTTCTGTGCCGCGGGCATCCTGCGGCAAGGCTGGTCACGCCCGGTGCTGCGCGTCGCCCTGAGCCTGCTCGCGCTGGGCATCCTCGCCAGCGGGGTTTCGCTGCTGCGCCGCTGGCGCGCCTGGAGCGCCCTGCCGCACGACCTGCCGGACGCTGCCTCGCAGCTGGCCGGGCAGGCACGTACGGTGCATCTCTCCCTGGCATTCGACGCGGTGGCGATCGTGCTGCTGGCCTGGCTGGTGTGGCGACTGGGACGGCCGTCGGTGCGGATGCAGTTCCGGCGGCGGTGACATCGGGGCCGCACGTGGCCATAGACTGACGCCATCGCGACAAGGAGGTGGTTATGCGTCGGAACCGGATCAACACTGTCATTGCTGGCCTGCTGCTCGCGGGCCTGTTCCTGTCCATGGCGTGCGCGGCGAGGTCGAGCACGACCCAGCGGCCCGAGGCGAGCATGCTCGTGCTGGGGTCGCTCACCGTCGGCACCGACGGCCGGGTCGTCGGCCACACGCTGGACGATGCCGCCCAGCTGCCCGCTCCAGTGGTCGATGTGATCGACCGCAACATCGCACGCTGGCGGTTCCAGCCGGTGCTGCGTGACGGTCACGCGGTGTCGGCGCGTTCGCGGATGAGCCTGCGGGTGGTGGCGCAGCCCGGTGGCAGGAACGACTACGTGCTGTCGATCCACGGCGTGCACTTCGGCGCTGCCAACGATGGCAGCGGCAGCCGTATCCGCAACATCGCGCCGGAATATCCACCCGAGGCGATGGTCGCGCGGGTGGCCGGCACGGTCTATCTGGCGTTGCGGATCGACGCACAGGGACACGTGCAGGACGTGGCCGCCCCGCAGGTCGATCTGCGCTACCTCGGCAACAGCTGGCAGATGGAGCGTTACCGCAAGCTGCTGGGGCGGGCGGCCGAGCGCGCGGCGCAGCGCTGGCTGTTCAAGCCGCTGCCGGCCGGGCAGGCGCCGGTTGCGCGTTACGCGGTGGTGCCGGTGGTCTTCGACATCCACGTGTTCGGCGTCCCGGGCATGCCGCCCGATGGACCCGGGCACTGGGTCAGCTACATGCCGGGTCCATTGCAAGCGGTGCCCTGGTTCGATGCCTCGCGCATGCTTCCGGGCCTCGCCGGCAGCCTCGACGCGCTGCCGGGCGAAGGCGTCTACATGGCCGACCCGGACGGCGGCCTGCGCCTGCTCAGCAAGCTCGGCGGAAGTTGAGCCGCTCTCGCCGGTGCGGTTCAGGGTAGGTTGACCGCCCGCCGGTTATCGGTGGGCACTTTGGCCACGGCTTGGTTCGATGCGCACCCGACTCTTCTTCCTCGCGATGTCCGCCCTTGCCGCCTGCGGTGCGGCGAAGGCGGCGCCACTGGCGCTGCATTGCCCGGCCAGCAGCAGTTACGACCTCACCGTGCAGCCGGACCGGCTGGTGTTCGATCGCGCTGGCCCCGTGCCCATGCGGGTCGTGATGGGTCGGGGCACGCTGGTCACCGATGGCGCGCAGGTCCGTCTGAACGCCGAGGACCAGGACCGTGTCGCGCTGTTCGACCGCGACCTGCGTGCGCTGCTGCCGCGGGTGCGGCAAGTGGCGCGTCATGGTGTCGACATCGCGGTGCGTGCGTTGCACGACGAGGCCGGGCGTCTGTCGCTGGCATCGGCGACCCGCGAGCAGCTGGACCAGCGTCTGGCGGTGGACGCCGACGCACTGCGCCAGCGCATCGACACCAGCCAGAGCACCCACGACTGGCAAGGCGATGCCGCGCAGCAGCTGGGCAATCGCTTCATGGCGGACCTCAGTCCGATCGTCGCCGGAGACCTCGGCCAGCAGGCGCTGCAGGCAGCGATGGCCGGCGACCTCGACACGGCCGCGCGCCTGCGCGACCAGGCGACCGATCTGGCCGCCACGCTGCAGCCGCGTATCGAGCGCCGGTTGCAGGCCTTGCAACCGCAGGTCGATGCGCTGTGCCCGTCGATCGAGCGGCTGGCCGAGCTGCAGCAGGGCCTGCGCGACGCGCAGGGACGCCCGCTGCATCTGCTCGACGCGGCGGGCCGATAGGCACCGGAAGCGCAACGCCAGCTAAAGGCCAAGTCGTGGCGAGGGACCGGGTTAACCCGGGGGTAAGCGGCCTGTGTCGACCATGGTCGGCGATTCCTTCGATCCGGGAGGCCGGTCGCCGTGGCGCTGGCAACGCAACCGCTCTACAACGCGCTGATCCGCCGCAGCATCGACCTGCAGCGGCTGTGCCAGCTTGCCGCGCAGCAGGTGGCCGAGCCCGGCCTGCGCGTGGTGCTGCTGGAGAACGCCTCGGCGCTGGAGTTGTTCGTGCTCGATCTGCAGATGGAACTGAGCGCTCGCGGGGGCCATCCGGCAACCAGCGGCCAGTGGCGCGGTCCGGTGCAGCGGCGTCTGGCCAGTTGGTGGGCGCGGGGCATGCCGTTGCGCGATACCCAGTGGATCCGCCTGCTTTCGCGTCGGGAAGCAGCGCTGGTACGCCGGTTCGAGGAATCGGTGGCGCTGGCTCCCGTCGACACCTCGCAGTGCCTCCGCCGGCTGGCGCCGCGTCTGCAGGCGATCCACCTCGACATGGGGTCGCTGGTCGGCGCCACGCGCTGAAACCTGCTCGTTTCCTCCCGTGACTGATGACACGGCATGACGGCTGGCCCATGGCCCGGTGACGCCGGGAGCGCATCGTGACGTGAAGGGTCGGCGTATCGTCGGCCGCCATCACGGGGAGGCGCATCCATGCGCAAGACCATCTTCACGTTCGCGCTCGCCGCAGGGCTGGCACTCGGTGGGCCGCTCCAGGCGCACGACTTCCATGGTCCAGTGGGCCAGTGCAGCGTCGATACCGACTACGACGTCCGCATCGACGATGCGGGCATCGCGTTCAGTCGCGACGACGGCTCGCCGGCAAAGGTGTTCATGCACGACGGTGCCCTGCGCGTCGATGGCAAGCCGGTGGCGGTCGATGCCGCCGACGCCGAGCGGCTGCGCACCTATGAGCGCTCGGTGCGCGCGCTGGTGCCCGAGGTGGCGTCGATCGCCCGCGAAGGGCTGGACATCGGCTTCGACGCGCTGACCACCGTGGCGACCACCTTTGCCGAGGATGGCGAGGCGAGGAGCCGCCTGATCGAGCGGCTCAACCGCAACCGCGCCCGGGCGATGACCCGGCTCGACGCCGGCATCGGCAGCGGGGTGTGGACGCGCCAGGCGATGGAGGATTCGTTCGAGGACGGCATACAGGACGCGGTCTCCGAGCTGGTCGGCACGGTCACCGCCGGCGCGGTGAAGGCGGCGCTCAGCGGCGACGACGCCAGGATCGCCGCACTCGAGGCACGGGCCGACTCGCTCGACCAGGCCATCGACAGGGAGGTGAACGCCCGCGCCGACCGCCTGGAGGCCCGTGCGCAGACGCTTTGCCCGAAGCTGCGCGCACTGGACCGGCTGCAGCAGCAGTTCACCTTTCGTCTGCCGGATGGCGCGCCATTGCGCTTGATCGGGGAAGGGCACGGCCACGACGCGGACAAGGGCAACGTCGCCGCGCGCTGAGACGCGCATCGGGCCGACTTCGGACGCCGTCCATGCCAGGCACGGACGGCGTCTTCGTGGGCGGTGCCTGCAAAATCTTGATCCGGCGACTGCTAGGCTCCTCGCGTTTTCATTGCGAGAGAGTGCGGGCCCATGCGAGTTTCCAGCGTCCTTGCCACCGATCCGGCGTCCGCGGCGAGTGCCACGCGGCGAGTGTCGCAGCATGTCGTCGCGAACTGGGACACCTATCTCGACCAGGCGGTGCAGATGTCGTTGCACCTGGTCGAGGCGTTGCTGGTGCTGCTGGTCGGGCTGTGGGTGGCGCGGCGGCTGGCCAACGTGGTCGAACGTGCGCTCGGCCGTGCGAGTTTCGATGTCACCCTCTCCAGCTTCCTGCGCAACCTGCTCTACGGCGTGTTGATCACCCTGCTGATCGTCACCTCGCTGCAGGTGCTCGGCGTGCCCTCGGCGCCACTGGTCGCGGCACTCGGCGCGAGCGGCCTGGCGATTGGCCTGTCGCTGCAGGGCTCGCTCAGCAACCTGGCCTGGGGCGTGCTGCTGGCGGTGTTCCGGCCGTTCCGCGTCGGCGACTTCGTCACGGTTGGCGGGGCGACGGGCACGGTCGAGGCGATCAACCTGATGTACACCCAGCTGCTGCTGCCCGATGGCCGCGAGTCGGTGGTACCCAACGCCAAGGTGGGCGGCGACGTGATCACCAATTTCAACCGGCGCGGCACCCGCCGCTTCGAGCTGACCGTGGGCATCGGCTACAAGGACGACATCGATGCCGCCAAGGCGGAGATCCACAAGCTGTTCGACGCCGACGAGCGCATCCTGAAGGATCCCGCGCCCGGCGTGTGGACTACCCACCTCAACGACAGCTCGGTGGACCTGGTGATCCGCGCCTGGACCAGCACGGCGGACTTCTGGGCCGCCCAGACCGATTTCCTGCAGGCGGTGAAGGAGGCGTTCGACGGTGCTGGCATCAGCATCCCGTTCCCGCAGCGCGAGCTCACCGTGGTGCAGGGCAACCTGCCCGCCACGGCCGAGAAGCAGGGTTGACGGCCGGGCGGCGCGGACCAGCCGGGCCGCGCCGTCTGGTCACTGCAGCGTGACTGCGTGACGGTTGTCGGACGGAATCCGGTCGATCAGTTCGTTGTACGGATCCACGCCCGCTTCGGCCGGCACGCCTTCCACCGTCACGGTTACCGTGCTGTCGCCGGCCGGCAGCACGCGCCTGGCCAGGTACAGCGGTTTGCCGTCGAGGCCCTTGCCGGGGGACTCGGCGAACACGCCGATCTCCACCGGGATGTCGGGCGTGGCCGGGGTCTCCTTGCCCTGCTCGTCCACGTACGACTTGCCGGCGTGCACCTTCATCGTCACCTCGTAGCGGCCGTCAGGCAGTTTCTTTGCGGTGGCATCGGTGGTGCGGTTGTCGAAGAAGGTGACCTTCCAGAACAGGTCGTCGATGAGGTGGTGCCACTTCGGGTCGACGCCGCGCTCGAGGTACTGCATGAATTCCTGCGAGGTGGTGTAGGGCGGGTTCTGGAACGCCTTGTCGTGCAGGAACCGCTTCAGCACGGCGTCCACGGTGTCCTCGCCGACATAGTCCTGTAACGCATAGAACACCAGCGACGCCTTGCGGTAATGGATGTAGAGCTGGTTCTGCTCGACCCTGGCCAGCGGCTCCTCCTGCGCCGGATCGCCGGCCCGACTGGCGAGGTAGTTGTCCAGCTCGTACCGGAGGAACCGGCGCATCTGGTGCTCGCCGTAGCGATGCTTCATCACCATCAGCGCCGAGTACTGCGCCAGCGATTCGCTGAGCATGGTCGAGCCCTGCATGTCCGCGCCGATCACCTGGTGCGCCCACCATTGGTGAGCGACCTCGTGGGCGGTCACGTAGTAGGGGTAGTCGATCTTCGCCGGGTCGCGCAGGTCGGCGATGAAGCCGACCGACTCGGAGAACGGGATGGTGTTGGCGAAGGACTGCGCGAAGCTGGCGTAGTCGGGGAACTCCAGGATGCGCAGCTGGCGGAACTGGTACGGGGAGAAGCGGGTGGTGTAGTAGTCCAGCGCATCCTTCGCACCGCGCAGCATGTCGTCCACGTTCCAGCCGTGCTCGGGGTTGTAGTAGACCTCCAGCGCGACGTCGTGCCAGCGATCCTTCTTCACCGCGTAGCGGCCCGAGATCCAGGAGAAGAAGTCCAGCATCGGCTGGTCCATCACGTAGCGGAAGTAGCGGCGGCCGTTGGCGTGCCACTCCTTCTGCAGGTAACCCGGTGCCATCGCGATCTGGTCGTCGGCGGTCGAGACGGTGGTCTCGAAGTGGATCCAGTCCGCGTCGTTGCTGACGTAGTTGTTGGCCCGCGCGGCTTCGTCGCCGAGCGGCGGCATGCGGGGAACGTCCTCCTTCAGGCCGTACTTGCGGCGGGTGTTGCGGTCGGTGAGCCGGTGGTCCGGCTGGTAGCCGAAGCGCGGCAGCACGGTGCTGTTGAAGAAGGTGCCGTTGTGGGCAAGGAACTGACCTTCCGGCGCATTGGTTAAGCCCCTCGGGTCGTAGTCGAGCGTGGCATCGAACGGCATCGAGGCGCCCGGGGCCAGCGGCGTCTTCAGCCTGTAGATCGCGTAGCCGAGGCGGCGGTCCATCGACACCGTGTCGTGCGGGGCGAAGGCGAGCGCGGTCCTGAAGTCGGTGTCGGTGTTGACGTGCAGCTCGCTGATTGGCACGTCGTGCCGGTTGACCAGGGTCATGTGCGCCACGATGTGCAGGCGACGCCGCTTCGGATCGATGTCGACGTCGGCGTTCACCGCGGTGATGCGCGGCTGCGCGATGCCGGCATAGCGGGCGTACTGCTTCTCGTAGTCGGCGCGCTGCCGCTCGTCCTGTCCGCTGTCGCGGTAGGAGTTGAGCACGTTGGTGTTGTAGAAGATCCACGCGCCGCAGGCAGCGAAGGCCAGTAGGGCGACCACGATCAGTGCCCGCATCGGGCCACGCAGACGCGCGCGCGCCTCGCTCCAGCGGCCGCGCCAGCCATCGGGTGTGCCGCGTACCCAGAACAGCGCGGTGATGCCGGCCAGGGCCACGGCCAGGCAGGTCCAGTAGCCGTCGAACCAGAGCACCGCCGGCAGGAAGTGGCCGAAGCCGTTGAGGTCCGAATAGGGCAGCGCCGGTGCGGTGCCGTAGTTGTACAGGTGGTGCTCCCAGTGCAGCAGGCCGAAGCCGATCAGGCTGGCCGCCAGCCACAGCACGGTCAGCAGGTAGCCGAGGAACTTGTTGTTGGCCAGCGTCTGGAAAAACACCGCCAGCACCGCCAGCAGCAGATAGGGCACCGCGTCCAGCAGGAAGGTCGCCAGATACAGGTCCGGTTCCAGATGCGTGTAGCCATGACCCAGTTGCCAGCCGATGCCGACCAGTCCACCCAGGCCGAGGAAGCAGCCAACCACCGCGAACAGGGCCAGCAGCTTGGCCAGCAGCGGCACCATGTCCGGCACGGGAAAGGTGTCGGTGACCTGGGCCACGCCGGCGCCGCGTTCGCGCCACACCAGCTCGCCGGCGTAGAGGGTAATGATGATGTACAGCATCACCTGGAAGCCGCCCTCGATCGTCTCGACCATGCGGTGGGTCACCGGGTAGGTCGGTGTCCCGTACAGCTGCCCCGAGAGTGCGAGGATCGCCAGCACGTTGACCAGGGCCAGTGCGAGCATCACCACGAAGGGCACGCCGGCGAGCACGGCCTGCGTGTCGAAGAGCCACTGCGCTCGCAGTTGCGCCAGTGTGGTGCGTAGCCCGCGGGACGGCTCGGCCGCGGTCCGGCGGGCCGGGGCTGGTGCCAGCACCGGCGGCTCGGCGCGACGCTTGCGCAGGGCCGGCTGCCAGCCGGCGCGATCGGCGCGGAACAGGATCAGTGACGCGACGAACAACACGAGGCCGATGCCGCCCCACAGCACCCGGTTGAACAGCAGTACGCCGGTCATCGCCGGCAGGTCGTGGTTGAGCTGGTCGGCCGACCAGTAGCGCGTGACGATCGCCAGCGTGCGCCCGCCGAACGGATCGAGCAGGGCCGCCAGCCAATGGTTGTTGACGTCGCGCGTGAGCAGGCCGGTGACGATCTGCAGCACGAAATACACCACCACGCCGACGTACGCGGCGAGCAGCGAGCGCGTGACAGTGGCGATCAGGTAGAGCAGACCGGCGATGAACAGCATCGACGGGACCACCATCATGCCCATCGACCACAGGTAGCCGGCCCAGCGCGGCGGGCCCAGCCTGGCGGTGTCCACCCACGGCATCAGCCCGCCCAGCCACAGCCCCAGCGCACACACGGCGAGGATCGCCAGGCAGGCCAGGTAGCCCGCGGCGAAGCGGCCGCCGACGTAGGCGCCGCGCGAGACCGGCGTGCTGAACATCAGCTCGGCGGTGCGCGCCTCGAAATCGCGCAGTGCCGCACCGGCAACGAAAAGTGCGACCAGGAAGATGCTGAAGACGGTCAGCACCGACATCAGCTTGATCGTCACCATCGGTGCATTGCGCCAGACGTTGCCGGTGGCACCGCCGAGCGCGACGGCATCGGTACTGGTCAGGGCGAAGGCGATCGCGCCGAACACCGCGGCGACCAGCCAGAACAGTGGCGAGCGCAGCTGCTGTCGCCATTCGAAGCGGAAGATCTCGAGGAACATGCGCATGTCCTGCCGGAGGCCTGGCGTTGCGCGATCAGGCGGCGCGAGCGGTGGCCTGCGCGCGCAGGCGGCCGAAGTACACGTCTTCCAGGTCGGGCGCCACGGCGACGAAACCTTCGCCTGGCGAGTGGTCGGCCAGCACGTGGATCTGCGTGCGGCCTGCCAGCAGGCGGGTGGACAGGATGGTCAGGCGGGCGCGGTAGCCGTCCAGCTCGGATTTGTCGATGGTGCGGCGCCAGACCCGCCCTTCCAGGCTGGCGATCGCCTCCAGCGGCTCGCCGGCGAGCAGCACCTGGCCCTGGCCGAGGATGGCCATGCGCGGGCACAGGTCGGTCACGTCCTCCACGATGTGGGTGGACAGGATCACCACGCAGCGCTCGCCGATCTCGGCCAGCAGGTTGAGGAAGCGGTTGCGTTCCTCCGGGTCGAGGCCGGCGGTGGGTTCGTCCACGATCACCAGCCTCGGCTCGCCGATCAGCGCCTGGGCGATGCCGAAGCGCTGGCGCATGCCGCCGGAAAAGGTACCGAGCCTGCGCTTGCGCACGTCCCACAGGTTCACCTGGCGCAGCAGCGTCTGCACCAGTTCCTGGCGCGGGCCGCGCGCGGTGATGCCCTTGAGCACCGCGAAGTGCTCGAGCATGGCCTCGGCGGTGACCTTGGGATACACGCCGAACTCCTGCGGCAGGTAGCCGAGCAGGCGCCGGGTCGCCGGCTTGTCGGCCAGCAGGTCCTGGCCGTCGAGGGTGATGCGGCCGCTGTCCGGGTCCTGCAGGGTGGCGATGGTGCGCATCAGCGAGGACTTGCCCGCGCCATTGGGGCCCAGCAGACCGAACATGCCGCGCGGGATGTCGAGCGAGACGCCACGCAATGCCCGCACGCCGTTGGGGTAGGTCTTGGACAGGTCGCGAATGACCAGCATGGGGTTCCCTCCTGCGCTGCGGATGCGGCGCCTGCGCGGCCAGCTTACGGAGTCGCTCCGTGGGCGGCATGCGCCCAAGGTCATGCCCATACGTCGGCGAACGGGCGTTATGACAACGTTTTCAGTGCCGTCTTCGGTCCGGCTTGGTTATCATGGAAATCTTGCCGCGGTCGCATCCCCGCGCCCGTCCCCATCTGCAGGAGTCTCCATGGCCGACCTCAAAGAAGCACTCGTACCGGATATCGGCGGCGACAAGGTGCCCGTGATCGAGGTGCTGATCAAAGTCGGCGATCGGGTGGAGAAGGAGCAGGGCCTGGTCACGCTGGAGTCGGACAAGGCCACGATGGAAGTGCCCGCACCGTTTGCCGGTGTGGTGAGGGAAATCAAGGTCAAGCTGGGTGACGAGGTCGGCGAGGGCACGGTGATCGCCGTGATCGAGGCTGAGGGTGCCGCCGCCCCGGCCCCAGCACCCGCCTCCGCCCCCGCCCCGGCCCCGGCCGCCGCACCGGCCAAGGCCGAGGCGCCTGCGAAGAGTGCGCCGGCACCCGCCCCCGCATCGGTACCCGCCGCCGGCGGCGTGCGCGAGGCCCGTGTGCCGGACATCGGTGGGTTCGACGCGGTGCCGGTGATCGAGATCCTGGTGCAGGTCGGCGACCGCGTGGCCAAGGACCAGGGCCTGATCACGCTGGAGTCGGACAAGGCCACGATGGAAGTGCCCGCGCCGTTCGCCGGCGTGGTGAAGGAACTCAAGCTCAAGCTCGGCGACGAGGTGTCCGAGGGCAGCCTGATCGCGTTGATCGAATCCGCCGAGGGCGCGCCTGCCGCTGCTCCCACGTCCGCTGCGCCTGCACCTGCACCTGCACCTGCACCTGCGCCTGCGCCAGTCGCCGAGAAGCCCACTCCGGTTGGTGGCCGTGCCGTGCAGCCGGGCATCGCGCCGGAAGGCGACATGCCGCCGCAGGCGCGCCCGCCGTTCGACGCGAAGATCGTCATGCCGGGCGACGCGCCGTACGCCAGCCCGGCGATCCGTGCCTTCGCCCGCGAGCTGGGCGTGGACATCCACCAGGTGAAGGGCTCCGGTCGCGGCGGCCGCATCCAGCGTGAGGACGTCACCGCCTACGTCAAGCACGCGCTGGCCTCGGGTGCACGTCCGGTGCAGGGTGCACCGGTGGCCGCCGGCGGCGGCCTCAGCCTGCTGCCGTGGCCGAAGGTGGACTTCAGCAAGTTCGGCGAGATCGAGGAGAAGCCGCTCTCGCGCATCCAGAAGATTTCGGGTGCGAACCTCGCCCGCAACTGGGCGATGATCCCGCACGTCACCCAGCACGAAGACGCAGACATCACCGAGCTGGAAGCCTTCCGCAAGAAGCTCGGCGAAGAGAACAAGGACCTGAAGGTCACTCCGCTGGTGTTCCAGATGAAGGCGGTGGTGGCGGCGCTCAAAGCCTTCCCGCAGTTCAACGCCTCGCTCGACGAGACCGGCGAGAAGCTGGTCCTGAAGAAGTACTTCCACATCGGCATCGCGGTGGACACCCCCGATGGCCTGGTGGTGCCGGTGATCCGCGACGTCGACAAGAAGGGCCTGCTCGACCTGGCCCGCGAACTGGGCGAGATCTCCAAGAAGGCGCGCGACAAGAAGCTCGGCCCGGCCGACATGTCCGGCGGCTGCTTCTCGATCTCCTCGCTGGGCGGCATCGGCGGCACCGCGTTCACCCCGATCGTGAACGCGCCGGAAGTGGCCATCCTGGGCGTCTCCAAGGCGGCGATGAAGCCGGTGTGGAACGGCAAGGAGTTCGCGCCGCGGCTGATGCTGCCGCTGTCGCTGTCCTACGACCACCGGGTGATCGACGGCGCGCTGGCGGCGCGCTTCGCATCCTTCCTCGCGCAGCAGCTGGGCGACATCCGCCGCCTGCTGCTCTGACCGGGGGCGCTGGGTGACCGCCCTCCGCTCGGGCGATCCGCTGACCCAGGTGCGCGCCGCCGTGCCGCACACCTGGGAGGACGGCGTACGCCAGTTCAACGAGTGGATGAACGTCAAGCTGCTGGACATGAGCGGGGTGAAGGTCACCGTCGGCTCGCTGCTGGCGGCCGTGCTGGTGCTGGCGCTGTTCCTGCTGCTGTCCTCGGTCACCCGCCGGCTGCTGCGGCGCTACGTGGAACGGCACGACAACCTCAACCTGTCCTCGGCGTACACGGTCGAGCGGCTGACCCATTACGTGCTGCTGCTGGTCGGCGTGCTGATGGCGTTGAACGCTTCCGGCATCCCGATCGCCAAGTTCACCGTGTTCGCCGGCGCGCTGGGCGTGGGCCTGGGCTTCGGCCTGCAGGCGATCTTCAACAATTTCGTGTCGGGCCTGATCCTGCTGTTCGACCGCAGCCTGAAGGTGGGCGATTTCGTCGAGCTGGCCTCGGGCGTGCACGGCAACGTGCGGGAGATCCGCATCCGCGCCACGCTGATCACCACCAACGACGACATCGACATCCTCGTACCCAACTCCGAGTTCGTCACCGGCCGGGTGGTGAACTGGACGCTGCGCGAGGCCGCGCGCCGGCTCAAGGTGCCGTTCGGCGTGGCCTACGGCACCGACAAGGAGCTGGTGAAGAAGGCCGCGCTGGAGGCGGCTGCCGCCGTGCCGTTCACGCTGGCACAGGACGGTCCGCGCGCGCCGCAGGTGTGGCTCAGCGGCTTCGGCGATTCCTCGCTGGATTTCCAGCTGGTGGTCTGGCTGGACGCCGAGGCGACCCGCCGCACCGGGTCGATCACCGCCGCGTACAACTGGGCGCTGCACACCGCGCTGGAAAAGTACGGCATCGAGATCCCGTTCCCGCAGCGCGATTTGCACGTGCGCAGCTGGGCACGCCGCCCCGGCCCCGAGCCGCGCGATCCGGCGCCGGATCGCACCGGCGGCCCTGACCAGGGCAACGACGCCGCGCGCGACGTCACCAACCATATGAAACCGTCCGCCGAGGCGGCGCCCCGATCCTCCGAACCCGACCCGGGCGTCGCCCGCTGACGCCGCCCCACGCAAAGGAAACACACCATGGCCAACACGCTCGAGATCAAGGTTCCCGACATCGGCGGTCACGACAATGTGCCCGTGATCGAGGTGCTGGTGAACGTCGGTGACACGGTCGCCAAGGACCAGAGCCTGATCACGCTGGAGTCGGACAAGGCAACGATGGAGATCCCCGCCACCGCCGCCGGCGTGGTGAAGGAGCTCAGGCTCAAGGTCGGCGACGAGGTGTCCGAAGGCGCGTCGATCCTGGTGCTCGAGACCACGGACGCCGCCGCCGCGTCGGCTCCGGCATCCGCTCCGGCGCCGGCTGCTGCCTCGCCGGCACCGACCCCCGCGCCCGCACCTGCCAGGGCTCCGGCCGCCGCCGGCGCCTCCGGCCGCACGCCGGACATCGAATGCAAGCTGGTCGTGCTCGGCTCCGGCCCCGGCGGCTACACCGCCGCCTTCCGCGCCGCCGACCTGGACGTGGACACCGTGCTGGTCGAGCGTTACGGCACGCTGGGTGGCGTCTGCCTCAATGTCGGCTGCATCCCGTCCAAGGCGCTGCTGCACGCCGCCGCGGTGATCGACGAGGCCGAGGCGATGGCCGCCCACGGCGTCAGCTTCGGCAAGCCGACCATCGAGATCGACAAGCTGCGCGATTTCAAATCCAAGGTGGTCGGCAAGCTCACCGGCGGCCTGGCCGGCATGGCCAAGCAGCGCAAGGTGCGCACGGTGCAGGGTACCGGCAGCTTCATCTCGCCGAACGAGATGGAAGTACAGACGGCCGAAGGCAGCAAGCTGATCCGCTTCGAGTACGCGATCATCGCCGCCGGTTCGCAGGCGGTGCGCCTGCCGGCGTTCCCGTGGGACGACGAGCGCATCATGGACTCCACCGGTGCGCTGGAACTGAAGGACGTGCCGAAAAAGCTGCTGGTGGTCGGCGGCGGCATCATCGGCCTGGAGATGGCCACCGTGTACTCGGCGCTGGGCAGCGAAGTGACCGTGGTCGAGTTCATGGACCAGATCATCCCGGGCGCTGACGCCGACCTGATCAAGCCGCTGGCGCAGCGCCTGGGCAGGAAGCTCAAGGGCGTGCACCTGAAGACCAAGGTGGTCTCGGCCAAGGCCACCAAGAAGGGCATCGAGATCGGCTACGAGGGCGAGAGCATTCCCGAGACCTCGCTGTTCGACCGCGTGCTGGTCGCCGTGGGCCGCTCGCCCAACGGCAACAAGATCGGCGCGGACAAGGCCGGCGTGGCGGTGAGCGACCGCGGCTTCATCAACGTCGACACCCAGATGCGCACCAACGTGCCGCACATCTTCGCCATCGGCGACCTGGTCGGTCAGCCGATGCTGGCGCACAAGGCCACCCATGAGGCGCGCGTGGCCGCCGAGGTGGTGTCCGGCATGAAAAGTCACTTCGACGCGCGGGTGATTCCGTCGGTGGCCTACACCGATCCGGAAATCGCCTGGGTCGGCGTGACCGAGCGCGAGGCGAAGGAAAAGGGCCTGCACGTCGGCGTCGGCAAGTTCCCGTGGGCGGCCTCGGGCCGCGCCATCGGCATCGACCGTACCGAGGGCTTCACCAAGCTGATCTTCGACGAGGCGACCCACCGCGTGGTCGGCGCCGGCATCGTCGGCCCGCATGCGGGCGACCTGATCTCCGAAGTGGCGCTGGCGATCGAGATGGGCGCCGAGGCGGGCGACATCGGCATGACCATCCACCCGCACCCGACGCTGAGCGAGTCGGTTGGCATGGCCGCCGAGGCCTACGAAGGCACCATCACCGACCTGTATATCCCGAAGAAGAAAAAGTAAGCGGGATGCGGCAGGCGAAGAGGCCCGGGATCTCCCGGGCCTTTTTCATGGCTCCACCGCTGGCTCGGTGGCCGATGCATGGCCGTGGTCCGCTTGAACCAGGTAGGCCGCCTTGCGTTCGCGGGGCAGCCGCTTGATCGCCGCCTCCGCTCGCGAGGCACTGGAGCGATCGGAAAACGCGCGCCAACCGATCAGTAGCCGGGGCGGGTTGGCTCGTGTGAAACGTGCGCCGCGTCCGGCCGCATGGGCGTCGTAGCGACGTTGCAGGTGGTTGGTGATACCGGCGTACCACGCACCGTTGGCGCATTCGATCAGGTACAGGCACCACTGGCCCGGCGGTGGCCACGCCGACGCGTCGCTGACTCGTGTCGCGTCGGGTGTCTTCGGAACTTCGCTGGCACGGCTGCGCATGACGCCATGTCATACCGCAGCCGTCGCCGTGGCGATAGCCCGCCTGGGTGTCAGACCACCGTCAGGGTGACGTCGATGTTGCCGCGGGTGGCGTTGGAATAGGGGCAGACCACATGCGCCTTCTGCACCAGGTCTTCCACCACGGCGCGCTCCAGACCAGGGATGTGGATCTTCAGCTCGACCTCGATGCCGAAACCGGTGGGGATCTGGCCGATGCCGACGGTGCCTTCGATGCTGGTGTCGGCGGGAAGCACGCGCTTTTCCTGGCCGGCGACGAACTTCAGCGCGCCGATGAAGCAGGCCGAATAACCGGCGGCGAACAACTGCTCGGGGTTGGTGCCGGTGGCGCCGCTGCCGCCGAGCTCCTTCGGCACCGTCAGCTGGATGTCGAGCACGCCGTCGGACGAGACGGCGCGGCCGTCCCGGCCGCCGGTGGCCTTGGCATGGGCACGATAGAGGACGTTTTCGATGGACATGGGGTTCTCCTTGGGTGATACCGCGGCAAGTTCCGCAGTTTGTATAATTGGCGATTAAATAGCGCGCTATTTATGTGGCGAAAAGAGCGAGTCACGCGCTCCGGGTCAGGCGTTCCCGCAGTCCGTCGAGGCGCGACTTCAGGTCGACCAGTTCGTCCAGCTCGCAGCCGGTGGCGCAGAAGATCGCTTCCGGTACCGCGCCGGCCTTGCGCTTCAGTGCGCGGCCCTCCGCCGTGAGGCTCACCACCACCTGGCGCTCGTCCTCGGTGGCGCGCTGACGCTGCACCAGCCCCGCCGCTTCCAGCCGCTTGAGCAGCGGGGTGAGCGTGGCCGAATCCAGGAACAGGCGCTCGCCGATCTGCGACACGGTCACTCCGTCGGCCTCCCACAGCACCAGCATCACCAGGTACTGCGGGTAGGTCAGGCCAAGGTCTGCCAGCAGCTTGCGGTAGACCTTGGTCATCGCCAGCTGCGCCGAATACAGCGAGAAACACAGCTGGCTGTCCAGCTGCAGCGGCGAGAAGGTGGTGGCACGGCGGTTCGACATGGAGCGCACATTACATAGCGCGCTATTTAATTGCAAGCACTTGGTTGCTCGACCGCGGCTCAGTAGCCGCCGAACAGGTCGGGCTGGGTGACCTCGTCGTCGCTGTCGATGAAGCCGGAAAGCCCGACGCCGACGAGGCGGTAGCGCGTGTCCGCTGACAGTTCGACGCGGCTGCGCAGGGCGCAGGCGATATCCGCCAGCTCCTGCGCCGACGTGGGTCGTGCCGTCGGCGTCAGGCTGCGCGTGAGCGTCTGGAACTGGGCCGTCTTGAGCTTGAGCACGACAGTGCGGGCGACGCGACCGGTCTCGCGCTGATGGCCGGCCCAGGCCTTGTCGGCCAGGCGCCGGATGTGCGGCTCCAACGCATCGAGCGGCAGGTCCTGCTCGAAGGTGTCCTCGGCCGACACCTGCACGCTCGGACGCTCCGGCTGCACCGGGCGCTCGTCGATGCCCAGCGACAGCTCGTGCAGGCGCCGGCCCCAGCGACCGAAGCGTTGTTCCATCTCGGCCAGAGGCAGCGTGCGCAGCTGCGCCACGGTCTGGATGCCGAGTTCGGCCAGCCTCGCCTCCATCACCTTGCCCACGCCCGGCAACCGGCCGACCTTCAGCGGCAGCAGGAAGGCGTCGACCTGGTGCGGCCGCACGACGAACAGTCCGTCGGGCTTGCGGTGATCGGAGGCGATCTTGGCCAGAAACTTGTTCGGCGCCACGCCGGCCGAGGCGGTGAGGCCGGTCTCCTCGCGGATCGCCGCACGGATCGCCTCGGCAGTGGCGGTGGCCGAGCCCAGGCCGGTCTTGGTCACGGTGACGTCGAGGTAGGCCTCGTCCAGCGACAGCGGTTCGATCAGGTCGGTGTGCCGCGCGAAGATCTCGCGGATCTGCCGCGACACCGCCTTGTAGCGGGGAAAGTCCGGCGGCACGAAGATCGCCTGCGGGCACAGTCGCTCGGCACGCACGGCCGGCATCGCCGAACGCACGCCGAACACGCGCGCCTCGTAGCTCGCCGCGCACACCACCGAGCGCGCGCCGCGCCAGGCCACCACCACCGGCTGGCCGCGAAGTTCCGGTGCGTCGCGCTGTTCCACGGAGGCATAGAACGCGTCCATGTCCACGTGCAGGATCTTGCGTGCTGCGGGAGTCACGTCCGCCTCGCTACCGGATCGATCACCGGGCGGCGGCCGGCGCGCGCCGCGACCGCAGCCGCCATTCGAACGCGCCGAACGCGAGGCTGCCCAGCACGAACGGTCCCGCCGTGTAGGTCAGTCGATAGCACAGGATCGCCGCGAGCACGTCCGGACGCTGCGCCTGTGGAAACACCGAAAGCAGGATCGACTCGAACACGCCGAGCCCGCCGGGGGCGTGGCTGATCAGCCCGGCCAGCACGGCGGCCACATAGACAGGCAGAAAATCGACGAACGGCGGCGCGACGGCCGCGGGCATCAGCACGTGCAAGGCGGCGATCGCGCTGCACATCTCCACCGCGCCGATCGCCATCTGCAGGCCGGCCGCGCGGGCATCGGGAAACTTCAGCGTCCATCCGAACAGGCGCAGCGTGCGCGAGGAGCGCCCGAGCCAGACCAGCAGGCCGGCCAGCGCCAGCAGCAGGGCAAGCCCCGGCCAGCGGCCCCAGCCCTCGACGATCGCCGGTTGCCAGATCAGCGCACCGGTGATCACCACGGCGAAGCCCAGCCCCACGCCCATGCCGGCCACGCCGACGATGCGTGCCGTGTCGCCGACGCCGAGGCCGGCGGCGCCATATATCCGGTAGCGCACCGCGCTGGCCGTGATCGCGTGGAAGCCGAGCAGGTTGCCGATCGCGTTGGACACCACGCCGGCGAACGCCGCGCGGCGCATCGAGGCACGCCCGTGCGCGCTCAGTCGTGCCGCCTGCATCTCGAACGCAGCGAGCATGGCGAAGCTGGCGCAGGTGGCGGCGGCCGAGGCGACGATCGCGTGTGCCGGGAGCGCCTGCCAGGCGGCGGCGAAGTCCTGCCAGCGCATCGCGCGCAGGTAGCGATGCAGCAGCCAGGCCGCGAGGCCGATCACGCCCAGTGCGAGCGCGGCCGAGAGCAGGCGGCTCCAGACGGGCAGCGAGCGACTCATGTCGCCATGCTCCGCTGCAGCGCCGGCGAGTGGAACAACGGGACTGGGGGCATGGCACCCACGACGGCTCGAAAAGACCTCATTCTACGGTCGCCGCCGCCCGTTCGAGGCCACAAGTGCGGCGCTACGTGTCAGTCTACGGAGGATTTTCGCCATCCCGACCTGTCCATGACCCCAGACGACTCCAGTTCCTCCGGCTATCTGCGACGCCTCGGCACCTGGGACGCAGCCGCGATCGTGATCGGCGGCGTGATCGGAGCAGGCATCTTCCGCAATCCCGCCACCGTGGCCGAGCGCACCTCGGCCGGCTGGCAGGTGCTGCTGCTGTGGGCGATCGGCGGCCTGCTCACCCTGGCAGGTGTGCTCTGCTACGCCGAGCTCGGTGCGCGCCGCCCGCAGGCGGGCGGCACCTACGTCTACCTCCGCGAGGCGTTCGGCAAACTGCCGGCGTTCCTGTTCGGCTGGACCATGGCGCTGATCAACTACCCCGGCAGCGTGGCCGCGGTCGCCACCACCTTCGCCGATTACTTCTGTGCAGCGCTCGGCTTTCCCGGCAGCTTCATCAAGCCTGTGGCGGTGGGGGCGATCGCCTTCATCGTCGGCATCAACTTTTTCGGCATCCGGGCCGGTGCCTGGGTGCAGAACCTGTTCACCGTCCTCAAGCTGGCTGCGATCGCGCTGCTGGTGGTGGTCGGACTGATCCTTGCACGCGGGCACCTGGGCGGCGCGCTGGCTGGCGACCCGGTGCACCCGGCTTCAGCTGGTGCCTTCCTTGGCGCCCTGTTGCCGGTGCTGTTCGCCTACGGCGGCTTCCACTACCTCAATGACCTGGCCGGGGAGGTGCGCGAGCCGCAGCGTACGCTGCCGCGCGCGCTTGCGCTCGGCATGGCCGGCGTGGTGATCAGCTACCTGCTGGTCAACTTCGCCTACCTGGCCGGACTGGGCCACGCCGGCCTGGCGGCCAGTTCCGCGCCCGCGGCCGACCTGCTGCGCAACCTGATGGGCCCGAACGGGGCGACGCTGATGGCGGTGGGCATCGCCTGCTCCACCTTCGGCTACTGCGCGATCGCCATCGCCGGCGGCGCCCGGGTACTGCAGACGATGGGCAAGGACGGCATGTTCTTCAGTGCGGTCGGGCGGATCGACCGGACCAGCCGCGCCCCCCAGGTGGCGCTGGCCACGCTGGGTGCATGGGCGATCGTGCTGACCCTGTCCGGCAGCTTCGGCCAGTTGCTGGACTACACCACGGTGGGCGAGTGGCTGGCCCATGCCTTCGGCATCGCCACGCTGTTCTGGTATCGCCGCCACCTGGCGCAGGAACCCTCGCCCTACCGGGTGCCGTTCTACCCGGTGTTGCCACTGCTGTTCGTCGGCACCGTGCTCAGCGTGATCGTGGTGACTTCGATCCATGCGCCACGCGACGCAGGCATGAGCCTGCTGATCATCGCGCTGGGCGTGCCGGCGTTCTACGGCTGGCGCTGGCTGGAGCGCCAGACCGCGCCCTGACGTTCCGCCCCGCGCCTCGCTGCGCTACGCTGGACCGGTCGTGATCCAGGGCCCGGGGGGCGTGCATGGCGTTCACCTGGAGAGCGTGGAAATGGGCAGCTTGTTCGGAGTCCTGGCGGGCATGAGCCTGCTTGCCGTATTCGTGGTGATCGGCGTGGGCCTGCTGATTGCGGCCCTGCTGCTGACCCTGTCATTCCGTTGGGTCGTGGGCTACATGCCCTCGCTGCTGCGCGCGTTCGGCGCGGTGCTGCTGACCGCGATTGCATCCGCCGTGGCGCTCGGCATGGCGCGTGCAGTCGGTGGCGATGGTCGCTTGCTCGGCCTGGCCGTGCAGTTCCTGATCGGCGCAGGGATGGTCAACCTGCTGCTGCTGGGCGGTGACGGCCTGCGCATCGGCTTCGCCAAGGCGAGTCTGGTGCAACTGGTCTACACCGGCCTGTGCATCATGGCGGGGCTGGTGCTTGGCCTGGCCTTGGTTGCACTGTTCGGCGGCATGCTGGCCTCGATGCACGGCTGACGCCGCGCCGAGGCCTCTGGTTCAGGCCAGGCTGGTGGCGATGCCGAACGCCACCGCCATCACCGCCGCCACCGCCAGGCAGGCACTGGTGGGCCGGATGCGGCGGGCATCGGTGCGCGGGATCAGCCGCCAGAGCAGGGCGGCGCCCAGCAGCATGTCCACCACCAGCACTGCGCGCAGGCCGCTGGAGGCGAGCAGCGGACCGTACGGCGGGCGCACGTGACCCTCGTGCAGGGCCACGCCGGCGACCATCGCCATGCCGGCCAGTGTCCACAGCAGGCAGGCGAGATACACGCGGTTGAACACCACGCTGGCGCGCTCGATCCAGCGCAGGGTGGGCCACGCGATCAGGGCAGCGAACAGGGCGAAGATCGATCCGTACAGCACCCACCAGACAAGGGTGCTCAGCAGGGTCAGCAGGGTGCTCATGAAGAAGCCTTGAAGCCGAGTCGGCGCAGCAGCTTTTCCATCAGCCAGGCCGGGCCGACCAGCAGGTAGGACAGGTCGGTGAGGAAGCTGGGGCGGCGCCCCTCGTAGAGGTGGCCGACGAACTGCCCGATCCACGCCACCACGAACACCGCGATGGCCGCCCAGCGCAGCTCGACGGCGCCGAAGCGGTCGAACAGGAAGCCGGTCAGCACGGCCAGCAGCGCGAAGGCGATCAGCAGGGCGATGCCCAGCCGGTGCGAGCGCTTCCAGTACCAGCCGAAGGCCAGCACCATCACCAGTACCGCCCAGGCGCCGGGTTGCAGGAAGCGCGCCGGCACCGGGATCGTCCACAGCAGCGCGGTGACGCTCCAAACGATCGGCGGCACGCACAGCCAGTGCAGGCGCTGGTTGACCGGGTTCCGGTGATCGGCGCTGTAGCTGTCCAGCCAGTCCTGCATCGTGCGCATGCCCGCCTCCCGGGAACGTCAGTCGATGGTGATGCCGGCCAGCCGCTGCAGCGCCTCGGCGTACTTGGCCGAGGTGCCGGCGATGACTTCCGGTGGCACGTGCGGGCCCGGCGCGGTCTTGTTCCAGTCCAGCGTCTCGAGGTAGTCGCGCACGAACTGCTTGTCGTAGCTGGGCGGGCTGATGCCCACCTGGTACTGGTCGGCCGGCCAGTAGCGCGAGGAGTCGGGCGTGAGCATCTCGTCCATCACGTACAGCTTGCCGTCCTCGTCGGTGCCGAACTCCAGCTTGGTGTCGGCCAGAATGATGCCCCTTTCGGTGGCGTAGGCGGCAGCCCAGCGGTAGATCGCCAGCGTGGCGTCGCGCACCTTTTCGGCCAGCTCGCGGCCGACCGCGTCGACCACGGCGTCGAAGCTGACGTTCTCGTCGTGGTCGCCCACGGCCGCCTTGGTCGACGGGGTGAAGATCGGCTCGGGCAGCTGCTGCGCCTGCTTCAGGCCCGGTGGCAGGGCGATGCCGCAGACCGCGCCGGTGCGCTGGTAGTCCTTCCAGCCGGAGCCGATCAGGTAGCCGCGGGCGATCGCTTCCACCGGCACCGGCTTGAGCCGGCGCGTCACCACGGCGCGCTTGGCGTACAGCGCCAGGTCGGTGCCGGGAGGCAGGACGTCGGCCAGCGGGACGTCCAGCAGGTGGTTGGGGACCAGGTGGGCGGTCTTGCCGAACCAGAAGTTGGAGATCTGGGTGAGCATCTCGCCCTTGCCCGGGATCGGGTCCGGCAGCACCACGTCGAAGGCCGACAGGCGGTCGGTAGCCACGATCAGCAGGCGGTTGCCGGGCAGCGCGTAGACGTCGCGCACCTTGCCGCGGTGGATCAGTTCCAGTCCGGGCAGGTTCGATTGGGACAGGGTCGTGGGCACGTTTCGGTTCCGGTGGGGCGGGCGCGGCATAGTGTAACGGGTGCACCGGGCCGCACCGCGCGACCGGCTGCTAGACTGACGCGTCTCCAACCCCATGTGTTGCCGATGCGAACCGTCCTGATTGCGGTGCTCAGCCTCGCCGCCGCCGCGCCGCTCCGGGCCGAAATGCCCCCGAAACCCGCCCGCCTCGGGCTGTGCGCCGCCTGCCACGGCGAGCACGGCATGGCGCAGATTCCGGGCGCGCCGAACCTGGCCGGCCAGCGGCTCGACTACCTGCGCGAAGCGTTGAAGCAGTACCGCGACGGCCGCCGCAACGTGGCATTGATGAAGGCCGCGATCGGACCGATCAGCGACGCCGAGCTGGACGAACTGGCCCGCTGGTACAGCGCGCAGACGCCGGTGGCCCCGCGTCCATGAGCTACACCTATACGTTCTGGTTCGCCGTGGTCGGCCTGTTCCTGGGCCACGGCCTGCCCGGTGCCATCGTCGGCGCGCTGATCGGCTTCGTGCTGGACAACATGCGCTACAGCCAGCGCCGCAGCGCAGTGCCGGAAGCCGGCGGCTTCATCCGGCCGCTGTTCGAGCTGCTCGGTGCGGTGGCCAAGAGCGACGGCCGCGTGTCCGAGGCGGAAATCGCCATTGCCGAGCGCCTGATGACCCGCATGGGCCTGGAGCCCGGACAGCGGCAGGAGGCGATCGCCAGCTTCAACCGCGGCAAGGCGCCGGAGTTCGACGTCACCCGATCGATCCACGAGCTGCGCGACTGGGTCGGCCTGCGCCGCGACCACGCCTTTCCCGTGCTCGATGTGGTGATCGAGACCGTGTTGGCCGAGGGCAATCCGCCGCCGGAAAAGATGGCGATCCTGCGTCAGCTCGCCTTCGCCATGCGCGTCAGCGACATGGAGCTGATGGCGCTGATGGCGATGAAGGGTTACGCCTGGAACGCCAGGGGCGGCGGCCCGCGCGGCGGAAACGGCGGGGGGGGCTACGTGCCGCCCCAGCGCAGCCAGCGCGGTCCCGATCCCTACGCGGTGCTTGGCGTGGCGCGCGACGCCGACGAGCGCACCATCAAGCGGGCCTACCGCAAGCTGATTTCCGAACATCATCCCGACCGTCTCGGCGACCTGCCCGAGGACATGCGCAAGCGCGCCGAGGCCCGGGCCAGCGAGATCAATGCCGCCTACGAGCGGATCAAGGCCGAGAAAGGCCTCAAGTAACGCCAGCTTCCGGAATCGACCATGGCCAAGCAGTCTCCGATCATCGCCCCCTCCATCCTCTCGGCCGATTTTGCCCGGCTCGGCGAAGACACCGCCAAGGTGCTCGCTGCCGGCGGCGACTGGGTGCATTTCGACGTGATGGACAACCACTACGTGCCCAACCTGACGATGGGGCCGATGGTGCTCAAGGCGCTGCGCGACTACGGCATCACCGCGCACATCGACGTGCACCTGATGGTCAAGCCGGTCGACCGCATCGTGCCGGACTTCGCCAAGGCTGGTGCCAACTCGATCAGCTTCCATCCCGAGGCCAGCGAGCACGTCGACCGCACCATCGGCCTGATCAGGGAGGCGGGTTGCCAGGCCGGCCTCGTGTTCAACCCGGCCACGCCGCTGAACTGGCTCGACCACGTGCTGGACAAGCTCGACTTCGTGCTGCTGATGTCGGTGAACCCGGGTTTCGGCGGACAGAAGTTCATCCCCTCCGCGCTGGACAAACTGCGCGAAGTGCGCCGTCGCATCGACGACAGCGGCCGCGCGATCCGGCTGGAAGTGGACGGCGGCGTGAGCGCGGACAACATCGGCGCCATCGCGGCGGCCGGGGCCGACACCTTTGTCGCCGGCTCGGCGATCTTCAATGCGCCGGACTACGCCGCGGCGATCCGCGCGATGCGCGCCGCGATCGGCTGAAAAAAGAAAACCCGGTGCCGCGGGGCACCGGGTAAAGCGTCGCGGGACGCGTTCAGGGAGATCACCTGGATGACGCCGCGCGGCCGCCGGCACCGGTGGCGCGACGGCTGCGTTCCACGGCCAAGGCGCGACGCCATCCAGGCAGTTGGAGTGGCCCGGGCGGGATTGGTTCCCGCCCGTTCATTTTTCCGGCCCGAAAAAAAGCTCCCCTTCGCGAGGGGAGCAAGAGGAACGTCCATGAAGGGCGGTTCAGAGCGGGTACCAGTCCGGATCGGGTTCCTGGCCGTGGTCTCCCTCCGCGCATCCCTGCGCGGCCGGGAGTGGCACGCCGTCCGTGGCGAAGTCGTCGAAGGGCGGGAAGCGGGCGTCCATGGCGGGTTCCTCAGTGGATGGCCATCAACAGCCCGAGCAGGAGGCCGCCGATGGCGAGGACGATGCGCAGCGGCTCGAAGCCGTGCAGTTCGGCGTTGCGGTCGATGTTCTCTCGGGGCATTTCGGCCATCTGGGTCCTCCGCGGTGGGTCGGGGCCTATCTCGCGCCCCGCGACCGGCGGGCGGGCGGCAGCGACGGGACATTGCCGCGACGACTTCGGGCAATTTGCGGGCGCGGCGGATCCGCTGCTTGCGCGGGCCGGACGCGCCATGCACGCTGCGCCCCATCACGAACCGGACTTCACGAGGAATCCGCCATGGGACGCAGCGTCGCCATCGTCGAGGACGAGCCGCTCATCCGCGCCAACTACGTCGAGGCGCTGAACCGCTTCGGCTACGACACCCGCGGCTACGGCTCGCGGCAGGATGCCTCGGCGGCCTTCGCCATGCGCCTGCCGGAGCTGGTGATCATCGACATCGGCCTGGGTGACGAGCCGGAAGGCGGCTTCGACCTGTGTCGCGAGCTGCGCGCGAAGTCGCCCACGCTGCCGATCATCTTCCTCACCGCGCGCGATTCGGATTTCGATGTGATCTCCGGCCTGCGGCTGGGCGCCGACGACTACCTCAGCAAGGACACCAGCCTGCACCAGCTCGCCGCGCGCATCGCCGCGCTGTTCCGCCGGATCGCCTCGATGCAGGCGCCGGCGGCGAGCGAGACGGTGATCGAGCACGGGCCGCTGAAGCTGGAATCCGAGCGCATGCGGGTCACCTGGAACGGTGAAGAGATCCCGCTCACCGTCACCGAGTTCTGGATGGTGCACACGCTGGTGCGCTTCCCCGGTCACGTGAAGAACCGCGACCAGCTGATGCGCGAGGCCGAGCTGGTGGTCGACGACGCCACCATCACCTCGCACATCAAGCGCATCCGCAAGAAGTTCGTCGCGGTGGCGCCGGAGTTCGACGCGATCGAGACCGTGCACGGCGTGGGCTATCGGTGGAAGCCATGATGCGTCGCTGGTGCGCGCTGGGACTGGCGCTGGCCGCGTTCGCTGCCGGTCCGGCGCTCGCCGGCCAGGCGGTCGTGGCCAGCGGCCGTGCCGACGGCGCCGTGCCGGCATGGACCGTCACCGCGCAGGCGCCGGAGGGCTGGACGGCCGATTGCTGCACCTACGCCCGCGCCATTGGCGTGGATGCGGTGGTCTACCGCGGCGAATGGAGCGGCGAGCCCCAGCGGGTGATGGTGCTCAACGTGTGGCCGGCGAAGCTGGCGACGCTGGACGCGGAACTGGTGGCCGACCGCACCCACTACCTGCATCGCGATCCAGCCGGTCGCGCGGCCACCCTGCCGATCGCGCATCCGTCGATGCACTGCGCGGCGAACGTCTACGAGGGCAGCGACCACGTCGACGACATGGTCGTGTTCTGCGATCCCGGCAAGGCCTCCGGTGTCCGTCTCAGCTGGTCGATGACACTGGCCGCCAATGATGCGCGGCGCCGCGCACTGCTGGACGAGCTGCTGGCGGTGGTCCGCAGCACGAATTATCGCCGCGGTGCCACCACGCTGCCGGCGCCCGCCGCGCCGCACTGACCGCGCGCACGGCATGACGCTGCGCCGCAAGCTGCTGCTGGTCGCCCTATGCACGCTGGCATTGCCGGTGGCCGGCTGGCTGTACGTGCGGCAGATGGAGAATCTGCTGCGCGATGGCCAGGCGCAGGCGCTCACTGCTGCCGCGCGCGCGGTTGCACGCAGCCTCGCGGTGGCCGGCACCGGCCTGCCCGAGGGCGACCGGGCCTGGTACGTGCAGCCGGCGCAGACGCCGATCACCGTCGATGGCTACGGCGACGATTGGGCGCCGCTGACACCGTGGAGCCAGCCGGTGGGATCGCGCGGAAAGTTGCTGCTGGCGCAGGACGCGAGTGGGCTCTACCTGTGGCTGGACGTGCGCGACAGTCGGCGCACGCGGGCCGACGTGGACGATCCGCTGGTGCTGCGTGCCGACCACGTGGTGCTCGCGTTGTCGCGGGGTGATGCGCGCCGTCGTTACCTGCTGGCCAGCTCCGGCCCCGGGCCGTTGACGGCGAAGGCACTCGACCCGCCGGTCGCCGGCTTGCCGGATGCCTTCGCCGCGCAGTGGCAGGAGGACGGCAGCGGCTACCGCATCGAGCTGCGCCTGCCCGCTGCCGCCGGCATCACCGGACTCGGCGTGGGCGTGTTCGACCCGGCCGACGGCGGCGATCCGCTGGCGGTCGAGCAGCGTCCGCTGCTGGCCTATTCGGATGCCTTGTCCGCCGAACTCGCGCGGCTCGCGCCGGACAATACCTACGCCCGTGTGCTGTCTCCGCAGGGCTGGTTGATGGCACGCAGCGGGCAGTTGCAGGCGGACGGTGGCCCGCAGCCTGGCTGGTTCGCCGCACTGATCTACCGTTCGCTGCTGGCCGACCGGGTGCAGGCGGCCGAACCCTGGATGCAGGACACGCCGCGACTGGAGTCGCCCGAGGTCACCCGCGCCCAGCGCGGACAACCCGCGGCCGTCTGGCGCGAAGGCGAGACGCGCGCCTCGGTGGTGCTGGATGCGGCCGTGCCGATCGAGCGCGGCGGCAAGGTCCACGGGGTGTTGCTGCTGGAGCAGACCAGCCGGGCGGTGCCGCTGCTGGCCAATCGCGCCCTGCTCGGCCTGCTGCTGACCAGTTTCGCGGTGCTGCTGGTGGCCGGCGGCATCCTGCTGGCGTTCGCCACGCGCCTCAGCCTGCGGCTGGGCAAGCTGCGCGATGCCGCCGAGCGGGCGCAGGCGGCCGATGGCCAGCTCGACGGCCTGTTCCAGCGCGGCCGCTTCCCGATGTCCGATGCGCCGGACGAAGTCGGCGACCTGGCACGCAGCTTCGAAAAGCTGTTCGAGGCGGTCGGCGGCTACACCGACTACCTGCGCACGCTGGCGTCCAAGCTGTCGCACGAACTGAACACGCCGATCGCGATCGTCAAATCCTCGCTGGACAACCTCGAGCACGCGCTCGATGCCGAAGGCGGCGTGCCCGCGGATGCGGCCCCCTACCTGGCACGCGCCCGCGACGGCACTGCCCGGCTCGGCATGCTGGTGCGGGCGATGAGCGAGGCCAGCCGGATGGAGCGCGCGATCGCCGCCGCCGAGCCGGAGGACGTGGACCTGCGCGAGGTGGTGCGCGGTTGCGCCGAGTCGTATCGGGCGCTGGCCGGCACGCGGCGCTTCGAGTGCGTGCTGCCGCCGTCGCCGCTGCCGTTCCACGGTGCGCCGGAGCTGGTCGCGCAGGCGCTGGACAAGCTGTTCGACAACGCGCTCTCGTTCACCCCGGCGGACGGCTGGCTGCGGCTGGAGCTGCGTCCGCTCGAGCGTGGCGCGGAGATCACCCTCGCCAACCAGGGGCCACCGCTGCCCGAGGCGATGCAGGGGCGCCTGTTCGATTCGCTGGTGAGCCTGCGTGACAAGGCGACGCCGGGCGATGCGCCCCATCTGGGCCTGGGCCTCTACGTGGTGCGGCTGGTGGCCGAACGCCACGGCGGGCACGCTCTGGCACGCAACCTCGAGGACGGGCAGGGCGTGGCCTTCACCCTGCAACTGCATTCGATGCCGCGTGCGCGGCTATAGCGCGGGCTTGTCCAGATGGAAGCGCACCGGCACCCGGGTGCTCGCCGTGGTGGCGCGCCCGTCCGGCCCCAGCGCGCGGAAGCGCCACTGCCGTGCCGCGTCCAGCGCCGCCGAATCCAGCTCGGCGAAGCCACTGGACTGGGCCACCTGGACATCCAGCGGACTGCCGTCCGGGCCGATCGTGAAGGCCAGCAGCACGGTGCCCTCGTGCCGCTCGCGGACCGCTTCGGGCGGGTAGGTCGGCGCGGTGCGGCTGAGGATCTCCACGCGCACCGTTCCCGCCGTGCCACCGTAGGTGAGCGCCCAGCCACTGTCGCTGCGCTGCAGGCGCACCCGGTAATGCTCGGCCGGATTGCATGCCGTGCCGGGACTCTCGCAGCGCTGCATCGTGTAGTCGAGCTGGCCCTGCGGGTCCAGCTTGAAGTCGAGCGTGGTATGGCGCGGGTCGATCGGCGGATCAAGCGGCGTGCCGACAAAGACGCCCTCATGGAAGACGTACAGCTGCACCGCGTCCGGATGGCACTGGGCGTCGCGCCCCACCACCGCCTCGGCCACGTAGCTGCCGCCCTCGCGCTGGGACCGGCCGGTGAGCTGGCGTTCGCCGCCGGCCAGCAGGAAGCGGTCCTCGTCACTCGATGGCGCCGCACCGGTCGCCTCCGGGCAACGTACCGACGGTGCAGCCGCGGCCATCGGCTGCAACGGTCGCGGCACGTACTGCACGGGAGCGTTGGTCGCCGGGGCCGGGGTGCGTACGTGCAGCCAGGCACCGACCAGCACGACGGCCGCGGCGGCCGCCACCAGCCAGCGCCCGTGGCGCTGCAGGAACCCCTTGCCTGCCCGAGACGGCAGCGGTGGTGGCTCGCTGGCGGTCGGCAGCGGCGGAGGCATGATCGGCGTCGACACGTCCTGCCAGCTGTCGTCGCCGTCATGGCACCAGCGATCCCCGGGCCGGCCGAACCGGTCCAGAACCCCGGCGGGCAGGGGGCCCAGCACGCGCTCGCCGCGCAGCAACCAGATCAGGGTCTCTCCTGAGGGCAACGCTTCTGCCTGTGCGCCGAGCTCGCCGAGCTGGCCGCACTGGCGTGTCGCCGTCTCGGCGTCCAGACCCTGCCGGATGATCAGCGGCGCCCGTTGCCACACCTTCTGTTCGAACGCTTCGGGTGTCATGCCGAACGCCGCGGCCAGCCGCGTCCGGGCGGCCGCGGGGTCCGGGTCGGTGAATTCGCCGGTGAGGACCAGGCAGTACGTGTCCATGCGCCACGCATCCCTCGAAAGGTTGACGGCAAGCTTACCCAAGACGGTGCGCAGCTCGCGCCGGCCGGTGGCACGGCGCGACGCGGCGGGACTTCACGAGCGGCAGGTCATCGGCAGGTGCCGCGCCTGGATCGTGGTCTCGGGGTTGTCACATGTCCACCGCCAGGGTCCCTGGCCGTCGCGGTGCGGCTCCAGCACCAGGACCCGGTTGCGCAGGGCGGGTGCGGCCCGCGGCGAGTCGAAGGCGATCACCAGCCTGCCGGCCTCCACGTCGACGGACGACACGTAGCGTCCGGTCAGCGAGCTGGCCTCGCCGATCCCGGCATCGGTGTTGCCGTTCGGCATCTCGCCATGTCGGGCGTAGTACCCGGCCACGGCCGCCTCGGCATCGCGGGCGATGAAAAGCGCCTCCGACACCTGCGCGCGCAACACGTAGTCCTGGTAGGCCGGAATGGCGATCGCGGCCAGCACGCCAAGCACGAAGGGAAACGCCCAGAGCAGATAGAACACGCCTTTCGGTGGCGGCGGGTCGGTCCGCCCGCTCTCTTTCCACCGGGCCAGCCAGCGCAGTTGCCCCTGCAGGTAGTACATGTTGAAGAAGAACAGCGTGATGCCGCCGATCCGCACGGTGGGCGTGCTGCGACTGAAGTGCCGTTCCAGCGAGCCGGCCATCGAGAAGTAGGCGACCACGTACAGCACGAGGTACGCCAGCATGAGCAGCACGCCGAATGGGGCGCCGCCGCCTGGTGCCTGTCCCCGCGGCATGGCGCCCGCGATGACCAGCGCATAGCCGACCACGAAGCAGCCGAAGGCCAGCCCGAGCAGCAGGGTGGCGCGGCTTCGCCCGTCGATCTTCCGCACCCAGCTGGACTGGATGAACGGCCAGACGATGCCGAAGATGCCGAACGTGACGATGGTGAGCAGCAGCACCACGCCCCAGTGCAGCGAGGGCGGGGACGGCAGGTCCGAGCGCCGTTGCTCTGGCGTATCGGAAGGATCTCCGGAGAAGAAGTCCGCGGGTGGCGCAGGAGGCGCCTTGAATGCCGGCAGCGCGGCCGCCGCGGCATCGGGAAATACCTGTTTCAGGGGTGCCCAGGCGGCCATGCCGTCGCACCAGGCCAGTGTCTCCGGGCCGAAGCGGCCCTCGCCGATCCACTGGCGGACGTTCGCCTCGCTGTAGGGTCCGTACTTCTGGCCGTTCTGGCCGATCCAATACTTGGCCTCGCTACTCACTGCCGCACTCCTCGTCCATGGTGACCAACAGTCCCGCTTCGCCGGGTGGCGGGCGGGTGCGCAGGGGTCTTCGGGAACACGCGCGTCGCGCACAGGCAGGCACGTGTCTCCCGCGGCGCCGGGCTGGCGCCTTACGGATGACGGGCAAGCGAGTCGTCCCCCTGGATCCCCCGTCGACCAGCCTAGGTGCCGCGTCCGCCTGCCGCAACATCTGGTCGCCGTGCCCCCGGCGTGGCGGGCTGCTATCGTGGCGCGGCTGTGTTTCCTGCCTGGATCGATCCCCCGTGATTTCCCGCGACGAATTCGACGCGCTGGTGGCCAAGGGCCACACGCGCATCCCCCTGGTGCGCGAGGTGTTTTCCGACCTCGATACACCGCTGTCGGTGTACCTGAAGCTGGCCGATGGCCCGTACACCTTCCTGTTCGAGTCGGTCGAGGGCGGGGCGACCTGGGGGCGCTATTCGATCATCGGCCTGCCGGCGCGCCGCGTGTACCGTCTGCGCGGGCACGAGCTGGAAGTGGAGGATGCCGGCGAAGTCACCGAGCGCCGCCACCTCGACGACCCGCTGGCCGAGATCGAAAAGCTGCGCCAGCAGTACGACGTGCCGAGGTTGCCGCAGCTGCCGGCCTTCAGCGGCGGCCTGGTCGGCTACTTCGGCTTCGAGACGATCGGCTACATCGAGCCGCGGCTGGCGAAGTGGGACCGTCCCGACGAGCTGGGCACGCCCGATGTGCTGCTGATGCTGGCCGAGGAAGTCGCGGTGTTCGACAACCTCAAGGGCCGGCTGTACCTGATCGTGCACGCCGATCCGTCGCAGCCGCACGCCTACGCCGAGGCACAGCGCCGGCTCGATGCGCTGGTCTACCGCCTGCGCCAGGGTGGGGCGTCGTATCCGCAGCTCACGCAGTCGGTGGCGCTGGACGAAAGCGACTTCAAATCCTCCTTCACCAAGGCCGAGTTCGAGGCCATGGTGGAGCAGGCCAAGGAATACATCCGCGCCGGCGACATCTTCCAGGTAGTGCCCTCGCAGCGGCTCAGCGTCGGCTTCAACGCGCGACCGGTGGACGTGTACCGCGCGCTGCGCGCGTTGAACCCCTCGCCGTACATGTACTTCGTCGACCTAGGCCAAACGCAGATCGTCGGTTCCTCGCCGGAGATCCTGGCGAGGCTGAAGGACGGCAAGGTGGTCGTGCGACCGATCGCCGGCACACGCAAGCGAGGCGCCAGCGAGGCCGAGGATGCCGCGCTCGAGGCCGAGCTGCTGGCCGATCCGAAGGAACGCGCCGAGCACGTCATGCTGATCGACCTGGGCCGCAACGACGTCGGCCGCATCACCGAGACGGGCAGCGTGGCGGTCACCGAGTCCTTCGTGGTCGAGCGTTACTCGCACGTGATGCACATCGTCAGCCAGGTGGAGGGCGAGCTGCGCGACGGGCTGTCCTACATGGACGTGCTCAAGGCCACCTTCCCGGCCGGCACGGTCAGCGGTGCGCCGAAGATCCGCGCGCTGGAGATCATCCAGGAGCTGGAGCCGGTCAAGCGCAACATCTACGCCGGCGCGATCGGCTGGATCGGCTGGTGGGGCGACGCCGACACCGCCATCGCGATCCGCACCGCGGTGATCCAGGACGGCCGCCTGCACGTGCAGGCCGGCGCCGGCATCGTCTACGACTCCGACCCGGCGTCGGAGTGGGAAGAGACGATGAACAAGGGTCGCGCGCTGTTCCGCGCCGTGGCACAGGCGGCCAGGGGACTGTGAGCCGCATGGTCCGTCATGGTGGCGCCGGCGTGCTGCTGGCCGGCGTGCTGGCCGCGGGCGTGCATGCCGACGAGGCGCCGCGTGCGCCCGCCTGGCCCGACACCGCGCTGGCGCGCACCGAGGTGCTGGCCCTGCTGCAGACGCTCAATGCGGACCTGCTCAGCCACGACAGCGCCACGCTGACCCTGGAGCGCTGGTGCGCGGCGCACGGCATGGCCTCGCCCGCGAAGGTCACTGCCGAGCACGTGCATGGCCCGGCCCGCCCCCTGCCGGACGATCTGCGCGCGCAGCTCGGCATCGCCGCCGGCGAGCCGGTCGCCTACCGGCGGGTGGCCCTGCGCTGCGGTGGGCGCACGCTGTCGGAGGCGGAGAACTGGTACGTACCGTCGCGTCTGACCGCAGCCATGAACCGCACCCTGGAGACCACCGACACCCCGTTCGGCAAGGTCGTCCGTCCGCTGCATTTCCGCCGTCGGACGTTGTCCGCCGAACTGCTCTGGTCGCCGCTGCCGCCGGGCTGGGAGCAGGCCGCCGAGCTGCCGGCCGATCGCCCGGGCACCTTGCCGATCCCGCATCGGCTGCTGCAGCACCGCGCCCTGCTGTTCGATGGCGACGGGCGTCCGTTCAGCGCGCTGATCGAGACCTACACCGACCAGGTGCTGGCGTTCGAGCCGCCGTCCGCACGGCCCTGAAAGCGGGTTACCATGGGGCGCGGCACGGGGGGTGCCGCCCAGCAAGGCCCTGTCCAAGACCGCCATGTACGATCCCGAGCTCGCCCGCTTGCCCTACCGTCGTCCACCGATGAATCGAGGCATCGATCCGCAGCGGCTGAACTGGCTGTGGCGGCTGGTCTGCGAGCTCGGCGAGGTGGCGCCGGAGGAAGTGGTGGAAGCCCTGCACGCGGCCGTGGTGCCGGTGGATGCCAAGCGCGCCCGCAGCTGGATGGTCAGCGACCAGGACCCGGCGTTTTTCCCGATCACCCTGGCCGAGCTGGAGCGCAACCTGCGCGCCCTGATCGCCCTGCGGCAGGCGCGTGAGCAGACCCAGCGCGGATTGCAGCGCGCCGTGGCCGATTCGACCGATATCGACGGCGAATCCACCGGAGACGACCCGTCGCCGGAGTGGTGAGCCCTGGCCCGCGTCGCAGCCGTTGCGATGGCCGGGTGATGTGATGGCGGCTTCCTGCCGCCGGCTATCATCCCGACGATGCGACCTGCCCCCACGGACGAATTCCACCGCGGCCTGGTGATCTACCGGGCCAGCCGGCTCGAGGCCCTGCTCGATCCGCTGCTCAAGCTGCTCGACAGCGCACCGCCGGCCCACGTGCTGGCGCCGCAGACGGTGATCGCCGCGCATCCGGGCATGCGCCACTGGCTGGCCGGCGCGCTGGCGCACAAGCGCGGCACTGGCGGCATCGTCGCCAACCTGCGCATCTCGCTGCCCAGCAGCTGGCTCGACGAGCTGGCGCTCACCGTGCTCGGCAGCGGCGCGGTGGCGCTCACGCCTTACCGCCGCGACCGCCTGCGCTGGCGCATCCACGAACACCTGCCGGACATCGACGACGCCCGCGTGCAGGGCTATCTCGCCGGTGGCGACGCGGCGCGCCGCCGCTATCAGCTGGCCGACCGGCTGGCGCGCATCTACACCCAGTACCTGGTCTACCGGCCGGACTGGCTCGACGCCTGGGAACACGGTCGCGACGGCCTGCCGGAGCCGTCATTCATGGCGCCGCTGTGGCGCCAGTTGCGTGCGGACATCGGCCTGCCGCACCGCGGTGAGCGCGTGCAGGCGCTGGTGCGCGAGCTGGCGCGCGATCCGGCCCGCCACGCCAGCGACGAGCCGCTGCACTTGTTCGGCATCAGCCACCTTGCCCCGGCCGAGCTGGCCCTGCTGCGCGCGGTGAGCCAGCTGCGTCCGGTGGTGCTGTATGTGCCCGATCCCTGTCGCGAGTACTGGGCCGGCCTGCGCGGCGAGCGCGAGCAGCTGCGCGAGCTGGCCCGCAGCACCGATTTCAGCGAGGCCTCCGAGCAGCACTTCCTGCAAATGGGCCATCCGCTGCTTGCCGCCTGGGGCCGCATGGGCCAGCACTTCATGCTCAACCTGCAGCACTTCGACGACGCCATCGCCATGGACGTGCGCCACTGGCAGGACGAGGCGCCCTCACCGGGCGAGGGCAACGGCCTGCTGCAGCGGCTGCAGGAGAGCCTGCGCGCGCTCGATCCCAGCGTGGTGGCTCCGCTGCACGGCGGTACCGATGCGGCGCTGGCCGACCGCTCGCTGCGCGTGCACCTCTGCCACACCCGCCTGCGCGAGCTGGAAGTGCTGCGCGATGCCCTGCTCGCCGAGCTGGCCGCGCGGCCGGACCTGAGACCCTCGGACATCGTGGTGATGGCGCCGGACATCGCTGCCTACGTGCCGCTGTTGCCGGCGGTGTTCGGCGAGGCCGGCCGCCATCACGGGCCGCTGCCGTACCACCTGGCCGACGTGGCGGTGGCGCGCACGCATCCGCTGCTCGATGCTTTCAGCCGGCTGCTGGCGGTGCCCGAGTCGCGGCTGACCGCACCGGAGCTGCTCGACCTGATGCAGGTGCCGGAAGTGGCGCGCGCGTTGGGTCTGGGTGAAGGCGACATCGACACGCTGGCCCGCTGGCTGCGCCAGGGGCGCGTGGCCTGGGCGCTGGACGGTGCGTTCCGCGAGGGCTTCGGCGTGCCCGGCATCGACGAGCACACCTTCGCCTGGGGCATGGACCGCCTGCTCGCCGGCTACGTGCTGGGCGACGCCGACACCGGTGACACGGGTTGGAGCCTGCCCGATGGCGAGCTGTGGCCGGTGGAGGGCGTGCACGGTCCGCAGGCGGCGATCCTTGGTGCGCTGGACCGCCTGCTGCTGGCGCTGGCCGAGCTGCATCGCGACGCGGCCGAAGCGCGCACCGCCTCGGCCTGGGCCGCGCGGCTGGAGCGCCTGCTCGACACGCTGTTCCGCATCGATCCGCGCGACCGCGATGCGCAGGAAGCGCTGTCGCTGCTGCGTCGCTTCCTGCAGGCGACCCGGGTGGAGACTGCCGACTGCGGGCTCGATCCGCTGCTGGAGTTCTCCGTGGTGCGCGAGGTATTGCGCGAGCGGTTCGCTGCCGCGCCGGAGCGTCAGCGCTTCCTGCTCGGCGGCGTCACCTTCTGCGGCATGGTCCCGCAGCGCGCGATCCCGTTCCGGGTGATCGCCGTGCTCGGCCTCAACGACGGCGAATTCCCGCGCAGCGTGGGCGACGCCGGGCTGGACCTGATGCAGCGCCACCGCCGCCTCGGCGACCGCGACGTGCGCAGCGACGACCGCTACCTGTTCCTGGAAACGGTGATGGCCGCGCGCGAGGTGCTGCACCTGTCCTACATCGGCGAGGGCGTGCGCGACGGCAAGCCGCGCAACCCGGCCGCGCCGCTGGCCGAGCTGCTGCAATGCCTGGACGACCAGGCCGGCCTGCGCGGTGTGGAGGCCGACGAGGACGACAGGGCTCCCGCGCCGGGCACGCCACGCACGATCCACCGGCCGTGGCGCATCAAGCATCCGCTGCAGCCGTTCGATGGCCGCTACTTCGACGGCAGCGATCCGCGCCTGTTCACCTTCGACGGCGGCAGCGCCGGCATGGTGCGCGGCGAGCCGGTCGCGCCGTTCCTCGAACTCACGACGGCCACCACGTCGACGATTGATGACGAAAATGGCGTGATCGCCCTGCGCGAGGTGCAGGCCTACTTTCGCGATCCCGCGCGGCAACTGCTGGCGCAGCGCCTGCACATCCGGCTCGATGCACTGGAGGACGATCGCCTGCAGGCCGACGAGCCGCTGCAGCCGGGTTTCAGCGCGCTCGACCAGGTCGGTCGCCGATTGCTGCTGGACGCGCTGGGTTCGGGTCGCTTCGAGCTGCCGGAACAGCCTCCGGCCTGGCTGCGGCTGAGCGGCCTGCTGCCCGGCGGCCGGCTCGGTCTGGCCGCCTGGATCGCCGAGCGCGAAGCGGTGAACGCGCTGCTGGCGACCGCGCGCACGCACCCGCTGTTCGCCGGCGCGCTGCCGCAGCGCCAGCCGCGCGCGTTGGCGCTCACGGTAGGCGAGCACATCGTGGAAGGCGCGCTGGATCGCGTGTTCGCCACCGATGACGGTCTGTGGCTGTTCGAGGCCTGGCCGGGCAAGAAGCCGGAGTCGCTCAGCTTCCGCGAACGCGTGCCGCTGTTCCTCGATTGGGCGCTGCTGCGGCTTGCGGCAGAGCCGACCACGCCAGTGCGGGTGGCGGTGTTCACCGCCGACGACAAGGCCGATCTGGGCGCGCCGTTCAACGCCTGGGACGAGGCGATGCTCGCGGCCGATCCGGCCACCGCGCAGGCGATGCGCGAGGCGCTGGCTGCGCGCGTCGCTGCGCTGCTGGCGATCTGGCGGCAGGCCCAGCAGCAGCCGCTGCCGTATTTCCCGCGCACCAGCTGGGCCGCGCTGGACGACAAGCCCGAGGCCGCGCGGCAGGCGTGGGAGGGCCAGGGCCAAGGTGCCGGCGAGCGCGACTACGCTCCGGGCTACGCACGCCTGCTCGCCGGCGAGACGAACTTCGCCGACGGCCAGCCGCAGCACGCCGAGCTGCAGGCGCTGGCCGCGCGACTGGCGCGCCTGATCGACCCGGCCACACTCGACGAGGTGGACGCATGACCGGCACCGCCGAACACGCTGCCGCGCTCAACTGGAGCCGACTGCAGCTGGCCGGCGACGGTCGCACCCTGATCGAGGCCAGCGCCGGCACGGGCAAGACCTGGACCATCGCCGTGCTCTATCTGCGCCTGCTGCTGGAGCAGGGTTTGAGCCCACGCGCCGTGGTCGTCACCACCTTCACCGACGCCGCGGCGCAGGAGCTGCGCGAACGACTGCGCGCCAAGCTGGTGTGGGGCGAGATGGCCGCGGCCGACTGGCAGGCCGGCATCGCCGCGGCGAACGTCGGCGCCGACCTCGCCTGGCTGCAGGCGCGCTGGCAGGACGATCCCGCCCAAGCCGAACGCGACCGCCTGCGCCTGCGCCTCGCCCAGGCCGAGCTGGACCTGGCTCCGGTCGGAACCATCCACAGCCTGTGCCGGCGCATTCTCGGCGACTACCCGTTCGAGAGCGGCGGCGGCTTCCAGCTGGGCGAGATGGTCTCCTCCGAGGCGCTGCTGGACGAGTGGTCGGCCGACCTGTGGCGGCGGCTGCAGCAGGGCGAGGCCGCCGTGCCGGAGGCACCGGCCTCGCTGGCCGCGCTGCGTCGCCAGCTCAAGGCCTACCTGCAGCCGGGCGTCGCCTTGTGGGCGCCTGACGCCGCATACCTGGAAGCCGAGTTGCCTGCGGAGCAAGCCGGTGCGCTGGCGGCTTTCGCCGCCGACAAGGCGCATTTCCTGCCGCGCAAGACCGCGCTGAAGAACGCGCTGCTGGCATTGGCGCAGTGGCTGCACGAGCGCGGCGAGCTGCCCAAGGCATCGACCATTGCCAACCTGCTCGGCGCCGAGAGCGATGCCGCCGAGCAGCTCACCGTCGAGGCGCTGGACGCACCGGAGACACGTGCCTTGCTCGCCTTCGCCACGCGCGCCGGCCGGCTGTTCGAGTACGCCGCCAAGGCCAAGGAAGTGCTCGCCTGGCAGGGCTGGTTGGCGCAGGTGCAGGCCTGGCGCGAGGAGCGATTGGCCGCGCGCGGCCAGCTCAGTTTCGACGAGCTGATCGCCCGCGTCGGCACAGCGCTCAAGCGCGAGGACCGCGCGCTGGCCGACCGCCTGCACTCGGCCTGGCCGGTGGCGCTGGTGGACGAGTTCCAGGACACCGACGGCCAGCAGTACGACATCCTGCGCGCGATCTACAGCGACGCCGCCGGCGCGCCGCGCGGGCGGCTGGTGATGATCGGCGACCCCAAGCAGGCGATCTACCGCTTCCGCGGCGGCGACATCCACACCTACCTGCGCGCTGCCGACGGCGCCAACGAGGTGTTGCGGCTGGACACCAACCACCGTTCCTCGCGGGCGATGGTCGCCGCGCTGAACCAGTTCTACGAAGTCGCCGGCGCCGTGCTGAGTGCGGACCCGGGCGCGCGCATCCGCGTCGAGCCGGTGAACGCCAGCAGCCGACGCGACGGCGCGCCCTACACGATCGACGGCACGCCCCTGGCGCAGCCGCTGCAGCTCCACTGGCAGCCGGATTATCCGGCGTCGGTCCCGGCGCGTTCGCGCGAGGCGCTGGACGCCTGCGCGCGGCAGATCGCCGAGCTGCTGGCCTCCGGTCGCCATCGCATCGGCCATCGCGCCGTGCAGCCGGGCGACATCGCGGTGCTGCTGCCCGGCAACCAGGACATCACCGACCTGCGCACGCGCCTGCAGCGGTTGGGCGTGCCCTGCGTGGGCGCGGGCCGTTCCAGCGTGTTCGCGCTGGACGTGGCGCGCGAGCTGCAGATCCTGCTCTACGGCATCGACCACGCCAGCGACGAGGGTGCGGTGCGCGCGGCGCTGGCGACGCGGCTGTACGGGCTTGGCTTCCACACGCTGAAGGCGCTGCGCGAGCAGCCGGAAGCCTGGCTCGACTACGAGCAGCAGTTCCAGCAGTGGCGAGCGCGCTGGCAGCGCGAGGGCGTGCTGGCGGTGGTGCGCGAGCTGATCGAGCACGCCGCGCCCGCGCTGCTGGCCGGCGACGACGGCGAGCGCATGCTCACCGACCTGCGTCACCTCGGCGAACTGCTGCAGGCGCAGGCCGACCAGCTGCACGGCAGCGAGCAGCTGCTGGCCTGGTTCGCCCGCCAGCGCGAGGGCGAGGCCGCCGGCGGCGACGCGGCGGACGAGCAGCAGCTGCGCATCGAGTCCGACGCCCAACGCGTGCGCCTGATGACCTTGCACGCCAGCAAGGGCCTGGAGTTCAACCTGGTGTTCCTGCCGCTGATGTGGGACCACACGCGCAACGCCAACGACACCTTGCCGGTGATCGACGAGCCGCTGTGCGGCCAGCGCGTGATCGGCTTCGGCAAGGCGGCCAAGGCGCAGTACGACCACGAGGGCCAGGACGAGCGCTTCCGCGTGCTCTACGTGGCACTGACCCGCGCCATCCATGCGTGCCACGTCTACGTGCTGCCGCCGGATCGCCCGGCACGGGCCAACAGCGACAAGCCGGCCAGCGATCCGGAACGCGCGCCGCTGGACGTGTCAATCGAGCGCCTGCTCGCCGCGCAGGCCGCCGGCCTCGACCTGGCGACGGCGGCGCCGCAGCTCGGCTGGTCCGCCGACGGCTGGCCCTGGCGCGGCGGTCGCCTCGCGCCGGACGCGGTGGAAGAGGGCGAACGTATCCCGCGCAAGGAGCCGCCGCCGCATCCGGACGCGCGCGTCTACAGCTTCTCCAACCTGGTCCGCGGTGCCCACGAGGGCACGCTGGAAGACGCCGCCGCCAGCGACGAGGCGCCGGCCGCCGATGCCGTGGTCGAAGCGCTCGACGCCGCGCTGCCCGTCGCCGAGCCGGCACCGCCGCATCCGGAACTGCAGGCGCTGGCGGCGATCCGCGGCGCGGACATCGGCAACGCGCTGCACGCGATGTTCGAGCACCGCACCATCGGCGAACCGATGACCCGCCAGCTCGGCCTCATCGACCGCGAACTGGGCGACGCCGGCGTGCCGCTGGAGGAGCGCGAGCGTCCGGCGCTGATCGAGCGGATTGCGCAGCGCCTGCAGGCCAACCTGGAGGCCGAACTGCTTCCCGGCCTGTGGCTCGGCGAGGTGCCGCCGCAGCGCCAGCTGGCCGAGATGGAATTCCACTACCTGCTCGACGGTGCCTCGGTGGCCGCGCTGCGCGAAGCCTGCGCGCGCCACGGCGAACCGGAGCTGGTGCCGTTCACCGCGGTCAACCAGCTGCGCGGGCGGATGACCGGCAAGATCGACCTGATCCTCGAACACGACGGGCGCTTCCACGTGCTCGACTACAAGAGCAACTACCTGGGCGACCATCTGGACGGCTATCTGCCCGAGGCCCTGCGCGTGGCGATGGACGACCACCAGTACCGCTTCCAGGCGCTGCTCTACACCGTGGCGGTGGACCGCATGCTGCGTCAGCGCCTGCCGGGCTACCGCCGCGACCGGCACCTGGGCGAGGCGATCTACCTGTTCGTGCGCGCGGTGGGGCTGGCACCGCAGGCCGGCATCTGGCGCCACCGCTTCGACGATGCGCTGGTCGAGGCGGCCGACGCGGTGCTGGCCGGTCGCATCGAAGGAGCCGCCGCATGAGCGCCTACCGCTTCGTCCCCTCGCCGCTGGAGCTGACGACCGACGCACCGTGGCGTCCCCTCGACCGCGCCGTGCTGCGCTGGACGCTCGGTCACGGCGGTTCGCCGCTGCTGGCGAAGATGGCGGCGTGGGCCAGCTATGCCGACGGCGAAGGCGATACGGCCCTGCCGCTGGCGGGCGAGGGCGCCGGTCGCCACGGCATGCCGCGACCGGATGCCGAGGCATTGGCTGCGCTGCGCACCGAGCCGCTGGTCGGTGATGGCCACGTGCCGACGCCGTATGTGATCGATGCCGACGATCGCTTCTACCTGTGGCGCAACCACGCCCACGAAGTCGCGGTGGCGAACGCGGTGCGCACGCGACGCGCGGCGGCCGTGCCCACATCGGCCGACGAGGCCTTGATCGACACGCTGTTCCACGGCGACCGCTCCGACGCCGTGCAGCGCCAGCGCGCGGCGGTGGCTGCGGTCGCCGGGCGTCGGCTGTTCGTGCTCACCGGCGGCCCCGGCACCGGCAAGACCACCACCGTGCTGCGCATGCTGCTGGCGTTGCAGCGGCAGGCGGCCGGCGCGGCGCTGTCGATCCAGGTCGCCGCACCCACCGGCAAGGCGGCGCAGCGGCTGGTGCAGTCGCTGCGGCAGGGCAAGCAGGCCTTGGCGGCCCGGCTCGACGCGGAATGGAGTGCATCGTTGGCGACGATTCCCGACAGCGAGGCGCTGACCCTGCATCGGCTGCTCGGCTACGACCCGCGCCGCAACCGCTTTACCCGCGATGCCGCCCATCCGCTGGCTGCCGACGTGGTGGTGGTGGACGAGGCCTCGATGGTTGACCTGGCCATGCTGCGCGCCCTGCTCGACGCGGTGCGGCCCGAGGCCACCCTGGTGCTGGTGGGCGATGCCGACCAGCTCACCTCGGTCGCCGCCGGTTCGGTGCTGATGGACCTGGTGAGCGCGTTCGAGGCCGATCCGCGCGGCGATCTGGTGCGACTTGAACACAGCTTCCGCGCCGAGCGGCAGCTGGTGCCGATCAACCGGGCGGTGCGCGTGGGCGACGGACGCGCGCTGCGCGAGGCGATGGAGGCCGCGGGCGAGGACACGCGCTGGCGCGAGGTGGCCGACGCCGCGGCATTGCGGCGTGCGCTGGCCGCCTGGTGCGAGCCGCTGGCGGCCCTGCCGATCCGTCCCGGGCTGCCGCCGCGCGAGGAGGCCAACACCGAGGCACGCGCGGCGATCGCCGTACAGGCGCTGCGCGCCCTGGCGCAACGCCAGCTGCTGTCTGCGCTGCGCGAGGACGGCTTCGGCGCGCTTGCCCTCAACGGCTGGATCGAGCAGCGCCTGAAACAGCTCTGGGGCGTGCCGCCGGACCGCATCTGGTACGCCGGCCGCGCCGTGCTGGTGACCCGCAACGACTATGCCGCGCGCCTGTACAACGGCGATGTCGGCCTGTGCCTGGCCGAACCGGACGGCTCGCTGCGCGTGTGGTTCGAGACGGTGGACGAATATGGCCGCGCCAGCGCACGCAGCTTCGCCCCCGGCACCTTGCCGCCGCACGAAGGCGGCTTCGCGATCACCGTGCACAAGAGCCAGGGTTCCGAATATGCACTGGCCGCCGTGCTGCTGCCGCCCGATCCCGAACACCGCCTGCTGTCGCGCCAGCTGCTCTACACCGGCCTGTCGCGCGCCAAGCGGCAGGTCGAGCTGTGGGGCACGGGCGAGGCGGTCGCCGCCGCGCTGGATCGACCGGTGCAACGCGCGGGCGGGCTGGCCGCGCGCTTGCTGGCCGGGTGCTGAGTCGCGCTCAGCGTGCGGTGCCGCTTGCGGCGTCGGGGGTGATCGGCGTTTCCGGCGCGGCGCATGCATTGCCACCGCCGTCGATCTGCTGCGCGAGGTTGTAGAGGAGGCGGTTGTCCTCGGCATCCAGCGTCTCGCCCTGCATCGCGCGGAAGTGATGGTGGAACGAGCGCACGGCCGCGGGTCGGTCATCCAGTGGGTAACCGACCACGGCCAGTGCCATCCACGGATCGAAGCCGGCGGGCGGATCGCACAGCGGTCCCTTCGGCCACAGTCCGAAGCCGGCCCGGGCCAGCTCGCCCCAGGGGAACTCCGGGCCGGGATCGTCCTTGCGCGTGGGGGCCAGGTCCTCGTGGCCGATGATCTGCGTGGGCGGAATGTGCAGGCGGATGGTGAGGTCGCCGAGCAGGCGCAGCAGGCTGTCGATCAGCGGCTGGCTGAAAGGCTCGTGGCCGTCGTTGTCCAGCTCGATGCCGATCGAGGCGGAGTTGAGGTCGGTGATGGTGCCCCAGCGCCCGCCGCCGGCATGCCAGGCGCGCCACTGGTCCGGCACCAGCTGATCGATGTGGCCGTCGCGGTCGATCAGGTAGTGCGCGCTCACCGGGCCGCTGTCGTTGCCGGTGCGCAGGGTATCCAGCGCCTGTTGCGTCGAGTCGTCCCCGGTGAAGTGCAGCACGATCAGTAGCGGGCGTCGAAAATCATGGTTGGGAGAGGGTGTCCAGGTCGCCAGCGGATTGCGCGGTGGCGCGTGGCTGCAGGCGGCGAGCAAGACCAGGCTCGCGACGAGGGTGAAGAGCCCGCGCCCGCCGCGCAGGATTGCGCTCACTGCCTTGCTCCTGCGGCTGGCCGTGGCTCTGCCTGCTCCATCTTCAGTGCGTGGCCGACGCCACCGGACTGCCCACCGAGTTCCAGCCATCGACGAAGCCACTGACCATCGGGCGGAGGTTGCCGGACAGGAACAGCAACAGCGCCGCGGCCACCAGCCAGCTCCGGTGGTGGCGCCGGTAGCCGAGCACGAGCAGCACGAGGCCGCCGAGCAGCAGGGCGATTTCCAGATAGTCCATGGCGCGGATCCTTGATGGCCTGACGCGCGAGCATGCCGGTGTGTGCGGGCGCGCGCAAACGGTGCCATGCGGCTCCACGCTGCACAGGTGGCATGGGCTGGCTATGATGGCCGTTCCATGCTTCCAGCCCTGTGGCGTTTTCCATGCTTTTGATGATCGACAACTACGACAGCTTCACCTTCAACCTCGTGCAGTATCTGGGCGAGCTGGGGCAGGAGGTGAAGGTGGTGCGCAACGACGCGCTGGACGTGTCCGCGATCCGCGCGCTGAAGCCGTCGCACATCATGATCTCGCCCGGGCCGGGTACGCCGGACGATGCCGGCGTGTCGCTGGCGGTCCTGCGCGAGATGGCGGGCGAGGTGCCGATCTTCGGCGTCTGCCTGGGCCACCAGGCGATCGGCCAGGCGTTCGGCGGCAAGGTGATCCGCGCCAAGCAGATCATGCACGGCAAGACCTCTCCGGTGCGCCATCGCGGGCAGGGGGTGTTCGCCGGGCTGCCCGATCCGTTCGAGGCGACCCGCTACCACTCGCTGGTGGTCGAGCAGGGTTCGTTGCCCGATTGCCTGGAAGTGACCGCCTGGACCGAAAACCCCGACGGTTCGATCGACGAGATCATGGGCCTGCGCCACAAGACCCTGCCGGTCGAGGGCGTGCAGTTCCATCCGGAGTCGATCCTCACGCAGCACGGCCACGACATGCTGGCGAATTTCCTCGGCCTGCCGGCACGGAAGCTCGCCGCATGACGCCGCGCGAGATCCACATCACGCCGCAGGAGGCGCTGCAGCGCACGATCGAGCACCGCGAGATCTTCCACGACGAGATGATCGCGCTGATGCGCCAGATCATGCGCGGCGAGGTGAGCCCGCTGATGACCGCGGCGATCATCACCGGCCTGCGCGTGAAGAAGGAGACGATCGGCGAGATCACCGGCGCGGCGCGCGTGATGCGCGAACTGTCGGCCAAGGTGGAGGCACCGCCGCACGACCACTTCGTCGACATCGTCGGTACCGGCGGCGACGGTGCGTCGAGCTTCAACATCTCCACCGCCTCGATGTTCGTCGCGGCGGCGGCCGGAGCGCGCGTAGCCAAGCATGGCGGGCGCAGCGTGTCGTCCAAGTCCGGCAGTGCCGACGTGCTTGAAGCGCTGGGTGCCTCGATCGACCTGAAGCCCGAGCAGGTGGCTGCCTGCATGGCCGACACGGACATCGGCTTCATGTTCGCGCCGAACCATCATCCGGCGATGAAGGTGGTGGCGCCGGTGCGCAAGGAGATGGGCGTGCGCACCCTGTTCAACATCCTCGGTCCGCTGACCAACCCCGCCGGTGCGCCGAACATCCTGATGGGCGTGTTCCACCCCGACCTGGTCGGTATCCAGGTGCGCGTGTTGCAGCAGCTGGGTGCGCAGCATGCGATGGTGGTGTGGGGCCGCGACGGCATGGACGAGATCTCGCTGGGCGCGGCGACCCTGGTCGGTGAACTGCGCCACGGCCAGGTGCGCGAGTACGAGATCGAGCCGGAGGATTTCGGCCTGGCCATGGCCTCCAGCCGCAACCTGCGGGTGGAGAGCGTGGCCGAGTCGCGCGCCATGCTGGAGGACGCGCTCGACGGGCGCCACGGCGTGGCACGCGACATCGTCTGCCTGAACGCCGGCGCGGCGCTGTACACGGCCGACGTGGTCGGCAATATCGACGATGGTATTGCCCTGGCGCGTCAGACCATCGCCAGCGGCGCCGCACGTGCGAAACTACAGCAGTTCGTCGCCACCACCCGACGCCTCGCCGGTACCTGACGCCCTGATCCGGGCGCGGTGCCCTGTTCGACTGCCGCTGCGGCGGCGCCCAACGACACCACGACCATGGCCGACATCCTGCAACGCATCCTCGCCCGCAAGACGGAAGAAATCGCCGAGCGCAGCGCCATGCTGTCCCTGGACGAGCTGGCTGCGCGCGTGGCGGACATGCCGGGCACCCGTGGTTTCGCCGCCGCGCTGGAGGCGAAGATCGACGCCGGCCTGCCGGCGGTGATCGCCGAGGTGAAGAAGGCCAGCCCGAGCAAGGGCGTGATCCGCGCCGATTTCGACCCCGGTGCCATCGCGCGCAGCTACGAGGCCGCCGGTGCGGCCTGCCTGTCGGTGCTGACCGACAAGGACTTCTTCCAGGGCAGCGAGGAGTTCCTGCGCCAGGCGCGCGAGGCGTGCTCGCTGCCGATCCTGCGCAAGGACTTCGTGATCGACCCGTACCAGGTGTACGAGGCGCGCGCGATCGGCGCCGACTGCATCCTGCTGATCGTCGCCGCGCTGGGCGACGCCGAGCTGATGAACCTGTCGCTGCTGGCCGCCGAGCTGGACCTGGACGTGCTGTGCGAGGTGCACGACGCCGAGGAGCTGGAGCGTGCACAGGCGTTGCCGGTGCCGATGATCGGCGTGAACAACCGCAACCTGCGCACGTTCGAGACCACGCTGGAGACCACGCTGGAGCTGCAGCCGCTGGTCGAGTACGACCGCATCCTGGTGGCCGAGTCCGGCATCCACACGCCCGAGCACGTGCGCCAGCTGCGCGAGGCTGGCGTGCACGCGTTCCTGGTCGGCGAGGCCTTCATGCGCGCGGTGGATCCCGGAACCGAGCTGAGGCGCCTGTTCGAAGCGGACTGAGCACGATGGACCAGACAGGGGTGGCGGCGCCGGACGACACGGCGCCGGCGGTGGCGGTCGGACCGCGCACCGTGTTGTTTGATCTCGATGGCGTGATCACGGTGGCCGACACGTTCGGTCTGTTCATGCGCGAGCGCTACGCAGGGCTGGGGCGCAAGCTGCTCCTGTTGCCGGCGTTGCCCTGGCTGTCACTGGTGCGGCCGTTCTCCTGGCGCCTGGCCGTGCGCACCCTGGTGCACGTGGGGCTGCTGGGGCTGGGCGAGCAGCGCTACCGCCAGGCAGCGATGGGCTTCGCTGGCCGGCTGGTGCGTCGTCCGAAGCAGTTCCAGCGCGACGCGCTGCTGGCCCTGCGCCGTCACCAGGCTGCGGGTGACCGGGTGATCGTGGTAACGGGGTGCGAGCGGACTTTGGCGCGCGGGCTGCTCGACGAACTGGGGCTCCCCGATGTGGAACTGGTCGCTTCGGAACTGGTGCCCGGCTGGCTCGGCATGCGGGTGAGGCGGCACAACGTGGGCCAGCGCAAGCCGCAGTCCCTGGCCGAGGCTGGCGTGACGCGCTGGGACCGCGCCTACGGCGACTCGGCGCTGGACATCCCGATGCTCAAGGGGGCTGCCGAGCCGGTGCTGGTCAACGGCTCGCCCAAGTTGTGCAAGCAGGTGGAGCGGGCGCTCGGTCGCAGCGTCGAACGGGTGGCCTGGTACTGAGGCAAAGAAAAAGCGGCGCCCGGCGCCGCTTTCTCCTGGAGCCGACGGTGCGGACGGTTCAGCGGGTCCCGAGCACCACGATGGTCTTGCCCGACACGGTGATCATGCCCTGCTCCTCGAGCTGCTTGAGCACGCGGCCGACCATTTCGCGCGAACAGCCGACGATGCGGCTGACCTCCTGCCGTGAGATGCGGATCTGGGTGCCGTCCGGGTGGGTCATCGCATCCGGCTCCTGGCACAGGTCGAGCAGAGTGCGCGAGATCCGGTTGGTGACGTCCATGAACGCCATGCGGCTGACCTGGCGCGAGGTGCGCAGCAGGCGGTTGGTGAGCTGGGCGCCGATCGCGAAGAGGATCTTCGGGCACTCCTCGCGCAGCTGGCCTTCCATCAGCTGGAACAGGCGCTCGTAGCTGATCTCGGCCATCTCGCACGGTGTGCGGGTGCGCACCATCGATTCGCGCTGGGCCTGTTCGACGAACAGGCCCATCTCGCCGATGAACTGGCCGCGACTGATGTAGGCCAGGATCAGTTCGCGCCCCTGCTCGTCCTCGGTGCAGACGGCCAGCGAGCCCTCGATCACGTAATAGAGCGTATTGGCCGGGTCGCCGGGGCGGATGATCGCGGTCTTGCCCGGGTACCGCCGGCGGTGGCACAGCGCCAGGAAGCGCTCCATGGAGGCCGGGTCCGGGGCGAAGCCCAGGGGTGCCTGGGACCGCTCGAATGCTTGCTGCAGTTGATATTTGAGTTGCGCCACGGTGTTTCCCGCTGTCTGAAATGCCTAGGGCTGCCCCCGATGAGCGGGCCGGCCCGACGTGAGCGTACGCGTTTATCCCCTGTGACGCCGCATTATGGCAAACCGCGCCGGGAACGCCACTTTCAGTTTTGTGCCGTTTTACCGCATACTTGGCGGTCTTCCAGCACCGGCGACGTGTCGCGCGTCGGTCACAAGGGTCGCGGAAGCTGTCTTTTCGTGCCGTACCATCCAGCGGGGACCCTTGTCGCTAACCCGCCTCTGCTGCTGGCCGCCGCGCGGCCATGGAGAGTTGCCGTGGTGAAACCACTCCCGCGCCTGCGCCTGCAGGGCTTCAACAACCTGACCAAGGCCCTGAGCTTCAATATCTACGACATCTGCTACGCGGTGTCCGAAGAGCAGCGCCAGCGCTACATCGAATACATCGACGAGCAGTACGACGCCGATCGCCTGACCCAGATCCTCACCGATGTGGCGGAGATCATCGGCGCCAACATCCTGAACATCGCCCGGCAGGACTACGACCCGCAGGGCGCCTCGGTGACCATCCTCATTTCCGAGGAGCCGGTGGTGGAGAAGCTCGGTCGCGACACCATCTCCGGTGCCGTCGTCGCGCACATGGACAAGAGCCACATCACCGTCCACACCTATCCGGAAACGCATCCGCACAACGGCATCGCGACCTTCCGCGCGGACATCGACGTGGCCACCTGCGGCGTGATCTCGCCGCTGAAGGCGCTGAACTACCTGATCGACAGCTTCGAGTCGGACATCGTGATCGCCGACTACCGCGTGCGCGGCTTCACCCGCGACGTGAAGGGCAAGAAGCACTTCATCGACCACAAGATCAACTCGGTGCAGGACTACCTGGCGCGCCACATCCGCCAGAAGTACGAGATGTTCGACGTCAACGTGTACCAGGAAAACATGTTCCACACGAAGATGCACATCAAGGACTTCGACCTGGACACCTACCTGTTCGAGGCCCACGCCGACGACCTGTCGTTCAAGGAGCGCCAGCGGATCGAGTCCCTGCTGCGGCGGGAAATCGAGGAGCTGTTCCACGGCCGCAACCTGATGTGAAAAAAAGACCCGCCGCGAGGCGGGTCTTTCGCTTCCGGACCCGGCGCGGCGAGCCATCAGATCCGATAGGCGACCTTCTTCATCAGCAGCGAGGTCAGCTGCATCAGCGGCGGGATCGGGAAGGGCAGCTCGATCCCGCCCCGCGCGGCCGCCTCGTCGCCGTGGCCGATCTCGTCCGCCTGCATCTGGCGCAGCACCGCGCGGGAGCGCTGGTCCTGTTCCGGAAGCGTCTCCAGATGCTCGGCCAGGTGCGCCTCGACCTGGCGCTCGGTCTCCACCACGAAGCCAAGGCTCACCGCATCCCCGGCCAGCGCCGCCGCGGCGCCGATCGCGTAGCTGCCGGCGTACCACAGCGGATTGAACAGGCTGGGGCGACTGTCCAGTTCACGCAGGCGCTCGGCGCACCAGGCCAGATGGTCGGTTTCCTCGGCGGCGGCGTGCACCAGGTGCCGGCGGGTTTCCTCGGAGCGGGCGAGGGCGGCCTGGCCGTCGTACAGCGCCTGGGCGCAGACCTCGCCCGTGTGGTTGATGCGCATCAGTCCGGCAGCATGACACCGTTCGGCCCGGTCGAGCTCAGCCTCGGCAATGTCGCGGGCAGGTGTGGGGCGGCCGGCCTCGGGTGCGCCGGCCACCGTCTCCAGCGCTCGTTCGAAGCCCGCGATCAGGCGGTCCAGGGGCGTCAGGTGGCGTACCGTCATGGGCGATCCTCGGAAAGTGCGGCGGTCCCGGCTATTGGACGACATGCCGCCGGTGTGGCCAAGCGGCACATGGTCGCCCGGTCGCGTTTTTGCCGGTTCCGGGGGCTTTTCAATGCAAGGGGGTGTCGTGCTATCCTTGCCGGCTCGCAGCTCACCACTGGTGGGCTTGTGCAGAGGATGAAAGCTCGGCTATCATCCCGCACCTTTGTTTGACCCGATTCCCTCACCGCCTCCTTGGCGGCCTACAGGTATCCCGAAATGAAAACGTTCAGCGCCAAGCCGGAAAGCGTCAAGCGCGACTGGTTCGTGATCGACGCCACGGACAAGACGCTCGGTCGTCTGTCCACCGAGATTGCGCGCCGCCTGCGCGGCAAGCACAAGCCGGAGTTCACCCCGCACGTCGATACCGGCGACTACATCGTCGTGGTCAACGCGCAGAAGGTGGCCGTCACCGGCGCGAAGCTGGACGACAAGATGTATCACCGCTTCACCGGCTACGTCGGCAACCTGAAGAGCACCAACCTGCGTGATCTTCTGGCCACCCATCCGGAGCGCGTGATCGAGATCGCGGTCAAGGGCATGCTGCCGAAGAACCCGCTGGGCCGCGCGATGTATCGCAAGCTCAAGGTGTACGGCGGCGCCGAGCACCCGCACACCGCACAGCAGCCGCAGGCGCTGGAAATCTAAGGAACCCTCATGGCGATTCAGCAGAATTACGGCACCGGCCGCCGCAAGACCTCCGCCGCCCGCGTGTTCCTGCGCAAGGGCACTGGCGCGATCACGGTGAACGGCAAGACCCTCGACCAGTTCTTCGGTCGCGAGACCTCGCGCATGATCGTGCGCCAGCCGCTCGAACTGACCCAGAACAGCGACAAGTTCGACATCACCGTCACGGTCGCCGGCGGCGGCATCACCGGTCAGGCCGGTGCGATCCGCCTCGGCATCGCCCGCGCGCTGGTGGAATACGACGAAGCCCTGAAGCAGCCGCTGCGCAAGGCCGGTTTCGTGACCCGCGATGCCCGCGAGGTCGAGCGCAAGAAGATCGGTCTGCACAAGGCACGTCGTGCCACGCAGTTCTCGAAGCGCTAAACTACGTTTCATAGCCCCGTCGCCAAGCGGTAAGGCACCTGACTCTGACTCAGGCATTCGGTGGTTCGAATCCATCCGGGGCTGCCAAACAAGACGCCAATCAGCTGTATTGATCGGCACGGAAAACCCGCCATTCGGCGGGTTTTTTGTTGGTCACGGTCACCGTGACCTGCAGCGGTGCCGGGGAGGAACGCCGGCACCGGGATCCGGCGCGTCTCCGATCAGATCTCGCGATCGCCGACCAGCACCACGTCCGCGCCGCGACGGGCGAACAGCCCCACCGTGACGATGCCGGGAATCTGGTTCAGGTCGGCCTCCAGCGCCACCGGGTCGGTGATCTGCCAGCCGTGCACGTCGATCACCCAGTTGCCGTTGTCGGTGACCACGCCGTCGCGCCACACCGGGTGTCCGCCGCGGCGGGCGATTTCGCGGCCGACCAAGCTGCGCGCCATCGGGATCACCTCGATCGGCAGCGGGAACTTGCCCAGCACGTCGACCTGCTTGCTGGAATCGATGATGCAGACGAATTTCCGGCTTGCCTCGGCGATGATCTTCTCGCGGGTCAGCGCGGCACCGCCGCCCTTGATCAGCCGCTTGTGCGGATCGCACTCGTCGGCGCCGTCCACGTAGAGGGTGAGCTCGCCGGTGGCGTTGAGATCGAGCACCTCGATGCCATGCTTCTTCAGCAGGGCGGTGGACTGCTCCGAGCTGGAGACGGCGCCCTGGATGCGGTCGCGGACAGCGCCCAGTGCATCGATGAAGTAGGCCACCGTCGAGCCGGTGCCGACGCCGACGATGGCGCCGTCCTCGACGAAGCGGAGGGCGGCTTCGCCGGCGAGTTTCTTTTCGTTGCTCATGGTCGGGGGTTCCGTATCGGTGAGGAAAGGCGGGGCCGGGTCATTCCAGGCCGAGGATGGTCTTCCATTCGCTGGCGGTCACCGGCATCACCGAGAGCCGGTTGCCCTTGCGCACCAGCGGCATCTCCGCGAGCGCGGGCAGGGCCTGCAGCTCCCTGAGCGTGATGGTGCGCTTCAGCCGGCGCACGAAGCCCACGTCGACCAGCATCCAGCGCGGATTGTCGCGGCTGGCGCCCGGATCGAAATAGTCGCTCTTCGGGTCGAACTGGCTGGGGTCCGGATATGCGTCGGAGACGACCTCCGCCAGCCCGACGATGCCGGGTTCGGCGCAGTTGGAGTGGTAGAAGAACACGCCGTCGCCGACCCGCATGCCGTCGCGCATGAAGTTCCGCGCCTGGTAGTTGCGCACGCCGTCCCAAGGCTCGCGGCCGCGTTCGGCCAGATCGTCGATGGAGAAGGTGTCCGGCTCGGACTTCATCAGCCAATGGGCGATGCGGGCAGGGCTCATGCTTGGGTCTCGCGTTGGCGTTCGGCGTGGCAGTCGATCAGCTCGCGGTCGGTGGCGACGAAGTCCAGCGGCACGTCCCAGCGAGCGGGCTCGATCGCGCCCACTTCCTGGAAGTCGTAGGCGATGCCGACCAGCAGTGGCTCGGTTGGCCGCGCCTGCTCGTTGAGGAAGGCGAAGCTGCGGTCGTAGTAACCGCCGCCGTAGCCCAGGCGCTGGCCGCAACGGTCGAAGGCGAGCAGAGGCACCAGCACCAGATCGAGCTGGAACGGCGCCAGCGGCCGTTCGATACGGACCGGCTCGGGGATGCCGTGGCGGTTCGGTTCCACCGGGTCGCCGGATTGCCAGGGGGCGAAGCGCAACTGGCGACCACTGTCGAGCAACGGCAGCAGGAACTGCGCGCCCCGCGCCAGCAGCGGCGGGATGACCAGGTTCAGTGCCAGCTCCCCGTCGACCGCCCAGTAGCCGGCGACGCGGGCATCGGTGTGGTACTCGGGCAGCTGCTCCAGACTCCGCCGCAGCCCTTGGGCGGCGACGATCCGCTGCTGGGGACCGAGTGCCCTGCGGCGGTCGGCCAGTTGCCGGCGAAGCTCGCGTCGCTGGGCGTTTGCATCCACGCTCGGGCGTCTCCCGGATGGGTTGCCGCGGTCGCGGCATTGCCGATAACAGGCCGGCCGACGCAGGGCGCCGGCCGGTCCGGAAATAGGTGGCGTCAACCGCGATGCCGCTGCCCACCAAACGACCTTGATCCACGATGGATCAGGTGGGAGGGCTTATCGGGCCTCGAGGCTTTCCGCGCGCGGCGGACATGCACAACAGCCAGAAAAAAACCGACCCGGGGCCGTATTTAGGAACAAGGCAAATGTAAGAGTGTGCTGGCGCACACCGCAGAAAACGCCGGGTGCAATTTTACCAGCAAGACGTCCTGGCTGTGTGTGCGGCGGTGCTGCAGATTCAGCCGCGGGCAGCCGGTTCGAGGGCAGCCTCGAGCTTGCGCCGCAGCGCGGCGATGCGGTCGGTGACGCTCTGGTCCGCGCCGGAATGCTGCTTGCGAAGCGCAAGGAATTCGTGGGTCACGCTGATCGCCGCCAGCACGGCGAGGCGGTCGAAGCCGGGCGTCTTGGCGTTGGCGCGCAGCTCGCGCATCTTGCGGTCGAGGTAACCGGCCGCCTCCAGCAGCCCTTCGCGCTCTTCCGGGGCGCAGGCGATCAGGAACTCGCGATCGATCAGTCGCAGCGCGACCGGTTCGCTGGCTGGGGCATTCATGTCAGCTGTTGTTCTCGAGGGCTTTCAGGCGCTGGATCATCGCTTCCACCCGGCCACGCGCCTGCTCGTTGCGGGCCATCAGCCCGGCGCGCTCCGTGGCGAGCTGCTCCTGGCTGTGTCGCAGGCTGCGATTTTCCTCGGAGAGCCGCCGCACGGTGTCGACCAGCTGATCGACCTGGCGGTTCAGCGCATCGAGTTCCTGCTGGAGGTCGGAAAGCGTGCTCATGGCGGCAGACTATACCAGTGCGACCGGGCAAAACAGCCGGCTGCGGCACGCTCCGGCAGCGAGGCGTTAGACTGCCGCTCCGATCCCCAAGGAGCCCGCCATGACGGCCCCCGCCCGCGTCGAATTCGACGACCTGGACGACCTGACCCATCGCCTGAAACTGGCGACCGATCCCAGCGAGCTGGATGGCTCGGTGTGCGGTTTCCTTGCCGCGGGGGGGCGCTTCGGGCGCCAGCCGGTGCTGGCCGTGCTGCAGCTCGATGGCGACGGCCCGGCTCCGGCGGCAGCCGATGCAGCCCTGCTCGACCGCCTCGCGCGACAGGCGGCGACCCAACTGGCCGACCCGGAGCTCGGTTTCGAGCCGCTCCTGCCGGAAGACGACCGTCCGCTTGCCGAGCGCGCGGAGGCGACGGTGGCATGGTGCCGCGGTTTCCTCGGCGGTTTCGGCCTCGCGGGTGCACGCGCGCACGGCAAGCTGTCCGAAGAGGCACAGGAGGTTCTGCGCGACCTGGCCACCATCGCCTCCTCCAACCTCGATTTCGGCGACGAGACCGAGGACGAGGATGCGCTGATCGAAGTGCACGAGTTCGTCCGCATGGGGGCGATGCTGCTGCACGCCGAATGCGCCCGCGATCCGGCGGCCGGCAACGGCACCGTGCACTGAATCCCGAGAGGTGATCACACCGGCCGAATTCGCCCGCCGCCGCCGCCAGCTGATGCACATGGCGGGTGAGGATGCGGTGGTGCTGGTTGCCACGGCGCCCGAGCGCCTGCGCAACGCCGATGCGGCCTGGCCGTACCGGCAGGATTCGGATTTCCAGTACCTGGCCGGCTTTCCCGAGCCGGATGCCGTACTCGCCCTGTTGCCCGGGCGCAAACACGGCGAGGCGGTGCTCTTCTGCCGAGAACGGGACGCCGACCACGAGCGATGGCATGGCGAGTCGATCGGCACCGAGCGCGCGGTCAGCGAGTACGGGATGGACGATGCCTTCCCGATCGACGACATCGACGACATCCTGCCGGGGATGATCGAGGGGCGCGCCCGTGTCTATTGCCACTTCGGTCGCGAGCCGCAGTTCGACGCCCAGCTGCTGGCCTGGATGCGCCGCCTGCGCCAGTTGCGCGGCGGAGGCGTGGTGCCGAAGGAGTTCGTCGCGCTGGGCCACCTGCTGCATGACCTGCGTCTGTTCAAGTCGCCGGCCGAGCTGAAGCTGATGCGCGCCTCGGCCGGCATCGCCGCGGAGGCCCATCTGGCCGCCATGCGGGTCGCCCGGCCGGGGCGGCACGAGTACGAGGTGGAGGCCGAATTGCAGCGCGCGATGCGCCTGCGCGGTGCGGTCGCGGCGTTCCCGCCGATCGTGGCCGGCGGTGCTAACGCCTGCACCATGCACTACACCGCCAATCGTGCGCCGTTGCGTGAAGGCGAGCTGCTGCTGGTCGACGCCGGCGCGGAAGTCGACTGCTATGCCTCGGACATCAGCCGGACCTACCCGGTCAGCGGCCGCTGGTCACGCGAGCAGCGCGCGCTGTACGACATCGTGCTCACCGCCCAGCTGGCGGCGATCGACGAGGTACGCCCGGGACGGCCGTTCAACGCCGCGCATCTGGCGGCGGTGCAGGTGATCACCGAGGGTTTGTGTGCGCTGGGTCTGCTGCACGAAGCGCCGGAGACCGCGATCGCCACCGGCAGCTATCGCCGTTTCTTCCCCGCCAAGACTGGCCACTGGCTCGGCATGGACGTGCACGACGTCGGCGACTACCGCATCGACGGCGAGCCGCGCGAACTGGAGCCGGGCATGGTGGTGACGGTGGAGCCAGGCATCTATGTGCCGCCCGGCGACCGCGACATCCCCGAGCGCTGGCGAGGCATCGGCATCCGCATCGAGGACGACGTGGCGGTGACCCGCCGCGGACACGAGGTACTGACATCCGGCGTGCCGAAGGAGCCGGATGCCATCGAGGCGCTGCTTGCTGACCGGTGAGCGGCGTTCGCGGCTGCGATGAGGCCGGTCAATCCAGCAGGGCGAAGGCATCGCGGGTGAGGTTTTCCGGCTCGCCGCCGGTGCATGCCACATCGTCCTCGATGCGGATGCCGCCATAGGGCTTGAACGCCTCGACTTTCGCCCAGTCGATGTGCTTGCCCGCCGGGGTCTGGCGCACTTCGTCCAGAAGCATGTCGATGAAGTACAGCCCCGGCTCGATGGTGACCACCATGCCCGGCTCCAGCGTGCGCGTCATGCGCAGGAACGGGTGGCCGTCCGGACGCGGAATGGTCTCGCCGCGGTCGTTCTTCGCGAAACCGGCGACATCGTGCACCTGCAGGCCGATGGAGTGGCCCAGGCCATGCGGGAAGAACGCGCGGGTGACGCCGCACTCCACCGCGCTTGCCGCGCTCATACGCACCAGGCCGTGCTCGACCAGTACCTGCGCCAGCTGATGGTGCGCCTGCACGTGCAGCGCGGCGTAGTCGGTGCCGGCTTTCACGCTGGCCACCTGGGCCTGCTGCACGGCATCCATCGCGTCGATCAGTGCCTGGAAATCGTCATGGCCGGCTGCGGCGTAGGTGCGGGTGATGTCGCTGGCGTAGCCGCTGGCGCTGGCACCGGCATCGATCAGCAGCGAGCGGGACTCGGCCGGCCGCGTGCGCCCCAGCGCCATGTAGTGCAGCACGGCGCCATGCTCGTTGAGACCGACGATGCTGGAGTAGGGAAGCTCGGCGTCGGTCTGGCCGGCGGCGGCGAGGTAGGCCTGGTGGATGCCCAGCTCGCTCTCGCCGGCGCGGAAAGCCCGCTCGGCCGCGCGGTGGGCGCGCGTGCCGATGCGGCTTGCCCGGCGCATCAGTTCGAGCTCGTAGGGCGTCTTGTAGGCGCGGTAGTAGTGCAGGTAATCCAGCACCGCCTTCGGGTTGTTCGCCTCCAGCCCCGCCATCGGCGGGCAGGCCTCGGCAATTACCGCGGCATGGCCCTTCGGCAGCTGCGCGATCGCCTCCTCGGCGGTGCGCACCGTGACGATGTCGAAGTGCTCCACCCAGTAGCCGGCCGGTGCCTCCGGCACGACGTGCCAGTAGTCGCGTGGCTGCAGAAACACCAGCTTCGGCTTCGCGCCCGGCGTGTAGGCGATCCAGCTGCCCGGCGCGTCGGTCAGCGGCACCCAGTGCTTGAACGGCGGATTCACCGCGTACGGATAGTGGTTGTCGTCGAGAAACTTGGTCCCCGGCTGGCCGGCGGCAACCAGCAGATGGTCGAAGCCGCCGCGTGCGAGCGCCTGGTCGGCACGCTCGCACAGGGAGGCCAGATGACGGGCGTACAGGGGGGCGAGATCGGCCATGGGCGGGGTCCTTTCGGCGGGGCGCCGCGGACGTCGCGCGACACCGTGGGTACGCGCGTGGCGCGTGGGCCCTCCATGATCGCAAAGCGCGGCGGGGTCATGCCACCCGGCCTGCGCGCTCAGTGCGGCAGGGCGAGCCAGCGATCGAGCAGGGCCGCGTCGTCCTTGCCGATGGCGATGATGCGGAAGCCCGCCCAGACCTGGCCGGACGATGGGCGCTCCTGCCATTGCGCCTGCACGCCCACTTCGATGTGGCGCGGCTGCGGCCCGAGCCCTTGCAGGGGCAGTTGCACCTGGTAGATCGCCTCGTCGCGAGGTGCCTGCTGGCAGATCAGCAGCATGCCGCCGGAAGAGAGATTGCCGAGGAAACCCATGGGCTTGCCGGTAATCACGTCGGTCACCACGGCGGTGAAGTTGACGCGCTTGCGGTTCGCGCGGCGCTGGTCGCTGGATGCGGACGGTCGGTTCATGGCGGCCTCAGTGTCCGTGGCGGCCATGGCGGCCGTTCGGCGTGCGCAGCAGGTTGCCGGTGAGCGAGTGCCAGGCGCGGTCGAGCAGCGATTCCTTCATCTCGCCCAGCTCGCGTACCCGGCCCTTCACGATCTCGTGGGCGAGTTGCGGCAGGCTGATGTCCTCGGCGCGGATGCCGCGGCGGTTCACGAACAGCGTCTGTCCAGACACCGGCGAGAACCAGGCCAGCTTGCGCTGGGTGACCTTGCCGGTCTTGCGGTCGGTGAACTCGAACCAGCGTCCGAACGGAAGCAGGCGCAGCCGCTCCTGCGTCTCGATCTCGCGCGGGTCCACCACCGGCTCCCGTCGTGCCGGCGGTCGCGCCGGGGTTTCCCTGCGCTCGCGGGCTGCCTTCGCAGGTGCCTGCGCCGGGGCGCTTGCCGGTGCGGCAGCTGCCGGCTGCTGGTGCTCGCCCAGGCGCTGGTGCTGCTTCAGGCGCATCGCCAGGTCGGTGGTGCTCAGCGTCTCCCCGCTGGTCATCGGCGCCGGTGCGTCGCCCGGGTTCACCAGGCGCTGCGCCACCTGGATGGCTTCCTCCTGATGCATGCCGATCTGCTGCAGGCCGGCCTCGACGTCGGTCTGCAACTGCCGTCGGTCGGCAACCGGCTTGCGTCCGAGCAACTGATCGGTGATCAGCAGTTGCGCGGCGACCGCATCGCTCTCCTCGCCGTGGCGCAGGATGGTCAGTGCGAGCACGTCGGACCAGGCTCGGTCCAGCAGGGCGCGCAGCAGGCCTCGCGGCGGATCCTGCGCGAAGCGTTCACCGATCAGCTTCGCCGCGCGCTGGCGCGCCTGGTCGAGCCGTTCGCGACCCTGCATCGCCTCGATGTGTCGCCGCTCGGTCGCCTGCGCCTTGCGGGTGAGCAGCGTCAGATGCTGCTGGATATCCGCCAGCAGCGCGGTGTACAGCCCGGCGCTGGGTGGCTCGCGATTGGCGCGCTCCACCAGTTGCTCGAGCTTGGTGCGCAGGTGGCGGTCGGCGTCGCTGCCCGAGTCGTCCAGCCAGTCGTTGGCCACCTCGGTGACCGTGCCGAGCAACTGGCGGGCGGGGTGTTCCTTCTGCTCGAAGAAGTTGCTGTCGCTGACCGCCATGCGCAGCACCGGCAGCTGGAGGCCGCCGAGCAGCGCATGGGTGCCTTCGTTGTGCTGGGTCTGTTGCGACAGCTGCTCGAACAGCATCGACACCAGTTCGACCGTGTCGCCCTGCTCGGCGCTCAGGCCGGTGCGCGGCGCGCCGCTGGGCTTGTCGGCGTTGAGCTGGACCAGCAGTTCCTCGCGCAGCAGCTGCGCGCTGCGCAGCTCGCGGGTGGCCTTGTCGGCCACCTGCGACAGGTGCTTCTGCAGCGCGGACAGTGCGGTCTGCAGTTCCTCGGGCGTGGCCGCCTCGACCGGCTCGCCGCCGTAGACGGCCGGACTGCGCCGGCGCCGTGCGAGCAGTTCGCGCAGGCTGTCCAGCACGGCGATCGGTTCGCTGGCGGCGACGTGGTCGGCGGCGACGCCAGCGATGCCGGGGGACGCCGCGGCCGCCGCCGCGGGCGCGGCGCCGGTGGATGTGCCAGTGGCCGCCGGGGCGCCGCCGGCGCGCGCCGGTGCCGGTGCCGGGGCTGGCCGGACCAGCGGGTAGGGGCGCAGGAGCGGCAGGATGCCTTCCTGCTCCAGCATGGTGTTGAGCGCGCCGTAGAAGCCCGGGAGCTCGGGCAGCAGCGCTGTCTCCAGGCAGCGCAGGAGCAGCAGGTCGTGCTCGACCGGCAGCTCGATGGCTCCGGCGGCGCTGCGCAGCGAACGGGCCAGGGTCAGCGGCCCCACCGGGACGTCGCCGCCTTCCAGCGGGGGCGCGGCGACCAGCACGGCAAGTCGGTAGCCCAGCTCGTACAGGGCGGCGCTGCCCCGGGCCTCACCCCGGGCCGCAAGCTTGTCCAGCGCGACGGTCATCTCGTGCTCGCTGGTGTCCACCAGGCTGAGTTGCAGGTGCGGCGGATCCTCATGAGCGGAGGGAGCCGCGCTCTGCCCGAGCTGGCGAAAGGCGTCGCTGACCCGGTCGAGGAAGCGGGCTTCGAGCGCTCCGCGTTCGCGCATGACGCGCTGGCGCACGTTGAAGTGACGCTGCTGGTCGAACGGATCGCGTGCACCTTCGGACAGGGCGAACAACTGCCGTTCGAGTTCGTCCAGACAGGCCCGCACGGGCTGCTTGAGCCAGTCGGCACTCATGGCCTGGCAACGTTCGATCAGGCGACGTGCGCGCCCCGACCAGTGGTCGCTCGGCCGCCCGTGACCACCGCCCTGCGACGACGGTTGGCCTGGCGCGTGCGGTTCTACGTCCATGGCTGACCTTAGAGAACTCCCCCGGAGCCGCGAGTCTATGCCGGATACGTCGGTTCCGTCACGATCCTGAAAGCCGGTCGGCCGTGACCCGGCGGAACCGCCGTATCGTAGGCCCGAATGACCGCCGTGGACGGAGTGGACAGGGGCAACCGGTGGAGCAGGAGATCGACATCACGACGATCGACGCGTCGGGCGGCGGCGTTGGCGCCGGGCGCGCCCGTGGCGGGCGCCCCAGCCAGCAGGACGACCTGGTGTGTCTGCGCGATCCCCGCTCCTCGGCCTGGCTGCTGGTGCTGGCCGATGGCATGGGCGGCGAGGGGGCGGGCGAGCTGGCCTCCGCGGGCGTGGTCGCCGTAGCGAGGCAGGTCTGGTCGCGCGGCGACTGGCGCGATCTGCCCGGCGCCGTATTTCTCGAGCAGTTCTGCCAGGACGCGCATCTGGAACTGGTGCGTCGCGGCCAGCACTTGACCGATGCCTCGCCGCACGCGACGGTGGTCGCCCTGCTGTTGAAGGGCCGGCACGCCTTCTGGGCCCATGTCGGCGACAGTCGGCTCTACCGCATCGAACGCGGTCGCGTCGCGGGCTGCACCGAGGACCACAGTCTGGTGCAGGAGCGCATCCGCCGGGGCGAGCTGGCCCCGGATCAAGCGGGCGCCGCACCGGACCAGCACCAATTGCTGCGCGGATTGGGCGGAGCGCGTCGGCCCGAGGTCGAGCACGGCTACGCGCCGCGACGCCGCGGGCAGTGCTTTGCGTTGTGCAGCGATGGCGTGTGGGCGCACCTGTCCGGCGAGGAGCTGGCAGATTTCGCCGGTCGCGCCGATCCGTCCGCCGCCGTGCGCGAGGCTCTCTCGCTGGTGCTGCGGCGGGGTGGGGATCAAGGCGACAATGCTGCCCTCATCGTCGTGCGTGCCTGGCCCGGTCCGTCTCTCCTGCGGCCAAGGCTGCGGCGCGCCTGGTCGATGATTCGTGGTGCGCTCGTCATGCGTGGGCGCGCCGATGCCACCTTTTCCGGTCGATAGGTTTCGTTGCATGCCGCTGGCCCGAGTCGTCTCACCTACTTGTCATCCATCCCGCATGGCGGCGCGCCTGCCATGGCTACCCCTGTTGCTGGCGCTCGGCGGTTGCGCCCAGTGGCAGGCCCTGCTGCATCCGCAGCCGAAGGTGGCTCCAGCCCCGGCGCCGGCACCGCCGGCACCGGTGGCCGCCCCTGCGCCCCCCCCGTCGAGTTGCATTCATTGGCCTGGATCGTGAATCAGCAACTGCAGCACGGTCATTACGAGGATGGCGAGCGTTATCTGCGCCGGTTCCTCGAAGCCCACCCCGACGACCATGCCGCCGAGGCGCTGCTGCGCCAGCTCACCGACGATCCGCGCCAGCGGCTCGGCCCGCCCGCGCAGGTCCATGTGGTGCAGGCCGGTGAGTCCTTCAGCACCCTGGCCAAGCGTTATCTCGGTGATGGGGGCGAATTCCTGATCCTGGCCCGCTACAACGGGTCGGACGACCCTTCGCGGCTGTGGGTCGGCCAGAAAGTGAAGCTGCCGAAGGCGCGCGCCGGTGCCGCGTCGGTGGCCATGGCCACAGTGGCGAAGCCGTCCGCCGATCCGGCGACCACGCGCTCGCAGGCGCTGCAGCGCGAGAGCCTGTCGCTGTTGCGGACAGGGCAGGAGACCCTCGCCCTGGCGAAGCTGGAGAGCGCCCTGAAAGAGGACCCGGGCCTTGCTTCGGACACGGGCGACGCCGGCTCCCTGCGCCAGCAGGTGGTATCCGCCTGCCACGAGCGTGCCATCGTGCTGTATCGCGACCAGAAGCTCGCGCCGGCGATCGCGCTGTGGGACCGCGTGCTGGAGATCGAGCCGGGTTACGAGCCGGCGATCGCGTACCGCGCGCGGGCGCTCGAGCTGCAGCGTCGCCTCAAGCAGCTCTGAAGAGGGGTCACTCGCCCGTCGGCGGGCGTGTGCGGGTGGTGGGCGGCTGATGGCCGTGCTCGAGCGCCGCCACCGCCCCGGGGGATCGTTTGGCGCGCGGCGCTACCGGGCGCCGCTGCCGCGACTGCAGTGCACCGGCCATCAGGTTGAAGGCGGCGAACAACCGCCCCAGCTCGTCCTGCCGCACCAGCCGGATGCGGTAGCGCAGGTCGCCCCGTGCCACGCGCAGCATGGCATCGCCGATCAGGGCGAGTGGGCCGAGCAGCCGGCGGAACAGCGCGTAGGCGGCGATCAGCACCGTGACCAGGGTCACCCCCAGCACCGTGGCGATCACGCCCAGGGTGGTCCGCTGCGCCGCCCGCAGCGGCGTGCGGCTGATGCCCAGGCGCAGGGTGCCGACCTGGGCCGCCTGGTACTGGATCGGTGCACTGAACAACAGCAGGCCGTCGCCGCCGCCGCGGTCATCGCGGTAGCTGTCGATGTCGCCGCGGTGTGCCAGGGGCGCGGCGGGAAGGGCCGGCAGGCCGTGGCCGACTTCCTGTGTCTGGGTGCTGGCCACCACCTGGCCGTCGCGGTCGGCGATGGCCAGATAGCGGATCTGGTGGTTGCGAGCCATATCCTCGACCAGGGCACGCGTGGCCGCGTGGTCGCCCAGCAGCAGGTCCTCGGCCGACTCGCTGGCAACCATCCGACCCAGCGAGCTGCCGAAGTCCAGCGCCAGGCCGCTCACCGCGCGGCCCTGCATGGCATAGATCGCGATCATCCCGACCAGCAGCACCAGGCTGAGGGTGACACCGAGCAGGGCCGACCAGCGCAGTCGCAGCGACACGATGCGCCCGACCAGGGGCTGCTCGTGCAGGCGCTCATACTCGCGCTTGGCCAGCTGCAGGTCGGCCACCACCTCGCTGCCGCGCTGGTAGCGGGCGGCCGCGTCCGGCGCCAGCAAGGTGTGCACGATGTCGATCAGGATCGACGGCGCCGCCACGTCCATCGGCTCCAGCGGCGGCAGTGGCGTCTGCTGGCGCTCCTCGATCAGTCGCAGTACGTCCTCGGTCTCGTTCCAGGGCAGGCGGCCTGCCAGCATCCAGTACAACACCACCCCGAGCGAATACAGGTCACTGCGCGCATCGGTGGGTTCGCCGCGCAGGTGCTCCGGAGCCATGTAGGCCGGGGTGCCGCCGACCTCGGTGCGCGGGCCGCCGGTGTTGCGCTGCGCGCCGCGCCGCTCGGCGATGCCGAAGTCGGCGATCTTGGCGTGGCGCCAGCCGTCGGCCAGCATGATGTTCTCCGGCTTGATGTCGTGGTGCACGACGCCGTGGGCATGCGCGTAATCCAGCGCCGAGGCCATCTGGATCGCCAGCTCGATCACCGTGGGCAGCGCCGGCAAGCCGTCCCGTGCGGCGCGGCTGGCCAGGGTGTCGCCGGACAGCCGCTCCATCGCGATGTAGGGGCGGCCATCGTCGGTCTGCCCGGCGTCGAACAGGGTGACGATGTGCGGATGGCTCAGGTGGCCGGCGGCGCGTGCCTCGACCAGGAAGCGGCGCCGGTAACCCTCGTCCGCCGCCACGCCGGCGTGCAGGCACTTGATGGCGACCTCGCGCTCGATCTGCGGGTCGTAGCCAGCGTAGACCACGGCCATCGCGCCGGTGCCGAGCACGCCTTCGATGCGGTAGCGGCCCAGCATCTTCGGCCGCTGCGGATCGCGTACGGCCGATAGCATCAGTGCAACCACCAGGCCAGGGCGCCGAGGCTGGCGAGCAGCAGGGCGGCCGCGACGATCCACGGGGTACGGCCGAACCGCCCGACGCCGCCCTCCCGGGTGAGGAAGACGAACTCCGTCTGTCCAAGCCGGATGCGGTCGCCATGGCGCAGGATCGCCTCGTGGACCCGGCGACCGTTGACGAACACGCCGTTGGTCGACAGCGTGTTCATGATCACGTAATGGCCTTGCTGGTTGATCAGCCAGGCATGCGAGGCGGAGACGCTGGGGTCGTCCAGCACGATGTCGTTGTCGCTGCGCCGGCCGATCGTCTGCTTGCCGGTACGCAGCGGGAAGCGCAGCTTGTCGAAGCCCTGCCCGCGGCCGGCCAGCACCGGCTGGGCCACGCTGGCGCGCTCCTCGACCGGCGGCGAGAACGCTACCGCGTACTCGCGAAGTTCCTCGGCGGTGAACAGCCGTGTGCCTTGCGTGCCGGAGAGGCGGCGGTGGTTGGGAGCGGGTCCGTTCATGCGTAAGCGAGCGCCTTGCGAAGGTGAAAAGGGCTTCCTGCCGATGGATATCTTCCGCGCCGTCCTGTGACGGATCCTTGAGGTAGAACTTGAGCAAGTTGCGCGAAGTGCCGGCGTGACGGCCGGCACAGTCCTGGCAGTCGGTCAGGACAGGAAGGCGCCGATGACGTCGTTGAGGAAGCGCTGGCCCAGCGGCGTGGTGGCCAGTCGGGCCGGATCGTCGATCAGCCAGCCGCGCCCGCGGGCATGAGCGAGGGGGGCGGCGATGCGCTCGAGCGGCAGGCCGGTGAAGGCGGCGAACTCGTCCATCGGCACGCCGTCGATCAGCCGGAGCGCATTGAGCATGTATTCGAACGGTAGCTCGTCGGCGGCGACCGGGTTGTCGCCGCCGAGGCGCGATGGCCGGCCGGCCGCCTCCAGATAAGTGCGCGGCAGGCGGTTCTTCCAGCGCCGGTGTACCTGCCCGGCCGCCAGGTCGGTCAGCTTGCCGTGGGCGCCGGCACCGATGCCCAGGTAGTCGCCGAAACGCCAGTAGTTGAGGTTGTGCGTGCAGCGCCGGCCGGGTCGGGCATAGGCGGAGATTTCGTACTGGCTATAGCCCGCGTCGGCGAGCGCGGCCTCGCAGGCCTCCTGCATCGCCCAGGCGTGGTCGTCGTCCGGCAGCGGGGGCGGATTGGCGGCGAAGGCAGTGTTCGGCTCGAGCGTGAGCTGGTAGTGCGAGATGTGCGTGGGCGAGAGCGCCACGGCGCGCGCCACGTCGGCCAGCGCGCCGTCCAGCGTCTGCTCCGGCAGGGCGTACATCAGGTCGAGGTTGATGTTGGTGTAGCCGGCGTCCTGCGCCGATTTCACTGCCGCCTCGGCCTCCCCGGCCGAGTGGATGCGGCCGAGCCGCCTCAGCTTGTCGTCGTCGAAGCTCTGGATGCCGAAGGACAGCCGGTTGACCCCGGCGGCGAGGTAGCCGTCGAAGCGGCCGTGCTCGACGGTGCCCGGGTTGGTCTCCAGCGTGATCTCGGCGTGCTCGACGAACGGCAGTCGCGCGCGGGCGCCATCGAGGAAACGGGCGATCAGCTCCGGCGCGAACAGGCTGGGCGTGCCGCCGCCGAAGAACACGCTGACGATCGGGCGCCCGTGCAGCGCGGTGCCGAAGTCCGCCAGGTCGGCGTCGAGGTCGGCCAGCAACGCGTCGACGTAGTCGGCGTAGGGCGGCGGGGCGTCGCGTAGGCCGTGCGAGTTGAAGTCGCAGTACGGGCACTTCTTCACGCACCACGGCATGTGCACGTACAGCGCCAGCGGCGGAGCAGCCAGGGCCATGTCAGGCGGCGAGGTCGCCCAGGCGCGCACGCAGCTGGGCCAGTGCCTGGCCACGGTGGCTGATGCGGTTCTTCAGCGCCTTGTCCAGCTCCGCGGCGGCCAGTTCGTGGCCATCCGGCAGGAACAGCGGGTCGTAACCGAAGCCGCCCTCGCCGCGCGGCGCGTGCAGCACGCGGCCGTGCCAGCGGCCTTCGGCGACCAGCGGGGCCGGATCGTCGGCATGGCGCAGCAGCACCAGCACGCAGATGAAAAACGCGCGGCGCTCGGCTTCCGGTCGCCCGTCCAGCTCGCGCAGCAGCCTGGCGTTGTTTGCCGTGCTGTCGCCATGGCCGCCGGCATAGCGTGCCGAGTACAGGCCGGGGGAGCCGCCGAGCGCGTCTACGCACAGGCCCGAGTCGTCGGCCAGCGCGGGCAGGCCGGTCACCCGCGCCGCGTGACGGGCCTTCAGCAGGGCGTTCTCGACGAAGGTGAGGCCGGTTTCCTCGACATCCTCCACGCCGAGTTCCCCCTGCGTGATGACCTGGAAAGCGGCATCGGCGAGCAGGTGGCCGAACTCGGCGAGCTTGCCGCGGTTGCCGCTGGCCAGGACGATGCGGCCCATCGCTCAGCCCTCGGCCAACGCGGCGCGCTGGGCGGCGACCAGCGCGCCGACACCTTTCTCGGCCAGCGCCAGCAGCGCGTCCATCTCGTCGCGGCGGAACGCATGGCCTTCGGCGGTGCCCTGCACCTCGATGAAGCCGCCGCCGTCGTTCATCACCACGTTCATGTCGGTGTCGCAGTCCGAATCCTCGGCGTAGTCGAGGTCGAGCACCGGCAGGCCCTTGTAGATGCCCACCGACACCGCGGCCACCGCGCCGATGATCGGATTGCGCTTGAGGTTTTCGCGCTTCATCAGGTGATTCACTGCGTCCACCAGCGCCACGTAGCCGCCGGTGATCGCCGCCGTGCGGGTGCCGCCGTCGGCCTGGATCACGTCGCAGTCCAAGGTGATCACGCGCTCGCCCAGCGCCTGGCGGTTGACGCAGGCGCGCAGGCTGCGGCCGATCAGCCGCTGGATCTCCATCGTGCGCCCGCCCTGGCCACCCTTGGCCGCCTCGCGCTGCATGCGGGTGTGGGTGGCGCGCGGCAGCATGCCGTACTCGGCGGTGACCCAGCCCTCGCCCTTGCCGCGCAGCCACGGCGGCACGCGGTCCTCGATGCTGGCGGTGCACAGCACGCGGGTGTCGCCGAAGCTCACCAGCACCGAGCCTTCGGCGTGGCGGGTGAAGCGGCGTTCGATGGCGATCGGGCGCAGCTGGTCGCTGGCGCGGCCGCTGGGGCGGCTGATGGTTTGCATGGGTCGGGGAGCCTGATTGGGCAGGGCAGGGCGGGAAAGTTTACCATTGCGCTCTTTATCGGCATCTCCGCAAGGGTTTCCATGATCCGCAGCATGACTGCCTACGCCTCGGCCGAGCTGGCGGGCCCCACCGGGACGCTCAGTTGCGAGCTGCGCACGGTCAACCATCGCTACCTGGAGATCAGCCCACGGCTGCCGGAGGAGCTGCGCGGCTTCGAACCGCTGCTGCGCGAGCGGATCGCGGCCCGTCTCTCCCGCGGCAAGCTCGATCTCACCGTGCGCCTGCGTGGCGAGGACCGCAATGACGCGCTGCAGCTCAACGAGGGCATGCTGGCGCGTCTGACCGAACTGGCCCGTGAGCTGCAGCCGCGCTTTCCGACCATGCAGGTGGAGTTCACCGAATTGCTGCGTTTCCCCGGCCTGCTCGACCGGGCCGAGGTGGACAGCGACGCATTGCAGGCCGCGCTGTCTGCCGTGCTCGACCGCGCGCTGGACGCCCTGGCTGCGACCCGTGAGCGCGAAGGCGCCAAGACCGCCGACATGCTGCGCGAGCGGCTGGATGCGATCGAGCGCGTGGTCGCCGACGTGCGTGGCTGGATGCCGGACATCCGTACCGCACTGCGCGCCCGGCTGGAAGCCCGGCTGGCCGACCTCAAGCAGCCGGCCGATCCGGGGCGGCTGGAGCAGGAGCTGGTGTTGCAGATCACCCGCGCCGATGTCGACGAGGAACTGGATCGGCTCACCACCCACATCGCCGAGGCCCGCCGCGTGCTGGGCCTGGCCGAGCCGGTGGGGCGGCGGCTGGACTTCCTGATGCAGGAGTTCAACCGCGAAGCCAACACGCTGGGCTCCAAGTCGGTGGACGCGCGCAGCACCAATGCGGCGGTGGAGCTGAAGGTGCTGATCGAACAGATGCGCGAACAGGTGCAGAACATCGAATGAGCATGCCGGCGGCAGGAACCCTCTTCGTGGTGGCCGCGCCGTCGGGTGCGGGCAAGTCGACCCTGGTCAATGCGCTGCTGGAGCGCGAGCCGGCGATCTCGCTGTCGATCTCGCACACCACCCGGCCGCCGCGGCCGGGCGAGCAGTACGGCCGCCATTACTACTTCGTCGAGCGCGCCGAGTTCGAGCGCGAGGTGGCCGAGGGCATCTTCCTCGAGCATGCCGAGGTGCACGGCAATCTCTACGGTACCTCGCGCACCACGGTCGACGGCCTGCTGGCGCAGTCGCGCGACGTGCTGCTGGAGATCGACTGGCAGGGCGCGCGGCAGATCCGTGCCGCCAAGGCCGACTGCGTGAGCGTGTTCATCCTGCCGCCGTCGCGCACCGAGCTGGAGCGCCGTCTGCGCGGTCGCGGTTCGGACGCACCGGAGGTGATCGAGCGGCGCCTGCACAACTCGCGCGAGGAGATCGCCCACGCGCACGAGTTCGACTACATCGTGGTCAACGACCGCTTCGAGGATGCGCTGGACGACCTGCAGGCGATCGTGCGCGCGGTGCGTCTGCGCAGTCGGCTGCAGTGGGCGCGGCACGAGGCGCTGATCGAGGCCCTGCTGGCGCCCTGAGCCGCGAGCCGGGCACCCGTCGAAAAATTCCGCAGCAGCACGAACTTGCGTCGCTTTCCACGGTCTGCAGCGGACCTCCGGGCGATGGCGCAGCCGTCCCGCTTCGGCTACCTTGTCCCTCTTTCGTCGCGCGCTCTCCCGATGACCGATCCCGCAAGTCCGTCCACTGATGCCGAACCGCTGGTGCGCGTCCGCGGCCTGACCACGGTGCTCAACGGCAAGACCATTTTCGATGCGCTGGACATGGACATCCCGCGTGGCCGCATCACCGCCATCATGGGGCCCAGCGGCACCGGCAAGACCACCCTGCTCAAGCACATCACCGGCCAGATGACCGGCGACGCCGGGCAGGTCTGGGTCGACGGACAGGAGGTCGGCGGGCTGTCGCGCAACGAGCTGTTCAAGCTGCGCGAGCAGATCGGCTACCTGTTCCAGAACTCGGCGCTGCTGACCGACTTCGACGTGTTCGAGAACGTCGCCTTCCCGCTGCGCCAGCACACCGACCTGCCGGAAGAACTGATCCGCAACGTGGTGCTGCTGAAGCTGCAGGCGGTGGGTCTGCGTGGCGCGGCGGCGCTGATGCCAAGCGAGCTCTCCGGCGGCATGGCGCGGCGCGTGGCGCTGGCGCGGGCGATCGTGTTCGACCCGATGCTGATCCTCTACGACGAGCCGTTCGTCGGCCTGGATCCGATCGCGCTGAACCAGGTGCTGAAACTGATCCGCACGCTCAACGACACGCTCGGCATCACCAGCGTGCTGGTGGCGCACGAGTTGGACGCGATCAAGCAGGTCGCCGACCACGTCTACCTGATCGCCAACGGCAAGGTGGTGGCGCAGGGCGATCCGAAGACGATCGCCGACGACGGCTCGCCGTGGACGCGGCAGTTCTTCGGCGGCGAGGCCGATGGCCCGGTGCCGTTCCAGTATCCGGCCGGCGACTACGCCCAGTCGCTGGGCTTTTCGCGGAGCCAGGCATGAGCGCGCAGACCCAACGCAACGTGGTGACCGAGGCGCTCGCGCAGATCGGCAACTGCGGCCTGTTCCTGCTGACCATCCTCAAGTCGGTGCCGCGCAGTTTCCGCTACGGCCGCGAGACGGTACGCCAGCTGTGGTTCGTCGGCGCGATGAGCCTGACCATCATCATGACCTGCGGCCTGTTCGTCGGCATGGTGCTGGGGCTGCAGCTTTACTACGTGCTGTCGATCTTCGGCGGTACCGCCGCCAGCGGCACAGTAGTGGCGATCGCGATCTACCGCGAACTGGGCCCGGTGGTCACCGCGCTGCTGTTCGCCGGGCGCGCCGGCACGTCGATCACCGCCGAGATCGGCCTGATGCGCGCCACCGACCAGATCGCCGCGATGGAGATGATGGCGGTCGATCCGATTGCCTACGTTGTGGCGCCGCGCTTCCTCGCCGGCCTCGTCGCCATGCCGCTGCTGTGCAGCGTGTTCTGCGCGCTGGGCGTGTTCGGCGGCCACCTGGTCGGGGTGACCTGGCTGGGCATCGACAACGGCACCTTCTGGTCGAACATGACCGCCAACGTCGACGTCTGGAAGGACGTGGTCAACGGCGTGATCTACAAGAGCGTGGCGTTCGGCGCCGTGGTCTCGCTGATCGCCGTGTTCCAGGGCTACACCACGCCGCCGACCAGCGAGGGCGTGGCCTATGCCACCACCCGCACCGTGGTCGCCTCGTCCATCGCCATCCTGGCGCTGGACTTCGTGCTCACCGCCTTCCTGATGTGACTTCCGTGATTTCTTCCGTCTCTTCCGCTTCGAGGATCGTGCCGTGACCCAGCGAAAATCCTATGCCGTCGGCACCGGCCTGTTCATCGTGCTCGGCTTTGCCGCACTGGCCTACCTGGCCACGCAGACCACCTCCGTGGCCAACGTGAGCCAGGGGCCCAGCTACGACGTCACCACCCAGTTCGCCAACGTCGGCCAGCTCAAGGAGCGTGCGCCGGTGAAGGTGGCGGGCGTGCGGGTCGGCCAGGTCGAGTCGATCGCGCTGGAACCCGGCAAGGAGGTGGCCGACGTCACCCTGTCGATCGACAAGAAGTACGGCCAGATCCCGGTCGACTCGGTCGCCACGATCTACACCAGCGGACTGCTGGGCGACCAGTACGTCGGCCTGCAGTACGGCAACGCCAAGCAGTACGTGAAGGACGGTGGTCGGCTCGCCCTGAGCAAGTCCACCGAGCCGCTGGAGGCGATGCTGGCCAGATTCTTCGGTGCCGGTGCGGCAGCCGATGACCTGGGTGGCACCTACGCGGTGAAGGCGCGCTTCAGCAACGTCGGCGCACTGTCGCCGGGCGCCCCGGTGAAGATGGCCGGCGTGGCGATTGGCAGCGTCAAGTCGGTGCAGGCCGACCCGGTCAAGCTGGATGCACTGGTGACCCTGTCGATCGACAAGAAGTACGACCAGATCCCCGACGACTCCTCCGCGGCGGTGTTCACCAGCGGTTTGATCGGCAGCCAGTACGTTGCGATCCAGCCCGGCGGCTCCCCCGACATGCTCAAGGACGGTGACGAGATGATCCTCACCCAGTCTGCCATGCAGCTGGAGGACCTGATCGGCAAGTTCCTGGTCAACGGCTCGCCCGGCGACAAGAGCGGCGGCAAGTCGTCCGACGCCAAGTGACGGTTTCCCGAAATCCCTCCCCCTGGAGTCTCCCCATGTTGCGTCCCATCGCCCTAGCCCTGGCACTGACCTTCGGTGCCGCGCTCGCCACTCCGGCGCTGGCGCAGGATCCCGCCCCGGCGGCGTCCGCGCAGCAGACCCCGGAACAGGTCGTGCAGACCATCGCGCACGACCTCGACACCACCATCGCCGGCCACCGCGATGAGCTGAAGAACAACAAGGAAAAGCTCATCGGCGTGATCGATGACATTTTCCTGCCGCACTTCGACATCGACTACGCCTCGATCCTGGTGCTCGGCCAGCACGCGCGCGAGGCCACGCCGGAGCAGCGCGAGCGCTTCGCCAAGGCGTTCTACAACTCGATCACCAACCGCTACGCGGAAGGCCTGCTGAACTACACCAAGGGCGCGGTGGTGGTGCTGCCGTTCAACGGCGACCTCAACAACAAGCGCACCGTAGTGCGCACCCAGGTGGTGCTGGAGGACGGCAAGAAGGTCGCCGTCGACTACGCCTTCCGCAGGACCCGCAGCGGCGAGTGGAAGGCCTACGACGTGATCATCGAGGGCATCTCCTACGTCACCAACTACCGCAACCAGGTGGATGCGGAGATCCGCAAGGTCGGCATCGACAAGTTGATCACCAACCTGGAGACGCGCGGCGAGGACGCCCTGAAGTCGATGGAGCAGGACAGCAAGGCCAAGGCGCCGTGAGCACGACCGGTTGCCGATTCGAAGCGCGGGCCGATGGTGCCCTGGCTGTGAGCGGCGTACTGACTTTCGATACCGCCAAGGAGGCCTGGCTGGAGTTGCGCGGGCGCGTGGCCGATGCTTCCGCGAAGGTGCTCGATCTTTCCGCGGTGGAGCGCAGTGACAGTGCGGGCCTGGCTTGCGTGCTGGCGGTGCTGGCGGATGCCGGGAAGCGCGGTCAACGCCTCAAGGTGAGCGGTTTGCCTGCCGGCATGCGTCGCCTGGCGCAGGTCTGCGAAGTGGAGCCGCTGCTGGCGGCCGATTGATCGGGCCAGCGCGGCTGGTCCACATGAAAAAAGGCCCCTCGCGGGGCCTTTTTTTTGCGTCAGTCCGGGAGGTCAGTGGCCGCCGGAGTCCTGCTCGCTCTGGTCCGGATGCTTGTTTTCCCACTGATGCTGTTCCTGCAGCAGCTCGTCGGGATCGAAGCCCTGCTGGTCCAGTCCCTGCAACTGGTCGATCACACTCGTCGGCGGGTTGCCGTCGTAGATCTTGTAGAGCCGGCGCTGGCGGTAGGCGTCGCGCACGAATACATACGGATCGTAGGCCGACTTGAGGAAGCTTTCCGCATCGAAGGCGCGCGAGCGCAGGTTCACCAGGTACACCAGCTGCGGGATGTACTGTTCGCCGTAGTGGTAGCTGTGGTTGCGCGCGTAGATCGTCAGCGGATCGAAGAAGTAGCCGTCGACCGGAATCTGCCAGAAGTCGCGTGCGGTGGTCGGGCCCAGGAACGGCAGCACCACGTAGTCGCCCTCGGGGACGCCCCAGCGGGCGAGGGTGATGCCGAAGTCGGTTTCCTGCAGCGGCAGGCCGAGCGAGCTGGCCGGATCGAACAGGCCGCCGATGCCCAGCGTCAGGTTGACCAGGAAGCGTCCAGTGCTCTGCAGCGCCTGCTTGGGCCGGGCCTGCAGCAGGTCATTGGCCACGGTCACCGGCTGGCGCAGGTTGGTGAAGAAGTCGCCGATCGAGCGGCGCACCGGCGGATTGGTGATCTTGCGGTAGCCCACGGCTACCGGCCGGATCACCGCCTGGTCGACTGCGTCATTGAACGCGTAGACCTTCCGGTTGTATTTCTCCAGCGGATCGTCGGTGCGGGGCTTGGCGATGGCGCAGCCGGCAAGCAGCGACACCAGGCCGAGCGCGGCGATCCGGCGCAGCCATGACGGGGTATGGGGGAGGGGCATCGGTGTGTAATCCGTTGCGGTGCCGGGTGGGGAAATCAAAAATTAAGTGTACCGTCGGGTTTTATATTATGCACGCGTTTCGCCGCGCTTTCGTCCTGAACCGGCGGCAGCCCAACCGGGCATGATACGTGCTGGCGCATTGCCAGCAAAGCGTACGCTGGCTACACTGAACGACCTTCCAAAGTTGCTTCACCGCCTGAGGATTTCGCATGGCACGCATTACCGTGGAAGACTGCCTTGAGGTGGTCGACAACCGTTTCGAGCTGGTGCTGATGGCGACCAAGCGCGCCCGCCAGCTGTCCAAGGGCGCCGAGCCGGCCGTCAATCCGGACCACGACAAGCCCACCGTGCTGGCGCTGCGCGAGATCGCCGATCGCCGCATCGACCAGGCGACCATCGACGAGATCGACCGCGCCGAGCGCGAGCGGGCCGAGCGCGAGGCGCTGGAGTGGGCCGCTGCCGAAGTGGACGACGATCTCTCCAAGGGTGGGGACGACTGAGCATGAGCTGCGACGGCACCATGCGCTGCGCGAGGCCGGTGGCGGAAGCTGCCGGCCTTCGTGTTGGTGCCTGCTGCCGTCCGGTCGTTCCGCGCGGGGTGCATCTCTGAGCGGGCAGCGCATTCCCGCACCCGTCGCCGCGACGGATCCTTCGCAGGACGCGGCGTTGCCGGACTACGTCCTGGCCCTGAAAGACCGGCTCGCCTACCTCCCCGATGACCAGGTCGAGCGCGTCGTACGCGCGTTCCGCGTCGGTGCCCATGCCCACGCCGGACAGGCGCGCAAGAGCGGCGAGCCGTACATCACTCACCCGGTCGCCGTGGCCGGCATCCTCGCCGAACTCGGCCTGGACGCCGAAACCATCATCGCCGCGATCCTGCACGACACGCTGGAGGACACCCAGCTCGGTCGCGATGAGCTGGCCGGCGAGTTCGGCGAGACCGTGGCCGAGCTGGTCGACGGCGTCACCAAGCTGGACAAGATGAAATTCGGCAGCCGGCAGGAGGCCGACGCGGAGAGTTTCCGCAAGATGCTGCTGGCGATGGCCCGCGACATCCGGGTGATCCTGATCAAGCTGGCCGACCGGCTGCACAACATGCGCACGCTGGGCGCGAAAGACACCTCCTCGCGCCGCCGTATCTCGCGCGAGACGCTGGAGATCTACGCGCCCATCGCGCAGCGGCTGGGCATGAACAAGTTCAAGGCCGAGCTGCAGGACCTGGGTTTCCGCGGCCTCTATCCGGATCGCTACCGCGTGATCAGCGAGCGCATCCGCGCGGCGCTGGGCAACCGGCGCGAGGCGATGGGCAAGATCGAGGCGGCGCTCACCCAGCGCCTCGCCTCCGAGCACATCGAGGCCCGCGTGGTCGGGCGCATCAAGTCGCCGTGGAGCATCTATTCGAAGATGCGCAGCGAGCACAAGACGTTCGCGCAGCTGATGGATGTCTACGGCTTCCGCGTGGTGGTCGATACGGCGATGCGCTGCTACATGGCGCTGGGCGCCGTGCACACGCTCTACAAGCCGGTGGATCGCCGCTTCAAGGACTTCATCGCGATCCCCAAGGCCAACGGCTACCAGTCGCTGCACACCGTGCTGCTGGGGCCCTTCGGCGCACCGATCGAGGTGCAGATCCGCACCGCAGAGATGGACTCGGTGGCCGAGCGCGGCGTGGCTGCGCACTGGGCGTACAAGACCGAATCCGGTCCGGCCAACAGCGCCCAGGTGCGGGCGCGCGAATGGCTGTCCGCGCTCGCCGACAGCCAGGCCAACACCGCCTCGTCGAGCGAGTTCATCGAGAACGTCAAGATCGACCTGTTTCCGGACGAGGTCTACCTGTTCACCCCGCGCGGCGACATTCTCTCGCTGCCGCGCAACGCCACTGCGCTGGACTTCGCCTACGCCGTACACACCGACGTCGGCCATCACGCGGTGGCCGCGCGCGTGGACAAGAAGCTGGTGCCGCTGCGCACGCGACTGGAGTCCGGACAACTGGTGGAGATCATCACCGCGCCGTCGGCGGTGCCGAACCCGGCCTGGCTGGAATCGGTGGTGACCGGCAAGGCGCGTACGGCGATCCGCCAGTTCCTCAAGCACCTGCAGCACGAGGATGCGGTCGACTTCGGCCATCGCATGCTCGATCGTGCGCTCGATGCGCAGGGCTCGAGCCTGGACGGCATCGCCCCCGCGGTGCTCGACCGTTTCCTTGCCGAGGCCAAGCTGCACCGGCTGGAAGAACTGCTGGCCGACATCGCGCTGGGCAACCGCATGCCCGACGTGGTGGCCGCCCAGCTGGTGGCGGCGCGGGGCAAGAAGGCGTCCCGCGCCGTGGCGACGGCGGCGCCGAGCAGCGAGAAGATCCGCATCACCGGCGCCGAGCGTGGTGTGCTGAGCTTCGCCAACTGCTGCCATCCGCTGCCTGGCGACGAGATCGTCGGCTACCTGTCCGCCGGCAAGGGCATCGTGGTGCACCGTGAGGAGTGCCCGAACGTGGCCGAGCTGCGCAAGCAGCCGGAGCGTCGCGTGTCGATCGAATGGGACCGCGACGTGCAGGGCGACTACCGCGCCGAGCTGCGCATCGAGGTCATCAACCGCCCCGGTGTGCTGGCCACGGTGGCCTCGGCGATCGCGGACGCCGATTCCAACATCGAGAACGTGGAATACGTCGAGCGCGACGCTGCGGCCGCCACGCTGCTGTTCACCATGGAAGTGAAGAGTCGCCGCCACCTGGCCGAGGTGATCCGCCGCGTGCGGCGCACCGGCGTGGTCAGCGCGGCGCACCGCTACCCGCTCTGACCGGCGCTTGCCTCGGAAGGGGCGGGCGTCGCACGATGCGGCGCTTCGCGATCCTTCCCCGAACCGAGGTGTCCCATGTCCCGCAGCATCATCGCCACCGACCAGGCGCCCGCCGCCATCGGCCCTTACTCGCAGGCCGTGCGCGCCGGGAACACCGTGTATTTTTCCGGGCAGATCCCGCTGGACCCGGCGACCGGCGCGCTGGTGCAGGGCGACATCCGCACGCAGACCCGTCGCGTGTTCGAAAACCTCACTGCCGTGGCGGCTGCGGCCGGTGGTTCGCTGGCGCAGATCGTGCGCGTGGGCATCTACGTCACCGACCTGGCGCATTTCGGCGAGGTCAACGCGGTGATGGCCGAGTATTTCGAGGCGCCGTATCCCGCCCGCTCGACGATCGAGGTCTCGGCGCTTCCGAAGGAGGCACAGGTCGAAGTCGATGCGGTGATGGTGCTCGACTGATCCGTCGCCGCGGCCACCACCCACGCCGGTGCGCTCCCGCGCCGGTGCGGCGGGGTCGCCGCCTCGGCTAGGCTTGGCGGGATGGCTGCCCGTTCCCGAATGACTCCCGCTCCCGCCGACGAGCCCCCCGGTCTCCGTCCGGTCACCACGCTGCCCGGCGTCGGTCCGGGGCTGGCCGAGTCGCTGGCGCGACTTGGCCTGGATCGGGTGCAGGACCTCTGGTTCCACCTGCCGCTGCGCTACGAGGACCGCACCCGGGTCACGCCCATCGCCGACCTGCGCCCGGGCGACCGCGTGCAGGTCGACGCGGTGGTGGAGTCGGTGGAGCGCGGCTTCCGCTACCGGCCCCAGCTCAAGGTCGCGGTGAGCGACGACTCGCGGCAGACCTTGCTGCTGCGCTTCTTCCATTTCCATCGCGCGCAGGCCGACCTGCTCAAGCCGGGCACGCGCCTGCTCTGCTACGGCGAGGTGCGCCTCGGGCCGCAGGGGCTGGAGATGGTGCATCCGCAGTACGAGCGACTGGCCGGCAACGCGCCGCTGGTGCTCGACGAGTTGCTCGACCCGATCTATCCCACCACCGAGGGCCTGGGCACGCGACGACTAGCCGGGGTGATCGGCAAGGCACTGGCGCTGCTGCCCGGCGATGAGGCGCTGGAACTGATCCCGCCGGCGCTGTGCGTCGAGCACGGACTGACCTCGCTGCGCAAGGCGCTGCTGTACGTGCACCGGCCGCCGGCCGACGCCCATCTCGGCCAGCTCACCCTCGGCCACCATCCGTCGCAGCAGCGCCTGGCCTTCGAGGAACTGCTGACCCAGCACCTGAGCCTCAAGCGCCTGCGCGCCGCGGTGCGCAGGCGGCGCGCTCCGGCACTGGGCGGCGACGGGGCGCTGGTCGCGCGCTTCCTCGCCGCGCTGCCGTTCCGTCCGACCGGCGCGCAGCAGCGCGTGGCGCGCGAGGTCGCGGCGGACCTCGCCCGGGCCAGGCCGATGCTGCGGCTGGTGCAGGGCGACGTCGGCTCCGGCAAGACCGTGGTGGCCGCGCTGGCGGCGCTGGCCGCGGTGGAGTCGGGCTACCAGGTGGCCCTGATGGCCCCTACCGAGCTGCTCGCCGAGCAGCATCTGCGCAATTTCCGCCAGTGGCTGGAGCCGCTCGGTATTGCTGTCGAGTGGCTGGCGGGCAAGGTGCAGGGCAAGGCCCGGCAGAAGACGCTCGCCCGCGTCGCCGAGGGGGCGCCGGTGGTGATTGGCACCCACGCGCTGATGCAGGAGGGCGTGCTGTTCGGACGGCTGGGGCTGGTGATCGTCGACGAGCAGCATCGCTTCGGCGTGCACCAGCGCCTGGCGCTGCGCGACAAGGGGCTGGAGGGCGAGCAGGTGCCGCACCAGCTCGTGCTGACGGCCACGCCGATCCCGCGCACGCTGGCGATGAGCGCCTACGCCGACCTGGACGTCTCGTCCATCGACGAGCTGCCACCGGGCCGCACGCCGGTGCAGACGGTGGCGATCTCCAACGCGCGCCGCGGCGAGGTGATCGAGCGCATCGCCCACGCCTGTCGCGAGGGGCGGCAGGTCTACTGGGTCTGCACGCTGATCGAGGAGTCCGAGCAGCTGCGGGCACAGGCCGCCGAGGTGGCGCACGCCGAACTGGTGGCGGCGTTGCCGGACCGGCAGGTGGGCCTGATCCATGGCCGGATGAAGCCGAAGGACAAGCAGGCAGTGATGGACGCCTTCAAGTCCGGCGAGCTGGCCGTGCTGGTGGCCACCACGGTGATCGAGGTTGGCGTGGACGTGCCCAACGCCAGCCTGATGGTGATCGAGAACAGCGAGCGGCTGGGACTGGCCCAGTTGCACCAGTTGCGCGGCCGGGTCGGCCGCGGCGCGGTCGCCTCCAACTGCGTGCTGCTGTACCAGCCGCCGATCGGTGCGCTGGCGCAGGAGCGCCTGCAGGTGATGCGCGACACCAACGACGGCTTCCGCATCGCTGAGAAGGACCTGGAGTTGCGCGGTCCCGGCGAGGTGCTGGGCACGCGCCAGACCGGTCAGCTGGCCTTCCGCATCGCCGACCTCGCGCGCGACGCGCACCTTCTGGGTGCGGTGCAGGCCGTGGGCGAGGTGATGCTGCGCGAGCACCCCGGGTCGGCCGAACGCCTGATCGAGCGCTGGGTGGGCGGCGCCGCCCGCTACGCGCACGCCTGAGCGGCACGCATTGTCGGGCTTCGCGTGCGACGCGTAAGCTAGCGGGCTAGACCCGACCGACGTGAAGGACCATGAGCAAGCCGCAATTGCTGATCGATACCGACCCGGGCGTGGATGACGCGCTGGCGATCCTCATGGCGCACGCCCATGCCGACGTCGTCGGCCTCAGCGTCGCCGCCGGCAACGTCGGACTGGGCCACACGGTGCGCAACGCGCGGACGCTGGTCGACCTGCTCGGCGCGCGCACGCCGGTGTTTGCCGGCTGCGCCAGCCCCCTGGTCCGGCGGCCGGAGGAGGATGCCGCCTTCGTCCACGGCAGCGACGGATTCGGCGACGTCGGATTCCCCGAGCCCGGGACGACAGCCGAGGACGAGGCCGCGGCGCAGGCGATTCTGCGCCTGACCCGGGAGAGGCCGGGCGAGCTGACCCTGGTCGCGCTGGCGCCGCTGACCAACGTGGCGCTGGCCCTGCGACTGGATCCCGCGCTGCCGGAGCGGGTCAAGCGGCTGGTGGTGATGGGCGGCGCGGTCACCGGCCACGGCAACACCGGCAAGGTGCCGGCCGAATTCAACGTCGGCTTCGATCCCGAGGCGGCGCACGTGGTGTTCGAGGCCTTCCCGGCGTTCGATCTGATCGACTGGGAGGCGACGCTCCGCTACGCCTTCGACGATGCCGAGTTCGATCGCTGGCTGGCCTCCGGCGACGAACGCGCGCGGTTCTTCGAGCAGGTGTTCGGTACCGCGCGAGCCTACAACCGCCAGCACGACCGGAGCGGCGTGATCGCCGCGGATGCCCTGGCCATGGCGGTGGCGATCGATCCTTCGATCGTCACGCGCAGCGAGCGGCGCCACGTGGCGGTGGAGCTGGACGGGCGGCTGACCCGTGGCGCCACCGTGGTGGATTGGGCCGGACGGCTCAAGCGCCCGGCCAACGCGAACATCGTGCTGGAGGTCGACGCCGGGCGCTTCGCCGCCATGGTGCGGCGCGCGCTTGGCGCGGACGCTGCAGGACAAGGTTGACCCCCGGCTTTCCGGCTGAGTACAATGCCGCTCTTTTCACCCGCAGCTTTGAGCCTGTCATGAAGCCCGATATCCATCCGAACTACCGCCCCGTGGTGTTCCAGGACCTGTCGTCCGATTTCGCGTTCCTGACGCGCTCGACGATCGCAGCGAAGGAAACCGTCAAGTGGGAGGATGGCAACGAGTACCCGCTGGTCAAGGTGGATATCTCCAGCCATTCGCACCCGTTCTACACCGGCAAGCAGAAGAGCATCGACCAGGGTGGTCGCGTCGACCGCTTCCGTCGCCGTTACGCACAGAAGTAACGGGCGTCGGCGGGCCGTGTCCCGGCCCGTCATCGAACGCATCCATGCACAGGGCGGGCTTCGGGCCTGCCCTGTGTTTTTTTGTGCCCGCCATTCGACCATCCGCTGACGCATGTCCGCGGGGAGGTTGTGCGATAATGGCGGGCCCGGGTGCTTCGACACCCGTCGCAGCAACGGTCATCCCCAGCCGCTGCTGTGTCCCGATTCCCTCGCCAGCCGGTGCCGCAACCGTGGCCGCCTGCGGCGGTGACATACGTGAAGGAGGTTTCCGTGTCCGAGTCCAAGATCGTCAAGCTGACCGACGAGTCGAACAACCGCAGCAGCGAGCTGCCCCTGGTGAGTGGCACGCTGGGGCCGTCGTGCATCGACCTCGGCACGCTTTACAAGGACACCGGCCATTTCACCTATGACCCGGGCTTCGGCAGCACGGCCGCGACCAAGAGCGCCATCACCTATATCGACGGCGACCAGGGCGTGCTGCTGTATCGCGGTTACCCGATCGAGCAGCTGGCCGAGAAGTCCAGCTTCCTCGAGGTGGCCTACCTGCTGCTCAACGGCGAGCTGCCCAAGCAGGCCGAGTTCGCCAGCTTCGAGCACCAGATCACGCATCACACGATGATGCACGAGTCGCTGAAGAACTTCTTCCAGGGCTTCCACCACAACGCGCACCCGATGGCGATGCTGGCCGCCTCGATCGCCTCGCTGTCGGCCTTCTACCACGACGATCTGGACGTCGATAACCCGGAAGACCGCAAGCTCGCCGCGATCCGCCTGATCGCCAAGATGCCGACCATCGCCGCCGCGGCCTACCGTTATTCGATCGGCTGGCCGATGCGCTATCCGCGCAACAACCTCGAGTACGTCACGCGCTTCCTGCACATGATGTTCGAGGTGCCGAGCGAGCCGCTGCAGCTCAATCCGGTCGCCGCCAAGGCGCTGGACCTGCTGTTCATCCTGCACGCCGACCACGAGCAGAACGCCTCCACCTCGACCGTGCGCCTGGTCGGTTCGACCGGTGCCAATCCGTACGCCTCGATCGCCGCCGGCATCACCGCCCTGTGGGGCCCGGCGCACGGCGGCGCCAACGAGGCGGTGCTGAAGATGCTCGAGGAGATCGGCACGCCGGACAAGGTCGAGACCGCGGTCAAGCGCGCGAAGGACAAGAACGACAACTTCCGCCTGATGGGCTTCGGCCATCGCGTGTACAAGAACTTCGACCCGCGCGCGAAGATCATCCGCGAGATGTGCCACAAGGTGCTGGGCGAGCTGGGCGTCAACGACCCGCTGCTCGAAGTGGCGATGAAGCTGGAAGAGGCGGCGCTGAAGGACGAGTACTTCGTCGAGCGCAAGCTGTACCCGAACGTGGACTTCTACTCGGGCATCATTTACAAGGCGCTGGGCATCCCGACCGAGATGTTCACCGTGATGTTCGCTATTGCCCGCACCGCCGGCTGGATCGCGCACTGGATCGAGCAGCACGAGACCCCGGGGTCTCGCATCGGTCGTCCGCGCCAGGTCTACACCGGCGCCGCGCCGCGCGATTTCGTGCCGGCCGACAAGCGCTGAGCCGGCGTCGGCCCGGCGACGGTTCGGGCTGCGAGGTCTGAAACGAAAACGCCCCGGGAGACCGGGGCGTTTTTTGTCGGGGGATCTCAGCGAAGCGCGGCGAGCTTGCGTTCCAGCGCGTCGTCCTCGTCCTGTTCGTGCAGCAGCTGTTCCACCACGGCCAGGCCGGCGCGGCGCATCGGTCGCTCGTCGACCCGGTCCACCGGCGCCTGGCGCAGCGCGTCGACCGGCAGCACGGTTAGGTCGAACGACAGGCCGTCCGCCGAGAACAGCACCACCGGGTACTCCGCGTTGTCGTCGCGGCCGGTGCGCAGGCGTCGCGTCTGGGTCTCATAGGGGACGCCGCGCTCGTGCAGGAAGCGCAGCACCGCGTCGGGATCGTCGCTGAACAGATGCAGGCAGACCGCGGAGTGTGCATCGGCGGTGCCCTCGAGCACCGCACCGACCAGTCGCGGCTGGAAGGCGTCGAGGAAACGCATGGCTTCCGTCGCCGCCTCGCGGCATCGCCGCAGATGGCGGGGCTGGCTCTCGGCCTGGAAGATCCGCTGGTGCTCGCGCAGGGCGCGCTCGATCTCGTCGTTGCGGGGCAGGCTCTGTGCGTCGACGATGCCGAGCCGCTCGGACGCCTTGAGCTTCGCATGATGGAAGTCGCGGATGCCGTGCTCGCTCATCAGCCGGGCGGCTTCCTGGGCGACGCGCAGCCGATTGCGCTGCAGGCGGTCATGGGCGTGGATGCGGTGGTGCTCGCCTCGGGCCATGTCTCGCTCCTCACTCGGTGGCCGCCGCCCGGGGCCGGGCGGCGGTCGCGACAGGGATCCTACCTGCTGCGTCAGAAAATGTCGTAGGCGTGCTTCTTGTCCTGGTCCTGCTGCTGCTGTGCGGCCTGGCTGCGCAGCTTGTCGAGGTCCTCGACCTTGAAGACCTCAGGCATGGTGTTGGTGTCGCCCGGCGGGGCGGGCAGGCCGGTGGTGCGGTCGATGGTGATCGTGCTGATGCCGGGCGGCATCGGCAGCGAGTTCTCCGGCAGGCCCTTGAGCGCCGCGCCCATGTACTGCATCCAGATCGGCAGCGCCGCCTGGGCGCCGAACTCGGCCACGCCGTTGGCGCGCCCCAGCGAAGTGAAGTCATCGAAGCCGACCCACACCGCCGTCGACAGGTCGCCGTTGAAGCCGACGAACCAGGCGTCGCGATGGTCGTTGGTGGTGCCGGTCTTGCCGGCCAGGTCCGGGCGGTTCAGCGCGCGCGCCGCGGCACCGGTGCCGTGCAGGATCACGTCCTTCATCAGCGAGGTGATGAGGTAGTCGTTGCGGATGTCGATCACGTGCGGGGCGAGCACGGGCGCGGCCTTGGCGTTGCCGTGGGCGTCCTCGGGCAGGACCGTGTCGCCGACGTCGGCGCTGGCCGCGGCGGCGGGCGCTGAAGCCGATGCGGCCGTCGATGCCGCCGTCCCCGGGGCGGCGGGCTTTTCGGCCGGCGGTGGACCCGGCGGCTGCGGGTTGAGCAGCCGTTCCTGGCACGAGCGGCAGGCGCGCGAGGGATTGGCCAGGTACACCGGCTTGCCGTCGCGGTCGTCGATCTCCTTGATGAAATACGGCTTCACCAGGTAGCCGCCGTTGGCGAACACCGAGTAGCCGCGCGCCATGTCCATCGGCGAGACCGAGGCCGTGCCCAGCGCCATGGACAGGTTGGCGGGCAGGGCGTCCAGCGAGAAGCCGAAGCGCGTGGCGTACTCGCGGGCAAAGCTCACGCCGATGGCGTCGAGCAGGCGCACGGAGACTAGGTTCTTCGACTCCACCAGCGCCTGGCGCAGGCGGATCGGGCCGTCGAACTTGTTGTCGTCGTTGGCCGGGGTCCACAGTCCGCCCGGCTTGGACGGGTCGGGGAGGGCCAGCGGCGCGTCGTTGACGATGGAGGCCGGCGTGAAGCCGCGCTCGAAGGCGGCCGAATAGATGTAGGGCTTGAAACTGGATCCGGGCTGGCGGGCGGCCATCACCGCACGGTTGAACTTGCTGCGGGCGAAGTTGAAGCCGCCGACCAGCGCCTCGATCGCGCCATCCTCGGGGTTCACCGACGCCAGCGCACCCTGCACCTTGGGGATCTGCGCCAGCTCCCAGTCGCCCTTGTCGTTGCGTGCGAGACGAACGATGTCGCCACGCTTGAGTACGGCGTCCACCGCCTTCGGGCTCGCGCCGGTACGGGCGTCGCTGAGGTAGGGGCGGGCCCACGACACGGCGGCCAGGTCCAGCGTGGCGCTCTCATGGGAGGACAGGTAGACCGTCGCCTGCTGCGGTGTCACCGCGGTGACCACACCGGGCAACATGCCCGATACGCTCGAGTAGCTGGCCAGCGCGTCGTCGAACTCCTTGGTGCCGGCGTCCGCCGGCAGGTCGATGTGGGCTTCCGGGCCGCGCCAGCCGTGGCGGCGGTCGTAGGCCACCAGGCCGTCGCGCAACGCCTGCACGGCATCGGTCTGGTGCCGGCTGTCCAGCGTGGTCTTGACCACGTAGCCGTCGGTGAGTGCGTCGTTGCCGAGGCGGTCCAGCACCTGCCGGCGCACCATCTCGGCCAGATAGGGGGCTTCGACCTCGATCGGCTGCTCGTGCGGGTAGGCGTCGTTCGGTTCCTTGACCGCCTGCTCGTATTCCTGCTTGCTGATGTAGCGGTGCTCGAGCATCTGGCCGAGCACCCAATTGCGGCGGGCCAGAATGCGGGCGGGGCTGTTGATCGGGTTGACCGCCGACGGCAGCTGGAAGGTCGAGGCGATGGTGGCGCACTGGGCGATGGTCAGTTGGTCCAGTGTCTTGCCGTAGTAGTACTCGGCCGCCGCCGCGACGCCGTAGGCGCGGTGGCCAAGGAACATCTTGTTGAGGTAGAGCTCCAGGATCTGGTCCTTGGTCAGCTCGTTCTCCATGCGTACCGCGATGAAGATCTCGATCAGCTTGCGCGAATAGAGCTTCTGCGGGCTCAGGAAGAAGTTGCGCGCGACCTGCTGGGTGATGGTGGAGCCACCGGAACCCTTGTCGCCACCGGAGATGATCACGTGCCATGCGGCACGGGCGATGCCGTGCCAATCGAAGCCGGGGTGGCTGTAGAAGTCGGCGTCCTCCGCCGACAGCACCGCGTGCTTGAGACGGTCCGGCACGTGGGCGATGTCGACCGGGATGCGCCGGGTCTCGCCGAAGGTGGCGATCAGCTTGCCGTCCGCGCTCTCGACCCGCAGCGGAACCTGCATGCGGTAATCCTTGAGCTGGTCGACGTTGGGCAGGCGGGGGGCGATCAGCCAGTAGGCGACGCCGAGTGCGGCTACGCCGAGCAGCAGTCCCGAGAAGGCCAGGATCAGTGCCCAGCGGAGCAAACGCTTCAAAATTCGCATGAGTGTGGAGGTAGCGAGACCTGAGTCAAAACGTGCCAGAGTATAGATGTTGCAGTATCCACCACAGGCACAGCCTGCTGCCGCAGGAACCTGCGCCAGACGAATTCCAATGACTCAAATGTGTGTCCCATCACGCCACTGAGTCGAGAAAGTGGTCGTATACCGTTGCTATTGCGTTAATTTTTGGATTTAATGCCAGCGCGCAGCCGCCGGATTCCGGCTCGGAGCGCCAGGGGTAAGGGGGACAAACCGTGGGTCTTTTCACACCCAAGAAGCCGCCGCTGATTGGCGTCGACATCAGTTCGACCGCCGTCAAGCTGCTGCAGCTGAGCCAGGCCGGAGGGCGTTACCGCGTGGAGCATTACGCGGTGGAGCCGTTGCCCCCGAACGCCGTGGTCGAGAAGAACATCGTCGAGGTCGAGGCCGTCGGCGAGGCGATCCGGCGAGCGCTTGCCCGCTCCGGCTCCAAGCTCAAGCATGCCTGCGCGGCGGTGGCCGGGTCAGCGGTGATCACCCGCGTGATCCCGATGTCCGCCGAGCTCTCCGAGGACGACCTGGAGGGGCAGATCCAGGTCGAGGCGAACCAGTACATCCCGTATCCGATCGAGGAAGTCAGCCTCGACTTCGAGGTGATGGGGCCGGTCCGCGACAACCCCGACATGAACAACGTCCTGCTCGCCGCCTCGCGGACCGAGAACGTGGACATGCGCGTAGCCGCGCTCGATCTGGGCGGACTCACCGCCAAGGTGATCGACGTGGAGGCCTTCGCGCTGGAGAACGCCTTCGCGATGCTCGCCGACCAGCTCAATGTTGGCCGGGACGCCCTGGTCGCGGTGGTCGACATCGGTGCCACCATGACCACGCTGTCGGTGCTGCGCAATCAGCGCACCATCTACTCCCGCGAGCAGGTGTTCGGCGGCAAGCAGCTGACCGACGAGATCATGCGCCGCTACGGGCTCTCCTACGAGGAGGCCGGCCGTGCCAAGCGCAAGGGTGGCCTGCCCGAGTCGTACGAGACCGAGGCGCTGGAGCCGTTCAAGGAATCGCTGATCCAGCAGATCAGTCGCCTGCTGCAGTTCTTCTTTGCCGGCAGCGAGTACAGCAAGGTGGACCAGGTGGTCCTGGCGGGTGGCTGCGCGTCCATCGAAGGACTCGGCCCGATGCTCGAGGAACAGCTGGGCATCTCCTGCGTGGTGGCGAACCCGCTCGCAAGGATGTCGCTGTCCTCGCGTGTGCAGGCGCAGGCCCTGGCCCAGGATGCCCCGGCGCTGATGATCGCGGTCGGCCTGGCGCTGAGGAGCTTCGACTGATGGCACATATCAACCTCCTTCCGTGGCGCGCCGAACGCCGCAAGCAGCGCGAACGCGAGTTCTTCATGCAGCTGGGGGCCGCCTTCGTGGCGGCGCTGCTGTGCCTGATCCTGTGGGTGTGGTGGATGGACCTGCGGATCGACAACCAGAACGAACGCAACGCCTACCTGCAGACCGAGATCAAGCAGGTCGACGAGAAGATTGCCAAGATCAAGGATCTGGAGAAGGTCCGCGACCGCCTGCTGGCGCGCAAGCAGATCATCGAGCAGTTGCAGGCCAACCGCTCGCAGATGGTTCACCTGTTCGACGAGCTGGTGAAGACCATTCCGGCCAGCGCCCGGCTCACCGGCCTGAAACAGACCGGCGACTCGCTGTCGCTCGATGGCGTCGCCCAATCCAACGCCAGCGTCGCCGAGTACATGCGCAACATCGAAGCCTCGCCGTGGATGGGCCATGCGGACCTGCGCAAGACCGAGAACGTCCACAAGGACGTGCGGATGCCCTACGTGTTCGGCCTGAACGTTGCGCTCAGCCGGCCGAAGGATGACAGCCAGCCCGAGGCCGTGCCCAACGGTAAGGCGGGTGTCACGCCGGCCACGGGTGCCAAGCCGGCGAAGGGAGGGGCCAAGCCGTGAAATTCTTCGAAGATCTGCGCAGCCTCGACCGCAACAACATCGGTGGCTGGCCCCAATCCATCAAGATCTTTTTCACCGTCCTGCTGTTCGCGTTGATCGGCTTCGTTGGCTGGTACACGTATATCAGCGACCAGCAGGACCAGTTGCAGTCGCTGGCGGCGAAGGAAGAGTCGCTGAAGCAGGAATTTGCCACCAAACAGGCCAAGGCGGTGAACCTCGAAGCGCTGCAGCAGCAGCTCGACGAGATGCAGGACATGCTGCGCCAGCTGTTGCGCCAGCTGCCCAGCAAGACCGAGATGCCGGAGCTGCTGGTGGATATCTCGCAGACCGCGCTGTCGGCGGGCCTCGAGGTGGACTTGTTCCAGCCGGGGGCCGAAACCCCGAAGGACTTCTACGCCGAGAAGCCGATCACCCTGCGGATGAGCGGCACCTACCACCAGTTCGGCACCTTCATCAGCGGCGTGGCTTCGCTGCCGCGGGTGGTGATCCTTACCCTGCACGATGTCTCGCTGACGCCGGCCAATCCCTCGGCCAACGGCGGCGGCAAGCTGGTGCTGCAGGGTACGGTGAAGACCTACCGCTACCTGGACGACGACGAGACCGGTGATGCGAAGAAGCATGCGGCCGGCAACAGGAGGGGGCGGAAATGAGTCGGCCTTTCGCCATGAACCCTAGCCGTGGCCTGCGCATCGCCGCGCTGTGCGGGGCGCTGATCGCCCTGGCCGGCTGCACGCGCGGCATGTCCGACCTGCGCGCCTGGGTCGCCAAGGAAAAGCAGAAGAAGGGCGCGCCGATCGATCCATTGCCGGTGATCCGCACCTTCGAGACCTTCGAGTACAAGGACCAGGGGCTGCGCGATCCCTTCAGCCCAAGCTCCGCTGAACTGCAGACGTCGAGCAACACGGCCTCCGCCGGTCCTCGTCCCGACGAGAACCGCCCGAAGGAGCCGCTGGAGATGTTCGCGCTCGACAGCCTGAAGATGGTGGGCACGATCGGCACGGGGGCCAACATGGAGGTCCTGATCAAGGATCCGGGTGGCGTCATCCACCGCGTGCACAAGAACGAGTACATGGGCCAGAACTACGGCCGAATCACGGCGATCAGCGACGACCACATCGATCTGGTCGAACTGATTTCCAACGGTAATGGTGGCTGGATGGAGCGTCCGGCCAGCATCGCGCTCGGCGAGAAATAGGAAACACAGGGGCTGATGCAATGAGCAACCAAACCACACCTGTTCAGGGCCGAATCATGCGCCATGCGAGCCGCTACCTGGTGATCCTCCTGTTCGCCGCCGGATTCCTCTGGTCGCAGGCGGCACTCGCAGCCACCACGACCCTGAAGGACATCAGCTACGACATGCTGCCCGGCGGCCGCGTCGAACTGCACATCAACTTCGACCAGGGGCAGGTGCCCCAGCCGAAGATCTTCACCACCGACACGCCACCGCGCATCGCGGTCGATTTCGCCGACACGGCCAACGCCGCGCCGCGACACATGGATGTGGGCAAGGGAGCGTTGTCGGGCATTTCGGCGGTGTCCGCCGGTGGCCGCACGCGCGTGGTGGTCGAGCTGATCCGCCCGTCGAGCTACACCACCCGGGTGGATGGCAACAGTCTGGTGCTGACGGTCAACAACGGTACCGAGGCGCAGACCACCACTACCGCAGCGATCATCGACCCGTCCAAGCGGCTGCCGTCCGCGAGCAGCGGCCCGGCCGTGTCCAATATCGATTTCCGCCGCGGCCCCAATGGTGAGGGGCGCGTGCTGGTGAACTTCAGCGGTGCCGGTGCCAGCCCGAACATGCGTCGCGAGGGCGACAAGGTCATCGTCGACCTCGATCACGTGAACCTGCCGCCGAGTCAGGCACAGCGCCTGGACGTGATGGACTTCGCCACGCCGGTGCAGACCATCGTGACCAAGGCTGCCGGCAACGGTGCGCGGATGGAGATCAGCACCTCGGGCAACATCGAGACATCGGCTTACCAATCCGGCGACCAGTACGTCGTCGAGATCGCCCCCAAGAAGAAGGACACCACCCCCGCCAAGCTGGCCAAGGGCCAGGAGCCGGTCTACACGGGCAGCCGCGTCACCTTCAATTTCCAGGACATTCCCGTGCGTTCGGCGCTGCAATTGCTTGCCGACATCTCCGGCCTGAACCTGGTGGCGTCGGATTCGGTGGGCGGCAGCGTCACGCTGCGTCTGGTGAACGTGCCGTGGGACCAGGCGCTGGACGTGGTCCTGCGCGCCAAGGGCCTGGACAAGCGCCGCAATGGCAACGTGATCTGGATCGCCCCGCAGCAGGAGCTGGCCAAGTACGAAGAAGACCTGGCCACGGCCCGCATCAAGGCCGAGGACAACGCGGAGCTGGTCACCGACTACATCCCGATCAGCTATGGCAAGGCGGCGGACATCGCCAAGCTGCTGACCTCCGGTGCCAAGCAGGGCACGGGCGGTGGTGGTGGCAGCAACGCCAGCCACGGCTTCCTGTCGCCGCGCGGCAGCGTCTCCTACGACGACCGCACCAACACGCTGCTGATCAACGACAACCCGGAGAAGATCAAGGAGATCCGTGCACTGGTGGCCGTGCTCGACCGTCCGGTCCAGCAGGTGCTGATCGAGTCGCGCATCGTGGTGGCGACCGACCAGTTCACCCGCGAGCTCGGTGCGAAGTTCGGCATAAACGGGTCCCGCACCAACCCCAGCGGCCAGGTGCTGCAGTTGGGTGGTGCGCTTGGTTCCACTCAAGGCAGCAACACCACTGCGGCAACGCTGGGCTCCGGTGGTCTGAACGTCAACCTGCCGGTGTCGGGCCCGGCAGGCAGCTTCGGCCTGGCGATCCTGGGCGCCAACTACGCGCTCGACCTCGAGTTGTCCGCGGCGCAGACCGAGGGGCGTGGCGAGGTGATCTCCAGTCCCCGCGTGATCACCGCCAACCAGCAGGAGGCGGTCATCCGCCAGGGCCAGCAGATCGGCTACGTGACCTATCAGAACAGCGCCACCGGCGCGGCCGGCAGTGGTACCGCCACCGTCCAGTTCAAGGACGCCGTGCTCGAGCTCAAGGTCACGCCGACGATCACTGCCGACAACCGCGTGTACCTGAAGATCAACGTCAAGAAGGATGCGCTGGCCAAGTTCATCGACGCCCCGGGCAGCGGCCAGGTGCCGCAGATCGACACCCGCGAGCTCAACACTTCGGTGTTGGTCGACAACGGGCAGACGGTGGTGCTGGGTGGCATCTACGAGATCACCAAGCAGAACACCGTCACCAAGGTGCCGGGCCTCGGCGACATCCCTGGCATCGGGATGCTGTTCCGCAAGACCTCGCGACAGAACGACAAGGCGGAACTCCTGATCTTCGTGACGCCGCGCATTCTCAGCGACAAGCTCCAGTAAGAGTCGCTGGACGACTGGAGAAAGGAAGGGCGGCCACGGCCGCCCTTCTTTTTTTTGGGACTCATGCCGCATGACCACCGGGCTATATCGCCGCGCTGGCTAAACTTCCATGATCGAACGCTGTCCTACGCCGCGTCTCTCCTGGAAGCCTTACGGATGACCGATCTCGCGCAAGCCAAGCCAGCCACCGCCCTGCAGCAGTCGTTCGCCCGCCTCAGGCAAGGCCTGCAGCACGCCATCATCGGGCAGCCCCGGCTGATCGACTGCCTGCTCATCGCCCTGTTGGCCGATGGGCACCTGTTGGTGGAGGGGGCGCCCGGCCTGGCCAAGACCACGGCGGTAAAGGCGCTGGCCTCGTGCATCGACGCGGACTTCCATCGCGTGCAGTTCACCCCCGATCTTTTGCCGGCCGACCTGACCGGCACCGACGTGTTCCGCCCACAGTCCGGCAGTTTCGAGTTCGAGCGTGGCCCGCTGTTCCACAACATCGTGCTGGCGGACGAGATCAACCGCGCCCCGGCCAAGGTGCAGTCGGCACTGCTCGAGGCGATGGCCGAGCGCCAGATCACGGTGGGCCGCAGCACGTGGCGCCTGCCCGAGCTGTTCCTGGTCATGGCGACCCAGAACCCGATCGAGCAGGAGGGCACCTTCGCCCTACCGGAAGCCCAGCTCGACCGCTTTGTCATGCACGTCACCATCGGCTATCCGGATGCGGCCGCCGAGCTGGCGATCCTGCGCCTGGCGCGGGGCCAGGCAATGCAGGCGGCACACGGCCAGCATGCCGCGCCCGAGGTGCGGCTTACGCCGGCCGACGTGATGGCCGCGCGCGAAGAGGTGCTGGGGGTGCACATGGCCCCGGCCCTGGAGGAGTACCTCACCCAGCTCGTGCTCGCCACGCGCGACGCGGGGCGCTATGGTCCGGAACTCAAGCGCTGGATCGCCTGGGGCGGAAGCCCCCGCGCGACGATCGCACTGGATCGCTGCGCACGCGCGCATGCGTGGCTGAACGGACGCGACTACGTGGTGCCGGAAGACGTCCACGCCGTTGCACACGAAGTGCTGCGCCATCGCGTGTTGCTGAGCTACGAGGCCGAAGCCGAAGGCGTGCGGCCCGACCAGGTGATCGATCGCCTGCTGGATCTCGTACCGTTGCCGTGAGCGCCGTGCTGCAGTCACAGGAGGCCGACGGCGTCACGCGAGTGGCGCTGCCCGAGCTGTTGGCGCTGCGCGCGCGCGTGGGCAGGATGGCCTTGCCGGCCCAGGTCAGTCGCGCCCCCCGATCAGGTCAGCAGTCCAGCCGTCTTTACGGCCGGGGCATGGACTATGCGGAGTCGCGTGTCTACCAGAGTGGCGACGACGTGCGCCGGCTCGACTGGCGGCTTACCGCACGCAGCGGCAAGCTGCATACCAAGCTGTTCCAGGAGGAGCGCGAGGGCCGTTTGCTGATCCTGCTCGACACGCATGCGTCGATGCGATTCGGCACGCGCACGCGGTTCAAGTCGGTACAGGCGGCGCGGGCCGCCGCGTGGGCCGCGTGGGCCGCGGTGAAGGTCGCCGAGCGCGTTGGTCTGATGGGTTTCGGCACGCGCGACGAACTCTTGGCGCCACGTGCCGGCGCGCGCGGTGCGCTGGCGGTCTGCGGAGCGATCGCCGACTGGGACGGCCGCCCCGCCGACGCCGACGAGGAGCCGCTCTCCGCCGCGCTGCAGCGGGCCATGCGCACGGTGCACGGGGCCAGCCGAGTATTGCTGGTCACCGATGGCGCCTGCTGCGACGAATCCGCGCGACGCGCGCTGGTGGAACTGTCCCGGAGAGCCCGTCTGGGCGTGCTCGCGGTGGTCGATCCGCTCGAGGTGGCACCGACGCCGGAGGGTGACTACCCGTTGGAGCACGGGGGCGTCCGCGCGCTGCTGCACGTCCACGGCGAGCGGCAGCGGAACTGGCTTCCGGGTCTGCTCGGCGCGGGACACGCGCGGCTGACCGCGCTGTGCCGGGCCACGGGCGTGGCATGCCGTACGGTGGATACGACCACCGATCCCTTCGATGCGGTGGCGGCCCTGCTCGGCGCCCGGAGTGGGCGATGAACCTGCCGGCGCCCGCATCCGCACCGGCCGGTCCGGTGCTTCGCGACATCCACCTGCCGCCGCCGCCGCCATGGTGGCCTCCGGCGCCAGGCTGGTGGGTACTTGCCCTGCTGGTCTCGGCGCTGCTCGCGTGGGCGGCGTGGCGCATGGTCGCCCGGCGCCGGCATCTCCGTGCCCGCGCCGCGCTGGTTGCTCTGGTGGACCGCGCACTGATCGAGACTGACGGCCGTCCCGAGGAAGCGGTCGCGGCGCTGCATGCGCTGCTGCGTCGCGCGGCACGGCGACTCGATCCGCACGCCGCCACCCTGCGTGGCGAGGCCTGGCAGGCGACGCTCGGCCAGGTGCCGGTCGACGCGGCAGTCATCGCACGTCTGGCGGAGCTGGATGTGCTGATCTACCGCCCTTCGCCGGTCATCGACCGCGACGCGCTCGCCGGTGCCGTTCGGCAGTGGCTCGGAGCGCTGGCCGACCAGACGCGCGCCGGCCGCGCAGTCCGGAGGACACGCTCGTGATGTGGCCCGATTTCGCCTGGCCTTGGCTCGCTCTCGCCCTGCCGTTGCCGTGGCTCGTGCGCCGATGGCTGAGGCCGGCGGCGCCTGGTCGCGCGCTGCACCTCCCGCACCAGGGCATCGCGCTTGCCGCCACGGCACCGGCGAGGACCGGCGGCGCACGTCCCTGGTGGCTTGCCCTGGCCTGGCTATGCCTGGTAGGTGCCGCGATGCGCCCGCAGTGGGTCGGACCGCCGCAGGCGCAGCAGCGCAGCGGCCGGGCCATGATGCTGGCGGTGGACCTGTCCGGCAGCATGCGCACCGATGACATGCAGCTAGCCGGCCGGCCGGTGAGCCGCTTTGGCGCGGTGGAGGCGATCGCCAGCGACTTCATCGCTCGACGCAGCGGTGACGAGATGGGTTTGGTGCTGTTCGGCAGCCGTGCGTTCCTGGTCACGCCGCTGACCTATGACCTGTCCGCGGTACGCGCACAGTTGCAAGGGGCGGTCGTGGGCCTGGCCGGCACCGAGACGGCGATCGGGGACGCGATCGCCGTGGCGGTCAAACGTCTGGCGGCGCTGCCGGAGCAGGCCCGGGTGCTGGTGCTGCTGACCGACGGCGTCAACAACGCCGGCAGCATCACTCCGATCGAGGCGGCCAAGGCGGCGAAGGCGGCCGGCGTGCGCATCTATACCATCGGCATCGGCGCCGACCGGATGACCGTGCCGGATTTCTTCGGCAGTCGTGTGATCAACCCGTCGGCCGACCTCGATGTGGGCATGCTCACATCGATCGCCGAGCAGACCGGCGGCCGTTTCTTCCGGGCGACCGACAGCCGCCAGCTGGCCGACGCGTACCGCACCATCGATGCACTGGAGCCGATGCCGCAGCGGGCGCCGACCCTGCGTCCGCGGCATGAGCTGTTCCGCTGGCCGCTGGGGCTGGCCATCTTGTTCCTGGTATTGGCAACGTGGCCGGGCAGGCGCGTGCGGGGCGGGGAGGCGCAGGCATGATCGAGGCGCTGCATGCCTTCCATTTCCTGCGGCCGCTGTGGCTGCTCGCTCTGCTCGGGTTGCCGCTGGCGGTCTGGTGGCTGGCGCGTGCCGATGCCGGCGAGCGGGCGCTGTCGCGCCTGGTCGATCCGGCATTGTTGCCGCACCTGCTCGCCGGCCAGCCGGTGGGCCGGCGCGCGGCCACCGGCCTGCTGGCCGTGGGCTGGTTGCTGGCGACGCTCGCCTTTGCCGGCCCGACCTGGAGCCGTCGACCGCAAGCGCTGTACGCCGACCGTGCCGCCCAGGTGATCGCGCTGAACCTGTCCCCGCGCATGCTCGCCCGTGACGTGGCGCCCAGCCGGCTCGATCGTGCCAAGTACAAGGTGCGTGACCTGCTGCGCAGCAACCGCGACGGGCAGAACGCCCTGGTCGCCTGGTCGGGCGAGGCCTTCGTGGTGGCTCCGCTCACTTCCGACGCGTCCAGTCTCGATGAACTCCTGGACGCGCTTGCCCCTGACACCATGCCGACCGAGGGCGACAACGCCACGCAGGCGATCGATCAGAGCGTAAAGCTGATCCAGCAGGCCAAGGCCGGCGGCGGATCGGTCGTCCTGGTCACCGACCGCGTCGATGGTGGGGCCGTCGCCGCGGCGCGCAAGGCGCTGGCGCAGGGCGTGCACGTCTCGGTCCTGGGCATCGGTACGTCGGCGGGTGGGCCGGTACCGCTCGACGGCGGCGGCTTCCTGCGTGATGCGCAGGGCAATCTGGAGATGGCGCGGCGCGACGATGCGGCGCTCGCCGCGGTGGCGCAGGCAGGCGGCGGCCTGTACCGACCTGCCAGCGACGACCAGGGTGACATCAAGGCACTGCATGCTGAGCTGCCGCAGCACGCAACGCTGGCAGCGGGCGATGCACGCAGCGAGCAGTGGCTCGACCGCGGTCCGTGGCTGCTGCTGCCCCTGCTGGTGGTCGTGGCGCTTGGGTTTCGCCGTGGCTGGCTGCTGATGCTGCCGCTGGCGTGCCTGCTCGCCGTGCCGGCGCCGGCGCGTGCCGATGGCTGGCGTGACCTGTGGCTGCGGCCCGACCAGCAGGCCGCGCGCGCGCTCGAGCATGGCGATGCGGCGGCAGCGAAGCGCCTTGCGCGGGATCCGGCACTGCGCGCGGCGGCGGATTACCGCAGCGGCGACTATGCCGCCGCCGAGCGCAACCTCGACGGACTCTCCGGCAGCGATGCGCAGTACAACCTGGGCAACGCGCTGGCCAAGCAGGGCAAGTACAAGGAAGCCATCGCCGCCTACGATCGCGCGCTGACGGCCAATCCGGACAACGCCGATGCGAAGGCCAACCGACAGGCGGTGCAGGACTGGCTGCGCCGTCAGCCGCCCCCCAAGAACGACAATGGTGCGCAGGACAGCAAGGACCACCAGGGCAAGAACGGCCAGTCGCAGGACCAGCAAGGCCAGCAGGGCCAGTCGAAAGGCCAGCCGCAGCAGGGCAAGCAAGGCCAGCAGCCGGGCAAGCCTGGCGATGCGTCGAAGCCGCAGCAGGGTCAACCAGGCCAGCAGAACCAGCCGTCCGGGCAGGGCAAGAACGACGATGGCCAGGCCAAGCCGCAGACGCCCGAGCAGCGTGCGGCCGAGCAGGCGCGTGCCGAGGCGGCACGCCAGGCGTTGCAGAAGCAGATGGACCAGGCGCTGAAGGGCAAGCGCACCAAGGGCGAGCCGGACCAGCCGCACCAGCTCGGCATGCCCGACCGGGACGACCCGTCCTCGCGCCTGCCCGCCGACGTGCGCCAGGCACTGCAGCGCGTGCCCGACGATCCCGGCGCACTGCTGCGCCGAAAGTTCGAACTGGAATACCGGCAGCGCCACGGCGGCGCCACCGGGGAGGATGAGCAACCGTGATCCGTCCATGGCGCACCCTCGTCGCAATCCTGGCGTTCTCGCTGCTGCCGGTGCTCGCGCAGGCCACGGTGCGGGCCTCGCTGGACCGCAGTACCGCCCATCTTGGCGAGACCGTCACGCTCAACCTGCACTCGAATACCGCGCCGATAACCGCGCCGGACCTGTCCGCGCTGGGCCGGGATTTCCAGGTGCTCGGACAGTCCAGCGGGACGACGAGCAGCTTCGTCAACGGCCAGCGCACCGTCGATTATTCCTACGGCGTCGCGCTGCGACCGCTGCACGAAGGCACGCTGCAGATCCCGTCGCTTGCGGTCGGCAACGAGCAAACCCAGCCGCTGACCCTTGAGGTCACCGCACCCAACCCGGCCGACGCCGACGTGCACGGACCGGTATTCGTCGAGGCACGCTTCGACCCGCAACTCCCGTACGTGGGCCAGCAGGTGGCGTTGAGCGTGAAGCTCTACTACACCACCAACCTGGCCAATGCTTCGCTGTCCGACCCCGCCATCGACGGCGCCGACGTCAATCGCCTGGGCAACGACATCGACTACCAGGCGCAGCGCAACGGCCGCACCTACAACGTGATCGAGCGCCGCTACGCGGTGGTGCCGCAGAAGGCCGGCGAGCTGACCATGGCACCGATCGTGTTCCAGGGAGACCTGCTCGACCCGAATGATCCGAACAGCTTCCTCGGCATGGGATCGCCGGTGCAGGCGCAAAGCAACGCACTCACGCTCCAGGTGCAGCCGCCGCCGGCCAGCTGGGGGCAGTCGGCGTGGCTGCCGGCGCGCCAGCTCACCCTCGGTATCGACGGCCTGCCCGATGCCGGCACGCCGGTGCGCGTGGGTCAGCCGTTCAACCTGACCTTGCACATCGATGCCACCGGGCTGTCTTTCGAGGCGCTGCCGGCGCTGACCCTGCCCACACTGGATGGCGCCACCGCCTACCCGGACAAGCCGGTCACCGGCAATCGGGTGGACGGCGGCTGGATCGTCGGACATCGCGAACATCGTTTCGCCATCGTGCCCGGCCGCGCCGGCACGCTGACCATCCCGGCGATCACGGTGAAGTGGTGGAACGTGGTGACCCGCCAAGCCGAAACGGCCACGATCCCGGCACATAGCATCAGTGTGCTCCCGGCGATCGGCGCCGCGGCGCCCACCGGCCGTCCAGCGCCTGCGGCATCGGCGCCTGCCGCGCCGGCGATGGACGGCCGTCCCGCGACGGTTCCTGCCCCGGAATCGACGACGGCAACAGGGACGAGTTCGCCCTGGAAATGGGTCGCGCTTGCGATCGGGGCGCTGTGGATGCTGACTCTCGCGGCACTGCTGCTGCGCAGGCGCCGCATTCGCCACCTAGCCGCTCCGGCCGGGGCCGCACTCCATGTCCCGCCCCCGACGAAGGAGCGACGCGAGGCCTTCCTGCGCGCCGTACGCACCGGCGACGTGGCGGTCCAGGCCCGCACGCTGCTGGCATGGGCGCAGGCCGAGCGCCCCGGCTTGCGCCATCTGGAGGCGGTGGCTGTCGCGTTGGATTCGGACGAGCAGCGCGCCGCGATCACGTCACTGGAGCGTGCCCGCTACGCCGGCGCAGCGACCGGTCCGTCCGCCGCCACCCTGGAGGCGACATTCGCCCGCGGCTTCGCCTGGCGCGACGAGGAGGATGCCGGGCCAGGCGACGAACCCCTGCCGCCGTTGTATCCGTTCAGGCTCCGCTGAGCGCGCGAGCGAATACCTCGTCCATCGCCGCATCGTGGGCGCACAGCACGACGTCCAGCTCGGCGTGCTCGATCAGCATCGCACGTACCCCGCGCACAGCCACGGTGGCCGCCGCTTCCGCCGGATAGCCGTATACGCCGCAGCTGATTGCCGGAAACACCACCGTGCGCAAGCCGTGGGCATGCGCCAGTTGTAGCGAGTGGCGGTAGCACTGTCCCAACAGCTCCGGCTCGCCGGCCCGGCCGCCGCGCCAGATCGGCCCGACGGTGTGGATCACGTGGCGCGCGGGCAGCCTGAAACCGGGCGTGATCACGGCCTGTCCCGTGGGGCAGCGCACGCCCGGCGCGACCTCCGGCAGCGCGCGGCAGGCGGCGAGCAGGGCCGGTCCGGCCGCGCGATGGATCGCCCCGTCGACCCCGCCGCCACCAAGCAGGCCGGGATTGGCGGCATTGACGATGGCATCCGCGGTGAGGGTGGTGATATCGGCGACGATCTTGCGCAGGGTCATGGTCTGTCCAAGATGGGGCACGTATGCTTGCCTGCGATGGTCGATCTGGAGTACACGGCAAACATGACGAAAACCGAAGACCTCCCGTTCGGCTACCTGCTCAACGACGTCACGCTGCTGTTCCGCAAGCACTTCGACCGTCGTGCAGTGAAGTTCGGCCTGACGCGCGCGCAGTGGCGGGCAACCAAGATGCTCCATCACCGCGAAGGGCTGCGCCAGACCGAGCTGGCCGAATACCTCGAAATGGAGCCGATCGCGGTCGGGCGGGTGATCGATCGCCTGCAGGCCGCCGGTTTCGTCGAGCGTCGCCCCGATCCGCGCGATCGCCGCGCCTGGCGGCTGTATCCCACCGAGCAGGCGAAGGGTGTGATCGGCGATATGGAGCAGATCGGTCGCGGCCTGAGGAAGGATGCCACCGTGGGCATCAGCTACGAAGAACTGGCACAGGCGCTGGACGTGCTCAACCGCATCAAGGACAACCTGCAGGCGCTGGACCAGGCCGCCGGCGAGGGCGACGACCCGGTCGTCCGTCAAGGCGAAGAGGAATAGCAGGTGTTCCTTCGGCGGTTGCCGGCCGACCGGACATGATGATGCCGAGCCGTATTCACGGCTCGTCGGACAAGGCTGAGGATGCCGGGGAGGCGATGATGCAAAAACATCACGCGAGGCAGCTCGTGACAGTGCTGCTGCTGGTGCTCGCCGTCGGCGCCTGCACCAGCCGGGCGGCGACGCCCGGCGTGCTCGACGATGCCGCCCTGCTGGCCTATGCGAGGCAGCCCTGGGACAAGGCCACGCTGATGCATACCACGGTGCCGCTGGGCCGCTACCACGGCGTGCCGGTGGTGGCCGAGTTCCCCTGCGGCGACGTCTGCCCGCAGTACACCCAGCGCATCATCCATTTCGACCTGCCCGAAGGGGCGGACTGCGCCCGCATCGGGGGAGTGGAGCAGGACGTGCTGGTGCCGATGGCGATCGCCATGCGCACGAAGCGCTTCTGCTTCCCCAAGGTGCTGGTCGACGCCGGGCTGCACGCGGTACGTTGAGCCCGGCGCCGCCGGAGCGCGGGCTTATTCGCCCGCGCCGTCGTTCGCGAACGCGCCCGGAGCCGAGCCGAAATCGCCCTTGGCCTGCGCCGCCATGTACGCGTAGGCGGCATAGACCGCCACGTTCTGCGCCAGGTCGCTGGGGTCGATCTTGTCCAGCGTGTCCTCCGAGGTGTGGTGCCAGTCGAAGTAGTAGGTGCCGTCCTGGGTCAGCGACAGCGCGGCCATGCCCTTGGCGTGCATCTGCGAGAGGTCCGAGCCGCCGCCACCGGGCTTGGTCGCGTCGTAGGCCACGCCGATCGGCGCCAGCACCTTGGCGATCTGCCCGATCGCACCGCGTGCTTCCGGCTTGACGCTGGCGCTCATGCGCCAGATCCGGCCCGCGCCGAAGTCCGATTCGGTGCCGAGCACGTGCTTGGCCACCTCGGCGGCGTGCTTCTCGGCGTAGGCGCGGCCGCCGAACAGGCCCATCTCCTCGTTGGCGAAGGCGATCACGCGGATGGTGCGGTCCGGGCGCTTCGGCAGGTCGCGGATCAGCTTGGCCGCACCCATCGCGATCGCCACGCCGGCACCGTCGTCGATCGCGCCGGTGCCCGGGTCCCAGGAATCCAGGTGCCCGCCGATGTCGACGATCTGCTCGGGGTGCTTGCGGCCGGTGATCTCGCCGATCACGTTGGCGCCCGTGTAGGTGCCGGCCAGGCCGCAGTCCAGATCCATCTTCACCGTGACCGGCTTGCCGTAGGCCAGCACGCGCTCGAGCTGGTCGGCGTCGGGTTCGGCCAGCGCCGCGGCGGGAATCGCCTTGGCCGGATCGGTGAAGCCGGTGACGCCGGTATGCGGCGCGCGGCTGTGCGGGTCGGTGCCTGCCGAGCGCAGCAGGAAGCCGGCCGCACCCTTCGCCTGGGCGATCACCGGGCCGTCCACGCGCACGCCCGAGCCGATGGCGTAGTCGTGGCCGTCCTTCTGCCGCGTCATGCGCGCGCCGACGTAGACGATGCGCCCCTTGATCGTTGCGGGGTCGGCGGCCTTCAGCGCGTCGAGGGTCGGGAAGGCGACCACCTGTGCGGTGAGCCCGCCCTTCGGCGTCGCCGGCGAGTAGCCCAGCGCGGTCAGCACCAGCTTCTGCGGGAACGGTGCGACGATGGCGCCGCTCTCGCTGCGGCGCTCCCACAGCGGAAAGCTCACCGGCTCGGTCCAGACCTTGTCGAAGCCCAGCGCCTTCATCTTCGCCACCACCCAGTCACGGGCGCGCTGGTCATTCGGGCCGCCGGCCAGGCGCGGGCCGATTTCGGTGGTGAGGCCTTCAACGATGCGGTAGGCGGTGTCGTCGTGCATCGCCTTGTCGCGCAGTTGCTCGGCGGTCTTCACGGCTTGCGCCGGGATCACGGTGGGCACGTCGGCCGCAGTGGCGGCGGCACAGGCCAGCGCGAGGGAGGCGGCGAGCGGGGTGAGCAGGGTACGGCGCATCAGGGTGATCTCCGGGGGACAAGCCTCCGATTATCCTGACCACGCCGCAGCCGGCTTAGGCCGGAAGTCACGGGCGGCCGGCCTGGTCCGGCCGCCCGGACGGATCAGCCCTGCGGGCGATCCTTCAGCAGGTCGCGGATCTCGGTGAGCAGCACCACGTCGGCCGGCGGAGCGGCCGGGGCGGCCTCCTCCTTCTTGCGGCTGAGGCGGTTGATCGCCTTGACCACGACGAAGATCGCGAAGGCGATGATGATGAACTGGATCAGCGTGTTGATGAACGTGCCGTAGTTGATCGCCACTTCGGCAATCTTGTGCGCGGGGTCGGAGTTGTCGGCCGGCTTGAGCACGACTTTCAGCTCGGAGAAGTCCACACCACCGGTCAGCACGCCGATCGGCGGCATGATCACGTCGTTCACCAGCGAGGTGACGATCTTGCCGAACGCGCCGCCGATCACCACGCCGACGGCGAGGTCGATCACGTTGCCGCGCATGGCGAATTCCTTGAACTCCTTCAGCATGCCCATTGGCGTCCCCTCCCGAGGGTGTGTGGATGACCGTGCGACTCTAGCCCAGCCGCAGGAGTGGGGACAGCGACGATGTCGTCAGGCCACGCGTCCCTCGAGCACCGCCGCGCCCGCCAGTTCGGCACGGAAACGGTCGCCGCGCTGAAGGGCGGCGACGCCGGCGGGCGTGCCGGTGAACACCAGGTCGCCCGCTTTCAGCTCGAACAGCTTCGACAGGGCACAGAGGATCTCCGGCACGTCGTGCACCATCTCGCCCAGCGTGGTGCGCTGGCGCAGGGCGCCGTTCACTTCCAGCTGCAGCACCGTATCCGGTCCGATCGTCACAGCATCCGCCGGTACCAGCGCCGAGACCGGCGCGGAGTGGTCGAAGGCCTTGGCCACATCCCAGGGATGGCTCCTCGCCTTGGCGACGGCCTGCAGGTCGCGCCGGGTCAGGTCCAGCCCGACGCCGTAGCCCCAGATCCGCGCCGCGGCCGCCTCCGGCGTCAGGTCGCGGCCGCCATCGCCCAGTGCCACCACCATTTCCACCTCGTGATGGAGGTCGGCAGTGGCCTGCGGATACGGCACGTCGGCGCCATCGGTCACGACGGCGTCGGCCGGCTTGCAGAAGAACAGCGGCGCGTCCTTCTCGACCGTCGCGCCCATTTCACGAGCGTGCTCGGCGTAATTGCGCCCGATGCAGAAGATGCGGCGCACCGGGAAGCGCGCGTCGCTGCCTGCAACGGGAAGGCTGGAAACCGGGGAGGGCGGGATGACGTAGTTCATGGCGTGGAAGGTTAACAGGCACCAGGCGCGGCGGTGACAGCTGTCACGCCCGATGCCTGATGCCGACCGCTGCCGCGCGCCGCCGGCGCCCAGCACACTGTTCAACGCAAGGCGCCGGCTTTTCGCCGGGCAGGGGACATTCGTGGATCACTCCGAACTGCTGAACCAGCTGAAGATCGACCGCGCGGCCAGGGACTTCGAACCCTCCGGACCCGGCGGTCGCATCGTCTGGGTCGCGATCGCCGCGCTGCTGTTACTGGCGCTGGCCGGCGGCCTGTTCTGGTGGCATCAGCGACCGCTGGCGGTGCAGCTCGACACCGCCGTCGCGCCCTCCGCCGCGGAGGCGTCGGGTGCGGTACTGCAGGCTACCGGCTACATCACCGCACGACGCCAGGCCACCGTGTCTGCGCAGATCACCGGCACGCTCACCGAGGTGCTGATCGAGGAGGGCGACCACGTCCGCAAGGGCCAGGTACTGGCGCGGCTGGAGGACAGTGCCTACCGCGCCAGCCTGGATGCTGCGCGGGCCAATGCCCGGGCAGCGCATGCGCAGGCCGGGCAGACCGCGGCGCAACTACGCCAGGCGCAGGCCGATGCGGCCCGGCAGAACGCCTTGGTCGCGCGCGGGCTGGTGTCCAAGCAGGCCGCCGAGCAGGCGCGCACCGCAGTCGCCAGCTACCGCGCGCAGCTTGCGGCGCAGCGCCTCGCCGCCGATGCCGCCGACGCGCAGGCGAAGCAGGCGCAGGTGAACTTCGACTACACCGTGGTGCGTGCGCCGTTCGACGGCGTGATCACCGAAAAGGCCGCGCAGGTCGGCGAGATCGTCTCGCCGCTGTCCGCCGGCGGCGGCTTCACCCGCACCGGCGTGGGCACCATCGTCGACATGGATTCGCTGGAGGTCGACGTCGACGTCAACGAGGCCTACATCGGCCGGGTCCAGCCGGACATGCCGGCCGAGGCGGTGCTCGACGCCTATCCCGACTGGACGATCCCCGCCCACGTCATCGCCATCGTGCCGGCCGCCGACCGTGGCAAGGCCACGGTGAAGGTGCGCGTGGCGCTGGAAAAGAAGGATCCGCGGATCGTTCCCGACATGGGCGTGCGCGTCTCGTTCCTGGACAAGAAGCCCGTTCCGGCAGCACAGGCACCCAAGGGTGTGCTGGTGCCGGCGTCGGCCGTGGCCGAGCGCGACGGCCATCGCGTGGTGTTCGTGGTCGGCGATGGCCGGGCGGCGATGCGCCGCGTCGATCCGCAGCCGGCCGGCAGCGACATGCTGCGGGTGCCGGCCGGCGTCGCGGCGGGCGACCGCGTGGTGATCTCGCCGCCGGCGTCGCTCGCCGACGGCATGAGGGTGGAGGCGACGGGCGGGCGCTGAACTGCACCCCGCCCGTCATGCATCGCGGCCGTCGTGCCGCTTCGGACAGACATACAGGGATTGCCTGGAGAGCCCCGATGAGCGCATTGATCGAGATCCGCGACCTCGCCAAGGTCTACGAGCGCGGCAAGCAGAAAGTCGAAGTGCTGCACCATATCGACCTGGACATCGCCGAGGGCGACTTCCTGGCGCTGATGGGGCCGTCCGGTTCGGGCAAGACCACCCTGCTTAACCTGATCGGCGGGCTGGATACGCCCAGTGCCGGCAGCATCGCCGTCGGCGGACAGCGCATCGACCGGCTCGGTGCCGGCGCGCTGGCGAAATGGCGCGCCGCCCATGTCGGCTTCGTGTTCCAGTTCTACAACCTGATGCCGATGCTCAGCGCCCAGCGCAACGTGGAGCTGCCGCTGCTGCTCACCAGGCTCTCCGCGGCGCAGCGCAAGAAGAACGCCTCCATCGCACTGCAGCTGGTGGGCCTGGCCGATCGCGCCGCGCACAAGCCGGGCGAACTGTCCGGCGGCCAGCAGCAGCGCGTGGCGATCGCCCGCGCGATCGTCTCCGACCCGACCCTGCTGGTCTGCGACGAACCCACCGGCGACCTCGATCGCCAGTCCGCCGAGGACGTGCTGGGCCTGCTGCGCACGCTCAATCGCCAGCACGGCAAGACCATCGTGATGGTCACGCACGACCCCAAGGCCGCCGAATATGCCAACCACACCGTGCATCTGGACAAGGGCGCGCTGGTCGAACAGGTCCGGGCCTGACGGAGGCGGCGATGAAATACCTGCACCTGATCTGGGCCGCGCTGTTCCGGCGCAAGAGCCGTACCGCGCTGACGCTGGTGTCGATCGTCGCGGCGTTCCTGCTGTTCGGCATGCTCGATGCTGTGCGCACCGCCTTCGACACCGGCAGCAGGAGCGCGGTGGGCGTGGACCGGCTGATCACTTCCTCGCGCTACTCGATCATCCAGCCGCTGCCGCAGGCGCTGGGCCGGCGCATCGCCGGCGTGCCCGGCGTGCGCGACGTGGCCTACGCCAACTGGTTCGGCGGCATCTACCAGGACCCGAAGAACTTCGTCTTCAGCTACGCGGTGAGTCCGAACTACCTGGACGTGTACCCGGAGATCCAGCTTTCGCCGGCGCAGCGCGAGGCCTTCCGCACCACCCGCACCGGCGCGGTGATCGGCCCGGTGCTGGCGAAGAAGTACGGCTGGAAGGTCGGCGACAAGGTGCCGCTGCAGTCGACGATCTTTCCGCAGAAGAACGGCGACAAGACCTGGACCTTCGACATCGTGGGCATCTATCGCGTCGGCGAGGGCGCAGCCAACGGGCTGGACCAGCTGTTCCTGATGAACTGGAAGTATTTCGACGAGGCCAACCTGTACTCGCGCCACGAGATCGGCTGGTACGTCGACCGGCTCGCCGATCCGGCGATGGCCGACGCGGTCGCGCGGCGCATCGACGCGCTGTCGGCCAATTCCGACCACGAAACCCGGACCCAGACCGAACAGGCGTTCAGCGCCTCGTTCGCCAAGCAGTTGGGCGACATCGGGCTGATCGTCAGCGCGATCATGGGCGCGGTGTTCTTCACGCTGCTGCTGCTGACCGGCAACACCATGGCGCAAGCGGTGCGCGAACGCACCTCGGAGCTGGCCGTGCTCAAGACGATCGGCTTCTCCAGCCGCAGCGTGCTGGCGATGGTGCTGGCCGAGTCGGTGCTGATGCTGCTGATCGGCGGCGTGCTGGGGCTGGGCCTGGCTGCGGTGCTGGCGCCGGGGGTGAGCAAGGGCAGTGGCGGCATGGTGAACCTGCCGCCGGTCGGTGCCGGCAGCTGGCTGCTGGGCGTGGCGCTGATGGTGGCGATCGGCCTGGTGGTCGGCGCACTGCCGGCCTGGCGCGCGATGCGCCTGAACATCGTCGACGCCCTCGCGGGCCGCTGAGGAGAACGCATCATGCGCAAGTTCACCGCATTCCTGGGTCGCCTCGGCCTGGTGTTGCTGCTGGCGGTCGCCCTGGCGGCCTGGACCAAGCTCCCGGCGGCTGCGGTGGCCGGGCTCGCGGTCCTGCTGGCGCTGTGGCTGGTGCTCAGTCGCCGCGGTCGGCAGACCCTCTCGGTGACCCGTGTCGGGATCAGCACGCTGGGGCAGCGGATCGGGGCGTCCTCGGTGATCGTGATCGGCATCGCCGGCGTGGTCGGCGTGCTGGTCGCGCTGCTGGCGATGGGCGAGGGCTTTGCCGCCACCCTGCAGCAGACCGGCAGCGACGGCACCGCGATCGTGCTGCGCGGCGGTTCGGCGGCGGAGCTCAACTCGGTGCTCGATCGCGACAGCCAGGTGGTGATCGCCCAGGCACCGGGTGTGGCGCGTACGGCGGATGGACAGCCGATCGCCTCGGCCGAGATCTCGGTGGTCGCCAACCTGCCGAAGAAGGGCGATCCGTCGGTGGACGCGAACGTGCAGTTGCGCGGCGTCGGCGAGGCCGCGTGGGCATTGCGTCCCAACGTGAAGATCATCGCCGGCCGCCGCTTCACGCCGGGCCTGCGCGAGCTGGTGGTCGGACAGGGGGCGCGGCAGCAGTTCGCCGGACTGGAGGTCGGCCGGCAGATCCGCCTCGCCGGCCAGCCCTGGACCGTGGTTGGCGCGTTCGCCTCGGGCGATTCGCACGACTCCGAGCTGTGGGGCGACATGCAGACCGTCGCCGCCGCCTACCGGCGCGGCTCCAGCGCCCAGTCGGTGACGGTGCGGCTCACCTCGCCCGCGGCGTTCGCCACGTTCAAGGCCGCGCTGCTGGCCGATCCGCGGCTCAAGGTCGACGTCAGCACCACCCGCGAGTATTTCTCCAAACAGTCCGAGGGGCTGGCCAAGGTGATCCGTATCGTCGGGCTCACCGTGGGCATCATCATGGCGATCGGTGCAGTGTTCGGCGCGCTCAACACCATGTTCGCCGCCGTTGCCGCGCGGGCCCGGGAGATCGCCACGCTGCGCGCGATCGGTTTCCGCGGCGTACCGGTGGTGGTGTCGGTGCTGCTGGAGACGATGCTGCTGGCGTTGCTCGGTGGCGTGCTCGGCGGGCTGGTCACCTGGCTGGTGTTCAACGGCTACACCGCCTCCACGCTGGGCTCCAACTTCAGCCAGGTGGTGTTCCAGTTCAGGGTGTCGCCGCAACTGCTGTGGACCGGCCTCAAGTGGGCGATGGCGATCGGCTTCGTCGGCGGCCTGTTTCCCGCGGTGCGGGCGGCACGCCTGCCGGTGAGCACCGCGCTCAGAGAGTTTTGATCGAAACCTTTATTTAATGAAAATTGGTCTACAAAATTTCCATGTCGATAAATGCCTAGTTAATAACTGATTGTGATGGATAATGGATCGAGGTCACGAATACAATTCGGCGCCTCGATCCGTTGAAATAAATCAGATCACTGTAATTTTTCGATCCGAAACCATGGCAATTGGACTCTAACGAAGCTGGGGCGGTAGGCTCGAATTTGTATAATCGTAGCTAACTGACGTCCAGATGCCCAAGAATTTGTCAGGCACTCCGTCACAAGTTGCAATGTTGCAAGACTGCTCCAACGTCATCCCCGGTGGGAGATAGTTCAGTGGATGAAGATCAACGCTGGTCTGGGTTGTGGTGTACTCAGCTTGGCAAACCGAGCCGCCAATAGGGTAAATGCCACCGCTCAAATTATACTCGGGTTCGGTATCCGGCGGGGCGGATGCTTGCCAGATACAATGTGCGCCAGTAAGAGCGATGCTGTCACAGTTATACGAGTCCTGGCGCCAATACTGACTGGTTACTCCTGCTGCCTGCCTTGCCTGATTTCCACAACTCATAATTGACTGTCCGACCACGTTGCCTTGCGCGTCGAAGTACACATAGGAATTGGCTGTCATCACCATCGAAAAAACCGGAGATGAGCAGAGGGTGAGTATGACGGCCAGCACGAATGTATTCATCTTACTTTTCATGAATCCTCCTTGGTTCAGTTCACGTTCCAGTCACTTTGGCGTTTAGATAGTTAGTTTGGATTTTTCTATTAATCATTCCTCCTTAATTTTATCGCAATAGGAATTTTGCATTTTCCATCGTGAGTCTCGTGATGCGGCAACCATAGCGTCAACAGCCACTTTTAATGAATTCATGCATCCAGAAGATGCCACTCTTGGCGGATTTGAGATGCCACTTTATGTCTAACCCCCGACGCTGGCTCCATGTGAAAGCGTAAGCTCCCCCGTCAAGCAGACACTTCAAAAGTAGAGCCGCTGACGGCTTGTTCCTCTGTGCAAAAAAAAGAGCCGCCCGTCAGGCGGCCCACTTGGGGAGAGTCTCGGGCCTCGGCACGTCCGTGTGCCGGGCCAGATGTTGTTGTCGGGTTCGATCCGATGATGCGGATCAGAAGTCGTAGCTGACCTGGAAGCGGACGTAGCGGGCCGGCTCGATGGACAGCGGCACGTTCCAGGTCGAGCTGAGCTCACCCGCGCCGGATTCGGAGTACGCGCGGTACTGGGTGGTCCGTTGCTGGTTGAGCAGGTTGAACACGTCGACGTCGAAGGCGAGCTTCTTGTCGGCCCACTCCGGACGGTATTCCGCGTTGACGCTGAGGATTTCCTGCCAAGGCGTGCGGCCGGTCGAGCCCGGGGGGGCCGGAGTGCCGGACGGTCCGCAGAAGTGGTAAGACCCACCGTAGTTGAACGGATCGGCCTGGGCCGTGCCGAAGTAGCCGTAGCAGGCCTTGGGCGTGCCGCTGAGCACCTGCAGATTGCCGCCGACCAGCCACTCGGGGGTGAGCTGGTAGTAGGCGATCAGCTTCAGCTGGTGGCGACGGTCGTTGGCCTGGCTGCCGCCGGAGTAGGTCATCACGCCGGAGTTGTCCCACGCTTCGGTCTGCGACACGTCCTGCTGGCCGATGTTGGAGAGCACCGAGCCTTCGTAGTTGCCGAAGCTGTGCGACCACACGTAGTCGATCTTGCCGTACCAGGTGCCGTCGAACGGATGCTCCAGGTAGGTCTCGAGCGCGCCGTACTTGCGCTTGAGCTTGGGCATGCCCCACGCCGACCACGGAATGTTCAGCACGCTGTAGCCACCGGCGCCGTTGGGCACGTTGATCAACGAGTCGCGGCCGGGGTTGAGGATGTAGCAGCCGGTCGAGCCCAGCGCAGCCACCGGGTCGAGCCCCTGCGCCGATGCGTAGGACTCGATCACGTTGTCGTCGCAGACATCGTCCAGGGCATTGCGCAACACGCGATAGTTGGCGCGTGCGCCGTAGACCCAGTGCTGCCCGAACGCGTCCAGCGTCTTGTCGAAACCGGCGATGTACTCGTCCTGGTACTCGGCCTTCGCGTTCTTGCTGGTGACCGTCTTCGGGTCAGGCGGGATGCCGAACTCGTTGTTGGCCGAGACCCCCGGGTAGCGATCCTGGGTAATCTGCGCAAGGCCGGTCGGTGCGCCGGTGGTCGGGTCGATGCCGGTGTAGGTGAAGTACTGATCGGTGAAGGTGCTGCCCGCCGCACCGCGTACAGCCACGTTGGTCGGCTCGGCCAGGTAGTAGCGGCCGACGTTGCCGTAGACCTTGAAGCTGGAATCGCCGAACACGTCCCAGGTCGCTCCCAGACGCGGAGCCCATTGCGGCTTGGTCAGGCGCAGGTAGGGAATGCCGTCCGGGTTGTAGTTGGTGAACTGGTCGTTGCGCAGACCGAGGCTGAGCAGCAGGCGATCGTTCACCTGCCATTGGTCCTCGATGTACTGCGCGGTCTGCTTCACCCGCGCGCTGGCGGAATTGGCGTAGATCTCCTGGGCGACGTAGTAGCCCTGGCCGCCCGGCGCGCCGACACCCTCGCCCGGCTGCGTAGCAATCGGCAGAGTCGGATCCCCCTTGCCGTACACCCAGTAGTAACCGGGGCCGCTCGGCGTGGTGCCGATGTTGTATGCATGCGTGGTGAGGTTGTCGATACCGGCAGTGATCGAGTGGCTGCCGATCTTGTAGTTGACGTCCAGCCGCAGGTTGCTGGTGGTGTCGTGCGAACGTGGATCGTTGATCGTCTCGTTGATCTGCGGACCGACGACCGGACCGTTCGGGGTATAGGCCGGGTCCTGGTACTGCGAGTTGACGATGTAGGCGTCGGAGCCGCCGGCTGCCTGGCTGTAATCCGTCTGCGTCATCTTGCCGTACAGGGCCTCCACCGTCAGGTTGTCGGTGATGTAGCCGGTGTACTTGGCGATCCAGACGTCGGCGCCATCCTTGGTGTGGGTGGCCGGGCCGAGGTAATTGCCGCGCGTGCCCGAGTCCTGCCCCGGGGTGTAGTTGTACTGGTAGACGTTGCCCCAGTACTCGCGCTTGTTGGACGCGCCGGTCAATTCGAGGATGTTGTTGTCGGTGATGTTCCAGTCGACCTTCGCGTACCACTTCGGCGAGCTGGTGTGGTAGGTGGTGTCGGTCTGGGTATTCACGCTGGCGATGTTTTCGCCGCTGACCTGGTGGTCGGCTTCCACCGAAGCGAAGAAGAACAGCTTGTCCTTGATCAGCGGGCCGCCGACGTAGGCGTCCTCGATGTGTTCCCACGCGGTGTTGTTGTTGCGGTACTGGTAGATCTGACCCTGCTTGCTGTTCGGACCGGTGAGGAACTGCGGGCCGACCGGGTAGTAGGCGTTGGCCGGGGAGGCCTGCAGGCCGCTCGGCACCCAGGTCACCGAGGCGCCGAAGTGCCAATCGTTGGTGCCGCGCTTGCCGACCATCGAGAGCACGCCACCGTCGGAGCGGCCGTAGGCGGCGCCGTAGCCACCGGTGAGCACCTGCTCCTGGTCGATCGAGCCGTACGGCAGGGTGATGCCGCCGAAGTTGTGCAGCGGGTCGGTCGTGTTGAAGCCGTTGATGTAGTAAGCGTTCTCCGCTACCGAGGAGCCGCCGAAGGAGATCAGCGTCTGGCCGGTGGGGCTGGTGTAGTAGCTGCTACCGGTGTTGACGCCCGGCGCGAGCGTGGCGATCGCCTCGGCGCTGCGCGGGATCGGCAGCTTCTTCAGCTGGTCGGCGGTGATTACCGTGCGCGAATCGACCTGGCTCACGTCGATCGACGGCAGCGAGTTGGCGGTGACGGTGAGGCCACTCAGGTTGGTGGTGCCGGCCGGTTCGCCGCTGAAGGAGACCTGGGTGCCGGCGCCGACGGTGAGGGTGACGCCGTCCTTCGATTCCACCGACTTGCCGTCGCGCATCAGGGTGACGGTGTAGGTGCTCAGCGGCAGCGCGCCGGCGGAGTAGCGGCCACTCGCGTCGACCGGCACTTCGCGTGTGACGCCACTGGCGCTCTTGATGACGACCGACTCGCCCTGGGCGACGGGCGCGGTACCGAAGATCGTGCCGGTGGTCGACTGGCCATAGGCCACGCCGCTCATGCCCAGCGTGATGCCCAGCGCAAGCCACAAGGTCTTGCGCCTGGGGGCGCAAGGCCTTGCGCGTTCAGTGCAGCGATTCGTGTTCATGGGTTCCCCGGATGAAATGGATGCTTGGCATCGACTGTTTGCGTCGGCGCCGTTTTCGAAAGATGTGGCGATCGCGGCGAAGACGTCCGTTCCGCATGCCACCACCGATCGTCGTGTGCTTGTTAGATCGGCGTAAATGACCGCTTCATCGGATGCACCAGGCACCGGAAGAGTCCACTTAAGGTTTCAGAAAGGAGTCCACTTCACGCTATGCGGAACCAGTAAGCCGACACCGTTGTCGAGCGTTGATTGCGGCACCCTCACGGATCGAACCCCCCCCCATGTTGTTGAAGCTCGAAGGCGGAGAGCCGCTCTACCTCCAGGTTTACCGCGCTCTGTGTCGCGCCATTGAAGACGGACGCTTCCCGCCGGCGACGCGCCTGCCGGGTACACGCACGCTGGCACAGGAACTGGGTGTCTCGCGCACGGTGGTACTGCAGGCGTTCGCGCAGTTGGAAAGCGAAGGCATTACCGTCGGCAGTCGTGGCAGCGGCACCTACGTACGAGCCCGTTCCGATCGCGAGCCGCTCGACGATGTGCATCGCGCGCTGCCACGACCGGCGTCCTTGCCTGTTCCGTTCCGCGCCGACTTGCCCGGGCCTTCGCCCTGGGCGCTTCGCATGTTTGGTGCGATGCCGCCAGCTGACCGGACGGCGCCGGCAGGGTCCGGCGGCGACTTGCTTGATTTCACCGACCAGCGGCCGTTTCAGGATGCCCAGGGCAGCAGACGCTGGCGCCAGACGTTGATGGAGGCGCTGCAGGAACGCAGGGGTGCTCCGCAGGACATCCGTGGTGTGGCGGAGCTGCGCGAGGCGGTCGCGCAGGAGCTGCGCCAGGAGCGCGGCATCGTAGCGGACCCACAGGACATCCTTATCGTCAGCGGCATCCAGCAGGCGCGGGATCTGATCGCCCGCGTGCTGGTGCAGCCGGGCATGGCGGTCGGCGTGGAGGATCCCGGCTATCGCGGCGTGCGAGCGACGTTCGCCGCGGCTGGTGCACGTGTAGTGCATTGCGCGGTGGGACCGAACGGGCTGGATGTCGACGCGCATGCGCAGTCGCTGGCAGAGGCGCGCCTGCTGTACGTGATGCCGGCACAGCAGTTTCCCACCGGTGCGGTGATGCCCGAAGCGCAGCGCCTGCGCCTGCTTGCGTGGGCGTATCTGGAGGGCGCCTACGTGGTGGAGGACGACTTCGAGCCGGAGCATCGCCTGGTGTCGCAGGCGGTGCCGCCGCTGTTTGCCCTGGATCGGCGCGAGCAGGTGATCTACATCGGCGCGTTTGCCCGGGAATTCTTCCCGGCCCTGCGCATGGCCTACGTGGTTGCGCCGCCGGCGCTCCGGCGTTATCTCGCCGCCGCCAAGTGGGTGGCTGATCGCGGCGCGGGCTTTCTGTTGCAGCGTGCGCTGGCGCGTTACGTGGCCAGCGGCGAATACCAGCGCAACCTGCGCCGCCTGTTCGTGCAACTGGCCGGCAAGCGCGAGCGGCTGGTTTCGAGCCTCGCGTGCCATTTCGGACCCCGCGCCTTGGTCGAGGGTGACGCCGTCAGCGGCACCCTGCTGGTGCACTTTCCCGAAGCACCCGCCGCCCAGGTCGACAGCCTCGTGGCCGAGGCCACGCTATCCGGCGTGCGTGTGGGCTCAGCGCACGTCTACTATGCGCACCCGCCAGCGCACCTGACCCTGCTGCTGCGCTATGCCCATGTGGCCAGCGGCCGCATCGACGAGGCGGTGCGCAGGCTCGCCGAAGCCTACGGCAATGCGATCGCGCGACCGCCCCTGCGCGCCTGTGCCCGCTGAGGCAGTGGGTTCTACCGGCGCTGCCGCGACAGGGTGATCACTGCCACGCCGAGCAGGATCACCGCCATGCCGGCCAGGTCGAACGGGCCGACGTGCTCGCCCGCGAGCAGCACGCCAAACAGCACGGCGACCGGCGGGTTGACGTAGGCGTAGCTGGTGGCCAGCGCCGGGCGGGCGTGCCGCAGCACATAGAGGTAGGCGCTGAAGGCGATGATCGATCCGAACACCGCCAGGTAGACCAGCGCAGCGGTGGCGTGCCAGGTCGGATGGGCCGGCAGCCGCTCGCCGCTGCCGAAGCCGACTGCGAGCAGCGCCACGCTGGCGCACAGCATCTGCGCGGCGGTATTCATCGGGCCGACCGGCATGTCCTGCCGCTTGCTCCACACCGAGCCGAAGGCCCAGCACATCGCCGCGGTAAGCAGCGCCGCCGCGCCGAGGCGCGAGCCCGAGAGCCCGCTGCCAAGATTGAGCACCACCACGCCGGCGAAGCCGACCAGCAGGCCGACGGTCTCGCGCCGGGTCGCCCATTGGCCGTAGAGGCCGGCGAACAGCGCCGCGAACAGCGGCATGCTCGCGACCGCCACCGCGGCGATGCCGGAACTCACTTTCTGTTCGGCGAAGCACACCAGTCCGTTGCCGAAGCCGAGCAGCAGCACCCCGGTGATCGCCGCGTTCCGCCATTGCCGCGGACTGGGGGCGGCCACGCCGCGCAGGCGCAGGAAGCCGTAAAGCGCGACACCGGCTCCGAGGAAGCGCACGCCGGCCAGCAGGAATGGCGGGTAGCTGGTGAGCGCGAAGCGGATCGCCAGGTAGGTGGAGCCCCAGATCACGTAGAGCGCGAACAGGGCCAGCGGGATCAGCACGCGTTCGTCGGCGTGACCGCGGGGTGCGGCGATATCGGACATGTCGGGGATGGGCGCAGGGGAGATGCGCGATTATCGGCGAGCGCGCGACGCGGAACGAGGCCCTTCGACGTCGTTTCCGTGGCCGGTGGCGGCGCGCTCCCGGGCGAGCAGTCGCCGCTTGCGCTCCACGCCCCAGCGCCAGCCGCCCGGCGAGCCGTCCTCGCGCACCACGCGATGGCAGGGCACCACCAGGGCCAGGCGATTATTGCCGCAGGCGTTGCCGACGGCCCGGGCCGCGCGCGGCATGCCCAGCGCCGCGGCCAGTTCGCCGTAGCTGACCGTTGTGCCGGCCGGGATGCGTGTGAGCGCCTCCCACACGCGCCACTGGAAGGCCGTCGCCGCCACGTCGAGCGGCGGCAGAGCCGGCGCTTCGGCCTCGCCCCAGCCCAGTTCGCGCGCGACTCGCGCGATCACCGCGTCGAGCCACTCCTCGCGCCCGGCATCCACGCGTTCGCGGCTGGCAAGCGGGAACTCGCGTGCCAGCCGGGCTTCCAGCGCAGCCTCGTCGTCGTCCAGCGTCACCGAGCACAGCCCGCGGCTGGTCGCGGCGACCAGCATGGATCCCAGCGGGGTGCGGGTGATCGTGTAGCGGATGCTCGCACCGGCGCCCCCGGCGCGGTAGCTCGCCGGGGTCATGCCGAGCAGCCGGTCGCTGTGCTCGTAGACACGGCTGCCGGACCCGAAGCCCGCGGCGTAGACGGCGTCGCTGACCGGCTGGCCTTCGCGCAGCGAGCGGCGCAACTGGTCGAAGCGCCGTGCGCGGTGGTACTCGGCCGGGCTCACGCCGAAGCGGCGACGGAAAGCGCGTTGCAGGTGCGTGGGACTGAGGCCGGTCGACGCGGCCAGTTCGGCCAGCGTGGGCAGCGCGTCGGACTGTTCGATCCGCGCGCGGATGGCTTCGAGTGCGGCGTCGGTGCGGGGCGTGGGCATGGCGGCATCCGGGGGAGGATGCGTTCAGGCTAGCGGGATGGCGTCGGACGACGCCATCCGGATCTTGCGCGTGGAATCAGTGCGAGTGGGCGGTCTTGCGGCTGTCGCGCAGCACCACGAACTCGCCCTCGATGGTCTGCGCGCGATGCGGCGCGCGCGCCGCGCCGGCGACCGGGCGCGCGGAGGCGAGCTTCCACTGGCGGACCGCCAGCAGCACCAGGCCACCGACCAGCAACACACCGGCCACGACCAGGCCGAATACCATCAGCACACCGATCACGGCCAGGCCCAGCAGCACCGAGAGGGCGCGGGCGAGCGGGTGGCGGGCGCGACGCGAAGCGGGCAGGACGAAACGCATGTGTTAAAAATCCGTGTGGTAAAATCAATGACTTACGTGTGCAACGATGAGGCCTTCGCCGACGTGACACAAGTGCCAATGGACAGAAACGAGAGCCCCCGCGCGATTTGCCGCACCGCCGATATTCCCGACGGCGAAGCCATTGCCGTGGATGCCGCGCTGCCGGATGGCGAGGAAAACCTGATCGTGCTGCGCTTAGGCGGGACGGTTCACGCGTACCTCAACGTCTGCCCGCACGCCGGCCGCCGGCTGGACTGGGCGCCCGGCAAGTTCCTGCTGAGCAAGGGGGCGCTGGTGTGCGCCGCCCATGGGGCCAGCTTCATGGCGGCCAGTGGTGCCTGCATCGGCGGGCCGTGCCGCGGGCAGGGACTGCGCCGGGTGCCGGTGCGGGTGGAGGCCGGCGAGGTCTTCCTCGACGCCGGCTGAGCCGCCGCCGGGCTCAGTGGAACATCAGGTTGATCATCACCATGGTCACCAGCAGCACCGCCAGCGTCAGCGGCACGCCCACGCGCAGGAAGTCCTTGCCGCGGTAGCCGCCGGGACCGGCGACCATCATCAGCGCCGGATGGCCGGAGCTGATCAGGAAGGTGTTGGACGAGGACACCGCCACGATCAGCGCGTAGGCCGACGGGTTGCCGCCGGTGGCCACCGCCACGCTGATCGCGATCGGCACCATCATCACCGTGGCGCCCACGTTGGACATCACCTGCGAGAACAGCAGGGTGAGGATGGCGAGCGCCAGCTGCAGGATCCACGGCGCGGCGTGGCCGAGGTAGGCCAGCACTTCCTGCGCCAGCCAGGCGGCGGTGCCGGTGGCGTCCATCGACCAGCCCAGCGGGATCAGGCAGGCGGTGACGAAGATCGTCTTCCAGTTGATCGCCTTGTAGGCCTCGTCCATGTTCAGCACGCCGGTGAGCAGCATGCCGATGGCGCCGGTCATCATCGCCACCGACAGGTCGAGGTTGGTGAACAGCGCCAGGCCCTTGGCCAGCAGGAAGAAGCCCACCGCGTGCCAGATCTTGCCGGGGCGTTGCTCCTCCTTCGGGATGTCGGTGACCACCACGAGGTCCTTGTCCTCGGTGGCCTGGGCCAGTTCGCGCCAGCTCGAATGCAGCACCAGGGTGTCGCCCGGTCGCAGGCTGACGCTTCGCACGTCGTCGCGCAGTACCTGGTCGCCGCGATGCACCGCCAGCACCGAGATGCCGTAGCGCTTGCGCAGCCGCAGTGCGCCGATGGTCTGCTTGATGAAGCGCGAGCTGGGCGGGATCACCGCCTCGGAGATGCCCGCGCGGGTGGGGTTGAACAGCTCGCCGAGCTGGCGCATGCGCGGCGACAGCTTGCACAGCTGGTTGTTGGCGAACTGGGCGAGCTGCTCGCGTGGGCCGAGCACGCCCAGCACCGAGCCGACCCAGATCACCTGGTCCACCGGCGGCGCCATGCGCGCGTCGTTGCCGCTCTTGATCGCCAGGATCAGCGGCGCCTCGCGCAGCTGCTCCACCTCGCCGATGCTCATGCCCACCAGCGGGCTCTCGGCGGTGACGGTGAGTTCGGCGGTCTCGCCGACGATGCCGTAGGTGTCGGCGAAGTAGCTCTCGGTGCGGCCGGGGGTGACCTTGAGGCGCTCGTCCTCACGCTCGGGCAGCAGCTTGCGGGTGAAGAAATAGAAGAACGCCACGCCAAGCACGGCCAGCGCCAAGCCGATCGGGGTCACGCTGAACAGGCCGAACTTCGGGATGGTGTGCGCGCCCGGCGGCAGGTTGTTGTTGGCGCTCGCGATCAGGTCGTTGAGGATGATCAGCGGCGAGTTGGCGATCAGCGTGGTGTTGGTCGCGGTGAGGATGCAGAACGCCATCGGCAGCAGCAGTCGCGAGATCGGCACGCCGGTGCGTGCGGACAGGCGGCTGATCACCGGGATCATCAGCGCGGCCAGCGCCTGGCTGGGGATCACCGCGCTGAACAGGCTGGTGACCGAGTTGATCACCACGCCCAGCCGCGACTCCATGCCCCGCGCCATGCGCATCACGAAGTTGGCGGTGAGCGAGAGCACGCCGGCACGGTCGAGTCCCGCGCCCATGATCATGATCGCGATGATGGCGATCACCGCGTTGCCGGCGAAACCGTTGAACACGCGGTCGGACGGGATCAGCCCGGTCAGGCCGATCACCACCACCACCAGCAGCGCGACCATGTCGGCGCGGATCCACTCCAGCACCAGCATGATCATGGTGAAAGCCACCAGGGCCAGCACCAGGATCATTTCGGGAGTGAGGGTCAGGCCCAAGGGGGAAGGTCTCGCCGGATTGGAGGTCGCACGCCGTCAGCACATCGGGCCAGGCCGCACGGTTGCGTGCGGTGGTGCGAAGTAAGCCTCACGCGGCGCCCCGTCCCTCTCGTGCCGCGCAGTATATGCGGGCGCGCATGACGGCTGGTGAATCCTTTCGTCGAAGCCGTCTCAGCGCCGACGGTAGAGCAGGTCCCAGACGCCGTGGCCGAGCTTCAGCCCGCGTCGCTCGAAGTGGGTCTCGATGCGCCAGTCCGGCTTTTCGGCATAGGCGCCGGGCGCCACGGCGTTGCGCCAGTCCGGCGCGGCCTCCATCACCTCGAGCATGTGCTCGGCGTAGGGCTGCCAGTCGGTGGCAAGGTGCAGCAGGCCGTCGGGCGCCATGCGCGAGGCGAGCAGCGCGACGAAGCCGGGCTGCACGATGCGTCGCTTGTTGTGGCGCTTCTTGTGCCACGGGTCGGGGAACCAGATGCGCACCTCGGACAGGGTGCCGGGTGCAACCTCGTGTTCGAGCACCTCGACCGCATCGTGCTTGTAGATCCGCACGTTGCGCGCGTCGCGGGCAGCCAAGGCATTCATCAGCCGGCCCACGCCGGGGCCATGCACTTCCACACCGATGAAGTCGCGGTCGGCGTCGTGCTCGCTGGCCCAGGCCAGTGCCTCGCCGTTGCCGAAACCGATCTCCAGCACCAGCGGCACCTGTCGCCCGAAGGCGGCCGCGAAGTCGCGCGGCTCGCCGCGGTAGTCCAGGCCGAAGCGCGACCAGTGCGCGTCGAAGGCGCGCTGCTGCGCCGGGGTCATGCGGCCCTCGCGCAGCACGAAGCTGCGGATGCGGCGCAGGTGCGTCTCGCGGTCGGCGTCCGGCGGGGCGCCGTCGTGGTGGGAATCGTCGCTCATGGCTGATCCAGGTCGGGCTGCTGCTGCGGCCGGCACGCTGACCGGCCCGCCTGGTGGCGGGCCGATGGTTCGTCGAAAGCGAGATTGTATCGTCGTCCGTCCCGGGCGTGCGGCTTCAGCGGTGCTGGAAGCGCTCCGCACCCGGATTCTCGCGCTCCCTGTGCGCAGGCTGCCTGCTCGGCTGTGCGCCCTGCGAGCTCGGTGCTGGCGCCGGTCGAGCTTCCGGGGTGAACTGGCGCGGCTGCGGCTGCGGCTGCGGCTGCGGCCGGGGTTGCGGCGCGTAGGCGCGTGGCGCCGGTTCGAACCGGCGCGGCGGGGGCATCGCCTCGGTCATGGCCGGCCGGCCGGACTCGAATCGCGCCGGCGCCGGCAGCGGCGCCTGCACCGCGCCTGGTTCTGCATTGGCCCAGCGGCGTGCATCCGGCTGTGCCGGGCGCACCTGCTCGAAACGGGGCGGAACCGGCAGCGCGCGCTCCTGCGGACGGTTCGGCGTGGCGTACTCGCGCCGGACTGACGGCTCCGGTCGGAGTGACGTCGGTGCCGGCGCGAAGCGGGGCACCGAGGGCAGCGTGTTGGCGCGGAAGCCGCGCTCGCCATCGGGACGTGGCGAAGGCGCGTCCACGCGGCCGCGCGCGAAGCGCGTCGACGGCAGGTCCGGCGTGCGCTCCGGCAGGGCGGTCCGGCGCTCCATCGGCACGGACATCGCCGGACGGACCTGCGGTGCACCGGCGCGGAACACGCGCTCGCCGGCTTGCCGCTCGGTCGGGCGATGCATCACCACCGGCCGCTCGAAGCGGTCCGAGCCCAGCGCGCGCGCCGGCAGCGGACGGTTCCCTGCCACCGGGGCCCGCGCCGGCGGCAGTCGGCTGGCGCCCCCCAGGATGGTGGCGGTGCGCGCCTCGGCGGCGTCCAGGTGCAGCCGGTGCGTCTGCACCGGCCGGGCCTGGGCGAATGCCTCGCGCGACATGGCGGTGATGCCGTGCGGGGGACGGTCGTAGCTGTATCGCAACTCCGGGTCGCGACCTTCGTGATAGCGCCGCCAGCGTTCGTTGAAGTAGTGCTCGTAGGCCTCGTGCCCGCCGCGGTCACGGTCACGGTGACGGTCCCAGTCCCTGCCGTACCAGTTCACGCGACGGTAGTAGCCGATGCTGACGCGGTACCAGGGGTCGTAGAAGTCGCCTGGCCCGAGCGGGAACCAGCCGATCGGCGGTCCCGAGCCGACCGACATGCTCCAGCCGCTGCCGCCGACGAAGGCGACCAGCGCTGGAGCGTAGACGGGGTGCAGATCGCGCGGCCCCGGGATCCAGCCCCAGCGATCGCGCACGTAGACCCAGCGGCCGTAGTGGTAGGGCGCGAAACCCCACGGCGCGTCGTCGATCCAGGTCCAGCCCCACGGTGCCACGTAGGCCCAGTGGCCGAAGCGATAGGGGGCCCAGCCCGCGGAAACGTCGCTGGGATACCAGACCTCGCCGTACTGGTCGTCGTCCTGCCAGCGGCCGTAGTCGTCCAGGTCCTGGTAGCCGATCACCTGCTCGGAGACGTAACGGCCGCTCTGCGCGTCGGCGTAGCGCCGGTCGCGGTCTGCGCACCACATGTCGAAGGCGTCGTGGCTGTCGTCGTAGGACTCGGCCACGCGTGTCAGCGAGCTGTCGTCGAAACGGTAGGTGTGTCCACCAATCAGCGTGCGGCTGGCCTCGTCCGCGCCGTAGACGGTGGCCTGGCCGTCGAACGCGGTGACCTCGGTGTCGCCGTCGCGCGCGTCGACGTCGATACGGAAGGTGCCCGGCTGGTCGACCACCAGGGCCACCCGCGGCGTATCGATCTCGTAGCTTTCGCCGGGCGCCAGTGCGCGTACCGACAGGCTGACCGTGCCGCGGGTCAGTTCGAACTGCGCCATCTGGTCGTCAAGGCGCAGCACGCTGAGGTCGGTGGCGCCCTCAAGCCGCAGGGCGGCGCGGTCCAGTTCCATCTCCGCGCGGGCATCGTTGTTGGCGGCAAGGCGGTCGCCGCGGGTCAGCGGGCGGTTCAGCGAGGCGTCGCTCCAGTCCCCGGCGCCGCTCGGCAGCAAGCCGATGTCGCCGGAGAGATAGGAGAGGCGGGCGACGCGATCGGGTGGGTCGCCGTCCGTCGTCTGCGCCCGTGCGATTCCTCCCAGCGCGAGCAGGAAAGGAAGGATGGCAAGCACCCGCCAGCGGGCAGCGGGGGCGTGGCGGTCGAACCGTGACTGGCGCATGGGCCTCTCCGTGGGTCCGGCGATCCGGTGTCGCCCGGATCGTTGCGATGGTGGAGTCGCCGTGAAGGCGGCCCGATCGCATTATGGGTTGGCCATCGCCGGCGTCACGGGCCCGAGGGCCCGGGAGGCAACTGCGGTTCAGCCGGCTGCCATCTGCGGTTCACCCGGCGTTCGGCGCCGACGCCTTCCCCCGGCAGGCGTTGACGGTTACCATCCTTCGCCGATGCGGGTGTAGCTCAATGGTAGAGCTGTAGCTTCCCAAGCTACTGACGAGGGTTCGATTCCCTTCACCCGCTCCAGCTTTTCTTCCGTCAAGCGCAAATGGCTTGATGCACAAAGGGATTTCGGCCTTCTGGCGACATCCAAGACGACCCTCCGAGGTATCGTTTTGGGTATCGTTTCATGCCAAAGCCGTTGTTTCTGACCCGGCCTTCCGGGCTCTACGTTCGCTTCCTCGTACCTCACGACATGCGCAGCCGAGTCGGCTCGCGGTTTGTCGTGCGCCGTCTTCATTTGCCGCTTGGCGACCGCGCCAGACTCACGGCGGCATGGATGGGTGTGGCACTCTCGGAGGCGTTCGAGCGCTTGCGACAGGGGGTCGCGGTGGATATCAAGAAGGTCGTAGACGACGTCCAAAGCGGCAACGCCCGCGACATCTTGTTGCGCAAAGTGGAGCTGCCCAACGGGGTGGTGCTGAGCGACGTCCAGGTCGACACGGAAGAGGACCAGCGCCAGCTTCAAGAGCTCATGCGCTATGCGACCGAGCAAGCCGGGCAGGCAACAACCAAGGCGCCGAAGCCCAAGGTCAAACCCGAAGAACGTCTGTCAGCCTTGATGGAAACCCATCTGGCAGACCTGACGCGGGCGGGGCGTGATGCCAAGACCGTGCTTGAAAGCCGGCACACCTTGAACCTGTTTGTCGGGGTGGTGGGGGATATCGCCGCGCACGAGCTCTATGGCAGTCACTGTCGCGCGTTCTTTGATGCGGTCAAACACTGGCCGAGGCATGCCAGCGTGCGGCCCGAATTTGCTGGGCTATCAGTCAAGCAGGTCCTCGCCAAGGCCAAGAGCCTCAACGAGCCGGCGCTGTCGCAGCCCACCCTCAACAAGCACCGGCAGCGCCTGTCGGTGTTCTTGAATTGGCTTTTGAACAACAAGCACATCACCAGCAATCCCTTGGCCGGTGTGGTGAGTGTCAAAAAGCGGGATGCGGAAGAAGAGACGGGGCGGCCCTTCACGCAAGCCGAGCTCGACGCCATCTTCGAGCCGACTGCGTTCAAGGCTTGGGCCGAAAAGCTGCCCCACCGTTGGTGGGTGCCGATGCTCGGGCTCTTCTCCGGCGCGCGCGTCAACGAGCTCAGCCAGCTCTACTTGGACGACATCGAGACCATCTCGGATGTGCCGGGCTTCCACATCAATCGGCGATTTGACGGACAAAAGATCAAGAACACGGCGTCCAGGCGCTTCGTGCCTCTCGCCAAGCCCCTCTTGGACGCGGGCTTCCTGGACTACGTGGCCGAGGTGAAAAAGGCTGGGCATCAGCGCTTGTTCCCCCATCTGCCGAACAACGATGGCAACGGTTTCGGCAAGCAGATGAGCAAGCAGTTTGCCGTCTACATCAAGAAGCGCGGCATCAAGGATGACGGCATGGGCATGCATGCGTTCCGGCACACCTTGGCCACGCGGCTGGACCGTGCAGGCGTCTCGGAGAGTTCCATTGCTCGGATCACCGGCCACACACCCAGTGGCGGCATCTTGCCAAAGTTCTACATCGACCCACCGACCTTGGCCGAGCGCGTGGCGGTCTTGGCGAAATTCAACCCGGGCGTCACGTTGCCGAAGTACACCAAGGCCAAGTTCGAAGACGCGTTGAAGGAAGCGCGCCAACTGCCGGCGAAGTGGAAAGCCGAGAAGAGCTGGCGAGAGCGCCGGGCGAAGAAGGCACCGTTCAAGGCAGCGTCGAAGTGAGGTTCCACGGACACAGCCGTGAGCAGCCGTCACTCATGCATCGACTGACCCAGTCGTGCGGCGTGGGATCTAGCTAGGCTGCGATAGGTCGACGGTCGAAAACGGGCGCTTGATGCTTCATCGGAGGAACAGTCATGTCAGACCAAGACATTTCACAGTGCGTGACCGACCACCGGGGTGGTGAGGTGGAGGTGGTACATGGTCCGTTCGAGCTTTGCGGTGCTCCTGCGTGGGAGGCACGCGTGTTCTTGGAAGACGAAGAAGAGTACGCCGTGCGGTACGTCGTCGAAGCAGGCGACGGCGCTCTTCGATATCTGGATGGATTCCAGGCCCTGTGTGAATGGGTCACGGGGAACCGCAAGACGTCATCGTAGAAATTCGGCCGATATGGCCGTGTCTCATCGCGGCGTCGGTGTCAGATCTAAGGAGGGTTGCTGTGGCGAAGATCAGCTGGAATCCGCGCGGTGGAAGCGCCTCCGAGGCTCCGGTGGCGTGGGGATGCACGCTCTTCATGCGAGAAGACGGGACCTTTGAAACGGACTTCAAGGGCGAGACCGGGTTCCTGATGATGAAAGCCGCGATGGACGCCCTTCAACGGCTCGACAATATGAGGCGTGAGCCTGCGTATAACTTCGGCCGTGAAAGTGCAGATGATTGGGCCGAGCCACCAACCTTTACGGATAGACCTAAGCGCACGCGCCGAGCACGATAAGTGAAGTATGCGGGTCCAGCAAAATACGTGCTGCGGGATGCTATCTCGGTTGGTTAAACATTCTGAGAGCGAGCACAAAAAAGTCACCGAGACCAATGAAGTCTGACAGAGGCTTCCCTTGGTCTGATCTCGTTATCTTCAACTCGTCTAGCTCAGCTCCACCACTCTTCTTGGAGCTCACTCGCAAACCGTGAGCACAGGAATCCCGGATGACCATAGCCATTTGAGCGGTCTCATGGTTCAGCCGTCTCGCTTTTGCCTGGTTTTGTTCAAAGAACTCTACGAAACCAGCCGCCACCGTGAGCCACATCCAACGGCGAATGCCCGTTGCCCAGCCTTCGTTCTTTCTAGGCTCCTTGCGCCAAACGAGGCTGACCTGCACCCATGGCGGGTCTCCCCCTGGTTGCTCCTTGACGTGCTTTACCATTCCATAGGCTGGAAGGTGAACGGTTAGGTCGTGAGCCTTACAGGCCAAGCTAAGATAGCCATCTTTGGGAATTGGCTGGTTGTCAATGGCGCATACAGCGATCGTCATCGCATCGATCGAAAGGCACATATGCCATATGAACGGATACGCCGGGTGTCTCGAATACACCTCGTATGACTCCATGCCTACCATGCTGTATTCACGCGCGAGTTCGCCAACCTTTGCTTCAAGGTCTAGCGGCATGGACTGCTCCTTCCACGGAGTTTGATGCTGAATCCAACTTTCCTTTCCTTGCTCAGCGCCGAATCATGGTCCCAGCGCGACGCCCAGCGCGTTCAATGTCGCTGTGGTCATCTTCGAGTTCGCAGGCAACCCATGCGCGCCCTGGAACTTGGCCAACGCCAGCTTCGTTTCTGAGGTCATCACGCCATCGATGGCGCCGGGATCATAGCCCTTGGAATACAAGGCCGCTTGAACCCGCATGATCATCATCTTCAATTGGTCGCCGGTTGCACGAGTGGCGTTCGGTGAGACCAGTGGTGCCACGCTTGGGCCAAGGTCGGGCATGGTTGAAGGAGCCGGGGCAGGCGCTGGCGCGGGCCTATAAGCCGGGGTGTAGGAGGGCGTGTACACAGGGGCCGCGCGGTACGAGCCGCCACTGCCGGAGCTGTGCGATGCATGAGAGGCATGCGAGCTATGGGAGGCGTGGCTTGCGTACATGTTGTGGATGTTGACGTTTAGCGGCGCGGCGAGCGTCACGGTGAAGTCCGCATCTCGAATGGCCATGTCGGTCAGATGAGCTGTGGTCGCAGCTCGGTCGGCGCTGTGTGCGGCGCCTTGGGCAGCGGCAAGCGCCGCTCCGGTGAGAGCTAGTGACTTGCGCATGAGTAGGTCTCCTTGATCGGCATGATGCTTCGGCTGGTCCATTCCGGCGTAACCCAGGCAAACAGGCCGCCGCATCTTGTTCGTACCTCGCAGGCTTCGCATGCCGGCAGGTAGTGCTGCTTCCAATCGGAAATGCTGCGTTTGGCAAAGGGCCAAAGCGGCTTGGGCAAGGTGCAAAGGGGTAGGTTGTAGAGGGAGACCCTCAGGTCACGAGCCGACAAGAACTCTACGGCCTCAGTGAGTTCCGCCTGCATGTCGGCGGGGTCGATCCACAGCTCGTCTCGGTGTGCTTTGGCAAAGCCCGTGGGCTCCGTGCCCATCAGTGCGATGTGCTCGATGAACGGGAAATTGCGGTAGATGAAGCGGGCCAGCTCCGGCAGGCGGGCGACAACTGGCTTGACCAAGACGACGCGGATCTCGATGCGTTGCTTGGCTTCTTCCAAGGCGTAAAGCCCGCGAACTGTTTCCGCAAAAGCGCCCGAGCTTTGGACGATGTAGTCATGCAGGGCGTAGTGGTCCGCATACAGCGGCACGGCCCAGATGAGGGAAGGGTGCGGCGCGACGAATGTGCTTGCCGGCGCTTCCTTGCCGAAGTTTCGACCGTTGGACAGCACCTGGATGTGCGTCTGCGGAAGGTGCGCGGCGCAATGTTCAATGACGCGCCTAAGCCCTTGGCCCAGCAAGGTGGGTTCGCCGCCCGTGATGGTGAGCTGGCTGGTATCCCTGTCGATAAGTTCGACCAGGTCGCACAGATGCTGGACGCGCCAGTCGTCTTGGATGTCCCTTGGCGGCTGCGAGCACATCACACAAAAGCTGTTGCAGCGCTCAGTGGCAAAGAGGATGTTGTTGTTCCCGCCCCGCCGATACCGCCGCGCCACTTTGTGTGTTTCAGGCCGCACTTCGATCGCATCGCCAGCCGCTACGGCCAAGCCATCGGGAGGGAGGGCCACCCAAGGTCTTCCGTTGGGTGCCTGCTCGGGCTCATCGACCAAGAAACCGGCCCAGGGCAGGGCGGCCAGCGCGCTCGAAGTCGGTGCGCCTGCTTGCATTCTGAGGTCGAGCGCCATGCGCTCGATGGGGAGCTGACCAGCCGCGAAGTCGGAAAGGCCCGCCACCTTCACCAAGGTCGGGCCGGACCATCCACCCATGGCGGCTTTGGTGTCCAAGGCATGCATCAGGCGGCCTCGACCTCGGGCTGCGCTTCTCGGCGCGTCGCGCGGTGCGCCCAGCTTTCCAGAATCTGCCGGTCGCTGCCCGAGCCGGTCTCCCATCGCTCCAAGAGCAAGTCGAAGAGCCCCATCTGCTTGCGGCAAAAGTCACTGGTTGGGCGATGCCCGATGGTGTCGCCTTGCCGGGCGAAGTGGTCGATGGGGTCAGCCCCGCAAAGCGGCACATAAGCACAGTCGGCGCAGGTCGGGAGGGTTTCCGCCACACCGGCTGCCAAAATGCGCTGCATGGCCGGCGATTTGAGCCAGGCCGTGACAGGTTCATCGACTCGGCCAAGGGCAAAGGAACGATCACCCATCGAGGCGAGCATCCGCGCTTCATCGGACGGGTACACGGTGCCGTCGTAGTCGTAGACGATGGCCCCCAGTCCAGCCCCGGTCGGCGAGCGTAGGTCCACGTAGCCGTGGGAGAAGGGTGTCAGGAGCTGCCCCAGCAACATGCGGCCGTAGGTTTCTTCCATGAAGTAGCCAGAGCGGTTGACCGAAAGCAGGTGGTCGAGCGCGACGGCATAGAAGCGAAGGAAATCCCCGATGGGGTAGCCGTTCCGGGTCTCAGTCTTGCGCGCAAAGCCATAGGGGCTCAGTGGGCGCAAAGAGATGGAGTGGAAGCCCAGCTTTCTGTACTCGTCGATGATCTCGACTGGGGCTTCCAGGCTGCGCCGGGTGAGCGTGGTGAGGGCCGAGACGGCATCTTCTCCAAGCACCTTCCTTCCCCGCTCAATGCCTTCTACGGTTCGCCGATAGCTGTCCTTCTCCGGGCGGGGGCGATTGGCGTTGTGCAGCCATTCCGGTCCATCCAAGGATGTGGACAGCTCGAAGCGATGGTCCCGCATGAAGGCGAGTTGGTCATCGGTGAGGTCATGCAGGGTGGAGGCGATGACAAACCGGATGTTTCGGCCTTCGTGGCGGTTCCGCGCTTCGATGGCCTCAACCAGCGATGTGATCCGCTCAAAGTGGAGCAGGGGCTCGCCGCCCTGGAACTCGACGGTCAAATCTCGCGCGGGCCATTCGAACAATCGCTCCACCGCATGGGCGGCGGCATCGCCCGGCAGGTCGAACTGGGATTGGCCCAGTGGCTGACGGGAGACCTGGCAATACGCGCAGGTGTGATGGCAGCGAAGCGAGACCACGAAGATATGGAGCTTCGGACCGTGCTCTATGCAAGCCTTCCGGGTGCGGTATTGCGAGAGCAGGGGCGCGAGGGTCGAGGTCGCCGCGTCCGCCATGATGAGGTGACGGGCTTGGAGGTCGGCAAAAAGTGGTTCGTCGCTGCGGAGCTCCTTGTCCACGACGCGCGCGAAGTCCGCACTCGGCATCAAGAGCCAGTCTCCGGACAAAGACGTGACCAGCACTCGGCTCTCATCCCAAGGCAAGCGGCGAAAGCGCATGGGAAGAAGCCGGTAGCCCGCCTTTCCCTCAAATGCTGGCTGGGGAGCGAATCTCACGATTCGGACCTGGTTGGCATGGCTCGGCCAAGGGCCGCTTGAACCAGTGACACATGCAGATCGGCCGTTTCGGCTTTGATGCGCTCGCGCAGCCGCTCGTCCAAAGCATCGTTTCGAAACCGCCCTTCAAGACCGGTCGAGGCGACTTCGTCGTGCTTGGGCGTGAGGGTGACCACATGCACATCGTCAGAGCTGGTCAGCTCGACAAAGAAGTGGTCGGTGTACCGGTGCGCTGCCCGCGCGATGACTTCGGCGGAAAAGAATCCAGCGTCTATGGAGAGTCGAATCGGTGCCATGCGTCCCCCAACGCATCCTCGGCTGCTTCGGATGGTGCGACTGTGTGCGCCGAGGCGCAAGTTTGTCCCCATTCCTGCGGAGCAGCCTGCAACCAGCGATTAGACCAGCCTCAAAGCCATCTACGGAGGCGGAGCGGCCGAGAGTCACAGCTGAGCTTGGCGCGTGGCTTCCCACCATCTTTCCCAACACCCGCCTGCACCTGTTGTGGGCTAGGTTTGCTGCGCGGTCGACCGCGCAAGGCCTGAGGCCTCGTCCACGTTGTTCCCGCCCTCCATCAGCCGCACAGCGACTGTCTCCGGGTGCTGCTTGTCTTTTCCCGCTTCGCGTCCCGGAGCCCACGGCGCAATCGGGTGCCGGGGAGAAGATAGATGGGCATCACCAAAGACAAGGCAGGCAACTACAAGCTCACCGGCAACACCACCGAGGCTGACGTCCTCGCCGCCGCCGAAAGCATCCTCAGGAGCAAGCTCGAACGCGAGGGCGATATCAGCAATCCCCGAGACGCCAGCGACTTCCTCCGCATGAGGCTCGGCGCACTGCTCCACGAAGAATTCCATATCCTCTGGCTCGATAATCGCCACCGCATCCTGACCTGCCAGAAGCTCTTCACCGGTACCATCGACGGAGCCTCAGTGCATCCCCGCGAAGTCGTCCGGGCAGCACTCAACATCAACGCCTGCGCCGCCATCCTGGCTCACAATCATCCGAGCGGAGTGCCGGAGCCGAGCGCGGCAGACCGAAGCATCACCAAGGAGCTTGTGGAAGCCTTGAAGCTGGTCGGTGTCCGTATCCTCGACCATATCGTGGTCGGTGCAGGCTCCTGCGTGAGCATGGCGGAGCGGGGCCTCTTCTGAGGCCTCAAAGAGATAGAGCCGCCCTCAGGCGGCTCTTCTGAATCTGGCATCGGGGAGACCGGACTCGCTTCCTACTGTGTCATCGCTTAGCCCGCGATGAAAAAAATGAACGGGCAACGGAAGGGCCAAGCAGGTCAGCGTGGTTGACCGCTGCATTTGGTAGAACTTCCATTGCGCTCGCATAGTCATCCAACAGAATGTTGGAATGGCCAGGTGATATGCGCTGGATTCGGTCTGCTCCGATAAGAAGCGAGGCTTGGCCTAGGGCATTGAGCGACTGAAGATGGATGGCGGCATCAATGACTTTGGCCCACGAAAGTAGGCCGCCTTTTGTGACCTGCGACTCGGTCACCATGAAAGGAGAGTCTCCGCAGGAGATGCTAAGTATCCGCACCATACTGCGCTCTACATCGAAGCTGCTGAGCGCGTCTGTCAGGCCCACCATGATCGGGTTATTAGCCCAGAGGCCACCGTCAAGGTAACGGTACCCGCCGTCGTCCAATGGCTGGAAATAGGTGGGGGCGGCAGACGTCGACAAAGCGACTTTGACCATATGTTCGTCCCCATCTTTCTTGAAGTCAGGATGGTGGGGAGTCTTGAAGACGTAGACTTCTCCAAACTTGCCGTCACAGGACGGGATGCACAGGGGAACTTTGGCATCTTTGAGTTTGTGATCTCCAAGGACCTCTTCGAGAACACTCGCTAGTCCGTCTCGTTCGTACCGGTAGCTAAAGTAGTTTCTGAGTTGGCGCCGGAGCGCTCCAAGTTTGGAACTTGGCGGGGGTGGAAAGATGTCTTGACCACGCTCCGTGTAAAGCTTCGCCATCTCTCGAGCCGGCAGACCCAGCGAGAGGCCGAGGGCAATTATGCCGCCTGTGGAAGTTCCGGTGATGAGATCAAAGTACTGATGGATTCGCTGGCCGGAAGGCAGAAATCGCTCTTCCAGCTCGGCGAGCAAGGTCGCTGTGAAAATGCCGCGTATACCGCCTCCGTCAAGGCTGAGAATGCGAAGCTCTCGATCCTTGGGCCAAGGCCTTGGTACTCGCCGTTGGCGTAGGGCTCCTGCGGATCGAGGCTCCATGGCCGGGTGACCACTTGCGGTGCTTGGCATGATGATTCCGCTGCGATGACGTGATGATCCCTTCCTCCTCCCACCCATCTTCCCGTGGCCTGCCAGAACTCGTAGCAAACCAACCAGTCGATGGTCCAGGGAACGATGGTTTCTGCAATGCTGGCACCATCTTTCCAGCCTGGTTGCATCGGATCATCGAGGCACAGGCAGGAGAGCGCTGGATTCGCGGTGTCGTAGTAGAGGTGGGGTAGCGGTTGAGAATTAGGGCAACTGTTTTCGAACTTTAGTGGGGGGTCAATGATCTGCACGCGAGGAACTCGGGGCGCTTGGATATCGAACGTTTCGAGTCGCTGCGCCAGCTGGTGGCTGATGCGCACTTTGTACCGATGGCCGCCAAGAGGGCGAAGGTATCCTTCCCAGCAAACAATCCAGCTGTGACTGTGCGTCAGCCGGAAGCCCGGGTACCTCCTCCGCATTTCCCAGATCTGGTCATGCAGCTGCACTTCTAGATGTCCTCGACGCGCCCGCCATAGAAGCGATGACCAGTCGTGCGGGCGGATGACAGTGGCGCGCTTGCCGTAGCGATGATGCCGCTGGCCCTTGCCTGGATGCTCCCTGTCCTGCGGTCGTGGTACGCCTGACCACCTGAGATGGCGCTGCCGTAACGGTCAGCGACCTTATTCAGTGCGTCAACCGCCGGACTCTCTCCGAATAGATCAGCACAAACTTGCTTTGCTTCTAGTGCGTTACAGTTGGCGAGCTTTTCGAGTTTGGTTACCAAGTCATGAAGGTCGCTGATGAAGACGCGCTGTGCCCACAAGTCCTCCGGCCAGCGATCGGAGAAGACATCGCTCGGGCATACCGGATTTTGCACATGCACCAAGCGGCCTGCGATCTGCGCAACCTCAAAAAACACCTTCAACTGTTTTGCTTGGTGAAGTAGTTCCTGGTACAGCGATGAAGTGCGGTTTGCGTTGTCAGCTACAAGCTTGGCCAGCAATACAGATGGCGGCATGCGGCCCGGCCGTGCGTCGTAGCGGATGTTGCGCCAACGCTTGATGAGCTGGAGAGAGATGAGGGCCATCGACTTTTTGTAGGCTTCGACGGGCTCCGGAACAGGCTCTGTATCGGCAGCTTTACGGAGAAGAATTCGATCGTGTTCGCGGCTGAGTTCTGCGAAATCGAGCGCGAAGACGGCGTCCGCAGGAGTGCGGGTCTTGAACCATTCTGCAAAGCCGAAGGGATTGGCAACGATTCGCTTGTCGTCACCCGTCGGTTTTTCCGAGTTGGCGTGGAAGATGAAGCCCTCCCGCTCGGGCTGCTCCGGACGTAGGATGGTCGGTGTGATGTCGACATGCATGTCATCGCCGTAGCGCACCTGCACGCACCGAGTGCACCGCTCGGTCATAGAGTAATAGCGGCTTCCAGGCTCTCCTCGTACTGCTTCGTAGAGAAGGTCCAGGACGACCCGAGGCGGCGTGTTAGATGAAAGCGACAGCTCTGCAAGGGCGTCGATATCAAACTCGTCATTCTGACGGCAAGAGGCAATGGTGGCGCCGATTGCCATCGAGCCCTGAGCGTACATACGAGGGACGAGGCCCTGAAGCGGGCTCCCTGGACGGTCCAGCCATTCCGAAAGGGTGTGATATCGCTTTTCGGCTACCGCGTGGCGGCTCGGAGGTAGCTGCACTCTGACCGCGATTTCAGCCAAAAGAGCGCTCGGAAAATCAAATTGTTGGGCAAAAATTGGAGCAGAAGACATGGATGGCTACCTCGCAACGACGCCGGATACCCCCTTCTTGAAGCCATAGATACAACATATTGTGATAGTTATCAACTTTTGTGCGCATATGTTGTGCTATCTCGCCGCAGGCGCACGATCCTAGCGGGCATCATCGTCTAGGGCAGTATCAAATCTTGAGACCGCTCAAGTTTCCGGTTGGTCAGCCGTCTTTCGTGTGTTACTCAGCTCGTTGAGGACAAGGATTCTGATGTCGCATCTGCCTAGGGAGAGTGGCGGAATTACAGAGCCACATTGGCTGGCCAAGCTCTTGAGACTGACTCCCTCTTGGTCATTGGAGTGGGACGCAGACGGACGACTACTCCTCGTCCAAGGAGATGGAACTCGCGCCTTCCATGCCATCGACCTCTCAGCAGAGGTTGTACGGGGCTGGTTCTTTTCAAGGTTGAAGCTTCAACATTCCGGCAAACCGACCTGGTTGACCGGGCTCACCTTCCCGAACGCTTCTGCTCTCATCGGTGAGGTGGTGCACTTTCGTAAGCGGGCCATACGTCGTCTCGGACGAGATCTCGCAATCGATTTGAAGGAGCTCCAACCCATCGCGGCGCTGCTGAGAAGGGCTCTGGCGGCAGACCGCTACCTTGCTGCAACCGAGCGATCGGAGATCACCCAAATCGTGCTCGAACAGCAAGAGCGCATCAGCGCATGTGATGCGCGTATCACCTCAAAGCACGCGCTTCTATTCCCTGAGGTGACCGAGGCATTGAAAGCGTTTGTCCCGGAGCTGGTTCTTTTCTCGAAGGGGCCCGGCGTCGTTTTGGGAGAACGGAACGCAGCTTTCGTGCAAGAGGAATGGCATCGATGGAAGCCGTTCTTTGACACGTGCGAACGCACGCCGTTGACCGATGAGCAGGGGAAGGCGTCCATCACCATGGAGGAGGCGACGCTCTTGGTTGCCGCTGCCGGGTCCGGCAAGACTTCAACTGTCGTCGGCAAAGTCGCCTACATGCTTGCCAAGGGCCTGGCGACGCCGGGAGAAATTCTTTGCCTGGCTTTCAACAGCGGGGCGGCGAAGGAAATTGGCGAACGCTTGAAGGAGCGGCTGACCTTCATAGTCAGTGACGCATGTCACCTTGATGAGCACTTCAAAGTTGGCCTCGGGAAGGCCATCGGCTCCGGATCGGAGGTCGCGTCGAAGACTTTCCACTCTTTCGGCCTGTCGGTCATTCGACGCGTTGAAGGCTCCGAGCCTCAAGTGGTTCAAGGTGCTGCTCGGAAAAGGCTCTTGGCCGATACCATCCAGGATTGCCGTCAAAACCCTTCCTTCGCTGAGAAGTGGTGGCTGCTGCAAACCGTGTATCGATTCGCCGAGCCATCGGAGTCAAGGTTTCAAAGCGAGGCTGAGTACGAAGAATATCTCCGAGCCGTCCTTCGTGAGCGCAGCCAGGTGCGGGTGCTGGACCGAACTGGACACCGTGCCGGTTGACGCTGGTCACTCGCGCTGGAGCGACTGAACACGCATTCCGGTGCTGGTCACCCCTGACT
>NCKB01000022.1 GCA_002279065.1 Lysobacterales bacterium 15-68-25
CGCTGTCGACCGGCGCGTTGACGGTGACCAGCCATGGCGCGCTGAACCTCGGCCACGGCAGCGTGGGCGGAGCCCTGGTGGCGACCAGCAACAACGGCGCGATCACCGAGGGCAGCGGCGGGCTGCGGGTCTCGGGCACCAGCAACCTGCAGGCGGGCAGTGGAGCGATCACGCTGACCGACGGCAGCAACCACTTCGCCGGCGCGGTGACGGCAGCCGGGCAGGGCGTGTCGCTGGTGGATGCGGGCAACCTGACGGTCGCCTCGCTGAGCAGTGGCAGCAACGGCACGGTGAACCTGACGGCGGGCGGCACGCTGACGCTGCCGACGTCGGGCATCGACACAGGCACGGCGGACCTGACGCTGGCGGCGAACGGCGGCTCGCTGGTGATGCCGGGCGCGCTGAGCGGCGCGAACGTGACGCTGAGCGGCCGCGACGGGATCACCCTGGGCAGCAACCTGACCAGTGCGGGCACGGTGACGCTGACCAGCAGCGGCGGGGCGATCAGCCAGACCGGCGGCGTGCTGACCGCCGGCACGCTCACCGGCAGCTCGGCCGGCACGACCACGCTGGGCGGTGCCAACCTGATCGGTCATCTCGGGAGCTTCATCGCCGGCGGCTTCAGTCTCAACAACGCCCAGGCCCTGACGATCGATGGTCCCGTGAATGGCGGCGCCAGCACCGTGATCGACAGCACCGGCAACCTGGTGCTGGCCGGCAACGTCACCGGCACCACCACGACGCTGGGCGCCGGCGGCACGATCAGCCAGACCAGCGGCATCGTCACCGCAACCACGCTGAACCTCGGCTCGGTCGGGGGTGCCAGCCTGACCGGCAACAACCTGGTCGCCGACCTCGGCACGGTGACCAACACGGGCAGCGGCGGTCTGGCGTTCACCGATGCCACCGGATTGAATCTGTCCGGTGCGGTCAACATCGGGTCGGCCAGCGGCAACGACCTGGTCCTGACGGTCACCGGCAACCTGAGCCAGTCCGGCGGCAGCGTGATTACCGCAGACCAGCTCACCGGCAGCTCGACCGGCAGCACGACGCTGGGCGGTGCCAACCATGTGGACACGCTGGGCAGCTTTTCCGCCGCCAACCTGTCGCTGACCGACGCCCAGGCGCTGGCCGTGGCCGGTCCGCTCAGCGTGCCGGGCTCGCTCAGCCTCACCACCACTGCAGGTGCCCTCAGCCTGAGCGGCAGCCTGTCGGCCGGCACGGTCAGCCTGAATTCCGCTTCTGCGCTGGCGCTGGCCAACAACATCACGGCGACCACGCTGTCGCTGTCGTCCGGCGGTGCGATCACGCAGAGCGGCGGCGCGCTGTCGGTGAGCGCCACGACCACCGTGAATGCAGGCAGCAACGCGATCACCTTGGCCGCGACCGGCAACGACTTCGGCGGGACGGTGAACCTGACCGGCGGCACGACGCAGATCAACGACCAGAACGCGCTGACGCTGGGCACGCTGTCGACCGGCGCGTTGACGGTGACC
>NCKB01000011.1 GCA_002279065.1 Lysobacterales bacterium 15-68-25
CCTGCCCTGACGCCAAACTGGCCGGCATCCATGCCGGCCACCCTTCGGGCTGATCCTCCGCCCGGCCGCCGCTGCAGAGGGGAGGGAAGATCAAAAGCCGCGCGCTACGCGCGCCCGGGCTCGGCGATCGCTCACGCGATCGCCGAGCATTTGCTCTTGCTCTTGGCCTTGCTGTTGTTGCCTTTGCCTTTGCCTTCGTCTTTGCCGTTGCCTGTGATCTTCACCCCCCCTTGTGAGGCGGTGAGTCGCGGACGACAGGCCCGCAGGGGCATCGGCAGGGACGCCGATGCCTTTTCGTCAGTGCATGGATGCACTGTCGAAAAGCCCGGCCGCGGCTCACGGACTTGCCGGGCTTAGCCCGGCAAGCGCCGAGGAGGGTCGCCTTCTCTTTGGTTACTTTCTCTTGGCGACCCAAGAGAAAGTGACTCGGGCGCCGAAGGCGTACGAAAGCCTTGGCTTTTCATGAGCGCACTTCCCGGCAGCTAGTGGGGACTGCATCAAGCGGTGGGAATTGCAGTGGATGAAGAACAGATAACGATGCGAACGCCCTCCACGGTCACTCGATCAAGCCCAGACCATCCCCGCAACGCGAAACGGCCTCAGCGCGCCGCCGGCACCAGCATGTCCTCCACCTGCCGGTAATCGCCGTCGTTGCGCTCGGGCACGATGTGCAGCAGGTGGGTCATCAGCGGGTAGACGTCCACGTTCGGGAACTCAGGCACCACCACGTGATGGCGGAAGTCCGGCCCGTGGGCCAGGAACAGCGCGCGCATCGCCGGGTCGTCGTTGTCGAAGCCGTGCTCGCCCCAGATCGGCTTGCCGTGATGGAGCATGCTGCGGGTGTTGCTGGTGATCAGCCAGCCGGTCTGCGCCAGGCAGAACAACGGCGGCACCCGCGCGTTGTGGCCGTAGTGCAGGTGGGCCGGGATGTCCGATTTCTTCCAGCACTGCATGTGCGGGTGCGGGCGCAGCAGGGCGTTCGCCACTTCGGCCTCGTGGCCGGGCGCCGGGATGATCCCGGAGATCGCGCCGGTGGACACCACCGTGGCATGCCCCGGCACGATCAGCTCGTCGAGGAAGATGCGCTGGTCCGGCGGTGTCAGCGCCATGCCGTGGTCGGCCACCACGATCAGGTCGATGCGGTCGTACAGCCCGCGCTGCTTGAGCCCCGCCGCCAGCCGCGCCAGCGCCGTATCGACCTGGCCGATCGCTTCGTTGGTCTGCGGCGAATCGGGGCCGTAATAGTGGCCGGCCGTGTCCACCGCCTCGAAGTACAGCGTGAGCAGTTGCGGGCGCTGCGCGGCCGGCAGGTCCAGCCAGGAAAGAACCTTGTCCACGCGTACGTCGTACGGCATGTCGCCGTCGTACAGCAGCCAGTGGTCGGGACGTATGCCGTGGATCGCGGCTTCCGAACCGGGCCAGAACATCGTGGCGGTGTGCAGCCCCTGCTTCTGCGCGGTCACCCAGATCGGCTCGGCCTCATTCCACCAGCGCGCGTCGCCCACCGCCTTGCGGTTGCCCAGGCTGAAGCGACCCAGCGTGGGATCGGCCATCGAGTTGTCGACGATGCCGTGGTCGTCCGGGTAGCGCCCGGTCACCAGGGTGTAGTGGTTGGGGAACGTGAGGGACGGAAACGACGGCTGCATCGCCTTCGCGCGCACACCCTCGTCGGCCAGCGACGAGAGTGTGGGCGAGCGGCCGCGGTCGAGGTAGTCGGCGCGGAAGCCGTCGATCGAGACCAGCAGCACCGTCGCCGGCGTGGCCGGGCGTGTGGCGGGGGCGTGTGGCGCCGTGGCGCAACCGGCCAGCAGGGCGACGGCGGCGCAGCAGAGGGATCGGAAGAACATGCGGGGGCGAGTCGTGAAAGGGGAAGGGTCAGCGATGATGGACAGCCATGTCGCACACGCCATGGCCCGATTGGCCTATGGCGTTTTTTCCCTGTCGTCGCGCCGTCACGCTCATCGCGCCGCTGGCACCAGCATGTCCTTCATCTGGCCGTAGTCGCCGTCGTTCGGCCGCGGCTCCAGCCCCAACAGGTGCGCCATCAGCGGGTAGACGTCCACGTTCGGGAATGCCGGATACACCACGCCCCGCTCGAACGCCGGGCCGTGCCCCACGAACAGCGCGCCCATGCGCGGGTCGGCGTTGTCGTAGCCGTGTTCGCCGCGGGTGCCCGTCTGCGGGTGCCGGCGCATGTAGCCCTCGGTGGAGATCGTCCAGCCGGTATCGGCCAGGCACAGCAGTTGCGGCACGCGCGGGTTGCGGCCGTAGGCGAGTCGGGCCGGCACGCGCGACTTGTCCCAGCATTGCATGTGCGCGTGCGCGTGCGCCTGCTCCATGCGTGCCTCGATCGCGGCGAAGTCGGTGCCGGGTTTCGGGTCGATGCCGGCCAGCACGCCGGCCGTCACCAGCGTCACCTGGTCCAGCGGCAGCAGGTGATCCAGCGTGATCACGTGGCCCACCGGCACCGCCGCCATGCCGTGGTCGGACACCACGATGAGGTTCATGTGATCGAGCAGGCCGCGCCGGCGCAGCCCGGCGACCAGCCGGCCCAGCGCCTCGTCGGTGTCGCGCAGCGCCTGGTTCACCTGCGGCGAATCCGGGCCGTAGTCGTGGCCGGCGTGGTCCACGGCGTCGAAGTACAGGGTGAGGAAGCCCGGTCGCCGGTCGCCCGGCAGGTCCAGCCAGGCCAGCACCTGGTCCACGCGCCTGTCGGCGGTGACGGCGCCCTCGTACGGGCGCCAGTGGTCCGGGTGCATGCCCTGGATGTCGGCCTCGGTGCCGGGCCAGAACATCGTCGCGGTCTTCACGCCATGCCGGTCGGCGCTCACCCACAACGGGGTGGCCTCGTCCCACCAGCGGCCATCGCTTACCGCCCTGCGGTTCTTCAGGTCGAAGTGGCCCAGCCGCGGGTCTTCCATCGTGTTGTGCACGATGCCGTGGTGGTCCGGACGCAGGCCGGTCACCAGCGTGTAGTGGTTCGGAAAGGTCAGTGAGGGGAACGAAGGCTGCATGCTCTGTGCGCGCACGCCGTCGCGGGCCAGCGCAACGAGGTTCGGGCTGAAGCCGCGGTCCAGGTAGTCGTGGCGGTATCCGTCGATCGAGATCAGCAGCAGCGGGGCGGGGCGATGGTCCCCGGCATCCCGGGCCGGGGTGCCCGCGCACGCGGCGATGAACGGCAGCAGTGCGAGGGCGAGTAAACGGAACAGGATTTTCATGCGTTGAAACCTAGGATCCACATCCACGACAACGCGCCATGATCGCGCACAGGTGTGACAATGACACGCTCCCGCCCGCTCCCCGGATGCCTCGCCGCAGCTGCCCTGGCCGTGCTGGTCGTGGGTTCCGCGCATGCCCAGTCCACCGCGCCGGCCCCGCGTCCGGTACTGATCCAGCCGACCAGCCCGCAGCAGCGCTTCCGCCAGGCCGTGCAGCAGAACCAGGTGAGCGACCAGCTGCGCAAGAGCCAGCTCGAGCACACGCTGACCCAGCAGACCATCGAGAGCACGCGACGCAAGCCGGGCAGCGCCACCTCGAACGACAAGCAGGTGGACAACGCCAAGCTGGCGCAGGAGCAGCTCTACAACGCCCAGCAGCGCGACCGCGTGCAGCGTTACAGCGATGCCCTGATGGCGCAGCCGGTGCCGCACGCGGCCACGACCAGCGCACCGGCCAAGAGCTCCAGCGCCGGCGGCCGCTGATCGGCGATACCGGGGTTCGTGGTGGCACGGGGCGCCTTTGGCGCCCCACTTCGTCACCGGCCTTTCGTCACGCGGCAGGCGGGCTCATGCGCCGCCTGGGTTGCCTGCGTGCCGCGGGGTCATGGCCAGCACCAGCAACCCCATCAGCGCGGCCAGGTCGAGCCAGGCGAACCAGTCGCCCCAGCGGGCGTAAAGCGTGTGGGTCTCGCGCAGCGGCAGTTCGCCGACCAGCTCGGCATCGTGCCGTTCGCTCGACGCCTCGGCCACCACGCGGCCGCGGTCGTCGCTCAGGGTGAGGCGGCCGGAGCGCGCCGCGCGTGCGATGGCGAAGCCGCTCTCCACCCCGCGCATGATCGCCATGCGGCTGTGCAGCCAGCCGTCGACGCTGAAGTCCCACGCCGGTACCAGCAGCAGCTGCGCATCGCGCATCGCATAGGCGCGACCGATGTCGTGGAAATCCATGTCCTTGCAGATCGCCAGGCCGATGCGTGGCTCGCCATCCAGCATCCGGTAGCCGTCGCCCGGCGTGTACTGCTTCTCGAACCCCGGGATCAGGTGATGCTTGCTGTAGGTGAGCGGCATCGCGGCGCCCGGTGCGAACGCCATCGCCATGTTGCGCTCGGCACGCGGGTCGCCCTTCGCGTCGATGCCGGCATCCACGATGAGGTGATGGCGCTGTGCGGCATCCGCGAACGCGGGCACGGTCGCGTCATGCGTGGCGAACACGGTCTCCGGAATCACCACGATCCGCGCGCCCGCCGCCGCCAGACGATCGATCGCCGCGACATAGCGCGCCTCGAGCGCCTGTCCGTCGGCGTCGTGCAGGGCGGGGCGGATCGGCTTTTCCAGCGAGACCAGGCCCACCCGCACCTGCGTGGTGGCCGGGGCCTGCAGCCGCCATCCACCGAAGCCGAGCGCCGCAACGAGCAACGCCGGGGCGATCGTCGCCACCGTCGCGCGGCCGCGCGTCGACATCCGCGGCGCGGCGAGCACGGCCAGCGCGGCCGGAACGAGCAGCAGCAGGAAGCCGATGCCCCACAGGCCGGTGACCGCCGCCAGCTGCAGGACGGCCAGCGCATCCATCTGCGTGTAGGCGATGCTGCCGAACGTGCCGTGCGGCGAGAACTGCGTGTTGATGTATTCGATCGTCACCCACAGCGCAGGCACGGCCAGTGCCGCGGCGACCGGGCGATCGCGGGCGAGCAGGCGACGAAACAGCAGCGTGCACAGCGCCAGCATCAGGCCCGGCCCGGCGATCACCGGCACGATCGTCGTCATCGGCAGGCCGATGTAGCCGTGCAGGTAGGTCCACAGGTTCAGTCCGCCCAGCGCGTAAGCCGCGAACGCGGCCAGCGCGGCCCAGCGGCGCCGTACGCGGGGCGCCAGCAGCAGCGCCGGCAGCGGCGCCAGCCAGGTCAGCCACCACCGCGGCTGCAGGCCGCTGCCGAACCACCAGCCCAGCGCCGACAGAGCGACCGCGAGCAGGCCCAGGGCCAGCCATTTGCGATCAAGCTTTGATGCCATCGATCACCCTCCGTAGCGAAGCGAGATAGAAGGCGCGGAACTGCGCCTCGTCGTAGCTGAAGCGACCGGCCCGATACAGCGCGATCAGGCCGTGCGAGTGCGCCCACAGCGTCATCGCCACGTCCCACGGATCGTCCGCGCGCAGCACGCCGGCGCGGATGCCCTCGTCGATCGCATCGGCGATCACGGTGAGCGTGGGCGACTGGCGCGCGCGGAAATCCTCGGGGAAGCGGCGCGCGTCGTCGCGGCGCAGCGAGAACGCATGATCGAACAGGTGCGGATGCGCCAGCGCGTAGTCGAGGTACGGCGTCAGCAGTGCCTGCAGCCGTTCCAGCAGGTCCGGATGCGTCGCGTGCGCGGACCACTCGTGCGCGATCGACTGGAAGCTGTCGTGGGACAGGCGCTTGAGCAGCGCCTCGCGGTTCGGAAAGTGACGGTAGATCGCCATCGGCGTGATGCCGACCGCATCGGCCACGCGACGCATCGTGACCGCCTCGGCGCCGCCGCGCTCGAATAGCTTGAGCGCGGCGCGGAGGATCTTGTCGGCGGTGGTCGGGCGAGGCATGTATACAGTGTATACGTGCGGCGCCGGCCGTCGTCAATCGGCCTCGTGGCGCCGGTCGGGCGCCTTGCGCCTCAACCGAACAGGTCGCCCCGCGCCACGCGCGCTTCCAGCCCCAGCAGCAGGCGCTTGTTCGGCAAGCCGCCACCGAAGCCGGTGAGGCTGCCGTTGGCGCCGATCACCCGATGGCATGGCACCACGATCGGCAGCGGGTTCGCGCCGTTCGCCGCGCCCACCGCCCGCGCCGCGCCGGGATCGCCCACGCGCCGCGCCAGTTCGCCGTAGCTGATCGTCTCGCCGTAGGGGATGCGTGCCAGTTCGCGCCACACCGCCAGCTGGAACGGCGTGCCGAGCGGATGCAGCGGCAGGTCGAACGCGGTGCGGGTGCCGGCGAAGTATGCCTCCAGCGCTTCGCGCGCGAATGCCAGCGCGGCCGGGTCGTGCACCCATCCGGCCGGTGCCGGTCCGTGGCCGCCTCGCCCCTCGAAATGGATGCCGCGCAGGCCCTGCGCATCCGCGTTCAGGCGAAGCACGCCGCACGGCGAGGGCATGTCGAAGTAGTGGATCGCGTCGCGCTTCATCGGGCAGCCTTCGTCTTCGGTGCCTCGCCCACGCTGCGCCACAGGTGCATCACCGCGTAGGCGCGCCACGGACGCCAGGCCTCGGCACGCTGCTCCATCGCCCGGGTGCCCAGCGCATCGCCACCGGGGGCGGCGGCGCGGCGCAGGATCAGGTCCGCGGCGGGAAACGCATCCGGGTGACTCAGCCCGCGCATCGCCATGTAGTGGGCGGTCCACGCGCCGATGCCGGGCAGCGCCACCCAGCGCTCCACAAACGTATCCAGCGGCTGCTCCGGGCGGAAGTCGATGCGGCCGTCCAGCAACGCCTGCGCCACGCCGCGGATCGTCGCCGCGCGCGCGGTGGTGATGCCGAGCGCGCCCAGGTCCGCCTCGGCCAGCTGCGCGGCGGTGGGGAACAGCTTGGCCAGTCCCGGCTGCGGCGAAGCAGCCAGCGGGGTGCCGAAGCGCTCGACCACCCGCGCTGCCAGCGTGCGCGCGGCGGCCACGCTCACCTGCTGGCCGAGGATCGCGCGCACCGCGATCTCGAAGCCGTCCCAGCCGCCGGGCAGGCGTTGTCCCGGGTGCCGCCGCACCAGCGGGCCGAGCACGGCGTCGCGGCGGAACGCGGCGGCGATCGCCTGCGGTGCGGCGTCCAGGTCGAACATGCGGCGCAGCCGCGTCACCACCGTCAGTAGCCCGCCCGGTGGCACGCCGTGTATTTCCAGCCGCAGCGCGTGCTCGTCGGGCGCGCCCGCGCTTACCCGCAGCCACGAGGGCTTGGCAGGGTCGCCGAACACGCGCGCGTAGCTCGCCTCGTCCACCGCTTCCACGCCGGGCAGCGCGCGGCCACGCAGGAACGCGAGCAGCGCGGGAAAGTCGTACGGCGGGCGGTAGCCGAGCTTCAGCACCAGCGGCGCGCCGGCCGGTGCGCGCGGCAGCCGGCGCAGCTCGCGCGGGGCGATCCGGTTCGCCTGCGCGAACGCCGCGTTGAAGCGGCTCAGGCTGCCGAAGCCGGCCGCCATCGCCACCTCGGTCACCGGCATCGCCGTCTCGGTCAGCAACTGCTTGGCGAACAGCAGCCGGCGCGTGGTGTGCACGCGGATCGGCGGCACGCCGACATGCTCGACGAACAGCCGCCGCAACTGGCGCGCGCCCAGGTCCAGCCGCGCCGCCAGCGTGTCCACCGAGCCGTGCTCCAGTTCGCCGTGCTCGATCAGCGTCAACGCGCGCGCCACCGCGTGCTCGCCGCGCTGCCAGACGTCGTTGCCCGGCGCCAGCTCCGGCCGGCAGCGCAGGCAGGGGCGGAAGCCGTCGGCTTCCGCTGCGGCGGCGCTCGCGTAGTAGCGCACGTTCGCGGCCTTCGGCGATGGCGCCGGGCACACCGGGCGGCAGTAGATGTGCGTGCTGGTGACGGCGGTGAAGAACAGCCCGTCGAAGCGCGCGTCGCGGCTCAGCCGCGCCTGCTCGCAGGTGCGCGTGTCCAGCGGCTGGGGGAGGGTATCGGGAGCGTCCATGCCGGCAGGCTAGCACCGCGTCGGCGACGGAACTCGCCGTTTTCGGACATCAATGCTCAGCGCGCTTCGGGGCAGGGTGCATCGCGGTGCCGGTCGAACTCGGCAAGCGCCGCCGGGTCCGCCGGCCGGCCTTCGTCGCCACCGTCGAACTGCACCCGCCACGCGCCGTCGCGACCGCGTCGCCACGTTGTCGCGAAGCGGCCGGTCACGGTGTGCGTCCGGCCATCCTGGCCGGTCGTCGTCATCACGTACGGGCCGCTCGACAGCGCCAGCCGGCCATCCGCGCTCGTCACCACGTGTGCCGGCTGCCAGTCCAGCTGCAGCGCCTTGCCGTCGATGATCGGCGTCCACGCCTGCACGATCGCCGCCGGCCCGTGCTGCGGGTGTTCGCCGTTCGCGTCGAACACCGCATCCGCGGCGAGGAAGCGCCGGAACGCCGCCGCGTCGTGCTCGCGCACGCTGCGCGCGAACGCCTGTTCGCGCTGCCACACCTGGCAGGCCCGCGATGGGGTGGCGGTCGAGGTCATCAGCAAGGCAGCAAGCAGGATCATCGACGGTGCTCCGCGTTCGTGTGTGCGGCGGAGCATCGGCATGCCGGGTCGCGGCCGCCAGTGCCGCCCGTCAGGGGCTCAGGCGTCGATCGCGGCGTCGCGCGTCTCGTTGTCCGGAAACTCCATGAACACGAAGAACGGCACGCCGCGGGCATGCCCGGCGCGCGCCATGTCCTCCAGCGCGCGGCGGCACGCGGTGTAGGCTTCCGGCGCCGCGCGGCAGAACGTCACCGCGTGGTCGAACAGCAGCACACGGCCGGCGCCTTCGTCGGCGCGCAGCGCGGCGTCCAGTTGCGCCCACGAGCCGGACGCCGGCGGCGGCAGGCCGGCCTGCTCCGCGATGCGTTCCAGCACGGCGGCCTCGTTGCGGCAGTCGGCCAGGTCGATGCGGGCCAGCGCCAGTCCGGCCCGCTGTGCATCGCCGACCAACGTCACCGGGTCGTCCGGATCCACCCGGTACACCCCGTCGCGTCCGGCATCGTGCAGGTCGATGCCCAGCACTCTGGTCGTCATGGCGATCTCCCTTGGCTGGTGGCCCGGCGATCATGCCCCCGGGCGCGGCCGGGAGCCAAGCCTCCATGCCGCGTGCTACAGCGCGTCCGCGTCGAGCAGGCGGGGGCCGCTGCCGTCCTCGCTGAGCCGGTCGTCCGCATTGCGCAACGGGCATTTCTTCAGCGACAGGCAGCCGCAGCCGATGCAGCCGGTGAGCTCGTCGCGCAGTTGTGTGAGCCGTGCGATGCGCTCGTCCAGCTCCGCGCGCCAGTGACTGGACAGCTGCTTCCAGTCCGCCACGGTCGGCGTGCGCTCGTCAGGCAGGTCGGCCAGTGCGGTGGCGATGGACGCCAGCGGCAGTCCGGTGCGGTTCGCCACGCGGATCACTGCCAGCCGCCGCAGCACGTCGCGCCGGTAGCGCCGCTGGTTGCCCGCGTTGCGCCAGCTGCGGATCAGCCCCTTGGTCTCGTAGAAGTGGATCGCCGACACGCTCAGCCCGCTTCGGGCTGCCACCTGGCCCACGCTCAGCGATGTGTCCTGCGTCGCCTTGCTCATGCTTGACCTCAAGTTAAGTTGAGGTCTTACCGTGCCCGATGCCGCGGATGCCGACAAGCCGCGCGTTCCCCGCTCCCCATCGAGGCCGATCCATGACCACGCATGCCCACCATGCCCCGCTGCCCGCGCTGATGCAGCGCCTCGCTGCCGCGTTCCGCCCGCTGCACGCCCGCGGCGTGCAGCTCGACGGACCCGCGCACCGCCCCGCGATCGAGCACCGCTCCGCACCGCCGCTCGACCGCTTCGTCGTGCGCCTGCGCGAGTTGCTCGCCGCCACCGACGAAGCCACCCGCCGACGACTGGAGCGCGAGGTGCTGGAGCTCGCCGTGCCGCTGCAGGCGGCCGGCGTGTTCGACCTGCTGCGCATCGCGCATGCGCCGCTGGCGACGATGGTCGCCGACCATCTCGCCGCCACCGGGTCGGAGCCGCATCGTGCTGCGCTAGGATGACCGGCCTCCCGCCACGGTCCGTCCCCATGTCGTCCGCCGCCACGTCGCCCGTTCTGCCGCCTTCGCCCGATCCTGCCGGCGGCCGGATCGACACCGTGGTGTTCGACCTCGGCGGCGTGCTGGTGGACTGGGATCCGCGCTACCTCTACCGCTCGCTGTTCGACGACGAGGCGGCGATGGAGCGCTTCCTCGCCGAAGTCTGCACGCCGGAGTGGAACCTGGCACAGGACGCCGGCCGCCCGTGGGCCGAGGCGGTGGCCACGCTCAGTGCGCAGCACCCGGATTTCGCCGGGCCGATCGCCGCCTACCACTCCCGCTGGCTGGAGACGTTGCGCGGCCCGATCCAGCCCACCGTCGACCTGCTCGCCCGCCTGCGCGACGCCGGCGTGCGCCTGTACGCGCTCACCAACTGGTCGCAGGAAACCTTCCCGCTGGCGCGCGAACGCTTCGACTTCCTCGGCTGGTTCGAGGGCATCGTGGTCTCCGGTGAGGAAAAGCTGATCAAGCCCGACCCGGAAATCTTCCACCGGCTGATCCGCCGCTATGCGATCGAGCCCGGCCGCACGCTGTACATCGATGATTCGGCGAGGAACGTCGCCGCCGCCGAGGCGCTCGGCATGCACGGCTGGCACTTCCAGGGCGCGGACGGCCTGCGCGCGCGCCTGCAGGTGCTCGGCCTGCCGGTGTAGCCGTGGTCGCCACGTCTGCCCTTGGGGGCAGGCGCGGCATCGGCGATCATGCCCGGCGGGGCCGGCGCGGTGCCGGCCAGGAGATACCTGCATGGTCGATGCATCCAATGGCTCGCTGCCGCGCGGCATGCTCGCGCTGGGCTGGAGCGGCGTGCTGCCGTTCGTCGGCGCCCTGCTCGCCGCGTTCCTGTGGCCGACGTGGAACGGCTTCGCCGCGGCGGTGTTCGTGTCCTACGGCGCGGTGATCCTCAGCTTCCTCGGCGGCGCACGCTGGGGCCGCGGGCTGGCCGGCGGCGTGTCGCCCACGCGCTTCGTGGAAGCGGTGATGCCTAGCCTGATCGCCTTCGCCGCACTGTTGCTGCTGCACACCCCGCTCGCCGCGCTGGCGCTGCTCGCCGCCGGCTTCGCGATCTGGCTCGCCATCGACCTGCGCGACCCGCTGTGGTCGCCGGCCTATCGCCGCATGCGGCTGGGCATCAGCGTGGTGGTGCTGGTGCTGCACGCGGGGTGGTTGCTGGTGTAGGCGGCCGGTCGCGTGCCGCAACGATTTGCGAATTGACGCGGGTGGCGCCGGTTCGTCTGGCGTCGCCCGCTGCGCCGTCGTACTTTCGACGCTTCGCCGATGTCGAGGGAACGCCATGGCTCGCTGGATGCGCAGGGCAGGCATGCTGGTCGTGCTGCTCGGCTGGGCAGGCGCCGGCCGCGCGCAATCCTCCCCGGACTGGATCGTCACCGGCTCGGATCCCGCCAACTACACGGTGCAGGCCATCGGCGACCCGCGCGATCCACAGGGCGCGCACGTCACCCTGCGTGGCAGTGATCCGCTGCCTGGCCAGTTCGGCGCTTCCGGTTTGGTACTCGACGCGGGTCCCTACCGCGGCCATCGCCTCACGCTCACGGCCGACCTCGCCACCCGCGACGCGAAGCAGGGTGCGCTGATCTGGCTGCGCGTGGACGGCCCGCACGGCATCGTCGCCTTTGCCAACTCGCAACTGTATCCGGTGGTCGGCACCACCGCGGAAGCGCATCGCGAGGTACGGGTGGACGTGCCGGAGAATGCCGAGAAGCTGTTCTTCGGCACCGCGCTGACCGGCCCGGGCGAGGTGCGCACCGCGGACCTGCGCCTGCTGGCCCACGTGGAGCCGGTGGTGCCGGACACGCCCCGTAACCTGCTCGACACCGCCATCGCCATCGTGCGCCGGCACGCGCTGCGCGCCGCGCGGGTCGAATGGGCGACGTTGGTGCCCCGGCTTCACGCCATGCTGCCTGGCGCGGGCCCGGCGGCCACGGCCTACCCGGCCATCCACACCCTGCTCCGCGCGCTGGGCGACCACCACAGCCTGCTGCTGCCGCCGGCCATGGTGCAGCGGTTCGATCACGGTGGATTTCCCTCGTTTCCGCCGACGGTGAAGGCGATGCACGGCCAAGTCGGCTACATCGACATGCCCGCCTACAACGGCGTGGAGGTGGCGGCGCAACGGGCGTTCGTGGGCCAGGTGATCGATGGCATTACCCGTGTCGCGGCGCAGGCGCGGTGCGGCTGGGTGGTGGACCTGCGCCACGACTGGGGCGGCAACATGCATCCGATGCTCGCCGGCCTGCATCCACTGCTGGGCGACGGCGTGATCGGTGGTTTCCGCAATGCCTCGGGCGAGGTTTATCCGATCCACGCCGGTAACCCGCGTGTGCCGGGTCTGCCCGGGGGGCCGGCGCTGGAGCACGCCCGCGTCGCCGTGCTGCTCGGCCCGCATACCGCCAGCTCCGGCGAAGTGGTGGCGGTAGCGTTCCGCGGCCGGCCGGACACGCGTTCGTTCGGCCAGCCCACTGCCGGGCTGAGCACCGCAAATGCGGGCTACCGTCTGCCCGATGGCAGCGAGCTGTTTGTCACCACATCGGTGGACGTGGACCGCACCGGCCACGCCTACGGCGGGGCTATCGTTCCCGATCAGCCGGTATCCGGCCTTGCCGCGACCGGGAACGATCCGACCCTCGACGCGGCCCGGCGCTGGCTCACGGGTATATGCCGCTCGCCTGCCATGCCGCTGGTGATGCCCTCCCGACACCGCTGACGACGCCTTGCACCACTGCATATGGTGGCGCATGTCCTTGCGAGGAGGCGGTGCTATGTTCGCCGCAGGGATTAGCCGGGGGACAGGGACATGTCAGGCAAGGGATGGGTGCCTTACGCGGTGTTTTGCGCGCTCGTGGTCGTACTGGTCGCGGTGCTTCGGTTCAGCGGGGCGCTGCAGGTCGTCATGCATCCCCCGGTCATTACGGTGCCGCCACCGGTCGCCTCGGCCGGATACGTTCCGCCCCCCACGCGCGAGCAACTGGAAGGCTTTCTGGGCCGGGTGCGGCAGGCCGAAACCATCACGGACCCGCTGCAGCGCTGCCTGTCCTATCCCGACCCGCCCAACAGCCGGTGGCGACCCGAGGTTGTCGCGGCGTACTGCCGGTTCTACACCCAGCCGACGCTCAGCTTCGATGATGTCCGCCAGCTGATTCGCAGCGGTCACGCAAAGCAGCTCGACCAGCGCCTGGAACAGGCCCTGCAGGCACAGATCACCCAGCCGGATGCCCGGGGCCGGCTCGATCGCATCTTCCAGAACGCGTTCGAGAATCCGTCCGCCGACGCCCGCGCCACGCTCGACGCCTGGAAGCAGGCCGATCCGGACAGCGCCTTTGCCTATGCGGCCAGTGGTGATGCCTACGCGTCCATGGCTGCCGAGGCGCGGGGCGGCGACTTCATCCAGAACACGCCCGAGGCGGCCCTGGTCGCGATGACCCACCTGGCTGAAAAGGCCGAGGTCGACCTGCGTCACGCCATCGCGCTGGATCCGCGCCTCACGCCCGCCTACGGCACCATGATGGACATCGCCCGCATGGCGTTCGGTCGCGACAAAGCCCTGGCGGCCGAGGCCGCGGGCCTGCAGCAATCGCCCGGGGACTACTACCTCTACTTCAGCGCGATCATCCTGGCCGAACCGAAGTGGGGTGGCTCCATTGATGAACTGAACGCGCTGGCCCGGCAGGCGCGCGCGCAGGCTGCCCGGTATCCCTTGCTCTACCTGGCGGCCAACGACGCCGATTCGCGCACCTTCAACTTCTACAACTGCCGCTCCTGCGACCACCCGACCTCGCTGGCGCGGATCGAGTCCGCCCTCCTGCATGCATCGAACGTCCCGATGCTCGAGTCCGCGGGCCACACCATGGGGCGCGCCGGACGTCAGGACCTGGCCGTGGTGTACACCTCCGAGGCGATCCGATTCGCCGACTCGCCGCTGGATCGCCTGGACCGCGCCTATCAGCTGGCCAAGCTGGGGCATCCCGCCTGGGCACATCAGCAATTCGAAGCCCTGTTGCCCGAGTTGCCGGGCCGGGGTGATGTCTACCGTGGCCTGGGCTTCGCCGACATCAAGCTGAGGCAGGACGACCGGGCGGTCGGCGAGCTGCAACAGGCCATGCAGCTCGACCGCACCGACATATGGTCCCAAGCCACGCTGGGAGAGATCTACGCCAGGCAGAAGAAATGGGGCCAGGCCTGGGCCATCGCCGACCAGTTGATCCAGGAGAAGCCCGACATGCCGGATGGCTGGTGCCTGCGCGCGGACGTGCAGATGGGCCAGCCGCGTGCCGGCCTCGCCGACACGGAGCAGGCCTTTGCCCAACGTTTCGGCAACCGTCCCGACCAGCAGGGCGAACTGCGCCGCATTCGCGATGCGCTCGCGCATGGCGCGCGCTGATCGGCATGGCGTCCCGCGCCGATGCCCGCCGTTGCGCGGGTTGCCGCGCTGCCGCTTTCCGCCACGCCCCCCGCTCGCCACAATCGGATTTTTCGTTGGATTTGCGAGATCGTCATGAACGCCCCCACCCGCATCGACACCACCCGCACCATCCGCGCGCCGCGCGGCACCGAGCTGAGCTGCAAGAGCTGGCTCACCGAGGCGCCGTTCCGCATGCTGCAGAACAACCTCGACCCCGAGGTGGCCGAGAACCCGGCCGAGCTGGTGGTGTACGGCGGCATCGGCCGCGCCGCGCGCAGCTGGGAGTGCTTCGACGCCATTCTCAAGTCGCTGCGCGAGTTGAACGACGACGAGACCCTGCTGGTGCAGTCAGGCAAGCCGGTCGGCGTGTTCCCCACGCACAAGGACGCGCCGCGCGTGCTCATCGCCAACTCCAACCTGGTGCCGCACTGGGCCACCTGGGAGCACTTCAACGAGCTCGATAGGAAGGGCCTGATGATGTACGGCCAGATGACGGCCGGCTCGTGGATCTACATCGGCTCGCAGGGCATCGTGCAGGGCACCTACGAAACCTTCGTCGAGATGGGCCGCCAGCACTACGCCGGCAACCTCAAGGGCAAGTGGATCCTCACCGCGGGCCTGGGCGGCATGGGCGGCGCGCAGCCGCTGGCCGCCACCCTGGCCGGTGCCTGCAGCCTCAACATCGAGTGCCAGCAGAAGAGCATCGACTTCCGCCTGAAGACCCGCTACGTCGACGAGCAGGCCACCGACCTCGACGACGCGCTGGCGCGCATCGCCAAGTACACCGCCGCCGGCGAGGCCAAGTCCATCGCACTGCTCGGCAACGCCGCCGACGTGCTGCCCGAACTGGTCAAGCGCGGCGTGCGTCCGGACGCCGTCACCGACCAGACCAGCGCGCACGACCCGGTCAACGGCTACCTGCCGCTGGGCTGGACGGTGGAGCAGTGGTTCGAGCGCCGCAAGAGCGATCCGGCCGGCACCGCCAAGGCCGCCAAGCAGTCGATGAAGGTGCACGTGGAGGCCATGCTCGCGTTCCACGCCCAGGGCATCCCCACCTTCGACTACGGCAACAACATCCGCCAGATGGCCAAGGACGAAGGCTGCGAAAACGCCTTCGCCTTCCCCGGCTTCGTGCCCGCCTTCGTACGCCCGCTGTTCTGCCGCGGCATCGGCCCGTTCCGCTGGGTGGCGCTGTCCGGCGACCCGGAAGACATCTACAAGACCGACCAGAAGGTGAAGGAGCTGATCCCCGACGACGCCCACCTGCACAACTGGCTGGACATGGCGAAGGAGCGCATCAGCTTCCAGGGCCTGCCCGCGCGCATCTGCTGGGTCGGCCTGGGCCTGCGCCACAAGCTCGGGCTGGCGTTCAACGAGATGGTGCGAAACGGCGAGCTGAAGGCGCCGGTGGTGATCGGGCGCGACCACCTGGATTCGGGGTCGGTGGCTTCACCGAACCGCGAGACCGAGGCGATGAAGGATGGGTCGGATGCGGTGTCCGACTGGCCGTTGCTCAATGCGCTGCTCAATACGGCGGGCGGCGCGACGTGGGTATCGCTGCATCATGGCGGCGGCGTGGGGATGGGTTACAGCCAGCACTCCGGCGTGGTGATCGTGTGCGACGGCTCAGCCGAGGCAGACAAGCGGATTGCACGGGTGTTGTGGAACGATCCGGGTACCGGGGTGATGCGGCATGCGGATGCGGGGTATGAGGATGCGGTGGCGTGCGCGAAGGAGCAGGGGTTGAAGTTGCCGATGCTCGATTGAGCATCGGTTTGCAAGTTTAATGCCTCTCAATATGGAAGAATGGAATGACAATGAGACGACTTGAAATTAATAACTTCTCTTGTATCAAAAAGGCTGATATAGATCTCTCTAAGTTCACAATTGTGATTGGCCCGCAAGGGTCGGGCAAGAGTGTTCTTTGCAAACTTGCATATTTTTGCCACGCGCTCCCGGCTAATTTTCTCGGTTGGCTCTTTGATGGTATGTCAAAGGCCGCTATTTATGAGCAAATTGAAATTGACTTCAAACTTTGGTTTCCGGTCGGGGCCTGGGGTAACAAAAGTTACTATATAAGTTATCAATATGGCGAGTATTCGGTAACTCTCAAAAGAACGTATCGTTCTAACTCTCCGTCTGATCGAGTAAGAATTTCTTTTTCAAAGAATTTTGATGAAGCGATTGATGGCGCACTCAAGTTGGTTTCTGATGCGAGATCAAAAATAGCTGCTAAAAACAAGTCGGACTCTGAGGCATTTGATGTTCGAATATCGCTCCATTCTGCAATTAGGGAGAGATTGCTTAAATCACTCGGTGCGGGATTTTCTTTCGGGCAGCTGTTTATCCCTGCGGGGCGGTCATTTTTTACTAGTATAGGCAAGGCGATTACAGCATTCGACAATCAAAATATGTTGGATCCCCTTGTTCTTCGGTTTGGAAGATTTGTAACTCAAATACGAGATCCTTCGCAGAGTTTCGTGTTCCCAATGAGGGCTGACGGCCCCTATGGAAACCCATTTGACAAAATTTTTGGCGCGGAGATTTATCTAGGGAGGAATAAAGAATACGCCAAGACTCCTGATGGAAGGCAGATCCCTTTTTCCGCGCTATCGTCTGGGCAACAGGAGCTTTTGCCACTTTGTCTGGCACTAGGTGAAGAAATGACCGTGCCGGGTACTTTGTATATCGAGGAGCCTGAGGCTCACTTGTTCCCTGAGGCGCAGAGTCGGCTAATCGAAATTCTGGTGGGTATTATAAAAAGCGGGGAATCACAGGAGCCGCAGAGAACTACTAGGGGGCGACGTAGAATGACTGCGCGCGAGAGAACAAGCCTCGTCATGACTACTCACAGTCCTTACGTTCTGGCCAAGATCAATAACATGCTGATAGCGGCTAGGGTGGCAAAAAAGATGGGTTCGACGCGATCACGAGAGATAAATAAAATTATCCCGCCTCAGTGCATGTTGAGTGCAGATCAGGTGGCAGCTTATGCCATTCGCGATGATGGCACAGTTGTGACTTTGATCGATGAGGATGGAGTGGTGAATACGGCTTATATTGACTCAATTTCCGGGCAATTGGAAGACGAGTACCTGAGTTTGCTGAAAATGGAGGTTTCGGCGTGACGTGCAAAAGACACCGGATAGGAAATAAAAACAAAATCATTCCTGTGGAAGAGGGTAAAAGAAAGTTGTCTATAGTTAACTCCAATAGGGATTTTGTTTATGTGACTAAAATAGACGGGGGTGTCTTTAGGAATCAGCTTTGCGCTGATTACGTTGTTTCTCGAATTGTGGAAAAAGTTATTCGTGGTGAAGTTATTGTGGAGTTAAAAGGTTGTGATGTGAGGCACGGTTGTGAGCAGGTTATTAGTACTGCGCGGCTTTTGCGGGATTGTCCGGAGGATCGCTCGAAATCAATACTCAACGCCATTGTTGTGTCCCAGCGCGTGCCCCGAGGTGGTGTTGATCTCCGTAGGTTCCAAGAGCAATTTGCTAAAGAGTTCAAAGGATCACTTCGGACGAGGTCTGGCAATCCTTCACTTCAGCTCGATGAGCTGCTTGCCTGATCGAACGCTGGATAAGTACCTGAATAAGGGGCGTGGCTAGTTAAATCGGCTCGCGAAGGCTGGGTTGCCGGGGCCGCCCGCGGGAGCGGCAGGCGGCAAGGCGTCCGAGGGCCAATAAAAGGGACGTGGCCAATTAAATCGACCCAGGAGGGGGCGTGACCCGTTGGATTTCGCCAGTCGCTTGCTGGCGCGAGCTCATTGTTCTTGCCTAATTAGCCACGTCTCCTTAATTATTTCTCGTACCGGTTGGCGCAGAATCTGTCGGATCAGGGGCCGTGAAAAGGAGAGCGGTATGGTACGCGTGCTGTTTCAGGTGGGATGCTGGCTGCTGCTAGGCGTTAGCGCGATGGCCTCGGCGGCGGCACCGCCACGCCCCTGGGCCAGCATGCTTCTCTCCGGCACCGTGGACGTCAATCCCGACGGCGTCGTGCGCGACGTCCAATTGGATCACCCGGAGAAGATTCCGCCGGTGGTGCTCGGCGTGATCCGGCAGACCGCCAAGGGTTGGCGCTTCAAGGTGGACGTGACGGGCAAGGTGGTGGCTCGTGCCCGCATGAGCGTGCGGATCGTGGCCAAGCCGGTGGAGCGCACGAAGTTTGCGATCGAGGTGGAGGGCATGGACTTCACCGACGACTCGCCGACAGACGGCGAGCAGCTCCTGGAGAAGTTCGCTCCCGCACCGTCGTATCCCCGGGATGCGGTCAGCCTGGGCACGTCCGCCACGGTGTATGTGCTGGTGCGGGTGGGCCGTGACGGGCATGTCCTGGATGCTGGTGCCGAGCAGGTCAATTTCACCATGGACTGCCCGCAGAGCAGCCGGAAGGGGATCGCCAACCTATTTGCCCACGCCAGCGAATTGGCCATCCGCCGCTGGACGTTCATCGTGCCGACCAAGGGGCCGCGTGCGGGCGATCCGTACTGGTACGTTCGCATCCCCGTTGCCTATCATCTGGACTATGACGCGACGCGACCGAGCAGCAACGAGTACGGTTCCTGGCAGCCTTACCTTCCCGGCGAGCGCCGGCCCTTGCCGTGGCTGAAGGACCAGAGCCTGGTGGCCTCGGCACCCGATGCTGTTCCCGATGGGCGGTCCTCACTTCTTGGCGGAACGCTGCAACTGGTGCAGTGACCAAAGCCGGGGCGGGGCGGAGAATTAAAGGAATAAAGGAATAAAGGGGACGTGGCTAATTAAACCGGCCCGCGAAGGCTGGCTTGGCGGCAATAAAGGGTCAGGTTCACTTATTCCATGGTCGGAAGTGGGCCTAGTCCGTGCTTGTTGTTGAGCCGGATAAGGGATTGGCGATGCCCTCACTCCTTGCGGGACACCGGTGGCCACTTGCGGTTCGGTGCGGAACGGGTTAGCTGCAGCCAGGGATGGGTGAAATGAACGATCAAAGGCGTGATTGGGTGGATCGGTTTGGCGCGATGGATACACGCGCGCTGCTGGCGCGTTATCGCGCCGGTGGTTTGTTGCCGGAAGCAGAAGAGGCCCTGCTGGAGGTGCTCGCCGACCGCGGTTACGCGGGCGACCGGCTACAGCAAGTGGTCGCCTCGTCCAGTATGGCGGTCCCGCCCCCAGTGCCCGAGCCGGCCGTGGTCCGGGTTGGGAGTTCGCATCCAGAGTTGCGTAGATTCAATCGTGCATTGCGATGGCTGGTTAGCCCGGTACTCCTGGTTTTCGTGCTGATGGCCATTCCGATCGTCGGCAATTTCCTCGTGCTGGGCGGCGCCTCGGCGCTGGGCTGCCGGACCGGCGAAGACAATGTGCATCCGTGCCACTTTCTATTCTGGGACATTGGCAACCTGGACGCCGCCTACATGGTCGATGCCTTCGTTGTCGGTGCCGCGAATCCGATCATTTCCTGTTTCGCGTTCTTTGCGTTCGTCGAGTCGTTCCCGGGGGACGTGTGGTTCGCGGCGGTGCTCGGTTTGCTCATCGCGCGGGAAGTGAAGCGAACCCGCTTGCAGCAGAGAATAAAAGGCGGTGGGAGTAATTAGCTTGGCGTTTTTAAGATCCAAAAACAGAAAGATCCAAAACAGGGGGCAGGGGGGCACTTTTTTGAATCGAGCGCAATGGAGAGTCGACTCTGACTCATGTCCCGGTTGTTGCGGTATGACGAGGCGCACTGGAAAGGTGACCTCGGGCCCGGCTTGTGAACCCTATTCGGCTACGGGGCCCGTCCGATGAATACACCCTCTACCCCCAAAACCGTAGGTCTGCTCGCCTACGACGATATGCAGGTGCTGGATCTTGCCGGCCCGCTGGACGTGTTCGGCGGCGCGAATGCGTGCGCCCCTGGTGCGACGCCCTACGAACTCTGCGTCATCGGCATGCAGGCGCGGGCGGTGCGTACGGAGAACGGGCTGTCCATCGTGCCCGAGTACGCGCTGGAGGACGCGCCACCGCTGGATACGCTGCTGATACCCGGAGGCATCGGCGCGCGCCTGGCGCTCTCGGGCGAAGCGCGCCTGCTCGACTGGCTGCGCGAGCGCGCCTGGAACACGCGGCGCATGGTGTCGGTTTGCACCGGGGTATACGTACTGGCGGCAGCCGGTTTGCTCGATGGCCGCCGCGTCACCACGCACTGGCGATATGCCGACGACCTTGCGAGTCGTTTTCCCGCGCTGCAGGTGGAACCGGATCGGTTGTTCCTTCGTGACGGCGGCTTCGCCACGTCCGGCGGGCTGACCGCGGGGATGGACCTGGTGCTCGCGCTGGTGGAAGAAGACCTCGGTGCACCCGTCGCCCTCGACGTGGCGCGGCAACTGGTGATGTACGTGAAGCGGCCAGGCAGCCAGGCGCAGTTTTCCGCGCCGCTCGCCGCGCAGGCGCAGGGAAGCGGCCGCATGGGCGCGCTGGTGGACTGGTTGCTGGGCCACCTGGACGAACCCATCGGCATCGAGCGCATGGCCGGGCAGGTGGCGATGAGCACGCGTCATTTTCGTCGCATGTTCGCCGACACGTTCGGCACGACACCCGCGCGTTTTGTCGAGAAGCTTCGGCTGGAACAGGCTTGCATCCGATTGACCCAGGGCCGGACCCCGATCGGGCGCATCGCCTCGGGCGTGGGCTTCAACAGCGCCGATGCCTTCCGCCGCGCATTCCGTGCCCGCTATGGCGTGACGCCAAACGACTACCGCGATCGATTTTCCGGCTGACCTCTGGCCGGAATCGTCGTTTCTTTGTCCTTCGCCGATGGCATCCAGGCAGGAGAATTCCTCGGCCCTTTCTGCCGGAGAACCCCCGTGCTGTCGAAGCCGCTTTGCCTGCTGCTGAGTGCCGTGATGGCGACCACTTCTTTCGCCGCGGCGGCCGATGATCGGGTCGCGGCTGACCCGCATGGTCCGGTCTACACCGCCGATGGAAGGCTGGTCGCGCCTGCCGATTATCGCGAGTGGGTGTATCTCAGCTCCGGTCTCGACATGAGCTACAACCCGAAGGCGATGGCCTCGCCCAGCCCCATGTTCGACAACACCTTCGTCAATCCCGGGAGCTACCGGGTTTTCGCGAGCACCGGCCGCTGGCCGGACAAGACCATGATCGTGCTGGAGGTGCGTGGCTCGGCGGGCAAAGGCTCGATCAACCAGCGCGGCCACTACCAGAGCGGCGGCGTACAGGGCATGGAAGTGCACGTGAAAGACACCGCGCGGTTTCAGGGCGGCTGGGCATTCTTCAGCTTCGACGACGGTGCCGCGCCGGCGAAGCAGATCCCGGTTACCGAGGCCTGTTACACCTGCCACAGCGCGCATGGCGCCGTCGACACCACGTTCGTGCAGTTCTACCCGACGCTGCTGCCCGTCGCGCAGCAGCACTCCACGCTGAGCGCGGCATATCTGAAGGACACGGCGGAACTGGTCCGGTCGCCAGCAAAGTAGGCAATGAGCCTGTCTCCCCAGGAGCCGCCCGACCTCACCCCGTTTGGTTCGGCATGGCAGTCGCCGGAGGGAGATCCGGTTGCCACGGTGTTGCGACGGAGCGGGACGATCTGTCGGCGGGTGTACCCGTTGCCGGTAGGCGAGCTCTTAATTGGTCGCGACCCCTTTCTTCCTGCCTTTCTTGGGAATGACCTCCGGCACGCGTGCCCCCGACAATCTGACGACTACCTTGCTCGCGCCAGTACAGGCATGGCCTTCGCCAGCGCTTGATCACACCGAGGAGAGTTAGATGCCAATGAGCGGGCTGGGATGGGCCGGGCGATTCGCGCTTGCGCTTGCGCTCGGCGGCTGCAGCGTCGCGGTACGCGCGATGGATGTCCGGACGACGGAAGTGGAGTCCGGGGGGCTATCCGCCACGCTGTACGTACCCGCCGATGGCCATAAGCACCCGGCACTGCTCGTGCTGGGTGGTGCCGAAGGCGGGCGGGGCTGGGCGCGTGGTGTGGCGCGGAAGTTGGCCGAGGAAGGCTTTGTGGCCCTGGCGCAGAGTTATTTCAACGGGCCCGGCCTGCCCAAGGCGTTGGCCAACGTGCCGCTCGAGCGATTCCAGCGGGCCGTGGACTACCTGCAGGCATTACCGTCAGTCGAACGAGGTCACTTGGGCGTGGTCGGGCTTTCCAAAGGTGCGGAGGCCGCACTTGCGCTTGCTGCCCACGAACCCCGTCTTCGGGTCGTGGTGGCTGCATCACCGTCAGATGTGGTCTGGCAGGGGATCGATCGCACGGGCGGCGCGCCGGCCAGTTCCTGGAGTTTCCACGGGAAGCCCCTGGCTTATGTGCCCTTCCAGCCGTGCACGCAGTGCCGCGGGCTGCTTGACCTGTACCGGCACAGTTACCAGCAGGCGGTGGCTGCCGACCACGTTGAGGGCAAAGGTATCGCCGCACCGGTCTTGCTCATTTCGAGCGCGCAGGACCAGGTGTGGCCGTCGACCGCCATGGCCCGTGCACTAGCAGCGAGGCTGCGTCATGAAGGGGGAGCTACGGTGTCAGTGATCGATTACCCGAACGGCGGCCACTTCGCTTTTGGCTTGCCGCCGACGACGAGCTCTGCGAAAGAGGACACCGGGTTCGGCGGTGGTACGCCAGACGGCCTCATCGCGGCGCGCGAGGACAGCTGGGAGCACGTGCTCGCGTTTCTGCGGGCGCACGATTAGGGGTGAATCATCCGGCCGGTTTCCGACTCCAGGGCAACGGTGGCTGAGTTGCCCGATAGCACGGAAGAGCAGGCCGACCTCGGGCGGCTAACAGGAAAACAGGGGTCAGAGTGCGCTTTCTTGCAACAAGCGCAGTGGAAGGTCGAATCTGACCCACTGTTTTTTGCAGGGCGGCCCGACAGCATTGAGAATTTCTGTGGCATTCGAAGGAGATGTTGGAATCATCCCCTCCGGTGTATCTATCTCGACTGTGGCTATCGGGATAGAGTCAGCTTGGGTGTCGGGAAAATACGCAATTGTGACGGCTTTCCCATTTTTTCGATGATCCAGGGGGGCGGAAATGACAAATTTGACGAAAGATGATTTAAGAAAAATTCTAGTCGAAAACGATGTCTATGAAACTTTTTGTCCCAAAGATTTTGATTTCAATAAAGAGGAAAACAGGGTGGAGCGTTTGGCCGAGGCAATTGATAAGGCCACGAAAAATAAATCCTTGGTCGAAGACTACAGTATAAACCAAGATGGCCCTTTATTCTTGAGGATAGTGATCCATAGCGGGTTTTCACTGCATCCGTTGGCCGATATCTGGATTTCGTGTTTTGGTAGTCTTGCATTTATCAAATTGAATTATCCTCTTCAATGCAATGAGGTTGAAAAGATTGCGCAAGTGGTCGGGCGGGCAGGTTACATATTAATTCCTGATGATCTCCTCGACGAAGATTACCCGGGTGTGAACAAGTATTTTGTTGGAAAAACCTGGAGGGCGCGTTACTTTTCGGGTGTGGCCTGGGGTGGTGGAGTGCTATAATTGCGCAAAATGGAAGGAGGTAATTAATCTTCTTCCAATAGCGGGAGGGAAATAGGGGTCAGAGTGCACTTTCTTGTGGTGCATAAAATGGGGCGGAGGTAATTAGCTCGGCATAATGGCCTCCGACCCTTTTGGTATGCCGCGCCGCTGACAGCCCGCCTTGGCCTTTTCAGCCAACGCCACTCGCGAGCGCGAGTGGTCTATGAAGAAGTGACCTTCGACAGGGCATGACTGAAGGCATGCGGCTGCGGTCGCACGTGCCGGCAGACTGCTTGCCTCGACCACGGAGGTTTCATGTTCACATCGGACCATGTAGTCACTTTTGCCACGCCCGCCACCGCGCCCAGTTGGCAGCGCTGGTTGCTGTTTGCGCCGCTCGCGCGGTTGCTGATTTTCGTCGCGGTGTTCATTCCGGGGGTGAAGCTGGTCACCCTGGCGATGCACGCGTTGGGCTGGACGCATGGCGGTACGCCGCTGCAGGTGGGGCTGGGCCAGATGATCGGCCGGATCGTGCCGGCACTGACGGCCTACCTGGTGGTGACCTGCCTGATCGAACGGCGCAGGCCGACCGAGCTTCTGTCGGGCAACCCGCTGTTGCGTGCGCTCGCCGGCATCGCCATCGGCGCCCTGTTGTTCAGTGCCGTCGTGGGCGTGCTGTGGCTGCTCGGTGTCTATCACGTCAATGGCTTCAACCCGCATGCCAACTGGGTGACGCCGTTGCTGATGGTGGGTGTCGGGGCTGGCGTCGGCGAAGAGATCATGTTCCGCGGCGCGCTGTTTCGCATCACGGAGGAAGGCTTGGGTACGTGGTCGGCGCTGCTGATCTCCGCGCTGCTCTTCGGTTTTGCCCATGCCGCCAACCCCGGCGCCACCGTGTGGAGCTCGACCGCCATCGCCGTCGAGGCCGGCCTGCTGTTCGGTCTGATCTACCACGTCACCCGCTCGCTGCCGATCTGCATGGGCCTGCATGCCGCGTGGAACTTCTGCCAGGGCACGGTCTACGGCATCCCGGTCTCGGGCCTGGAAGCCGATGGTTGGCTGGTGTCCACGCGGACCGGTCCAGCCTGGCTCAGCGGCGGCGTGTTCGGGGCCGAGGCTTCGGTGGTGGCGATGGGGCTGTGTCTGCTGTGCTCGGCAGGTCTGCTGGCACTGGCTCTACGGCGGCACTCCCTGGTGCCGCCGAGCTGGCGACGATAAAGACGGGCAAAACAGGAGTCAGAGCGCACTTTCCCGAGGTGTGCGCTCCGAAAATGCGACTCTGACCCCCGTTCTTGATGAGAGCCCTCCGCATGCCCAGGCGATGCGCAGGGCGGGATCAATTCACGGCAGCTTCGCGAGGATCTGATCCATTTCGCTGGCGGCGTATGCCCGCATCGACTGCGAACGAATATTGCCCTGCATGCTGACCGCGAGGTTGAAAGCCGCCAGCGCTTGCTCATCTTTGGATTCGAGCACGCAGACCATGTCGTACTTGCCCATGGTCCAGAATATTTCACGCATGTCGACGCCATGTTTCTTCGCCAGCTCTTTGGCGGCGGCCGCGCGCCTGGTGGTGTCCTTCACCGCGTGGATCCCCTGATCGGTGAATCTCATCAATCCGATATAAGTGAACATGACGGTCTCCTAGATGGATCGGCAGGGACGAGGAGGTTCGTGTGCCGGAGGCGAGGCGTGTTGCCACCTGCAGGGGCGTTTCATTCACGGATCGATGCGCTGCAGGGCGCGGCCGGGAGGGAATGCGGCATCCGGTCCCATGTTCCCGTTGAAGGGCGGCGTGACACGTCGCCCACTTCCCATGGGCGCGGTGTCGTCGCCGGCAAATCCAGCCGACAGATACGCCGGGCGGGGTTGAAGCCACGTGAATTGAACAAAGCAGGGGCGGATCGTTGCCGCGCTGGACGACGTGCTGGGGAATGCCTGGGAGGTCGATGCGCGGCCTGCGTGCCATGGGCGGTTCCTTGCCAAAGCTGCCCAGATTGCCCGCGGTCCAAAGCGCCGTATGTCGTTGTAGGCTGACGAGGCACTCCAGAAAAGTGCACTCTGACCCCGGTTTTCCCTCCATTCGCAGGGGATGCTCGTGAACAGACAGATCTTCATCAACCTCCCGGTCGCCGACCTCAAGCGGTCCACAGCGTTCTTCACCGCGCTGGGTTTCCCGGTCAACCCGACATTCTCCGGCGACGGCGCGACGTGCTTCCAGATCAGCGACACGGTCTCCCTCATGCTGGCCACCCACGCGAAGTTCCGCGACTTCACGCCGAAGGAGGTCTGCGACACCAGCAAGGCCGTCGAGGTGCTTTTCTCGCTCAGTTGCGAGAGCCGTGAGGAGGTCGACAGCCTCGTCGCCAGGGCGCTCGCCGCGGGCGGCAGCACCTACGACGAGCCGGAGGATTTCGGCTTCATGTACACCCACAGCTTCGTCGATCCGGACGGACACGGCTGGGGCGTGCTCTACCTGAGCGGTGAGCCGGGGCAGTGAGGACCCGCCGGATCGGGAGCCGCTGATCGAAGCGAAGGAAGCGGGCGAAGCAGTGGGAAGAGTGCACTCTCACGCGTCGCGCGTGGAGGACGATTGACTCCGAACATCAAGCCGCGCGCTTCTTCCGGGAGGCGCCAGCGCCCGGGAGCCGGGCGACGGAAATCGCGGACCCCAGCTCGCCGAGGTCCGGTTCACCTGAGCTGATCGCGCCCAGATGAACCGGCCCGGGGCTTGCGTTGCAGCGCCTTGGATCAGGGTTGGAACGGGTTGAACTGATTGGCGGCGATGATCAGCCAACCCGTGCTCGAGACGGCGTTGGCGGTCGACATGGTGAAGTAGTCGTTGTTGGTGCCCAACATGGAGTACTGCACGCCGCCGCTGGAATCCTGGTCGAGGGTGACCTGGCTGACGAAGGTGTTCCAGTTGCTGCTGTCGCCGGCGACGGCAAAAGCCTCCGCGTTCTGCGCGGTGCCTTCCAGCCACACGTCGTTGGCGTCGCCATTGAAGTCGAAGCCGAGCACGGTCGCACGGATGTTGCTCTGCATGCTCTCGCAGCAGGACTGGTTGTACGCGAGGCCGGTGGCGTAGTTGTGGGTCCCGCTGGCGCCGAGGGCCAGCACGCCCCATGCGTTCACGTCGGTGTGCACGGAGGTGTCGCCGCGTCCGGTGTTGAAGCGGCCTTCGGCGCTGTTCCATGCCACGTTGTCGAGAAAGGCCTTCACGTTTGCGGCCTCGGCGGCATAACCGAAGTAGTCCAGGGCGGCATACGCATCCTCGTTATGCTCGGTGGATGCCCAGGTCAGCCGGCTTCCGTTGGAGGCGATGCCGCCGTTGATGCCTCCGTCGGCCTGCTGGAACTGCAGGCACCAGGCGATGTTCTTCTGCGCCATGGCATCGAAGGAGTGGTCGCCGGTGAACCGGTCGTAGGCGGCCACGGCGAGCGACACCCACAGGTTCGGCCCGGCCTCCTTGTTCGTGTCCTGGCCGCGCAGCGTGCCCGTGTAGTAGGCGTCGTACCAGGAGCCATCGGCGTTCTGCACGCTCTGCAAGGTGCTCAGGATGGTCCGGGCGCGGGAGTAATCGCCCGCGATCGAGAACGCGATGATGGCTACCGCCTCGTCGTAGGTGTAGCCGATATGGCCGCGCTGGTAGCTGATGATCAGTCCACTGGATGCCATCTGCGATACCATCCAGGAGTAGGCGTTCACGGATGCCGTGGTGGTGCTGGTCTGCGCCGATGCCGCGGGCGCAGCAAACGCACCTGCGGCCGCGAGAACACATGATGCGATCGAGACCAGCAGTTTGCTTTTCGATTTCGTGGTCACTGCCATTTCCTTTCGAGAATTGGGCTGAAAGTAATGAGTGTTCTTGCCTTCAATCGCGGAGCCAGCGTTCTGTTCGGAAAAACTGAAGGCAAAACCTACCCGCACCAGCAAAAAAGCCATGCCGGTGATCTGATGCGCTGTTGGCGACAGCGCTGTCATTTCGATTTCTAAAAAAAGGAACCCCTGTCCCCGCATGCCCGTGTACGCGCTGATGACAGCGCTGTCAAGCGTCTTTCCCGGAAATAGTGGTGGGAGCCCATTTTTTGGAATGGGAAAACCGGGCGAGGGGGCGGTAGTCGGTGAAAGGAGTGGGCGGGCTCGATTATCCGACCCACTGGATCAGCCGGGGTAAATGCACGCTGCCCCGCACTGCGGCGGGCTGGTGGCTATTCGCAGTCGACGCCTACGCTGTCCAGCTCGAAGACGTGGTTGTCGAAGTCGGAAAAATACAGGGCCGTGTCCGATCTCGCCCATTGGTACGCGTGTCCGAGAGCGGCCAGTCGATCAGCCACCTTGTGCAGCGTGGACGGGGGGACCAGGAAGGCGATGTGGTCGCCGGTCAGCGGCCGCTCCACCTCGGCCTTGACCAGCACGAACCAGACTTCGCCGAGCCGCACGAAAGTCTCGTCGTGCCCGTTCTCGTCCTCGCGGCGAACGGCTTTCGCATCGAAGATCCCGGCGAACAGCGCCGCGGTGCGTGCAGGGTCCCGAACGATCAGGGCGATGTGGCTGAGTCGGTTGAGCATGTCCATGCGGGCGTTTCTTCCGTTCTGGCTGAGGCGGTGGTGTGAAGCATGCCCGCGCGAAAGAGGCCGGGCGAAGCGGGCGGGGGCCATCCATCCCGCGGCGGGTGGTGGATCGGCCGGGTCCGGTGGTCCTTCCGGTGCGGCGACCTACCAGATCAGGTCGTCAGGCACCTGGAACTGGGCGTAGTAGGCGTCGTCCTCGCTGACGGGCGTGTCGGAGCCGCGGCGGCCGTGATCGAGGACGATGGCCTCGGCATCGCGCTCGTAGACCTTCTCGGCGGCGGCGCGGGGAATCAGCTCGTAGCCTTGGTCGAGCCGCGCGATCACCAGCGTGCCGTTGGCGAGCTGGCTGCGCAGGGCTTCGTTCACCAGCACGCTGCGGATCGCCTTGCCATCGGTGAAGCGATAATCGATCTCGCCGCTGCGCTTGACCTTGTGCGTGTCGATGATCTGGCGAATCTGCGCGCGCAACTCGGCGGCGCGGGCCTGGGCGTTGCGCTCGGCGGCCAGCGCGCGATCGCGTTCGGCGCGCTCGGCCTTGAGGCGCTCGACGTCGACGCCCTGCTCGCGCGGTACCGCCGCGCCCTGCTTGCCCTGCTTCTGCTTGGCCTGCTCGCGCGCCACCTGGTTGACCTTGGCCTTGTTGACCAGGCCAGCCTTGAGAAGTTGATCCTGCAGGGGATTGCGCACGGTAGGGCCACGTCGTGAATGGGCAGGCCATTGTAGTGCCGGGGCCGAACGGAACGGAGTCCGGTTCACCTGATCCGCGCAGGGGACGGGGGGCAGAGCGCACCTTCTTGAAGCGAGCGTGCCGACGAATCGACTCTGCCCCCAGTTTCACCGGTTCAATCCGGTCCAGAAGGTTCAGGGAACCAGCGGCCAGCTCACCTTGTGGATGTTCGGCGGCGGCGGCAGCCATGCGCCGGCGGCCGGGTAGCCGTATTCATAGGTCACGGTATCGTGCATGGCGAACGAGTGCATCGGCCTGGCCTGGCAGACCACGTCCCGTGCCGGCATGACGCCGGAGTTGAGATAGCCGAATTCGACGTTGGAGGTGCAGGTGTTGTCATCGAACATCACGCCGTGCGTGGTGGCATTGTCGATCAGCACCATCCGGGAGACCGGTCCGTTCTCGAGTCGATCCTTGAGCGCCTGGGAGTAAGGCGTGGACGGGTCGAACTCGTTCTGCACCATCAGCGCACGCACCCGGGTGTGCGACTCCAGCCTGCGGTCGAGCGCCGGCGGCCACGGCCAGTGCTGGCACTTGTCCACCAGCGTGGATGCACCGATGGCCCAGTAGCGGTGCACGTCGGCGATCTTCTGCGCGATGCTGCGCTTATCGGTGGAGCCGGAGTCGTTGCACTGGAGCACGTCGGCCATCGGGTTGAAGCTGGTCCGGGTGCGCAGGTCGGCAAAGGTCACCGCAGCCATCTGTTCGGCGTTGGCGATGTCGGCCGGGTTGCCGTCCAGCGCCGTGGACATGGCACTCAGCGATGGCGACACCAGCAGATCCCAGAACACCCACATGCCGGTGCCGTCCAGCGAAGCCAGCGCTTGGTCCGGCGTGACGCTGCCCATGCGGTGCTCCGAGGCGGCTTGGTAGATCCGCTGGAAGGTGGTCATCACCTGTTGCGGCGTGGTTCCCATGTGGAACTGGTCGCTGTGCCGCGCAATGAACGGGATGAACGCCTCCTGCAGGTTCAGCTGGTCCATCGCCACGCGGTGCACCGCCTGCTGCTGCCAGTCCAGGTGCAGCCAGTTCATGTTGCTGTCGAGCACCGCTCGCTCAAACTGCTCGGGGAACATGCGGTCGGCGTAGGCCATGAGGCTGCTGCCGCTGGACACGCCAAACAGGTCGGCATGCCGGAACCCGAGGATGGCGCGCACCAGGTTCAGATCGCGCGCGTGGTTGGGGGTGTTGATGCCCTTGAGGAAAGTCGCATGCTGCTGCATGCAGGCGCTGATGGAGCGGTTCCACCAGTCCTGCTGCGCCTGCACGCTCTCGGCGGTGGGATTCCGGCTGTCGCCGTCCATGAAGTTCTCGGCACCGCTGCGTTGCGCATAGTTGCAGCTCACCTGGGTGCCCAGGCCGTCGCTGATGCCGCGCAGGTCGACGCCGACCACCAGATGATCGGCCTGAATCTGCGGCTGCAATTGCTCCAGCATCTCCGCCATCGACGCGCTGGAGTTGTCCGGACCGCCCGCGTTGACCAGCAGCAAACGGGAGCGGGGCGGCGGATTGCGCGGCCGGGAAATGCCGATGGTGATGTCTCCGCGGCCCGGATCGGCCCAGTCGACGGGCACCGTGACCAGGGCGCACTGGATGGTGCTCCCGTCGGTGAACAGCGATGGCGGGCAGTCGCCCCAGTTCACCGGTTGCTGGTAGTACCGGGCGTAGGCCGGATCGCTGCTGTGATCGTCGACGCCAGCGTCGTGCGCGCCGGCAAGCCACGGGTACCCCACGCAGCCGATCAACAACACCAGCGTGCGCGCAGACAACGTAAAGAGCTTCATCTTCAGGCTTCCTTGGTCAGTAGTGGCATGCGGAACACCCGGATCCCCCGGTTTCCCTGTGCGTATCGCCTTGGCGTAGCGCGCTGCCACGACCCGAAGCCGGGCCAGAGCGGGCGCGCGGGGTTGCCGGGGCGTCGCCCGGTCGCTTTCTGGAACGATCGATTCGCTTCTCCCCTGCGGGACTGCCCGAAGCGGGCGTCCACCGCGGCTGGCCTTGCCTGGGTGAGGGTGCTGCCCGCCGTGGCATCATCATTCGCCCGTGTGGGCGGGACGGTAAATGACCGGTCGCGGGCTTTTTCGATGTAACCACTTTGCGTCGGTGCAGGGAGTACGGATGGCAGGCAGGCGGCAGGACGACGAGCCGATGTATGTGCGGATCGCCGAGTCGATCCGGTGCGATATCGATTCGGGTCGCTTCCAGGTGGGAGATTGCCTGCCCGGAAGCCGCTCGATGGCCGTCTCCCTGGGGGTTTCCCGCACCGTGGTGCTGATGGCTTACGACCAGCTGGAAAGCGAGGGCTATCTGGATTCGCGCTCAGGCAGCGGCACCTATGTGAGCGCGCGCCCGGTCAGCGCATTCGCTGGCGGAGCGCCGTTGGCGGAATTCGTCGAAGCGCCCGGGGAAGCGCGTCTGTCGCGCCTGGCCCGGCGGGCCGTGCTGCCTGCCTTGCCCGACGGAGGTCTGCCGGCCTCCTCGGGGGAGGTGATCGATCTGGCCCAGCCCCGGGTGAAGTCCGACCCGCACAGCCTCAAGGCGTGGATGCAGAACCTGATGGCGCTGCTGCGCCGTCGCGATGCCCCCGACTTTCCCGAGCTGCAGGGCGCGCTCGCGCTGCGCAAGGCCGTGGCCGGCTATCTGGGTATCGAGCGGGCGATCGAGGTCGATCCGGACGACATCCTGATCGTCAGCGGCGCCCAGCAGGCACGCGACCTCATCGCCCGCGTCCTGCTCGACGAAGGCGAAGGCGTGGGCGTGGAGGAACCCTGCCACTGGACCGTGCGGCACACGTTCGAGGCGATGGGGGCGCGCGTCGTGCCGTGCCAGGTGGACGCGCGCGGCCTGGACATCGAGGGCCATGCCTCGGCCCTGGACGGCGTGCGGCTGGTCAACGTCGCGCCATCATTCCAGTTTCCCACCGGCGTGGTCATGCCCGAGGAGCGGCGCCGCACCTTGCTGCAATGGGCATATGCCCACGACGCCTGCCTGGTGGAAGACGATTTCGACTGCGAGCACCGCTTCGGCGTGCGCACCTCTCCGTCGTTGTGGTCGCTGGATCGCCACGGCCGGGTGATCCACGTGAGCAGTTTTGCGCGCTCCCTGTTTCCTGCGCTGCAACTGGGCTACATGTTGTTGCCGCGTTCGTTGCGCGAGCGGTTCCTGGCGGTGAAGTGGCTGGCGGACCGCGGCAGCATATCGATGCAGCAGCACGTGCTTGCCGCATGCATCACCAGCGGTCAGTACCTGCGTGATCTGCGGCGTACCGCCCACCGTCTGGCGCCTCGCCATCGCGCCCTGCACGACGCGCTGCAGGCGCGGCTGGGCGACGCCATGATGGTGACCGGCTCGGTGGCGGGCGGATCGATCTTCGTGCACCTGCCGCGGTTGCCGCGCAGCGCTACCGGGGCCTTGATGGCCGAAGCCCTGGAGCGCGGCGTGCGTATTCGTTCCGCCGAGCGATTCCACCAGGCGCCTCCCGATCATGTCACGCTGGTGCTCAGCTACGCTGGAATTTCCGAAGCGAACCTGAAGCGAGCGGGAGCCCGGCTCGCGGAAGCCTGTCTGGCGATGGCGGAGCGTTGAACCCGTCGCCACCACCAACCCGGGCCAGGTTGGATGCCGAGAGTGTCTGCTATGACGATGACTGCGCTTCGTGGATGTAACGGACACACTGCACGGTGCAGGCGGGTGGTGGCCTGGGTGGCAATTGGCTTCGGGGGCCTGCTGTTCGGCCAGGTAGCCGCGCTGGCGGCGAGCGCGCCGTCTGCGCCCGCCGTCGCGCTGCGCTTCGACGATGCCCGCCTGTTCCATCCCGCCAAGCGCCTGCCGCCCGGCGTGTGGACCGATGCGGCAAGGGATGATTCGCGCCAGACGGCGCAGCTGACCACGGCAGACGGCGTGACTCTGCGCGGGTGGTTCTATCCCTCGCCGGTGGCCGATGCGCCTTTCGTAGTCACCTTCCACGGCAACAACGAAACCATCGGCGACGCCTGGACGCAGGCCCGCGACGGGTTTTTCTACGCCACGCTCGGTTTCAATCTCATCACCTTCGATTACCGCGGCACCGGCTTCAGCGACGGCACGATCTCGCTGGCGAAGGCGCGCGCCGATGCGCTGGCCATCTACGACCTGGCGGTGAAGAAGGCGGCGGGGCGTCCGGTGTACGTGGTGGGCTGGTCGCTCGGCTCGATCTTCGCCAGCCACGTGGCGGCGAGCCGGCCGTCGGTGGCGGGGCTGGTGTTGCTCGATCCGCTGGCCGGAGCCGATGCGCTGCCCGCCGAAATCGCCCGGGCCCTGCATCGGCCGGTGGAGGTGGCCGCCAGCGTGAAGGAGGGCATCCGCAACGCCGAGGAGCTGCGGCGCTACCGCGGTCCGCTGCTGGTGGTGCACGGCACCGCGGACGAGGTCATTCCCATTGCCGAGGGGCGCGCCGATTTCGTCGCGGCCGGCTCCACCGACAAGACCTTCGTGCCGGTGGCAGGCAAGGGCCACGTCGCTGCGATCTGGTCGGTGCAGGCCGACCACGCGATCGCGGCTTTCTTCGCCCGCCAGCGGCGGTAGTCGATGGCGGGCCAGACCTTCGGATAACGGGCCGGGGCCGCCCGGCCGGTTCGCGGCCTGCGTGCCAAAGGTGCCGCCCGCCAGACCCCGTTCGGTTGCCGAAGTGAATCTGGCTCCGTTTGCAGGCCGCCAGGAATCGCGTCGAGATCGAACCTCTGTCAGGTCACGATCCCAGTGCCGCTATTTCTTCGTAGCCGGTTCGGACCGTTGGCAGCGTGATCGAACCGCCAGTGAGCAATCCGATACGCAAGGCCTCGGCCATTTCCTTTGCGGTGGCTCCCGCGCCCTTCGCATTACGCAAATGGAAGCGCAGGCAAGACTCGCAACGTTCCACCACGGAAATCGAGGCGCCGGTCAATTCCTTGTATTTCTTCGGAATTGCCCCCTCGCCCCAAGTCGTCATGTACATGTTGTGAAAGTTCTCGGTGAATGCAGGATCGGCCTTGCGCATCAGATCTTCCTTCTGCGGCGGCGTTTCGGCCGCATAGGCGGCAGGGCCGGCGGCGAAGGAGGCGAGGAGCATGAGCAGAGGGATGGTCTTGGTCATAACAACTCCATGAAAGATAAGACAACGGCAGTCGGGTTCACTTGTTTCGATCTATTTCGCGCAGGGAAGTGAACCCGACCCCGTTCTGTTCCCGTTGATCACTCCGCCTGATCAGTTCCGGCGGAGCAGCGCAAACAGCAGCAGGTCGTGATGCCGGCCCTGCCAGAAGCCCGCTTCACGCAAACGTCCTTCCTCGACAAAGCCCAGGTTGCGGACGAGCTTCAGGGAGGCCGCATTCTCCGGGTGGATCTGTGCCTCGACGCGATGCAGCTGCATGTGCTCGAAGCCCCACGTCAAAGCGGCCGCCAAGGCTTCGGTCATGAAGCCCTTGCCCCAGGCCGTCCTGGCCAGCTCGTAGCCTGTGGTGCAGCTTTTCCAGCCACGGTTCCATTTGAACAGCCCGCACGAGCCGACCAGCGCACCGCTGGCCTTGCTCTGGATGCCCCAGCGCACGCCCGGGTTTGGCATGTGGCGCCAGCCCGCGAATGTCTCCACCAGCGTTTCCGCCTGACCCGGCTCCGTGAGGGGATCCGAACCGAACCAGCGCATGGCCTGCGCATCACTGTGGATGGCGAACAGCGCGGGTGCGTCGGCAGCGACGATCTCGCGAAGGAGTAGGCGGTCGGTTTCGATCGTGGGGAACCCGTTCATTGACTGCTTCATGCTCATGTCTTCCAGTCCGCGGAGTTTGTGCGGTCCGCAATAAAGCGCGCCGATTGCACCGTCTCTCTGTGCCCGTTGTGAAAAGTCTACTCAGGCCCCTGTTTGCGTTGAGGCGGGCGAATAGCCTGCGCGACGTGGCACCAAGGCATCAATCCGTGGCGCCTTTTCCGGGCCCCTGGTTGGCTGACTTCAGCAGGGCAAGCACCTGCTTCCAGGGCGTCGGCCCCTGATGCATGGCGAACACCGTGCGCACGTCCAGGTGCGCGCGGTCGACTGCCTGCGCCACCTCGGCCATCAGCTCCGGCTGGTACAGCGCGCCGGATTTCGGATCGAGCACCAGCGTGTCGCTCGCGTACAGCAGTCGGGATGCCGGGAAATAGACCATGTACTGGCGGCCCGTGTCCGCGCCGCGCAACGGGTAAAGCTCGATCCGTTGCGCGCCGGTGCCGATCACGGTGCGGCCGGACACGATGCGCCAGTCGGGAGCGGCCGGCTGGCGCTGAAGGTGGTCCGGGTGGATCCGATGGGGCGCATCCACCAGGCGTTGCAGCAGGGGCAGATTGAGGTCGAGCGCGTAGACCGGCAGGTGCCGGGCCACCGCTTCGCGCACGCCGGCGGCGTGCGGCCACGAATCGGAGGTGGTCAACACCGCCTTGATCGGGAGATCGGGATAGCGCTGCCTGGCCAGGTCGAGCAGGCCCGCGGTATAGACCGGCGAGATCGGCGACTCGAGGACCACCACGCCGTCGTCCTGCCTGATCAGCGCGGTGTTCCAGGCGCCGGGGTACAGGTCCACGCCCGGTGCCAGTGCGACCGGATGCTTGCCATCGAACGGCTGCTCCCAGCGACTGGCGATGGTCCCGTCGGCCGGTCGCGTGTGGGTGGTGTCGAAGGTGCCCGCTGGCGTGGCCCCATCGATGGTTACCGTGAGCACCTGGGTCGAGCGCCAGACCTTGCCGTTGCGCTCCTCGATGCGCGTGCTCGGATAGTGGATGCCGTCGACCAGGATCCAGTTGTCGTAGTCGATCTGCTCGCTGACGTCGCCCCAGGCGTACCAGAAGTCGTCGAAGGTGCGTGTCCGCTGCAGCGCATCCGGCAGGTGGGTCACCGGATCGAGCAGGACCTGCCAGGTGCGGCCGTCCACGTCGAACGCCAGGCTCGTGTGCAGCACGTCATGCAGCATCTGCGGCTTTTCGTAGCGCAGATGAGTGGCGTGATCGGCAGTGAGCAGCAGGCGCATCGGCTCCATCTGCAGCCGCTCGTCCAGGACGACTCGGGCATTCCCCGGCAGTGGCTGGCTGCGCTCGCCGCTGCGGTAGTCGCCTCCCTGGGGCGTCATCACCAAGGTGGAGGTGATGTCGGTGGGGCTGGTGCCGCCGGCCTGCGGCCAGGTCAGCGTCTGCTCGCTGCGCAAGCGTGCGCCGGTGAAGTCCAGCCACTCGTGGTAGCGCTGGTACGAGGCCAGGAACGGCTCCTGTCGATAGGACTGCTCCATCAGCAGCGTGTGGCCCATGCCCTGCCATTCGATGTGCGACACGGACTGGAGCCGGGCCCGCCCGCCCATCGCGTCGATGGCGGTATCCAGACAGGCACGCGGGGTGAGCGTCTCGCAGCCCGGTGCGTTGCCGGCGGCGGCAGCGGGCAATACGACCAAGGGGGCCAGGGCGATGACGAGGGCGGACGCGCGTCGGGACAGGGCGGGCATGGTCGTTCCGGCAGTGGGGAAGGAGTGACCCTAGCGACCGGTATGCGGGCCTGCCTGTAGCGTCAGTCATGCCGTGACCGATGGCAGGGATGCGCTGCCCCGGAGACTTCTGCCATCGCCAACGGTGCCGCGCTACGCCGGGAGATCCAGGCTGTCGGTGCATCGGTTCCGCCGCCGGCAACGCACCTTCGATCGCCGCGCCATGCCGGGCGCGGGTCGGCATCTCATGCGTACTGCGCGACGCCGTTGCCGAACGACCAGTTCTCCCGCGCGGTTTCCACCAGGTTGATGAACACGTCTTCCGGGCGCAGCCCAGGTGCGGTGGCGAGCTTTTCCGCGACGCGGCGATAGAAAGCCTGCTTCTGCGCCACCGTGCGGCTGTTGTTGCAGACGATCTGCACGATCACCAGGTCGTCGCTGCGCTCGATGCCGAGGTAGTGCGGATCGCAGTCGAACTCCGCGGGATCGTGCTGGTGGACCAGGATGAAACGGTCGTCCTCCGGCACGCCGAAGGTCTCGCGCATGGCTTCGTAGACGCCGTTGCGCAGGGCGGCGAGATGGGCGGCGGGCTTGCCGCGACGCAGCGAGATCCGGATGAGGGGCATGGGGGTTCTCCTTCGAAGGGTGGTCAGTGCGCGATCGCGGCTTGCGAGACGTGGCCGACGCGGTAGAGGCGGCATGCGTTGTCGGTGAGCCCGGCGCGGAAGTCGGGCCACAGGCGGAAGCGCACCAGCGTCCAGCTGGTGGGCTCGAAGGCGGTCACGGCGGCCAGGGCTCCTTCGTTCACGGCCGCATGGGCCATGTCGCTCTCGCGCTCCCGCCAACGTTCCATCCATGCGTCCTCGGGGATGGGGACGATCTCGCGGCTGGCGCAGACCGCCGTGGACAGCTCGCCCGGCGACAGCGCCTGCCAGACCGACCACGCCTGCACGGTGGGGCGTCCGAAGTCCCGCGTCAGCGCGGCAAAGCCGGCTCCGCCCAGGAAGGCGTTCATGCCTTCGCCGTCGTGCCACAGGTAGAAGGGGGCGTAGCGGTTGGTGCCGCCCGGCAGCACCGGGTCGTCGGACGTCGAGTAGAGCCAGGCCTTGAATCCGAGGCCGGGAAAGCCGTCGAGCAGGTGGCCCTTCTCGGCGATCCGGCGGCGGATGACCGCCATGTCGTAGTCGGCGGGCAGGGTGATCTCGTACTGCATCGCGAGCATGGCGGCGTCCTCAGTGGCTGTCATCGAGCTGGCGCAGCACGGCGAGGGCGGACATGGCCACCGGCCAACCGCCGTAGAAGGCCAGGTGGGTGGTCAGTTCGACGAGCTCTTCATCGGTGAGGCCGTTGTCACGCGCGCGGCGCAGGTGGAACGGCAGCTGCTCCGCGCGGTTGAGTGCGATCAGCGCGGCGACGGTGGCGATGCTGCGTTCGCGCGGGGCGAGGCCGGGGCGTGCCCAGATATCGCCGAACAGCACCTCGTCGGTGAGCTCGGCCAGCTTGGGGGCGATCTCGCCGATGGCCTTGCGGGCATGGTGGGGATCGTGCGCCATGGGGGTGGCCTCGTCGGATGTGGGTTGACGGGGCGTAACGTACCGCCGCAGGATAATCCCGAAAATCAGAATTTATAGAACATAAAATCCACAAAAACGGGATGATCAGATGAGCCGCGTCTCCTTCGACCCGGATGTCCTGCGCAGCTTCGTGCAGGGCGTGGAGCTGGGCAGCTTCGCCAGGGCCGCGGAGCGGCTCAACCGGTCCACCTCGGCGGTCAGCGCGCAGCTGAAGCGGCTGGAGGAACAGGCGGGGCGACCGCTGTTGCGCAAGGCAGGGCGTGGCATGGCGCTCACCGAGACGGGCGAGGTGATGCTCGGTTATGCGCGGCGCCTGCTCGAACTCAATGACGAAGCCGCCGCCGCGGTGCGCGGCGTGGAGCTGGAAGGCCGCGTGCGGCTCGGCCTGCAGGAGGATTTCGGCGAAACCCTGCTGCCCGCGGTGCTGGGCCGCTTCGCGCGTGCGCACCCGAAGCTGCGCATCGAGGCGCGCATCGCGCGCAATGCCGAGCTGCTGGACGGGGTGAACCACGGAAAGCTCGACCTGGCGCTGGCATGGGAGGGCGAGGAGACCAGCCCGCATGTCGAGCGCCTGGCGCGGCTGCCGATGCGCTGGATCGGTTCGGCGGATGCGCGCCCTTCGAAGTTGCGCCGGCGCGGCGAGGCGCTGCCGCTGGTGGTGCTGGATGCACCCTGCCTGGTGCGGCGCGCCGCCATCGACGCCCTGGACCGCGCCGGCATCGCCTGGCGTATCGCCTTCACCAGCGCCAGCCTCGCTGGTACGTGGGCGGCGGTCACGGCGGGGCTGGGAGTGAGCGTACGCACGCCGCTGGGCCTGCCGGCGGGAGTACGCGCGTTGACCGCAAAGGAGGCCGGCCTGCCCGCGTTGCCGATGCTGGGACTGGCACTGCATCGCGCCGAGTCCGAGCCGCCTCCGGCCGTCGCCCGGTTGTCGGAGATCCTGATCGGCACGCTGTCGCCATCGCTGGCGGTCTGAGTCGTCGGACGCCCGGACAGGCGCCGGCGGGCACTTGCGTGGGGACCGCGCCTGAAAAGGGAAGTGCCGGGAGGCAATGCGTGCTCTTTCGTCACCTGTGCCATGAAAAGTCCACGCGGATCCCTGTGCTGATTTTTCGGCGTACTATCGGGCACTGGTTGGGCTTGCAGGCCCGTTCCAGGACGAGAGTGACGGGACGGCGCTCGACCTGATTTTCATCATGGAGCCAAGGAGGAGACACCATGTTCTGGAAGAAGATCGCGATAGGCGCTGCAGCAACCGCAGTGGTGGTGGCCGCGCCGCTCATGGCGCAGGGACAGTCGCAGGGCGCTCGGCCGATTCCGGCAGCTCCTGCCCCGTCCAACCAGTCGCCCAGGACGCTTGACGGATATTTCTGGCAGAACGACCAGTACCGGCGGCATCTGCAGCCGTGGTACCGCGCTACCCAGGGTTTCCATCGTGGACCGAGGGATCTGTCCGCACTCCGTGAGCACTTGGCGGAAGCCTGGCAGCATTTCGGCATGTCGCCGGGCGATGCCAGGGTCGTGGCATCGGCATACGACTACACACAGGACGATCTCGCCGGATTGCCGTCGATCCGGGGAAAGAACAACAGGCAGATCGCGCAGATGATGCAGTTGGCCCTGGTCAACAAGCAGTACATCGCGGCCGATCATCTGCTGATCAGCTACGAGCGCCAGCGGCTCAACCTGCCCACCGAGCGGTTCGTGCAATAGAAGAACCCAAGGCGGCCACACCAACCTGTATCTGCCGAGTTGGGGCGGAGAGTTCCCTCTCCGCCCCGTTCTTCGGATGGCAGGCCGCCAAGGGGCGGCGGGGATGATGTCGTGCCTATCCCCCTGTGTTGCCGGGGCGAAGGTGGTAGAGCAGGCCGGCGGGCTGCACCGCGCATCACCGCCACCAGCAGCAGGAGAGAGCGTTCGTGAGCAGAAGGATGTTCATCGGCCTCCTGGTCTCCGCCCTTTCGCGGTCCAGGGCGATCTTTGCGGCGCCCGGCTTCTTGCCCCATCGGCAGTTCAACGGCGGCGCCGGTGTGTGCTTCCAGATCGGCGACACGATCCAACCGATGCCGGTCACCCACGCCCGCTTCCCCGTTTCACCCCGGAACAAGTCTGCGGCACGAGCACGGCCATGGAGGTGCTGCCTTCTCCCCGTCGCGAAATCCGCGCGGAGGTCGACCGCCTCGTCGGCAGGGCCCTCGACGCAGTCGGCGCATCCTTCGGAGAGCCGGAGGACTTCGGCGTCATGTCCACCCACGGCTTCGTCGATCCGGACGGTCACGGCTTGGGCGTGCTCCGCATGAGTGGTACGCCGGCACCGTAGGCCGGGGACGTCGGGCGTGGGCTGATCCGCCTATCGATCGGCGGGATGTGTGTAGGTTCGTTTTCTGGTTTCCACCGGTCGGGCGCCGCGCCATACACAGCGGGACCGAGCCATGGGGCCATCGCCAATGCTTTCCGGAGGCTCGGACATGACGATCGAATCCACCGGTACACCGACGCTCTATGCGACGTTCACGCTGCTGGTCGTTGCCCTGCTGGCCGTGGATTTCCTCGTGCTCAAGGCCGAGGGGGCACATCGGGTGAGCGTGAAGGAGGCCGCGGTCTGGACGGCGGTGTGGGTGATCGTCTCGCTCGCGTTCTGCGGCTGGCTCTGGTGGTACCTCGACGGACGGTTCCCACGGGAGGTGGCGAACAAGAAGGCGCTGGAGTACCTCAGCGGCTACCTGATCGAGAAGGCGCTGGCCACGGACAACGTCTTCATGTGGATCACCTTCTTCCAGTTTTTCGCGGTACCGGCGGCCTACCAGAAGCGCGTGCTGCTCTACGGCGTGCTCGGCGCCATTGCCATGCGCGCGGTGCTGATCTTCGTCGGCGCAGTGCTGCTGGCGCGGTTCCACTGGGTGCTGTACGTGTTCGGCCTGATCCTGCTGCTGACCGGGGGCAAGATGCTGCTGTTCGCCGGCAAGGAGCCTTCGCTGGATACCAACCCGGTGCTGCGCTGGCTGCGCCGCCACGTGCGGATGACCGACGAGCACCACGGTGAGCGGTTCTTCGTGGTGAAGCAGGGTCTGCGCTACGCCACGCCGCTGTTCGTGGTGCTGGTGCTGGTGGAGGTGACCGACCTGATCTTCGCGGTCGATTCGATCCCGGCGATCTTCGCGGTCACCGACGACCCGTTCATCGTGTTCACCTCGAACATCTTCGCGATCCTCGGGCTGCGCGCCATGTACTTCCTGCTCGCCGACATGGCCGAGCGCTTCCACCTGCTCAAGTACGGCCTGGCGGTGATCCTGATCTTCATCGGGGTGAAGATGCTGCTGCTGGATCTGTACAAGATCCCCGTCGGCATCGCGCTGGGCGTGGTCGGGTTGATCCTCGCCGTGTCGGTGGCGGCGAGCCTCCTCACGTCCCGCGATGCCGGCCCGCCCGCCGGCAACCCGGGCTGAGGGGCCGGGGAGGTCGTTCTCAATCCGTGCGGATCGACACGCTGTCCGCGACTTTCACCGGGTATCGCCGGATCACCGGGGCAGCTCACGGAGTCCCTGGGGGCAAGATGAGCCATGACGGGGGCAGGTTCACTCGCCTCACGCCGGGAGTGAGCCCGCCCCTGCGAGCCGTTCGCCGCACGTTCTTCAGCCGATGCCGAGGCGTTTCAGCTCGCTCTGTACCTGCAATGCGTCGTTCTGCGAAAACTTCGTGATCCGTCCGTCGATCCAGATGTCCACCCGGGGTTTGGGCGGATGGCCGCCGGAGAACAGATCGAAGATCTGGTAGTGCACCCAGTCGGCGACATACGGCTGCGCGCACCACGCGCTCACCTTGATGCGTCGCTGGGCGCCGGAAGCCGAGAGGGCGGACTCGATCACCGCCATGTAGGTGTTCACCGCAAAGTGGCCGCAGACGAGATTGCCGGCGTCGGTCTTGCCACCGATGCATACCCCCTGCAGGTGGCACCACTCGTAATGGGCAAGCGAACCCACGCGATAACGCATGGCGTTGGGCGCGCCCTGGTCAAGCGCGTACTGCCACGCGGATTTGCCCGGTGCCGCATAGGCCTTGGTCGACTTGATCCGTTCGGCAAAGTCGGGATTGCCGGTGGTCACGAGGTCGGTGGTCATCTCGGCCAGCTGGAGCAGGCCGCCGCCCAGGCCGGTTGGCGTCGGGCGAGCCGGCTCCATGTCCTCCGGCGTGAACCGCATGTTTATGAAAAAGTCGCGGGAGAGAACGAAATCGGGGTCGTCCGTGCCGTCGCTGTTGTCGATGTCTTCGGGGTCCATGTCCCCGATGGTCTGCTCCGCGACGAGCGCCGCACCACGGCGGCCACGCAGCGCCCGGTCCCTGGCCCAGGCATAGGTGGGCAGCTGGGCCAGCGTGCGCGGCCGCGAGATTGCTCCGCCGAACCTGACCATCTGCCCGCCGCACATGATGCCGTTTTGTCCGAAGCAGCAGTTCACCGAGACGCCAAGCCTGGTCGCGATGGCAGCGACGTAGATGGACTCGGGCATGGTTGCCTTGCGGTGGCAGCGCAGGCATCGAAGTTTGGTGTGCTGGGTGACCAGCCTGGTCGATTTGGTGCCCTTCTTTTTTGAAGTCGAGGTCGATTTCGAGTGCGGCATGGCGATGGGCCTGAAGGTCGGCGGTGGGTAACGCAGGGTGGATATGCGGACTGCGGAAGAGGGCGGGCGAGGCCTAACCCGGCGGCGACCGAGGACGCCGGTCTGCGTCGTGGTGGCGGGTCGAGACAACGGTCGTCAGGCGACGACGGCCTTGGCGGGTGGCATTGCCCGGGGGCGTGCCGGTGCCGCGGAGCGTGCGATCGGGGCCCGGCGCGAGGCATCGAAAGCCGTCCAGGGCGATGCCGCGCAAACGGCGATGGCCGCTTTCAAGCGCGGGCGCTGGCTTGCCCAGACAGTGTTCCATGGCGAGGTACTCCATTTTTCGCCGGCGCGGACAAGCGCCGGTGTCCGTCCTGGAAATGCGTATTCCGGGCGCGATTCCAGTCATCGCCCGACCGTTGCCGTGGCGGGGGCTCGCTTTCGGGGAGGAGGAGTGATCGGTGGACCGGCCCCGCCCGGCGGCCGGGCGTGCGTTCGCTGGCCCGGAGTAGCGCCGGATCTCGTGCGCCGCTCATTCTGTGCGTGGCGTCACGTTTGGGGCGGCCAGTGCAGGGCCGATGGTCGAAGGTGGCGGGCGCCTGGAAACGCTGCTGTCACACAAAGCCTTGTCGGGCTTGGGGTTTGTGTTGCGCGTGATCGCAAGTGGTTGATGCGGCGCGGGATTGCTGGCGGGGTATGCGCGCCGGTAGCCTCGCTTTGCCCCGTGATGTGTCGCTGGGGCTTTGGGGGTCGTTGTACCACTTGGGGAGAGTTGGTCATGAAAACACGTTATTCGAGCGCGACTTCGCGCTCCGGTTTTGCGTTGTCGCGCTTCAGTGTGGCGTTGTGCGCCATGGGGATTTCCGTGCTGGCCTTGCCGTTGCATGCGCAGCAGGCGGAGCCGACGGCACCCGGCACGAAGAAAGTCACCGAGCTGCAGGGGGTGCAGGTGATCGGCTCGCGCGCCAAGGAGCGCACGGCGGCGGAGACCCCGGCGCCGGTGGACGTGATCGGTCGCGAGCAGCTGGAGAACGCCGGCGTCACCGAGGTGGGCCAGGCGCTGCAGCTGCTGGAGCCCAGCTTCAATTTCTCGCGCACCTTCGTCAGCGACGGTACCGACATCATCCGCCCGGCCACGCTGCGCGGCCTGGGGCCGGACCAGGTGCTGGTGCTGGTGAACGGCAAGCGCCGCCACCAGCAGGCGCTGGTCAACGTGCAGCAGACGATCGGTCGCGGTTCGGCCGGCACCGACATCAACGCCATCCCGATTTCCGCCATCGAGCGCATCGAGGTGCTGCGCGACGGCGCAGCGGCGCAGTACGGCTCCGATGCGATCGCCGGTGTGATCAACATCGTGCTGAAGAAGCAGACCGACGTGACCTACGTGTCCTCCAGCGTCGGCCAGACCTACAAGGGCGACGGCCTGGTGAAGCAGGCCAGCGCCAACACCGGCTTCAAGCTGGGCAAGGATGGCGGCTACCTGAACCTGACCGCCGAGTACCGCGACCGCGGCGAGACCAACCGCGCCGGCCCGGACACCCTGCGCGTGAATCCGCCGCGCGTCACCCAGCACCTGGGCGATGCCAAGGCGAAGAACACCTACTTCTGGTTCAACGGCGGCCTGCCGGTCGGTCACGGCGAGTTTTACTGGTTCGGCGGGCTGTCCCGGCGCACCGGCAGCTCGTACGGTTTCTTCCGTTCGGCCGGCGACAACCGTACGGTGCCGGCGCTGTATCCGAACGGCTTCCTGCCGAACATCGCCACCACGGTGAAGGACGCCTCGATCGTGGCCGGCTACCGCACGCCGATCAGCGACACCTGGGACCTGGACTTCTCGATCGACCGCGGCCGCAGCACGTTCGGCTTCGGCGAGAAGCACTCGGTCAACGTGAGCTGGTGGTATGAGCCGAACGGTTCCGGCGGCATCTACGCCAGCTCGCCGACCTCGGCCAACACCGGCACGCTGAAGCTCAACGAGACGGTGGCGAACCTGGACATCCGCGGCCCGATCGACTGGGGCATCGGCAACGACAAGCTCGACGTGGCCACCGGCCTGGAATGGCGCCGCGATACGTATGCGATCACCCCGGGCGATCCGGTGTCGTACACCTACGGCCGTACCAACGACCGCAGCATCCCGATCTACGGCCAGACCGGCGACATCGCGCAGCCGGGCATCCAGGGCTTCCCCGGCTTCTCGCCGAGCGAGGCGGTGAACGCCGGACGCAGCAACTGGGCGGCCTACGTGGACGCCGAGTCGCAGGTCACCGAGCGGCTGCTGCTGGGTGCGGCCGGTCGCTACGAGCACTATTCCGACTTCGGCGGCACCACCACCGGCAAGTTCTCCGCGCGCTTCGACGCCAGCGATCGCTTCGCGGTACGCGGCACGCTGGCCACCGGCTTCCGCGCGCCGGGCGTGCAGCAGATGTACTACAGCCAGCGGTCGACCAACCTCAATCCGCAGGGCGTGCTCACCGACACGCTGACCGCGCGCCAGGACAGCAGCGTCACCCGCGCGTTCGGTATCCAGCCGCTCAAGCAGGAGACCTCGCGCAGCGGGTCGCTGGGCTTCGTCTACACGCCGACCAACGACCTGACGATGACGCTGGACCTGTTCCGGATCGACATCAAGAACCGGATCATCTTCTCCAGCAACATCGTGCCGGAGTCGGTGGGTACCGACGGCCAGCCGTGCACGGCCACCAACTCCAACTGCCCGATCGCGGCGATCCTCAACCCGATCGGCGTCGGCCAGGTGCTGTTCTTCACCAATGCCATCGACACCCGCACCACCGGTGCCGACCTGGTGGTGCAGAAGGGCGTCGCGTTCGACGGCGGCTCCAGCCTCGATCTGACCGCGGCGATGAACTACAACAAGACCAAGGTGACTAAGCGCAAGTCCGAGTCGCCGATCCTGAGCCCCACGCAGCTGTTCGACGACACCCAGGTGACCCTGGTCGAGCAGGGCCAGCCGCGCCAGCACCACATCCTGCAGGGCGTGTACCACGACGGTCCGTGGGACCTGACCCTGCGTGCCAACTACTTCGGCTCGGTGACCGGCCAGGGCTTCACCCCGGGCATCAAGCAGACCTGGGGCGGCAAGTGGCTGGAGGACGTCGCGGTCGCCTACCGCTTCTCGCAGCATGCGCGGGTGACGGTGGGCGCGGACAACGTGTTCAACACCTATCCGGACAAGTGGAATCCGCAGACCGGCTTCCCGTTCCCGCAGCTGGGCTTCACCTACGGCTGGGAGACGCTGCCGTTCGGCATCAACGGCGGCTATTACTACGCCCGGGTGGACTTCGCGTTCTGACCGTCCGCACGTAGCATCGCGTGAACCGACGCCGCGCAGCGAACCTGCGCGGCGTTGTCCTGACCGGGATCGGGGGTGCTTCGTGGCGAACGACGAACGCGTCCGGCCCGGGGCCGTCGAGCTGGCCAGTGCGGCCCCGCGCCCGCCTCCATACCGACCCGTGGAATGCCGCTGTTGCGCGGCCCGGATCGGGCCGGCCGCCGCATCGGCGCTTATGCATCCCGTCGACCTATTGTCCCGCCCGCGGTGATCGCGGATAAAGCGGAACCGCCGGCACTGTGCCGGCGTCCGGATCCACCCAGCCCAAGGAAGCACATCCGCATGATGTCAGGAGCACTTGTTGTCAGGACCATGGCTGCCGTTGCCGTCGCGGCCTGTTTCTCACTGGGCGGCTGCAAGGCGGCGGAGCAAGTGGGCACGGCCAGCGCGGTGCCCGCGGCGCCACCGGCGAGCACGGACGAATCGGGCCGCGAACCGATCATGCTGCACGCGCGCATCGAATACACCGGCGCGACCGACCTGAGCTCCGTCGGCAGCAGCAACGGCAGCCACTTCTCGCTCGAGTTGCAGCAACCGGCCTTCCGCTCGGGAGAGGGCGCCAGTGCGACGTACGAGGTCGACAGCGATCAGCCCATCCAGGTCATCGGTTCCGTGCATGGTTACGGGCAGGCGCACATCGTTTCCGATGCGGGCACGCTGACCGAGCGTTACGACGAGTGGGCGCGCTGGCCGCAGCCGGCTACGCCGACGCAGGGGTTGTTCAGCATCGTCATGCCGGTGCCATCGGAGATCGGCGATGGCCTCGCCGTGCAGCTGAAGGTGCATGCGGCGGTGGAGGGCAGCCGGACCGCGCACATGCAGTCGAAGGACGTTTCCGCGGATGTCGAGCCCAGCTTCTCGATTCCCGCGATGTGCGGGTCGAACAGCGAGTACCGTAACGACCACGGCGAGGCCTGCGGCTTCGACCTGAGCCTGGATGCCAGTCCCACTGCCGCGAAAAGCGCCGCGGGCGCGGTGTTGCTGCCGACCATCCAGCAGGGACTGGCGGCGCCCAGCGGCGAGTGGGGCATGGTCGGCACGGGACAGCTCTACGGTGCGACCACGACCTATCGCGAGCACGGTCACTTCGTGCTGGCCTACCATCGGGCGCTCACGCTGGCCGAGAAGGACGGCAGCCTGAGTCACGACTTCAAGGTCGTCGTCTGGTCCAGCGGCCGCAACGAAGACTGGAAGCCGGCCGATCTGCCGCCGCTCGAGGCCAGGTGACCTCGGGTACCGTCCCCACTCCGATTCCTCCGGAGCGGGGACGGCCGTCGACGCCCTGCGGCCTGACGGGCGGTGCAGGCCGTTCGTACCAGCTGATCAGCCGTGCGGCGGGAGGGCGTTGGGGTCCATCCACATCACTTCCCAGATGTGGCCATCCGGGTCCTCGAAGCTGCGGCCGAACATGAAGCCATAGTCCTGCACGGGCGTGGGGTCCGCCTTGCCGCCGGCACCGCTCGCCCGATCGACCAGGCTGGACACCTCTTCGCGGCTGTCCGCCGACAGGCACAGCAGCACCTGGGCGTCCACGTGCGCGTCGACGATCCGCTTGCTGGTGAACTGACGCCATTTCTCATGAGTGAGAAGCATCGCGTGGATCGTGTCGGAGAACACCATGCACGCTGCGGTGGCATCGCTGAACGCGGGATTGTTGACTGCACCCACGGCGGCGTAGAACGCCTTCGACCGTTCCAGGTCGGTCACCGGCAGGTTGATGAAGATCAGTTTGCTCACTGTGCTTTTCCTTGGATATGTGAACCGCGGCGGGATCATCGCGGCACCGTTTCGACGAGCGGGAGGTGGGGAATTCGACACGAGCCGCCCGGGCGCGATGCACCGGCTTCCGGCCAGGATCGGAGAGCCGGTTCCCAGCGGATCGGACCGAGGGGCCTGCCGGCCTACCCTTGCGCCGCGAACGCGTCCAGCAGTGGCTGGTATGCCTCCAGCGGCGGGAAACCCTCGTAGCTGTGGCGCGCCGGGGTGGTGGCCCAGGCCAGTCGCGTGGCCGTGCCGGTCTCGATGAAGGGCACGAAGTCCGCATGCGGGTCCAGCGTCGAGGCACGCAGGTTGACCAGCCAGTCGATGCCGGCGGGGCGGGTCATCATCCACGACTTGCAGAACGCGCAGTACAGATGGGTGTGCTCGGTCTGCAGGCCGCCGCGGGCCAGTTCGCCCTCCAGTATCTCCACGCCGTCCGCCGGCAACGCCACGGTGAGCGAGAACGCGCTGCCGGTCATCTTCTGGCAGCCGCCGCAGTGGCAGGCCATGGTCAGCAGCGCCGGCCTGGTGATGCGCAGGCGCACGCGGCCGCAGCGGCAGCTGGCTGTGGCGGGAAGTTCGCGTGGGTAGGTCATGACGTCTCCTCGTGCAGTGGGGGAGGGGCGGGCCGAACTGTCTCCGTTTACAGGCGTGTGGCGAAGTGCAGGTCCGGTCCGGCCTGCGATGCCAGTGTGGTGATCCGGGAGCCGCTTGGATACGATCCCCGGGCCGTCAGGAGAGACACGGACGGTGTCGTTCTCGCCTGGCGAGCGTTGCATGGAGGCAGCGTGATCATTGCGCTCCCGAACCATGAAACCTTGTCGGGTGGGATGCATCCACACACAGGGGGAGAAATTCATGTTCCGCAAACTGATCGCGTTTGGCGTGCTTTCGATGGCGCTGATGATGAGTGGCTGCGCCAGCGTACCGATGGCGAGCACGTCGGCCGATGCGCAGGCCAAGGCGTTCACGCCGGTTCCGGACAAGGCGGTTCTTTACATCTATCGCAACGAGACCATGGGTGCGGCCATCAAGATGCCGCTCCTGGTGGACGGCGTGAGCGTGGGCGACACCGCCGCGCATACGTACGTGCGCAAGGAGCTCTCCCCAGGTCAGCACACCATCACGTCGAAGACCGAGAAGGATTCCACGCTCACCATCGACATGCTCGCAGGCAGGATCTACTACGTGTGGCAGGAGGTGAAGATGGGCATGTTCTCCGCCCGCTCGGCCCTGCACCAGGTGGACGCCGAGCAGGGGCAGAAGGGCGTCGGGGAATCCAAGCTGATCAACTGATCGCAACGGATCGGCGGAAAGGGCGGCTTGGGCCGCCCTTTTTTTTTTGAGGATTGCTGCGTTGTGCCCGCATTCGGCCGGTGGCGATGCTGGACCGCAGGCGGGCGTGGGCCGCCTCGTTCGGGCGCACGCTCCGGGAGTTCGACTTTCCCTTGCGCGCTGCGGGCCGCCGACCACCGCCGGCTCACCCCCGCCGTGCCGCCTCGATCGCCGCGATGTCGATCCTGGTCATCGTCATCATCGCTTCGAACGCGCGCTTGGCGGCGGCGGGGTCCGGGTCGGTGACCGCGTCGGTGAGCGCGCGCGGGATGATCTGCCACGACAGGCCCCATTTGTCCCGGCACCAGCCGCAGGCGCTGGGCTGGCCGCCGTGGTCGACGATGGCGTTCCACAGGCGGTCGGTTTCGGCCTGGTCGTCGGTGGCTACCTGGAACGAGAACGCTTCGCTGTGGTGGAACGCGGGGCCGCCGTTGAGGCCCAGGCACGGGATCCCCATGACCGTGAACTCCACCGTCAGCACGTCGCCCTGCCGGCCGGCCGGGTAGTCGCCCGGCGCCCGGTGAACGGCGTGCACGGCGCTGTCCGGGAACGTCTCGGCATAGAACGTCGCCGCTTCCATCGCGGTGCCGTCGTACCAGAGGCAGATCGTGTTCTTGCTGGGCATGTCGGCGCTCCTGGTCGGGGGCACGATGCCCCTCTCTTGCCATGCGACGAACGACGGATGCCTGGATCGACACGGCGCTGCCTTCCCGGCCATGTTCATCCACGGGACACGCGCCATCGACCACATTGCAGCGTTTGAAGCGAGCGGGGCAGTGATGGTCGAGGGTGGTGCGAGGCGAGGTGCGGGTGCGGCCAATCGCGGCGGCTGCGGACGCTGGAGGAACGCGCTGGCGATGGTGCCGGTGCTCTTCGCTGCCACGACGAACCTCGCGTGCGCGAAAAGCGGAGAGCTGCGCATCCGGGTGATCCGCGACCGTCTGACCCTCGCCGTGGCCGGGCATCCGCAGGTGTACCTCTACGGGCGCATCGACGAGGGCGCGCCGCAACGCTTCCAGCGGTTGGTGCAGTCCGGGCGCATCTCTCCCGGCTCGGACGTCTATCTGAGTTCACGCGAGGGCGACATCGCGGCCGGCATGGAACTGGGACGGCTGATCCGCAATGGCGGCATGGCCACGCACCTCGGCGCCCCACGCAAGACCTGGCCCGGCGCAGGGCACAGTCGGACGGCGCTGTGCATCGATGCCTGCGCCTACGCGTTCTTCGGCGGACTGTACCGCTGGGCGCCGAGCGGCAGCGACCGTCTCGGCTTCACCCGCCCGGTGGCGGGCAGTGCGCAGGCCCGCACCTATCTGCAGTCCATGCAGGTCGACCCTGCCGCGCTCGCTGCCGCGCCCGACCCGACTCCCGGCGCGGTGGCCTGGTTCGGCGCGGAGCCACTGGAGAAGGTCGGCGCGGTGAACAACGGCCGGCTGCCGCCCACGGCCACCTACGACATCGCCTCGCCGACTCCCTCGCTCGACCTGCGCCAGGTGGACCGCAAGGGCGAGCACCGGCTCACCGTCACCTGCCGTCCCGGCCGCACCGAAGTCGCCGCGTACGAGAAGGTGGGTGCGTATCGCGCCCGGCAGATCGCGGCGCGCGGTGCGCGCTCGTATCTGCAGCTGGACGGACGCACCGTATTGCCGGCGAACGAGGGCGTCAGTGCCGAAGGCGACGCGTTGGTGATCCGTCGCGACTATCCGCCGTCGGACCTGGTCGACCTGCTGTTCGCCGGCACCATCGGCGCGTGGGTCGACGGCCGCAGTGCCGCCTTCCGCGACGGGTTCACCATCCACCCGTGGGGTGCCTACGCCAAGCTCAAGGTGTTCTATCACGCCTGCTGGCAGGCCGCGCCGTGGCCTCCGCGGGAAAAGGGCACCACCTGAACCTGGCCGGTGCCGGTCGAGGGTCGTCAGTCGTAGAGCACGAGACCCTCGTAGGGATGCGCCCGGAGCGCGGCCAGCCGGCTCTGCAGGCCGCCGGCGTGGATCTCCAGCTTGTGTCCGTCCGGATCGAGAAAGTACAGCGACGCTCCCTCGCTCGTGTTCTCCCGCCACAGCCGCGCCTGCTGATTGCGGATGGCCGCGGCGCGTTCTTCGAAGTCCGCGTCCGCGACGGTGAAGGCGAGGTGGGTGTATTCGGGCAGCGGGCCCGTGCGCGTGTGCGCGTCGAGCGACAGGCAGATCCAGTCGCTGCCTGCGACGAGGTAGGCGCCGCGGGCCCACTTCGCCACCGGCTTGAGGCCGACGACTGCGGTGTAGAACACGAATGACCGTTCAAGATCGCTGACGGCCAGGGTGACGTGGTTGATGCCGCTGATCACTGGGAGCTTCTCGTCGATGGCGTGGCCGCGACCGGGCAGCCCGCGCGGGGAGAGCGGAGGATGTCACCCCGGCCGGCAGCGGGGCACTGCCGGAGGTCATCGGCCGCGGTGCCCCGCGGCAGGGGACCACTGCTCCCTAGAAACGTGAGGCAAGGAGCGGCAGACGGCATCCGTCATGCCCCGGGCGTCGTCGCATCGGCGCCGGTGGATGCGATCGGGCTGTGCTGCCCCGTCCGGCGCGGGGCACGGATGCATGCAGCCTGATCCTTCGCTTCAACCCGGGTCGGGCGCCTGGGCGAGGAAGTCGACGAACGCGCGCACCCGTGCGGAGAGATGGCGGTTGTGCGGGTAGAGCACGTAGAACGGGCGCGAGCGACCGCCCCAGCCCCGCATCACCTCGACCAGCCGGCCAGCCGCGACGGCCTGCTCCGCGACGAAGTGATAGATCTGGAACAGGCCGCCGCCAGCCATGGCCCAGCCGACACCCGCGAGCACGTCCTCGTGCACGCGCAGGCGGCTCTTGAAGGCGAACTCGAGGTCTTCGCCGTCGGGATTGCGGAACAGCCACGGCATCGGCCGGCCGCTGCTTGGCAGCACGAACTGGATCAGCTGGTGGCGGTGCAGGTCGTCCGGATGCTTCGGGCGGCCGTGGCGCTTGAGGTAGTCCGGTGCGGCGAACACGCCGAGGGTGGCGTCTTCGAGCTTGCGTGCGACCAGCCGTGAGTCCCGCGGCTCGCCCAGCCGGATGGCAAGGTCGTAGCCGTCCTCGACGAAGTCGACGTTGCGGTTGGAGACGTTGAGTTCGATGGACACGCCGGGGTAGGCGGCGCTGAACCGCGGCAGCAGCGGCACCAGCCGGTGGTGGCCGTACACGGTGCCGACGCTGATGCGCAGCAGCCCCTTCGGCTCGCTCTGGCGACCGGTGATGGCACGTTCGGCCTCGGCGATCTGGTCCAGCGCCTGCTGGCACTGCCCGCGGTAGAGCTCGCCGTCGCTGGTCAGGCGCACGTGGCGGGTGGTGCGGGTGAACAGCCGCACGCCCAGTCGTGCCTCCAGCCGTCCGATGGAGCGGCTGACCGAGGCCGGCGTGACACCGAGCGAACCGGCTGCCGCGGTGAAGCTGCCTAGCTCGGCGGCCTTGCAGAACAGCTCGATGCTGCCGAGCTGCACGGGATCGAAGGTTCGGGCCATTTGTGCAGTGATGTAATGAAAAATCTTACTTTGCGGGAGTTTATCGATACAAATGGGGCTAATACAGTCTGCCCATCGCGCCGCACCGGTGCCCCGTCCCCGCCAAGGAGTTGCCTCGAATGAAACCCCGCATCCTGATGATCGTGACCTCCAACAGCCGCATGGGCGACAGCGGCGAGCCGACCGGCCTGTGGGCCGAGGAGCTGGCCGTGCCGTACTACGCGCTCGTCGATGCCGGTGCCGACGTCACCCTGGCGTCGCCGGCCGGTGGCCCCGCTCCGATCGATCCGCGCAGCGTCAAGGCGAAGGGCGAGAACGACGCGGTGGTCGAGCGCTTCCTCGCCGACGCCGCTTTGCAGGCCCGCATCGCCGACACGCCGAAGGCGGCCGATTTCGATGGCGCCGGGTTCGATGCGGTGTTCTTTCCCGGCGGCCACGGCACCATGTGGGACCTGCCGGACGATGCCGGCGTCACCCGCGCGGTGGAGCGCGCATACGCCGGCAACCGCCTGATCGCCTCGGTCTGCCACGGTGCGGCGGGTCTGGTGAGTGCGCGGCGCCCCGACGGCGGCTCCATCGTCGAGGGCCGCCGGGTGAACTCCTTCACCGACGCCGAGGAGGTGGCAGTGGGCCTGGAGAAGGTGGTGCCCTTCATGCTGGAGTCGCGCCTGCGCGAGCTGGGCGGTCGCTTCGAGGGCACGGCGAACTGGCAGCCGTTCGCGGTCCGCGATGGCCAGCTGATCACCGGGCAGAACCCGCAGTCCTCCGCGCGGGTGGCCGAGATGTTGCTGGAGGCGTTGGGCGTAGCCGGCAACGCGTGATCTACGCCTCCGGACCGGGGGAGAGAATGGCGCCGGCCCGCGGGGGCCGGTTCCGCTCGGGGGTGGTCGCGGTGGTGCCGGGCTTGGTCTATGGTTCCGGTCCGCACCGCGCCATCGCGACCGGGAGACTACGCATGCCTTGGACGTCCATTTCCTCTCCCGGCAAGCCGGCCGGTACATCCGCGCGCCGGGCGGGGACGCGCGGCTTCGCCGCCCTGGCAGTGCTCCTGATCGGCCTGGCAGCTCCTGCGGCACGGGCCGGGGTGCCGACGATGTCCGGCTGGACGCTGCAGTTTGCGGACGATTTCGACGGACCGGCTGGGCAGTTGCCGTCGGCGACAACTTGGCAGTTCGATCTCGGCCACGGTTACCCGGGCGCGGCGGCGAACTGGGGTACGCACGAGGTGGAGGAGAACACCGCGCGGCCGGAGAACGTGAGCCTGGACGGGCAGGGCCACCTGCGCATCGTGCCGCTGCGCGATGCGCGAGGCGGGTGGACTTCGGCCCGCATCGAGACCCTCCGCGACGATTTCCACGCGCCGGCCGACGGCGTGCTGCGCATCGAGGCGCGCATCCGCATGCCCGACGTGCACGGCGAGGCCGCCCTTGGCTATTGGCCGGCATTCTGGGCGCTGGGCAAGAGCTTCCGCGGGCAGCTGGACTGGCCGGCTACTGGCGAGGTGGACGTGGCGGAGAACGTCAATGGCCTGGACCGGGTGTGGGGCACCCTGCATTGCGGCGTCTCGCCGGGTGGTCCCTGCCACGAGAAGGCCGGCCTGTCGGCGAACGCGCCGTGTCCCGATTCCACCTGTCAGGCGGCGTTCCACGTGTACGCGGTGGAGTGGGATCGTCGCGTGAGTCCGCAGGAGCTGCGCTGGTACGTCGATGGCCGGCTCTACCACACGCTGCACGAGACCGACGTGCCGGCCGCGACCTGGCAGCGCATGAGTACCCGCGAGGGCATGTTCCTGATCCTCAACGTGGCGATCGGCGGCGAGTTCCCCGACCGGCTCAACGCGATGGTGCCCACGCCGGTGCCGGCGACCGAGCCCGGCCATCCGATGCTGGTCGACTACGTGGCGGTCTGGACCAGGGGCGAGTGAGGCCTGCGGCGAGCGCGCGGGGTCGGATCATGGTGGATGGCAACGGGGCGCCCACGTCGATGGGTGTATAGTCCGAAAGAGTCCCCGGCGCTTTGCCGCGGACCCGATGCATCGATCCGCATCGGGAGTGCCCTCCATCTGCGGGCATTCCGTAGCGACGGGCGGCAGTCCGTCGCGCTCCCGCCCTCGAGCGTTCCTCTCGGGATCCCTCCTTCCGCATTTCCGAACCGGACGCCAGGATGAAGTCTCCCGCCAAGCCCCTGTCCCTCGCGGACATCCACTCCACCTACGCCAGCTCACCCGCTGCCAAGCCGAAGGCGAAGCCCGGCGAGCACGCGACCACGACCGCGGCCACGACTGCGCATTACAAACGCTCGGACCACTTCAAGCGCGACGCGGGCCACCCCGGCATGCAGCCGGAGAAGCCGGATTCCATGGGCAGGGGAGCGGGAACGCGCAAGCGTTGATCCCGTGGTTGCCGCAAGGCAGCCGCCACCTGGGAGCGTTTCCCGGGGCGTCGCCCGAAAGCGGCAACAACCAGCCTGCGGTTCGCCATCACGGACCGCAGGCCAGTGTGCTCAGCCCAGTGCACGCACGCGGAAATTGCGCCCCTTGATGCGGCCGGCGCGCAGGCGCTCCAGCGCCTTGCTCGCCTGGTCGCGGGTGATGGCGACGTAGGCACGCGTGGCGAAGACATCGATCTTGCCGATGTCGTCGGCGGACAGGCCGGCATCGCCGGTCAGCGCGCCGAGGATGTCGCCGGGGCGTAGCTTGTCCTGCCGGCCGGCGTCGATCACCAGGGTCTTCATCGGTGCCAGATGCAGGGTCTTTCCCCGCGATGGCGCAACCTTGAGCGGACGCCAGGGCAGTGGCTCGCCCAGCAGCTGCTCGATGTTCTCCGCCTTGGGTCGTTCGCGCGGCGTGCAGAGGGTGATCGCGAGGCCCGGTTGGCCGGCGCGGCCGGTGCGGCCGATGCGGTGGGTGTGGGTGTCCGGGTCGTGGGCGATGTCGTAGCTGACCACCAGCGGCAGTGCAGCGATGTCCAGCCCGCGCGCGGCGACGTCGGTGGCCACCAGCGCGCTGCAGCTGCGGTTGGCGAAGCGCACCAGCACCTCGTCGCGGTCGCGCTGTTCCATGTCGCCATGCAGGGCGAGAGCGGAGAAGCCGCGGCGGTCCAACTCCTGCGCCACTGCGTCGACATCCTTGCGCATGTTGCAGAACACCAGCGCGTGCTGGCCGCGGTCGGCGCCCAGTAGCTGGGCCAGCGCGTCGAGCTTGTGCGCCGGCTCCACCTCGATGAACTGCTGCTCGATCGCGGGCACGGCCTCGACCGGCGTTTCCACGGTGACCTCCACCGGTGCGGTCTGCAGCCGTCGGCTGGCCGCGCGGATCGCCTCAGGGTAGGTGGCGGAGAACAGCAGCGTCTGATGATGCTTGGCGATGCGCCCCACGATATCGTCGATGGCGTCGCCGAAGCCCATGTCGAGCATGCGGTCGGCCTCGTCCAGCACCAGCACCTTGATGCCGCCGCCGTGCAGGCTGCCGCGCTTGAGGTGCTCCTGCACGCGGCCGGGCGTGCCGACCACGATGTGCGGATCGTGGGTGAGCGAAGCGAGCTGCGGGCCGAGCGGCATTCCGCCGCACAGGGTCAGCAGCTTCACGTTGGGAATGTTCGCGGCGAGCCGGCGGATCGCCTTGCTCACCTGGTCGGCCAGCTCGCGGGTGGGGCACAGCACCAGCGCCTGCAGCCGGATCGTGTCCACGTCCAGCGCCTGCAGCAGGCCGAGACCGAACGCGGCGGTCTTGCCGCTGCCGGTGCGTGCCTGGGCGATCACGTCATGCCCGGCAAGGATCGGCGGCAGGCTCTGCGCCTGCACCGGGGTCATCGCGGCATAGCCGTGGGTGTCCAGGCTGGCGAGCAGGGCGGGCTTGAGCGGGAGCGTGCTGAAGTCGGTCATGGGCCACCAAGGGTGTCGGGGTGCCGGCTGCTGCGGCCGGGCAATGAACAAAAAAAAGCCCGGCGCGAGGCCGGGCCTTTTTCTCAGGCGGCGGATGCCGTCAGAGCGGCTGCACCTGGTCGGCCTGCAGGCCCTTCGGGCCCTGGGTCACGACGAACTGCACCTTCTGGCCTTCCTGCAGGCTCTTGAAGCCCGAGGACACGATCGAGCGGAAGTGCACGAACACGTCATCGCCGCTCTCGCGGCTGATGAAGCCAAAGCCCTTGGCGTCGTTGAACCACTTGACGGTACCGATTTCGGACTGGGACATCGTTGTATCTCCTTGGAACGGATGAAAGCCGCATGGCGCGGCGAGAAGCTGGTCGCAAGGAGGAAACGGGTACAACGGTGTAGGTGTAACTGCTCACTACAGCATCGGGCCACAGTTCGCGTGACCCTTGAAACTCAGCCAGCGCACAGTAGTGGGTGGCGGGCCGCTTGGCAAATGCTTTGTGAACGGCGGGTTCACACGAACCGTGCGTTTCCCGGTCGAAACCGGCCCGGCGCGGGGCGTCGCCGGCCATCCGGGCCAGGCTTCGTGCCATCCCCCGTCGGCGTCGCGCCACGATTTCGGGGCGCGCGGGACAGGCAGACAAGGACCCGTGCCCACGGAGCCGGGCGAGCCGGAAGGCTACGTCGCCCGCGGACGATGAGGTGATGCCCGACCGCGGAGCCCCGCCGCGGCGGGGCTCCGTGGGGACTCAGAAGCGCATGCGGGTGAGGTAGATGCCGGCCCAGCCAGCCTCCTCGTTGGCCATCGAGGCATTGATCACCAGCTGGTCGCCGCGGAAGCTGTCGCGCTCGATGCCGAGGGTGGTGATCGGCAATGCTTCGCCGGTGGCCGGGTCGACCGCCTGCGGATCGAGCACGGTGCCGGGCATGCCGGTGGTGACTGCGGCGCGCAGCAGGCCGAATACCGGGCCACTGCTCAGGTAGATGCCATCCACGGGATTGACGTAGGCGCCGTTCTCCAGCGTGCCGGTGCTGGCCTTGAAGGCGACGTGGAACAGTCCCTTGGCAGCCAGTCCGCGATTGCCGAGCCGCGACACCGCGATGAACGAGGCCGAGCGCCAGCGCGCCAGCTCGCCGTCCTCCTCGCTGGAGTCGCCGGGTGCCTTCCCGGAGAAGTTCCAGTACAGGAAGGTGCTGAAGGTGTCCGGCGACTTGGCGATCGCCCAGGTCCGGTCCAGCACGATGTCATGCACGAACATCCCCTGGTGCACCGGCACCTGCACGGTATGGCCGTCGGGATACAGTTGCAGGCAATAGGCGATCAGGTTCGCGTTGCCGTCCTGCGGGCAGTGCAGCGTGAGCGACTGCGTGTCGGTGCCCCAGGCGCCCCAGAACGCGACCAGCCGGCCGTCGAACGACAGCCCTTCGCCGAGTTGCCTGAAGTGCACCGAGGGATCCTCGCCGGGCACCGGGTCGCCGATCTTCACCAGCGCCTGCAACGGCGGCTGCGGGGTGCCGATCGGTGCCAGGTAGATGCCGCCGGCGGTCGGCTGCTCCTCATTGTCCAGGCCGAGGAACACCACCTTGCCCTCGGCCGCGCTGGGCGGGGCGGTGGAGCCGAAGTGCGTGGTGGTGCCGGGGATATAGCTGTCGGAGCTGGCGATCAGCACCACCGGCTCGGTGCCGCTGCCCGGCGACAGCGAGGGACCGCTGGCCATCGGGAACGGCGCATTCATCAGCTTGCGGTAGTACACGCCGGTCTTGCTGGTCGAGCCGACCGTGTAGTTGCCCTTGAACACGATGATGTCGTGGTCGGTGATCGCCGGTGCACCCGGCACGATGTCGAAGGCCGTGCCCGGTTCGCCGGGAACCTGGAAGAACGGAAACGCCGCCACGCTGCCCAGGCGGCTCTCGCCGGTGACGAGGTCGCTGAACGGATTGGCGTACACGCCGTTGGTGCCCACCTGCTCGACCACCTCGCCGGCGTCGTTCGTCACCTGCCAGACCGGCGGGTGGATGCCGCGCGTGACGATCGTCGGCCAGTTCGCATCGATGCGCGGAAACGCCGGCGTTTCCTGGAAGTCCGTGTTGCGGTTGGACGGCTGCGGGACCGCCGTGTCGCGATCGATGATGCGCACGATCGGTTCATTCCTGCCGTCCATGTCGCGGGTGTAGACGCCCTGCTGAGGCTCGCCCAGCCCGCCGCCACCCTTGCTGCGTGCACGGAACACGACCAGCCCGGAGGTGTTCACCGAAGGCTGGTTGAAGCTGTTGAACACCCGGCAGGACGGCGAGGGTATGGCGGCATAGGGAGCGCATGTCGCGGAGGGGATCAGGCTGCCGTTGTTCGCCACGGTGCGCCACGTGGCGTCGATGGGCGAGGCACCCCAGGCGAGACAGGGCACGAGCAGGGCGAGCGGCAGGGCGCAGCGCAGCAGATGGCGGGTTGCCGCGCGACCGTGCGGGAGTGCAGCTGGCGTACGCATGGAGTGCCTTCGGAATCGGTGGGAAACGCCACATTGGCAATCCGATTCTCTGAAGCGCGGCCCTGGCCGACTTGATTGCGATCAAGGTCCGGCGCGGCGTCAAAAAGCCGCAGTCGACCAGGTTTTTCGAGCGTCGCCTCGTGCCCTCAGCGGCACGAAGCATGCAATTGCGTGGGCATGCGTTTACGTCGAGGCCATGGCGTCGATCCACGCGCGCGTGCAGTTGCGCCCGGCCCGCTTGGCTTCGTACATCGCCTTGTCCGCATGGTCGATGGCCAGCTCCACGACCAGGCCAGGCTCCAGCCGGGCGATGCCGAACGACATGGTGATGTGGATCGGGGCGTGTCCTTCCATGGGAATCGCCAGCCTGGCCACGCTGTCGCGCAGTCGTTCAGCCAGCCCATGGCCGGTCGCCAGATCGGTATCCGGCAAACTGAGCAGGAACTCCTCACCACCGTAGCGGAACAGCTTGTCGTAGGGGCGCAGCTGCTTCATCAGCTGGCGGGCGGAGACGGCCAGCACGCGGTCGCCGGCGGGATGTCCCCAGGTGTCGTTGACGCGCTTGAAGTGGTCGATGTCGATCATCACCACGCAGCACGACTGCACCGCCCGGTCCACCAGCGCCTGCTGCTCGCGCAGTACGCCGAGCATGCCGATGCGGTTGCCGGCGCCGGTGAGCTCGTCGAGGCTGTACAGCGCGTTCTCCAGGTCGCGTCGCAACGTGAAGATCTCCAGCCGCAGGTTCTCCAGCGCACGGGCGAACGCATCGAAGTCGGTGACGGAGACGGATTGCCCGTTGCCCAGCGAGCCCAGCAGCTTCGCCGCCAGCCCGTGCATGCGCTCGTGCTGTTCCTCGATCGCCGCGAACCCGGGATGCCGATGCAGTACGGCCGGGGCATCCTCGTAGTACCAGCGTCCGAACGGGCAGCGGTGGTGCGCGTCCGGAGCGACGTCGTCGGGCTCGCCCGGCAAGTCGCAGACCAGGGTGCGTATGACCGCGTCGTACCACTGGTTGTGGCGTTGCAGGGCGAGGTCCAGCTGCTGCAGGGCGGACTGGATGGAGGCGCGTTCGGCGTTGATGGCACATCTCCGGGGGCTATGGCCGGCGTGGGGTGGGCTCGCGGCTTACCGGGGAGTGTATCGGCACCTTGCGCGTCGATCTGGAGGCGGAGGCGACGCTGGGCTCGACGGCGCGGCAACCCCAGTGCGGGGCACGATCATCCCGGCAGGTTCACCACGGGAACGAAGCCGCCGAAGATCATCCGCTTGCCGTCGAACGGCAGGTCGCCGCCGGCGGTCACGCGCGGGTCTTTCATGAATTTTTCCATGCCGGCGTCGCGGGTGGCCTTGTCGGGCCATTCGATCCAGGAGAACACCACGGCCTCGTCGTCCCGGGCCTGCACCGCGCGATGGAAGTCGGTGAGCTTGCCATGGGGCACGTCGTCGGCCCAGCACTCCATGACGCGGGTAGCGCCGTATTCGAGGATGATCGCGTCGAACGTCCCGGCATGGCGGACGAACTCGTCGCGGTGGTTCACGGGAACGGCGATCAGGAAGCCATCGATGTAGGACATGGTGTTCTCCGGGGCGGTGCGGCGGCGGACTGCCTGCCCCGGGACGACGGGCGCGCTGGCCGGAATTCGACATGGGCCGGATGACGCGTAGGCGAGGCTGGCGGCTGGATGCGACATACTGGCCAGGCAGCTGTGTGTGCGCCGTGGAGGGACGGGCGATGATGACAGGATCGACAGGGTACGGCTGGACTGTCGTGCGCTGGGGCGCCGCTGTCGGGCTGCTCGCGGGGCCGTGGGTGGCGATGCGGTTCACCGCGGAGGTGAACTGGAGTCCCGGCGATTTCGTGGTGTTCGGTGCGATGCTCGCGTGCGTCTGCGGTACCTGGGAGTTCGTGGCGCGCCGCAAGTGCGATGGCGCCTATCGCGGAGCGGTTGGCATGGCGCTGGCAACGGCGTTCCTGGCGCTGTGGATCGACCTCGCCGTGGGCATCGCCGGTCCCCCTGGCGCGGTAGCGAACCGGGTGTTCCCGGCTGTGCTCGCGCTGGGCGTTGCTGCAGCGGTCCTCGTGCGCGGCCGGGCCGCTGGCATGATGCGCGTGATGCTCGTCATGGCGCTGGCGCAGACGGGCGTTGGCCTGGCGGGATGGGTGGTGGTTGCCAGCCCTGGGCCGGTGGTCGGCCTGTCGCTCGCCTTCGTCGGACTCTGGTTGATCTCCGCCGGGCTGTTTGCCAGGGCGGCGCGGGTGCAGCACTGAGCAGACGGGCCAGCGGGCTACTCGGCGCGTACCCGGTAGGCTTCGGTCAGCGAGATGAGCCCGCGCCGGGCCATACCCAGCGCAGCCTGGGTGATCGGCACCATGCCCTCGGCCAGCGCCGTTTCGTGGATGCGGTCGGCCTCGGCGCCCGGCACGATCAGCCGCCGGATCGCCGGGGAGATCCTCATCAGCTCGTACACCGCCGCGCGCCGGAACACGCCGGAGCCGTTGCAGCGGTGGCAGCCGCGCCCGATGAAAAAGGCCTCGTCCGGCGCAACGCCCATCACGGCACGGATGTGCTCGGGCGGCTGCTCCGGCTCGCGACAGTGTTCGCAGGTCAGCCGCACCAGCCGCTGCGCCATCACGGCCAGCAGCGAGGCACGCACCAGGAACGGTTCCACACCGAGATCGAGCAGCCGGGTGATGGTGGTGGCCGCGGTGTTGGTGTGCAGCGTGCTCAGCACCAGATGGCCGGTGAGCGCGCTTTCGATCGCGATGTCCGCCGTCTCGCGGTCGCGGATCTCGCCCACCATGATCGTGTCCGGGTCGTGGCGGAGGAAGTTGCGCAACGCGCTGGCGAAGGTGAAGCCGGCAGGGCGGTTCACCTGCATCTGCTGGATGCCGGCGATGTGGAATTCCACCGGCTCCTCGATGGTGAGGATGTTGATGCGCTGCTTGCGCATCTCCAGCAGCATGGCGTAGAGCGTGGTGGACTTGCCGCAGCCGGTGGGGCCGGTGGTGAGGAACACGCCGTGGCTGGAGTTCATCAGGTCGTCCAGCGCGAGCCTGTCCTCCGGCGTCAGGCCGATCTCTTCGAGCGTCTTGAGGCTTTCGGCGACGTCCAGCAGGCGCACGACCACGCTCTCGCCGAACACCGTGGGCAGCACCGACACGCGCAGGTCCACCTTCTTGCCCTGTTCGGTGGAGAAGGTGGCGCGCCCGTCCTGCGGCATGCGGTGCTCGGCCAGGTTCATCGAGGCGATCACCTTGATGCGGCTGACCAGTGCCGGCGCCAGCGTGCGCAGGAAGTGCCGGATCGGCACCATGTCGTCGTCGATGCGGTAGAGCAGTTCCACCGAGTGCTCACCGGGACGGAAGTGGATGTCCGAGGCGCGGCTGGCGATCGCTTCGGCGATCACCGACTGGATGATCTTCACCACCGGCATTTCGCCGGCCAGCCGCTTCCAGTCGTCCACACCGTGCTCGGCGCCGTTGTGGTCCAGTCCCAGGCGACGGACCAGCTCGGCGTCCTCGATCAGGTCGTAGTGTTGGCCGACGGCCTCGCGCAGGGCACGTTCGTGGGCGACCAGCAGCACCACCCGCTCGCGCGAGACGAAGTCGACCGCGGTCAGCAGCGACGGTTCGGTGGTGGCGTCGACCGCCACCGCGACGCAGCCGCGCGCGCTCAGCAGGGGCACGGCATGCAGCTTGCGCGCGCTGGCCGCCGGCAGCAGCGCCAGCGCAGCCGGATCGGCCTCCACGCCGGCCAGGTCCACCAGCGGCAGCCCGAATGCCTCGGCCCGCTTCCAGGAAGCGTCGCCGTCGTCGCCGGCCAGGGCGGTCCATGCTTCCCGTGTCACGTGCAGGCCCTCGAGGGCGCGGTTCGGATCGCCGGCGGCATAGGCCACGAGATAGGCCGCCAGCTGCTCCGGCTGGCGGATGACCGGCACGAGGCCGGTGTGCTTGTCGCTGATCATCTGGCCCCCTGTAGCGTTCCCGGCTAGTGATAGCACGCTTGCGCACAGGCAACGTGACCGCCGTCAATCTGCACCAGGGTCGCCACCCGCGGATGCGTTGCCTACGCCTTGTCGCCGCCCATCGCCTCGGCCGCCAGGTCGATGAACGCGCGTACCTTGGGGGTGAGGAAGCGGCGACTGGCGAACACCGCGTGCACCGGCACCTCCGGCAGCGACCAGTCCGCCAGCACCGCGCGCAGCTGCCGGCGGCGCACGCCCTCCGCGGCCACCACGTGCGGCAGCGAGGCGATGCCCAGTCCGGCGATGGCGGCGTCGCGCACCGCGAACACGCTGTTGGCGCGCAGCCGCGGGCGCAGGGCGATGCGTTGCTCGTGGCCATCGCGCCGTAGTGTCCAGGCGACGGCGCGACGGCCGGCGATGAAGGCCAGCGTCTCGTGCCCGTCGAGCTCGTCCGGCGTGGCCGGCGTGCCGTGCCGGGCGAGGTAGCCGGGCGCCGCGTAGAGCCCGTAGTGCAGCGCGCCGAGCCGGCGCGCGGCCAGCGTGGAGTCGGGCAGGGTACCGACGCGGATTGCCAGGTCGAAGCCGTCGTGCACGATGTCCACGATGCGGCCGGTGTAGTCGGCATCCACCCGCACCTGCGGGTGGCGCTGCAGGTAGCGGTGGATCCAGCCGCCGACCGCGATCATCCCGAACTCCACGCCGCAGGTGAGCCTGAGCGTCCCGGTGGGCTCGCCCTGCGCCTGCTGCACGGTGCGCTGCGCGTCCTCCACCGCATCGAGGACGCCGCAGGCGCGCTCGTGGAACGCCCGGCCGATCTCGGTCAGCGACAGCGAGCGGGTGGTGCGCTCGAGCAGGCGCACGCCCAGTTCGCGTTCGAGCTGGCTGACCACGCGCGAGAGATGGGCCTTGCGGGTGTCCAGCAGCTCGGCCGCGCCGGTGAAGCTGCCGGCCTGCACCACCTTCACGAAGGCACGCAGCGATGCGATGTCCATTGTCAACAATACAGGCAACAGAAAGTCCTATTTGGCTTGATTTATCCCATTTTATGCAACCGCCAGACTGGCCGCCGTCCACCGACTCCAGGAGCGAGCATGAGCACGAATTCCCCGAACCATGCGGCGCCGGCCGGCAAGCGCATCGCGCTGGTCATCGCCAATCCCGCCGTGTCGAGCACCACCGGCGCCCCCGTGGGCTTCTGGTGGAGCGAGCTGACCCATCCGTACCGGGTGTTCGTCGAAGCCGGCTACACCGTCGAGCTGTTCAGTCCCGACGGCGGCGCCTGCACCGCGGACGCGCTGAGCGATCCCGGCGATCCCAGCGGCTACAGCAGCCACGACCTGGTCAGCCAGGGCTTCATCCATACCCCGGCGCTGATGGCGAAGGTCGCCAACACCTGTCCGGTCGCCGGGCTGGCGGTCGAGGACTTCGACGCGCTGGTGGTGGCCGGCGGCCAGGCGCCGATGTTCACCTTCGAGCGCGCCACCGCGTTGCACGAGGCGTTCGCCGCGTTCCACGCCGCGGGCAAGGTGGTGGCCGCGCTGTGCCACGGCGTGGCGATCCTCGCCTGGGTGCGCGGCGCGGACGGCGAACTGCTGGCGAAGGGCCGCACCGTCACCGGCTTCGCCAACGTCGAGGAGGACGCGGCCGACGAGGCGGCCTGGTCGTACGGCGTGCTGCCGCGCGGCCAGCACGTGATGCCCTGGCGCATCGAGGACCGGCTTCGCGCACTGGGCGCGAACTTCGTGCAGGTCGGCGCCTGGCGTCCGTTCGCCGTGCGCGATGGTCAGCTGATCACCGGCCAGCAGAACTTCTCCGGCGAAGCGACCGCGCGACTCGTGGTCGAGGCGCTGGGACACTGAGGAGGACGCCATGCAGACCTCGATCCTGATCACCGGCGCCACCGGTACTGTCGGCCGCCATCTCGTCGCCGCGCTGCAGGCCCGTGCCGATGACGCGACCCGACTGGTCACCGCCTCCACCCGCGGCGAGGCCGTGGACGGCCTGCCCGGGCGTGCGCTGGACCTGCTCGATGCGCGTTCGGCGCGCGAGGCCTTCGCCGGCATGGAGCGGGTGTTCCTGCCCACCCCGGCGCACCCGGCGATGGAGGCGATGACCGCGCACGCCGTCGAGGCCGCCGTGGCCGCCGGGGTGCGCCACCTGGTGCGGCTGTCCGGCGCCGGCGCGGACGTGGACTCCGACGTGGCGCTGGCCCGCCTGCAGGGACGTTGCGACCGGCACGTGATCGACAGCGGCCTGGATTACACGCTGCTGCGGCCGAAGAACTTCATGCAGAACTTCATCCGCTACCAGGGCGCGATGATCCGGGCCGGTGCGGTGTATTCGCCGCTCGGCGACGGCCGCGTGCCGTACGTCGACGCGCGCGACCTCGCCGCGGCCGCCGCCGTGGTGCTGCGCGATCCGGCGCCGCACGCCGGCCGGGCCTACACCCTGACCGGGCCGGAAGCGCTCACCGACACCGAGGCGCTGGCGACGATCGCTGCCGCGACCGGACGTCCGGTGGAGCGTGTGTCGATCAGCGCATCGCAGGCGGAACAGGCGATGCGCGAGGCCGGCATGCCCGAGCCGATGGTGGAGGCAATGTCCAGCCTCAACCGGGCGATCGCCGCCGGTCGCGTGGCCGAGGTCACGGATGAGCTGCCGCAACTGCTTTGTCGTCCCGCCACGCGCTGGGCCGACTTCGTGCGCGAGCATCGCGCGGCGTGGCAGTGAGCCACGCCTGCGCGATGGCGTATCCATCCTTTTCCAGAACGGGAGCATGAGATGAGCATTTCGATACTCGGGGCCGGCAACGTCGGCATGGCGCTGGGCCGCGCTTTCGTGCGCAGCGGCGAATCGGTGGTGTTCGGCGTGCCGGAACCGGCGAAGTACGCTGCGGCGGTGGCAGGGCTCGGCGACGCCGCGCGCGTCACCGGTACCGCCGCGGCGATCGCCGCCAGCGAGGTGGTGGTGCTCGCCGTGCCGTACGACGCGGTGGCGGCGATCGCCGCCAGCGTGCCGGACTGGCAGGGCCGCATCCTGGTCGATGCGACCAATCCGCTGGCGCCGGGCCTGGCCGGGCTCAGCGTGGGCACCACCACCTCGGCCGCCGAGCAACTGGCCGGCCAGGCGCACGGCGCGCGCGTGGTGAAGGCCTTCAACACCACCGGTGCGGAAAACATGGCCGACGCCCGCTATCCAGACGGCCGCCCGTTCATGCCGGTGTGCGGCGACGACCCGGAGGCCCGCCGCCAAGTGCTGGCGCTGGCCGAGGCGATCGGCTTCGACGCGGTCGATCTGGGGCCGCTGTCCGCTGCGCGCTACCTCGAACCGTTCGCGATGACCTGGATCCACCTGGCGATCCGCCAGGGCTACGGTCGCCGTTTCGCCTTCGGCGTGCTGCGCCGCGACTGACCGGCCGCGGCGCCTCGACCTCCCGCGCGATTCGCGCTTCACTGTCGCCTTCCACGGGAGGGTGCGATGGACTTCGAGCAGGCGGCGACGGACGAAGCCTTGCGCGGGATGCTGCTCGCGATCGAGGACAAGCTCGGCGAGACCGGGGCGCTGGTGACCGCCACCGGCGATCCGGAGAGCGAGGTCAGCCTGCGCCTGGTGCGCCTGCGGCTGCACGGGCGGCGGGTGCCGGCGCTGGTCGTCGACGTGCGCTCCCGGGCGCGTGGCACGGCCCGGCGCTTCGAGGGCGGCGAACTGCATGCCTATGTGACTGGAAAGATCGCCCGGATGATGGGCGATCTCCCTGCCACCGTCCGCGAGACCCTGCTGGACGCCGTGGGGCCGGTGCTGCGGCTCAACGGCCGGCGGGTCTGAGCCGGGCGGGGACTTCAGGGAACGATGCCGCGCGACATCGGTCGAAGGCGGCTCGAGGAGGGCGGAAGGATGCAACGTCGAAGCAAGATCCGATGGAGCCTGCTGCTGGCCGGCGTGCTGCTGGTGGGCGGCGGCGCGGTATTCGGCGGTCACTGGCTGGCCGGTGACCTGGCCGGGGCGGAGTCGTTCCGCTCGATCCCGCCCGGGCCCGACGGCATCGCCTGGGTCGCCTGTCGCGGCACCCTCGCGGCGCAGGCGCCGGGCACGGCGAGCGGCGATCCGCAGGCGTTCTGCCAGCAGATGGCCGAGCGGGTCTGCCGCGGGCCTGCCACCTATCTCGACCTCGGAACCGGCGAGCCTCAGGCCAACCGCTTCCGCGAGCGCTTTCGCTGCGGCACTGCCGGAGGCGGCAAGGGCGGTTGATCCGCCGCGCACAGCATCGGCGGCGACGAGTCCGCATCGCTGTCCGGGCGACCGGACCGTCGCTGCGGGAAAAGCAGGCCATGACCTGTGGCCCTTTTCGTGACCTTTGGCTCATCGGGGGCGTGCCCGGGTGCGGCTAGCCTGCGCGCGCGCCCCGGATTGCGCTTGAGCAGCCGGCCGGGTGTCGCGGCCGTTCGATGCGCGGTGCCCTGGGCACCGTGCACAGTCCGGTCCGGTGCACGGGCCCATTGCCAAACCCCTGGCGGCTCGCGCGCATCCATCCCCCCGATGCCACAAGGAATCAGGTCATCCCATGAACAAGACTCCTGCCCTCCGTTCGCGCGCCCGTCGCGGTGCAAGCCTCGTCCTGGTCGCCGTGTGCAGCCTGGTCGCTTCCGCCGCGGTTCTCGCCCAGTCCACCACCGGTTCGGTGTTCGGCCATGCACCCGCCGGCGACGTGGTCATCGCGCACAGCACCACCAACGGTTCCCAGCGCCAGGTCAGCGTCGGGACGAACGGCCGCTATGCGTTGCGCGCACTGCCGACCGGTACCTACAACGTCACGTTGGAAGAAAACGGAAAGGCCGTGCTGGCCCATCTGAAGGTGCCGGTGACGGTCGGTCGCGGTGTCAAGGTCGACTTCGACTGCCCGCAGGGTGACTGCTCCAAGGCGGCCAACCCCTCCTGAACCGCCCGGCGCAAGGCGCCGGAAGAGCGCCGCCGGATCACGGTGTTGCCGACAGCCCGACGCCTCCGGCGTCGGGTTTTTTTGTGTCGGGTCAGGCGAGTTCCGTTTGCGTGTCGCCTGCCCAGGCGTGGTGCGGATAGTGCCGACGCATCATCCTCGCCACGTAATCGACGAGGTTGGGGCGTGCCTCGACGGCGCGGCGCAGCGGCGTGTCGAAGAACGTCGTGGAGACGCCGGCCAGCATTGCGAACGCGGTGGCGTCGACCCCGCAAGCGGTGTCGCCCATCAGGTAGCGACGTTCACCCAGCCACTGCGCCACGGCGTCGATCGAGCGCTCGCCGAGGGCGGCGATCCGCTCCGGAGCGTGCCGGCCGATCCCCTGGCCATGCAGGTCCGCCTGCTTGCGGGCCTGTATGGTGCGGCGCATCTGCTCGCGCTCGGCTTCCGTCGCGCCACTGGCGAACTGGGCCGGTCCCTTGGCGAAATTTTCCGGATCGATCCAGCGAAACCAGACCATGGCGAAATAGAGGTGGTCTTCCAGCAACCGCTCGATGGCCCAGGCTTCGGCACGTTGCCTCGGATCCAGGTCGGCATCGAGATCCACGCCATACTTGCGCTCGATGTGCGCGCGGATGAAGGTGGAGTCGGCGATCGTCTCGCCGTCGTCGACGAGGTACGGCAGCTTGCCGTTCGGCGCCTGCGGCGGAATGGACGACACCTTGTCGTAGGCGAGCCCAGCCATGTGCAACTGCACTTCGGTCTTCATCACGAAGGGGCTGGAATCGGGCAGGCCGAACGCGGGGCGGGTGGCGTAGAGGGTGAGGGTGGGCAAGGCCTGGGCTCCGTGGCTGAAGTCGGGACCATCATCGGCGCAGCCTGCTGACAGCGTCGTGTCAGCAGGTCGGGCTCCCGGTAGATTGGACGCCGGTCGGACTGGCCCTGCCTGGACCACCTTCAAATCTTTCCCTGACATAACAGGAGAACCCGTCATGGCGATCGCCGTGCTCCGAAGTTTCGCCGCCTGTGGCCTGTTGTGGATGGCTTCCGCGGTGCCGTCGTCCGCCGCGGCGCAGGACGCCGCGCCAGCTGCCTCGGCGCCAGCCCCGGCGGCCCGGCCTTCGGATGTCTCGTCGCTGGACGCCATCATGGCGGCGGTCTATGGCGTCATTTCCGGTCCGAAAGGTCAGCAGCGCGACTGGGACCGTATGCGCTCGCTGTTCGTGCCGGGGGCGCGGTTGATCGCGGTACACACCGCGAAGGACGGCGCGACCACGGCCCGCGTGATGAGCGTGGAGGACTACATCCGGGCCGCCGGCCCGTTCCTCGAGGGCGAAGGGTTCTTCGAGCGCGAAGCGCACCGGGTCGTCGACCGCTACGGCGATATCGCCCAGGTGTTCAGCACCTATGAGTCGCGCCATGCGGTGTCCGATGCCAAGCCGTTCCAGCGCGGCATCAACAGCTTCCAGTTGATGTACGACGGCCACCGCTGGTGGGTCGTGACGATCTACTGGCGGGGCGAGCAGCCGGACCGGCCGATCCCGAAGCGCTACGGCGGCTGATGCGCACGGCGTCGCGTCAGGCCGCGGCTTCCGGCGGCTGGAACACACGATGCAGCACGAAGTCGGCGTTGATCTCCTCGCCGGTCATCAGCATGGCCACCAGTTCGCCGCCGAGGATCTGCGGGGCGATCAGCACATCGGGCTGGGCCAGTTTCACGCGCCCCAGGTAGCTGGCGTTGTTGACCGCCGCCACCGTGCGCACGCCCCTGGCGATCTCGCGCACGGCAAGCACGACGAAGGCATTGTCCGAATCGTTGTCCAGCATCGCCATGACCGCCTGCGCCTTGTCGGCACCGGCCTGGCGCAGTACGTCGCCATCGCTGGGGTCGCCATACACCGCGTCCACGTCGTCCGGCAGCGCGGTGTCCGGCGCGCGTCGCAGCAGGCGCGTCACCGGCTGGCCGCGGCGGCTCAGCTCGCGCCAGGTGTTCACGGCCAGCGGCGTGTCGCCGACCACGACGAAATGATGTTCGCGTTTCATGCGACGTCCCTTGCGGTTGACGATGCGTTGCAGGCTGCGGGTGACCATCGGCGCCACCACCGCGGTGAGCGAGGTGGCGAACACCGCCACACCCAGCACGATGATCGACACAGTAAACAACCGGGCATCGGAAGTCTGCGGAGTGATGTCGCCGTAGCCGACCGTACTCATGGTCACCACGGCGAAATACAGCGCCGTCGTCAGATCGGTGATCTGCGGACGGAACGCGGCGCCTTGATAATAGGCACCGAAGGTGGCGTAGAGCAGCAGCATCGCCACCGAGGTCAGCGCGAACAGTGTGCCCGACGTGAGGCTGGAGTGGTCGAAGCGCCGCCATGAGGCCAGCAGCAGGAAGGGCAACAGCAGAAAGTAGGCGGCGGCGTGGATGCCGTGCGGCGCCCGCCCGATCATCACGCTGGCCAGCGCGGTGAGGCTGAGCAGCAGCGCCAGCGTCCAGGCCAGCCGCGAGCGCAGCAGCAGGCCCAGCGCCGAAAGCAGCATACCTGCACCGATCAGCAGGGACGGCAGCGAGTCCGGTGGCAGGTTGCGGCGGCTTTCCAGCAGGTCGTCGAGCACGGTGTGCAGCGAGCCCGCAGGCATCGCCCGCAGCAGCCACCAGCCGCCCAGCCCCAGCAGGATCGCCAGCGGCAGCTGCGGAAACCAGCGGTCCGCCCGCAGGTCGGTGCCCCATGCCAGAAGGCGCCGGCGCAGGCGTTGCGTCGTGGAGGGCTGCAGCATCGGAGTCGGTGGCCGCGGAGGAAGTAGGCGAACGTTACGGCCTGCGCTCCGCGAAGAAAACTCCGCGGCTTCCGCAACGCGGCTGGCTGCCCGCCATGAGGCGTCGTCGGCCGGCCGGACAGGCGCTACAGTGGCGGCCGACCATCGACGAAGGGACGCGTGGCGATGCACCCGAAGAGCTTCCCCGGACCAGGGGCGTGCGCGGATCCTGCCGGGACGGACCAGGATGGTTCGGTCGCGGCCCAGCAGCTTCCCCCTTCCTCGGCGCTCGGCGGGTTGGGCGTGCCGCACCTGCGGCGGCTCTGGTCGTCGGCGATGGCCGCAAGGTACGGGCATGCCGGGCAGCGTGCCGGCGAGTCGCTGCTGGACCGGCTGGTGCTCGATGCGCTCGGGCTCGGCCTGCACCAGACCTGGGATTACCTGCTGCATGAGGCCCCGGCGTTCGAGGCCTTCGAGGCCTGGATCGTCGCGACGGCAGGGCGACCCGACGAGCGGAGCGTGCAGCGCCTGCGCACGCTGATCGCCGACGCGCCGAGGATGCGGGCCGTGGACGGCTGGCTGGAGGCGATCGAGACCGCTCCGCCGGTACTGGATGCGGCCGACCTCGAACAATGGGCGGAGCACGGCTACGTGGTGCTCGCCGATGCGATCACGCCGGAGGAAAGGGAGGCCGCCGCGGAGGCGATCCTGCGCCATGTCGGTGCGATGCCGGACGAGCCGGAGTCGTGGTACCGGTACGGCGGGCGCCACGGGATCATGGTGGAGCTGATCCAGCACGCCGCACTCGACGCCGTCCGACGCTCGCCGCGCGTCCACAAGGCTTTCGCCCAGCTCTGGGGTACGGCGGACCTGTGGGCCAGTGCCGACCGCTGCGGTTTCCATCCCCCGCAGCGTCCCGGGTACCCGTTTCCCGGGCCGGATCTGCACTGGGACATGGATTTCGGCGAGCCGCTGCGGTTCGGCACGCAGGGCATCCTCTACCTGACCGACACGCCGGCCAACCAGGGGGCGTTGACCGTCGTGCCCGGATTCCACCGGCGCCTGCCGGACTGGCTGGCCGCCCTCGCTCCGGGCGTGGACCCGCAGCAGCAGGACCTGCATGCGCTGGGACCGCGGCCCATCGCCGGCAAGGCGGGTGACCTGGTGATCTGGCATCAGTGGCTACCGCACGGCGCGAGTCCGAACGCCGGCATGCATCCGCGCATCGTGCAGTACGTCAACCTGATGGCCGGGGCCGCTGCCGTACCCCGGTCGGCCGATGCGGGTGCCGGGTCGGTCGTGTCGATCGAGTGCTCCACAACCTGAGGGGGAGGGCCGGACCATGCGTTGGAACATCGGGACGAGCGTGCTGCTTTGTCTGCTGCTGCTGCTGGCGGGGTGCCAAGCCTCGCGGCTGGCGCAGTTGTTCGGATCGCCGGCTGACGAGAAGGCCGCCTCGCACTACGTCGATCTTCTGCGTGACCGGCAGTACGCGGCGATCGAGGCGGTGGTCGATCCCTCCCAGCGCAGGCCGGACCTGCACCAGAAACTCGAAACGATGGCGTCGTATCTCCCGTCGGCGTCCCCGACCTCGGTCAAGGTCGTCGGCGTGCAGTCGATGCAGCGTTCCGGCGAGCGCACGATCAGCTATACCTTCCAGTACCAGTATCCGGACCGATGGCTGCTGATTCGCGTCGTCAGGCGCACGACGGATGGCTCCACGACACTGCTCGGCCTGCGGGTACAGCCGCTGCCGGCAGCGCTGGAAACGATCAACCGGTTCACCTTGCACGGAAAGAGCGCGCTGCAATACGCGGTGCTCGCCGCTGCGATCGTGGTGCCGCTGCTTTGCATCTACGCGCTGGCCCTGTGCGTGCGCACACCCCTGCGCGGTCGGCGCTGGCCATGGATCCTGTTCATCATTTTCGGCCTGGTCACCGTGTCGGTGAACTGGACCAGCGGGCAGTGGAACGTCCAGGCCATCTCGTTCCTGCTGTTCGGCGCCGGCGCCAGCAAGGCGCCGTACGGACCATGGATCATCTCGGTCGGATTCCCGCTCGGCGCCATCTGGTTTCTCGCGCGTCGCCGCCACCTGATCCGGCAGGCCACCCAGGCACCGGTGCCGCCCGAGCTGCCCGCCAGGGCCGGACCCGGCGCGGCGGAGTAATGCACTCCTGCCTGGCGCGGGGAGGGCGTGTCAGGGAGCGCTTCCGCTGTGCGTCCTGGCGGTCCAGCGCAGCCGGTGTACGTCGAATGGTTGATCCAGGAGCGGCTTGACGATCAGGAAGTAGGGCGAGATGTCGAAGTCGCGCGGCGCGAAGAGGCGCGAGTTGCGGATGTGCAGGCGTTCCCTCTGCTCGCGGTGGGCGCCGGGCAGGTGGCGGTCGCAGCGGTCGATCAGCGGCAGGATCGGGTAGCGCACGCTGTGGAAGGCATCGGCGATCAGCGACGAGCAGATCGCCCGCGTCGGGTCGCCGCTGCCCAGCGCCAGCATGCGGCGGCGCCAGTGTCCGGGTACCGGAGGGGTGGGCAGCAGGAAGCGCATCAGGTCGACGATGTTGCGCACGTCGTACTGCTGGCCCAGTCGCCGAATGGCGTGGGCGATCACCGTGTCTACCTCGTCCTGGCTCAGCCCCACCGCGCGGCAGATGCGGGTGTGCAGGCCACGATAGCTGTGCAGGGGCACGGCACGCACGCCGTCGCTCACGTCGGCCTCGATCAGTACGTGCGATCCCAGTTCCGGGCATTCGTCGGCCAGCGCCCCGCCCACGTACAGCGCCGCATGCGACCAGCTGGACTGGGTGAGGTACTTGATCGCCGTGCTGAAGCGACTGCTGCCTTCCACCAGCAGCACATCGCCCGGGCGCAGCGTGGTTTCGAGCAGGTCGAAGCCGGAGGTGCCGAAGTGCGTCTCGACCGCGCGCGGCCTGGCGAGGAATGCCGCCAGCCGACGACCGAGCCAGTCCAGTGGATGAAACACGTCGCCGCCCTCCCGCTTGTCCGACGCGGGCAGCTTAGCGGCTTACTCCCATGGCGAAGCAGGGTCGGGATTGACTGGTCCCCCGCCCGGGGACGTACCCGCCCTTGGCGGGCGGGTACACGGCGTGCCGGAACAACGACTACTTGCGACCCGCTGTCGTCGCGCCGGAGCCGGAGGGCGATTTAGGTGGCGTGGCGACCTTGACGTTCTGCTGGATCGACCAGGAGAAGTCCATCTTCAGGTACGGCTTGAAGTCTGCGCTGTCGAGGTCGACGTAACGGTCCGCGGTATACGGCAGCGTGCTGCCGTTGCCCTTGGAGTAGGTCGCCTGGATGTGGCAGCTCATGCAGTTGGTCTGCACGCCGACGTTCATGTCGTAGGTGACGCCCTGGTAGGTCCACGGCTTCGAGCCGGGGAGGTCGCTGTTGTGCGAGAAGGGCGCTTCCAGGTAGGGGTTGTAGCAAAGCACTGGCTTGGTGCCCTGGCCGCCGGTGATCGGCTGGTTCGGCGTGACCATCTGGTAGGCCGCGCACATCGCGTAGTGCGCCGCGGCGCCTTTCACCTGCGCCGGACGGGCGGCGAGATCGGCGGCGGTCATCGGCGCGATGGCCTTGTTCGGATCCGGCTGCCACCAGTAGGTCTGCCAGGTCCACTCGGTCATCTCGCGCGTACCGACGTGCATGGCGGCGAGCACGACAGTCTCGCCGGCCTTGGGCGCGTAGGTCTTCGTGCCGATGGTGACGTTGATGCCCTGCTTCGCCCACTCGCTGGCTTCCCTGGGCGTCAGCTTGAAGTGGATGAAGTTGGCCAGTCCGTAGGTGCTGGCGGGCGTGCGCGAGCTGCCGTCGTCGCTGCAGGTGGTGTCCACCGCACCGGTGCCCGTGCCTGCGCCGGACGCCTGCGTGTCGATCCACACGCATTGCCCCCACAGGTTGGACGGGAAGGCGATGGCGGGATTCGGCGGCCCCGGCCAGGTGCTCAGCCGGTAATAGCGGCCCTGGACGAGCAAGGGCGCACCCAGCCAGAAGTAGGTCGGCTTGAGCGACACCGAGTAGTTGTTCAGGGTGATGCCCGGTTCGCCCTTGGCCAGCATCGCATCCAGCGTGGTGGAGGACAGCCAGTGGTTCGCCTGCACCTGCTTGGCCATCTGCGGCGACCAGTTGACGGTGACCAGCACCTGGTCGCTGCTGCTCGGCAGTGCCTCGGCGCGGGTCTGCTCGACGAAATGGTGACCGTGGAACTGGCCGGGACGTTGCAGCGCATGGAACACCGCCGAGCGGCCGTCGGAGGTGCGGAACTGGGTGGCACCACCGGAATTCATGCCCGAGGAGATCAGCGTGCCGTCATAGGGCGACTGCCAGGTTTCGTACACGTGCAGGCCCGGCAGCACGGTGCGGGTGAGCGAGGCCCACAGGCCCCAGGCGTGGGTGGCGATCCAGGCATGGTCGCCCTGGTCGACGTGCTTGAGGATCGTCTGCTCGGACTCGGGATAGGCGTAGCCCTTCACATGCGGATTGGGCAGCGGCATGGGGCCGACCACGATCTCGGGTGCGGCATGGCCCTTGTCCGAGCTCCGCGCGATACCGGGCACGGCTGCGATGGCGGCGACGACGCAGAGGGGCAGCGCGGCGCGGACGAACGTGCTTGAACGGCGGGACTGCAATCTCTGGTGCGTGGATTGCGACATGGCGGTAGCTTCCTTTGGGTTGCCATAGTGAGGCAGGGCATCTCGCCCTGGGTGTGGTGCAGGGAATGACGCCGGGAGGGTGCGGCTTGAGGCCTCCCGGGTCGAAGTTTTCGCGGATGGGGCAGGCGCGACAGTGAGCGCGGCGTGCGAGAAGCCGAACCGAGAGTGATGGCGATGCCGCAAAAGGTTGTGGTTCGCCGGTTCGGTACCGGGCCTGGTGGATGCGGATGAACCGGGATATTCCGGGGATGCCGTGCAGCCCCGGGCAGACAGGCGTGCGACGCCTGCAATCGTCATCCCTGACATCGAGCGAGCACTCCCTTGGCCGCTTCCCCTGGACAGGCACCGATCGATCAGCGGCCTGAATGCGGCTGGATTCTTCGCGGGCCAGGCGAACGTGTCAATCGGAAGAATGGAGAGCGCCGGACAGCCGCGTGGAGGTTCGCGGCGTGCATCACGGCGAGGGCTGCGGCGGGTCTGTCCGGCGGCCGGATACGGCGGTTGGGGCCGGCAACCACGGGCTGATGGCGGTCAGGAGCTGGATGCGGGACAGGCCTACACTGTGGCGCAGGACGGATCGGAGGCAGATGCGATGGGCGAGGCTTCTTCGGTGACCGTGCGGGCTGGCGAGCTGGTGGCCCTGCGCCTGTTCGACATCGCCTACGCCATCGATCTCGCCCGGGCGGAGGTGGCCTGGCTGGAGCGCGCCGGGGCGGAGGGGCGGCGTAGCCGTCTCCTCACGGCGCCGCCCAAGGCGCTGGCGTTCGACGTGCCGCCGCTGGACCTCCCGCTGGAACCGATGACCCTGGTGCTGGACGGTGTCGAGGTCACCGCGCGCGTGCGCGTGCGCCTGTACGACTTTGGCGTGGCTGCATTCGCGCTGCGCATCGCCGTCGCCGATGCGTCGTGGCCGGTTTTTGCCGCGCGCTTCAATGCACTGGATCGTGCCGTCGGCCCCTCTGCGCCGGAGGCTCTGTGGACAACGCTGCTCCAGCGTGTGGTCGATGCCGTCGCTCCGGCGCTGGACCGGCCGGCCGCCGGTGCGACGTTGCAGGAGGACTACCTGCTCGGCGTGGTGCAGGCCCTCGACGAGCCGCTGGACGCCGCCACCCTGCGCGAGCGGGTCGACCTGGCTGCGCTGCTGTCCGGCGAAACGCGTCCGCTGTCCGAAGGCGCCCGCCGCGACCTGCTGGCGCACGGCTACTCCTACTACGCCGATGACCTGGTGCTGCTCACCTGGGATCGAGCCTTCGTCTACGAGCCCCGCGGCGACTCGGACGTGGCTGACGTGATCGAGGTGGCGAACGCGCAGCTGGTGGAGTTCCGCTACTACGACACACTGCTCGACAACGAGCTGCCGCGCATGTACGCCCGCGTGCAGGAGGCACGCGGTACCGGATCGCTGCTGGCGGCCCGCCGCTTCGCGAACCTGGCGCGGGGGCTGTACATGCTGGTGGCCGAGGCGACCGAACTCACCGAGAAGGTGGACAACGCGCTGCAGGTGACCGAGGACGTGTACCTGGCCCGCGTCTACAGTGCCGCGCTCGGACTGTTCCGCGTGCCTGCGCTCAGCGCGTCGGTCGACCGCAAGCTGGCGATCATCCGCGACACCTACGCCGCGCTCTACGAGGAGGCCTCGAGCCGCCGATCGGAGTGGCTGGAAATCGCCATCGTGCTGCTGATCGTGCTGGAGGTGGTGCTGTCGTTGCTGCGGCACTGATCGCATGACCGACGGCCCGTGCCGCGGCGCCGGGAGCGCGGCACAATGCAGGGTTGTCCCGCCACGCATCGACACCCCATGACCGATCACGCGCTCAAGCAGGCCTGCCGGCTGTTTCTCTCCCGTCCACCCGCGCCGCCCGTGGCCGAGACCATGGCCCGGCTGGCCGGGCATCCGGCCGCGTCCGATGCGGTGGACGAGTACGGAGCCGGCGGCGCGGTGGCGGCGCTGGAGCAGGCCACGGCCGAGCGGCTGGGCAAACCGGCCGGGCGGTTCTTCATCAAGGGTGTGACGGCGCAGCTGTGTGCGCTGCAGGCGTATGCCGACGCGCGCGGCTGCCGCAATGTGGCGATCCATCCGATGGGCCACATGGACATGGACGAGGCCGGTGCGCTGGAGCGGGCCGCGGGCCTGCAGGCGATCCGGCTGGGTCGCCACGCGCCGTTCTCGCTGGCGATGCTGAAGGCAGTGACCGAGCCGTTGGCCGCGGTGGTGGTGGAACTGCCGCTGCGCCGTGCGGGTTTCCTGCTGCCGCCGCTGGACGAGCTTCGCGCGATCTCGGCGTGGTGCCGCGAACGGGCAATCCCGTTGCATCTCGACGGCGCCCGGCTGTGGGAGGCGGCCGCCGGCTACGGCGTGACCGAGGCCGCGCTGGCCGCGCTGGCCGACAGCGTCTACGTCTCCTTCTACAAGGGGCTGGGTGGCCTGGGGGGCGCACTGGTGGCCGGCGCGCCCGAGTTCATCGTCAGCCTTGCTCCGTGGAAGAGCCGCTACGGCGGCAACCTCGTCACCGCCTGGCCCTATGCGATCAGCGCGCTGGACGGGCTGGAACGGCTGGCGCCCCGCATGGGCGAATTCGTCGAACGGGCCCGCGCCTTGGCGGCCGCCCTGGCGGAGCTGCCGCAGGTGCTGGTGCATCCGGGGCGGCCGCACACCAACGCTTTCCAGCTCTGGCTGAGGGGGCGACCGGACACGCTCGCCGCCCGCCACCGCGCGATGGCGAAGGCGGGCGAGTGGTGGCTGTTCGATGTGTTCGCCGAGGCGCCGCTGGACGGCTGGACGATGGTGGAGATCCAGATCGGCCCGGCCTCCGAGCACTGGAGCGTCGAGCAGGCTGTGCAGGCGATCATTCGCTTCGTATCGGGCGAATAGCTTTCACGCGGCGAACTCGCCACGGCACCGCCGGTGCTGCGTGTTCGGCGCGTCGGGCGGCCGTTCGCGATGGAGGCAACTGGTGTCCGTGGTCGCCTCGCCCCGGCGTTTCCGGGACACGACGCCTGTCTTCAGGCTTGTTCGCGAGGGGCGGCGATCACGCGATTGCGGCCGCTGCGCTTGGCCTGGTAGAGCGCCCGGTCGGCGCGCAGCAGCAGGCTGGAGGCGCTCTCATGCGGCCCGGACAGCTCGGCCAGTCCGATCGAGACGGTGAAGCCAAGCATGCCGCCGCCGGCGTCGGGCACGCGCAGGGTGGAGATCGTTTCGCGCAGCCGCTCGGCGACCGATTCCGCCAGCCCGACGTCGGTCCGCGGCAGGACGACACCGAATTCCTCGCCCCCGAGACGACCGATGACGTCGTTGTCGCGCAGCTGCTGCCGGCACGCATGGGCCAGGGCGACCAGCGCGCGGTCGCCGACCGCATGGCCGTGCTCGTCGTTGATCGCCTTGAAATGATCGACATCGAGCATCAGCGCGCAAAGGGGCTGGTTGCCGGCAACGCAGCTGCCGATGGCCGCCTCCAGATGATCCATGAAATCGCGGCGGTTGCTCAGCCCGGTGAGGCTGTCGGTATGCGCCAGTCGCTGCATTTCGAGTTTCTGGCTCTCCAGCTGGATCGCCTGTTCCTGCAGGGTCATGGTGCGCAGGCGGACCAGCGACTCGAGGTGGTCGCGGTAGGCCTGCAGCTCGTGTTCCTGCTTGTCGCGCTTGGCCAGGTTCTCGACCATGCGCTCGCGCAGCTGGTTGAAGGCGAACACCATGTGGTCGATCTCGTCCTGCCTGCGGTGCGGCGGGCGATCCAGCTTCAGCGGGGTGGCGAGCTGTGCGATCCCGACGTTGCGGGCGTAGTCGGCCATGCGCTCGAGGTGTCGCGTGATCCAGTAGCGGAACAGCAGCAGCAGCACCAGCGAAGCGGAAGTCAGTCCGGCCAGCGTGGTCAACGCGATGCGCAACGAGGCACCGCGCAGGCGGGTCGCCATGTATTCGCGGTCGATCGTGACCTGCAGCGTTCCCAGCGCGACGTGGCCCCCCTCGTCGTAGGACAGCGCGAAGTTCCGGGCGATCGCCGGATGCGCGACCGGTCGCCCGCGCTCCAGCTGCTTGCCCTCCGAGTCGAGACGTACGTACGCGACCCCCGGAATACGCGCCAGACCGTCCATGAGCAGATCGACACGGCCCTGGTCCACCGTCCACAACCCGGCCGACAGGCTGGGTACGAAGGTACGCCGGACTTCTTCCATCAGCTGGTTGGCGTTGGCAAGCTGCTGGCGGTAGAGCAGTTCGAGCTGCACGGCGGCGACCACCACCGAGACCAGCACGCTGACGAGCAACGTGGCCAGTGCCAGGCGCACGCTGATCGAACGGCTGCGCGGGATCGGATCTTTCAAGGCGACTCCCCCGGCTGGAACCAGAGGTCGGGGCGGCCGGTCGGCACGTCACCTGGAAAATCCGGGTTGGCCAAGTCGAGCACCTTGCGGTGGCGCAAGGCCAGCCGCTGTAGCAGCGATCCGTAGGTCTGCCGGAACAGGGCCGCCATGCTCCCGTCGGCGATGGCGCGCTCCAGGCCGCGGGTCACTGCGTCCGCCAGCGGCCGGTTTCCCTGCCTGACGAAGAAGTAGAGCGCCGATGGGTAATGCAGCAGCAGGTGATTTTCGATCGCCAGATCCATCTGCGGGTGTCTCTCCAGCTCCGGGCCCGCTTCCGCGACCGCGCGGGGAAAATAGTCGATCCGCCCCTGCTGCAGCATCGCGAAGAGCCCCTCGTAGGTCGGGCTGGCCAGAACCCTGAGTCCGTTCGCGCGCAAGACGCCCAGGTCCGGCCAGTCATGCCCCTGGCCGCCCCACAACCGGGCCAGGCCGGCGAGCGACTCGATGGAGTCCATGCGGACCTGCTCGTCCTTTCGGATCAGCAGCACCCGCCAGCCGATCAGTCCGCGATCGATCGGGATGCGGATCGGCAGCAGGTCGCGCTCGCGTTCGCGGGTGGTCACCGACCAGACGATGTCCAGTCCCTCGCCCTTGGCCAGTTGCCGCAGGCTGCGCGCCTGCTGCATGGAGGCCTGCGAGGGCTTGAGCTCGAAGGATTCGCCGCTGCGGTTCAGCGCCAGGCGCAGCAGCTCGAGCGGGTAGTCGGTGCGGATATCGCGCCTGGACTCGGCCTTCGGGTAGATCACCCGAAGCGGCGCGGCAGCCTGGGCCGCCATCGAGCCCACTGCCAGTGTAAGCAGAGCCACGACGTGGACGTGACGGGCAAGCCTCAAGCGTTCGATTCCCTTGCTGCTCCGTCCGGCGGCCCCGGAGCGTGATGGATGGACGGCGCGGCTGCAGGCCAGCAGGGAACGAGCCGGATGCGATTCAGGACGCGCTTTCGTATCACATTTCGCGGGCTGGGTCTGGCCGGGGGCTCGCGAGATCGACGAAAGCGCGCACGGCGCCGGAAGATGTCGGCGGCCGGGGTAATCGAGGTAAGGGCCACCGAACGGCGGCGACCATGGCCGCAATAGGGGAGGGGGAGTGCGCACCGGTCGACGGGCTGCTGAAGCCAGTCTTCCCAACCTGCGTCGCCCTGGTGGCGAGCCATGCAGCGCTCGCCCGGGTGCAGGAGTTGCGAGGGTACTGTTACCGGTCGCAGTTTCGTGCGCCGAACATCTCGCCGATTCCCGGCACCTCGCCGGTGGCGCACCGGCATGCCGGCCCACTGAAAACGAAACGGCCCGCTCCGAACCGGAGTGGGCCGTTTCCCGCGCAGGCGTCCACGGCAGGGCGCCCGCGCGGTGCTTCAGCGCAGGCCGCCGCCAGCGTACAGCCGTTCGCCGGTGAGCCAGCGCGACTCGTCGGAGGCGAGGAAGGTGACGACCGAGGCGATGTCCTGCGGCTGGCCGGTACGGCCCAGCGGCGTCTTGGCCACGATGTCCGCCTCGAACTCCGAGCCGATGAAGCCGGCGGAGTGGGTGCCTTCGGTCTCCACGATGCCCGGGTTCACCGCGTTGACGCGGATCCTGCGCGGACCCAGCTCCTGCGACAGCACGCCGGTGATGGCGTCCACCGCGCCCTTGGTGCCGGTGTAGACGGCGCTGGCCGCCGGCACGATGCGGGTGACCAGCGAGCTGACGTTGACGATGCTGCCGCCTTCGCCCATGTGCTTCGCTGCGGCCTGGGTGACCAGCAGCAGTCCCAGCACGTTGGTGTTGAACTGCCGGTGGTAGTGCTCCTCGGTGATCTCTTCCAGCGCGCCGAATTCGTAGACACCGGAGTTGTTGACCAGCACGTCGAGACGGCCGAAGTGCTCGACGGCGGCTTCCGCGAGTGCCTTGGCATCGGCGGCCCTGGACACGTCGCCGCGAACCGCGACGGCCTTGCCGCCGGCCTTGACGATGTCGGCGACCACGGCATCCGCGCCGGCCTGGCTGGACGCGTAGTTCACGACGATGGCGGCGCCCTCGGCGGCCAGGGCGCGGGCGATGGCGGCGCCGATGCCCTTGGAGGCACCGGTGACCAGGGCGACTTTTCCTGCGAGCTTGCTCATGACGGGTTCCCTTGCATGGGTGGGGTGGAATTGTTCTTTAAAACCGTAGTTCGTAACTTATGAACTGCAGAACCAACAATCAAGGGCTGCTAGACTCGATGCATGCGACCGCTGACCCATCCCTCGATCGACGACGTCAGCGTGGAGGCCATCCTCCACGCCCTGTCCGATCCCGTGCGGGTGGCGATCTACGCCGAACTGGCGAACGCCGGCTGTCCGCAGACCTGTTCGAGCTTCCTCACGGTCAGGGACCGGGACATCCCGAAATCGACTCTCTCGCAGCATTTCCGCGTGCTGCGCGAGGCCGGGCTGATTCGCAGCGAGCGCCACGGCGTGGAGATGCGCAACACCTCGCGTTGCGCCGAGATCGACCGGCGTTTCCCGGGGCTGATCGACGCCATCATGAACGCCCATCGGGTGCAATCGGCAGAGCGCGCCAAGGCGTCCCGGCGCAAATCCGCAGCTTCGGGCTGAGCCTCGCCTGTCCGGTGCACCGGCGCCGCGCGGCGCGCTAGCATCCCCAGCGCCACCACCACCGGGGAACACCATGCATCCACTCCTTCGCCACGTTCTCGTGGTCCTGCTGCTCGCCGGCACCTCCATCCCGGGGCAGGCGGCGGCCGCGCCGGGCGACGACGCGGCGTCGATCCGCCAGGTCATGGCCGATCAGCAGGCGGCCTGGAACCGCGGCGACGTGGACGGCTTCATGCGTGGCTACAAGGATGCTCCCGACACGACCTTCGTCGGCAGCTCCGTGCGCAAGGGCTACCGGCAGATCCTCGCCAGCTACCGCGAGCACTACGCGACCAGGGAGCAGATGGGCCGGCTCACCTTCTCCGACCTCGATGTCCGCCTGCTGCCGGGCGCATCCGGCACGGTGCGCTATGCGGTGGTCACCGGCCGCTTCCATCTCGATCGCACCGCGCACGGCAGCGTTGCGCAGGACGACGGCGTGTATTCGCTGGTATGGGAGAAGACGCCGGACGGATGGAAGATCATCCTCGACCATTCGAGCTGATCGGTGCCGGCGCCGGGCGGTCGATTCAGTCCCCGGCAACGAGCACCCGGCGGCGTCCGGACTGCTTCGCGCGATAGAGCGCCGCATCGGCACGATCGAGCGCGCTGTCCAGATCGTCCGATACCTCGCACGGCGCGACGCCGGCCGAGAATGTCTGCAGTTGCGGGGTATGCGGCTGGAGCGCCTCCACCAGGGTCACCGCCTCGGCGACGGCGACGCCGGGCAGCAGCAGGGCGAATTCCTCGCCGCCATAGCGGGCGAGCACCGCCTCCGTAGGCAGGCGGGCCGACCAGGTCCGGTAGGCGTCGCGCAGCAGGTTGTCCCCCGCGTGGTGCCCGTGGGTGTCATTGAAGGCCTTGAAGTGGTCCAGGTCCAAGAGGGCAAGGGTCAGCGGACGTCCGTCGAGCCGGGCCTGCGCGACCGCCGTGGCCAGGGCGCGCTTCCACTGGCGTCGGTTCGGGGCGCCGGTGAGCTCGTCGTAGTGCGATAGCACGTCCAGCTGCCGCGCCTGCCTGCGCAGCTGCAGCAGCAGCCCGTCCATGCGCACCAGCACCAGCAGCGGCAGCAGGATCCCGCCGCCGGCAATCGGAATCCAGTAGGGATGTTCCGGTTCGGCCAGCGAGGCCAGCACCAGGGTCAGCGCTGGCATCAGCGAGCCGAGGATCAGGGCGACCAGTCGCACCCGCGGCAGCGGTGAACTGGGTGCCTCCGGCTCGAAGCGCCACACCTGGGTGATCGCCGGGTGGGCGACGGCGGCCAGCGGCAGGCAGCGGTTGAGGTACCAGAGCAGCTTTGGCAGCTCGGCCAGTGCGGGGTTGCCGCCCAGCATGTGCACGTTCCACAGCGGGTCGCCGATCGCGGCCATCAGCAGGGCGGCGCCGAGGACCAGGAACGCGGGGTTGCTGCCCCGGCGCGAGGTCGCCTGGTGCACGTAGAGGGCGAACAGCAGGATGCTGCCGAACGCATACAGCCCGACCAGCAGGATGCCTTCGACGCCGAAGGGCACCGCCCGTGCGGCCGGCACCATGTAGAACGTCGCCACCGGGACCGCCAGCCCGATCGCGAAGATGGAGGCGTCGAGCAGGGCGCCGGTCGTCCGCCCGACCCGGCGCCCCAGCGCGACCAGGCCGGCCGCCTGCGGGAAGTAGGCCACCGTGTAGAACACGTCCGACAGGGCGGCCTTGGCGCCCATGCCGACCACGACGGTTTCGCGGTAGTACATGAGGTCGGCGATCACGTTGCAGGTGATGCCGGCCAGCAGCAGGTACCACGCCAAGGGCGCGCGCCGGCGCCAGCTGAGCCACCACGTCGCCACGACCGCGACCACCTCGATGAGGCAGTACGTCGCCCAGCGGGTGTCCGGGTGTCCGATCCAGGCCGGGTACAGCAGCGCGACGGCGACGATCAGCGCCAGCAGCCGCCACGCGGTGCGGGGGGAGCCAGGGCTACCGGCAGAGGGGGCCAGGTCGCGCATCGTCCGACTCTAGCCCATGCGTGGCGTGCCGAAGCGACCGCGGTCAGCCGGCGTGGCGGCGGGGCAGGGTCCAGCCCGGCCGCACGAAGTGGCAGGTGTAGCCGTTCGGGTAGCGCTGCAGGTAGTCCTGGTGCTCGGGCTCGGCCTCCCAGAAGTCGCCGGCCGGCGCCACCTCGGTGACCACCTTGCCCGGCCACAGGCCGGATGCCTCAAGGTCGGCGATGGTGTCTTCGGCCACTGCCTTCTGCTCCGGGCTCGTGTGGAAGATCGCCGAGCGGTAGCTCATGCCGATGTCGTTGCCCTGGCGGTTGCGCGTGGTCGGGTCGTGGATCTGGAAGAAGAACTCCAGCAGCGCGCGGTAACTGGTGACCGTGGGGTCGAACACGATCTCCACCGCTTCGGCATGGGTGCCGTGGTTACGGTAGGTGGCGTTCGGCACGTCGCCGCCGGAATAGCCCACCCGGGTGGAGATTACCCCGGGCTGCCGGCGGATCAGCTCCTGCACGCCCCAGAAACAGCCGCCGGCGAGGATGGCGCGTTCGGTGGATGCGGTCACTGGCTCGACTCCTCGGTGGCTACGGGAACCCCCGATGTAGGGTGGTGCGGCGTGGAATCAACGCCGTGTCGTCCGCGTGCAGGGCCGGGCGCGGCCCGCCCCTGCGCGGGTTGGATCAGGGCGACTTCGCCGTGCCGGCACCGCACTGGTCGTGTGGGCAGGCGAAATCCACTTCGGCGCCACGGCCGACGGTCAGCCGGATGTTCTTGCGCGTGTCGGTGGTCGTCCCGTCCTGGCTCACGCTTACGGTATAGACGCCCATCGGCAGGGAACGCAGGTCGTAGTGTCCATCGTCCCGGATGGTGGTCGAGCGATGCGCGCCGGTCGTGCTGCGGGCGTCGACCTTCGCCCCGGCGGGACCCTGGCCGAAGATGTGCGTGCTGGTCGACTGCGCCATCGCGGGCGAGCCAAGCGACGAGGCGATCGCCGTGAGGACGATCAGTGATTGCAGGAACCGTGAAGACGGGCGGCGCTCGGTGGGATGGTTGTGCGACATCGCTCGGACACTCCTTGTGGTCGATGGGAAGTGCCACGACGCACTTTCCCTGCGTGCGTGCGGGACGCTGTCGTGGCAAGGGCCGAGTATCGCCAACCATGTCGCCGCTGGGAAGCACGAAGCCGATGACCGCGCAGGCGCTCCGGCGGCGGGTATCGCTCCTCAATGCGATCGTGGCGGAAGCAGGAACTGCATGGGCTGGGCCAGTCGCGCCGCCCAGGCGTCCTCGGTATGCGCCGCGCCGGGAAAGACCCCGCTGCGGAAGTTTGCCGGGGTGTAGCCGCGGGCACGGAACAGCCGGTCCACCCGCTGCTGGGTGGGTGCGTACAACGCGTCCAGCGTGGCGGTGCCGTGGTCGAAGTAGACCCGATGGCCGCCCGGTGCCGGCGCGTGGGCCTGGAGGTAGGCGACGAAGGCGCTCGGACTCGGGTTGTCCGCGTGTGGCTGGAGCGCGGTGCCCGGCCAGTGCGTGGACAGGCAGCCAGCGCCGCCGAACACCTGCGGGTATTCGCTGATCGCGTACATCGCCATCAGGCCGCCCATGCTCGAGCCCATCACCGCGGTGTCGGCCGCGTCGGCGGCCACGCGGAACCGCCGGTCGATGCGCGGTTTCAGTTCGTCGACGAGGAAGCGCAGGTAGTCGTCGGAATAGGGCTCCACCGGAAGCTTCAGCTCCATCCCGCGGGCGCGCTGGCGCTGGGCGTCGGTGAGCGAGCGCCAGACCTTCTGCGGGTAGTACTCGCTCTCGCGGCGCTCGCCGGCGTTCCAGATGCCGACGATGATGAACGGGCGCGTGCGGTCTTCGCGGATCAGCGCGGCCGCGGTGTCGGCGGCGCGCCACGACTGGTGGTTCCAGGTCTGCGCCGCGTCGAACAGCATCTGGCCGTCGAACATGTACAGCACCGCGTACGGCGCCTGCGTCGGGTAGCCGGGCGGCAGCCACACGTCCACGGTGTGCGGCGCTACGAAGCGCGAGGTTTCCTGCAGCCGCACGATGCGGCCGGCGGCCACGTGCGGCAGCGGGGCGGGTGGCGTATCGGCCATCGCCGGCACGGCGACGATGGCGAGCAGCGAGGCGAGGCGGGCGACCAGGCGAGCGGGCAGAGTCGGCATGGGGCATCCGTCGGACGGAGAGCGAAGCCGAACGGATAGCAGCATGGCGGGGCCGCAAGGAAGCGCCGGCAGCGCTGCATACGTTTGCAGCAGGGGTGGCGCGCTCAGTCCAGCGGCCAGGCCAGGTCATCGTTCGCGGCGACGTCGGCGACGTCGGCGACGTCGGCACCGGTCGCCGGATCCGCCGGCGACGCGGCACGATCGCCGCGCGCCGCCTGTCGCCACCACGGCATCGCCGGTCGACGCTCGGCCGGCTCCACCGGCTCGCCCAGCCGCGGCAGCAGCAGGTGGGCGTGTGCCGGGTCGGCCTGCGCCAGCAGGGTTTCCACCGGCTGGTCCCAGGCATGCGTGGACAGCGAGAAGGTGCCCCAGTGCACCGGCAGCAGCACGCCGCCGCCGAGCAGGCGATGCGCCTGGAGCGCATTCTCCGGTCCCAGGTGGATGTCGCCCCACGAGGGATGGAACGCCCCGACTTCCAGCATCACCAGGTCGAACGGGCCGAGCCGGTCGCGGATCGCTTCGTACTCGGTGGTCAGGCCGGTGTCGCCGCTGAAGAACACGCGATGGCGCTCGCCGGCCAGCACCAGCGAAGACCACAGGGTCTGGTTGCGGTCCTTCAGGCCGCGGCCGGAGAAATGCTGCGAGGGCGCCGCGGTCACCGTGAGGCCGGTGCCGGGAATGCGGTGGCTCTCCCACCACGCCAGTTCGGTGATGCGCTCCGGAGCGATGCCCCAGGCCTCCAGGTGTGCGCCAACGCCCAGCGAGGTGACGAAGGGGACGCTGGACTTCGCCAGCGCGCGGATGGTCGGGTAGTCCAGGTGGTCGTAGTGGTCGTGCGAGATCACCACCGCGTCCACCTCGGGCAACTGCCGCAGGGTCACCGGCACCGGCTGGAAGCGCTTCGGGCCCATCAGGGTGAACGGCGAGGCACGCTCGCCCCACACCGGGTCGGTCAGCACGCGCCAGCCGTCGATCTCCAGCAGCACGGTGGAGTGGCCCAGCCAGGTGGCGCGCAGGCCACTGGCCGGCCGGCGCTGCCAGGCCCCGCGCGGGTCGTGTGCCGGCAGCGGCGTGGCAGGGCGGCGGTCGGGATCCTCGCGGAGGAACTCGCGCAGCGCCGGGCGCGGCGTCGCGGGGTCGCGCAGGCCGGGCAGCACGGGATGGATGTTGCGCAGCCGCTCGCCGTCCCACAGCGGCAGGTCACGCAGGCGCTCCAGCCGGGCGCCCTGGGCGATTTTTCCGAAGGAACGCATGGAGACCTCGAACCAATGGGGAACCATCTGCATGGGTGCCCGTCCGGGACACCGCAAGGCATACGTGCCGAAAGGCCTGGCTGGAGTCACATGCATGACGCCCGTGAACGCGCGATGCTCTGGCCACCTTTCCCGACCCGAGAGCCGACATGCGCCAGCAAGCCCTGCTTTGCACCGTGCTGATCCCTGCCATGACCGTGGCCATCGCGACACCCGCCTTGGCCGCGGGCAAGGCCGCAGTGGAGCGCAAGGCCGTGCTTGGCGTGGTCGACCAGACCTTCGCCGCGCTGGCGAAGCACGACGCCACGGCGATGCGCGCGCTGCTGGTGCCCGGTGCGGTGTTCGCCGTGCTGGGCCCGGACGGCCGGATCAAGATGGAGCGCGACGACGAGTTCCTGCAGATGCTGGCCAGCCGCCAGGGCGACTGGCGCGAGCGGATCTGGTCGCCGAAGGTGCTGATGGGCAGCGGACTGGCCCAGGTGTGGGCGCCCTACGATTTCCACCTCGACGGCAAGTTCTCCCACTGCGGCATCGACAGCTTCGCGCTGGTGAAGGACGGCAGCGGGCAGTGGCGCATCACCGGCATCACCTACAACGTGCAGATCGACGGCTGTCCCACCGACCCGAAGACGCGCGCGAAAACCGCCGCCAAGACTCCCGCAAAGCACTGATGGCCTCCGACGTCGATTTCGTCGCCTACGTGTGCGAGCAGGCCGGACTTGGCGACGCGCTGTCGTACCGGAAGATGTTCGGCGAGTACGCGCTGTACCTGGATGGCCGGGTGGTCGCGCTGGTCTGCGACAACATGCTGTTCGTGAAGCCGACCGACGCCGGCCGCGCGCTGCTCGACGCGGTGGAGGAGGCACCGCCGTATCCCGGGGCGAAGCCGCACTGGCGGCTGGACGAGGTGCTCGATGACGGCGAGCGGCTCGGGCGCCTGCTGCGGGTGACGGCAACGGCGCTACCTCTGCCACGGCCAAAGGCGCCACGCAAACGCTGATCTGGCCGATCAGGGTTGTTTGAAGGTCGCCTCGATCAGATCCCGCGCGATCGTCTCGGCCGGTCCGGTCCGCGCCAATGGCGCCGCCTCGCCGGCCCACAGGTTGACGAAGTCGTCGATGCCGTCCGGTTCGGTCCGTTCGCGCAGCGGCGCCAGCGCGGCGCCGGCGGTGGGGAATGCGGGGGCGTCATCCGACATCGGCCCCAGTTCCTCCATCAGCCGGTTGACGATGCCGCGCGCGGGCCGTCCGGAGAACAGATTGGTTACCGCTGTCCGCGTTGCGCGCGGCGACTGCAGCGCAGCGCGGTGGACCGGGCGGATGCGTGCCTCGTCGCTGAGCAGGAACGCCGTGCCCAGCTGCACGCCGGCGGCTCCAAGCGCGCGTGCCGCATGGATGCCGCGAGCATCGCCGATGCCGCCGGCGGCGATCACGGGGCAGTCGACCGCGTCGACCACCTGCGGCAGCAGAGCGAACAGGCCCGGCTGCACCGGGACCGGAGCGTCCAGGAACGAGCCACGATGGCCACCGGCCTCCCAGCCTTGGGCGATGATCGCGTCGCACCCGTGTGCGGCCAGCCAGCGCGCCTCCTCCACCGTGGTCGCGCTGCCCAGCACGTGCGCGCCGCAGGCCTTCACCCGAGCCAGCAGCGCAGGGTCGGGCAGACCGAAGTGGAAGCTCACCACTTCCGGTCGCAGCGCCTCCACCGTGGCGCAGGCCTCGGTGTCGAAGGGTCGCCGTTGCGCGGCACGGGCCCGGGTGTCGCGCGGGATACCGAGCGCGTCGTAATACGGCGCCAGCCGCTCGCGCCAGCGCGCCTCGCGAGCCGGGGCGGACGCCGGCTCGGTGTGGCAGAAAAAGTTGAGGTTGAGCGGCGCGTCGACCGCGGCGCGGAAGCGCGCCGCCTGTGCACGCAGCGTATCGGCATCGAGCATCGCGCAGGGCAGCGCGCCCAGTCCGCCGGCGCGGGCCACGGCGATGGCCAGGGCCTCGTCGGCGGCGCCGGCCATCGGCGCCAGCAGCAGGGGGTAGCCGATGCCGAGCAGGCGGGTCAGTCGTGAGTCCGTTGGAACAGGCATGGCGCGCGCCGTCTGGGTGGAGGTCGCCATTGTCCGCCTCCGGCGCGGTGCTGTCCGCCGCAGCGGTGGTCAGCGATGCAGGCCCAGCGCGCGGCGCGCCTCGTCGAGAAAACTGTCTTCCTGATCGCGTGCAGGCAGGTTGGATGCCAGCTCCACCAGCGCGCGGTCGATGCCGCCTGGCCGGCCCAGGGCCTCATCGCACAGCAGTTCGGCGATCGGGCCGAAGTAGTCCAGTGCTATGCGCCCGATGATCCCGCGCTGCAGTTCGGTGAGGCTCTCCACGCCGGCATGTGCCGATGTACCGGCCGGCACGGCGGTCCGCACCGGCTCTGCCGACGGCAGTTCGGGTACCTCCTGTTCGAAGCCGCCGGACAGCCAGGCCAGCGACGCGGCGCCCAGCGAGACCGTGACCGGGCTGGAGCGCGCCGGATCGGCCTGGAAGCGGGCACGTCCACCCGGCACGCGGGCGAGCAGCCGCACCGCCTCGTCGCCGCGATGGCGGCTGAACACCACGTCTTCCACCTGGCCGCCGTGCAGCCGGATCGTGCAGGAGTGGTTGTCCTCGGTGACCACGAAGAAGAAGCCCGAGGCCTTCTGCAGGGCCAGCGTCTTCAGGTCGCGCAGGATCTCGATCAGCGGGCGGAGCTCGTTGGCCATGGGTCGACGTGCCTCTGCTTGCCTCGGGGTGGCTGTCCTGCCTAGCGCTTGCCCAGCCGGTCCATCGCCAGCCGGACGCTGTTGGCGAGCCGCGCGATCGCCTTGGCCAGCGTACCGATCTCGTCGTGCAGGTTAACCTCGGTGATCGTGTGGTTCCATTGGCCGCGGCTGAGTTCTTCGGCCACCTCGGTCAGGTGCTGCACCGGCCTGAGCACCCTCGCCCAGATCAGCGCCGACTGCAGGCCCAGCAGCAGCGCGCACACCAGCAGGCCGATCCCGACGATCCACGCCGACTGCCGCATGATCGCGTCGTTCACGTCACTCGCCGGATAGGCCGCGACCAGGCTGAAGCCCCAGCCGGGGACCGGTTGGCTGCGGATCACCCAGTTCGCGGGCTTCTCCTTCACGATGCGGTCGATATCGGCCGGGCGTGTGGTTGCACCCGTGCGCGAGTGGAAACGCAGCGTGCCGCCGGCATCGAACAGGGCGACGAAGCCGGAATCGAGCAGCCGACTGTTGCCGATCACCCGGTCCAGCGCCTCCAGGTCGGTCTTGTAGCCGACGTACCAGATGCCGATCGCGCTGCCGCCGTCGGCGGGCAGGATCGGTTCGTAGCCGGTCACGTACGGGTTGCCGAGGATGTCGACCACGCCGTAGAAGCTCTCGTTCCGACGGATCCGCCCGATCACCGGCCCGTGCGGGTCGAGCACCGTGCCGATGGCGCGGCTGCCGTCTTCCCTGCGCACGTTGGTGGCGATGCGCACGAAGTCGTCGCCGCTGCGCGAGAAGATCGTGGCGGTACCGCCCATCACGGCGGTGACGCTGTCCACCAGTTCGAAGCGGTCACCTTGCGGGGTATTGCCCAGCAGCAGGTCGTTCGCCGGTTCCGGTCGGCCGGGCAGGGTGATCGGGCCACCGAGCCGCGGCACGCCGAGGGCATCGCCCTGCCTTCGCATGAGCCGCATGCCGTCGTGCACGCGGTCGAGCATGATCGTGCGGGTGACGGCCAGCAGGCTCTGCAATGCGCCGGTTTCGCGATCGATGGCAGTGGCTGCCTCGCGGCGCACGCGCCCGGCTTCGACTGTGGCCAGCACGATGGTCACGGCGACGGTCGCCAACAACACGAGCGCGAGCACGGGCAACAGCAGGCGAACCCGCAGCGAATGGCGAAGCATGGCGTCCCTCCCCCGGGTCGCGGCGCCGGACCGGCTGGCGCAGCATACCCATGACGTGCCCCGGTGCGAAGCGCGCCTGTTGGCCCGGTCCAGCCAAACGGCGTAGGGTGCGGGGCTCCGGCAGGATGGCCTCGACGACAGGAGTTGCTGCGTATGGTTTCCGTTTTTCCCCGAAGGTTCCTCGCGTTTGCGTGGCTCGTGCCGCTGGCGGCGATAGGCCAGACCAGCCTGCCCGGGGTGACGGTCACCGCCCCCTACACGCGCACCCACGGTGGCTATGTCATCTCCGGTGACTTCCGCGTGGATGCGCGCATGCCCACGGTGGTGTTTCCAGCCCAGGCGCTGGTGAAGGACGACATCCTGAGCGTGCGGCCGGTGCACCTGGACGACGACGAATACCTGGTGCTGCAGGAATGCGCCAGCGCGGACTGCCGCACCGCGCACGTGGTGCGGGTATGGACCGCCGACGGCGCAGTGGGCCAGGTGCGGCAGAGCGATTCGCGCGTCTGGATCCAGCACGAGAACAAGTACTTCATCTGGATGCAGCGGATGCCGGTAATCCAGGGCGGCTGCATGGGATGCGCCTCGCACTTCGCCGAATTCCGGCTGTTCAGCCCACCCATGACGCTGGTGCCGACAGGCGTCGAGGCGGCCAACAACCGCGCGCTGCTCGCATCGCAGCCGCCGCGGGCCGTGCCGGTGGCCGAGCAGGTGCATGAAGGGGCGACGTTCGTGGTGCGCTTCCAGGGCGGCTCCACGGTGCGCATCCAGCGGATGCACGCGGCGGACTGACCCGGGACTCCGGTGGTCGCGGCGCCGCACGGGTCGCTTGCGTACACTGCACGACCGGCCGCCCGGCGTTGGACCTTCCCGGCCGCTCCCGTTCCCTGCGAGTCGTCTGCATGTTTCCCGAGCTATCCGTCATCCCTCCGTCCGCCCGCCGTTCACGGGGGCGGGGCGCATGACGGTGCGGCTCGACGATGCCGCCGCCGGCAGTGGTGGCGCCGACAACGGCTGCGTGCGCGTGCGCGGTGCGCGCGAGCACAACCTGAAAAGCGTCAGCGTGGATATCCCGCGCGATGCGCTGGTGGTGTTCACCGGGGTGTCCGGCTCGGGCAAGTCCTCGCTGGCCTTCGGCACCATCTACGCGGAAGCGCAGCGGCGTTATTTCGAGTCGGTGGCGCCGTACGCGCGGCGGCTGATCGAGCAGGCCGGCGCGCCGGCGGTCGATCGCATCGACGGGCTGCCGCCGGCGGTCGCCCTGCAGCAGAGCCGCGGCGGCAGCAGCACGCGCTCCACCGTCGGCAGCCTGAGCACGCTGTCCAATGCGCTGCGCATGTTGTACTCGCGTGCCGGCGACTACCCGGCGGGATTGGCGCTGCTCGAATCCGACGCGTTCTCGCCGAACACGCCGGCCGGCGCCTGTCCGGACTGCCACGGCCTGGGCAAGGTGTTCGACGCCACCGAGGCCTCGATGGTGCCGGATCCGTCGCTGACCATTCGCGAGCGCGCCGTCGCGTGCTGGCCGCAGGGCTGGCAGGGCAAGAACTACCGCGACATCCTCACCACGCTGGGCTACGACGTGGACCGGCCGTGGCGCGAGTTGCCGCAGGAACAGCGCGACTGGATCCTGTTTACCGACGAGCAGCTGGTGGTTCCGGTCTACCGCGACGTGGCGCCGGCGGTAGCGCAGGCCGCCTACGCGCGCGGCGAGCCCGGCAACTACAAGGGCACCTACGTCAGCGCGCGCGCCTACGTGATGCACAGCTTCGCGCAGAGCGAGAGCGCGGCGATCAAGCAGCGCGTGGCGCGATACATGGTGGCGCGCCCGTGCCCGGCCTGCGATGGCCGGCGGTTGCGGCCCGAGGCGCTGTCGGTCACCTTCGGTGGGCATGACATCGCCCACGCTTCGGGCCTGCCGCTGCGCGAGCTGGCGCGACACCTGCGCGCCACGCTGGACGGCATGGCCGCACGCGACGACGGGCATCCGGAAAAGCAGCTGGTCGCCGAACGCATCGTCGCCGACGTCGGTGCGCGCATCGATACCCTGATCGAACTCGGCCTCGGGTATCTGTCGCTGGAACGCAGCACGCCCACGCTGTCGCCGGGCGAGCTGCAGCGGCTGCGCCTGACGACCCAGCTGCAGGCGCAGCTGTTCGGCGTGGTCTACGTGCTGGACGAGCCGTCCGCCGGCCTGCACCCGGCCGACACCGAAGCCCTGCTGCGCGCGCTGGCGCGGCTGAAGGCCGGCGGCAATTCGGTGTTCGTGGTGGAGCACGAGCTGGAGGTGATCCGCGCGGCGGACTGGGTGATCGACATCGGTCCCGGCGCCGGCACCCAGGGCGGCGAGGTGCTGCACGCCGGTCCGCTGGCGGAATTGGCCGATTGCGCGGCCTCGGCGACGCGCCGCTACGTGTTCGACGAGGAGGAGGCGCCGTTGGGCACGCCGCGCGAGCCCTCCGGCTGGCTGCGCCTGGAAGCGATCACGCGCAACAACGTCGACGGACTGGACGTGGCCTTCCCGCTGGGCGTGATGACCGCAGTGACTGGCGTCTCCGGCGCGGGCAAGTCCAGCTTGGTCAGCCAGGCGCTGGTGGAGCTGGTCGGGCGCGCGCTGGGCGCGGCGCCGGCGGTGGAGGACGAGGGCGACGAGTTGCCGGGCGATACCCCGGCGCCAGCCAGCGGGCGCATCGTCGAGGGCATGGACACGCTGACCCGGCTGGTCACCGTCGACCAGCGACCGATCGGCCGCACGCCGCGCTCCAACCTGGCCACCTACACCGGCCTGTTCGACCACGTGCGCAAGCTGTTCGCCGCCACGCCGGAGGCGCGCCGGCGCAGGTTCGACGCCGGTCGCTTCTCCTTCAACGTGGCGAAGGGGCGCTGCGCCACCTGCGAGGGCGAGGGCTTCGTCTCGGTCGGCCTGCTGTTCCTGCCGTCGGTCTATGCGCCGTGCCCGGCCTGCCACGGCAGCCGCTACAACGACGACACGCTGGCGGTGACCTGGAACGGCCGGAACGTTGCCGAGGTGCTTGCGCTTACCGTGGACGACGCAGTGGCGTTCTTTGGCGAGGAGGTGCCACCGCTGGCGCGCTCGCTCGCCACCCTGCGCGACGTGGGCCTCGGCTACCTGCGGCTGGGCCAGCCGGCGACGGAACTGTCCGGTGGCGAGGCGCAGCGCATCAAGCTTGCCACCGAGCTGCAGCGGCAGGCGCGTGGCCACACGCTGTACGTGCTGGACGAGCCCACCACCGGCCTGCACCCGGCCGACGTCGACCGCCTGATGACGCAGTTGCACGGGCTGGTCGAGGCCGGCCACAGCGTGATCGTGGTCGAGCACGACCGCCGCGTGATCCGCGCCTGCGACTGGATGATCGACCTCGGTCCCGGCGCCGGCGACGAGGGGGGGCGCATCGTGGCGCAGGGCACCCCGGCCGCAGTGGTGGCCGCGGGCGTCGGCATCACCGCACGCCATCTTGCCGGCTGACGCGCGGCGCTTTCGCTCCTTCGGGACCCGGTTTCGTCGCCGATCCGGCGCATCCGTCGCGCAGCGCTCGTGCCTGGCGCGTGGCGTGCGCAGGATCAGCCTCGTGCCCTGCGCCGGCGTTGCCGGACCGGCACGGGACCCGGTCGTTTCCTTGCCGGGTGATTCATGACGTCATCCACGCATGCCCGCAGGCGCGGGCGTGACGGGCGCCTGCATGCCACGCGCGGATGGCCGAGCGGAAGGAACGAGCCATGTGGGACATGCGTCGGATCATCAAGGCAGGCGTGCTGGTATGGGCCGTGCTGCTGCCCTGGCATGCGCGGGCGGAAGAGCGGGAGGTCGTGGGCCATGCCACGGTGCACGGGCACGACGTGCCGGTATACCGGATCGGTGAACTGCGTGCGCCGGACACGCCGGCCGGCATGGACGGCTTCGCCGTGCGCGTCGCCTACGTGCTGCGCGCGTGGACGCGCGAGCACGGTGTGGAGGCGATCGGCAACCTCTGTCGTACGCCCGACGGCGCCCAGTGGGGCACGGTGCTGCTGACGGTCGGTGCGCACGTCGCCAGTCCGGTGACGAACGCCTGCCCGCTCGGCATGCTCGCCACCGGCGTGGACATCCACAGCCATCCGCAGCGTCAGCAGTATCGGGCGAACGCGGTGGACCAGATCTTCCTCGAACGCCTGCCCGGCCGGCTGGTGACGACGCAGCCGGACACGTTCAGCCCGGACGATTACGTACATCCGGGCTACATGGTCGGACGCCTCGGCCTGCACTACCAGCACGGCCCGGATCGGGTTCGCCTGGTGCAGGACACGCGTTTGCCGCTGCCGGCGATGCGTGGCGACGAGCAGCGACGCATCGCCGCGCTGCCGTCGGCCGGCACGCCTCCGGGCGTGGTGTCGTATACGGCGGCTCCGGCATCGTCGCCGGGTTCCTGACGGGAGATGTCTCCACGCATGCCAAGGCCCGGGAAGTTCTGGCAGGCTGTTGGTTCCCGTTTCCAGGAATGCCCCATGTCGCGCCTTGCCGATTTTCCGATCACCCGACGTTGGCCCGCGCAGCATCCGGATCGCCTGCAGCTCTACTCGCTGGCCACGCCGAACGGCGTCAAGGTATCGATCATGCTGGAAGAGACCGGTCTGCCCTACGAGGCGCATCGCGTCGACATCATGAAGAACGAGAGTCAGCTGCCGGAGTTCCTCGCGCTCAACCCGAACGGCAAGATTCCGGCAATCCTCGATCCGGACGGACCGGGCGGCGCGCCGCTGGTGCTGTTCGAATCCGGTGCGATCCTGCTGTATCTCGCCGAGAAGACCGGGCGCTTTCTTCCAGCCGACCCGGCGCGCCGCTGGGAAACCATCCAGTGGGTGTTCTTCCAGATGGCGGCGATCGGACCGATGTTCGGTCAGGTGGGGTTCTTCCACAAATTCGCCGGCCGCGAGTACGAGGACAAGCGGCCGCTGGAACGCTACGTGGCCGAGTCGCAGCGCCTGCTCGGCGTGATCGATGGCCGGCTGGACGACCGCACCTGGCTGATGGGCGACGACTACACCGTCGCCGACATCGCCACCGCCGGCTGGGTGCGCAACCTGATCGGTTTCTACGAGGCGCGCGAACTGGTGCAGTTCCACCGCTACGGCCACGTGGCGGCCTGGCTGGACCGGGTGCTGGCGCGGCCGGCGGTGCAGCGCGGGCTGAAGATCCCCGCCTAGGCGGGCGCACCGGCGTCGGAAACCCGTAGGATGGGAGCCTTCGCGCCCGGGGGAGGCGCGTCCGCCGAGGGGTTCGCCATGTCCCGCTCCATCCGTCTCCGCGCCGCGTGCCGTCGCGCGCCGGCCATCGTCGCGTGCCTCCTGGGCTGTGCCGCGTCGGCCACCTCGACGGCTTCGACGCTGTCGCGCGCCACCCAGGTTTTCGTCAGCGTGCCGGCCGGTGACATCGCCATCGAACACGTGCGCGTGATCGACGGCACCGGCGCCGCGCCGCGCGAGGACCAGACCGTACTGCTGCACGACGACCGCATCGTCGCCCTGGGGGCCCATGTCGAAACACCGAAGGGCACGAAAGTGATCGACGGCCGCGGCATGAGCCTGATCCCCGGCCTGGTCGGCATGCACGACCACATGTTCTACCCGGCGCCGAAGGTGAACCCGGCGGCCAAGGACGCGCTGTATCCCGAGCAGGGCTCAAGCTTCCCCAAGTTCTACCTGGCCGGCGGCGTGACCACCATCCGCACCACCGGCAGCACCGAGCCGTACACCGATCTGGAACTGAAGAAGGCGATCGACGCCGGCCTGATTCCGGGTCCGAAGATGCACACCACCGGGCCGTACCTGGAAGGCAAGGGCAGCTTCACCCCGCAGATGCACGAGCTCACCGGCGCCGACGATGCCCGCGCCACGGTGGAGTACTGGATGGACGAGGGCGCCACCTCGTTCAAGGCCTACATGCACATCACCCGCGCCGAGCTTTCGGCGGCGATCGCCGCGGCGCACGCGCGACACATCATCGTTACCGGGCACCTGTGTTCGATCGGCTTCACCGAGGCGGCGGACCTGGGCATCGACGACCTCGAACACGGCCTGGTGGTGGATACCGAGTTCACCCCGGGCAAGCAGCCCGACGTGTGCCCCGACACCCGCAAGGCCACCGCCAACCTGGCGAAGATGAGGATCGGTGATTCGAGGATCCAGGCACTGATCCGTCACCTGGTCGACAAGCATGTGGCGGTGACCTCCACCCTGCCGGTGTTCGAGACCTTCGTGCCCGGGCGTGCCCCGGTCGATACCCGGGTGCTCGACGCGATGCTGCCGGAGACACGGGTGGAATACCTGAAGACCCGCGAGCGCATCGCCGCACAGGCCGATTCGCCGTGGCCGGCGTTGTTCAAGCTGGAGATGCAGTTCGAGCGGGCCTTCGTGAAGGCCGGCGGTACCCTGCTGGCCGGGCTGGATCCGACCGGCTTCGGCGGCGTGATCGCCGGCTACGGCGACCAGCGCGAGGTGGAGCTGCTGGTCGAGGCCGGTTTCACGCCGGTGGAGGCGATCCGCATCGCCACGCTCAACGGCGCGCGCTACCTCGGCGAGGGCGACCGCATCGGTTCCATCGAGGCGGGCAAGGTCGCCGACCTGGTGCTGGTCAACGGCAACCCTGCGGCCGACATCAAGGCGATCGAGAACGTGGTGACGGTGTTCAAGGATGGCGTGGGCTACGACCCGGCCAAGCTGGTCAAGGCCGCCAACGGCACGGTGGGCGTGCGCTGAACGCGATGCCCTGATTGCGCCCGCGTCCGGTCATGGTTCTGCCATCGCCGGACACTGCATGCTGGCGTCTTTACCCACACGGAAAGGATGCCCATGCAACGACTCCCCGGCCTGGATACGCTGCGCGCGCTGGCCATCGTCTCGGTGATGGCCTTTCACTCCTGGGTGGTCGGCGGCATGGGGCCGCAGCTCGATCCGCTGGTGCGTTACGGCTGGGTCGGGGTGGACATCTTCTTCGTGCTCAGCGGCTTCCTGATCGGCAGCCAGGTACTGGCGCCGCTGGCGCGCGGCGAAGGGCTCGCGTTGGGCGAGTTCTACCGGCGCCGGGCCTACCGCATCCTGCCCGCGTTCGTCGTGGTGCTCGCGCTTTACCAGTGCGTGCCGGCACTGCGTGAGCTCCCCGGCATCGCGCCGTGGTGGCAGTTCGCGACCTTCACTATGAACCTGCTGATCGACTACGGCAGCCAGCCGGCGTTCTCGCACGCGTGGTCGCTGTGCGTGGAGGAGCACTTCTACCTGCTGTTCCCGCTACTGGCGATCGGCCTGGCGCGGCTGCGTTCGGGCAGGGCGGTGGCCGCGGTCGCGCTGCTGGTGGTGCTCGGCGGCATCGCGCTGCGCGCCGGGGTGTGGTGGCACGACACGGCGCGGCAGCCGGACCGCAACTGGTACATCGAGGATCTCTATTTCCCGACCTGGGACCGGCTGGACGGACTGTTCGTCGGGGTGATGCTGGCCACGCTGAAGGCGTTTCGACTGAAGTGGTGGATGCGGGCGCAGGCCCATGCCCAAGCGGCGATGTGGCTGGGCGTGCTGGTCACCGGTGGTGCATTGCTGCTGTTCCGCGACCGGGCCGGGCTGCTGCCCAACGCGATCGGCTGGCCGCTGCTGTCCGTGGGGCTCGGCCTGCTGGTGTTCGCCGCGGCAGGGCAAAACAGCACGCTCGGCCGCTGGCGCGTACCCGGCGCCGGCTGGCTGGCGGGCATCTCCTACAGCCTGTATCTCAGCCACAAGATCGCCTATCACCTGGTGCAGGTGGCGCTGGGCGAACGCCTGCACGGTGTGGCGATCTTCGTGGTCTACGCCGCCGCCGCGCTGGCCCTCGGCAGCGTGCTGCACCTGGCCGTGGAACGGCCGTTCCTGCGGCTGCGCGAGCGGCGGTCGGCACGCAGGGAGTTGCCCGTCGCCGCCTGAGTATCAGGCCCGCATGCTGCCGGTATCGAGGAAACGCTGGTGCCAGGACAGTGCCTCGGGCAGCAGGTGCGGCGTGTGCAGCGCCTTGCTGTGCACCCAGGCGCGGTCGACGTAGTCCTGCAGCATCGGGCGGAAGTCCGGGTGCGCGCAGTGCTCGATGACGGCGTGCGCGCGCTGGCGCGGCGAGAGCCCGCGCAGGTCGGCCAGCCCCTGCTCGGTGACCACCACCGACACGTCGTGCTCGGTATGGTCGACGTGGCTGACCATGGGCACGATCGCCGAGATGGCGCCGCCCTTGGCGGTGCTCGGGGTGAGGAAGCAGGCGAGGTGGCCGTTGCGGGCGAAGTCGCCGGAGCCGCCGATGCCGTTGATGATGCGCGTGCCGGCGACGTGGGTTGAGTTGACGTTGCCGTAGATGTCCGCCTCCACCATGCCGTTGAGCGCGATGCAACCGAGCCGGCGGATCAGCTCGGCATGGTTGGAGATCTCCTGCGGACGCAGCACGATGCGGTGGCGGTAGGCGTCGATGTTCTTCACGAAGTCGGCCACGCCGTCCGGGCTGAGCGAGAGCGCGGTGGCCGAGGCGATGGTGATCAGGCCGTCGCGCACCAGGCCGAGCATCGCGTCCTGGATCACCTCGGTGTAGGCGGTCATCTGCTCGAAGCCGCCCTCGCGCAGGCCCTCCAGCACCGCGTTGGCGATGTTGCCGACGCCGGACTGCAGCGGCAGCAGGTTCGCCGGCAGCCGGCCGCGCGCCACCTCATGGCGGAAGAACTCCACCAAGTGGCCGGCGATGCGCCGGCTGGTTTCGTCCGGGGGCGCGAAGGGACTGAGCCGGTCGGGGCCGCGGGTCTCGACCACTGCCACCACCCTGGCCGGATCCACCCGCAGCGTCGCCTCGCCGATGCGCTGGCCGGGCTCGACCAGCGGCAGCGGCGCGCGGTGCGGCGGCGCGGCACAACTGTAGATGTCGTGCATGCCCTCCAGCCCGGCCGGCTGGTCGGCGTTGACCTCCAGGATCACCGTGTCGGCCAGTTCCAGCCAGGTGGCGTTGTTGCCCACCGAGGTGGACGGCACCAGCCGCCCGTCGGGCAGGATCGCGGTGACCTCGATCACTGCCACGTCGATGCTGCCGAAGAAACCGGAGCGCGCGTACTGCGCCACGTGCCCCAGATGGATGTCCATGTAGTCGATCTCGCCGCGGTTGATGCGCTCGCGCAGCTCGGGATCGGACTGGTAGGGCAGGCGGAAGTCGATGCCGCCGGTGCGCGCCAGCACGCCGTCCAGTTCCGGAGCCGTCGATGCGCCGGTGAGCATGCGGATGCCGAAGCGCTCGCCGCGTTCGTGCGCCGCGGCGATGCGTGCGGCCAGTGCCTGCGGCACCTGCTTGGGATAGCCTGCGCCGGTGAAGCCGCTCATGCCCACGGTCATGCCGGGGCGGATGTGCGTGGCCGCCTGTTCGGCGGTGGTGACGCGGGTGGCGAGGGTGGGGCTGGCGATACGGGATGTCATGGGGGTTCCGGGGAAGGGGCGCTTCGCGATGATGCGAGCCGGCCCCGTGGCTGTCGACCGGGCGCGGCAGCGCACCGCAGCCCGACCCGGCGCACGAACGGGTTTCGGGGGAGGGCGTGATGATCGCGATGATTCGCCATACGTTGCTGCTACTTGGCCTGCTTCTGGCGGTTGGCCTGGGGCGCGCCGACGCGATGCCGGCACCGGCGCAGGTTCGGGTGGTCGATACCTGGCCACAGGGTGATGACATCGCGCTCGGTCAAAGCGGGCACTTCTACCTGCGGCTGGCGTATCGCAGCGACCACCCCGTGGGCATCTGGGTGCAGGGCTATTTCCACGGCAAGCCGGCGCCGGTCGGCACCAGCCCGTCGATCCGCTACGACGGCGAGGGCGAGGCGCTGGGCTGGTTGTTTTTCCTGGAACCGGACGCGCAGGTGGACGAGATCCGCATCACCGCCGGTGACGGCAGCCTGGACGGCACTCCGGTGGTGGCGACGCTGCCGGTGCGCCTGTCCGTCGGCGCCGCCGTGGCGGGCGACGAGGCCGGCAAGCCGGCCTGGGTGGACGAGCTGCTGGCGAAGCAGCGCGACGCGCAGCGAACCGCCGCGGCGCGGAACGTCGCCGCGCCGGTGAGCGCGGGCGAGACGATGCTGTTCAGCGGCTTCATGCTGCTGATGTTCGCCATCGCGATCGGCGGCCTGGCGCTGCCGGCCTGGGCGTGCTGGCGCTGGCGCGGCGGCTGGCGCCTGGCCGCCGCGGTGCCGGCGGCGCTGATGATGCTGGTGGTGGGGCGGATCGTGTCCGGTGTGGCCGTCGATCCCACCTCGCACAACCTGTGGCCGTTCGAGTTGCTGCAGGCCGGCGTGCCGGCCGTGCTGGCGATTGGCGTGATGGCGCTGCTGCGCCGCGTGCGCGGGACGCGCGGCTAGGCGTCGTCCCGCGTGTTGCCGGGGCTTACTGGCCCGGGTGGTAGACGCGCTCGGTGTGCCCCTTCAACTGTTCCGGCCAGAAGTACACCTCGCGCAGGTTGCCGGTGGTATAGCGCTCGGCCTCGTCGTTGAAGTGCGGCGAGTCCGGGTGGCCGCTCTCGCCGCCGGCGGTGATCGCGCGGGCGCTGACCTTCGGTCCGAACTCCACCACGGCGACGAAGCTGTTGCCGCTGGTGCCGAAGTAGCGCTTCGTGCCCGGCCAGCGGTGCGCGCCGAACGAGGCCAGCGAGCCCCAGCGCGAGGAGGTGAACGGCACCGGGATGCTCGGCTTGCTGTCGTCGAACGGCTGCTGGATCGCGCCATTGATGCGCTGGAATCGGTTCACCTCACCCCAGGGCACGCCCCAGTGGCCGAAGTCGTGCTGCAGCCGGTCCACGGCCTCGGATAGCGCATGCAGGCGTTGCTGGGGTCCGGCCTTTTCGGCCATCACGTCGTAGATCGACAGGCCTTCGGCGGTGTCCGCCTTGCTGACCTCGTCCCACAGCGTGTCGCCCCAGAACACCGCCAGCGTGGTCGGCATCGAGGCGATGCCCCAGCGGTAGTCCCAGCCACGCAGCATGGCGATCGGGCCGCGCAGCTTGTTTTTGAGCGGATCGCTGGTGGGCAGCGCGTCGTAGTCGTGGATCAGCACCGGCAGCTGGCGCGCGAACGCCGGGAGATACGAGTCGAAGGCCATGGTGATCAGCGAGGCGCGCGTGACGTCTTTCGCGCCGGTGAGCAGGCGCGTGGCATGCAGGCCGCGCGGGTTCTCGCCGAAGGTGTCCATGTAGCGCGGGAAGTCGGCCTGCTTCGGGCTGTAGGGGCCGGCGGCAGAGTACGGCCAGTCGTTGGTGTTGAAGGCCCAGCCATTCGGCGGGTTCACCACCTGCGGCAGCTGGTCCAGCGGGGTCAGGCCGTGCCAGTCGGTGGCCGGGTCCGAGCCGTCCACCGGTTTGGTGTAGTCGAAGCGGTTGTCGCGCTTGGGCACGAACTGCGGCATCAGGAAGGCGATCTCGCCCTTGTCGTCGGCGAACAGCGTGTTGTTGGACGAGTTGGCCTTCAGCTCGGCCACCTTCATGTAGCTGGCGTAGTCATGCGTTTTCGTGCGCAGCCAGCTCTGCTCCAGCGCCGGGATCGGCGTATTCATCAGCGCCTCGGCGATCCAGGTGTCGCCATCCTTGCGCACGATCGGGCCGTGATGGGTGAAGTACGCGGTGAATGTGCGACGGCCCATCGTGCCGTCGGCCTGACGGTAGGGCACGGTGATCTGCCGCGTGGTGACCGGCCGCAGCGCCTTGCCGTAGCGGTAGTAGAGCTTGCCGTCCTTGCGCACGATGGTTTCGGCGAACTCGTCCACCGCGTCGACGCCGGTGGAGGTGTGCATCCAGCCGACGTGCCTGTTGAAGCCCTGGTAGATGAAGAACTGGCCCCAGGTCACCGCACCGTAGGCGTCCAGCCCCTGGTCGCTGGTCATCTGCAGCTCGGAGCGGAAGAAGAACGAGGTGTGCGGGTTGATCAGCAGCAGCGCATGGCCGTCGGCGCTGAGCTTCGGCGCGATGGCGATGCCGTTGGAGCCGGTCGGCTCGACCCAGCTCGGGCGCATCTCGACGGTCGCCAGCGGCGCGTCGCCGCTCTGGCCGTAGAAGTCCTTCAGCGGCTTAAGCTCCACCCGCTCGATGTCGCCGCCGATGCTGCCCTCGGTGAAGGACAGCGCCATCCACGGTTCGAAATGGGTGATCACTTCCGGGTGCACGTCCGGATGGGTGGCGAGGTAGTAGTTCAGGCCGTCCGCCCAGGCGTCCATCAGCTGGCGCAGCCAGCCCGGGCTCTGCGCGTAGAGCTGTTTGAGCTTCACCGGGTCGATGAACAGCTTCTGCCGCAGGTCCAGCCAGATCGACGATTCGCCTTTGGCCTCGGCCATGCGGCCGAGCGAGAGCAGGTAGTTGGTCTCCACGCGGTGGAAGTCGTCCTCGGCCTGCGCGTAGGCCATGCCGAATACCGCATCGGCGTCGCTCTTGCCGTGCACGTGGGCGATACCCCAGTCGTCGCGGGTGATCGTGACGGCCTGCGCCTCGCGCTGCAGGCGGGCCTGCGCGGCGTCGGCGGCGTGGGCCGGTGCGCCGGCCAGCAGCCCGATGGACAGGGCCAGCGTCAGCGAGGCCAGGCGGGCAGGGCGTCGGAGCGCGCGGGACGCGGTACGGATCGGCATGGAGTTTCCCCTCGGGTCGGCAAGCCCCGTGTTGTAGCGCACCCGGGCCCGGGTTGGCGACGGCCGCCGCGCGCTCCGTCACTTCCGGCCCATGCGGGTGCCGCGGAGAGGCGCGCATGATCCCGGCACGCAATCCCAAGGAGGGTGACGCCATGCTGGCTTTCCTGCTCGCCACCGCCGCGGCCACCGCCCAGGTCGTGCCAACCGACTACGAGGCCGGGCATTTCTACGCGACACCACGGACCACCGCCGGCCAGTCGCTGCGCCTGCTGGTGGACACCGGGGGCGGCGGTGCCGCCGGGATGTACTGGATCACCGCGACGGCGGCCAATCGCCTGCACCTTGCTGCCAGGCCCTGCAAGGCGGACGCCTCGATCGAGGTGGCGCCGGCGCCGAGCTTCGCGCCGGGCCGGTCGTTGCCGCCACCGGTCGGGCCGTGCGGACGCTCGGTGATGGTGAGCAAGCTGCCCTATGGCATGGATGGCCAGCTGGGCGCGGCCTACCTCGGCACGCGCACCTGGACGTTCGATTACCCGGCCCATCGCCTGGTGGCCGAAGGCGATGGCTGGAAACCGGCGGCGAAGGCACATGCGGCGCCGCTGGGCTTTCGCCGGAACGCGGGGCCGGGCATCGACCTGTACTTCGCGCGCATCGTGGCGCGCATCGACGGTCAGCCCATCGATTTCCTGCTCGACACCGGAGCCACCGCGCACCCCACCGCGGCGGGCAAGCAGGCGTCCGGCATCGAGACGGTGCACGGGGATGGCGTCACCAGCTACATCACCACCAGCCAGCTCGAGCGCTGGCACGCGGCGCATCCGGACTGGCGCGTGGTGGAGCAGGGCGACGACCTGGGCGGGCCGGCGCACGCGACGCGGCTGATCGAGGTACCCGCGCTGGTGGTGGCCGGCTGGCGCGTCGGACCGGTGTGGTTCACCGAGCGGCCCGATGCGAATTTCCACCAGTTCATGGCGCAGATGATGGACAAGCCCCCGGAGGGCGCGCTCGGCGGCAACGTGTTCCGGCACTTCCGCATGACGCTGGACTACCCGAAAGCCACCGCCTGGTTCGACTGCGTGCGCGGTTGCCGCGCGGCGACGTCCCCCTGAGCCGTACCGACCGGGGCGCGGCCGTGCTGGCTGGCTGGCGGCGGATCGCTAGGATGGCGACATCCGATCGAGGGAGCACTCTTGTGTCCAGTCACGCCGTCATGCCCTTGCCCGCCCGTACGCCGATGAGCGACGAGGCGCGGATCGCCGCCGCCGCCGCGTTTGCCGACGAGATGGCGCGTCGTCGCACCGTGCGCGAGTTCGCCGACACGGCGGTGCCGCGCGAGGTGATCGAGCATTGCCTGCGCGCCGCCGGCAGCGCGCCCAGCGGGGCCAACCAGCAGCCGTGGCGGTTCGTGGCGGTGGGGCGGGGGCCGCTGCGCCAGCGCATCCGCGAGGAGGCCGAGGCGGAGGAGCGAGAGTTCTACGAGCGGCGCGCGCCGGACGAATGGCTTCAGGCGCTGGCGCCGCTGGGCACCGACGCGGACAAGCCGTTCCTGGAGACCGCGCCGTGGCTGATCGGCATCTTCTACGAACGCTTCGGCCTCGATGCCGAGGGGCAGAAGCACAAGCGCTACTACCCGCAGGAGTCGGTCGGGATCGCCACCGGGCTGCTGGTCGCCGCGCTGCATCGGGCGGGACTGGCCACGCTCACCCACACGCCGAGCCCGATGGGTTTCCTCAGCGAGTTGCTGGGGCGTCCGCGCAACGAGATGCCGTTCCTGCTGCTGGTGGTCGGGCATCCGGCCGAGGGCTGCACGGTGCCGGCGATCGAGCGGCTGCCGCTGGACGCCTACGCCAGCTTCATCGACTGAATCCGTCGGCCGCCGCGTCGGCGGTGGCGTCGACCACGCCCGCCAGCTCCTCCAGCAGGGCACGCAGTCGGGCCATCTTCGTAGCGCCCAGCTGCCCGGCAAGCCGTCGCTCGAAGTCCGCGCTGAGCTCGAGCAGGGCGGTCATCGCCTGCTCGCCGCGGCGGGTCAGCCGCACGCGCCGGGCGCGGCCGTCGTGCGGATCCGGGGCGGAGGCGAGATAGCCGGCCTGGCTTAGCGCGTCCACCAGATAGGCCATGCTCTGCTTGGTCATGCCGGCGCGTTCGGCCAGCACGGTCAGCCGGGTGCCGTCGGCGTCGATGTGGCGGAACACCGTGCTGTGCGCGGCGCGGATGTCGTCGAAGCCGCGTTCGGCCAGCGCGCCGTACACGGCGTCCTGCAGGGCCTGGTACGGCAGCCGGAGCAGGCTGCCGAGGGTGCGCTGGCGGTCGGGAAAGGTCTTGGCCATGAGTCATGTTGCAACATGGTCAGATTATCTGTCCAATATGGTCAGCAAGACTGACTAAATGGAGATGCCCATGAACGTCCCGCTTCACCCCGCGCCCGATCCGGTCGCCCGCAACCTCGCCGTCGTCGACCGCCACATGCGCGACGAGGCGCGCGACCCGGACGGCGTGCTTGCGCTGTACACCGAGGACGCCGTGCTGGAGATCCCCGGCCGCGGCCAGCGTTTCGATTCGCTCCAGGCGATCCGCGACAACTACGTGCGCATGTTCGCCTCGATGGCCGAGATCGAGATCCAGCCGATGGACCGCTTCGCCACCGCCGAGCGGGTGGTGGACGAGTGCCTGGTGCGCCTGCGCATCACCGGCGACGGCGTGGTCAACGTGCCGGTGCCGGTCGGCTCGCGCGCCGAGCTGCGCCTGCTGCACGTGTTCCACATGCGCGACGGCCGCATCGCGCGGGAAGAGGTGTTCGAGGGCTGGCGCCGCCTCGACGGCTGAACCCGGCCGGGCCCGCGCATGCCGCCGGGCCCGGTTTGTGCGACATTCTTCCCCGTCGCTTTCGCGGCAGGTTGCCGCGCCCGCTCCCGGGCCGGCGCTGCCGACAGGGGAATGCAATGATCGAGCTGGAAGTGCAGATCCTCGCGCTCGACCGCGAGGAATTGCTGATGGACATCGGTCGGGTTGTCGCCGCCAGCGGCTTCGCGCTGCAGCGGCAGCGTCTGGCGGAAGACCGCCACGGTGCGCTGCTGACCCTGCTGGTGCGCGGGACGGCGCGGGCCCGGCGCACCCTGGATGCGGCCCTGGGCAAGCATCCGCGCGTGGTGAGCTTCGTGATCGAGCCGGCCGAGGGCGACACCATGCGGCCGCACTTCGCCGCCGCACGCCAGTCCGAATACGTACCTCCGCCTGCGCCGGCCCCGGCACCGAGTCGCGGCAAGCACGCGCTGTCGGGGCCGCCGATGCCGCCGCCGCCGCGGGTCCACGATGCCGAGGCGCTGGCCTTCTTCGACCGTGCCCCCGAGCGTACGACCTGGACGGAATCGATCGAGCTGCTGCCCAGGCTTGGCATGGACGCCGATCCCCCGTGGGAGGCCTGGCCGGCCCCGATGATGGAGACCCCGCCGGTAGCGGAACCGCCACCGGCGACTCCCGCGCGGACGGTTCCTCCCGCGCCTTCGCCGGTCGCCGGGGGAGCCGCATCGGCACGCACCGAGCGCGCCGACGCTCCCTCGCTGGATGTCGATACGGTCGCGGTGGAACGTCTGATGCGTGCGCTGCCGGGGGCCTATCCCTCCGTGCTGCCGCTGGTCAAGGCCATGGACCGGACGGTCGTGCCGAGTGCGCGCGACGCGTCGCTGGCCTCGGCCGGTGTTCGCGTGGGCCGCTGGATCGCCGCCCGTCAGGGCGCGGCCGGCGTGCCGCTGCCGCCCGGCGACGCCCTGGCCACACGCGGCATGCCGGCATTGCGCGAGCTGCTCGACGCAAGGATGCATGGTGGTCAGGTGCACCTGGGGGCCAGTCCGCTGTGCGGTACACCGGGCCACTCCGGCTGCATGTTTTTCGCGGGCGTTTTGCGCGGCGCCGTCGAGCCGCTGGCCGGGGACGGCCCGGCCCAAGTGATCGGGCTGTGCTGCCGGGCGCTGGGGGCCGACGAGTGCGTGCTGACGATGGCCGACTGAGGCATCGTCCAGGGCGCACCGGCTATGCTGCAGGTCCCGCCGGGACGACGCGCGCTGCCGGGGCAGCGGGATAGCGCGCCCGGGCCGGGCGAGAGGGAGCCCATCGCATGTGCGGGATCGCAGGATTCGTCGGGGGACAGGACGCGCCGGACGCCACGCGCGCCACGCTGGAGCGGATGATCCACACCCTGCGCCACCGCGGGCCGGACGGTTTCGGCTACCACGTGGGCGAAGGCGTCGGGCTGGCCCACGCGCGGCTGGCGATCATCGACCTGGCGACCGGACAGCAGCCGATCCGCAACGAGCGCGGCACGGTGTGGACCGTACTCAACGGCGAGATCTTCAACTACCGCGAGCTGCGCCAGGCGCTCGAGGTGCAGGGCCATGTCTTCTACACGCACTCGGATACCGAGGTCATCGTCCACCTGTACGAGCAGTACGGCGACGATTTCGTCGATCACCTGAACGGCCAGTTCGCCATCGCCCTGTGGGACGCCGGGCGTCGGCGCCTGCTGCTGGCGCGCGACCGCACCGGCATCCGGCCGCTGTTCCACGCCACCGCCGGCGGCCGGCTGTGGTTCGGCTCGGAGGTGAAGGCGCTGCTGGCGGTGCTGCCGCAGCTCGGTGCGCTGGATCCGCATGGCGTGGCGCAGGCGCTGACCTACTGGGGCGTGATCGACCCGGGGACCGTGTTCCAGGGTGTCCAGAGCGTGCCGCCCGGCCATGTGCTGGCGCTGGAGGCGGATGGCCGGCGTTCGCTGCGGTGCTACTGGGACTGGGAATTCCCCGAGCTCCGGGACGGCCGTATCTCCCGCCCGTTCGCCTCCATCGACGAGGCCGCGTCCGCCCTGTGCGAGCTGCTGGTGGATGCGGTGCGGCTGCAACTGCGCGCCGACGTGCCGGTTGGCGCCTACCTCAGCGGCGGGCTGGACTCCTCCGGCGTGGTTGCGTTGATCCGGCACTACACGAACAACCCGTTGCGCACGTTCTCGGTGGCGTTCGAGGACGCCGAGTTCGACGAGAGCGATTTCCAGGCGCGGATGGTCGCCCACCTGGGTACCGACCACACCACGCTGCGCTGCACCCGGCGGGACATCGGCGAGGCCTTTCCGCAGCTGATCGAACACACCGAGGCGCCGGTACTGCGCACCGCCGGTGTGCCGCTGATGCTGCTGGCCGGCGACGTGCAGCGCCACGGCTTCCGCGTGGTGCTGACCGGCGAGGGTGCCGACGAGGTGTTCGGCGGCTACGACCTGTTCAAGGAGGCCAAGGTGCGCCGCTTCTGGGCGCGCCAGCCGGGGTCGACGTGGCGGCCGCGCCTGTTCGAGCGGCTGTACGGCTACCTGGCGCATTCACCGGTGGCCAACGCGGCGATGGCCCAGTCGTTTTTCGGGCGTGGCATGGAACACCGGCACCGGGCAGTGTTCGCACACCTGCCACGCTGGACCACCTCGCAGCGCGCACTGGCCTTCCTCTCGCCGGCCTGGCGGGCGGAACTGGAGGGCTGGGATCCGCTGGCCGCCTTCGAGGCGACCCTGCCCGAGGCGATCCACCGCTGGAGTCCGCTGGCGCGCGACCAGTACGTGGAAGCGCATTCCCTGCTGGCGTCCTACCTGCTGCCGATGCAGGGCGACCGGCCAGCCATGGCGCATTCGGTGGAGGGGCGTTTCCCGTTCCTCGACCACCGCGTGGTCGAGTTCGGCAACCGCCTGCCGGACCACTGGAAGATCCGCGGCCTCACCGAGAAGGACGTGCTGCGCCGTGCCCTGGCCGGCCTGCTGCCGGAGGATATCCGTCGGCGCACCAAGCAGCCGTACCGGGCGCCGGACCACGGCAGCTTCTTCATCGACGGCGAGCCGCTGGATTACGTGGCCGACGTGCTGGGCGGCGACAGCCTGCGCGAGGCCGGCTATTTCGACCCCGAACGGGTGGGGCGCCTGTTCGACAAGTGCCGCCGTGGCCAGGCGATCGGCTTCGCCGACAACCAGGCCTTCGTCGGCATCCTGTCGACTATGCTGGTCCACCGCCAACGTGTCCGTCGCGAACAGGTTGTCTGAGCGAGGTCAAGCAGCCGGGTTGAAAATGTGATGCAATTCACGAAACAGGGGGTGGCTTGTGAGTGCAGAACTGCCTCGGATCACCGCGGACATCCGCGCGTACATCCTGGAGAACCTGATGTTCAGCGATGACGGTTCCGTCCTCGCCGACGATGCGTCGCTGCTCGAGCAGGGCGTGATCGATTCCACCGGCGTGCTGGAACTGGCGATGTTCCTGGAGACGCAGTTCGGCATCTCGGTGAGAGCCGAAGACCTGCTGCCGCAGAACTTCGACTCGGTGAACAGCATGGCCGGCTTCGTCCAGCGTGCCACCGCCGGTCGCGCTGCGGCGGCGGTATGACGGTTCGCGAGATCCGCCTGCTCCACGAGAGCCTGCTGCGGCATGGCAGCGATCCGGCGATGGCCGACAAACCGGTGGTGGTGGCCGAGGGCGAGCCGCACAGCTACGCCGAGCTGCTGGCGTGCGCCACGCGGCTGGCCGGCAGCCTGCAGGCGCGGGGCGTGCGGCGCGGCGACCGGGTGGCGATCTATCTCGACAACGGCTGGCCGGCGGTGGTGGCGATCTACGCCACGCTGCTCGCCGGTGGCGTCTTCCTGGTGGTCAATCCGCAGACCAAGTCGGACAAGCTCGCCTTCATCCTCGACGACTGCACCGCTCGCGTGCTGGTCACCGACGCCCATCTGCACGAGCAGTTCCTGCCGCTGCTGGACGGCTCGCGGCTGCCCGGCGGCGTGATCTGCTCCGGCGAATACCCGCGGCATCCGGCGGTGTCGGCGTTCGACGCCGCGGTCGGTGTGGGCGCGCCGGCGCCGGTGATGCCGACCGTGATCGGCCCGGACCTCGCCGCGCTGATCTACACCTCCGGCAGCACCGGCACCCCGAAGGGCGTGATGCAGACCCACCAGTCGATGGTGTTCGCCGGCGGCAGCCTGGTCGAATATCTGCGGCTGTCGTCCGACGACCGCATCCTGTGCGCGCTGCCGCTGGCCTTCGACTACGGCCTGTACCAGCTGCTGATGACGGTGCGTCTCGGCGCCACGCTGGTGCTGGAGCGCTCGTTCACCTTCCCCGCGCAGGTCTTCGCGCGCATGCAGGCCGAGGGCGTCACGGTGTTTCCCGGCGTGCCGACAATGTTCGCCATGCTGCTGGCGGCGCACCGCAAGTCGCCGTTGCGTTTCGAGGGCGTGACGCGCGTGACCAACACCGCCGCGGCACTGTCCGACGACAGTGCCGAGCGTCTGCGCGAGGTGTTCCCGCAGGCCCTCGTCTACAAGATGTACGGACTGACCGAGTGCAAGCGGGTCAGCTACCTGGAGCCGGAGTTGATCGACGAGCGCCCCGGTTCGGTGGGCAAGGCGATCCCGGGTACCGAGGTGTTTCTGCTCTCGTCGTCCGGCGAACCGACGCCGCCGGGCGAGATTGGCGTGCTGCATGTGCGTGGCCCGCACGTGATGCTCGGCTACTGGAACCGCCCGGATCTCTCCGAGCACATGCTGCGCCCGGGCCGGTTGCCGGGCGAGCGGGTGCTGTGCACGCACGACCTGTTCCGCATGGACGAGGACGGCTTTCTCTACTTCGTGGGCCGCAGCGACGACATCATCAAGACTCGTGGCGAGAAGGTCAGCCCGGTCGAGGTGGAGAACGCCATGAGCGCGATCGACGGCATCCGCGAGGTGGCGGTGGTCGGCGTCGAGGACGAACTGCTCGGCCAGGCCATCCGCGCTTACGTGGTGCTGCAGGAGGATGCCCGCCTGAGCGCCGGGCAGATCCGTGCGCTGTGCCTGCGGCGGCTGGAGAGTTTCATGGTGCCGCAGCAGGTTGTGTTCGTGGATGAGCTGCCGCGCACGTCCTCGGGCAAGGTGAGCAAGCGCGCGCTGATGGAGTCGATCGCGTCGTGAGGCCGGTCCGATGAGCGAGTTGTTCGAGCGCATGCTGGCCCGTCTGGCGGATGGCTTGCAGGTGTTGCCCGACAAGCCGGAGGAGACGCCGGAGAGCGCGCTGCGCGCCCTGTGGCACACGGCCGCGGGCCGCCCATGCTCCGCGGTGGCCGCGACGCGCCGGCCGCTCCCGCCGATCGAGGCCACGCCCGCCGCGGTCACCGCGCTCGAGCGGCTGGTGCAGCGTCGCCTGCTGGGCGAACCGCTGGCTTATCTCACCGGCCGGCAGAGCTTCATGGGGCTGGAGATGCTCAGCGCGCCGGGCGCGTTGATTCCCCGGGTGGAGAGCGAGTTGCTCGCCGGCGCGGCGATCGAGCTGCTGCAGCGCATGCCCGGTGCGCCGCTGGCGGTGGACGTGTGCACCGGTTCGGGCAACGTTGCCTACGCGATGGCCTGGGGCGTGCCGCGTGCGCGCGTACTGGCCGCCGACCTCAGCAAGGAGGCCCTTGCGCTGGCGGAGGAGAACGGTCGCCTGCTCGGCATGGATGACCGCGTCGAGCTCCGCCAGGGCGATCTGCTGCAGCCATTCGACGAGCCTGCGCTGAAGGGCCGGATTGACCTGATCACCTGCATTCCGCCCTACATCCTCAGCGCCAAGGTTGCGGGAATGGCACCGGAGATCGCGCGGCACGAGCCGCGCGAGGCATTCGACGGAGGGCCGCTGGGCGTGACGATCCTGATGCGCCTGGTCGAGGAGGCGCCTTGGGTATTGCGCGCCGGCGGCTGGCTGGGCGTGGAGGTCGGCAAGGGGCAGGGACCGGCACTTGCGCGTCGGATCGCCCGCGACGGGGCGTTCGACGAGGTACATGAACTGTGCGATGCCGAGGGCGCGGTGCGCGCGCTGCTTGCACGGCGCGCCTGAGCGTGCATCCTGCCTGCAGGACGAGCATTGGGGGGGCAGGGGATGACGAACGCGCTGGACTGGAACGTGCTGGCCATCGATCCGGCCGCCGAAGCGGACCGCATCGTGGCGTGGATCCGCGCCACACTGGCACAGACCCTGCACCGGCGGGGGCTGGTGGTGGCGATCTCCGGTGGCGTGGACAGCTCGGTCTGCGCCGCGCTGGCGGTGCGTGCGGTGGGCGCGGCGCGGGTCTACGCGCTGATCCTGCCCGAGCGCGACTCGTCCGATCGCAGCGCGGTGGACGCCGGCGAGCTGGCCCGCTTCCTCGGTGTACGGGTGGAGACGCAGGACATCGCGCCGGCGCTGGCGGCGATCGGCTGCTACCGCTCGCGCGACGAGGCGGTGCGGCGCGTGCTGCCGGACTACCGTGAGGATTGGCGCATCAAGGTGGTGATCGCCGGTGGCCGCGAGGGCGGGATCAATCACTTCCGGCTGGTGGCCGAGGCGCCTGATGGACGCCGTTTCGACGAGCCGATGGCGCTACCGGAGTATCTGCAGATCGTCGCCGCCACCAACTACAAGCAGCGCCTGCGCAAGACCATCGAATACCACCATGCCGACCGGCTCAACTATGCCGTGGTGGGTACGCCGAACCGGCTGGAATACGACCAAGGCTTCTTCGTGAAGAACGGCGACGGCTCCGCCGACCTCAAGCCGATCGCCCACCTGTACAAGTCCCAGGTCTACGCACTGGCGCGTTACCTGGAGCTGCCCGAAAGCGTGGCCACCGCCGAGCCGACCACCGACACCTACAGCCTGGCTCAGGGCCAGGACGAGTTCTATTTCGCGCTGCCCTGGCGCTCGATGGACCTGGCGCTGTGGGCGATCGACCACGACCTGCCGGCCCGCGCGCTGTGCGCGCCGCTGGGACTGGACGAGGCGGCGGCCGAGGCGGTCTACGCCGACATCCGTGCCAAGCGGCGCACGACGCGCTACCTTCACCTGGCCCCGCAGACACTGCCCGCCACGCCTGCTGCATGAGCGATACCCCACCGTCCCAGGCCGTCTACGACACCCGCGCCGCGGACCCCGGGCGTGACGGTGAGGCGATCATGGCGGTCTGGCGGGCAGGCCAGCTTGGCCATGCGCAGGAGCACGCGCCCAAGTACGCCTGGTTCTATCGTCAGTGCCCATTTGGCGCACCGCTGGTACGCCTGCTCCATCACGCGCCCGATGATGCCGTCGTCGGCACCTGTGCGGCGGGTCCGCGCCGCATGGTGGCCAGCGGCAAGGTGCTCGACGCCGGGGTGCTGGTGGACATCGCGGTCACGCCGAGGCACCGCAGCCTGGGTCCGGCGATGATCATGCAGGCCTCGCTGATCGAGGCATCGCTGGAACGATTCGACCTGCTGTACGGCTTTCCCAACGCCAAGTCGCTGCCGGTGGTGAAACGGCTGGGTTACAGCGTGCTGGGCGAGATGCTGCGCCAGGCCCGTGTGCTGCGCAGTCGCCGCTACCTGGCCCGGCGCCTGCCCGCACCGCTGGCCACGCTGGTCGCCTGGCCGGTCGACATGGCGGTGTCGCTGTGGCTGTCCGCACGCCGGTTGCGTGCGTGGGGGGTGCGCAGCGAATGGGCGGACCGGGCCGACGAACGCATGGACACCCTGTGGCGGAGCTCGGCCCCGGGCGACACGGCGCTGGCGGTGCGTGACGCGGCCTTTCTGCGCTGGCGCTTCGACGCCTGCCCGCTGGTGTCCACGCGCTACCTGCTGGTCTCCGATCGCGGCGGCATGCTGCTGGCCTGGTTCGCCTGCGAGGTGGCCGACGGCATGCTGCATGTCCGCGACTTCTGGTCGGCCGGCGCGGTCCACGGCCTGCCGCGGGCGTATCTCGACGTCCTGCTGGCGGCTGCCTGGCGGGAAGGGCATGCCGCCGTCTCGGTCGAGTGCCTGGGCAGCAAGGACTGCCAGGACGCCTGGCGCGCGGCGGGGTTTCACGAGCGGGGACGCCGCCCGGTGATCGGTCGCTGGCAGCGGCATGCCGTGCCGGCGCCGGGGGCGATCCACCTGACCTCGGCCGACGAGGACCAGTAGCCGGCCAGCGCTCAGGCGGTGAGCATGCCCTCGTCGCGCATCCAGGCCAGCGTGTCGGCGAGCAGGGCATCGAGCGGTGTTTCCACGTAGTCGAGCTCGCGCCGCGCCTTGGACGAATCCACCCGCAGGTGGTGCGAGGTGAGTGCCGCGCCCTCGGGGGTCACGTCCGGCTCGCGCCTGCTGAAGCGCGAGACCGCGTTCAGCACCTGCGCGTAAGCCATCAGCGCCCAGGCCGGGGTGGCGCCACGCGGCGTGCGCCGGCCCAGCGCCGCGCCGACGCGGTGCACGAAATCGACGAAGCTGGCCTGCTCGCCGCCGAGCAGATAGCGCTCGCCATGGCGCTGGCGTTGCCAGGCCCGCAACTGGGCACGGGCGATCTCCCGCACGTCGGCGAAAGCGCCGATGCCCGGCGGGATGCCGGGCAGCTTCTGTGCATCGACCAGGCGGATCAGCCGCGACCAGTTGTGGCGGTCACCCGGGCCGAGGATGTGCGAAGGGTTGAACACGATCCACGGCAATGCACTGCTGCGCACCGCCTGCTCGGCGAGGTACTTGGTGCGCTCGTAGTTGATCCAGCTGTCGCCGCCGCGTTGCGGCGTGGCCTCGCTCATCGTGCCGTGCACGAGGTGCGAATACGCGGACACCGAGGAGGTATGCAGGAAGGCGCCGACGCCGGCGCGTTCGGCGGCCGCCAGCAGGTGCCGGGTGCCGTCGACGTTGGCGGTGGTCTGGCGGGCGGCGTGACCCTTCCACATGCTGGTGTCGGCGGCGGCGTGGAATACCGCCTCGCAGCCGGCGAGGGCGGCGTCGAGCGAGGCCGGGTCGCCGAGGTCGGCGCGCACCGGCTGGCCGCCCAGCGCGGCGATGGCCGCGTCGGACGCCTCGCGACGCGACAGCGCGCGCACCAGGTGGCCGGCGTCGACCAGCTCGCGCAGCAGGTGGCCGCCGAGGAAGCCGCTGGCACCGGTGAGGAACACCGTGCTCATGCCGCGGCTCCGGCCGGACAGGGGAGGATGGGTGCGGACGTGGAATTCATGCAGCCGGATCCTTGCGGGGCGCGCCGAGCGGAGGCCGCCATTGTGACGGGCCGATGCGCGCGGCGACCAGCGGAACGCGCTGCGTGCTCATGCCGCAGCCGTGTCGAAGTACAGCATCGTCATGCCCTCGCCCGGCACGGTCTGGCGGCCGCTGAGCGTGGCGATGCCGTTGGTGGACAGGCGCAGGATCCACGCCATCACCCACGGTGGCCGGTCGTCGGCCAGGCCGAGCATGCAGCGCACTTCACCGAACAGTGGCTTGCCGGTGTCCGGGTGGGTGCCGATCGGCGTCTGGCGGAAGCGGTTCTGCACGATCCACTGGCGCGGCGTGGGCAGGGCGGCGAGCTGCTCCGCGGTCGGCGCCAGTAGCAGGCCGCTGCCGGAATGGCCACCGACCGCCTTGGCCACCCAGGCGTCGGCAGCCTGCCAGCCGTTGGCGCGCAGCGGACTGGCCTCGATCCAGTGGCAGGCCTCGTGCTCGGCCAGCGCCACGTCCGCCAGGCTGCCCTTGTGGATGCCTTCGTACCAGGCCGGATGGCTGTGCCAGCTCACCTTGTCGGCGGCGATCAACGTGGCCTCGGCGCGACGGCGCTCGAACCGGTCCAGGTCGGACAGGATCAAGCGATTCCACACGTGCCCGAAGTGGCGTGCCGTACCCGGGTGATAGAGCAGGCCGTGCGCGGGCATCAGCTCGCTCCAGTCGTGCACGGCCACCTGCCACCAGTGGCGCGCGGCGTCGAGGTCGGGCCAGGTCGGTCGCTCGCGCGGCCGGTCCTCGATCAGCACCGTGGCCGGCTTCGGTGCGACCCAGCCGCGCAGGTGCTCGGCCCAGGCGATGCCGTGCGGTGCCGGGTCGTGTGGCAGCCAGTGGCGGTCCAGCCCGTGCAGGCGGCGCTGCGCCTGGTGCAGCGTGTGGAAGGTCGGCAACATCGAGGTGAACGCCTGGATCTCCACCCAGGCCAGCTCGAACGGCTGCTGCGGACTCTCGACGAAGGCGAGGTCCAGCGCCAGCACGTCCGCCCTGGCGCCGTGCCAGTGCGGGCGCGGTGCCGCCAGTTGCGGGCCGAGCGCGTCGACCAGATGGGCGACCTTGGCCTTGAGCGCGGCCTGCAGGGCGCGGTTGCCGGTGGCGTAGTGGTCGGACATCTGGCTCTGCGGCAGGTGCGGCGCGCGCACGTCCGCCAGGGCCTGGCGCAACGGCTCGGCGCCCAACCGGTGCAGGGCGATCTGCGGATGCGGGCTCATGACCAGCCCTCCGCATGCGACAGCGCCATGGTGTCGTCCTCGCCCTGCGCGATCATCCAGGCCAGGGTGCTGGACCAGCGCTCGTCGCCCTGCACGCGGACACGCAGTCGATCGGCGAAGGTGCCTGCGGCCAGCGCATCGGCCAGCTCGCGTTCCCAGAACTGCCGTTCGGCAGCATGCGCCGCGCGTGGCGCGATGCGCGACCACCAGCGCTCGAAGCGGGTTGCGGTGTCGAACACTTCCTCGCGGTCCCAGTCGATCCAGCGCGCGGCCAGGCCGTGGCGACGGGCGCGCCACTTGTTCTCGTCGATGCAGGCGCGTTCCCAGGGTGGCCCGGCGCGACCGTGACGAAGCTCGATCTCCAGCGTCTCGGCCTCCCACTTCAGCAGGGTGGCGATCAGGCCGATGCGCGCCAGCTCCGGGTGGGTGTCCATGATGCGCACTTCCAGCGTGCCGTAGCGGTGGTGCAGGCGCAGGTCCTGCCACAGGCCCTGCTCCGGACCGATGCAGCCGGTACGGCGCAGGCGCTGCACGTGTGCCTGGTAGTCGGTTTCGCCGGCCCAGACCTCGGGCGTGCCCATGCGCGGATAGCGGTCGAGCAGACTGTGCCGCCAGGACTGCAGGCCGGTATCGCGTCCCTCGAAGAACGGCGAGCTGGCCGACAGCGCCAGCACCTCGGGCAGCACGTGGCGCAACCGGTTCATGATCGCCATGCGCGGCACGCCCGGCTCGAAGCCCAGGTGCAGGTGCATGCCGAAGCTGAAGGCGCTGCGGGCGATATCCTGATACTCGGCCACCAGTGCGGTGTAGTGTGGGAAGTCCGCCCCCAGGTGCATGGCCTGCTCCTGCCAGCGTGCGGTGGGATGCACGCCGGCGATCAGGATCTGCTGTCCCTGCAGCGCGGCGCGATGGCGCGCCTGCCCGCGCAGCGTGGACAGGGCCGCGACCAGGTCCGGCACGCTGGCGCAGACGCGGGTCTTCAGCTCGATCACGCAGCGGTGGATCTCGCGGTCCAGCGCGCCCTCGCCGCGTAGTCCCCCCAGCTCTCCGGTGAAGTCGTGCGGCACCAGTTCGCCGCGCGCATCCACTACCTGGACTTCCTCTTCCAGACCCAAAGTGATCATGACGCTCCTCCTGTTTTGGAAAAGCGCATCAGACACCTTTGCACGGGTCGGCGTCGCGGTCTCCGTCATGCGGTGCCGCGGCAGTCCCTGCGGTCGGGACGGTTTCGGCCGTCTGGACGGCCGGTTACGACCGGTCAGGTCGCGTTGGCCGACCCCGCCGTGGCGCGCGCGGCGAGCCAGGCATGGATCTGCGCCACCACGGTGGCGCCCTCGCCGATGGCGCCACCCACGCGCTTGACCGACCCGGCGCGCACGTCGCCGATGGCGAACACGCCCGGCCGGCTGGTGGCCAGCGGATAGGCGGGATCGCCACCGCAAAGCACGAAGCCGTTGCGGTCGGTGTCCAGCTCGCAGCTGTGCAGCCACCCGGTCGCCGGTTCGGCGCCGATGAACAGGAACACGTGGCGGATCGCCGCCCGCTCTTCCGTCTGGTCCGCGCGCCGGCGCCAGCGCACCGCCTGCAGGCCGCGGGCATCGCCCTCCAGACCCACCAGTTCGGTACCGGTCATCAGCTCGATCGCGGGATTCGCCTCGATGCGGTCGATCAGGTAGCGCGACATGGTGGCCGCCAGGCCGGGGCCACGCACCATCATTCTCACCCGACAGCCCTGGCCGGCCAGGTACACCGCGGCCTGTCCGGCCGAGTTGCCGCCGCCGACCAGCGCAACCTCCTGCCCCTGGCACAACTGCACCTCCATCGGCGAGGCCCAGTACCAGACGCCGCGACCTTCGAAGCGGTCGAGCTGCTCCAGCGGCGGGCGCCGGTAGCGGGCACCGCTGGCGATCACCACGGAGCGCGCGCACCAGCTGCGGCCGTCTCCGGTGTGCAGGCGGTGGATACCGTCGGCGGCCTCGCAGTCGAGCGATTCCACGCAGGCCGGAATCGCGATTTCCGCACCGAACTTCTGCGCCTGCACGAAGCCGCGCGCGGTCAGTGCCTGGCCGGTGATGCCGGTGGGAAAGCCGAAGTAGTTCTCGATGCGCGCGCTGGCACCGGCCTGGCCGCCGAAGCCGCGCGCGTCGAGCACCAGCACGGCGAGGCCCTCGGAAGCCGCGTACACCGCCGCGGACAGGCCGGCCGGCCCGGCGCCGACCACGGCCACGTCGTAGACGCGGTCGGAGGCGGCCTCGCCGATCATGTCCAGCGCCCGTGCCACGGTCGCGTCGTCCGGGTTGCGCAGCAGCCGCCCGTCGGCCAGCAACAGCAGGGGCCAGCTGTCAGGACATTCGCGGTACGGAGCCACCAGCTCGGCCACCGCCGGATCCTCGTTCGGCGACAGCGCGCGAAACGGAAAGCCGTTGCGGCGGAGGAAATTGCCGATGCGCGCCCGGCCGCTGTCGTCCGGCTCGGCGATGAGCAGCGGGCCAGCCGCGCAGGACTCGATCAGGCTGGCCCGCCGCAGGATCAGCGCGCGCATCAGGCGTTCCCCGAGATCCGCTTCGGCCACGATCAGCCGGCGCAGCTGTCCGGGCGAGAGGAACACTGCCTCGACGTCTTCCGCGGCGGTGCCGTCGACCAGCGCGGGCTTGCCGCTCAGGCCGCTGACCTCGCCGATGAACTGGCCGGGATCGTGGTGGGCCACGTTCACCACGTGGCCGGTGCCGTCGTGCTGGTGGATGTCCACCGCGCCGGACAGCACCAGGATCAGCCCGATGTCGCGATCCCCGGTCCGGAACAGCGCCTCGCCGGCGGCGTAGCGGCGGGGTTCGCCGAACTGCTGCATGCGCGCGACGTCGCCGCGATCCAGCACCGGGAACATCTGGTCGGCACGGCGCTGGGCCGTGGTGTTGCTGCCCATGGTGGTGTCTCCCTGGCGCGAAGCGGCCAGGGGCGATCCTCGCACCGCCGGGGCACCGTTGCCACCGCGCCACGAGCGGCTGGATCAGCCCAGCAGCAGCCGGTGCAGCTCGTCGAGCGAACGTACTTCGTGGTGGGGGGCGATGCCGTCCGGCACGACATGGCCGTGGACGTTGACCCAGCAGGTGACCAGGCCGGCGTCGAGCCCGCCGCGGATGTCCGAGTGCGGGTTGTCGCCCACCATCAGCACCTGCTCGCGCGACGGCTGCCCCATCCGTTCCAGGGCGTGTTCGAAGATGCGCACGTCCGGCTTGGCCACGCCGACCTCCTCGGAGATCACCAGCAGATCGAAGCGGTCCGCCAGGCCGGTGCGACGCAGCCGGGCCCGCTGCAGTGCGGTGAAGCCGTTGGTGATCACGCCCATGCGCACGCGACCGGCCAGCGCATCGACCAGCGCGCGGGCACCGGGCAGCAGGGTGCAGATCTCGGCCATGGCGAGCAGGAAGGATTCGTTGAGCTCGGTCGCCGGCACGCCCAGCCGGCGCGACCAGCCGTCGAAGCGGGTGGTCTGCAGCTCCGCCGCGCCGATGCGGCCCTCCTGGTAGGCCACCCACAGCGGCCTGTTGAGTTCCTGGTACTGCGCATAGTCGGCTTCGGTGAAGTCCACCGCGTGGTCGGCGAACATCCGGCGCAGGCCCTGGAACGCGTCGAAGTGGAATAGCGTGTCATCGGCGTCGAAGAGGATCCAGCGGTAGTTCAAGGGCGTACGGTCCGTAGGAGAGCGCACCACGATACCCGTCCGTCGCCGCCCGTGCGCCGCCGCTGCCGTTTCAGTCGGTGTGAGACGGCGTGAAGACGACGCGTTCCGTGTCGCCTGGGGCGGCCCGCGTGATGGCGGTCGCCGCGTCGGAACGTCGGCAGTCGGGACAGCGAGACGTTGGCGCGCGGGGGAGCCGTCGCCCGTACGGAGCGGGCCGGCATCTACTTCCCCGAAACGTTTCCGCTCCCTGTCGTGGCGGGCTGCACTCGCTTGCGGCAGCGTCTTGCGTTATCCATGCTTGCTTGCCCGTAGGGCCGCAGGGAGGCAGCGCACCATGTCTGATCGGCTAGCCGGCACGGGTGTCACGACGCCCGCCCCGGGTCGCACCGGACGACCGGGTATCACCACGACTGGATCCCCGTGCGGGGTCCGTCACGGCCGGCTTGCCGGCCCCTCGCAACCATCCCCCTCGTGAGACGGCTTCTCTAGTTCCGGCCCGCCCGTGCCGGGCGCCGGGGCCACGCATTCCGGGATCGCCGCTGCCCGATCTCCGGATACCCGGCGCCGATGGCGCCGGTCCAGCCGGCAGCCATCGTCCGTCACAAGCACCGAGGAATTCCCCATGAACAAGCATTTCGAACGCACCGGCCCGCTCACCGAGTTGTCCAGCTACCCCGCCTGGGCGCAGGACATGATCGCCGACTGCGAGAGCACCAAGGCCCGCGTTCTCGACCACGAGATCTGGAAGCTGATGATGGACCTTCGCCTGGACGAGGAGTCCACGGCCAACTTCATGATGGGTCTGTGGCCCTTCATCGAGCGCTTCCCCAGTTTCATGGCACTGAGCCTGCTCAAGACCCGCTACGGCCGCAGCCCCGGCGACAACCTCGCCCGCCGCTGGCTGGTGCGCAACATCCGGGTGGAGCAGAACCACGCCGAGTACTGGATCCACTGGTCCGAGGGGGCCGGTGTCTCGCGCGAACGCCTGCTCGGGGAGGCGCCGCCGCACGGTACCGACGGCCTCACCCGCTGGTGCGAGGACATCTGCGCCCGCGGCAGCCTGGCGGCCGGCATCGTGGCGACCAACTACGCGATCGAGGGGGTGACCGGGGAATGGTCGCAGATGATCTACGACAGCACGAAGTACCGGGAAAGCTTTGATACTTCGGTAAGAACTTCCGCGCTAAAGTGGTTGCACCTTCATGCCGCTTATGACGACACTCACCCGTGGGAAGCGCTGGAGATTGTCTGCACGCTGATGGGAACGGACCCTTCGGCCGACGACGTGGCGCACCTGGGCGAGTGCATCAAGCGAAGCTACACCAGCATGATCCTGTTGGGGGACCGGTGCATCCAGAACTGTCCGGACCGTTTGTTGCTGAGCGAGGCCGCGGCCTAAGGGATTGTCGCGGAACGAAAAACCAGGGGGCGGGCGCCGGGTGCGGCGCCCCTCGGCGTAAAGGCATGCGATGCGGTTTGTCGGCAACAGTCTGAGCGTGCAGCGGTCGCTGACGAGGCGACTGATGCCGCTTGCCTACGCTCTTGCCTTGGCCATCGTGCTGATCATGGCGATGACCTGGGGCGTCCTGCAGATCCAGGTGACTCTCGCTGGTTTCCTCAACAGCGAGAGCATCTGGTCGAAGGCGCAGAAGCAGGCGGTGATCGACCTGGACAACTATGCGCTGAGCGGGGCCCCTGCCGACCTGGCCAACTTCCGCCGCAATTACGATCTGCTGGAAAGCGACCGCTGGGGCCGCGACGCAATCGCGTCCGGCCATTACCGCAAGGAGGACCTCGACGAGGTCTTCCGCAAGGGCAACATCATGCCCGCCTCCAAGCCGGGCATGATCTTCATGCTGCGGCACTTCACCGGGGCCCCGCACCTCGAGGCGTCGCTCGACGCCTGGCGCTCCACCGACGCCTCGATCGCCGAACTGGGCCGCATTTCCGAGCGGATCCAGCAAGTCTACGCGGACGGGCAGCCGTCGGGTGACGAGGTCGCGCGCATCCGCGAGCGCATCAACGCCCTGAACACCTTCATGGAGCCGCGCACCAATCTGTTCGCGGTCGAGATGGTCAAGGGCGCGATCTGGGCGGGGCAGGTGCTGTTCTGGTGCGTGATCGGCGCGTTCTGCCTGGCCGCCGGGCTTTGGCTGTGGATGGCGCGACGCATCGTCGAGAGCATCCGTGGCAGCGAGGAGCGCTACCGGCTGCTGTTCGACAGCGCCGGTGACGCCATCGTGATGGTCGACCGGCGATCCGGCCGCATCCTCGACGCCAACCGCACCGCCTCGGCGTGGACCGGCTGCAACGAGCGCGAGCTGGTCGGCCGGGACTTCACTTCGCTGTTCGCGCACGATCCGCTCGACCTGGACAACGGCCTGCCGCCGATGGGTAGCCGGGAGGGCGATATCGCACTGACCTCGCTGCTCGACAGCGATGGTGCGGTGCGGCCGGTGGAGACCCGCAGCAGTCTTGCGCGCTGGGGCGATACCGAGGTCAGTCAGGCGATCATCCGCGACGTGTCCGACCGCGTGGCGATGGAGCACGAGCGGCGCATCGCCGCCAAGGCGCTGGGCAGCATTGCCGAGGGCGTGATCATCGCCGATGCCGAGCGTCGCGTGGTCACGGTCAACGCCGCCCATGTGGAGATCACCGGGTTTACCGCCCAGGCGCTGCAGGGCGTGCGCTTCGACGACACCCGCTGCCTGCCCGACGACCGGCCGCTGCCGGACAGCGTCTGGCGATCGATCGAGCTGGGCGGCAACTGGCGCGGCGAGGTGAAGAGTCGGCGTCGCGATGGCAGCACCTATCCCGAGCTGCTAAGTATCAGCGCGATCCGCGATGACGCCGGCCAGGTGCTGCACTACGTGGCGGTGTTCACCAACATCACCACCACCAAGGCGGACCAGCGGCGGCTGGAGCATCTGGCCACCCACGACCTGCTCACCGGGCTGGCCAACCGCGCCGAATTCGAGCGGCGCTGCAGCGATGCGCTGGAGCGGGCCTCGCGCAGCCGCAGTTGCGTGGCGGTGCTGTTCATCGACCTGGACGCCTTCAAGATCGTCAACGACAGCTACAGCCACGCCATCGGCGACCGGCTGCTGGCGCGCGTGGCCGAGCGGATCATGGCGGAGCTCGGCCCGAACGACCTGGCCGGCCGCATCGGCGGCGACGAGTTCACCGTGCTGGCGACCGCGCTGGACACCCGCGACGAGGCCGCGCACGTCGCCAGTCGCCTGCTCGCGGCGCTGGCCGCGCCGATTCCGGTGGACGAGTACGACGTCGTGCTCAGTGCCAGCATCGGCATTGCCAGCTACCCGCTGGACGGCGAGACGCCTGCGGCACTGATCTCCAATGCGGACGCGGCCATGTACGCGGCCAAGAGCGAGGAGCGCAACGCCTTCCGCTTCTACTCGCCGATCATGCAGGCCGACGCGCGCAAGCGCCTGCAGTTGGCCTCCGAGCTGCGCCAGGCGTTGACCAACGAGGAGTTCCGGCTGGTGTTCCAGCCCAGCCTGGACCTGCGCACCGGCCGTGTGGTCGCCGCCGAGGCGCTGCTGCGCTGGCAGCATCCGAAGCGTGGCCTGGTGATGCCGGACAACTTCATCCCGATGGCCGAGAGCCTCGGGCTGATCCGCCGCATCGACGAGTGGGTGCTGCGCTCGGCCTGCGCCTGGATCAAGCAGTGGGAGCACGAGCGGGTGGCACCGATCCGCATCGCGGTGAACGTCTCGGCCAGCTGGTTCGGCCATCCGGCCTTCATCGAGGGGCTGCAGAACGCGCTGCGCGACTACCAGGTCGATCCCAAGCGGCTGCTGCTGGAGATCACCGAGAGCGCGATCCTGCGCCTCGGCGAGGGCACCCATCGCACGATGTACGCGCTGCATACGATGGGCGTGGGCGTGGCGATCGACGATTTCGGCACGGGCTATTCCTCGCTGGCTTACCTCAAGCTGCCGGCGGTGGTCTGCCTCAAGATCGACCGTACCTTCATCACCGGGATCCCGCGCAATCCCGATGACGTGGCGATCGTCGAGGCCATCCTGGCCATGGCGCGCAGCCTCAAGCTCTACGCCATTGCCGAGGGCATCGAGGACGAGGAACAGCACGAGTTCCTGCTGCGCGCCGGCTGCGAGGAGGGGCAGGGCTACCTCTACGCCCGTCCGCTCGAGGTGCCTGACCTCATGCGCATGCTCAAGACGGGCGGCAACCAGCCGCCGACCCGCCTGCGACTGGTGCCGCCGCCCCGGGCGGGATGACGATGGGCCGCCAGCGCGTCGCCAAGCGACAGCGTATGTCCGGCCGGCCCAGCGGCCGGTCAGTGCGAGCCGGCGTCGGCGTAGCTGGTCTCGGTCTGGTAGAGCCGTGGCATCAGCGTGCGCAGGGCGGCCACCTTGGGCGCGTCGTTGTAGACGATGTACGGGTCGTCCGCGTGCGTGCGGTAGTAGTCCTGGTGATAGCCCTCGGCCACGTAGAAAGCCGGCAGCGGCTCCACCTTCGTGACAATCGGCGCGTCGAACGCCCGGGCCGCGCCCAGCTGGCGGATGTAGGCCTGCGCCACCTCGCGCTGCTGAGGCATGGTGGTGAAGATTTCCGAGCGGTACTGGGTACCGCGGTCCGGCCCCTGCCGGTTCAGTTCGGTCGGGTCGTGCGCCACCGAGAAGAACACCTGCAGCAGGGTGCCGTAGCTCACCTGGGTCGGGTCGTAGACGATCTTCACCGATTCGGCATGGCCGGTATCGCCCTCGGCGACGCGGAAGTAGTGTGCGGTCTCCGCCGAGCCGCCGGCGTAGCCGGCCCAGACGTGCCTGACGCCCTTCACGTGTTCGAAGACCGCCTGCATGCCCCAGAAGCAGCCCCCGGCAAGCACGGCGACCTGGTCGCCGGCACGGGCCGGAGCCGGATCGAGTTCGGGGGGCGGCACGACGGCCTGGCCGGCGGGTGTGGCGCTGCACGCGCCGATGGCCAGGGCCAGGACTGCGGCAACAAAGCGGGGGAGCAGCGGGAGTCGAAGGTTCCGGGGCATGGGGAGGCTTCCTGGAGTGGCAGGGGGGCAGGCCGCCGTTCCGCCACAGCATCCTCTACGCAGCGGTCGCGGGAAAGGATGCGGCGCCGGCCGCCCGGCATGCACTTCGCCCGCGGGTGCCGGACGGTTACCTCGCGGCGGGACCGGCCCGCGGCAGGAGCAGCCTGAGGCCATGGGCGCCTGCATGCACCCGGTGATCGACGTCGGTGCGTACGCGCGCCGGATCGGGTTTCTCGAGCCGATGCGGGCGGACCTGTCGACGGTGCAGGGCATCGTGCGGGCGCACGTGGCCGCGATCGCCTTCGAGAACCTCGACGCGCTGATGGGCAAGCCGATCGATCTCGATCCGCTGGGTATCGAGGACAAGCTGGTGCACCGCGGCCGCGGCGGCTACTGCTTCGAGCACAACCGCCTGCTCGCCGAGGTGCTGCGTTCGCTGGATCTGCGGGTCGACTACCTGCTGGCCCGGGTGCTGTGGAATCGACCGGACGGCGCGCCGGCGCCGCTGAGCCACGTGGCGCTGCGGGTGTTCATCGACGACGAACCCTGGCTGGTCGACGTCGGCTTCGGGGGGCTGAGCCTGTCCAGCGCGCTGCGCCTGGCCAGCGGACTGGAGCAGCTCACCCCGCACGAGCCGTGCCGCCTGCTCGAGCGCGACGGCGAGTGGTTGCTGCAGGCCCAGGTGGCCGGACAGTGGCGCAGCCTGTACCGCTTCCGCCTGCAGCCGTGCGAGGAGATCGACCTGGCGGTGGCCAACCACTACGTGTCGACCCATCACGATTCGCCCTTCACCCACCAGCTGGTGGTGGCGCGCACCATCGCCGACCAGCGGCTGACGCTGCGCAACCACGAGTTCACCATCCACCATCGCGGTGGGCCGAGCGAGCACTATCCGCTGCCGACCACCACCGACATCCGGCGGGTGCTGGAGCGCCACTTCATGCTGGTGCTGCCGGCACATGCCGGACTGGATCGCCGGCTGGCGGCCTTGCCGCGCTGAGCGCCCGGTTCAGTCCGCCGCGTGGACGAGGATCGTCACCTCGTCGTCCACCACCACACGCTGCCCCGCGTGGATCTTGCAGGTCTTGCGCAGCTCCAGCGCGCCGTCCACGGTGACCACTCCGGCCACGACGATCGCCTTGCCGGCGCCGCCGCTGTCGCACAGGCCGACCAGCTTGAGCAGCTGGTTCAGTTCCACGTATTCGTGAGGCGGTTCCAGGGCGAAATCGATGTGTTCCATGGCGTGGGATCAGGCGTCGGTGGCGGGCAGGGGGAAGAAGGCGAAGAACGGCCGGTCGTGTTCCAGCGCGAAGGTGGCCGCGTCGTCGAGCACGCCGCGCAGGACGGCCAGGTCGTGCGGGGCGGCGTCGCGCAACGCCTCCACGTGTTCGAACAGCAGCACGTGGCCCCATGCCGGTCGCCAGGCCGGATCGCGCAGGCAGTCGGCCAGTGCATCCCAGTTGAAGCCGAAGTCGGCGGGCAGGTGCAGCGTGTCGGCGAGGCGCGCCAGCAGCGCGGCCTTGTCGCCGCAGCCGGCAAGGTCGATCCTGCACAGCGCCAGTTCGTGCCGGTGCGCCTGCGCGGCGAGCGCGGGATAGTCGCGCGCGTCCACGTCGTAGATGCCGCCGAGCAGCGGCCGGCTGAGGTCGAGGTGGCCCTCGTGCAGGCTCATCGCGGCCCCTCGATGCGGCGGAAACTGCGGTAGTGGTCGTCGGTGTAGTAGTACACCGACGGCGGGTTGCCGCCGGTGATGATGCGCCGCGCGCCGCGGGTGCGCGCGGCGGGCGTCTCCACGGTGTACTCGTGGTAGTAGCCGCGCGGCTGGGCCGGCAGCAAACCTTCGTAGTTGCCGAACACCGTGCCGTCCTGCGGGTGGGGGAACGGGCCGCCGGTGGCGATCCGGGCCAATGTCTGGCGCGCCTCCGGCGGCAGCGAATCCGGTCGGCGGTGTCCTTCGGCCGCCGCGGTCGGCCGGGTGGAGGGCCCTGCGGACTCCGGCAGCGGCGCGTGCGGCTGCTGCCGCCAGGCGAGCAGGGCGACGACCAGCACGATCACGAGGCCGAGCAGCTTGCGCATGGCGGGTGGAGTCCGGGACGGGCGCGCAGTGTAGCGCCCGTGACCGGATGGCGTTGACCGCCGGTTGAGCCGCGCCGCTGGACGATGCATGGTCGGTGCCCCGCATCAGGAGTCTTCGCCATGCCGCCACGTCCCCGCGCCGTACCCTCCTTCCTCCGCCCGGCGGCGGCCGATCCCGTGCCGTTGCACGGGCGCGTGGTGCTGGTGACCGGTGGCGCCCAGGGCATTGGCCGCGGCATCGCCCAGGCCGTCCTGGCGGCGGGCGGACGCGTGCTGATCGGCGATGTCGACGGCGAGGCTGGCCGGGCCTGCCTGGACGAGTGGCAGGCGGGCGACGCCGCGGCGTTCCAGCCCCTGGACGTGAGCCGCGAGGCCAGCGTGCAGCGCTTCGTCGCAGGGGCGCTGCGACGCTTCAGGCGGATCGACGGCCTGGTCAACAACGCCGGCATCGCCGATCCGCACACCGGTCCGCTGGAACGGCTCGACCTGCGCGAGTGGCGCCGCCGCCTGGGCGTGAACCTGGACGGTGCCTTCCTGTGCGCCAAGCACGCGCTGCCAGCCCTGCGGCAGGCGTCGGCCGGCGGTGCGATCGTCAACGTCGCCTCCAGCCGCGCCCTGCAGTCCGAGCCCGACACCGAGGCCTACGCGGCCAGCAAGGGGGGCCTGCTGGCCTTCACCCATGCGCTGGCGATCAGCGCCGGCCCGGCCGTGCGGGTCAATGCGATCAGCCCGGGCTGGATCGCCACCGACGCCTGGCGCAAGCCCGCCACGCGCCGGACGCCGAAGCTGAGCCGGGCCGACCACACCCAGCACCCCGCCGGTCGGGTCGGCACGCCGGAGGACATCGGCGCGCTGGCGGCTTTCCTGCTCTCGCCACAGTCCGGATTCATCACGGGCGAGAACTTCGTCGCCGATGGGGGTATGGTGCGCAGAATGCAGTACCAGTAGCCGACCGCAGCGGACGCGCGGCCCCATGTCACCGTCTCGCGTCGCACCCCTCATGCAGAAGCCCGCACGTCCCGCCACCGAGGCGGCCCGCCTCGACGAACTTCATCGTTACGAGATCCTCGACACCCTGCCCGAGCAGGCCTACGACGACCTGCTCGCGGTCGCTGCCGGCATCTGCGGCACGCCGATGGGTTCGGTCAGCCTGGTCGACGCCGAGCGGGAGTGGTACAAGGCCGCGCTCGGCGTGGCGACGCGCGAGGGTTCGCGGGATGTCTCGTTCTGCGGCCACGCGATTCTCGATGCTTCCCGCCTGATGGTGGTCGAGGATGCGCTGGACGATCCACGCTTCCACGACAATCCCCGCGTCCTGGGCGCTCCCAACATCCGCTTCTATGCCGGCGCACCCCTGGTCAGTCCCAGTGGCCACGTCGCCGGCACGCTGTGCGTGATGGATCGCGAGCCGCGCGTGCTCAGCCCGTTCCAGCGCGAGTCGCTGGAACGCCTGTCGCGCCAGGTGGTGACGCTGATGGAGTTGCGCCGGGTCAATCGCCAGCTGCGCCAGCATCTGGAGGAGCGCGAGTGGTACGAGCAGCAGATGCAGGACTACCAGCGCCTGCTCGAGCTGCACAACGAAGAACTCTCGACCCAGCTCGGCGTGGATGCGCTGACCGGACTCAGCAGTCGCCGCGCCTTCACCCTGGCACTGGAAAAGGCGCTCAGTCACGCGGCCATCGAACAGCAGCCGGTCGCGCTGGCACTGGTGGACATCGACCATTTCAAGTCGATCAACGACCAGTACGGCCACCCGGTCGGCGATCAGGTGCTGGCGGAGTTCGGCCAGTTGCTGCGGCGCCTGGTGCCGGCGGACGCAACACCCGCGCGGCACGGCGGCGAGGAGTTCGTGCTGTTGCTTCCGGGCATGGATCGCGCCCGTGCGACGCGTGCGGCCGAAGCGCTCTGCCGCGCCGTGCGCGAGGCCGGGCTCAGCCAGCCGTTGACGGTGAGCATCGGCGTGGCGGCCTGGCGTGTTGGCGAATCCACCGCCGATTTGTATGCGCGCGCGGATACGGCGCTGTATGCCGCCAAGCGGGGTGGACGCGACCGCGTGATGGTGGCCGACTAGCGGCCGTCGTCCACCCGCCGCTGCAGCGACATCGCGGCGGCCGGGTTGCGCGCCTTCTCGGCGCTGATGAAGTACACGAACACTTCGCGTGGACGGCCGTCGCCAGCGGCCGGGCCGACGTGCGGCAGGGAAGCCGGGTCGCCGCCGTCGCGCCATTGCGCGGCGTGCGCGGCCCATTCGTCCAGTTCTCCGGCCGGATAGCCGTCCGCTTCGCCGGCGCGGCTGCGCATCAGCCGGGCATAGGCGAAATCGCCGGTGAGGTCGGCCAGCGAGGGATAGTCCGGGGAGTCGGTGAACACTGTCGCCACGCCGTGCGCGCGGGCCAGCTCGACATAGGCCGGGCTGAGGAAACTGGCGTGGCGAACTTCCAGCGCATGCCGCAACGAGCGGCCGTTCAGCGTGCGCGGTAGCCGTTCGAGGAAGGCGGCCAGATCGTCCGCGTCGAAGGCACGGGCCGGGGTGAACTGCCACACGATCGGCCCCAGCCGGTCGCCCAGCGCATCGAGGTCGTCGACGAAGGGCTGGATCATCCGCGCCGCACCGGCGAGGCGTCGCTGCAGCACGATCAGCTTGGGCGCTTTCAGCGCGAACACGAAGCCGTCCGGCACCTGATTTGCCCAGTTGGCGTAAGTGGCCGGCTCCGGTGCGCGGTAGTAGGTGCTGTTGATCTCGATGCTGCGCAGCTGGCGGCTGGCGTATTCCAGCTCGCGTCGCTGCACCAGTCCGGCCGGGTAGAAGTTGTTGCGCCAGGCGGGGAACACCCAGCCGCCGATGCCGCAGCGGATCGACGGGCCGGCAACGGCCGGCGTCGCGGGAGCGCCGAAGAGATCGTCGGTGGTGGTCATGGCCTGGATGGCGTCGGGTGGGGTCGGCATCTTGGCACAGGCGCGTACCCATGACCTTCGGACTAGGCGGGCGGGGGCCATTGCCGCGATAGTGCGGCGATCCGTTCCGCAAACGATGGGGAATCCCGCATGTCCTTCCGAACCTCCCTGCGCGTGGCGATCGTCGCCGCGCTGCTCGTTGCCGCTTCCGGCGCGATGGCGCAGGGCGCGCCGCAGGCCGCCACGCCGCCGCCGGCCCGCATCGACGACACCGCGCGCCCGGCGCTGCCGCCGGATCTGGCCGATTTCGCCGCCTACGTCGACAGCGCCCGCAAGACCTTCGGCGTGCCCGGCATCGCGGTGGCCATCGTCAAGGACGGCAAGGTGGTGATGGAGCAGGGCTTCGGCGACAAGTCGCTGGATCCGAAGCAGCCGGTGGACGCGCACACGCTGTTCGCGATCGCCTCCAACACCAAGGCGTTCACCGCCGCGGCGCTGCAGCAGCTGGACGAGGCCGGCAAGCTGAAGATGGACGACCGGGTGATCGACCACCTGCCGTGGTTCCGCATGTCCGATCCGTACGTGACGCACGAGATGCGCATCCGCGACCTGCTCGCACACCGCAGCGGCCTGTCGCTCGGTGCCGGCGACCTGTTGTACTGGCCGCCGACCTCCTACAGCACCAAGGAGGTGGTCGAGCGCCTGCGCAACGTGCCGATCAAGAACGGCTTCCGCAGCGGCTACGCCTACGACAACATCCTGTTTGCGGTGGCCACGCTGGTGATCGAGCAGGCCTCGGGCCAGAGCTATGCCGACTACATCCGCACGCACATCTTCCAGCCGGTCGGCATGGACGAGTCGCTGATCGACAAGACCTACATCAAGCCGGGCATGGACGTGGCCACCGGCTACGCCAAGGCCAACTTCAAGAACCTCGAGGCGGTGCCGCCGATGGCCTGGCTCAACGATCCGGGCGCGGGCGGTATCTATGCCAGCGTGCACGACCTAGCCAAGTGGATGAACGTGCAGCTCGCCGGCGGCGCGCTGCCGGAGACCGGCGCCGACGGCAAGCCGAAGCGGATCTTCTCCGAGGACAGCCAGCGCCAGATGTGGACCATGCTTACCCCGATCAAGGTGGGCAAGCCGCCGCTGCCGGAGTTCAAGCCGGTGGTGCCGAACTTCTACGGCTACGGCGAGAGCTGGTTCCTGTCCGACTACCGCGGCCATCGCCTGGCCTGGCACACCGGAGGATGGCCGGGTTTCGTCTCGCGCCTGACCCTGGTGCCGGACCAGCACCTGGGCGTGGTGGTGCTGACCAACGCCGAATCCGGTGCGGCTTTCAATGCGGTCACCTACCGCGTGCTCGACGCCTACCTGCATCCGGGCGAGAAGACCGACTGGGTCGCCGTCTACGACAAGCTGGTGAAGAAGGGCGAGGCACACGCGGACGACAGCTGGTCCAAGCATCTCGCCGCGCGCGAGAAGCACCCGAAGCTGGACCTGCCGCAGGCCAGCTATGCCGGAACCTTCCAGGACCCGTGGTACGGCGACGTGATCGTCTCCAACGAAGGCGGCAAGCTGCGCATGCGCTTCGCCCACACCAGGCAGCTGATCGGCACCATGACGCCGTGGCAGCACAGCACCTTCGTGGTGAAGTGGGACGACCGCACGCTCAACGCCGACGCCTTCGCCACCTACACGCTGGATGCCGACGGCAAGATCACCGAACTGCGCATGCAGCCGATCTCGCCGCTGACCGACTTCAGCTTCGACTTCCAGGACCTGCGCCTGAAGCCGGCGAAGGCGGACAAGGCGTCCGAAGACTGACCGACCGGCGCCGCCCACCGGGGCGTCGCCTTCCATCGAAAAGGGGAGACCCGCATGCGTCGTTATGCATCGTTCCTGGTCGCCGGCCTGTGTGGGCTGGCGATCGCTTCCTCCGTCCCGGCGCGCGACAGCGCTCCGGTCGCACCGTCGCTGTTCCGCGTCGAGCTGGGCGCGGCCTCGGCGAAGCCGGTGTCCGGGCGCCTGCTGCTGTTCGCAGTCGACGCGGCCACCGCCCGCGCCCAGGCCAAGGACGGCAAGGTGGAGGAAGTGGACAGCAACATGCTCGATCCCACCCAGACCGCGATCGCCGCGCGCGAGGTGACCCACCTGGTGCCGGGGCAGGGCGTCACGCTCGATGCCGATGCCGTGGCCTTCCCCAAGGCGTTCTCGCAGCTGCCGCCGGGCGACTACTTGCTGCAGGCGGTGCTGGACACCCACCATGACTACAACTACTCCGGCCGCGATGCCGGCGACCTGGTCAGCCCGGTGGTGGAAGTCCACCTGCCTGCCGTGATGCCGCGACTGGTGCTGGACCAGGTGGTGCCCGGGCATGACCTGTGGGACATCCCCGAGCGCGCGCTCAGTCCGACCACCAAGCAGCATCTGGCCGAGGCGAAGGCCCACCTCAAGCCGATCGACTTCGTCAGTCCGGTGCTCAGCGCGTTCTGGGGCCGGCCGATCCACATGAAGGGCTGGGTGCTGCTGCCGCCGGGCTATGACGCCTCGGGCAAGACCACCTACCCGGTGGTCTACCACACGCACGGCTACACCGGCGGCTATCGCAGCGAGGCGATGACCGGCCTGACGATGTACGGCCAGATGGCCGAGAAGGCCATGCCGCCGATGATCTGGGTGCTGCTGGACGAGTCCTCGCCCACCGGCACGCACGAGTTCGCCGATTCAGTGAACAACGGTCCGTGGGGTGAGGCGCTCACCACCGAACTGATCCCGTCACTGGAGAAGCAGTACCGCATGGACGGCAAGGCCAGCGGGCGCTTCCTCAACGGGCATTCCTCCGGCGGCTGGGCCACGCTGTGGCTGCAGACGCGCTATCCGAAGGTGTTCGGCGGCACCTGGTCGACCTCGCCCGATCCGAGCGATTTCCACGACTTCACCGGCATCGACCTGTACGCAGCGCACGCCAACGTCTACCACCGTGCCGACGGCACGCCGTACCCGCTGGTGCGCGACCACGGCAAGGTGATCGCCACCTTCCAGCAGTTCGCGCAGATGGAGCGGGTGGTCGGTCCCTACGGTGGCCAGATGGCCTCGTTCGACTGGGTATTCTCGCCGCGCGGCAAGGACGGTCGTCCCGAGCCGATGTTCGACCGCGACACCGGCGACGTCGATCCGGCGGTGGTCGCCTACTGGCACGACCACTACGACATCGCCTACCGCCTGAAGACGCACTGGCCGCAGCTGAAGAAGGACCTCGACGGCAAGATCCATCTCTACGTGGGCACCGCCGACACGTTCTATCTCGACGGCGCCGCGCACAAGCTCAAGGCCGTGCTCGACGGGCTGGGGGCGAAGTCCTCGTTCCATTTCATCCCGGACCGCACCCACTTCGATCTCTATCGCATCGGCGACGACCGTCAGGGCCTGATGAAGGAGATCACCTGGCAGATGTACGCCATCGCGCGTCCGCATTCCACGTTGAAGCCGCCGGCGCCCTGAGTGCCATGCAACCGCCGCTTCGTGACGGTGCGGCGGTTGCAGTGGGGCCAACCCCGGGTTCCTGTTCGCATGGTCGCCGATGGTCCATGCGTGGGCTACTGGCCTCCGGTCCCGACAAGGGTTTGATTGACGTCAAACCATCGCCGTCATCGTGATGTGATGATGCGATCGCCCCATCGGGCATGCTCTCTCTGCATGTGGAGGACCAGCCCATGCGAACCCTGGCTCCGTTTGCCGTGGCCCTCAGCGTCGCCCTCGGTGTGTCCGCGCTGCTGGTCGGAAGGGAGAGTGGAGCAACTCCTGGCGACCTGTCGGGTGATGCCGTGCACGGGAGGGCACTGGTCCAGGCTCGTTGCGCCGCCTGCCACGGCGTCGACGGCAATGGCGGGCTGTCGACGGTCCCGCGTTTGGCGGGGCAGGAGATCGGCTACCTGTATCGGCAACTGCGTGCCTTCAGTGATGGCGCGCGGGTATCGCCGGTGATGGCGGCCATCGCTTCGTCGATGTCGGATCGCGACATGCGTGATGCGTCGGCGTTCCTGGCCGGTCAGGAACGGCACGGCGACGCGGTGGCGTCAGCCGCGCTGGAGGAAGAGGGGCGCGCGCTATTCCTGCAGGGTTCGGCTGACGGGCGCGTGCCGGCGTGCGCGGCTTGCCATGATGCAAGCCGTGGCTGGTTCGCCGGCGGCATGCGAGGCATGCGCGGCATGCACGGTGCGGGCATGCCGATGATGGGAATGCCCGTTCGCAACGGTCCACGGCTTTTCGGTCAGCGGGCCGCCTATGTGGAGCAACGTCTGCGGGGATTTTCCGATGGCACGCCGGAAGCCGAGCGGATGAGCGCCATCGCGGCGTCGATGACGTTGCAGCAGAAGCGTGCGGTGGCCGCCTACATCGCCGCACATCCGTAGCGGGGGCTTCTCCCGGATCGCACCGGCGATGGTTGATCGGCGAGGCCGCGTCGCGCCGGTTCGCGCAGCGCACGACCGCAGGTGCGGGCGTGGTGTACCGGCAAATCGCGGCAGTCCGCGGCCGGGTTGATGTATTCTTCCCGGATGCCTTTGCCCGCACGTTCCCCACTCGCCGCCATCGGCGAAGTCGCGCTCACGCCACCGTAGCGCAGCCAGACCCGACCCCAGCAATCGATCGGCCGCCCACCCGCGGCCGGGACATTTTTGTGCTCCCTTCCTCGCGGATGTATGCCGCGAGTGGGGTGCTTCTGATCCCGGATGCCCCTATTCATGAGTCTTCGGACATTCCGCCAGGACTGGCTGTCCAACGTGCGCAACGACGTGCTGGCCGGCACCGTCGTCGCGCTGGCCCTGATTCCCGAGGCCATTGCGTTCTCCATCATCGCCGGGGTCGATCCGCGGGTCGGCCTCTATGCCGCCTCGTGCATCGCGATCACCGTCGCCATCACCGGCGGCCGGCCGGCGATGATCTCCGCGGCCACCGGCGCGATGGCGCTGCTGATGGTCACCCTGGTCAAGGACTACGGGCTGCAGTACCTGTTCCTCACCACCATCGTCACCGGTGTGCTGCAGGTGGTGGTGGGCCTGTTCAAGCTCGGCTCGCTGATGCGCTTTGTCTCGCGCTCGGTGGTGACCGGCTTCGTCAACGCGCTGGCGATCCTGATCTTCATGGCCCAGTTGCCGCAGCTGATCGGCGTGCCGTGGACGGTCTACGCACTGGTCGCGGCGGGGCTGGCGATCATCTACGGCTTTCCACGCATCACCAAGGCAGTGCCGTCGCCGCTGGTGGCGATCGTGTTGATCACCGCGTTCACCCTGCTGACCGGCACCCACGTGCGCACGGTCGGCGACATGGGCGCGCTGCCGGCGAGCCTGCCGCAGTTCCTGTGGCCGGACGTGCCGCTGAACCTGCACACGCTGGCGATCGTGCTGCCGTACGCGATACCGATGACGGTGGTCGGCCTGCTGGAGTCGCTGATGACGGCGGCGATCGTCGATGAATTCACCGACACCACCGGCGACCGCAACCGCGAGTGCGTAGGGCAGGGCCTGGGCAACATCGTGGCCGGCCTGTTCGGCGGCATGGCCGGCTGCGGCATGATCGGCCAGACCGTGATCAACGTGAAATCCGGTGGGCGCGGCCGCCTGTCCACCTTCTGCGCCGGTGTGCTGTTGCTGACGATGGTGGTGTTTGCACGCGAGTGGGTCAGTCGCATCCCGATGGCCGCGCTGGTCGCGGTGATGATCATGGTCTCCATCGGCACCTTCAAATGGAGCTCGTTCCGCCATCTGCGCGAGCATCCCACCTCGTCCAGCGTGGTGATGATCGCGACCGTCGTGGTGGTGGTGGCGACGCACAACCTGGCCATCGGCGTGCTGGTCGGCGTGCTGCTCAGCGCGTTGTTCTTCGCACGCAAGGTCGGCCAGGTGATGCACGTCGGCTCGGCGCTGAGCGCCGATGGGCGCATGCGCGAGTACCGCGTCACCGGCCAGGTGTTCTTCGCCTCGGCCGAAGCCTTCGTTGCCGCGTTCGATTTCCGCGAGGCGCTGGACGGGGTGCGCATCGACGTCAGCCGCGCGCATTTCTGGGATCTCACCGCGGTGGGTGCACTGGACAAGGTGGTGCTCAAGTTCCGCCGCGAGGGTGCCGAAGTCGACGTCCACGGCATGAACGAGGCGAGCGCCACGCTGGTCGACCGCCTCGCGGTCCACGACAAACCCGATGCCGTCGAAGCCCTGATGGGCCACTAGGAGCCATACGTGAACAATCTGCGGGTCTGTATCGACGATTCGACCTACACGCGCAGCGTGGTCGACCATGCGGCCTGGGCCGCGGAGCGGCTGGGCGCCAGCATCGAGCTGCTGCATGCGATCGATCGCCACCCCGAGCGTCCGGCGACGGCCGACCTCAGCGGCAGCCTCGGCCTGGATGCCGACCAGGCGCTGCTGACCGAGCTCGCCGGGCTGGACGAGCAACGCAGCCGGCTCGCCATGGCGCGCGGCCACCAGCTGCTCGACGCCGCCAAGGCCGAGCTGCAGCAGCGCGGTGTGGCCGAGGTGCACGACCGCTTGTGCCACGGCAACCTCGTCGACCTGCTGGAAGACGAGCAGGGAGCGCATGACCTGCTGGTGCTTGGCAAGCGTGGCGAAGCGGCCGATTTCGCCAAGCTGCACCTCGGCGGCACGCTGGAACGCGTGCTGCGCGCCTCGACGCGGCCGGTGCTGGTGGCTTCGCGCGCATTCCGTCCGATCGGCAAGCTGCTGCTGGCGTTCGACGGCAGCCCGAGTGCGCGCAAGGCGGTGGACATGGCTGCGCGCAGTCCGCTGCTCCGGGGACTGGAGTGCCACGTGGTGATGGCCGCGGCCGAGGATCGCACCGCCACCGCTCACATGGACTGGGCCCACGCCCTGCTGGACGCGCTGGAGGTCGCGCACCGCACCGAGATCATCCCCGGCACCGCCGAGGAAGTGATCGGCGGCTACGTCGAGCGCCACGCGATCGACCTGCTGGTGCTCGGTGCCTACGGCCACTCGCGGATCCGCGAGCTGCTGCTGGGCAGCACCACCACCGCGCTGATCCGCCGCTGCCTGGTGCCCGCGCTGGTCGTGCGCTGAGGTCGCTCAGGGCGTGCCCGGCGATTCGTCGGGCGCGCGCACCGGGCGGTGCACCACCATGTCCTGGGGGCGGATCAGGCGCAGGTTTTCCTCGCGCAGTCTCGCCAGCAGGGCGAACATGACCTCGCTCTTCACCGCGGCGGCGTCGCGCGGGTTGCGGGTGAAGGCGTAGGCGTTGAACACGATGTGGGTGGTGGTCACGCTGTCCAGCCGCACGAACGGCGCCGGATCGTCCAGCGTTTCCGGATGCGCGGCGAGCACCGCCTCGATCAGGTCGCGGACGCGGGCGGCATCGGTGTCCAGCGGCATGGGCAGCTGGAATTTCACCCGCCCGAGCGAATCGGTCAGGGTCACGTTGCGCACGTTCTGGGTGATCAGCTGCGAGTTCGGCACGATCACCGTGGAGCGGTCCCACAGCTGGATCTCGGTGGCGCGCACGTTGATCCGGCGGATGTCGCCCTCCACGTCGTTGATGCTGATCCAGTCGCCCACCTTCACCGGGCGCTCGGCGAGCAAGATCAGGCCGGAGATGAAGTTCGACACGATCGCCTGCAGGCCGAAGCCGATGCCCACCGACAGCGCACTGGCGATCCAGGCGATGTTCTGCAGGCTCACCTTCAACGTGGCCAGTGCCATCACCACCACCAGCACGCCGCCGACGTAGCCGAGCAGGGTCACCATCGAGCTGCGCATGCCCGGGTCGAGGCGGGTGTTCGGCAGCAGCTCGCGATCCAGCCAGCGCTTGAGCGTGCGCACCACGAACAGGCCCACCACCAGCACCGCCAGTGCCTTGAGGATGTCCGCCGGAGCCAGCTTCAGTTCGCCGAAGTTGAGCCCGCCGAGCAGGCTGCCCACGCTGGCGGAAAGGTCTTCCGGGCTGGCACCCAGCCGCGACACCACCGCGCCGATCGCCAGCAGCACCGCCAGTGCGCGGGTCAGTCCGGCTAGTACGGTGCGGCCCTGTTCCAGCCGCTCTGGCGTCACCTCGAAGGCCTTCTGCAGGCGCTGGCCGTTGCTTCCGCGGGGCGATAGCAGCAGCTCCCACAGGTCGTTGAGCACATGCGACAGCAGGTACAGCGAGGTCACCACCACGCCGATCCAGATCGTGTTCACCGCGATGAAGAACGCCAGCGCGATGTAGCCGGTGGCCACGCCCAGCACACCCAGCGTGGCCGATACCACCAGCGCACCGAGGCCGACGCCGACCCACAGCGGCCGTCCCGGCGGCGTCTCGCCGTGGGCCTGCTCTGCACGGCGCGCCCGCGACTGGCGCACCAGCAGCGAGACCAGCAGGGCGCTGATCACCAGCGCGATCAGGCCACGCGTGGCGACCGTGGCCGGCAGGCTGGCGCTGATCGCGTGGTTGACCAGTTCCATGGTGCCGAGCAGGGCGATCGCCACCGACAGCCGCCACGGCAGCGGCCGCAGCGCGCAGGCCTCGGCGTCGGAGAGCCCGGGCATGCGCCAGCTCGGCCGCGTCGCCGAGAGCAGGGCGCGGCCGAGCCCGGCGATGTAGGCGCTGAGCAGCACCAGCCGCACCATCTGCATGCCCAGCGCGCGGAGGTCGTCGCCGAGCAGGCCGTTCCAGTCCAGCGACTGGAACACCAGTTCGGCGGCCAGCCCGGTGTTCAGCGCGCTGAGTAGCGCGATGGCCAGCGCCAGCGCGCTGCGGCGCAGGTGGCCCGCTGGTACGCGGTTCCGGGTGAAGTGCAGCAGGCCGCGCTCGAGCAGCCAGCGGCCGACTCCCAGCAACAGTACGGCCGCAACCAGGCAGGCCAGGAACGGCCTGCGGTTCGGGGGCTGCCAGGCGGCGCCGATCGTGTCGCGCAGATCATGGCCGAGGCCGCGCAGGCGGCGCAGGTCCGCCGGCAGGCTGCGCAGTGGGTCGGACCAGAACGCGCGGCTGAAGGGCGAGGCCGTGCGCTCGGCCAGCCGGGCCTGGAATTCGTTGCGGCGCAGGTCCGAGAGTTGGGTGGCCAGCTGTTCGGCTTCCTGCCCGAGCAACTGCGCCTGCTTCATCTGCGCGTCGACGTCGGCCTTGGCCTTCTCCAGTTTGCGGCGTTGCTCGCGCACTTCGGGCGCTTCGCTGGCCGGCTTGTCCGGCGCCGGGCCCAGCACGGCCAGCTGCGCCTGCACGCTCTGCACCTGCGGCGCGAGTCCGGCGGCTACCTGGCCGGCCTGGTCCTGCACGGCGAGCGACTGGTTGCGCAGGTCGGCGAGTGCGTTGGCGTCGGGCTTGCCGTCCAGCGCCTGCTTGATGCCGTCGAGCTGGCTGCGCATCTGTGCCAGCGCCTGGTCGGGCGTCGGCGGCGTGGCCGGGGTAGTGCCCTGGCGCGCCATCGCGGCGGTGCTGCCGGACAGCAGCAGGAGGGTCAGCAGCAGGCGCAGGAACTTGGGCATCCGGAAATGATCGGAGTCGCCCCGCGAGGGGTCAATGGAATCGTCCGCAGCGCTGGCATCTTCGGTGGCGGGCGTTCAGGCTGGCGGGATGGATGCCCGATTCGACGTGCCGCCTGAACTGCTCGCCTGGGATGGCGATGTGCCTCGTGCCCGCCAGTTGCAGGCCCGGCTCGCCGCGCGCGTCCGGCTGCAGGACGCCTTCCCGCCGCTGGGACGCGTGGCCGGGGTGGACGTGGGCTTCGAGGAGGGCGGTGCGGTCACCCGCGCGGCCGCCGTGCTGCTCGATCCCGACTCCATGCAGCCGCTGGCCGAGGCCGTGGCCCGCCTGCCGACGCGGATGCCCTATATCCCCGGCCTGCTCTCGTTCCGCGAACTGCCCGCCGTGCTCGCCGCACTGGCGCAGTTGCCTCAGGTGCCGGACCTGGTCTTCGTCGACGGCCACGGCGTGGCACATCCGCGCGGGCTGGGCATCGCCGCACACCTGGGCGTCATCACCGACCTGCCGACGCTCGGCGTGGCCAAGAAGATCCTGATCGGCAGCCACGACCCGGTCGGGCCAAGGCGCGGCGATCGCCAGCCGTTGCTGCACCAGGGGCAGGTCATCGGCACCGTGCTGAGGAGCAAGGACGGCATCCAGCCGTTGATCGTCTCGGCCGGCCATCGGGTCTCGCAGGCGACCGCGGCCGAACTCGTGCTGGCGGCCGGCCGGGGCTACAAGCTGCCCGAACCGACCCGTCTGGCCGACCGGATCGCCTCGCGTCGCGACCGATGATCCTGCCCGCTGCGCGCCGGGCTTTTGCGCGCCACGACCAGCGGCGCGGTCACGCCGCAGGCGACGCCATCGCCTCGGCGCGCCGGCGCAGGCTGGCCTCGGGCCAGTAGGCGTTGCGGTCGTAGTACTCCGACACGGCCGGGACGCCCGCAGGCAGCAATACCCAGGGTTGCTTGCTGGCAGTGAAGATGTGGATGTCCGGCGGCATGGCATCCGGGTCGGCCAGCGTGCCCACGCGGATGAAAGCGAAGCGCTCGCCGGCCCCGGCGTAGTGGCTCCACAGGGCCACCTGACAGGTCGGGCAGCGCGCAATGCGTTGTCCCTTGCCGCTCTCCGAGGGAGTGTCGACGATCCGCGGCGCGCCCTGTACGACGGTCAGGCGTGCGGTTTCGTAGATGGCGTTCAAGGCGAAGGCCGCGCCGCTCTCGCGTTGGCACCAGCGGCAATGGCAGCAGTGGACGAACAGCGGTCTGCCGCTCACCCGGTAGTGGACCTGCCGGCAACTGCACCAGCCTTCGTACGTCGGTCGATCGTCCATCATCGTGAGGAGCTCCTGTTTCGATGGCTGTGCCGCCTGGCCGGCACAGGGTCTTGCTAGAGTGCACGTTCACCCGCATCTGGCGCCAGGGCAGCGCCTGCGGCGCAGGATGCCATCCGGGTTACGCCATGATCTTCCGCTGGTTCGAAAACCTGATCGATCCGTTCAAGGAGCCGGTCGACGCCATGCCTCCGGCCACGGTGGGGCGCTTCTACGCGTTCTACCTGCGACAGGTTTGGCCGATCTTCCTCGTCACCCTGCTGGTGGGGCTGGGCTTTGCGCTGATCGAGGTGGCGCTGTTCGGTTTCATCGGGCGCATCGTGGACATGGCCAATGCCACCCCGGCAGCGGACTTCTTCCGCCTGCACGGCCATACCCTGCTGTGGATGGGTTTCGTCGCGCTGGTGCTGCGGCCGCTGCTGTCGGGGCTGCACGACCTGCTGGTGAACCAAGCCATCGTGCCGGGGCTGACCGGGCGCATCCGCTGGCAGAACCATCGCTACGTGATCCGCCAGAGCCTGGGCTTCTTCCAGAACGATTTCGCCGGGCGCATCGCCAACCGCATCATGCAGACCGGCGCCTCCCTGCGCGAATCGGCGGTGCAGATCGTCGATGCGATCTGGTACGTGGTGGTCTACACCGGCAGCGCGATCTTCCTGTTCGCCGAGGCCGACGCCTGGCTGGCGGCACCGCTGGTGGCGTGGATCGTCGCCTACGTGGCCACGCTGGCGTACTTCATCCCGCGCACCAAGCAGCGCTCGTGGGAGTCGTCCGAGGCGCGCTCCAAGCTGATGGGACGCATCGTCGACGGCTACAGCAACGTGCTTACGCTCAAGCTGTTCTCGCATACCCGCCGCGAGGAGGACTACGTGGCCGCCGCGTTGGGCGAGCAGATCGGCAAGACCCGCCGCATGACGCGCATGACCACGGCGATGGACATCGCCATCACGTCGCTCAACGGGCTGCTGATCACCGGCACCTCCGGACTGGCGCTGTGGCTGTGGAGCCAGGGCCGGGTGACCGTCGGCGCCATCGCGCTGGCCACCGGCCTGGTGATCCGCATCAACAACATGTCCGGCTGGATCATGTGGGTGGTCAACGGCATCTTCGAGAACATCGGCACGGTGCAGGACGGCCTTACCACCATCGCCCAGCCGCGTACCGTGCAGGACGCTCCCGACGCGGTGCCGCTGGTGGTGCGCGAAGGCGGCGTGCGCTTCGAGCGCATCCACTTCCACTACGGCAAGCAGGGCGGGGTGATCGCCGGGCTGGATCTCACCGTGCGGCCGGGCGAGAAGATCGGCCTGGTCGGCCCGTCCGGCGCCGGCAAGTCGACGCTGGTCAACGTGCTGCTGCGCCTGTACGACCTGGAGCAGGGCCGCATCCTCATCGACGGCCAGGACATCGCGCACGTCACGCAGGAAAGCCTGCGCTCGCAGATCGGCGTGGTCACCCAGGACACCTCGCTGCTGCACCGCTCGATCCGCGACAACCTGCTCTACGGCCGCCCCGATGCCAGCGAAGCGCAGATCGCCGAAGCCGTGCGCAAGGCGCGTGCCGACGAGTTCATCCCGGGCCTGCTCGACGGACAGGGTCGCACCGGCTACGACGCCCACGTCGGCGAGCGTGGCGTGAAGCTATCCGGCGGTCAGCGCCAGCGCATCGCCATCGCCCGCGTGCTGCTGAAGGACGCGCCGATCCTGGTGCTGGACGAAGCCACCAGCGCACTCGACTCGGAGGCCGAAGCCGCCATCCAAGACAGCCTCGACCTGCTCATGCAGGACAAGACGGTGATCGCCATCGCGCACCGGCTTTCCACCATCGCCCGCATGGACCGGCTGGTGGTGATGGACAAGGGCCGCATCGTCGAAACCGGCACGCACGCCGAACTGATCGCACGCGAAGGCCTGTATGCGCGGTTGTGGGCGCGTCAGACCGGTGGGTTTGTGGCGGTGGAGGATGTGGTGGAGTGAGGAGGGGGCATTCGCCCTTTTATTTCGCGGCGAGGTCTTCGTTGGGGCAACTGCCATGCCGGCTGTTCCAGAGGGCTGAGTCATGCAATCCCACATCCGCCACGCGGCAACTGCTGCATCGCCGATCCCGGTGCGTATCGTCGTTTTTGGGGTGATAAGACATACAAACCTTGTTTCGCGACATACGCACATGAGCGTGCCCTCGCGTGGCCGCTGGAAAGGGCCTGGCAAGTGCATGACTACACGTGGAATTTCATCGCTTGACGCGAGACAGCATGCGCGGAGCATCCGTACGTATGCCCCGATATGGGGTCTACTAAGCGTTAGGTGCTTATGGCCAGTCTTTCAGTCAGCCAATGGAAGGAGGGCCACAGTGGCTCTACAGGGTGGCGCGAACACGCCCGTAAGGAGCTCGCAAGGCGTTTGCGCCAAGCGCTGCAAGTCTCTCCCTCGGATCTCAAGCGCACACTGCGCAAGATTCGCTTGCACCAGGAAGTTGTCTTAGACAATGTTGCCGATGAGCATCTGGAGGGCGTCAGGCAAATGCTTCAGGAGCTAGGCGGTGAAGTAGTCATCACTTCGTTCGAGCGTCCGGGTGCCTGGCGGCGCACCTAACCAGTCATCCAAGCGGATGGCTCCGCCGCCGCTTAATTCCAGCGTTAGGCCACTAGCGACATCAAAGGAATTCCAGCATGTCCCTCAGGTTGCTATCCGTCGTAATTCTGCTGGCTGGCGTGACACTCACCGGGAGCTCCGCACTGCACGCCCAAGCACGCGCATCGAATAAAACCACAGCAGAGATCTACAAGGCCTTTCTTAGCTCGTGGCGTGGCAAGGACAAAGCGCCAATGAATGTGGCAGAAGGCACCGAGACCTTATCTAAGCAAGATCTAGAAGAGTTTTCGTCATGCGCTGGTGGTCACCACGAATGGGCCCCTGCGGCAACAAACGCGTCGCTGGCAACGCAGCTTAGCGCCCTCCCTTGGGTCCACTTCGTCGACCCGGCCAAATGGCAGGCAGCAGACCCTGGCGATTTGATTGCTAAGGGAAAATCCGTTGACGAGGCCGTCGAGCAGGGCTTCTCACATGCCTTGCTCACCCTGTCCACAGTCGCGTTTGATTCCTCGGGCGAGTTTGCTGCGCTCAAGTATTCGCTAGTCTGCGGTCAGCTGTGCGGTAACGGCGGAACCGTTCTCTTCGAGCATACGGGTCAAGGCTGGGTCCGCAGTAGGAAGCGGTGCAGCATGTGGTTGTCTTTCTCGGGCAGGCCTAACATGTCGTTCAAGGCGGACGGCTATGCCGCCGCTTAGCTCCAGCGTTAGGTGCCGCATGACGTTCCACGTGCTCGCTGCCTTGCTCCTTGCAACCTCGTTACCTGCATCGGCTCTTTCGCAGGAGTGCACGTTCGATCAGAAAGCCGTGGCCTCCGAACTTCAGCACATGGCGCGGCGGCACCCAGGCTATCGAATAGTCACTGGTGGCTCTGCGGTGGAGTGGGTGCACCGTGGCGGTTATACGGTTAGGCTGTCCTATGGCGGCTGCGAGGATCTTGGCGCCGAGGTACTAGTCCGCGGCGAGAAGGGCAAGCCTGGGCCTGGTATGCAGGAACTGATTGCGGCGGTCTCGCGCTACTGGTCTCCCGCCCAAGCCCGCGATCTCGAATCTGCGCTTGCGTCTGGCAAGCTCACACGGGTCGTCGATGGCGATACCACCTTCCTTGAGGCCTCGGGCTCGGTCTCTTCCGCGTTTCCACTCGGGTTCACTATCGTTCTCAGCAAACATGAGGTGTCGCTCTCGTGGCCTGTTGCGTAGCGGCACCTAACAAGTCGGTCGAGGCGGCCGGATAGTTCCCTCGGTTTAGTGGACACCCTGATCTAACTTTTCAGGAGTGCCCCATGCCCAAACCAGGCCCAAGAACGACCACCCGCTACAGCGAGCAAT
>NCKB01000019.1 GCA_002279065.1 Lysobacterales bacterium 15-68-25
AGATCAACACCAAGCCACTAGCAACAACACAATCCGGTTTTACGTGTGTTTGACGCCGTCGGATTCAGGCACCTGAAACACACTCAAATCCGGATACCCTCTTTTTGTTCGGTCGTTGCCCGCATGCACGACATCACCTCACCGTCATCCCAGCGAACGCTGGGATCCAGCGTCTTCGCCCAGCGTCGGCGAAGTGGTGCGCGGGTGGGCGTGCACTTTTTGTTGCCAGCAAAAGGCGCTTTCGACGTCCTTCGGCCGCCGAGTCACTTTCTCTTGCTTGCCCACGACCGCGCCGGGAGCGCGGGCGAACAGCGAAGCTGGCCCGAAGGGCGGAGGGCAGGATGCCCGGAGTAAGAGAAAGTAACCAAAGAGAACGGCACCCTGCGTCCGTCGTCCTTCCGCGCCGTTGGCGCTCCAGGCACGCGGGTCGGGCCGGGCTTTTCGACAGGGCTCCTGCCCTGACGAAAAGGAACGGGCGTCCTGCCCGTTCCCCTGCGGGCCTGATCGTCCCGACCCGCTCGACTCCCGAAGGGAGCTTCGGACGGCTCGCTTCGCATCGCCGCGCTTCAGTGCATGTGGCGCGTCGAAATACAAGGCAGCGCGAAGCGTTTCCAGTCCCTAAAATGCGCGGCCGTTTTGCATGGTTGGGCACGCGCTGCATGGATATCGTCGTCAACGAGGAACTCAAGGCCTACATCGAGCCGATGACGCCGGAGGAATACGAGGCGCTGGAGCGCAGCCTCCTCGCCGAAGGCTGCCGCGACGCGCTGGTGCTGTGGGGCGAAACGCTGGTCGACGGGCATCACCGCTACGCGATCTGCCGCAAGCACGGCCTGCCGTTCCGGACGGTGCAGCATCCGCATTTCCAGTCGATGGACGACGTGCATCTGTGGATGATCGACCAGCACCTGGGGCGGCGCAGCCTGTCGGTGTTCCAGCGCGGCGAGCTGGCGTTGCGCAAGCGCGACATCCTCACCACTCGTCGTGCGCAGGCGCGGGCGGTGTCCGCGACGAAGCTGCCGCCGTTGCCGCCGATCCCGGAGCACGCGGAAGCCGCCACGGAGGGGACTGCGGCGATGGACGAACCGTTGCCCGGCGCGCCGGAGACGCCGGTCGAGGCACCGCCCAGCCGAGAGGCTTTGGCGAAGGCCGCGCGCCTGAGCAACGCCCAGGTCGGCCTGATCGAGAAGATCCGCAGGCAGGCAGCGCCCGAGGTGGTGGAGGCGGTGAAAGCCGGCACGATCTCGATCAACGCCGCCGCGGCCGTGGCCAGCCTGCCGGAAGAGGAACAGCGCGCCGCAGCCGGCGGCGGCGACAAGGAGTTGAAGGAGGCGGCCCGGCGCGTGCGCGAGTCACGGCGCAAGCCGAAGGAAGCGCCCGCGGCTGATCAGGAGGCGGGCGCCGGTACGGGCGACGAGCTGCAGCAGCTGCGGCAGCGTGTGGCCGAGCTGACCGCCGAGGTGGCCTCGCTGCGTCAGCAACTGGCCGAGTTGCAGGGCGGATGAAGCGCGTCGCACCCGGCAAGCTCCTGCCGGGTGCGCCGTGCGCGTCGTTCAGTGCCGCCGGCTGGCCTGCGATTCGCCCACACTTGCCATCGCCTCCCGTACATAGGCGAGCAACGCGTCGTCGACGGCACTGCCGCTGCGCAGCTCCGGCTCCCTCGCATAGGCCTCGCGGATCTTCGCGTGCGTGGCCGGATCGTCCCCCGCGTATTCGCGGAACATCGCCATCCAGCGCTGGGCCATCGCCTGCACGGTGGGATCGTCGGCGGACCGACCCGCGTCCAGCGCGGCGCGCAGTTCGGCGATGAGTTCGGGCCAGGCGTACATCTGCCGGCCGTAGTGGGCGCGCATGCGCACCATCTCGTCCTCGTCGAGGTAGCGGGCGAAGATCGCCAGCCGGGCGCGGATCATCGACTGCTCGACGAACTGTTCCAGCTCCAGGCTGATGCCGTTGCGTTCGCGCAGGCCCGGCTCATGGGCATTCATCGCATGCAGGCGCAGCAGAAATGCGGGGTTGTTGCCCGTGCTGCGCTGGACCGTCTCCATCCAGCGCAGGGCCAGTTGCTGCGCCTCGGCGTCGTCCGGCGTGACGCCGCGGTCCATCGCTGCCTGTACGGCGGCGACCAGTGCGCTCCACTCGGGCAGCACGTCCGGATCGGTGTGCAGCGGCAGGGTCTTCAGTTCCTCGGGGGTGAAATACTTTTCGTACATCGTCATCAGCTCCAGCGTGTCCAGCCAGTCGGCCAGGTCGGGGGACTGTCCGGACGACAACTGCGCACGCAGGTGCACCAGCCTTTCGCGCAGGCGTGCGGCTTCGGCCAGATCGCGATCCAGCTGGGCGATCTGGCGGTCCACCACCTCGGCCAGCGGTGGCTGCGTTCCGGACAGGGCTTGCCCGATGTCGGCCAGTGCCAGGCCCAGCTGGCGCAGCGCCTGGATGCGGTGCAGGCGTTCGATGTCGGCCTGCCCGTAAAGCCGGTAGCCGGCATCGGACCGCAAGGACGGACGCAGCAGGCCGATCGCGTCGTAGTGGTGCAGGGTGCGCACGGTCAGCCCGCTACGCTTCGCCAGTTCACCCACCGTCAGCAGCATCTTCCGTTACTCCATCCGTCCCGCGTGGCGGCCACGCTAAGGGCTCACGTTACGTGAGGGTCAAGCGGTTTGGCCATCGGGTTTTCGACCTTTGTCGCGGTGCCGACCCCGGGACGCTGGACTAGGCTTGGACGAGTTGCGGAGGAGGGCGGCACATGGGCTACGACGAGTTCTACCGGCAGTCGGTCGAGGAGCCGGAGCGTTTCTGGGGCGAGCAGGCGCGCCTGATCCACTGGGAGGTGCCGCCGCAGCAGATCCTCGATGCCTCGAAGTTGCCGTTCCGGCGCTGGTTCGTCGGCGGCACCACCAACCTCTGCTACAACGCGGTGGACCGGCACCTGGCCGACCGGGCCGAACAGTTGGCGCTGGTGGCGATCTCCACCGAGACCGGACGCACCGATGAGGTCACCTACCGCGAGCTGCACCGCGAGGTGAACCGCTTCGCGGCCGTGCTCAAGTCGCTGGGCGTGGGCAAGGGCGACCGCGTGGTGATCTACATGCCGAACATGGCCGAGGCGGTGTACGCCATGCTCGCCTGCGCGCGCATCGGCGCGATCCACTCGGTGGTGTTCGGCGGCTTCGCCTCGCACAACCTGGCGCTGCGCATCGACGACGCCGAGCCCAAACTGCTGATCTGCGCTGATGCGGGCATGCGTGGCGGCAAGGTGATCCCCTACAAGCCGCTGGTCGATGCCGCGCTGGCCGAGGCCAAGGCCCCACCGCCGCACGTGCTCATTGTCAGCCGCGGGCTGGACAAGGACATGCGCCGCGTCGAAGGCCGTGATCTCGACTACGCCACCCTGCGCGACCAGTTCATGGACGCCGAGGTGCCGGTGACCTGGCTGGAATCGAACGAGCCGAGCTACCTGCTGTACACCTCCGGCACCACCGGCAAGCCCAAAGGCATCCAGCGCGACGTCGGCGGCTACGCGGTGGCGATGGCGATGTCCACCCGCATGGTGTTCGACATCGGCCCGGGGCAGGTGATGTTCTCCACCTCCGACGTGGGCTGGGCGGTCGGCCATTCGTACAACGTCTACGGGCCGCTGATCGTCGGCGCCACCTCGCTGCTCTATGAGGGGTTGCCGACGAATCCGGATCCGGGCATCTGGTGGCGGCTGTGCGAGCAGTACAAGGTCCGCACGATGTTCTCCTCGCCCACCGGCATCCGCGTGCTCAAGAAGCAGGATGCCTCGTGGCTGAAGTGCGCGGACCTGTCGAGCCTGAAGTGGCTGTTCCTGGCCGGCGAACCGCTGGACGAACCCACCGCGCACTGGATCACCGAGGGCCTGGGCGTGCCGGTGATCGACAACTACTGGCAGACCGAGACCGGCTGGCCGGCGCTCACCCTGATGCCGGGCCTGGAGCTCAAGCCGGTGAAGTGGGGCTCGCCCGGCCTGCCCGCGCCGGGCTACCGGATGAAGGTGATCAACGAGGTGACCGGGCAGGAGGCGGCGCCGGGCGAGAAGGGCGTGCTGGTGATCGAGCCGCCGCTGCCGCCGGGCTGCCTCACCACCGTGTGGCGCGACGACCAGCGCTACATCGCCAGCTATTTCAGTCACTTCAAGGAGCTGCTGTACAGCTCGCTGGACTGGGCGATCCGCGATGCGGACGGCTACACCAACATCCTCGGTCGCACCGACGACGTGATCAACGTCGCAGGGCATCGGTTGGGCACGCGCGAGATCGAGGAGTCGGTCGCCACCCACTCGGCCGTCGCCGAGGCGGCGGTGGTCGGCGTGAAGGACGAGCTGAAGGGCCAGGTGCCGGTGGTGTTCGCCACCCTCAAGCAGGGCGTGACCGCCACTTCGGAGGACGCGGCGCGCGGCATGCAGCAGGCGGTCACCGAGCAACTCGGCGCGGTGGCGCGGCCGGCACGCATCTATGTGGTCAACGCGCTGCCCAAGACCCGCTCGGGCAAGCTGCTGCGGCGTTCGCTGCAGGCGCTGGCGCAGGACACCGACCCCGGCGACCTGTCCACGCTGGACGATCCGAACGCGCTGGAGGAAGTGCGCAAGGCGCTGCAGCGCGGCCCCGACCTGGGTAGCTGACGCCGGCCGGGCGGCGGAAAGGAAAACGGGACGGCGTGCCGTCCCGTTTTCCCTGCTGCGCCCTGCGGGGGGTTCTTCAGGCTGCCTCGGTCACCTTCTCGCGCTCTGCCACCGGCAGGCGCATCAGGTAGTCGAAGGCGCTGAGCGCGGCGGTGGAGCCGGCGCCCATCGCGATCACGATCTGCTTGTACGGCACCGTGGTGGCGTCGCCGGCGGCGAACACGCCCGGCAACGAGGTCTCGCCGCGGTCGTTGATGACGATCTCGCCGCGGGCCGACAGTTCCACCGTGCCCTTCAGCCACTCGGTGTTCGGCAGCAGGCCGATCTGCACGAAGATGCCTTCCAGGTCGACCGTGTGCGTGTTGCCGCTGGCCCGGTCCTTGTAGGTCAGCCCGTTGACTTTCTGGCCGTCGCCCAGCACCTCGGTGGTCTGCGCGTTCACCAGGATCGCCACGTTCGGCAAGCTGCGCAGCTTGCGCTGCAGGACCTCGTCGGCGCGCAGCTGGCTGTCGAACTCGAGCAGGGTGACGTGGCTGACGATGCCGGCCAGGTCGATCGCTGCCTCCACGCCGGAGTTGCCGCCGCCGATCACCGCCACGCGCTTGCCCTTGAACAGCGGGCCGTCGCAGTGCGGGCAGTAGGCCACGCCCTTGTTGCGGTAGGCGTCCTCGCCCGGCACGTTCATCTGCCGCCAGCGCGCGCCGGTGGAGAGGATCACCGTCTTCGATTTCAGCACCGCGCCATTGGCGAGCTGCACCTGTACCAGGCCGCCGGTGGCGTCGCTGGCAGGGATGAGCTTTTCCGCGCGCTGCAGGTTCATCACGTCGACCTCGTGCTCGCGCACGTTCTGCTCCAGTGCGGCGGCGAGCTTCGGGCCTTCGGTATGCGGCACCGAGATCAGGTTCTCGATGCCCATGGTGTCCAGCACCTGGCCGCCGAATCGCTCGGCCGCCACGCCGGTGCGGATGCCCTTGCGCGCGCTGTAGATCGCCGCGGCCGCGCCGGCCGGGCCGCCGCCGACGATCAGCACGTCGAAGGCGTCCTTGCTGCCGATCTTCTCGGCGTCGCGCCGGGCCGCGCCGGTGTCGAGCCTGGCGACGATCTGCTCCAGGCTCATGCGCCCCTGGTCGAACACTTCGCCGTTGAGGTAGACGGTGGGGACCGACATCACCTGGCGGGCTTCCACCTCGTCCTGGAACAGTGCGCCGTCGATGGCGACGTGCCTGATCTTCGGGTTCAGCACGCTCATCAGGTTGAGCGCCTGCACCACGTCCGGGCAGTTCTGGCAGGACTGCGAGAAATAGGTCTCGAAGGCGAACTCGCCATCGAGATTCCTGACCTGCTCGATCACGTCCTGCGAGGCCTTGGACGGATGGCCGCCGACCTGCAGCAGGGCGAGCACGAGCGAGGTGAATTCGTGGCCCATCGGGATGCCGGCGAAGCGCACGCCGATGTCCGTGCCCACGCGGTTGATCGCGAACGAGGGCTTGCGGGCGTTGTCGTCGCGACGCACCAGGGTGATCTTGTCCGAGAGCGCGGTGATTTCTTCCAGCAACTCGTGCAGCTCGGCGGACTTGGCGCCGTTGTCGAGCGACTCGACGATCTCGATCGGCTGCGTGACCTTCTCGAGGTAGGCCTTCAACTGGGCAGAGAGATTGGCGTCCAACATGGCGATTTCCCTGGTGATGGGGTGAGTCTGGCGAGCGCCCGGGAGACTCCCGGGCGTCGTTCGATCGATGTATTGCTGTAAAGCTCGTCGTTCCAGCGAATCCCGAAAAGGGGACAAGCGCTGGAACCCAGTGCCTTGGAGATGCCGCCGAGTCACTGGACCCCAGCTTTCGCTGGGGTGACGACTCATGCATGCAGTGAGTCATGAGGCCGGGAAGAACTTCCCGGGCAGCGCGCGCACCACCGCGGTGCGCGCGCGAACGGCCGGTTTAGATCTTGCCGACCAGGTCCAGCGACGGGGCGAGGGTCTTCTCGCCTTCCTTCCACTTGGCCGGGCACACCTCGTTCGGGTGGGCGGCGACGTACTGGGCGGCCTTGAGCTTGCGCAGGGTCTCAGTGACGTCGCGGGCGATCGCGTTGTCGTGGATCTCCAGCGTCTTGATCACGCCTTCTGGATTGATGATGAAGGTGCCGCGCAGGGCCAGGCCTTCCTCGTCGATGTGCACGTCGAACGCGCGGGTCAGCTGGTGGGTGGGGTCGCCGACCAGCGCGAACTTGGCCTTGCCCACTGCCGGCGAGGTCTCGTGCCACACCTTGTGCGAGAAGTGGGTGTCGGTGGTGACGATGTACACCTCGGCACCGGCCTTCTTGAACTCCTCGTAGTGATCGGCAGCGTCCTCGACCTCGGTCGGGCAGTTGAAGGTGAAGGCGGCCGGCATGAAGATCACGACGGACCACTTGCCCTTCAGGTCGGCATCGGTCACTTCGATGAACTTGCCATCCTTGAACGCATTCGCCTTGAACGGCTTGATTTCGGTGTTGATCAGGGACATTGCAGCTTCCTGTGGTGGTTGGACGGTGGGTGGACGGGCATCGCCGAAGCGAACCCGGGTAGGTTAAGGGTGTGGCGCGTCATGGGGCAAATCGATTGATTGCATCATGACGATATATTTTGCCTATCAAGTTCAGCGTAACCTGCTTACATTGCCCGAGGCGGCATGACGCCGGCGTATGTGGCGCGCGGCCGGATCAGGCCGCCCGTCGCGCGTTGTTCCAGCGCATGGGCGAGCCAGCCGGCCATCCGCCCGGCGGCGAACAGGGCCAGCCCCCGGCCAGCGTCCCAGCCATAGGTGGTGACGATCGCCGCCAGCGCAAAGTCCAGGCTCGGCCGCAGCCCGGTCGCCGACTCGACCGCAGCGGCCAGATGCTGGATGCCTGCCACCGCGCTGCGGCGCGGACTCAGCCGCACCAGCGTCTCCAGCAGCAGCGAGGCGCGCGGGTCGCCATCCGGATAGAGCGGGTGGCCGAACCCCGCCAGCGGTTCGCCGCGGCGCAACCGGTCGCGGACCAGGCCTTCGATGTCGCGCTCGCGGGTGGCCTCGCGAAGCAGGGCGTGGGCGCGCGCGGTCGCGCCGCCATGCTTGGGGCCGGACAGCGCGGCCAGCCCGGCCCCGACCGCCGCGTGCAGGCTGGCGCCGGTGGAGGCGGCGACCCGGGTGGCGAACGCCGAGGCGTTGAGCTCGTGGTCGGCGCACAGCACCAGCGCGACGCGGACCAGTTCGCCCAGTTCGCGCGAGCGCGGCTGCCAGCATCCGGCCATGCGGGCGTGGATCGGCTGCGCCGAGGGCTCCGCGCGGCAGAGCAGGGCCGCGGTTTCCCGCAGCAGCTGGGCGGCACCGAGCCGTTCCTGCTCGGGGTCGCTGCTGTGCGGATGGTCGGCGCTCAGGCCCAGCAGCGGCAGCGCGGCGGCCGTGCGCTCCAGCGGCGGTAGCTCGGCGTAGCGCATCAGCCCCGCCACCTCGGCCGGCCAGGCGGCGCGGGGCGGCGCGGCGAACGGATCCTGCGCCCGGGCGTCCCACAGCAGGCAGGCGACCTGCTCCAGCGGCGCGCCGTCGGCAGCCAGCGTGAGCGCCGACTGCCCCCGGTAGTAGTGGCCCTGCGGGCGGATCAGCGAGATCTGCGTCTCCATCACAGGCAGGCCCCAGGTCAGGCTGTGCGCCGCGCCCTGTGCCGCGCCGCGGCCGGCCTGCCGGCGCTCGATCAGGCGGGTGACGTCCTCGGCGAGGTAGACGCGGCTGCGGCCGTCGGGGCCGGGACGGGAGTCGATCTTGCCGCGACTGACGTACGCGTAGAGCGTCGCCAGGCTGACGCCGAGGCGGTCGGCGGCGTCCTGCGCGGAGAGATAGTCGGTGGCCATGACGATATGTTGATCATTTTGATCAAGATTGATCAACCTTTTTTGCCGGCCTACAGTGCGTGGCAATGAAGTCCCGGTGCAATGTGGTGGTGGGTCAATCGTTGTGGCGTCGCAGCATCGCCACGGGACCCGTCGCCTACAATATGCGGTTTAGGAGAACCCCATGACTGCCCAAGCCTCCGCTGGCGCACGTTTCCGCGCCGCCCTGTCCGAAGAGACGCCGCTGCAGGTGATGGGCGCCATCACCGCCTACGCGGGACTAATGGCCAAGCGGGTCGGCTACAGGGCGCTGTACCTGTCCGGCGGCGGCGTGGCCGCCAATTCGCTGGGCATGCCGGACCTGGGCATCAGCACGATGGAAGACGTGCTCACCGACGCACGCCGCATCGTCGACGCCACCGGCATGCCGCTGCTGGTGGACATCGACACCGGCTGGGGCGGTGCCTTCAACATCGGACGCACGATCAAGTCGTTCATCAACGTCGGCGTCGCCGCCGTGCACATCGAGGACCAGGTCGGGCAGAAGCGCTGCGGCCACCGTCCCGGCAAGGAAGTGGTGCCGAAGGACGAGATGGTCGACCGCGTGAAGGCTGCGGTGGATGCGCGCACCGACGCCGGCTTCGTGATCATGGCGCGCACCGACGCGGCGGCCGCCGAAGGCATCGATGCCGCCATCGATCGTGCCTGTGCCTACGTCGAGGCGGGCGCGGACATGATCTTTCCCGAGGCGATGAAGACGCTGGACGACTACCGCAAGTTCAAGGCGGCAGTGAAGGTGCCGATCCTGGCCAACCTCACCGAGTTCGGCTCCACGCCGTTCTTCACCACCGACGAGCTGCGCTCGGCCAACGTGGACATCGCGCTGTACTGCTGCGGCGCCTATCGCGCCATGAACAAGGCCGCGCTGAACTTCTACGAGACGGTGCGCCGCGAGGGCACCCAGAAGAACCTCATCGACACGCTGCAGACGCGCGCCGAGCTGTACGACTTCCTCGGCTACCACGCCTACGAGGACAAGCTCGACGCCCTGTTCGCCAAGAAGCACTGAAGCCAGTCATGTAGGAGCGCACCCTGTGCGCGAGGATCCTCCGCGAAAAGCTCTCGCGCACAGGGTGCGCTCCTACGAAAAGCACATTGCGCCACTGTTCGAATTCCCTGCATCACCAGGAGACACACCATGACCGAGCAAACCCTGCCCAAGCCGAAGAAATCCGTGGCGCTGTCCGGCGTCGCTGCCGGCAACACCGCGCTGTGCACGGTCGGCCGCAGCGGCAACGACCTGCATTACCGCGGCTACGACATCCACGACCTGGCGGCCAAGGGCTGCTTCGAGGAAGTGGCGCACCTGCTGGTTTACGGCGTGCTGCCGAACTGGACCGAGCTGCAGAACTACAAGGCCAGGCTCAAGCGCCTGCGTGGCCTGCCGGCGCCGGTGAAGGCGGCGATGGAGCTGCTGCCGGCTGCCACCCATCCGATGGACGTGCTGCGTACCGGCTGCTCGGTGCTTGGCACGGTGCTGCCGGAGAAGGAAGACCACAACCTCACCGGCGCGCGCGACATCGCCGACCGCCTGATGGCCAGCTTCGGCTCGATGCTGCTGTACTGGTACCACTTCAGCCACAACGGCAAGCGCATCGAGACCGAGACCGACGACGAGTCGATCGCCGCGCACTTCCTGCACCTGTTGCACGGCAGGAAGCCGAGCGAGCTGCACGCACAGTCGCTGGACAAATCGCTGGTGCTGTACGCCGAGCACGAGTTCAACGCGTCCACCTTCACCGCCCGCGTGATCGCCGGTACCGGTTCGGACATGTACTCCTCGATCACCGGTGCGATCGGCGCGCTGCGCGGCCCGAAGCATGGCGGCGCCAACGAGGTGGCGATGGAGATCATCGCGCGCTACCGCAATGCGGCCGATGCGGAGGCCGACATCCGTGCCCGCGTCGAGCGCAAAGAGATCATCATCGGCTTCGGCCATCCGGTGTACACCGTGTCCGATCCGCGCAACGAGATCATCAAGGAGATCTCGCGCAAGCTGTGCACCGACGGCGGCAACCCGACCCTGTTCGATGTGTCCGAGCGGATCGAGAAGCTGATGTGGGACCTCAAGAAGATGTTCCCCAACCTCGATTGGTACTCGGCCAGCGCGTACCACATGATGGGCGTGCCGACCGCCATGTTCACGCCGCTGTTCGTGATCGCCCGCACCTCCGGCTGGAGCGCGCACGTGATCGAGCAGCGCCAGGACGGCAAGATCATCCGCCCGAGCGCGAACTACACCGGTCCGGAAGACCAGACCTACGTGCCGATCGACAAGCGCTGATGCGTCAGTGGTAGGCGAGGAGAAGGGGCCCTGAGGCCCCTTTTCTTTTGCGCGGGAAGCGCGTCGCCGGGCCGTGCCGGATACAACCTGTAACACCGGTGTTACACCCCGGTCGGCAACGGGCCTCGCCGAGTCGGGCCGTCAGCACAAGGCTTTCCCGGCCTCCTGCGGATGCGACGCGCGCGCAGGTGCTTCATCGATGAAACAGGAGCGGGCTTCACGGGGTGCCATCGATTCGTGATGCGTGCGCTGGCAAGTCGTTCAAATGGCGGGAATTTCTCTGGTTTCGTGCAGGCGCCGAGGCGCCGTGGAGCGATGGCACGCATGTTGCTTTGCTTCCCCGGCGGCAACCGCAAAGAAAAACAGGGGGGCAACGCAATGTTCCGGAGAACGACCATGCGCAAGACTCTTCTCGTAACAGCGGTATGCCTCGGCCTGGGGTTCACGCTCCCGGCGATGGCAGACAACACCCAGACCGGCGGAGCCGGACCCAGTGCCCAGGCCAACTCTTCGGCGAACGCCGATGCCTATGCCACGGGCCAGGGAAGCGCCGCGGCAAACAACAGCAGCACCTCCACCTCGTCGATTGCCAGTTCGTTCAACAGCAACAGGGCGATCGCCACCAGCCGGCTCGACGGCACGGTCACGGACATCCGTGTCCGCGATATCGGCAATGTGGCCAGCAACCTCGGTAATGCCAACGGCGGATCGGGCGGCTACGGCGGCGATGCCTACGGTGGCAATGGCCGCGGTGGTGGTGGCGGCTCCGGAGGCGACGGCGGCAATGCCTCCTCGCGTAGCGGCCACGTCGGTGGTGGCAGTGCGGCCAGCGGCGACGCCGCCGGTTACGCAGGTGCCAGCGGCGGCGACAGCAACGGCGACAACTATGCCGATGCGCGCGCCCGGTCACGTGGTGCCGGCATCAACACCAGCACGGCCTCCGGTGGAAGCGGCAGCTGGAGTGGCGGCAGCGCGACGGGCGGAAGCAGCAGCGATAGCAGCGGGGCGGCGACCGCATCCGGCGGTACCAGCGGTGCGTCTGACAGCACCGGCGGTGCCGGCGGCATGGGTGGGGCCGGCGCTGCCGGAGCCGGCGGCTCGGCGCTCGCAGGCAATGGCGGCACGGGCGGCAACGGTGGAGCGAACTCCGTCGATGCGGGCATGTTCGACATGTCCAACCACATGGACGGCGCGGCGGCAGCGGCCGCTGGCGTGACCGTGATTGCGCAGAACAGCGGCATCGGTGCTCTGGTGCAGCAGAGCGTGAATGTCCAGGCGAACCTCAACGTCGGGCCATAAGCAGCGAGATGTCATGGGGCGCCCGGAGCGCCCCATGACATTGGCTGGGTACTTGGCAGGCCGTCGCCCTCGGGCGAGGGCTATCACGTGTTGCCGCGGTTGGCTGCGGTGGCGCGGGAGTGACCGGAGGCAACGCCATGCGATCAGTCAGCAACCTTCAGCGTGCACTGGCGCTGCTTGGATTCGTGCTTGCGCCATGGGGCGCCGCGGGAGCGGCAGCCGCGGCATCTGTCGCACCCTCTCCGCTGCCGCCTGCCGGGCAGGTGCAAAACGCAGTGGAGCCTGCGAGCAACCGGGTCGATGGCCTGGGTCCGCGGGTCGATGCCGCGACGCTGGGTAGTCTCAGCGGAGGCACCGAGCTCAGCCAGAAGATGACGCTCACCGGAACGGTGAGCAACAACCAGACCGATCACGCGGTGACCGGCAACAACGTGATCAGCACCGGTTCGTTCGACGGCGCGGCCGGCCTGCCGATGGTGATCCAGAACACCGGCAATGGCGTGCTGATCCAGAACGCCACCATCATCAGCGTGAAGCTGCAGCCATGAGGTCCCGGTTGCCGCCGCTGGTGCTGTTGCTTGCCAGTTTGCCTTTGGGGGCGGCGGCGCACACACCGGTGGAATTGACCGGTGCCTCGGGCGGTGTCTATACGCTGCGCCTAACCAGCCTCAAAGAGGCGCGGTTCCGCAACACGATCAGGCAGAAATACGATTTCAGCTGCGGCTCGGCGGCGGTCGCCACGCTGCTGACCTACCAGTACGGCTATCCGATCAGCGAGCAGGCTGCATTTGCGCAGATGTACGCCCATGGCGACCAGGCGAAAATCAACCGTGAAGGGTTCTCGCTGCTCGACATCAAGCGCTTCCTCGCGGCCCTTGGGTTCGATGCCGACGGCTTCGAGGTGCCCCTGGACAAGCTGCGGCAGGAGCACTTGCCGGCGATCGCACTGATCAACGAGCGTGGCTACCACCACTTCGTGGTGATCAAAGGGTTGCGGGACGGCCGGGTGCTGGTGGGCGATCCGGCCATGGGGACCCGTTCGATACCGCGCCGGCAGTTCGAGGCGGCGTGGAAGACGCATCTGGTCTTCGTGATTCACAACCGGCGCGCGATGGCGGTCTTCAACAGTCCGGATGACTGGCGCGTCGCTCCCCTGGCGCCGCTCGGTCTGGCCATCGATCGCCGCGGGCTCGACAACATCGTGATGCCGCGTCGCGGCCCGGGCGATATCTGAAGGAGCCTGCGATGAAGCGATCCATGACTTCCCTGTGTCGTTGCCTCTTCATCCTGGGAGGCATCGTCTGGAATGGCCTTGCGTGGGCTCAGGGTGCTTCTGTCCCCGTCGAGGGGGCGGCCCTGGAGCCGATCCGCGCATGGCAGCCCGTCAGCGATCGTCGACTGGATGGCGTGCGGGGCGGCTTCAACGACGGCAGTGGATTCGTGCTTTCGTTTGGCTTCGATCGGTTGGTGTATGTCGGAGGCGACCTGGTCTCCAGCACCAGCGTGAAGATTCCCGATGTCGCGCACATCACCCGGCAGCAGGCCGAGGCGCTGGCGGCCGCTACCGGCGCGGCGGACGTGATCCAGATCGGCCCCGGCAACACGGTCGATCCGGCTGTGCTCCAGCAGGCCGCAGGCCTCGGCGCGACGGTGATCCAGAACAGCCTGGACAGCCAGAACATCCAGAGCGTGACCCGTCTCGACATTACGTTGAGCGGCTTGGGACTGCTCAATGGCGTGGACCTGCAGGGTTCCCTGCAGGCGGCCATGTCGAGCCGGATGGGGCAGTGAGGGAGAGCCGTACGCGAGCGACTGCCTGAAACGACCCCCCTGCCACCGACTTCCGGGGAAATCTCGATGAAGCAGAAAGCGTGTCAAACCGGACGCATCGCGGCCTGTGCCGGAATGATCCTGCTGGGTGGCGTGGTCCGCGCGCAGGATCCGCCGGTGCCGGCGGAACCGGACAAGTTGTCCACGGTGATCCGGCAGAACCTGACCGACCAGGCTGCGCGACTCGATGCGCTGCGCAGCGAGCTTGCCAGGCAGGACCAGCAGCTTGCCCAGTTGAAGCGCGCGCTTGCGGCTCAGGAGGCGGAATATCACGCGTTGCGGCACGCGGTCGGACTCGACGTGCTCGACCAGCAGCGCGGCGGCAACGTGGGCGCAGGTGGACGCATGAGCACTGCCCTGCCGATGCCGGATACGGCGCCGCCGGTCGAGCAATCGCAGCAGCGACCTGTCGGACGGGCCCCGGAGCGTGACGAGCGACCGCCCGAGGTGGCGCCGATCTTCGATCAGCCGGGCGTGCTGACAGCGCGCGGCAAGCTGGTGGTGGAACCGTCGTACCAGTTCGCATATTCGTCGAACGAACGTGTCGCACTGATCGGCTACACGGTGATTCCCGCCGTGCTGATCGGCCTGGTCGACGCGCGGCAGGTCAAGACCACGACCCAGACCGGAGCGCTGGCACTTCGCTACGGCGTCAGCAACCGCATGGAGCTGGAACTGCGGATACCGTACGTCTACGGGCACACCGACACGATCAGCCGCGAGATCTTCACCGGCAGCGCCACCGACAAGGTGTTCACCGCGCATGGCCACGGTATCGGCGACATCGAGGCCACCGCGCGCTACCAGATGAACGACGGCGGCGCCGACCGGCCCTATTACATCGGCTGGGTGCGGGTGAAGTCGCGCACCGGCAAGGACCCCTTCGAAGTGACTACTGACTGCGTGAGCCGCTGCGTGCAGAACACGACGGGGACGGGCCTTCCGCTGGAGCTGCCCCAGGGCTCGGGCTTCTACTCGGTGCAGCCCGGCCTGACCTGGCTGTTCCCGTCCGATCCGGTGGTGTTCTTCGGCAACGTCAGCTATCTGCACAACTTCCCGCGCAGCCACGTTACGCGCACTGTCCTGCTCGGGGGCAAGGAGCCGCTCGGCAGGGTGAAAGTCGGCGACATCGTCGATGCCAGCGTCGGCATGGGGCTGGCTCTGAACGAGAAGGCCTCATTCAGCATCGGCTACGACATGAGCCTGGTCGGACTGACCCGGCAAAACGGGCAAAAAGTGGCCGGGACGGCACGCAGCGTGCTCGGCACCCTGCTGATCGGCGGCTCCTATCGCTACGACAGCAAGCGCACCCTGAACTTCACGCTTGGTGTCGGCGTGACCCGCGACACGCCGGACGCCACCGTCACGGTACGCGTCCCGATGATGTACTGAACTTCGTCTCCGCTGGAGATAGTGTCGCCCGCGGCGGGTTTCGCGACGCGATTCCGCTGCTGTCCTCTGTAAGATCGGCCACGAGCGGCTCTGGCACGGTGCCAGTGGTCGCGCACCCGGACGATGTCCGCAGGGGGAAGCATGCACGGGGTTCTGCTCGGCTGGCCGGCGGAGGTCGCATCCGGTGGCGCGCCGTTGGGTGGTGACGCCTACGGCGATTGGGGTGTGAACCTTGCCGTGGTTCTCGTCACCGTCGTCGCGGTGGGTCTCTGCGTGATACTGCACTACGAGGTGCTCTCGTGGCTGTCGCGCCGGCTGGGCGGAAAGGACCGCAACGGGAGGCACCATCGGCGGCAGGTGCTCTACGGCATCTTCGGCGTGCTCAGCGTGCATGTGTGCGAAATCTGGATATTCGGCCTGGCGTTCTATCTGATGCAGGCGGTCAGCCCGTCGTTCGGGCACGTTCACGGCATCGCGGCCGGCTCACTGGTCGACCACGTGTATTTTTCGGCCGTGACGTTCACCACCGTGGGCTTCGGCGACGTGATCCCCTTCGGGCCGGTGCGCTTCCTGGCAGGCACCGAGGCGCTGACGGGCTTCGTGCTGATCACCTGGTCGGCCTCGTTCACTTTCCTGGAGATGGGGCGTTTCTGGCGGCGCGACTGAGTCAGTCGTGTGCGTCCCGCAGCTGGCGTTGCCGGACAAGCCAGCCGCCACCGCAGACGGCCAGTACCAGCAGTGCGTCCAGGGCATACGCCGCCCACGGGCGCGGGTCGAACCAGCGTGCGACCAGGCCGTCGTGGGCGATCATGCGTGCCGCGGTCCAGGCGATGGCGCCCGCGCCGACGTAGATGATCACCGGGAAGCGCGCGATCAACCGGAGGATCAGCGTGCTGCCCCAGACCACCAGTGGCACGCTGATCAGCAGACCGAGGATCACCAGCCCCATGTGGCCCTTCGACGCGCCGGCGATCGCCAGTACGTTGTCCAGGCCCATCAGCGCGTCGGCCACCACGATGGTCTTGAGCGCCGACCAAAACGTATCGCCGGGGCTGACGTCGGGGTCTTCCTCTTCGTGCTTGAGCAGCTTCCAGGCGATCGGCAGCAGCAGCAGTCCGCCGGCCAGCATCAGGCCGGGCAGCTTCAGCAGGTAGACCACGATCGCGGTCAGCAGAACGCGCACGCCGACGGCACCGAAGGTGCCCCAGAACACCGCCTTCTTCTGCAGCCTGGGCGGCAGGTTGCGTGCGGCGAGGGCGATCACGATCGCGTTGTCGCCAGCCAGCACGAGATCGAGCAGCACGATCGCTGCCAGGCCGGAGAAGAATTCGGGGGAGAGGAAATCCATGCGGTTCATTCCTGCGCGCGGGACAAATGCAGCAACCGCGGGCGCACGCCGCCCCGCGGTTACCGCAAAAGTCTCGTTCGCGACAAAGCCGCTGCAGTGACCGGAGCGGTGCTCCGCTCGTGATGACGACCACTGCACGGACGCCCGATCAGCTGTCGTCCGGAACTACTCCCCTTTGGGGTCAGTACTCGACCATTGTCGAGGTCGCCACGCGTGCCGGTCAAGCCGATGTCCTCGGGAAGCTGCCTGCGTCCCGCTACAATGGGCAGACTTTGCATCGTGCTGCCGTCCCGCCCCGGCAGCCGGTCTGCGACGTCCCCGAGGGCCGCCGGAAAGCGGTGCACGGGGGCGGCCGCGATCTGTCGTCAGCGAGTGTTTGTCTCGAGGATTTCCAGCCCCTATGAACAACGTCTACCGAAAGTCCCTTCCCGGCACCTCGCTGGACTACTTCGATGCGCGCGCCGCCGTGGAGGCGATCCAGCCGGGTGCCTACGACGCGCTGCCCTACACCTCGCGCGTGCTCGCCGAGAACCTGGTGCGCCGCTGTGACCCGGCGATCCTCGCCGAGTCGCTGAAGCAGCTTATCGAGCGCAAGCGGGAGCGGGATTTCCCGTGGTTTCCCGCGCGCGTGGTGTGCCACGACATCCTCGGCCAGACCGCGCTGGTGGACCTGGCCGGCCTGCGCGACGCGATCGCCGACCGCGGTGGCGATCCGGCCAAGGTGAATCCGGTGGTGCCGGTGCAGCTGATCGTCGACCACTCGCTGGCGGTGGAGTGCGGCGGCTTCGACCCGGATGCATTCACCAAGAACCGCGCCATCGAGGATCGCCGCAACGAGGATCGCTTCCACTTCATCGAGTGGACCAAGCGGGCTTTCGAGAACGTCGACGTGATTCCGCCGGGCAACGGGATCATGCACCAGATCAACCTGGAGAAGATGTCGCCGGTGATCCAGGTACAGGATGGCGTGGCCTATCCCGATACCTGCGTCGGCACCGACAGCCATACGCCGCACGTGGACGCGCTCGGCGTCATCGCCGTCGGCGTCGGCGGGCTGGAGGCCGAGAGCGTGATGCTCGGCCGCGCTTCATGGATGCGCCTGCCCGACATCGTCGGCGTGGAGCTCACCGGCAAGCGGCAGCCCGGCATCACCGCCACCGACATCGTGCTGGCGCTGACCGAGTTCCTGCGCAAGGAGAAGGTGGTCGGCGCATACCTGGAGTTCCGCGGCGAAGGCGCGGCCAGCCTCACCCTGGGCGATCGCGCCACCATCTCCAACATGGCACCGGAATACGGCGCCACCGCAGCGATGTTCTTCATCGACGAGCAGACCCTGGACTACCTGCGCCTCACCGGCCGCAGCGACGAGCAGGTCAAGCTGGTGGAGACCTACGCCAGGATGGCCGGCCTCTGGGCCGACACGCTGGCCCACGCGCGGTACGAGCGCACGTTGACGTTCGACCTGTCCTCGGTGGTGCGCAACATGGCCGGCCCGTCCAATCCGCACAAGCGGCTGCCGACCTCCGACCTCGCCGCGCGCGGCATCGCCGGCCAGTGGACCGAGCAGCCGGGCCAGATGCCCGATGGCGCGGTGATCATTGCCGCCATCACCAGTTGCACCAACACCAGCAACCCGCGCAACGTGATCGCCGCCGCGCTGCTGGCGCGCAACGCCAACGCGCGCGGGCTTACCCGCAAGCCCTGGGTGAAGAGCTCGCTGGCGCCCGGCTCCAAGGCCGTACAGTTGTATCTGGAGGAAGCGAAGCTGCTGCTGGAGCTGGAGAAGCTGGGCTTCGGCATCGTCGCGTTCGCCTGCACCACCTGCAACGGCATGTCCGGCGCGCTCGATCCGGCGATCCAGCAGGAGATCATCGACCGCGACCTGTATGCCACCGCCGTGCTCTCGGGCAACCGCAACTTCGACGGCCGCATCCATCCGTACGCCAAGCAGGCGTTCCTCGCCTCGCCGCCGCTGGTGGTCGCGTACGCCATCGCCGGCACCATCCGCTTCGACATCGAACGCGATGCACTGGGTCATGACGCCGACGGCCGGCCAGTGACGCTCAAGGACATCTGGCCGACGGACGAGGAGATCGACGCGATCGTCGCGGCCAGCGTCAAGCCCGAGCAGTTCCGGGCCGTCTACGAGCCGATGTTCTCGCGTACCGGCCGCGGCGGCACCCGCGCCACGCCGCTTTACGACTGGCGCCCGCAGAGCACCTACATCCGCCGTCCGCCCTACTGGGAGGGCGCCCTCGCCGGCGAGCGCACCCTCACCGGCATGCGTCCGCTGGCGGTGCTCGGCGACAACATCACCACCGACCACCTCTCGCCGTCCAACGCGATCCTGCCGACCAGCGCGGCGGGCGAATACCTCGCGAAGATGGGCCTGCCGGAAGAGGACTTCAATTCGTACGCGACCCACCGCGGCGACCATCTCACGGCGCAGCGCGCCACCTTCGCCAACCCCACGCTCGTCAACGAGATGGCCGTGGTCGATGGCGAGGTGAAGAAGGGCTCGCTGGCCCGCGTGGAGCCGGAAGGCAAGGTGATGCGCATGTGGGAGGCGATCGAGACCTACATGGAGCGCAAGCAGCCGCTGATCGTGATCGCCGGCGCCGACTACGGCCAGGGCTCGTCGCGTGACTGGGCGGCCAAGGGCGTGCGGCTGGCGGGCGTGGAGGCGATCGCGGCCGAGGGCTTCGAGCGCATCCACCGCACCAACCTGATCGGCATGGGCGTGCTGCCGCTGGAGTTCAAGCCCGGCACCAACCGCAAGACGCTGGGGATCGACGGCAGCGAGACCTTCGACGTGGTGGGAGCGCGCACGCCGCGCGCCGACCTCACGCTGGTCATCCACCGCAGGAACGGCGAGCGCGTCGAGGTGCCGGTGACCTGTCGCCTGGACACCGCCGAGGAAGTGTCGATCTACGAGGCGGGCGGCGTGCTGCAGCGTTTCGCGCAGGACTTTCTCGAGGCGTCGCAGGCGGCATGAGTCGGGTCGCGGAGCCGCGTCTGTTCTTCGCCGCCGTGCCTGGGCCGGCATGGGTGGATGACATTCGTGCTCTGCTGGCTCGGATCGGGCTGGACAAGCGCTTGGGAGACGCCCTGGTTGCGCTGGCGAACCTGCATCAGTCGTTTTCCGGGTGCATTTTTTTGCCGACCGATGAAGACTGCGCGGCGCTGCTGCAGGTGGGCGAAGCCGTTTCCGCACATTCGTGCACATTGCATTTCAACCGCATCGAGGGGCGGGCCGATGCGCCGGGGCATTTCCATTGGACGATGCGTGCGCGCGGAGTGCCGAAGGCGTTCACTGCCTTGCTCAAGGAAGTGCAGGCCCGCCTCGTTCAAGCCGGATTCGGCCACATCGCGACCGGCGTGACGCCGCACATGACCCTGAGTTATCGCGCCCCCGAGCCGCTGGACAAGATCGTGCTTGATCCACCCATTCCCTGGACCATCGACGAGCTGTGTCTCGTCATCGGTGGTGGTCATCCTTACCGCTACGACATCATCGGCCGCTGGCCGCTGCTGCCTGAAATCGATCCCCCCGCGACGCAGTCCGGCTTGTTCTGAAGCGGCGCAAGCACCTCTGGAGATTCCCATGTCGCATGCTGCACAGATCCGCATTCCCGCCACCTACATGCGCGGCGGTACCAGCAAGGGCGTGTTCTTCCGCCTCGAGGATTTGCCCGAGGTCGCGCGGGTGCCGGGGCCCGCCCGTGACGCGCTGCTGCAGCGGGTGATCGGCAGCCCCGATCCCTACGGCAAGCAGATTGACGGCATGGGCGGTGCTACCTCCAGCACCAGCAAGACGGTGATCGTGTCCAGGAGCACGCGGCCGGACCACGACGTGGATTACCTGTTCGGCCAGGTGGCCATCGACAAGGCCTTCGTCGACTGGAGCGGCAACTGCGGGAATCTCTCCGCGGCGGTCGGTCCGTTCGCCATCGCCAGTGGCCTGGTCGATCCCGCCCGTGTGCCGCGCGACGGCATCGCCATCGTGCGCATCTGGCAGGCCAACATCGGCAAGACGATCATCGCCCACGTGCCGATGACCGGCGGTGCGGTGCAGGAGACCGGCGATTTCGAGCTGGACGGGGTGACCTTTCCGGCCGCCGAGGTGCAGCTGGAATTCATGGACCCGGCGGCCGAGGAGGAGGGCGCAGGTGGCGCCATGTTCCCCACCGGCAACCTGGTCGACGACCTGGAGGTGCCCGGCGTCGGCACGCTCAAGGCGACTCTGATCAACGCCGGCATTCCCACGATCTTCGTCGAGGCTTCCGCGATCGGCTACACCGGCACGGAACTGCAGGACGCGATCAACGGCGACGACAAGGCGCTGGCGATGTTCGAAACCGTCCGGGCGCACGGCGCGCTGCGTATGGGCCTGATCCGGTCGCTCGACCAGATCGCCACGCGCCAGCACACGCCCAAGGTGGCCTTCGTCGCCGGGCCGGCCGACTATGTCGCGTCGAGCGGCAAGCACGTGAAGGCCGGCGACATCGATCTGCTGGTGCGAGCGATGTCGATGGGCAAGCTGCATCACGCGATGATGGGGACGGCGGCGGTGGCGATCGGCACTGCCGCAGCGATTCCCGGCACGCTGGTGAATCTGGCCGCTGGCGGTGGCGAGCGCCAGGCAGTGCGCTTCGGTCATCCTTCGGGAACGCTGCGGGTGGGTGCCGAGGCTACGCTGGTCGATGGTGCGTGGACCGTCACCAAGGCGGTCATGAGCCGGAGCGCGCGCGTGCTGATGGAAGGCTGGGTGCGCGTGCCCGGAGGGTAAGCCGGCAGGGTTGCCCGAGGGCGTCTTTTCGCCGCCGTGACGTCGCACGGGTAATCTCGGCAGGGTCGTGTCCGGCGAAGGGGGGCAAGCCGATGGCGCGGCGCATTTCCCGCTGCCAGGAGACGAACCTCATGAGCGCGCAAGACCTGCGTTCCGCCAGGCGTCCCGATCCCGACCCGCCGATGGTCGATATCGCCGACTACGTGATCGACTGCAGGGTGGAGTCGGCCGAGGCGTACGACACCGCACGCTACATGGTGCTGGATTCGCTGGCGGCGGCGATGCTGGCGATGAAATTCCCCGAATGCGTCAAGCACCTCGGGCCGCTGGTGCCCGGCGCCACGCTGTCCGGCGGTGCCCGCGTGCCCGGTACCAGCCATGAGCTCGATCCGGTGCAGGCCGCGTTTGCGATCGGTACGCAGATCCGCTGGCTGGACTTCAACGATACCTGGCTGGCGGCCGAGTGGGGCCATCCGTCGGACAACCTCGGCGCGATCCTGGCGGTTGCCGATTACCTCGGGCGCAAGGCGGAGCGTGAGGGCGGCAAGCCGATCACCATGCACGATGTGCTCACCTGGGCGATCAAGGCACACGAGATCCAGGGCTGCTACGCGCTGAAGAACAGCTTCAACCGCGTTGGCCAGGACCACGTGATCCTGGTGCGTCTGGCCTCGACCGCCGTTGCAACCGCAATGCTTGGCGGCGGCAAGGAGCACATCGTCACCGCCGTCTCGCACAGCTGGGTCGACAACGGCGCGCTGCGAACCTACCGCCACGCTCCCAATACCGGTCCGCGCAAGAGCTGGGCCGCCGGCGACGCCTGCCGCCGCGCCGTCACCCATGCCATCAACGCGGTCTACCGCGGCGTGACCGGTTACCCGTCCGCGCTGTCGGCGAAGACCTGGGGCTATTACGACGTGGCCTTCAGGGGCGAGACGTTCGAGTTCGAGCGTCCGTTCGGCAGCTACGTGATGGAGAACGTGCTGTTCAAGATCAGTTTTCCTGCCGAATTCCATGCGCAGACCGCGGTGGAATGTGCGATGCGGCTGCACGAAGAGGTCGCCGGCAGGCTCGACCAGGTCGAGAGGGTGGTGATCGAAACCCAGGAGGCAGGCATGCGCATCATCGACAAGACCGGCCCGCTGGCGAATTACGCCGATCGCGACCACTGCATCCAGTACATGGTGGCGGTGCCACTGATCTTCGGCCGCCTGACCGCAGGCGACTACGGCGATGACGTGGCCGCCGATCCGCGCATCGACGCGTTGCGCGAGAAGATGTCGGTCGTCGAAAACCCCCGGTTCACAAGGGATTACTTCGATCCCGAGCGGCGCTACATAGGCAACGCGGTGCAGGTGTTCTTCAAGGACGGGTCGAGCACCGGGAGGGTGTCGATCGATTACCCGATCGGCCACCGCAAGCGCCGGGCCGAAGGTATTCCGGTGCTGCTGAATAAGTTCGAGGCGGCCATGCGCGGCCACCTGCCGGCAAACAAGGTCAAGGCAATCATGGATGCGACAGCCGATGCCGCATCATGGGATTCGATGCCTGTTCAGCGTTTCATGGAACTTTTCACGCTGTAAAGACGGTGTGACCCGATAATCGAATTCGCCTTAAGGGGTGGCGCCTGCGTCGTCCGTCGGTCGAAAAGTCCCGCTTTTTGACCCCGGTTTGTTGCGGCGTCCGATCCCCCGGGATTTCGAACATGAGTTACCACCAAGGAGACACCTGATGAAACGTAAGGGCTTGTATTTTCTGATTGCTCTGGCCCTGGGCGGCGTGGGTGCCGTTCACGCGCAGGACACGGCGCCGGCGGA
>NCKB01000012.1 GCA_002279065.1 Lysobacterales bacterium 15-68-25
AGCTGCCGTGGCCGAGCAGGGCCGATCGTCCGGCAACGTGGCGCTGGCGTTGATCGACCTGGACCATTTCAAGCAGATCAACGACACCCACGGCCACGTGACCGGCGACCAGGCGCTGCGCCACATCGTGTCGGTGGTGCAGGCATGGCTGCGACCGGGCGACCTGTTCGGCCGGCTGGGCGGCGAGGAATTCGGCCTGCTTCTGACCGGATGCGCGCACGATGAATGCGTCGCCCTGGCCGAACACATCCGGGAGGCCGTGGCATCCACGCCCCTGCGCCTGGAAGGCGAGCCGGTCGTGGTGACCGCGAGCATCGGCATGGCATTCACCGAGCAGGTCGGCTTCGAATTGCCGCGGCTGTTCCACCACGCCGACGCCGCGCTCTACGCCGCCAAGCGGACCGGACGCAACCGGGTGATTACCGAAGTGGCCGACGACGACCTGCTCGGCCGGTCGGTACGCGATCCCCGCCCCGTCTGAGTCCGCCCCGCCGCCCCGCTACAGGTGGCGCCGCACGGTGCCCGGCACGGCCTGCGCCATCATGGAATCGTCTGCCGCCACCGCGTGATTGCGGCCACGCTGCTTGGCGACGTACAGCGCCGCATCCGCCCGCGCGAACAGCTCGTCGATCCCGTAGCCCTGGTCGGCATCGGCCTGCGCCACGCCCAGGCTCAGGGTCAGGCCGGGCACCGGCGGCTCGGCCGCCGGGGCGCGCGCGGCGACCGCCTCGCGCAGGGTTTCGGCCAGCGCCAAGGTGCGGACGGCGTCCTGGCCCGGGCACGCGATCATGAATTCATCGCCGCCAAAACGGCCGAACAAGTCATCGCTGACCAGGTGCTCGCGTACCACGCCGACCACCAGCGCCAGGGCCGCATCGCCCACCAGGTGGCCATGGAGGTCGTTGATCTGCTTGAAGTGGTCCAGGTCGAACACGATCAGGCTGAGCGGCTGGCTGTACTTGGACAGGTGGTCGATCCGATCGCGCAGTTCCGCACCGAACGCCTGGCGGTTGAGCGTGCCGGTGAGCGGATCGTGCATCGACAGGTGCTGCAGCTTTTCCGACTTGCGCTGCAGGTGGCTGTGGGCCGACTTCAGCACGCGCTGCTGCCGCGCCAGCCGCTCGGTCTCGGCCCTCAGCCGCTGGCTGTGTCGCCACGCCGTCCACCAGGCCAACGCCAGGGCCAGCAGCAGCGCCAGCCAGGGCCAGGTGGGCGCGCCCTCGGGGGGCGGTGGCATTCCGGAAGCGGCGTGCTCTCCGGACGCCGCCGAGCTGGCCACTGCCCGGCCGGCCGGAGCCGACGCCGAATCGGCTCGGATTGATCCCGCGGGCATGGGAGCGGGCACGGCGACGGTTGCCGGTGCATCCCTGGCCGTGCCGGCAGCGTTGGCGGAGTCCGCCACCCCGGGTGCGGACGTGGGTACCGCCACGATGGGAACCGTGGCCGGCAACGTGGCCGGCTGCGGCATTGCCTGAGGGCGCAAGGGCGGAGGTGGCATGCCGCGCGGGGGCGGGAACCCACCCGGCGGGGGCATGCCAGGCGTTGGCGGAGGGGGCGGCATGCCGCGCGGCGGCGGGAACCGCCCCGGGTCCCCTTGCTGCCCGTACGCAGGCGCCATGCCCGTGCACGCCACTGCTGCAGTCACCAGCAAGCCAGCCAGTCGACGCATTCCCTCGGACTCCCCCCTGTGTACCGCCGCACTTTAGCGGTAGCTTCCGGGAGCCGCCATGCCGATCACCGGGCGGGCGGCGCTCCTGCCAGGGCGTCCGCGATGGCCTTGAGCGCCAGCGGCGCCATCACCGCGTACCCTGCCGGCGTGGGATGCACACCATCGGCGGCGAGCTTGCGGTCCATGCCTCCCTCCGCGTTGACCAGCGCGTCGTAGTAGTCGAGATAGACCGCACCGTGCGCTGCCGCATAGGACTTCAACCAGGCGTTGAGCGCCCGGATCCTTCCGGCCGGCGCGAGTCCGGGGTGCCAGGGATAGTCGATGGTCGGCAGCACCGAAGCGAGAACCACGCGGATGCCATGGGCCTCGGCCAGTTCGACCATGGAACGGAAGTTGTCCTGGATCATCGGCAAGATGGCCAGTCCGGTGTTGCCGGCGATGTCGTTGGTGCCGGCGAGGATCACCACCGCAGCAGGATGCAGGTCGATCACGTCCTGCCGGAAGCGCACCACCATCTGCGCGGTGGTCTGCCCGGAAATGCCGCGATTGACGAACGGCTTGCCGGAAAAGAACGTCGTTCCTGGCGCGCGGCCCCACGCGTCGGTGATCGAGTCGCCGTAGAACACCACGCGCCGCTCTCCGGGCTTCGGCGCCGGCAACCTCGCGTTATCGGCTCGATAGCGCTCCAGCTGCGGCCAGTCGGCCAGCAGCTGCTGCATCGAGGCAATCTGCGCCGCATCCAGCGAAGCCGGTGCCGCGGTGTACAGCGGGTTGATTGCGGGCACCTGGCCGCCCTGCACTGCGGTGGCCCAGCTGGCACATGGGAGGGCCAACGCCAGCATCCAGGGTACGAGACTCGAGCCACAGGGCATCCAGACGACTCCATCGACAGACGGGGCGCCATACCGTAGCGCAAACGACCTTCCGCGGCCGACCGGATCACTCGTAGGTCTGCACTACCAGCAACGGTCGACGACCGGTGGATGAGGCGGCGGCAGCCTGATCACCGAACTGTCGCAGCAACGGCAGGTTCTCGTGACCATCGAGCCGGATCACCTCGCGACGATAGATCGACGGGTTCGCCACCTGGCCCCCGCCACCGCTCGCGACCGGTGACCCGCAGGAAGAAATCACGCCTGCCCCGCCCACCTCGCCGGGCAGCTGAACCGACTCCCCGATGCCGCACGTGGGCGTGACCACGGCTCCCGAGAAACGGATCAGGCCGCCTCCCGCCCATGCCATACCCATGCTGACGGCAACACACTCCAGCCCGACGACAAACACACCGCGCCATCCATTTCGCATGACCGTACCCCCCAAGGGCCCGCCACCGGAAATCCTTCGCGGAGGCATGCCTCCGCACTCCTTCGGTTTATCAGTCTGTCGCTCCGCCAGGCCGTGCCAGCTGACCTGGGTCAACTGGCACGGCGAAACCGCGGCAGGCGGCCGCGATCATTGCACGGCTGTGCGCCGTGCGCTCATTTCCTGGCCGCGATGATCTCGCCGAGATAGTCCGGCGCGCCCTTCACCCGCTCCAGGTGCGGGTACTGCAGGCCGCCGTGGTAATCGACCGCCACGTGCCGGTAACCGCCCTGGTACTTCAGCAGCAGGTCGATCGGCGCCTGGCTGGCCTTGGCCGCGGTGATCGCCTGCTTCAGCACGTCGCTGGAGTAGTCCTGGCCATTCACCGCGACGATGGTCGCGCCGGTGCTGACACCCGCCTTGAACGCCGGGCCGTCCCAGCGCACGTCGTTGACCAGGCCCTTGTCCGCCATGGTCAGGCCGATCGACCAGGTGAAGTTGTACAGGTGCCGCGGCGACTCCGGACGGCTGTCGTACTGCTTCTCGTACGGACTTTCCTGATCGGTGTAGACCAGCTTCCAGCCGGTGCCCTCCAGGCCGTCCAGCAGCGGCGGGTTGACGGTGTCGACGTGCTGGCGCAGGAAGCTCGCCCAGTCGTACTTGGCCACGCCGTCGAGCGCGGCGACCACGTCGTCGAAGGTGTAGGTCTTCGTCACGTAGCTGCCGTTGTCGACGCCGAAGAATGCCTTGGCGAAATCGTCCAGCGACTTGTGGTCATGGGTGAGCGCACGCAGCTTGGCGTCCACGGCGAGCCAAACCATCTGGCCGGCGCTGTAGTACTCCTCGCTCATCTGCCAGCTGCGGTACGGCAGCGAGGCGCGGCGGGCCGCGGTCGGATCGTTGGTGGTGTCCTCCAGCGTGCGCCACTGGAAACCCTCGCGGTTGCGGTCGTAGTTGGCCGCCACCATCGCCAGCGCATCGCGGAACTGCTCCGGCGTCCACATCCCGGCGCGCGCGGTCAGCACGAAGCCCCAGTACTGGGTCTGGCCCTCGTAGACCCACAGCAGCGAGTCGCCCATCGGCACGTTGAAGTTGGGCGTCCACAGGTCCGCGCCGCGGCGGAACTTGCCGTTCCACGAGTGGGTGTACTCGTGCGCGAGCAGGTCGCGTCCCGGCGCCGCGTCGTCCCACGCGGTGAAGTAGTCCGCGCCCAGTCCGTTCTCGCTGGACTGGTGGTGCTCCAGGCCGTTGCCGCCCAGTTCGTCGGACAGCGAGAACAGGAAGTCGTAGTGGTCGTAGTGGTGCGAGCCGAACAGTTTCGTCGCCTGCACTGCCAGATTGCGATGCACCTGGACCTGGTGCGGCGTCATCGCCAGGTACTTCGGCGCGTCGGCCACGATGTCGAGGTGGACCGGCGCGCCGCCGGGCGGGGTCAGGTCGACCCGCTTGAAGTACTTGCCGGCGTAGATCGGCGAGTCGACCAGATTGTTGAAGGTGACCGGCTTGAAGGTGGTGGTGCCGCCGGACTGCGAGGCGGTCTCCAGCGCGCTGCCGAACTGCCAGCCCTCCGGCAGGCTCACGCTGGGCGCGAAGGTGATCCGGCGCGAGTAGTGGCCGGCCGGATACAGCGCCACCTTGTTCCACTCCAGGTCGAGCATGCGGTCGGTCATCTCGAAGCCGCCGCGGCGGTCGGACAGGTACTGGAAGGTCACGTCGAGACTGGACGCGCCCTCGGGCACGTCCAGATGGAAGGCGTAGACGTCGTACTTGTCGCGCGTCCACTTCAGCGACTTGCCGCCGGCCTCGATGCGCAGCCCGGCCAGCATGGCGACCGGGCCGGTCGGCGAGTGGTCGCCGGGGATCCACTGCGGATACAGCAGCGTGAACGGACCCGGCTTCACCGGCACGGTTTCGTGCACGCGGTAGATGCCCTGGCGGGTGTCGCTGGCATCGACGTGGATGGTCACCGTGCCGGGATACGGCACGTCCTGCGGCGCCGGCACGCTGCCGGTGCGCCCCTCCTGTGCAGAAGCCACAGTGCTCCCCAGCGCCAGGGCGACGGCCAGCGCAACACGCGAAAACTTGCGGCTCGCGACAAGCGGCGAACCGGTGGCAGAAAGGGTGGGCATGGGCAGCTCCGGCAGGTGGGGTAAGCCCCGGAACTTAGCACCAGCGGTGCCGCGATGGGCCGTGCCGGAAGCCATCCGGCGGTGCACGGTGCGCGCGCGACGGCGCCGGATGCCATGCGCGGCGCATGGATGAAGCTCGCTGGACAACCGCTCTTGCGGGAGCGGCTGCCCACAAGGCTAGCCGAGCACCTCGGCGAATGCGCTGTCGGCCTCCAGTGCCCTCGGCAACGCCTTGAACACCGTATCCAGGTGGACACCTGCCATCAGCGGACCATCGGCCGCACGGCGGGCCTCGTCGCCGACGCCTCCGTAAGCCTCCAGTGCATCGGAGACATGCACGGCCTGCGCCACCAGCAATGGCATTACCGCCCCTGCCGGCGCCTGCATCGGCCGGGCCTGATAGGCAATCGCCTCCTGGATCATGCGCGGAAGATTCCAGCGGCGTGCGAGCTCCGCACCGACTTCCGGATAGCCGAATCCCAGCTGCAGCGTCTCGTCCGCGGCATGGGCCGTCGACGAGGTGGTCGCCCGCAGGAGCCTCGCGTACTCCGGCGCCGCGGTCTGGATCAGCAGCTCGCCGAGGTTGTGCATCATGCCGCAGGTGAATGCGGCGTCGGCGTCGATGCCACGCTGGCGTGCGAGCAGCCGGCCGATGCTGGCGACCTCGAAACTGTGCCGCCAGAAGCGTTTCAGATCGAAATTTCCGCCGGGACGGAACACGCCGGTGACCGCCGATGCGAGCACCAGGGTACGCAGCATGTTGAAGCCCAGACGCAGTGCCGCATCGGCGACATTGGTGCAGTCGCGCGCGCCATGGAAGCGGGCCGAGTTGGCCAGACGGAGCACCTTGGCGGCGATCACCGGATCGCGCTCGATGGTGCGCGCCAGCTCGTCGATGTTCGTATCGGGATCGTCGAACTGACGCAGCAGTTCGTGTGCCACCTCGGGCACGGTGGGCATGTCGTGCAGTTTGTCGAACAGGTCGTCCAGATTCATGCTCACCTCGCAGTGCGAATGGGGTGCATGCCTGCCAGACCAGCCGGCCGGCGTCGTCAACCGTCGGTCGGCGATACCGGCTTATCGGCATGATTCCGCGTAAGTGAAGGGCTGCCGGCAGAACCCACAGCCCGAAGGGAAAAGGCCGCCGTGACGGCATCCCTCGTTGTCCAGCGCGAGGGGAGCTCGACGAAGCGAGAACCCGCGCATGAATGCCAGGCGCGCGGCTGCCGGGGCGGATGTGCGCGGCTGCGACTGCGTCAAGCCGCCTCACTGTGCAGCACGCGTTGATTGACCTCGATCAATCTCCCCGTCCCCGGTCCTCGCAAAATGGTAACCGTGCCAGATGGCATGCCCCCAACTTGAGGTGTTCACATGCGAATGAAACCGACTCTGATGCTGGGTGTCTGCCTGGCGATCGCGATCCCGGCACTGGCCATGGCCGACCAGGCGCGCGGCAGTCGCGGCGGCCAGCAGGCCGGACAAGGAACGATGCAACAGGACCGCATGATGGATCGCACGCACGACCGCATCCATGACCGGACCCAGGACCGGGATCGCGACCGGGATCGCACCCGCGATCGCGACAACCGGATTTACGGCTACTCGCTGATGACGCCGGCCGAGCGTTCGGCCTATCGCTCGCAGATCTCGCAGATGAAGACCCTGCAGGAGCGCGAGGCGTTCCGCCAGCAGCACATGGAGCAGATGCAGCAGCGCGCCCGCGAGCGCGGCGTCAAGCTGCCGGGTATGCAGGGGCAAGGCAACGGCCAGGGTTCGCAGTCGCAGATGCGGCAACAGAACCAGATGCAGAACCAGCAGCAGAACCAGATGCAGAACCAGATGCAAAACCAGAACCAGCAGCAGAATCGGAACCAGGAGCAGGGTCAGCAGCAGAACCGTCAGCAGGAACAGACCCGCCAGCAGGAACAGCAGCAGGAGCAGACCCGCAACGCCGAGGGCAACAACTCCTGACGTTCACCCGTTCTCCCCTCGTCGCGCCAGTCCCCGGGTCGCGACGTGATGCGCCCGCGCAATGCGGGCGCTTTTTTTGCCTGGCCCGGCGCGGCAAACGACGCTCGATCAGCCTCGCGAGGGAGGCGCCCGACGCATCCCGGCAAGCAGCGCGCGCTGCTCGTCCCGATGCCTGCGCACGAGCCGGTCGAGCGCGCGGAACCGCGGGGTGTCGCGCAACCGTGCATACAGCGGGTCGTGCCCGGCCAGGTACCACCAGCGGTAGACCTGGCCATTCGCCACGCTGTGCTCCAGTGCATCCAGCGCCCGCGCGTCGTCGCCGAGTACGGCAAAAGCACCGCTGCGCTCGCGACTGAACCAATGCGGCACCCGCCCCTGGCCATGCGCATCGACCAGGTCCAGCACCTGGCGCGCCCTGGCCAGCCCCTCCTGCCGGTGCCCGGCCAGCACCAGGACATCGGCGTAGACCACGTCGAAGCCGCGGTACCACATCGGCACGTGCGCGGCGTGCGCGGCGTCCACCGGCTGCAGCAGGCGCAGCGCCCACGCGGTATCGCCGCGTGCCAGCGCCACGTCGCGCACCCCCTGCGCTGCGGCAGCCTGTGGACCATGGTCCGGCCACTGGGCCGGCGAGATCCCGGAGACAGCCGCGGCGACCGCTGTCGCATCGCCACGGTACTGGGCGAGCTCGAGCGTGGCGGCCGGCGGCGGCGCGTTGCCCAGCGCCGCCTCGGCAGCAGCCGGATCGCCCAGGTCGAGATAGATGTCGCGCGCCAGCGCCCGCGCGACCGGCCAGCCCGGCTGCGCGGCCAGCGCCCGCTCGACCAGTTGCGCGGCTTCGGCAAAGTGGCCGCTGTACTCCCACTTCGAATACGCCAGTTGGTAGAGCGCTTCCGGCAATCGCGGATTGATCGCCAGTGCCTGCTCGACCAGCCGGTCGTGCTCGGCCACGTCGCTGCGCACCACCATCACGAAGAATGCCTGGGTGAGGCAAAGCTCCGGCGCCAAGGGCTCGATCCGGCGGGCACGCTCGATCTCGGCAAGCGCCTCGCCGACCCGGCCATGCATGAACAACCACTGCGCGTAGTGCACGTAGCCGTCGCCGTCGTTCGGCGAGAGCGAAAGCCCCTGGCGATAGAGCTCCTCCGCCTGCGAAGGGTCGGCGGCCAGCCGTGCCAGCTCGCCCAGCACCACGCCCGATCGCGGATCGAGCGTACGGGCGCGCTCCAGCGCGCGACGACCCTCGTCGCGCATCGCCGTCGCAGGACCGGGATCGGCATCCGCCGCCCGCATCAGGGCCTGCGCAAGGCCCAGGTAGGCCGCGGCGAAATCCGGATCGAGGATCGTCGCCCGCCGGTACAGCTCCACCGCAGCCGCCGCGCTGGGGGGATCGGCCCGGCGCATGCGTTCCCGCGCCTGCAGGTAGACCGCGTACGCCTCGGGATGGACCGCGCGCTCCATCGCGGGATCCCGCGACACCGGGGCCTTGCCCAACGCCCGCAACAGATCGCGCACCAGCCCGTCGCGGAGCGCCGCCAGCGCCGTCGACGGCTGCGTTTCTCGCCCCTGCCACGCCACCTGGCCGGAGCGCGTGTCCAGCAGCCGCACGTCGACCTGTATGCCCTGCCCGGTGACCGTGGTGCTCCCCTGCACCAGGTAGCGCACATGCAGGCGTTGCGCGATCGCCCGCGGCGAAGCCGTCGCCGTGGCGGCCGCGTAGGTGGACCCGTCGGCCACGACCACCAGCCCGGGCACCCGCCCCAGCGCCACCCGCACGAGATCGGTCACGGTCCCGGCAACCCGTCCGCCCGCGTCGCCCTGCGCCGCGCCCTGCATCGGCAGCACCGCCACGCTGGCGTCCGCATCGGCACCCAGCGGAGACCGGGGCGAGGGCCGCGACCCGGCCCACCAGACGCCGGCGAGCACCAGCCCGGCCACCAGCAGCGCCGCGCTCCACCGGACGGCGCGTCCCTCCCGCGCCGGAACGGTTGCGGGTGCTGGCTCCGGGACCATGGCTGAAGGGGCCTCCCGGGTCGCCTCCGGTTCCGCCGGCACCACGTCGGCGATCAGCCGGTAACCCTTGGTCGGCACGGTCGCGATGTAGCGGGGAGATCGCGGGTCATCGCCCAGCGCGCGCCGCAGCTGGGCGATGCAGCGGTAGACCGGGTTGTCGCCCATCGGTCGGCCGTACCAGACCGCGTCGATCAACTCGCCGGTGCTGACGACCTCCCCGGCCCGGGCGACCAGGTGCATCAGCACCGCCATCGCCTTGGGCTCCAGCGCGGTCTCGCCGTGGGGCGCAACGATCCGGTCGAGGTCCGCTTCGACCTGGCAGTCGCCTACGCGCAGCCGACTCGCCTCGGCCCCGTGGGCCGACGCAGCGGATGTGTGCAGTGCGGAATCTCCCGCTCCCTTGCCCATCGTCCCGCTCCGGTCGCTGGCGCGACCTTAGCCCCTTCCCCGACGCCCCACCAGCCTCTCTCCAGAAAAGCTCCAGAAAAACCGAAGGACCACGGAGCGCCCGCCAAGCAGGATCGTCGAACCCGCCACCGCGGCCGCCATCGGCCGATGGCGCGAGCACTCGCCACACGGCGGGCTTCACGGAGCTTTTCCAACTTCAAGTCACCGGAGAAGACACATGAACCACGCATCCACTGCACGCATCACCGGACCCGCCCGAGCCACGACCCGCCGCCACGTCATGCTGTCGACCGGCCTGGCCATTGCCGCCCTCGCGCTGTGTGCCCCGGCCCTCGCCCGTGCCAGCCTGACCGGCTGCTCGAACGCATCGCTCAAGGGACGCTACGTGTTCCTTGCCAACGGGTTCACCCGCGCTCCTGCCGCGCCGCCGGGCACCCCGTGGGTGCCCAAGGCGATCCTGGAGGTGTTGCAGTTCAACGGCGACGGCACCGTGCTCACGCCGGCGCTCACCGCTGCCAATCCGTTCGGCGACCTCGGCAGCATCGTGGCACCACCCGGCGGTGCGCCCGGCGAGTACACGGTCAACGCCGACTGCACCGGCAGCGTGCATTTTCTCGACGCGAACAACGTCACCTTCGCGATCTACGTCGAGTCGTTCGGCGGTACGGTGCGGATGATCCAGACCAACCCTTCCAACAATGTCTTCCAGGGCACCGCGCGACGCAGCTGGTAGAACCCTCCGGCGGAGCGCGCGTCCACGGACGGCGCGCGCCCCGCTCCGGGACATGCGGGTGGGCACCGGACACGGTCGCGAGCCCCGACGCCATGACGAGCGGCACGTGCGGAGAGTCGGCGCGCTACCGATGCTGCCGCGTCCCCGCCGCCCGAGCCCGCAACCATGCCTGCATTCGCCCAGTCTTCCGGCCAACCTGCCTACGGCCGCAGATCATCGCTGTGGCAGCTGGCCGTCGTCGGCGTCGTCCTGGCCGCCGTGTGGAACGGTCCGGGCTGGGGCTCGATGTGGGGCGCGGGGGTGGCGCTGCTGATCGCCTGGCTCGAACCACGCCGATGGCACGTACCGCTGGGCCTGCGCAAGCGCGTCGACTGGCGTCGGGTCGTCGCCTTCGGCCTGCTTGCCGGCGTGGCGCAACTGCTGCTGGTTAAGGTGGTTCTGACTCCGGCGATCGAACATCTCACCGGGCAGCGCCGCGACCTGAGCATGTTCGACTACCTGCGCGGCAACTGGCACGCCCTGATCGGGCTGCTGCCGATCGTCTGGGTCTCGGCCGGTTTCTGCGAAGAGGTCGTGTTCCGCGGCATCGTGCTGGGGCGGATTCGCGCTGCGTTCGGTGGCTCGCGCCCGGCCACGGCGGTCGCCGTCGTGGCTTCCTGCGTCGTGTTCGGCCTCGCCCACGGGTACCAGGGACTGAGCGGCTGGATCCTCACCGGCGTGCTCGGCGGCATACTGGCGCTGATCTATGTGCTGAGCGACTACTGCCTCTGGTACGGCATCGCGCTGCACCTGGTCTACGACACGCTGGCCACGGTGTGCATCACGCTGGGCTAAGACCGCGTGCTGGCCGGCTGGGGAGCGCACCTGTTCGGTTGAGTGGCGCGTTGCCGTACGTCCGCTCCCCCGTCGCCGGCCTCGCGTCACACCGCGGCGATCACTTCGTCGGTATCGACCACCGCGGCGAACTCGTCGCGCAGATCGCTCAGCGCACTCGCATGCACCTCCTCGGCGGGGCGCATCGTGCCATCCATGCCCATGCGCTCGAACGTCGCGGTGGCATCGGCGACGATGCTGGTGGCGAAGCCGAAATTGCCGGCCATGCGCGTGGTGGTGGACACGCAATGGTTGGTGGTCAGCCCGGTGATCACCAGGCCCTCGATGCCCGCGTCGCGCAGGTCGCGCTCCAGCGTGGTGCCGATGAACGCGCTGTTGACCGACTTGCGGTAGACCGGCTCGCCCTCGCGCGGCATGGCCTCGGGCTTGGGCCGATGACCCGGCGTACCCGGGCGGAAGGCGCCGTCCGGCGCGGCCGAGTCGTGCTGCACGTGGATCACCGGCCGCCCCTGCGCGCGGAACGCCGCCAGCAGGCGCGCGATGTTCGCCTCGGCGCCGGGATTGTTGCGCGCGCCCCAGCGCGGGTCGTTGAAACCCTGCTGGACATCGATCACGATCAGCGCGGTCTTGCGGGGAAGGATCATCGTCACGGTCGTTCTGCCTGTCGCATGCGCCCGGAACCGGCGCGGTGGCGGCATGGTCCGTGCTATCGCCCCCCGCTCCAAAACGCCGATGGGTCCATCGGTTTCGCCGATCACCCGACTCCCCTCGCATGGACATCGAACTCCGCCACTGCCGGGCGCTGATCGCCCTCGCCGAACACCACGGCATCGCCCGCGCGGCCAAGGCCCTGGGCGTGGCGCAATCGACGCTGTCCGAGACGCTGTTCTCGCTCGAACGAGTGGTCGGTTTCGCGATCACCGAGCGCACGCCGGGCAGCGGCGCAACGCTTACCCGCCAGGCCTCCGCGCTGCTGCCCCATGCGCGGCGGCTGGTGCAGGTGGCCGATGAGACGATGGCCTTCGCGCGTGGCGTGCAGCCGCAGCACTCGCTGGCCATCGGCGCCTCCGAGTCGATCGGCACCTATGTGCTTCCGGGCGCGCTGGAGCACCTGCGCATGACCTGGCCCGCGCTCGCCGTGCAGGTCCGCACCGGCTTGTGCGCGGAGCTGCGCCAGCTGGTCTCGGCAGGCCGGCTGCAGGCCGCCATCACCATCGGGCCGAGCATCGACCAGGCGGTACCGCCCGACCAGACGCTGCAGCAACTGGCGCAATCGCGACTTGCGCTGTTCCGCGCGCCGATGAGTGCCGAGCCCACCCTGGTGCCCGGCCTGCCCGCTCCCGCGATCTGCGTACCCGACCCGGAAGGCGCACTCAACGCGTTGCTCTCCACCTGGTTGCGCCACCTGGGCATTGCCGCGTCGCTGCACTCGGCCGGATCGGTGGAGGCAGTGAAGCGGCGGGTGGCGCCCGGCGGCGAGCTGGGAGCGCTACCGCGCTACGCGGTCGCGGCCGAGCTGGCGCGCGGCGAACTGGTGGAAGTGGCCACGCCGCAGCCGCTGCCAGCGATGGTGCTCGAGGTCACCGCACTCGACGGTGCCGCCACCGGAGGCCCCCTGGCCACCCTGCTGGACGGGCTACGCCTCGTCCAGCTCTAGGCGGTCACCGGTCAAGGATGGCCGGCGCCATCCTGACCGTCGCCCTTCCGGCCTTTGTCTTTGTCCGACCGGCCCTTTCCGCCGGAGTTGTCCTTGCCACGTGCCTTGGGCGCCGGCTGCGCTCCCTGCTGCGGTGGCCGGGCGCGCTGCTGCTGTTGCTGCTGGACACTCTGCTGCTGGCGGTTCCGCTGCTCCTGCTGCCGCTGGACATCCTGCTGCTGGCGGTTCCGCTGTTCCTGCTGCCGCTGGACATCCTGCTGCTGGCGGTTCCGCTGTACCTGCTGCCGCTGGACGTCCTGCTGCTGGCGATTCCGCTGCTCCTGCTGCCGCTGGACGTCCTGCTGCTGGCGATTCCGCTGTTCCTGCTGCCGCTGGACATCCTGCTGCTGGCGGTTCCGCTGTTCCTGCTGCCGCTGGACATCCTGCTGCTGGCGGTTCCGCAGTTCCTGCTGCCGCTGGACATCCTGCTGCTGGCGGCTCCGCAGTTCCTGCTGCCGCTGATCGTTCTGCTGGGACCGGTTGCGCGACGGCTCACTGCGACGACGCTGTTCGAGCACCTGCCTGCTTACCGTCTCGCGCGGCTGGTAGCGATAGTTGCGGGATTCGATCGAACGTTGCTGCTCCAGCTGCTGGGGATAACGGCTGCCGGTGTATCTGCGCTGGTAGGTCGGCAACGGTGCCGGCCCGGGCACAGAGCGACTGTTCCAGCGATCCCAGCCGCTGCGTTGCCGCTCCCAGGCAGGTCCCCAATGCTCGCCCCAGCGCGGAGGCGCGTTCGGATGCCAGCCCCGGAAGTAGGGCGGCGGACGACGGTAGTAGCGCACAGGAATGCGCAGAATGAACAAGGGCACGTAAGCCGGCGAAACCAGGTACCAGGGCCCGTTGTACCAGGTGCTCCAATACCAGTCGTCGTCCACGTACACCCAGTACAGGCCATCGTAGAAGAAGTAGTTCTGGTCGATGCGCGGGTCGTAATACACCGGGTAGCCGGGGATGCGCTCGAACGTCGGATACGTCGACATGAAGAACCCAAGGCTGACGCCATGGTCGCTGATGCCGATGCTCACCCGGGTTTGCGCCTGCGCCTGGGTGCAGACCACGGGAGAAAGGAGGATCGCCAGGGCAAGAATCACGTAACGCATGGTCGGGACTCCCGTGGAATGGTCGTTGTCGCTCCGCCCCATCTGCGGCCGCGTGGCTGGTTCCGGACGCCCGCACCAGGGTTGGGGCCTTTACCGTAGCGCCGCGCCGAAGCCACCGACTTGTCCAGGATCAAACAGGCGGCACGGCGGCGTACTTGCGTGCGCGCAACGGCAGACCCGCCACTCTCCCGAAGCAGCGCCGACTGCATTGCAGGGTGGCAACGACGGGGGGATGGGGCCTGCCGCCGTGCCCGCGCCAGACGCGGTCTGGCGTCGATGCCCCGGACGAGGCCGCCACCCCGCCTCCACTCAAGTACGGCTCGCCCGTGCCGATAGGTGGACGCACGGCCCGAAACCCGCACGGGTTCAGTCCGGGAGCAGCTCGCAAATGCGATCGATCGCCTCCGCATCGATACCCTCGACGCGGATGCGCTGGCGCGGCACCGACGAGATACGGATTGACCCGAACATGACCTCGCCGCTGAAGAAAGTCCCCGTCGCACGGGTCACGCGCGGGATGTACGTGCACAAGATCTGCGGCAAGTGGCTGGACCATCCGTTCTGGCGGGGCTCGTTCCTGGTCGAGGACGACGAGACGCTCGCCACCCTGCGGACGCTTGGAAACCAGGAAGTCTGGATCGACACAGCCAAGGGGGCCGATCTCCCGCCCGAGGCACCGCCTGCCCCGCCGCCACCGGCGCAAGCCGATCGCCGCCCCGAGCCGCCGCGCTCGGCCTTCGGCATGGACTATGCGGCAGCCGAGGCCGTCCGCGAACGTGCCAGGATCGCGGTGATGGCGCTGTTCCAGCAGGCGCGCATGGGCAAGGCGCTCAGCATGGAGTCGGCCGCCGAGGTCGTCGACGAGGTGAACGAGGCGATCGCCCGCAACCCGGCGGCGATGCTCAGCGTGGTGCGACTGAAGAACAAGGACGATTACACCTACCTGCACTCGGTCGCCGTCGCTGCCCTGATGATCGCCCTGGGCAAACGCCTGGGATATGCGGGCGAAGCATTGAAGCAGGTGGGGATCGCCGGCCTGCTGCACGACATCGGCAAGGTAGGCGTCGCCGATGCGGTGCTCAACAAGCCCGGTCGGCTCAGCCCGCTGGAAATGGCCACGGTCCGCCAGCACCCGCAGATCGGCTGGGACATCCTGAGCCGGGAGTCGGCCGCTGGCCCGATGGCGCTGGACGTCTGCCTGAACCACCACGAGCGAACCGACGGCACCGGCTATCCGAACAGGCTGTCGGGCGACGCACTCAGCGAGATCGCCCGCATGGGAGCGGTCTGCGACGTCTACGACGCGATCACCTCCGACCGCAGCTACAAGGCGGGATGGGAGCCCGCCGAAGCGATTCGCCGCATGGCCGAGTGGCAGGATGGCCATTTCGACCGCAGGATCTTCCACGCCTTCGTCAAGCTGATCGGCATCTACCCCACCGGCACGCTCGTGCAGCTGGCGTCGCAGCGCCTGGCTGTGGTGCTGGTGCAGGGCAGCGGTAGCGCGCTGACCCCGATCGTGCAGTTGATCTGCACGCTGCCCGACCGCAAGCCGCTGGAGCCGGAAGCACTGGACCTGGAAGCCTCGGACGACAGCATCGTCGCCATCGAGGATCCCGCGCACTGGGATCTGGACATCCCCGCCCTGTTGCGCGCATGAACCCACCCTCCTCCCACGTCCGTCGCCACCCGCGCCCTCCGGCCGTCATGAGAAGCGAAGCTTCCGCCGACCCGTTGCGTCTGCTCTACCGGCGCACGTACGTCCTGCGCGTACTGGGCATGGGTCTGGGCGCACTGCCGGTGGCGGCCGTGCTGCGCGAACGCCACGCGAACGGGCTGGCGTGGGCCTGGATGGTGATGATCTGCTTCCTGTGGCCGCACCTTGCCTTCCTGGCCGCCCGGCGCAGCAGTGCCCCGGCTGCGACCGAACGGCGCAACCTGGTGCTCGACTCGTTCTTCGCCGGCACCTGCGCGCCGCTGATGCACTTCAACCTGCTGCCATCGGTGGTGCTGATCGCGGTGGTAGCGGCGGACAAGATCACCACCGGCATCCGCGGGCTGTGGCTGCGCTCGCTGGGCTGGACCGCCGCGGGTATCGTGCTGGGCGGACTGCTCACCGGCTTCGCGACAGCACCGGTCTCCGACATGACCGTGGTGATGGCCAGCCTGCCGATCCTGGTAATCCACACGCTGTTGGTGAGCGTAATCAGCTACGACCTGGTGCGCCGGCTGCAGTTGCAGAACCTGCGCCTGAAGGAGCTGGCCCATACCGACCCGCTCACCGGCCTGCATACCCGGCGACACTGGGAGCAAAGCGTTGCCGCGATGCTGGCGGCCATGCCTGCCGAAGCGGCCGCCACGCTGCTGCTGATCGACCTGGACGACTTCAAGGTGGTCAACGACACCCACGGCCATCCGGTCGGTGACGACGTGCTGCGCGGCATCGGCACCATCGTGCGCGAGCAGGCGGCAGGCACCGGCCTGGCCGGCCGCCTGGGCGGCGACGAGATCGTCCTGGTGCTGCCCATCGATGCCGCCCGGGCCAGTGCGGTCGCCGAACGCGTCCGTGCCGACGTGGAGAGCCTGCGTTTCACCCAGGCGCCGGCACTGCGCTGCACCGTGAGCATCGGCGTGGCCCCACGCCCCCGCACGAGCACCAGCCCCCGCCACTGGATCGAAGCCGCCGACCGCGCGCTTTACCGCGCCAAGGACAGCGGCAGGAATCGGATCGGCGACGACGCGCCGGACCGCCCCATGGTCTGACCGCCGGGACGGCGCCTGCCCGGCTAGTCACGCTCCGGAGCATCGCGGCATCCGATCACCAAGCGCTTTGAAAACCGACCCGGTGCGCGCAGACTGGCGCGCGCCGGGCCGATCCATGCCGACATGCCTTGCCGGCCCGGGCAAACCCAGGAAGTGTCCTCCCGTCGGCGGCGTTGCCACGATCACTGGGGAGATCCCGGCATGGCCCTCAAGCTCATCGGCGCCGGCTTCGGCCGCACCGGCACCTGGTCCACGTTCGTCGCACTGAACCAACTCGGCTTCCCGTGCTACCACATGCACGAAGTGCTGATGAACAAGGCCAACAAGCATCACCTCGCCTTCTGGCACAAGGTCGCCAACTCGGCGCCGGGCACCCAGCACGACTGGAACATCGCGCTGGCCAACTACACCGCCACCGTGGACAACCCGGCCTGCTGCGTCTGGCGTGAACTGCTCGCCGCCAATCCGGAGGCGAAAGTGCTGCTGACCCTGCACCCGCGTGGCGCCGAGGCCTGGTACGAAAGCACCATCGACACGATCTACTTCACCGAGAACGTCTGGCAGTTCCGCGTGCTGTACTGGCTGACGCCGTTCGGCCGCACCTTCGGCGACATGTCGCGCAAGCTGATCTGGGGCCGCACGCTCAAGGGCGTGATGGACGACAAGGCGAAAGCGGTCGCCCGCTACGGGGCCTACATCAATGAGGTGAAGGCCGCCGTTCCGCCGGAGCGGCTGCGGGCTGGAGCCCGCTGTGCCGCTTCCTCGGCGTGCCCGAACCGGCCGAACCGTTCCCCAATCTCAACGACCGGGCCTCGGTGAAGCAGGTCATCGCCGGCGTGATCAAGGGCGCCTACGTCACGCTCGGCGGCTATGCCGTGGCCGCGGCGGCGGTGGTTGGCGGACTGGTCTGGTTGTTCCGCTGAGCGGCGGAATCAGTCGGCCGGACGGACTTCCTGCAACGGCCAGTCCGAAGCATCCAGCGTGTCGAGGTAGGCATGGTAGGTGGCGTAGGCCAGCCACGGCATGATCAGCCCCAGGCCGATCACCGTGGCGAAGCCGACCACCGTCAGCGCCACGATGACCGCGCCCCACAGCAGCATCACCGGCTTGTTGCGCAGCACCGCGTTGAAGCTGGAAACACAGGCGGTGACCATGTCCACGTCGCGCTGCGCGATCAGCGGCAGCGACACCACCGATACGGCGAAGGTGAAGCCGGCGAAGGCCGCGCCGATCAGCGAACCGATCGCCAGGTACTCGACCAGCGCGCGGTGGTCGCCCGGATCCACCGGCACGAAGGCGGTGAGCATCATGCCGGCACGCGACCAGATCAGGATGATCACCAGCTGCATCAGCGCGAAGATCCCGGCCTGCCCCATCACCCGGCGTGCCACCGTGAACGAGTCGCGCAGCCGCGGTTCGCGCCCGGCGATCAGCCCGTAGCTCACCGAATACAGCCCCACCCCGATCAGCGGCGCCACGTAGACGAAGCCGGACAACAGCAGGGCCAGCAACGCGAACCGCCCCAGCTCCCACGCCAGCGCCGATACCGCCGCACTCACCAGCACGATCACCGCGCCAAACACCGCGGTGAGGCCTGGCGCCCGGCGCACGTCCCGCCAGCCCGCCGCCAGCCAGCGCCATGGTGCAGACAGCGGCAACTGTCGGCACGGCACCACGAACGGTCGCTGCTCGTCATCGGTCATCGCACTCCCCTCGTTGGATCTTGCGAAGGGCATAGTGCCAGCAACCCACTCCCCTGAGCGCCGACCGGAACGCCGTATTTCGATGCATATGCTCCCCCGCTGATGCCCGCCCGACACTCGGTCGGGGAAGGCTGCCGATCCGCCAGTGCCTCGCCGCAAGGTCGCCTGATGGTCCGCGGGCACTTACATCCTGCCGGCTTACACACCGGAAGATTCGCAAGAAATTGCCACACATCCGGTGACGGCGGGCCGCTATGCTCGGCCGCGACAGCGCATGGAGCGCTGACCAGGGGAGCAATACATGACGACACGATCGAGAGCTGCGTCGGCAGGTTTCGGCTGGTTGACGCGCGGGTTCAGTGTGAGTTTTCGGCATCCAAAGCCGGTATTAGGAGGTGCGTTGGTACTGCTGGCTGCGGTCGTCCTGCCATCGTTACTGACACTGCCAGCCCGCATCCATGCCCTGCAAGCCGGCGTACCGGCTAATCCGACGACTTCTATCGGGTGGGCCTTGGTCTCCATGCTGATCGGCCTGTTGGTGATACCCCTCTACGGCGGCTTCCTGCAGTTGATCGACGCGGCCGAGAGCGGTCGGCCTGCCCGAGTGCGCGACGTCTTCCGCCCGTACCGCGACGGCAGCGCACTTCGCCTGATCGGCTTCGGGCTGGCGGTCCTGCTGATCTATGTGGCCGTGATCGCCATCGTCCTCGTGGCGCTGGGTGGTGGACTGCTGCACTGGTACATGCAGCTGCTCGGCATGCATGGCCAGCAACCACCTACGCCCCCCACCCTTCCGCATGGCTTCGGCATGGTCATCGCACTGATCGCGGTGTTCGCCCTGTTCTTCACCGCGTTCTATGCCATCGGCCTCGGTCAGGTCGCGCTCGGCCGCCGTGGCGTGTTCGCATCCATCGGCGACGGCATCGTCGGTGCGGCGAAGAACGCTCTGCCGCTGCTGGTATATGCCCTGAGTGGCCTGCTCGCAGCCGTGGGTGTCGCCATCGCCATGATGCTGCTGGTGATGGTGGTCGTCCTGCTCGGCAAACTGGCGGGCGGATGGCTGACGCTGGTGATCTCCATCCCGCTGTACCTCGCCTTCATGATGATGATTTTCGTCGGCATGTTCGGCGTGAGCTACCACCTGTGGCGCGACGTGTGCGGTACGGACGACACGACCGCGATACCGCAGCCTGCCGCGGCCTGAGGCGCGGCGCCCGGTGCTACCGAAGGCGGCCCGGCCGCCTTCGGTGCTCGTGGCCACCCTTGATCAGGTAGAGACGGCCGCAAGAACCGGCACATGCCGCACACCGCCTTGCCAAACCCGCCCCGCCGTTTCCATAGTTGCGGGAGCACGGCCCCGCGGGGCTGCTGGCACTTCCCACCAAGAGGATCCCCACCCATGAAGAAAGCCGTCCTGGCTTCGGCGATCGTTTCGCTTGTCTGCCTTGCCTCCGCCACCGCATTCGCTGCGCCCCCGCTGGGCCAGGAGTCGTCGAAGGTCACCCCGGACATGATCCAGACCGGATCGGACATCCCGGCCAAGTGGGTGCAGCCGCAGGGCAACTTCGACTACGTCAAGCGCGAGGTGATGATCCCGATGCGCGACGGCGTGAAGCTGCACACGGTGATCATGATCCCGAAGGGCGCGCACGACCTGCCGATGCTGCTCGAGCGCACGCCCTACGACGCCAGCGGCATGGCCTCCGGCAACAGCCCGCACATGGCCGACGCGGTGTGGTCGGGCGACAAGGACTGGGCCGACGGCAGCTACATCCTGGTGTGGCAGGACATCCGCGGCAAATACGGCTCGGAAGGCAAGTACATCATGACGCGCCCGCCGATGGGCCCGCTCAACCCGACCAAGACCGACGACACCACCGACGCCTGGGACACCATCGACTGGCTGGTGAAGAACATCAAGGAGTCGAATGGCAAGGTCGGCATGATCGGCTCGTCCTACGACGGCTGGACCGTGGCGATGGCCCTGCTCCACCCGCATCCTGCGCTGAAGGTCGCCGCACCGGAGAGCCCGATGGTCGACGGCTGGATGGGTGACGACTGGTACCACTACGGCGCGCTGCGCCAGGTGAACCTGGACTACTTCACCGGCCAGATGACCAAGCAGGGTTCGGGCGAGAGTGTGCCGCGCGAGAACTACGACGACTACACCAACTTCCTCGAGGCCGGCTCGCCCGGCGCCTACGCCGAAGCCCACGGCTTCAAGCAGCTGCCCTGGTGGAACCGCTTCGCCGCGCACCCGTCGTACGACGCGTTCTGGCAGTTGCAGGCGCTGGACAAGCTGCTGGTCGAGCATCCGTCCAACGTGCCGACCATGTGGCTGCAGGGCCTGTGGGACCAGGAAGACATCTACGGCGCCGTACACGCTTGGGAGGCGCTGGAGAAAGCCGGCCATGGCGCCAACAACCATCTGGTGATGGGGCCGTGGTGGCACAGCCAGATCAACCGCGCCGGCTGGAACCTCGGCCCGCTGAAGTGGCCGGGCGACACCACCGCGCAGTTCCGCCAGCAGGTGATCATCCCCTGGTTCAACCACTACCTGCGCGGCACGCCGATGGCCAAGCCGCTGCCCGAGGCGATGATCTACAACGCGGTCGCGCAGCGCTGGGACAGCTTCAACGACTGGAAGCCGGCCAGCGAGCAGAAGCTCACCCCGCTCTACCTGCAGGGTGACTTTGGCCTGGGCTTTGAACAGCCCTCGGGCGGCAGCGACAGCTACGTCTCCGATCCGGCCAAGCCGGTGCCCTACCTGCAGCGGCCGATCCCCGCGCAGAACGAGGACCGCTGGCGCACCTGGCTGGTGCAGGACCAGCGCTTCGTGGTCGACCGCCCCGACGTGCTGTCCTACACGACGCCGGTGCTCACGAAAACGGTCACCGTGCAGGGCGCACCGATCGCCGACCTGTATGCCAAGACCACCGGCACCGACGGCGACTTCGTGGTGAAGCTGATCGACGTCTACCCGGGCACCGTGCCGACCGACCCGACCATGGGTGGCTACGAGCTGCCGGTGTCGATGGACATCTTCCGCGGCCGCTACCGCAAGAGCTTCTCCGACCCGTCGCCGATCCCGGCCAACGAGGTGCAGCAGTACAAGTTCCGCCTGCCGACGATCAACTACGAGTTCAAGCCGGGGCACCGCATCATGGTGCAGATCCAGTCGACCCTGTTCCCGCTGTACGACCGCAACCCGCAGACGTACGTGCCGAACATCCTGTTCGCCAAACCGGCCGACTACCGGAAGGCGACCGTGACGATCGAGCATGGCGCGGACGGCAAGAGCGCGGTGCTGTTGCCGGTGGTGGCAACGCACTGACCGCTATAGGTCCTGTCCCTTAGCCACAATGCCCAAGGCCCGATCCGCACCCGTCGCGGATCGGGCCTTGTCTTGTCGAGAGTGGCGGTTACCGCCACGAAAGATGCTGCCCATGGGCATGCCCGGCGATCACGACGCCTGCCCCCCGGCACAGGAGGACTGACCCCGCTCGATCGCGTGGAATTCGATCGACAGACCGAGATCGCGCTCGGTCGGAGCCAGGAACGATTCGCCGGACAGCCCGCGGTAAGTCGTCAACGTCCGCTCATAGCCACGCTCGACCCAGCGTTGCGCACGCCCCAGGTCGGCCACACCAAAGCTCACACCCAGAACCCGCGGACCGCCGTTCGCCATGGTTTGCCGAGCCAAGCCCTCGCCATCCGGCTGGAGCAGCAGCAGCGCCGTAGGGCCGACCGGTACGCAGAATCCTCTCGCCCCCACTGCCGGCAGCCTGGCTGGCACCGCGTGACCGAATCCCATCCTCTCCAACTGGCGGCGATCGGCATCGGCATCGGCCGACACCAGCCAGATCGAGGAAAGCTCGCGCGCGCCGTTGGGGTGCTCGCGCGTCACGCGGTAGTCGTCGGCGTTGCCGGGGTCGAGCTGGTCCGGGGCATAGCCTTTGGCGTAGTCGATGAAGAAGGTGTTGCTGGACAGCGGCGCGCGATCGAACGCGAACAGCCGCCAGCCCGGCTTCGCGCTGTCCGGGCCGGAAAAGAACGGCGTCACCGCGTAGTGCAGCGCCACCAGCGAGCGATGGATCGTATCCAGCGAGGAGGTACGGAAGCCGAAGGTTCGCGAACCCGGAGCGCCCTTCAGCGCCTGCTGGTCCTCCTTCATGCCGGGGTCGAACGCGGGGTTGGGCCGGGTGATTCCCAGCAGCTCGATGAAGCTGCTGTCGGCGAGGCGGATATAGCGGTTGGCCACGCCGCCGGGATCGTGCCCGGGCCGCACCTGGAAACCTAGCTTGACCGCCATCACCGCCGTGGTCTGGTCGATCCCGCGCCCCCACAGCAGGATGTGGTCGAGCCGGGCGGTGGGCGTGGAAGGTGCCGCCTGCGCAGCGGTCGCGCACAGCAGCAAGGCTGAAACGAAGGGGATCAGGCGCATGGAAATCCTCACGCGGAAGCCGGGGATGTGGGTGGAGCGGCGATGCGGCGAGGCCACGCGCGGCGCTCCCTGGGTGCGCTTTTTATCGATGGACACGCATCCGCCGGCAAGGACAAACTCCGGACAAAAACGGTCAGACCCCGTGTGCTGTGTTCGTCACACGCCCAGGTTCCGGCGCAAGGCCTGCGGCGATTCGCCGAAGGCCCGGATAAAGGCGCGGCGCATGCGGCTGGCATCGCCGAAGCCGGTCGCGGTGGCGATCTGGTCCATGCTGCGGTGGCTGGTCTCCACCGCGACGCGGGCCGCGTCCAGCCGCAGGCCTTCCACCACCTTGGCCGGCGTGGCGCCGATCTCCGCCGCGAACGCGCGGGCGAAGTGGCGCGGACTCATCGCCGCGCGCTCGGCCAGTCGCTCGACCGTCATCGGCTCGGCGATGCGCGCGCGCATCCAGCCGATCAGCTCGCCGAAGCGCCCGCTGCGCCCGCCCTGCTCCACCAGGGCGGAATACTGCGTCTGTCCGCCGTGGCGGCGCTGGTGCACGACCAGTTGCTGCGCCGCACGTCGCGCGATGCCCGGACCGAGGTCGTCCTCGACCAGTGCCAGCGCCAGATCGATCCCGGCGGAAATGCCCGCCGACGTCCACACGTTGCCGTCGCGGACGAACATCCGGTCGGCATCCAGCCGTACCTTCGGATAACGCAGGCGGAACCGCTCGGCCGCATCCCAGTGGGTGGTCGCACGCCGGGCATCGAGCAGGCCGGCCTCGGCGAGGAAGAACGCGCCGGAGCAGACGCCCGCCGCGCGCCGCCATGCGTCCGCACCCAGCCAGGCCACCACCTCGCCCTGGTGTTCCTCCACCTGCGCCAGGTTGCCGCCGGCCACGATCACCGTGTCGTACGCAGCCGATGCCATCGGCGCCGCCGCCAGGCACACGCCCGAGGAGCTGCGCACGACGCCGCCGCCGGGCGCCAACAGGTGGATCGCGTAGCTGCCCGCCCGGAATCGCTCCGCCATCTCGAAGACGGCGACCGGTCCGGCTGCATCCAGCAACTGGAATCCGGGAAAAACGACGATGGCGATCTCGCGTCGCATGGGTCCTTGGCTCGGCGTGGTCCGGGCCGGAAAAGTGACCTACCCGGGAAGCGAGCGTCAAGCCGCAACGGGTATCCAGGTGATGCGTTGCCGCCGGCGCGGAGCGTCGGTTCCGGTATCACGCGCAACAGGTGCGCGGGCCATCCGTGCGATCCGCCCGCAACCGGCGCGACTCAGCGAACCGCCTGCACCACCAGCGCCTGGATCCGACCGGCCACCGGACCACTCCCGAAACGCTCGGTCATGGCGGCCGTCGCCACCGCGGTGGCCTGCTCCAGGCCGGGCCCCTGGCGCGCCTCGATCTCGCCGCGCAACGGCGTGCCCTGGCAATAGGCCAGGGCCACGGTGTCGGCGCTGTTGGCACGACTGATCGCGTCAACCGTCGTGATCGTCGGCGCTGCGGCAATGCCGCCCCCAGCCAGGTCGCTCGCGATCGCATCTGCCGAGAAATACCCGTGCGGCAGGCGCGCGAGGAAATCGGGCGGGTCCTCCGGAAACAATCCGGCGACGGCATCGCTCACCACGCAAGCGAAGTCGTTCGTCTCGATCCGGTCCCACACGTTGAACAGCAACGTGCCTCCCGGACGAAGCACCCGACGCGCCTCGGCGAAGGCGTGCGCCTTGTCCGGAAAGAACATCACGCCGAACTGGCAGACCACCGCATCGAAGGACGCATCCTCGAACGGCAGCGCCATCGCATCGGCCTGTCGCCAGGTCACCTCGCGCGCGGCGCCCTGCGCCCGGGCCACCGCCAGCATCGCTTCGTTGAGGTCGGTGGCGACCAGTTGCACGTCGGAAGGCAGTCGCGCCGACAGCTCGCGCGTCACCACCCCGGTACCCGCCGCCAGCTCCAGTACGCGTGCCGGCCGCAGCGGAGCCAGCCGCGCCACCAGGTCCGCCGCATAGGGCTCGAAGATCAGCGGGACCAGCAGATCCTGGTAAAGCACCGCGACGGCGTCGCTGAAGCGGCTGGCGTTGCTAGGCGCGGACATGGCGCACCCTCCTGTTGTCTGGCTGCGGGGCAAGCCGCCGGAGGTCCGCGCCTCAAGTACCGGCGGACGCACGGATGCCGATCGCCGCTACTTGCGGGCGATCGCCGCGCTGCCTGGCCCGACGAGTGGTACCACGGTCGTCTCGCGGAAGCCGGCTTCGCTCGCCCAGCGCGCGAAATCGGCACCGGTGTAATCGAAGCCGGCCGGTGTTTCGATCAGCATGTTCAGCGACATCATCAGGCCGAATGCGTTGCGCCGACGCTCGTCGTCGATGATGTTCTCGATGGCGATCAGCACACCGCCCTCGTTCAGTGCGGCATGCGCGGTGCGGATCAGCTGCCTTTTCTCCGCCTCGCCCCAGTCGTGCAGGATGTTGCCCATGGTGATGACGTCCACCGACGGCCACGGGTCCTTCAGGAAATCGAGCACCCGCGTTTCCACCCGATCCGCGACACCGGCCGCCTCGATGCGGCGCTTCGCGATGGGCTCCACCGCCCCCAGGTCGGCGCTGATGCAACGCATGTGCGGATGCCGCAGTGCCACCTGGATCGACAGCGCGCCCGACGCTCCGCCCACGTCGCACAGGGTGCGGTAGCCGGAAAAGTCGAACGTCTCGGCCAGGGCGAGGAAATTGCCCATCTGCACGCCGGCCATGGCCGCCATGAACTGCTCCAGCCGCTCCGGGTCCGCGTACAGTTCGGCGAACAGGTCCGCGCCCCCGTGCTTGATCTCGTTCTGTGGCCGGCCCGTGCGTAGGGCCGTTTCCAGGTCGCCCCAGAACGGATACAGGCGATCGTTGGCCATCTCCAGGATGCCGCCCACGTACGAAGGCTTGTTGCGGTCCAGGAACAGATCGGTCTCGACCGTGTTGCGGTAGCGTGCGGTGTCCAGCAGCCCCTCGCGCTCGAGAAAGCCCAGCGCGACCAAGGCATCGAGAAAGTCGTAAAGACCGCGCGATTGCAGCCTCAGTGCCTTCGCGACATCCGCGCCGCTCATCGGCCCGCCGGCCAGATGCGTGAACAGCCCCATGCGGATCGCACCGATCAGGATCTTCGCCGGCATGAACGCCGTGCCGGTCTGCAGAATGCGCTCCGGCGTCGGATGCGCACCGTTCGCCTCTGCCCCAGTCATGCCCGGCCTCCCCCGCCATGCGTGCGGTGTGAGAAGCGGCGAGTATACGCCTGCCTGCGCGACATCCGGCGCCGCCGGCAAACGCCCGGGTGCGCCGGCTGCCTGGCGGCCAGGACGACTCTCGCCGACGAAAGGGAGGGCATCGGCCGGGGCGGAATCACCCGGGCTTTCTTGGAAGCTGCACCCGACTGCTTCCGATCCCCAAGGTCGGTTACCCGTGCGCCCTGCACACGGACGGGCACCTCGATCCGCGCGGCGGCCGCGGCTGAAAAAAACAGATCGTCGCCTCCCTTGCCGGCATCGACGGCGTGATCCTGGCGCCGGAAGGCCCGGAGGTGCACACCAGCGGCGGCTTCGTCCGCAATTGGCCGCGGGTGGCGGAGGATGCCCCTCACGGATTCATCGCCCGGCTGTCCAACACCGCGCCAGGCGGTCGGCATTCGGGCCCGAAGCATCGAAAGCCTCTAACAGCGGAATCGTGGTGAATCGATACGCGCGCGACGACGAGGCGTACACGGCGTCAGTGGGAAGCGGCAAGGCGACCGCGGTCCGTCAGTCGGCCGCAGGCACCGTCGGCTCCACGCCCGCCGCGCCCGGCATCGGGCTGGACACCACCCGGTTGCCGCCCAGTTGCTTGGCGCGATACAGCGCCATGTCAGCACGCTGCAGCACGGTGTCGAGGGTGTCGCCGGGCCGGATCATGGTGGCGCCGAACGAGGCGGTCACCCGGCCGACGGGTGGAACGGGCAGGCCGGCGACGGCCGACTGCAGCCGCTCGGCGACCCGATGCAGGCCTGCCGCATCCACGTGCGGCACGATGACCAGGAACTCCTCCCCGCCCCAACGCGAGATGCACTCGTCCTCGCGCAACAGCCCCTTGCAGCCGCTCGCCACCGCCTGCAGCACGCGGTCACCCACCGGGTGGCCATGGGTGTCGTTGATCGCCTTGAACCGGTCCAGGTCGAGCATGATCACGCCGGCCGGCGTCCCGGTGCGCAACACCTCGCGCAGCATCCGCTCGCCGAGCAGCCGGCTTTGCACGCCGGTCAGGGGGTCGCGGTGGAGCATCGCCTCCATCCGGTTGCGCTCCAGCGCCAGCCGCCGGATGGTGCCGGTCAGGCCGCGCTGCACGGGCAGCAGCACCACGATCAGCACGCTGACCGGCCCGTAGGCCATCAGCAGGTCGCGGCCGCGTGCCGTCCACAACTCGACGCGGTGGTCCAGCAGATAGGCCAGCACGGGGACGGCGATCAGGCCCCAGGCGACCGCCGACAGCAAAAAGGCGCGGCGACCGGGGATGAAGATCATCAGCAGCGCGAGGTACACCACGAACAGCGACGACACCGGCGGCAGGATGTCGATGAGCTGCACGCCCGGCGTGAGGCTGGCTTCCAGCGAGTACAGCCACGACGGCGCCGCCAGCGCGATGCCCCCGAACACCAGTGCGATCCGCATGATCCCCAGCACCCAGCCGGGCCGCCGGACCAGGGCAACGATCAGCCCGACGAACAACACGGTGCCGATGGGAGGAATGACCAGGTCCATCGTGCGATGGACCGGCGCCAGCCAGTGGATGGCGCTGGCGCACCCGCCGGCCACAGCGGCCAGCGACAGCATGACGAACACCGCGGTGCGCACGTAACGATCGTCGGGGTCTTGCACTTGCATCCAGGCGCCAGGGGGATGTCGGCGAGTCTAGCCGAGGCCGAACGAGGCACCCCGCCGGAGCCGGGAGTGCCGCCTGACGAAAGCTAACGGCGGGCACGCCCGCTACTTTAGGCGCATGGCAAAGGCGTTCCCGGACCACGCCCGACATCCGTGTCGAAAGCCCGGGTGCCCGTACGTCGTACCCCGGCAGACACCACGATAGGCCCAGGAGCCCTCGACATGCGCAAGATCATCGTCCCCGCCTTCGTCACCCTCGACGGCGTCATCCAGTCGCCCGGCAGCCCGGACGAAGACACCGCCAACGGCTTCGCCCACGGCGGCTGGTTCTGGCCGTACGCCGACGAATCCACCGATGCGATGGAGGAGCAGTTCCGGCATCCGTTCGAGCTGCTGCTCGGGCGCCGCACCTACGACGTCTTTGCCAGCTTCTGGCCGCAGGTCGAGGAGGGCTCTCCGCTGCGCGGCACGGCCGACCTGTTCAACGCCACCACCAAGCACGTCGCCACCCACCGTCCCGAATCTCTCGGCTGGAGCGGCAGCCGCGCCTTCGGTCCCGATGTCGTCACGGCCGTGCGACAGCTCAAGCAGAGCGATGGCCCCACACTGCTCACCCAGGGAAGCAGCGAGCTGGTTCAGCAGTTGCTGGCCGCCGACCTGGTCGACGAACTGATCCTGATCGTCGTGCCGATCCTGCTCGGCAAGGGCAAGCGGCTGTTCGACGAACGCGCGCTGCCGACGAAGTTCCGGCTCGCGTCGTCGAAGACTTCGAGCAAGGGGAACGTGACGAGCCATTACGTCCGCGAGGGCGAGCTGCGGGTCGCTCCGATGTGAGTCCGGCCGCCCGTGGCCGCGACCCGCCCCGGTCGCAGGCGGCCGCCCTCCCCTTTCCCGGGGCCCCCGGGCTGGTGCAAAGTCTGCCGCCGAGCCGACCGCTGCGAACCACGCCGCGCAAGGCAACCTCCACCCTCGCCCGGGCGCACGCCAGTTGAGAGTCTCCATCGCGGTCCGTCTCTTCCTCATGGTGTCGCTGTCGATGCTGGCGGTCGCGGCGGCGGGCCTCGTCCTGATCCGCTGGAGGCTGGCCGACGGCACGCCTCCCGGCCGGACCATGGCGACGAATGAGGTGCACCTCGTCGACACCCTGCGCGATGACCTCGCCTCCCGGTATCGCGCACGCGGAGGCTGGGGATTCCTGCCGGCCGATACCGGCGAGCGTTCGCGCTGGCTGCTCGGGCGGGCATCCGTTCTTGCATCCGCGACCGCACCGTCGGACGCCGGCGCCCTCGCGTCGCCGACCCTTGGCTTCCGCCTGGTGCTGTCCGATGCGCAGGGCCATGCACTCGTCGGCCGGGTACCTTCCCGCGTGCTGGTGGCGCTGGCATCGATCGACCGCACACGCACGCCGATCATGGTCGACGGCCGCACCGTGGGCTACCTCACGGTCGCCGTACCGCACGACGCCCGCGACGCACTGGTGGTCGCCTTCCTGATCCAGCAGCAGCGTCCGCTCGCCCTGCTCGCACTGATCGCTGCCGTCCTCGGTGCGTTCGCGGCGGCGATCGTCGCGACCGGCTTCCGGCGACCGATCGACGCGCTGGTGCGGAGTGCACGTCGACTCGGCAGCGGTCGCTACGACACACGCGTCGTCGCGCGACACCGTGACGAGCTGGGTGAGCTCGCGGACACCTTCAACCAGCTCGCCGAGAAGCTGGCCATCACCGAGCAGGAGCGGAAACAATGGGTCGCCGACACCTCGCACGAGCTGCGCACGCCACTGGCGGTGTTGCGCGCGCAGATCGAGGCGTTGCAGGACGGCATACGCCCACTCGACCATGAGAGCCTGGCGCTGCTCCGGGCGCAGACCGGCACACTCGCCCGGCTGGTGGACGATCTCCACGCACTGGCCGCCGCCGACCTCGGCGAACACGGCTATGACAGGCACCCTATGGACCTGCGCGAACTCATCGTGCCGGTCTGGCAGAGCTTTGCCGAGCGCTTCGCCGACTGCCAGCTCCGTACGGCCATGACCGGCTTCGACATCCCGATGGTCGTTCTGGCCGATGCCGAACGCCTGCGACAACTGATTGCCAACCTGCTGGAAAACGCGCGCCGCTACACCGACGCCGGCGGACAGGTGCGACTGGGCGGCGAAGTCGACCGCGACTCGCTGAGGATCGTCGTCGAAGACAGCGCTCCGGGCGTTCCCGGGCCGTTGCTCGGACGCCTGGGGGAGCGCTTCTTCCGCGTGGACCCATCGCGCAGCCGTGCCGCGGGCGGTGCCGGGCTCGGGCTGGCGCTCAGCCGCGGGATCGCCGAAGCGCACGGCGGCAGCCTGACTTTTGCGCCCTCGCCGCTTGGCGGGCTGCGCGCGGTGCTGACGCTGCCCGGAGCACGGTGAATGGACGCCGCGGTGCTCATCGTCGAAGACGAGATCGAGCTGGCCCGCATCGTGGGCGACTACGTGCGTGCGGCAGGCTTTCGCGCCGAGCTGGTCGAGGATGGTCGCGACGCGCTCATGCGCCTGCGTGAAGCACGCTATGACCTTGTCGTGCTGGACCTGATGCTGCCCGGGCTCGATGGCCTGTCGCTGTGCCGCGAAGTGCGCCGGCAATCGGATGTGCCGATCATCATGACCACCGCCAAGGTGGAAGAGATCGATCGCGTGCTCGGACTGGACTCCGGTGCCGACGATTACCTGTGCAAGCCCTATAGTCCGCGTGAGCTGATGGCGCGCATCAACGCGCAGTTGCGGCGCTACCGCGGAGCGCTTGGCCAGGTGCCGACGATCGAGGTGGACGAGGCGACCCGTACGGCTCGCCTGCGCGGCCAGCCGCTCGACCTCACGCCGACCGAATACGACCTGTTCGCGCTGATGGCGCGCCGCCCCGGTGTGGTGTTCTCTCGCGCGCAACTGCTCGATGCCGTACGCCGCGACACGCTGGAGGTCACCGATCGCGCGGTCGACAGCCACATCAAGAATCTGCGCCGGAAACTGGCGGCGCAGCCCGGCGGCGCCGACATCGTGCAGTCGGTCTACGGCGTGGGCTACCGCGTGGAGGCCTAACTTCCTCCATCGTTTCTCCACGATCCGGCCGCAGCCTCCGATGCGTCGAATCCCGACGCAATCCGGAGCACCTGCATGACCCCGAAGCACTCCCTCGCCGCTGCGCTGATCGTCGCCGGACTGGCCTGCGGGCTCGGTACGGCGCTGTACAGCGGCCGCTGCCTGGCGCAATCCGCCCCGCCGACGCAACCGCATGCCCTCGACGCGGCGACCCGCACCGAAGTCGCGATCGCGATCAAGGCCAACCTCGACCACACCTACGTGTTTCCCGACAAGGCGAGGGCCATGGACGAGGCACTGGACGCCAGCCTCGCCCGGGGCGACTTCACAGCGATCACCGATGGCGACGCCTTCGCCAAGGCCCTCACCGACCTGCTTCAACGCACCAGCCATGACGGGCACCTGATGGTGCGCTACTTCCCCCAGGCCATGCCGGCCGGGCACGGCGACCGGGCCGACCAGGCCCGCGAGGCCGCTGCCGAACTGACCCAGGAACGGCGCTTCAACTTCGGGCTCTCCACGGTCCAGCGCCTCAAGGGCAACATCGGCTACATCGACCTCCACGAATTCGGCCGCCCGCAGGGTGCCGCGCCGCGCATCGCCGCCGCGATGAACCTGCTCGCGGGTACCGATGCACTGATCGTCGACCTGCGCCACTGCGGCGGCGGCGATCCGGACACGGTGATGGCGTTCGCCAGCTACCTGTACGACAAACCGACCCACCTCAACGATATCTACTGGCGCGACGAGAACCGCACCGAGCGCCGCTGGACCCGGGCGAAGGTGCCCGGCACCCGCTACGGCGAGGCACGCAAGGTCTACCTGCTGACCAGCCCGGACACCTTCTCCGGCTGCGAGGACTTCGCCTACGCGCTGAAAAACAACCACCGAGCCACCGTGATCGGCCAGACCACCGGCGGCGGCGCCCACGCCGGCAGCCCCCACCGGCTGACCGCGCACTTCATGATGTTCGTGCCCTCCGGACGGCCGATCAATCCGGTGACCCATGCCGACTGGGAGGGCACGGGTGTCGCTCCCGACGTGCAGGTGTCGGCGGACAAGGCGATGGACGTCGCCCAGCTCGCCGCCCTGAAGGCACTCGTCGCGAACGAACACGATCCGCGGTGGAAAGCCAAGCTCGAACAGCGCGTGACCGAGCTCCACTGACCAGGGCAGACCCGCCCGGGGCCACACCCACGGTGCAGGCCCCGGGCTCCCGGGAGGTTGGCGAGCGCGCTTGAGAATGCGCACTTCGCCCTGATCCTTCGGAACGCCGAGACTCCTCCCGCGTGGGGCCATGTTCCGAAAGCTCAGACAGTGGCGCGTGCGCCGCATCGTTGCCCGACATCCCATCCCCGAACCGTTGTGGCAGGCCGCGCTGGCGCGATGCGCGCCGGCGCGGCGACTGGGCGCATCCGACCAGGCCGACCTGCGCGTGCTGGCCACGCTGTTCCTGCGCGAGAAATCGATCGAGCCGGTGCAGGGGCTGGAGCTGGATGACGCCGACCGCGTGCTGCTTGCCACCCACGCCTGCGTGCCCATCCTGAAACTGAGCATGGACTGGTTCGAGGGCTGGCACAGCGTCATCGTCTACCCGGATGCGTTCGTTCCCCACCGCACGCAGATCGACGAAGCCGGCGTGGTGCACCGGACAAGCACCCCGATGGCCGGCGAGGCCTGGGGGCGCGGGCCGGTGATCCTCTCGTGGGCCGACGTGCTCCATGCCGGCCAGCGGCCGGGACACAACGTGGTCATCCACGAGATGGCGCACAAACTCGACCTGCAGAACGGCGCCGCCAACGGCTTTCCGCCACTGCACCGGCGCATGGATCAACGCCATTGGACAGAGGTGTTCTCCGGCGCGTGGGAGCATCTGCGCAACGAACACCACAAGGGCGTTCCCATCCCGATCGATCCGTACGGACTGGAAAACCCCGCCGAGTTCTTCGCCGTGGTCAGCGAGCAGTTCTTCGAGGCGCCGGCCGCGCTGCGCGAGCACCTGCCGCAGGTGTACCGGCAACTGGAGCTGTTCTACCGGCAGCATCCGTACTGAGCGCGGGACCGAGGTGGGCGGGCCCCACCCCTGTCTTCCGGTCCATCGGTTCATGGACAATCGGTGCCCGGCGCTCCCTGGGGACGCACGGCACCACGAATCGATCGGGACTCACATGCGGACTTTTGTACTCAGAGCGCGCGCCGCGCCCACCGACAGCCACAAACTGCTGGCCGCCATCGGCCAGGAGGCGCACCCGGAGATCCTCGCGCACACGCTGATGAACGCCATCTTCGTGGCGCAGTCGCACCGCGCGGACGTGGTCGTCTACCTGGTGCTGGAGAGCACGCCGGATTACTCGCGCACCATCCGCTTCGACGCCAACGAGCTGACCGACATCGGCGGCTTCGACGAGCGCAGGCTGCTGGCCGCGGTGGCGAGGGCGCTGGATGCCTCCATCGGCATGGGCAAGGAAGAGACGCGCCCGGTGGCTCCCGGCATCGCCGTGCGCACGGTGAGCTTCGAGCGGCTGGTACAGGAGCTGGCCGAAGATCATCAACTGTTCGTGATGGATCGCAAGGGCGCACCGATCCGCGAGCAGGCGTTCGCCGGCAACCCCTGCTTCCTGCTCACCGACCACATCCCGATGCCGAAGAAGACCTTCCACAGCCTCGAACGCCTGGGCGCGAAGAAGATCACGCTGGGCTCGACCATGTTGTTCGCATCGCAGTGCGTGGTGTTGATCCATCACGAGCTGGATCAGCGATAGGGCAACGGGCGATGGCGCTGTCGCTGCAGCAGCGCCATCGCCTCGGGACGTCCCGCCAGAGTGTCGGTTGGCATGCCTGTGGACATCGACTCCGAACCAGAGAAGTCGACGCTGAAATCCGCTTCGCCCGCCCTGCCCTCGTCTTGGTGCGCAAATCCTTTCGAAGTCGACGCGAAAGAGTTCCGAGCCGCGCGCATCCGGCTAAGCTCGGCCGGCGATACCGACCGATCTTTCCGCCAGGGATGCCTTCATGAAAGAACTGCCCGCGTTGATGCCCACCCGTGCCGAAGCCGAGATCTTCGGGGGCGTCACCTACCATATCGATGGCGAGCTGGTGCCGGTGCTCACCGTCGACGTATCGCAGACGGCCGTCTATTTCGAGCACCACATCCTGCTGTGGAAGCATCCGCAGGTGGCGATCGGCCTGCGCAACATGCGTGGCTCGCTGAAGCGGATGATGGCCGGCATGCAGATCTTCGTGACCGAGGCACAGGGCCCCGGCATGATCGCCTTCAGCCGCGACGGCGCCGGCCACATCGTGCCGATCCACCTGGAGAAAGGGCGCGAGCTGTATGTGCGCGAGCACCAGTTCCTGGCGGCCACCGGTAGCATCGACTACAGCTTCGAGCGGGTGAAGGGTTTCTCCAACATGCTGTTCGGCGGCAGCGGCTTCTTCATCGACAAATTCCACAGCCACGCCGGCGACGGCATCCTGTGGTTGCACGGCTACGGCAACGTGTTCGAGAAGGTGCTGGCGCCGGGCGAGTCGATCGACATCGAGCCGGGCGGCTGGCTCTACAAGGACCCGTCGGTGCGCATGGAGACCAAGGTCGACCGCCTCACCAGCGGCCTGCTCGGCGGCATGAACCTGGTGCTCAACCGCTTCACCGGCCCCGGCCGCGTCGGCATCCAGTCGATGTACATGCACTACCCGGAAACGCGCTGAGGCAAGCCACTCCCTTCAGGCAGGGATCGAAGCATGCGGGGCAGCGCGTCTCTTCTACAGAGCGCACGCTGCCCGGTGCACCGCTCGCTTCAGCCGTACCGGCTCGAGCCGCTGGAATCGAGCACGCACCAATAGAGCACGATCAGCCAGCCGACCACCGGAATCAGACCGATCAGCTGCCACCAGCCGCTGCGGTCCGTGTCATGGAGGCGACGTGCCGTCACCGCCAGCGTGGGCAGGAGCGTCGCCAGCGACACCAGCCCGGCCGGCGTCTTGCCGATCATCTGCGCGGCCGCGCTTAGAAGCACGATAAACAGGAACCACCACCAGAACTCGGACTTCGACGCCCGGCCGCTGAAATCGGCGTACTTGCTGAAACAGGTTTGAATCGATTCACCAAACGTCATGGAACGGCATCCTTGGATTCCAGAGAAGTGCGTTGAGTGTAGGTTTTTACGCGACACCCGCACAGGGCCGACCGGATGGAGAGGGCGCGCCGCCCCTTGTCACCCGGCCGTGGCGTTCCTCAAGCCCCGATGCGGGCTAGCGCGTCGTCCAGTCGCCGCACCGTGCCATCCACATCCTTGAGCTTGTCCAGCCCGAACAGGCCGATGCGGAAGGTCTTGAAGTCGGCCGGCTCGTCACAGGCCAGCGGCGTGCCGGCGGCGATCTGCAGGCCCTGGGCCACGAACGCGCTGCCCTTGTGGATGGCGTCGTCGTCGGTATAGCTCACCACCACACCCGGCGCCTGGAAGCCCTCGGCCGCGACGGAAGGAAACCCACGCTGAGCCAGCAAGGCGCGCACCTTCCGCCCAAGTTCGCGTTGCGCGTCGCGCGCCCGTTCCAGTCCCATGCCCATCGTCTCGACCATCGCATCGCGCAGTTGCGCCAGCGCATCGGTCGGCAGCGTTGCGTGGTAGGCGAAGCCGCCGTTCTCGTAGGCCGCCATGATGCTGCGCCACTTGGCCAGGTCCAGCGTGAAGCTGGAGCTCGGCGTGGTCCCCAGCCGTGCCTCGGCCTCCGCCGACAGCATCACCATGGCGGCACACGGCGTCGAGCTCCAGGTCTTCTGCGGGGCGGAAATCAGCACGTCCACGCCGACCTGCTGCATGTCGACCCACAGCGCACCGCTGGCGATGCAGTCGAGCACGAACAGACCTCCGTAAGCGTGCACGGCCGCGGCCACGCGTTGCAGGTAGTCATCCGGCAGCAGCAGGCCCGCGGACGTCTCGACGTGCGGCACAAACACCACGTCCGGCTTGTGCTCGGCGATCGCGGCGAGCACCTCGTCGATCGGCGGCGGCACGAACGACGCCTGGTGTGCGGCATGCATCGGACGCGCCTTGAGCACCGTGGTCTGCGCCGGAATCCCGCCCATCTCGAAGATCTGGCTCCAGCGATAGCTGAACCACCCGTTGCGGATCACCAGCACATTCCTGCCCTGGGCAAACTGCCGCGCCACTGCTTCCATGCCCGCCGTACCGCCCCCGGGCACCAGCGCCACGGCATGCGCGCGATAGACCGCTTTCAGGTGCGCAGACAGGTCGCGCATCACCTGCTGGAAGCGCTGCGACATGTGGTTGAGCGCGCGGTCGGTGAAGACCACCGAGTATTCGCGAAGGCCGTTCGGGTCGACACCCGAGGAAGGGGCTGTGTGCATGGGTCAGGCCTGGTATGGAAGGAGCACGATCACGATCGGGTTCGTGGCGGCAGCCGGATGCCGCCGGACCACCACGGAAACCTAGCACGACCCGCCCGCCGCCAAGCCGCGGCAAAGGGGCTCAGGGCCAGATCAGCCGGGTGTAAGTGAACCTGGCTCCGTTCTCCCCCGCTCGCGCAGAGCAGCTCGAACCCGACGCAGTTGGTGAGCAAAAAAAAGCCCGGCGATGCCGGGCCGTTTCGTATCGAAACAGGAGTCAGGGTCGACCTCCTGGAAAGCTGCGATCCGGCCCCGGTCTTCGGCCCCGCCGCCGGGTGGATCACCGACCAGGAGACCATGCAGCCGGCCGCCGGCCGAATGGCTTCACCGCCCACTCGCCGCGGGCGCTCCGCGACAACCGAGTCGGCCATCGCGGAGCGCTTTCCACGACGTCACCACAGGGTGACGTTACTTGCTTTTATGGCAACCACTGGCCCCGGATGGTCAGGCCGGCAACGGCGGCCCTGGCGTGCACCAGGATGTAGTACGTGCCGGGCTTCGGGTTGCTCCAGGTGCACAGCTCCTTGTTGCCGGAGTGGTACGAGCGGCAGTTGTAGCTGGTCAGCGTCGGCTCCGAACCGTACTTGACGTAGAGGTCTGCGTTGCCCGTGCCATTGATGGTCATCACCTCACTGTAGGTGGTGCCGCTGGGAATGGTCATGGTGAAGCGCAGGTCCCCGCCCTTCGGGATCGACAGGTTGTCCACGGTGACGTCGTTCTGCAGCTGGCCGCTCGGTGCCGGTGCCGGTGCCGGTGCCGGTGCCGGTGCCGGTGCGGGTGCGGGTGCGGGTGCGGGCGCCGGTGCCGGTGCGGGCGCCGGAGCCGGTGCAGGAGCCGGAGCGGGTGCAGGCGCCGGTGCAGGTGCAGGTGCAGGTGCAGGCGCCGGTGCCGGCGCGGGTGCAGGTGCCGGCGCGGGTGCAGGTGCCGGTGCGGGTGCAGGTGCCGGTGCGGGTGCCGGTGCCGTTGCCGCGGTCACGGCGCCGCCGCCGCTCACGTTGAAGGCCAGTACGCCGTTGACGCTGGCCATGAACGTACCGCCGGACGACACGCTGACCTGCTGCTGTCCATTGACGGTGGCCACCGTCACCGAATAGCCGGTCTGCGGTACCAGCTCGGTGATCACGTGGTTGGCGGCAACCGCCGGCACGGTGTACTTGATGGTCCCGCTGATCGGCGTACCGGCGGTACCGGCGCTGTTGATGACGACATCGTTGCCGTCACTGCCCGAGAGGACCACGCCCACGATGGCGCCAGCGTTGACGGTGACCGGCGTGGCAGTCGCCACGTTCCCCGGCGCAGACGAGGTATCGAACACGTTCAACCACTGCTGGCTGAGACCGGCCGTCGGCGCACGCTCCTGCACCTGCCACACCTTCACCGGGTTGCTGGCCGGATACAGGCCGACCGTGGTCGTGGCCGTGTTGGCGGGCAGCACCGAGGTCATCGCGCCCGCATAGGTCCCGTTGTAGGTCACGTCCAACCGCGTCTCGCCGGTCGGCGCCGAGCCCTTGGTCGGGGCGGCCGGGAAATGCCAGGCAAGGTACTGGTCGTAGGCGGTGTTGCCGGCCGTGGTCCGGTCGTGGACGACGAAGCGATGGGGCCGCAGGTACACCACCTCACGCGACCAGGCCGCGACTGCCGGGCCAGCGGAGAACTTGTTGTACATGTCCTCGATGTGCTCGGCGCGGGTGTAGACGTACTCTCCACCATCCTCGTAGGCCGCCACGTGCGTGCGCACCTGGTTGTCTTCGGTGGTCGCCGCGTTCTGCGAGCCGCCCTCGACGATCTTGCCGCCGCTTTTGTTGAACACGTAGAAGATGTTGTACAGCTGGCGGTTGCCCATGTAGAGCGTGCCGTCGGGGCTGGCGTAGTTGTCGTTGTAGATGCGGTTCTCGTCCGCACTGCCGGTGGGCCCATGCACCATCCAGCCGCTGGCGTTGACCAGCAGCGGGGTGTTGCCGTGGGTCAGCGCCAGGCTGCCCTGATCGAAATACTGCTCACCCTGCGCAGGGGCATTGGTGTACGGGCCCGCGCGGAACGACATCCAGCTGGCGCTGGTGGTCCAGTCCGAGCGCGCGGAGACTGCGTTCATGCCCTTGGCGAAGTACGACAGCGGCAGGGAGTCGAGCGATGCGGTGGGCGCGGAGGGGTTGCTCTCCAGGAACAGCAGCCACGGTGCGGAGGAATTGAAGCCGTTCGTCGCCGTGCTGATTTCGTTGAGGTACTGGTGGAACACGCCCACCTTGGACGAATTCCAGAAACCGATTTCGCCCAGGATCATCTCCGCCAGGCCCACCTGCGTGGTGCCGGGCATGCCGATGCCGATCGCCGAGCCGTCCGCGTGGTTCATGTCGCGGTCGTCGAAATACGCGCGCGACGGCCAGGTGAAGTGGATCATGTAGTCGGCGTTGTCCACCGGGTAGCTGTACGGCGCGGCGGACGAGTGGACGATGTCCGTGCCGGTGGCCGTCATCACCTCACGCGCGGGCAGGGTCATGTTGAGGATGCCCAGCGGCGCGTAGCTGCCGAAACCTTCCGGCCAGCCGCCGCCGGTCAGGTGCTGCGCGTAGAACGGCTGCACGCGCTGACCGAACTGGTTGGTGTACCAGTCGTTCCACTGCGTCGGCGCACTGGGGTTGTCCCCGTAGGTACCCAGTGCAATGGCCGCCTTGGCGTGGAAATAGCCGGCGAAGTAATTGCTCTGCGGGTGGTCGTATTCGAACGTCTTGGTCTCGAACGAGGTCACCCACGCATTGGCGGTGGTGTAGACCTGGGTCCGCTGGGCCGGGGTCAGCAGGTCGTACAGCCAGTCATAGCCCAGGCCGAAACCCACGCCGTAGAAACGCATGGCGTAGCCGTCATCGACGTTCGGGTTCTCGCCTTGGCTGCCGTACGGCGCCGCCATCTTCACCAGGATGTCCACTGCCTTGGCGCCGTAGGTGGCCGCAGCGGTCGGGTTGCTGGTCTTCAGGGTCTGATAGCAGAGCGCTTCGGACAACAGGGCCGGCAGGTAGGACTCGCCCTGGTAACCCGAGCCGAGGTTGGGCAGGTCCGGGTAGGCGTTGCCCGTCGGGTAGTTCACGGTGCCGCCGATGTACGAGTCGCACACCGACTTCAGCATCTGCCACTCGGGCGTGTTGGCGGCGGCGTTCTGGCGCATGGCCGAGAGCGTCGGGGTATCGAGGATCATGCGGGGATGCGCCGCGGTCACGGCGGGCGCCGTCGCGGCAAATACGTTCGCGGACAGCGTGGTCACCAGCATGGTGAGAAGCGTGGCGCAACCGCCAGCGCCGACGCCGCGCAAAAACCTGGAAGGCTTGCTCAAGGCACGCCGATCAGTGGCAGAAGAGGGGGTTGAAGCGAGGGAAGAGGTGGAAGCGAGGGCGCGCGGGGCACGCCCCGCCGGGACATTGCGGGGAAAACTCATTCAAGACTCCAAGCTCGTCGTTTCCGCGAACGCTTGCGACAAGCCTTCGTCTGCATCGCGGGGGGAATAGATCAGGGTCCGATCCAACCCAGCAAGCTACGCAGACGAACCTTGATCAATCGTTAGCCAATTCACAGGGCAACGTAAGGCGAGCGTGACTGCGCTCACACTTTGCGCAATCGGGTCCAAAGTGGGTCTTTCCAAACCCGACGAAGCCGTGTTTCAGCGCCACCACTCCGGCTCAGGCAGTGTCCGTTGCACGCGAAACGGCGCCGCCCGGCTGAATACCGGTTCAGCGACTGCTGCGGACGCAGGCGTGAGACCGCGGTCCGCCGGGACTACGGGTGCGGAGAGGCCGTGAAGGCGGGCACCAGGATCGACACCGCACTGGCCCCCGCCGGCGCCGCGCGCGCCGTGTGGACGACCACATCGTTCGCAGGAATTTGCGCTTGCGTGCCGTGGATCGTCTGCACGGCGGCGCGGTTCTGCGGGGACACGATGGCCCAGAACGTCCCGTGGTGCGCATGCGGCAGAAGCACCAGCGGATGGTCGGCCGCCAGCCGATACGCCAGGGACGACGCGTGATCGGGCTGATCGGTACCGATGCGAACGTGATAGTTGCCCACCAGCGCGGCCACCAGGGCGCCGGCCGGAGCCTGCTTCAGCTGTGCGGCGATGGCGTTCGCCATGCCCGCTTCCTTGACCCTGACGAAGCCACCCGCCGCGGCCACCTCCGCCGGCGAGCCGTAGCTCGGCTCCATGGTGAAAACCTCCACGTCGCGCCCGCGCTGGCGCAGGCTGCGCAGCGTATCGAGCAGACCGAGCCACGCCTGGCTCATCCGGCCGTCGTACCAGGTCCAGTCGCGACCGGCAGCGAAGACCGCGCGATCAGCGGGCGTACCGGCCGAGTGGAAATAGGCATCCACCTTGCCGGTCAGTTCGACCGGCCATTCCAGCCCCAACCGGATCGGTCGCGTCGCGGGCTGCGCGCGCAGCAGGTCGGCCAGCATCGCCGGGGATTCGACCGTGCCATGCAGCTCGCCGAACAGCACCAGGCGATGGGACTGCATCTCGCAGGCAAGCGCTTGCAGCATCACCGCCCGCCCCTGCTCGCCCTCCCGCAAGGTTGCGTGACAAGGCGCCGCGGCCGCATGCACGGCAGCGGCAGACAGCAGCAATGCCGACAGCGTCGGCAAAAGGCTTCGCAAGGTCATGCGACAGACACCACGGGGAGATGGGCTTGAAATGGCAGGCGCCGATCGTACCGGGCGGCAAGGTGAAACTGGCGCCGGCGCGGCACGCACCGGGGTGATGCGTTCCAGCCGACATCGACCTTTCGGAGGTTCGCGCGCTGGCTCTGACGCGGGTTCGGGCCATGGGTGAACCTGGCATTGTTTTGCCCAGCTGTATCGAGAACGTGCACCCCGGGCCGCCTTTTGGCTACGCTTGAAGCACGTGTTTCGGGGGCGATGCATGGCACAGGGAGGCAACTGGTCGCGGCTGGAAGTGGAGGCCTGCGTCGCCGACTATCTCGCGATGCTGACGCTGGAACTCAACGGCCAGCGCTACAGCAAGACCGAGCACGCCAACGGCCTGATGCAGAAGCTCGACGGCCGCAATCGGCAAGCGATCGAGTTCAAGCACTGCAACGTCAGTGCGGTGATGCTGGGCCTCGGCTACCCGTACATCAACGGCTACAAGCCGCGCGGCAACTACCAAGCCATGTTGCTGGACGTCGTCGAAGCGCAGGTGCAACTGCGTCCCGACCTGCAGGATGCCGCTCTGGCCGCCGTACTGCGCCCCGCGACCACCGTCGCCTCTGCCGCCGCCGGTGACGCGTCCGTCTGGGTATCCATGCCCAAGCCCTCGCGCGTTCGTGAAGCCCCGGCCACCTACGCACCCCGCTTCTCGCCCGCCAGACGCGACTATCTCGCCCAGGAAGCGCGCAATCGTTCGCTCGGGCGAGCCGGCGAACTGTTCGTGTTGGAGCTTGAAGCGCGCCGGTTGCACGCAGCCGGCAAGAAGTCGCTTGGCGAACGCGTCGAACACGTCGCAGCCACCCAAGGCGATGGCCTGGGCTTCGACGTGCTGTCGTTCGAGGAAGACGGGCGCGAGCGGCTGATCGAGGTCAAGACCACCAGCTTCGGCGAGCTGACCCCGTTCTACGTCAGCCGTAACGAGCTGGCGCGCTCCAAGGCCGACGCCGAGCGCTACCAGCTCTATCGGGTCTTCGGCTTCCGCGATCGGCCCCGGCTGTTTGCCGTTCCAGGAGCCATCGATGGCTCCTGCCATTTGGAAGCGGCCACCTACCTGGCACGCGTCGGCGGGTAGCCCACGCCACAAGCATCACAACGACAAGCAAGGAGCGCTTTCGCAGATGGCACCGCAACAACTCACCTTCAGTGCGTTGGAAAGACGCATCGAGGAGATCCCCGAATATCCATCCGACCGAGTGCCGCCAAGCCGCCGCGCCAGGTGGGGCAATGGCATCGGCATCGCGGCGACCCTGCTTGCGCTGGTCCTCGGCAAGATCCTCCCTGCCACCCTCATGTCCGTGATCGTGACGTCCGTGATTCTCGCCGTGGAGATCATCGCGTTCGCAATCGCATGGACCGCCGAGCTCCCGACTTTGAACCTGCGCCCGTCCAGGGAACGCCGGGATTTCGCCGAGACGCTGGACTTCGACATGCCCCACCACTTCGAACTCATCGCCTGGCTACAGAGCTTTCCTCGGGAGCGACTGGAGCAACTGAATACCTACAGCGCCCATCGCCTGGAACGGATGCGCAGCAAGCTGCCGCTCCTGACCGGCAGCATCGAAAAGCTGGGTGTACTGCCCCTCGTCGCCGGGCTGATCCTGCAACTCAAGGATCTGCATTGGCCCTTGCAACTGCACTGGCCGCAAATCGTGCTGATCGCCTTCCTGATGCTCTGTTACTGGACAGGCATGCTGCAGTTGAGCCTGCGCTTCCGACTTGAGCTTTACGACACCCTGCTCAAGCGAGCGCTCGCAGACCCGACAGGCGACGAACGTCGAGAATCAGCTCGTTTGGTGGTCGGGGGCTAGAGGAAAGTACGCTCCGCCCCCGCCTCCGTTTTGCCGCATGGGCGGGCGGCTTCAGCGCTTGCAGGTACTGACACCGATCAGCTTGTACAGCGGGCAGAAGTTGAACAGCCCCGTGGCCAGCGGCACCACCCCGATCCACGCCCACACCGGCCCGCCGGTGACTGCCCACACGATCAGCGCAGCGCCGACTGCGATACGAAGCCACTTGTCCACACCACCGACGTTGGATTTCATGCGTGTGCCCTCCTGAAGATGGGCGCAGCATGTCAGGTCGGGGCCGGACGGCCTTTGATCGCGGTCAACTGCGGCCGAGAACTACCCGTGGCAGGCGTCGACGTTCGCGCCCGGACAGACGAACCGCCCCAGAGAGCCCCATCCGCCACAAGCAAAAAAGTGCTCTCTGACCCCGGCTTTCGTTCAACCGGCCGGCTTCACCTTCGCAACCGGCACCATCATCTTCTCGCGCGCGGCACGGAACGGACTGTCGCCATACCACTGCGGCCACACGCCAGCCTGGCTCAGCTCGCGACCCAGCAGGTAGAGCGCCTGGGTGTCTTCGAGGATGCCCGAGTAGTCCCAGTTCGGATTGAACACGTCGTTCGTCGTGTGATAGCGGTGCGCGGTGTAATCCTCGGCGGCCTTTTCACCCGCGGCCTTGCCGCCGTCGAGCAGGTCCAGGCCGGAGCTGGCCAGCATCGCCGGCACGCCGGCCTTGGCGAAGTTGAAATGATCGGAGCGGAAGTAGAAGCCGTTCTCCGGCGTGGTCTCGGGCGAGATCACCCGGCCCTGGGTCTTCAGCACGCCGGCCAGCATGTCCTCCAGCTGCGACTGGCCCTTGCCGATCACCGTCATGTCGTGCGCGCGGCCGATGATCGGCAGCGCGTCCACCGCGATGTCGGCCACCGTCTTGTCCAGCGGGAACACCGGCCGCGCGGCGTAGTACTGCGAGCCGAGCAGGCCGGATTCCTCCAGCGTGGGCATGAAGAACAGCACGCTGCGCTGCGGCGGGGTCTTCTGATGTGCGAAGGCGTCGGCCAGCTCCAGCAGCATGCTCAGGCCGGTGCCGTTGTCGATCGCGCCGCTGTAGACCTGGTGGCCCTTGAGGCTGGGGTCGGTACCGAGGTGATCCCAGTGGGCGGTGTAGATCACCGCCTCGTTCGGCTTGGTGCTGCCCTTCACCATCGCCAGCACGTTGTGCGATTCGATGTGGCCGATCTTGTCGTGCAGCGTCACCGAAGCGGTGGCGTTCAGCGGCACCGGCTTGAAGCCGGGCTTGCCCGCCGCCGCCGCCAGCTGATCGAAATCGAAACCCGCCGCGGCGAACAGCCGCGTGGCCGCATCGTGCGTGAGCCAGCCGGCCACGGGAAGCCGCGGTGCCGGGTCGACGCGGGTCGGCAGGCTCAGCTGCGGACCGCTGCCGCTGTTCTGCAGCACGCTGAACGGGTAGCCGGCCGCCGCGTCGCTGGTGTGCACGATGAAGCAGGCCGCGGCCCCCTGCAGCGCAGCCTCGGCGTACTTGTAGGTCCAGCGACCGTAGTAGGTCATGGCGCGGCCGTTGAACAGCTTGGGATCGCCGCTGGCAAAGCCCGGATCGTTGACCAGCACGATCACCGTCTTGCCCTTCACGTCGACACCCTTGTAGTCGTTCCAGTGCCAGTTCGGCGCATCCACGCCGTAGCCCAGGAACACCACCGGCGAATGCTTCAGGTCGATCAGCGGCTTCGCCTGCAGCGTCTGCACCATCATGTCGGTGCGATAGGCGAAGGCGGTGTCCTTGCCGTGCGCCGTGATGTGCAGCTTCACATCGGGGTTGAGCAGGGTGATCGAGTCGGCCGGCACGGTCTGGAACCACGAGCCGTGGTTGCCTGGCTTGAGCCCCATGCGCTTGAACTGATCCACCAGCCAGGCCGTGGTGCGCTGCTCGCCGATAGTGCCCGGCTTGCGACCGCCGAACGCATCGGAGCTGAGCGTCTTGTCGAACGTCGCGAAATCAGCCGCATTGATTTGCGGCGCCAGCGTCACCGCAGGCGTTGTTGCGGACAGCGCTGCCGACGGCGTACCGGCCTGTGCGGCGCCTGCTGCCAGGGTCGCGGCGACCAGCAAGACGGATGTCGCTGCACGCATGGAGAACTCCTCGACGAGCGGAAAGCCCATCTTTCTAGCGCGCTACTGGATGGCTGTCCATGACGCATGGTGCAAGCGCACGTTCTTCCGGATTCCGCGCATCAAAAACCAGGCACGACTCGCGTCCGGCCCCGGAGTTAAGTGAACCTGACCCCGTTGACTGCACGCCGATTGGCTGCCGTGACTTCAAGCTCTTGAATCTCCCCCGGCAACGTGCGCAGATCGTGCGTTTCAGCCTGTTGTCCCCGGAGCCACCCATGCGTCTGCGCCATCGCCTCGCCCTGCTCACCCTCGGCATCACCACGGCGCTTGCCGCGCAGGCCTCCGTCGATCCGTCGCTGTACCAGGACCTGCACTGGCGCCTGATCGGCCCCTTCCGCGGCGGGCGCGTGCTGACCGTGGCGGGCGTGCCGGGCGACAACCGGCACTTCTATTTCGGCGCGGTGGACGGCGGGGTCTGGGCCACCCAGGACGCCGGTCGCACCTGGCAGCCGATCTTCGACGACGAGAAGGTCGGTTCGATCGGCGCGCTGGCGGTGGCGCCGTCCGACCCGAAGACGCTCTACGTGGGCACCGGCGAAGCCGACATGCGCTCGGACATCGCACACGGCAACGGTATGTACAAGAGCACCGACGGCGGCCGGCACTGGTCGCACATCGGGCTGGAAGACAGCCGGCAGATCGCCAGCGTGCTGGTCGACCCGCGCAATCCGGACGTGGTGTTCGCCGCCTCGCTCGGCCATGCCTACGGCCCGAATGCCGAACGCGGCGTATTCCGCTCGCGCGACGGCGGCAAGAGCTGGCGCAAGGTGCTGTTCAAGAACGACGACACCGGCGCGATCGACCTGGCCTTCAAGCCCGGCGATCCGGACACGATCTACGCCGCGCTGTGGCAGACCCGCCGCCCGCCGTGGAGTGTCTACCCGCCCTCGAACGGCCCGGGCAGCGGGCTGTACGTATCGCACGACGGCGGCGAGCACTGGACCCAGCTGCAGGGCAACGGCTTCGCGGCCCATCCCGGCCGCATCGGCATCGCGGTTGCGCCGAGCGAGCCTGACCGGGTGTACGCACTGGTCGATGGGCCGGCCGACGAAGGCGGCCTGTACCGCTCCGACGACGGCGGCGCGCACTGGAAGCACCTGACCGACGATGAGCGCATTTGGCAGCGCGGCTGGTATTTCTGCCGGCTCACGGTGGACCCGAAGAACGCCGACCGCGTCTACGTGATGAACACCATCGTGCTGCGCTCCGACGACGGCGGCAAAAAATTCATCGCGCTGAAGGGCGACCCCACCGGCGACGACTTCCACCAGATGTGGATCGACCCGACCAATCCGGACCGGCAGATCCTGGGCGTCGACCAGGGCGCACTGGTCACGCTCAACGGCGGCAAGACCTGGAGCAGCTGGTACAACCAGCCTACCGCGCAGATCTACCACGTCAGCACCGACAATCGCTTCCCGTACTGGGTCTACGGGGCGCAGCAGGATTCAGGCGCGGTGGCGCTGCCCAGCCGCACCGGCAACGGCGACGGCATCACCATGGAGCAGTTCCACGAGGTCACCGCCGGCGGCGAGAGCGACATGATCGCGCCGGATCCGGACGATCCGGACATCGTCTACGGCGGCCGGGTGGACAAGCTGGACACCCGCACCGAACAGACCCGCAGCGTCGATCCCACCCTCGCCTACCCCGCCGCGCACTACCGTGCCGCGTGGACGCTGCCGCTGGCCTTCTCCAAGCGCGACCACAAGGTGCTGTACTTCGCCAACCAACGCCTGTTCCGCACCGACGACGGCGGCGACCACTGGGCGCCGATCAGCCCCGACCTGACCCGCGAGGACGCCGGCGTGCCGGCCAACCTCGACGCCCCCACCGCAGCCGACGACAGCCACCTCGACAAGCGCCGCGGCGTGATCTACACCATCGCGCCCTCACCGCTCGACGCCAGGGCGCTGTGGGTGGGCACCGACGACGGCCTGGTCTGGCGCAGCAACGACGAGGGCGCGCACTGGCAGCAGGTCACGCCGCAGGCGCTCACGCCATGGTCGAAGGTGGCCGGCATCGAGCTCTCGCATTTCGACCCGAACACCGCCTACCTGGCGATCGACCGGCACCGGCTGGACGACGACACGCCCTACCTCTACCGCACCACCGACGGCGGCAAGTCCTGGACGCGCATCGACGCCGGCATCCCGCGCGACAGCTTCGTCAACGTGGTGCGCGAGGATCCGCACCACCGGGGCCTGCTCTACGCCGGCACCGAACGAGGCATGTACGTCTCGTTCGACGACGGCGCCCACTGGCAAGCACTGCAGCAGAACCTGCCGATGACCTCGGTGCGCGACATCGATGTGCACGGGGACGACCTGGTGATCGCCACCCACGGCCGCGGCTTCTGGATCATGGACAACGTCAGCGCGCTGCGGCAGATGGCCGGCCTGCACGCGGACACAGCGACCCTGTTCCGGCCGGCCGACGCCATCCGCGTTCGCCTCGCCAGCTTCACCGGCACACCGTTCCCGAAGGACGAGCCCATGGCGGCCAATCCGCCGGACGGCGCGATGATCGACTACGCGCTGCCGACGGCGGTGAAGGGCGCGGTGACGCTGACCGTGTTCGATGCCCAGGGCAAGCCGGTGCGCAGCTTCAGCAGTGCCGAGCCGGTGAACAAGCCCGATCCGGCCAAGCTCGCCGTCGCCCCGGAGTGGGTGCCGGCACCGATGCGCCTGTCCACCACACCGGGCATGCATCGCTTCGTGTGGGATCTGCACTATCCGTCGCAGCTGCCCGCCGAGCCCGACAGCTCGCAAGAGAAGAGCGGCGTCTGGGCACCGCCCGGCCAGTACACCGTCGAGCTGCTGGTGAACGGTCAGCGCTACCGGCAGCCGCTGCTGCTGAAGGCCGACCCGCGCGTGCAGGTGTCCACGGCGGCGCTGCAACGCGAGTTCGAACTGGCGCGCAAGGTGGAAGAGGCCTCGGCGCGCGCCGCCCGCGCCAGCACCGAAGCCGGCAAGCTGCTCAAGGCACTGGACGCCCTGCCGCAGTCCACGCTGCATGCCCAAGTCGAAGCACTGATGGCCAAGGCGCAGGACCTGTCCGGCGTGGTCGTGCATCCCGACCCCCGCAACTCGATGGGCACCCCGCCACGGCGCACCGACAGCCTGCGCGCCCTGTCGATGAACCTGGCCAAGCTCGAACAGGCGGTCGACGGCGCCGACGCCGACCCCAGCCAGGATGCGAAGGCATCGTATGCCGAACTGTCGACGACACTGGATGCCACGATCGAGGCGTGGCAGCGGTTGAAGAGCAGTGATCTGGCCGACCTCAATGCCCGACTGAAGGCGGCCGGTGCCAAACCGATCGCGCTGTAGCAAAAGCAAAGCCGGGGTCAGAGTGCGCCTTCTCGGAAGGTCGACTCTGATCCCTGCTTTGGCTGCTGTTTTGGCTTTCGGCCCCGGAGTAAGTGAACCTGACTCCGTTTCGGCCGGTACGCCAATTGACCCCGGCGGCGAAATGGTGGCGCGGGTTTTTCTCAGTCACGGAACGGGGCCACCAATTTGGTATACGCTCGATGCGAATTCATCTACGCGGACAAACTCAATTGACGGCCTCGCTGCAACGGCCGTTTGAACACCCAACCCAGGGTGGCCGTGACTATTGACACCGACAGCTGCAATTGCGCAGCTAAGGTCAGGAAACGCATGAAGAAGCGCCGAGTTAAAGCTCAAATCTGACCCGTGATGGGGGAGACTAAGCTGGCCAACCATAGGCGCGTAAGCAGAGTAGTAACGCAACAACGCATCCCGGCGCACCTGGACACTAGCGTCAAAATCTCCTGTCGAGACCCAACCCGGCTGAACCATTCGCCGAACGAAGCGGCCGTGCCACGCCGTATTTCGAAGCTTTCCGCTTGGCACGGTTACAGGACCAGCGTAGAGAGCCATCGAATGTAAATTATGGGTCCTCCAGACCGCGTCATAGCATGCCCTCAAGCTTCTGCGCCCGGCCGCAGAGCGCGCAGCTGCTGCATATTCTTTCGCAGTTCGGCCCGCGCCAAAGTGGTGTTCCAGTTGCTGCTTAAACAAGAGCATCTTTTTCGCAGGAGGCTTAAACGCAAACGGTGAAAGGACCCAGTTCAATGTTCTTCCGTTCACTCGCACCGCTGCGACCGCACCTCGGCCTAAAAGATCTACTTGGGCGCGACCACTTGACCGGTCACCTTGATGAATAGCACGCGGAGGTCTCGACCACTTGGTCTCCGACGGCTGTCTGTCGTCCCCAACACGGGATAGATCCTCATCGTTCCCCTCGGGCATATGTGAGTCTGGATCAATCCTGTCTGGCCCATCGACCGCCCGTCCGCTCTCTTTGTTGTCGTCACCCGCTTCGATATAGACAACGCGACCGACGCCTCGTGCGCCGAACCAGCCCGCTGGGTCAGCCGCGAGATCGACAAGAGTCCCGGACAGCCTGCCTCCAGCTGCTGCGGCCGCGAGGTGCAACGTCCAATCGTCGTCGCCGAGATAGGGGAGGACTAATTCATCGACACCTGACGCTGTGAGAAGGAGCTGATCAACCCCGACCACGTGATCGCTGTCAAGATGCGAAAGGAAAAGAACGTTAAAGCGAACGCGGCTCACCTTATTGATCTCTGTTGTCAACGCCGACAACTGATCTGACCCGCAATCATAAGCCCAATTGAAAACCGGAAGCTCTTCTTTAACTGGAACGAACGGATACCGCCCCACGCGACGAATGAGCGAGCCGGTCTGGAACCCGCCTTGACCGACGGGGCGCTGCGCCTGCAAAAAGCAAATTTCTTCCATAATTCGAAAGCACCCCCGATTCCATTTCTTGGATACAAACCTGGATCAACTAGCTGGCAAGTGAACCAGACCAGGTTTTGGAACAAGTGAACCTGACTCCTTCATCTTTTCAAGCGAAAACCGAGAGAGTGCGCTCTGACCCGATCTTTTGGCGTACTCTGATCTCTGCTTCTCCCAATTTTTCCCGCGAATCAGACTGACGCATCCCTGTCAGCATTAAGAAGTGACTCGAAGTTCGCCGCACCAAGAGATGGCTGATTGGCCTCTTTGACTTTCAGGAGTTCAGCCACAAGATGCTTCAAGGATATTATCGGCATCGAGCTCGTATCATTCTCATCGGCCCAAATATGCGTCATGCCGTAAATTTGCCGATGATCCTTCTTATCACCATACGTGTATTGAATTGAACCACGCCCCACATTCAAGGAAGGCAGGGTCCAACAGACCAATAAGTCAATGTCTTGAGGGCGCTTCTTCTGCTCATTGAAGTCAGTGAGCACATCGGCAAACTGCACCTTGAACTCAAGAACGCGAAGATCTCCTCCGCGATTTGCAGAAGCGTCCTGAATTGACAACGGATCGTCGTGGTCGGCTAGATCAGACGAGGCGGTATCGATATTGATCAAACCATCATATCGATTGAAACCGGACAACGCAGCGATGGTGTAGCCCTTCAAAAGTTTAGCGGCGACTAGCCCCGAAAAAAGCGCTATAACATCTTGCTCAGAATCAGGGTCGACTAGAATAGGACTAGTATCACCAACCTTCTCGAAAAGTGCGCGCGTTATTGATCCCGATATCCGCTCGGTGACGCTAGATCGCCAACTTTCCAGATCTACCGAAGGCTCTGGACGACTTTTGCGCTTCATCGCCCAGCGATAGTCAGCAAGTTGACTCATTGCGCGCACTGTAATTTTTCGAACAACCTCGCCAACTGTTTCGTTCGCCGGGATCTTGCGTCCCGTATCTAGCTCAAGATTCTTAAAAGAAACCAAAGCATGAGCCTGACGAGACAAACCAGCATTACTCGTCAAGTCAAATTCCATCATCCTTCCTTGCGGAATACCGTCAACTGCCAACCTAATTCCATACCGGATATTACGGGCGCGAGCACCAGTGCGCTCATGCACGGTGGCCAAAACGTCGGTTGAGTAGGCAAAGAAAACATCGATGAACTCAAACGAGTTCTCAACCAACTCCTGTTCGGCATCCGAAAAATCAAACGGAGGAGACGCACTAAGAACGTCTGCAGCGGTCCAACGGAGCCTTAGAGCCTGGTGCTTCCCCTGATGCGTGTACGTTCTACTGCTTTCGGGAGTGGCAGCAATGTCTGCGACATCCTTGTGAACCCCGAAAACACGCCATGGATATGGGTATCCAAGCCTGTTTTCACGCCTGTCGTACTCACCAATCGTCCACTCTGATTTGTGGATTTCATTGCCATCGTCGAGCCAAAGATCAACTTTCACTGCTGGCCCACCAGGTTCGAGCACCTGCCCCAGCGCTGTCTTGGTGCAAAGAAAGGTTGCCCAGTTCTTCAGCTCCTTATCCCGAGAGTCTTCATGTAAGACCAAGTGGCTCAGATTTTTCGGCTTCAAGCCCGGATGAAATTCATAATAGACAAGAGTGCCTCGGGGAAAATTGCGAAGTTCCGTGATTGCATCCGGCAAATTAAGCGCATCAAGAAGCTGCGGTTGCGGCTCATGCTGACTCATGATCCATGCATATGCACCCACAACCGTGGCTTCGGTAGTAGCGCCGGAAGCATCCTTCGTTATAAATCCAACTTTATTAGCCGCCGCAAACAAGAACGAGGCACCTACACCCTTGTATCCAACAGAGCGGCCCAATGCTTTGCCATGTGTGAACCCAGGCGCGGTGAACTTTGTGGCAACGGATGGCTGCATTCCAGTGCCGTTATCGCGCACAAGCAAATAGTGCGGATCTCCCCCCGCGCGCCTTCCGATCACTATCGTGATACGAGGCGAATCGGCACCGGCATACATACCCTGCGCAACCGCTGACCTCAGCGCATCCCATGCATTTTGAATAACTTCGGCAAATACGTCTGCCTCATCAGCATAGGAGGTCAATAGGTTTCGGAGCTCGCGCTTTCGAAAACGCTGAACTTCTTCGGGGGATGTGGAATGGGACATACCGAACACGTCAATTGCCAAGTGACACCCCCAATTTGTCAAAAGAAAGTCTCAATTAGAAGGGGAAAACCCTCCTAACCACGTCGGGTCTAACCTCACTTATTCCTTCGGCACTCCCCACCTACGTCGCACAGCGCGTGGCTGATCTGACCGAGGCTGTGGGTCTTGACCGCTTCCATCAGCGCGTTGAAGACGTTGCGGCGGTCGCGGGAAAACAGGAGTCAGAGTGCACTTTTCTCAACAACCCATTGCCTGACCCGCCATTGCGCCCGCTGATGCCAAGCGCCGCCCCGTGCCTCAATCATCTGCGTCGCCCATCGCGCCGTTCCCTTATGTCGATTCCCGAGCCAAAAAAGGGGACGTGGCTAATTAATCCGCCGCCTAGAACGACTTGATTACTCCTTCCCAACGGCACGCCCTCCCAAGTCGTCTCAATCAATCGGCTCGTCCTCGCGCCGTTCCCTTACGCCAATCCCCGAGCCCGCTCACGTTCCGAGCCACCAGCCGATGATAGGCTCCTTCGCGGGGGAAGTCAGGACCATGGCCAAAGGCCAAGAGGACAAGAGGACAAGAAAATCCACATGAGCTTGCGCTCCATGCCGCCGCTTGTTCTGGCGCTCGCCCTGTTTGGCACTACCGCCACAGCCGCCGTGCCCCAAAGCTCCCTGCCCCAGCCGCCAAAACTGGGGTCAGAGTGCACTTTCTCGGAAAGTCGACTCTGACACCAGCTTTTCTGTAGCCGAGATCAATGCGGCCTCGAGCTCCCTTCCGTCGTGCAAATCGAACACCTTCATGTTGATGTCGAAGGCCACCGGTCGACCATCGACTTCCCCGTAAATCTCCAAGCGATTGGGTGGCCGACCAGATGCTGGCGGGTACTCAATTTTTCGCGAGATGGCCTTTATGTTTTCCAGCTTGATCTCGCGCTTTTTGGAAAAAAGCGACGTGTAGACCAGGGCTCTCTCGCGAATCTGCACCGAAAATGATCTCCACCAGGCAAAGATCAGAAGGGCTACGACAACCATAACCGCGACGCCTCCCCAGCCGGAGTGATACTTGAGGGCCGCGTAGAGAAACAGCGCCATCAGCGTCAATGCAAAGCCCTCAAAAACCGCCAGCATCGAAGGCGCCGCCGTAAGTTTCATGTTTCCCATCTTGACTGCTCGCATGCGCAGCTTTCGTCATCGCCCAAAACCGCGTCCTTGACTGCCGGAGCGGTCGGGCCAAAGCCGATTCCAGAAAAAGATAGCTCGGAGCTGACTTTCCCGCACTCCTCGGCTTGAACCATTAGCCGATAAACAGGGGTCAGAGTGCACTTTCTGCACTACCAGACTTAAACCGTCGATCAGCCGGCCGAGGTGTTCGCCGGCACTCCGCCCTCCCACCGCTGTCTCGATCATCCGATTCGCCCCCTCGCGCCATTCCCTTACGCCAATCCCCGAGCCCGCTCACGGTCCCGGTCACCGGCCGATGATAGGCTCCTTCGCCGGGGAAGTCAGGATCATGGCCGAAAGCCAAGAGGACAAGGAAATCCACATGAAGTTGCGCACTACGATGCCGTTTGCATTGGCGCTCGCCGCAATCACCACCGCCTCCGCTGCAACGCTCCCGACTGCATCGCCCCCGGCGCTCAGCCAACCGGAAGTCATCAACGGCGTCGCCATCAGATCCGGGATCGAGCGGCTCTCCTATATCTCTCTGCGCTACTACGGCATCCGTCCCGCCTACGAGGCATGCATCAAGCAGAGCCAGGGGGCCCTACCGGCGCGGCAAGACTGCGCCGACGCGGAGTTCGCCTATCAGGATGCTCGCCTCAATCGGATCTACAAGTCGCTGCTGGCGAATCTGACCCGCTTGGACAAGCACGCCGCCATCGAAGCTCAACGCGCGTGGCTGACGTTCCGCGACAAGGACTGTTCCGCCCGGGCAGGACGCTTCGGATCGGATGCCGGTCCGGCGACGGAATCGACTTGCCGCATGGAGAGCACGGCTTACCGCGCACAGCAATTGGATGACTGGCGGAACACCCTCGCGAAGCAGCCATCGCGCTGAACTGGCTCACCGATAAAGGGACTTTGAAATGAGCGACAGGAGATTTTCTGGCGGCGACGCCTTCCCGCAAGACTCCATGGAGTACCGCACCTATCTGATCATGATGAAGAGCGAACTGCGCAATGGTGCAGGCGCATACCAGATGAGCAATGCGGTGTCTGCCCGCAGCGGCCCCAGCTTCGGTCCATTCCAGTACGACATTGGGGCAAACCAAGACGGGCGCGACCTGCTCGAATCGATCGCGGAAAGTGCCACCGACGCCCAGGGCCATCGCATCCTTAGCGATACGGAGCTGACGAGCATCAAGGGTCACTTCTACAAGCCATTCAGCGACTTCACGGCTGCCGACAGCGCGCTTTACGATCAATTGAAACCCAAGCTCGATGCCGCACTCAGCTCGGACACAGGCATCAAGGCCATCGACGCCGACTTCGTACCGAAAGTGCAACAAAAGGTCGCTGCGATGAATGCCATCGTCGATGGCATTCCGGAGGGGCCCAACAAGACCTTCATGAGTGACAGTGATGTCGCCAAGCTCATCGTTATCGACACGAAAAACCAATACGGCAGTGCGGTCAACGACGGCCTGAAGAAGTTCATCAGCATGACGAGTACCGATGCCGCGATGGACATGCCTGGCCGCGACCAAGGCACCACAATCAAGGTGGATGGTGCGTTCGGACTGGATGACATGGTGCGGTACAAGCTTGAGACCCAATACGGCCAGACCGACCGCGGCGCGAAGGATGTGCTCAGGCGTATTGCCCACTGCGTGGAGGCGGCGGGGGTCGAAAACGTCAAAGCCGGCTTGTCAGAAGAGGACAAGGAATTCTTCAAGAGCGGACTTGAGAAGTACCTCAAGGACCACGGCCGCGATACGGCCATGCTCGATACTGTGGAGTTGAGGCCCCTCGCCAAGCTCGGCGGCCGTGAGCCGTTACTCAAGTTCGGAAGCAAGGGTGCCGCGGTGGCGAATGTCCAAAGGGAACTGGCCGCACTTGGCTACCAGCACCACGGTCACCCACTGAAAGACGACGGCGATTTCGGCCCCACCACGCGCGGCGCCGTGGAAGACTTCCAGCGCAAGCACGGGCTCGATGTCGACGGCAAAGTGGGCAACGACACGGCCGAAGCCCTCAAGCACGCCACCCTGCAGCAATCCGCCCTCACCGCGCTCACCCTCGACCACCCGCAGCACCCAGGCCACCCGATCTACCAGCAGGCATTGGCCGGCATCGGTCAGCTCGACCAGGCGCAGGGACGCGCGACGGATTTCCGCAGCTACAACCTCTCCGGAGCCTTGGCGCTGGCGGCGCGCAAGGAAGGTCTGGAGCGGATCGATCGGGTGATCCTGAGCGAGGATGCTTCCCGTGCCATCGCCGTGCAAGGCGACATCCGTTCGCCACTGCGGCGGTTTGCGGACGTGGATGTGGTGAGCGGCGTCAGCACGCCGCTGGCGCAGAGCAGCACGGACTGGTCGCTGTTCCAGACACCGGGGATGCAGAACATGCAGGCGCCTGGGCCATTGATGCAGTCGGCGGATATGCCAACGGCACAGCCGCCACTCCAGCGCTGAACTGAAGAAGCGAGAGGCCCGAGCCTTCGGGTCCTCTCGTGCGTCAACTTCATGGGCAGCTAGTCGAGATGTTCCGCCCGCTTACGCAGCCGCTGCCAGGCGCTCGATCTTCTCGACAGCCTTCCCCAGAGCACGGTGTGCTTCTTCCAGATCGTAGTCTGCCTGCAGCCCCAGCCAAAAGCGCTCGCTGGTGCCCAGCGCCACGGCCAGGCGCACTGCGGTGTCCGCCGAGATGCCGCGCTTACCCAGCACGATCTCGTTGATCCGCCGCGGCGGCACACCGGCCGCGCGCGCCAGTGCGTTCTGGCTGATGCCCAGGGGAGTCAGAAACTCCTCAAGCAGCACCTCGCCAGGATGGATGTTGGGCAAAGTCTTCATGGTCGGCTCGTTACATCAGTGGTAATCGACGATTTCCACGTCGTGGGCGTCACCGTCGATCCATCGGAAGCAGATGCGCCATTGGTCGTTGATCCGGATGCTGTACTGACCCTTGCGGTTGCCTTTGAGCGCTTCCAGCCGATTGGCCGGTGGAATGCGCAGATCGTCCAGGGTAGATGCGTTGCCGAGCATGCGCAGCTTGCGACGCGCCACCGACTGCATCCGGGCCGGCAGCCGCCGGGAAGGCGTTCCGCCCCAGATCTTTTCCGCTTCCCTGTCGGTGAAGTTCCTGATCACGAGCGAAACCATAACGTTGTACGTTATATGACGCAAGACGTTATGGCCTGAGGAAGTGCCGGAGTCGGCTCAAGGCGCTGCAGTCAGGCTCGACCGGCCGTTCGGCAACTGAGCGTCACTGGGATGGCGGTGACGTGGAGACGGGTGGTACGCGCGGCCCGAACAGCGGACAAACAAAAGGCCCGCCAAGGCGGCCCTTTTAGAACACGGACCAGAGTGCACTTTTCGCGCTTACCTGACTCAAGCAGTTGATCTGCTCGCCGCGGCGCCCACCAGCGCCACGCTCTTCCACCACCGCATCGGTCATCCGTGTCGCCCCTCGCGCCTTTCCCTTACGCCAATCCCCGAGCACGCTCACGTTCCCGGCCAGCGGCCGATGATAGGCTCCTGCGCCCTGGAGGTCAGGATCACAAGGAACGGAGTCGAAGCGTGCCGACAATCAGAACATTCGTCCCCCCGCTGGCTTTGGCGCTTATGGCCCAGGCGGCCACCGCGGCCGCAAGCGACAGCAGAAGCCAGGACATCAAGCGCCATGCCCCGCCAGGCATCACGGCCGCCTTCTATGCCTGCGTCGACAAAGCCGGCTCCGACACGAACGCCGCGTCCAACTGCCTGACCGACGAGCGCGCGCGCCAGGACAACCGCCTCAACGCCACGTACAAGAACCTGCTCAGCAAGCTCGCCCCAAAGGCCAAGGACCAATTGATCCATGCCGAACGCGCCTGGCTGAAGTTTCAGGAGGCCAGCGGCGCACTGGAAAGCTCTGTCTACAACAGCGAGGCCGTCGGCAATCTGCAGGTGACAGAGAACGCCATCTTCCGCATCTGCAAGCGCGCCAACGCGCTGGATGACTACCTGTTCGTGGTGAACCTGCAGTAACCACCGCCCCTCTCTTCATGGATGAAGACCATGCCCAACGTTGATACGCACGGCACCGACCGCACGGAAGCCAAAGATGGATGAACAGGACACTCCGTCCGCTGCCGTGTCATCCGCATTGTCCTTCGACGCTTACCGATGATTGGTCACCCCTCGCTGCGCACAAAGATATGGCTGCCCACCTCTTTCGGCGAGAGACCCCAGGACCCCATTCCAAAAGGTTTCCCATGCCCTCCACATCTCCAAACCAGCGGCCGATTACGTACCGCAGTGCCATCATCCTCGGCAAACTGCTCGCCGGTTGCAGCGCAGCGCTCATGGTTTTCGCGTGCAGCGCCTCGCCAGCGGACACCTCAACGACCGCAGTACCGCAGGACGTGCGCGCCCTGGTGGCTCCCACGGACACACTGCTTGCGTACAAGGCGGCCGACCTCTACGGGGACGGCTCCCAGGCCGCGGTGATCGTGGTTCGGCATCAAGCCAGCGAGAAGAGTGATTACGACTTCGACAGCAACCCGTGCGACCTGGTGGTGTTGCATCGGGTAAACGGAAAGCTCATCGAAGCCGACCACAGCACAAGGGCAGTGGACTGTACGTACAACGACGCTGCGCGCCACGCGCCAGCGATGTCCTTGAACGACGACCTCGATATCTCCCTGGGGAGCATCACGTTCGTGAACCAGCAGAGGCACAGCTGGAGCAGCGTTGAGTTCGCTTGGTCGAAGGACAAAAGCACTTGGTACCTGCATCGAGCCACGGCATCCAACGCCGATAGCAAAAACAATGGCACGCAAACCACCATTTCGTATCCGAAGGATCTCGGATGGACGCCCATGTCATCCGTTGATCCAGAAGCCATCGCCGAAGATCTAGAGAAGCAGGGAAAGACAAACTAGTGAAAGGAGTTCGCTATGCCACGTTTCAACGAGAGTTCCGCCCTTCTGTTCGAGCGTTGCATCGAAGCGGGTATCAACGCGCCCGCTCAACTTGCCAACATCATGGGAAACGCATCGGTCGAGACCGATGGCTTCCGCACGATGCACGAGCGTCTGGGGTATTCGTCGGTGGACAACGTCATCGGTGCAGTGAAGAGCGCCGCGGTGCGATACACGCGTGACGAGATCCAGGCGGCGGTCGACAGCCACGATCCAAAAGAAGTGGCGAAGGTGCTTTACGAAGGCCGCGCCGACTTGGGCAACAACACGCCCGGCGATGGCTACAGGTTCCATGGCCGGGGTTACTTTCAGTACACCGGCCGGGACAACTACACCACGTTCGGCAACAAATTCGGGGTCGATCTTGCAAACAACCCTGACCAAGCGGCCGATCCGGAGACGGCGGCGAAACTCGCCATCGCCTATTGGAAGGACAAGGTCCCGGAGAAATATCGAGAAGACGCCAAGCACGCAGGCGCCATCATCAATGGCGGACCGAACGGGGCGGAAGCACGCGTGACGCAGTCGAAACACTGGAAAGAAACGATCTCGCAGGAACTCGTCGACAGCGTCAAAGAAGGGAAGCTGAGCGTTGGTCAGCTCGCGACCCTCGGTGTCGGTAGCACGGTGCGCAAGGGCGATCACGGTACCGAGGTAAAACGGTTGCAAACCAACCTCCGCCAACTCGGATACACCGATGACCACGGCCAAGCGTTGCATCTAGATGGTGACTTTGGCCCCACGACGCTCAACGCAGTCAAGACATTCCAGCGCGACCACGGGCTCTCCGATGACGGCATAGCCGGCGCAGACACTCAACGTGCGCTCATGCATGAGGCAATCCAGCACATCACCCTGCAAGAGTCCGCCCTAACCGCGCTCACCCTCGACCAGTCCCAACACCCCGGCCACTCAATGTTCCAGCAGGCGCTGAGCAGCATCTGCGAGCTCGACCAGGCGCAGGGACGTGCGACGGATTTCCGCAGCTACAACCTCTCCGGCGCGCTGGCGCTGGCGGCGCGCAAGGAAGGTCTGGAGCGGATCGACCGAGTAATCCTGAGCGAGGATGCCTCGCGTGCCATCGCGGTGCAGGGCGACATCCGCTCGCCGCTGCGGCGGTTTGCCGACGTGGATGTAGTGAGCGGCGTCAGCACGCCGCTGGCGCAGAGCAGCACGGATTGGTCGCAGTTCCAGACGCCAGGGATGCAGAACATGCAGGCGCCAACGCCGTTGATGCAGTCGACGGATGTGCAGATGGCGCAACCGCTGATGCAGCGATGAAAAGAGGCCCGGCGATGCCGGGCCTCTTTGTGTGGATCAAGCTAGCTGGTTACGCCGCCTCCGCATCCCTATGCAATGCGCCAGCTTCCTGCAACCGGCAATGGAGGGATTCCGCGCTGAGGTCGAGGCCATTGGGCCATGCCAATGCGCCGAGCTCGATGCAGTACTGCGCGAATGCCTGCGGGTCACGAAGCGGGGCAATCATCTCGGTATTCGCCTCGATGCACGGCGCAAAGTCGTAGACGCCCGCGGTGCCATCGGAGAACCGCAGTAGCAGCCGATAGTCGCCTTTAGGTTCCGCGGCTTTGAGCTTAATCATGGTCGGCTCCCGGGATGCCATTCAATTGCCCCGCTGCACTGATCTCGAAGCGAGCAGCCATCGCCTTGGCTTCCTTGGCGCTGCCAAATCCCCCCACCACGATCATCCCGCTTTTGGGCAGCCCCATGACGGCAGCCTGGGCGACTACGGAACCATGCACCATGAATGCGAGCGGCCTGTGGGAATGGAGTGCCTCGCTCGCGGCCTTCTCCATGAGATTCCGATCCTTGTCACCGATAAATAGGCGGACCTCATAGATCGGCGGATCAAAATTCTGTTCCTTGTAGATATCGATGTTGGTGATGCGCAGGGCGGAAGGCCCCGAGTCCCGCTCGACACAGATGTTTCCGAATGTGGTTTCACCGTCGCGCGTGGGGCGCTCGTTCCTGAGCGGAGAAGGTGTGGACTGATCGCAGATCAGGGCCAGATCCAACGGATAGAACGCGCCATTCAGCGGATGTGCTCCGCCAGACTCTCGGCCACAACCGGACAGCAACCACGTTGCCGACATCAATATCAGGGGCAAAGCCATCCTTCGCTTGTCCACTTGCTCATCCTCACATGCGGTTCCGTCGAGCCTACCGCAGACCAGTGGAACTGGCTCAGTTGGCCGGGACCATAGTCCTTGTGCTGAGGGATAAGAGCTGAAAAAAACAAAAGGCCCGCCGAAGCGGGCCTTTTGATGCGTGGAGCGGCACGCGCCACATTACATGTTCCGGCGGTACTCGCCACCCACGTCGTACAGCGCGTGGCTGATCTGGCCGAGGCTGTGGGTCTTGACCGCTTCCATCAATGCGTTGAACACGTTGCGGCGCTCCCGCGCGGTGTTCTGCAGATAGCCCAGTCCATGGCCGTCGTGCTTCTCGGCCGCCGCAGTCGCGTCCTCGGCCACGTGGGTGAGATCGGTCTCGCCGCGCGGGGCCAGGTGGTTGCGGTTGGCCTGCCAGGCTTTGACGTTGGCGATCTGCTGGCCCTTCTCTTCTTCGGTGGAGCGGATCAGCTCGATCTCGGTGGCGATTTCGCCGCCGTGGTCCTTGGGCAGGAAGGTGTTGACGCCGATCAGCGGCAGGCTGCCGTCGTGCTTCTTGTGCTCGTAGTACAGGCTCTCTTCCTGGATCTTGCCGCGCTGGTACATGGTGTCCATCGCGCCGAGCACGCCGCCGCGCTCGCTGATCGCCTCGAACTCCTTGTACACCGCCTCTTCGACCAGGTCGGTGAGCTCCTCGACGATGAAGCTGCCCTGCCAGGGGTTCTCGTTGAAATTGAGGCCCAGCTCCTTGTTGATGATCATCTGGATCGCCACCGCGCGGCGCACGCTTTCCTCGGTCGGCGTGGTGATGGCCTCGTCGTAGGCGTTGGTGTGCAGGCTGTTGCAGTTGTCGAACAGCGCGTACAGCGCCTGGAGCGTGGTGCGGATGTCGTTGAACTGGATCTCCTGCGCGTGCAGGGATCGGCCGCTGGTCTGGATGTGGTACTTCATCATCTGGCTGCGCGGGCTGGCGCCGTAGCGCTCGCGCATGGCGCGGGCCCAGATGCGGCGGGCGACGCGGCCGATCACGGTGTACTCCGGGTCCATGCCGTTGGAGAAGAAGAACGACAGGTTGGGCGCGAAGTCGTCGATGTGCATCCCGCGCGCGAGGTAGTACTCGACGATGGTGAAGCCGTTGGACAGGGTGAAGGCGAGCTGGCTGATCGGGTTCGCGCCGGCTTCGGCGATGTGATAGCCGGAAATCGACACCGAGTAGAAGTTGCGCACCTTGTGGTCGACGAAGTACTGCTGGATGTCGCCCATCATGCGCAGCGCGAATTCCGTGCTGAAAATGCAGGTGTTCTGCGCCTGGTCTTCCTTGAGGATGTCCGCCTGCACGGTGCCGCGCACGGTGGCCAGCGTCTCGGCCTTGATCTTTGCGTAGGTCTCGGCATCCACCAGCTGGTTGCCGGTGACGCCAAGTAGCCCAAGGCCCAGACCGTCGTTGCCAGCCGGCAGCTCACCGGAATAGCGCGGGCGCTCGCGGCCTTCGAACAGTCTGGCGATCTTCTTCTCCGCCTCGGCCCAGCGCGCGGGGTCGGCCTTGAGGTACTTCTCCACGTTCTGGTCGATTGCGGTGTTCATGAACATCGCGAGGATGATCGGCGCCGGGCCGTTGATGGTCATGGAGACCGAGCTGGTGGGCGCGGACAGGTCGAAGCCGGAGTACAGCTTCTTCATGTCGTCCAGGGTGGCGATGTTGACGCCGGAGTTGCCGATCTTGCCGTAGATGTCCGGGCGCGGCGCCGGGTCTTCGCCGTACAGGGTGACCGAGTCGAACGCGGTGGACAGGCGCGTGGCCGCACCGCCCTGGCTCAGGTAATGGAAGCGGCGGTTGGTGCGCTCGGGCGTGCCCTCGCCCGCGAACATGCGGGTAGGGTCCTCGCCGCTGCGGCGGTACGGGTACACGCCGCCGGTGTAGGGGTAGTAACCCGGCAGGTTTTCCTTGCCGAGGAACAGCAGCTGGTCGCCCCAATCCTTCGTCTTGGGCGGCGCCACCTTGGGGATCTTCTGGTGGCTGAGCGACTCGCGGTAGTTCTCCACGCGGATGGTCTTGCCGCGCACCTGGTACTCGTTCACCTCGGCGGTGACCGACTCGCGCAGGGCGGGCCAGCCGCGCAGCAGCTCGAGGGATTCCTTGGTCAGTTCGCCGAGGGCGGCGTTGTAGCGCTGGCGGAGGAGGATGAGGGAGCGGTCGGCGCCCTCGCCCGCCTGCAGCGCATCGCTGGCGTACAGGTCCAGCGGCTTGGGCAGCTGGTCGTCGCCCAGCTCCTTCAGCGCCTCGTAGCAGTGTTGCGCCTTGCTGGCCTGCTCGGCCTGCTTGGCGATGGAGGCGTTGATGCCGCGGCCCTGCTCGGCGATCTCGGCCAGGTAGCGCACGCGGTTGCCGGGGATCAGCACGGTGGCGCGCGGCTCCTTCAGGCTGGTGTCCAGGTGCGGCGTCCACTTGGCCGGCTCCAGCGAGAGCTTTGCGCTCAGCAGGCGGCACAGGTTGGTGAACATCCAGGTGACGCCCGGATCGTTGAACTGGCTGGCGATGGTCGGGTAGACCGGCACGTCTTCGTCCTTCATGGCGAAGGCGGTGCGGTTGCGCTTCCACTGCTTGCGCACGTCGCGCAGCGCGTCTTCGGCGCCGCGCTTGTCGTACTTGTTGAGCACGATCAGCTCGGCGAAGTCGATCATGTCGATCTTCTCCAGCTGGCTGGCCGCGCCGTATTCGCTGGTCATCACGTAGACCGGGAAGTCGACCAGGTCGACGATCTCCGAGTCGCTCTGGCCGATGCCGGCGGTCTCGACGATCACCAGGTCGTAGGGCTGGCTCTTGAGGAAGTCGATGCAGTCGTGCAGCACGGTGTTGGTGGCCGCGTGCTGGCGGCGCGTGGCCATCGAGCGCATGTAGACGCGGTGGCTACGCAGCGAGTTCATGCGGATGCGGTCGCCCAGCAACGCGCCGCCGGAGCGGCGACGGGTCGGGTCCACCGCCAGCACGGCGATGCGCATCTCGGGGAAGGCCTGCAGGAAGCGCAGCAGCAGCTCGTCCACCACGCTGGACTTGCCGGCGCCGCCGGTGCCGGTGAGGCCGAGCACGGGGGTGTGCTTGCCGGCGAGCTTCCACTGCTTGCGCTGGTGCTCCAGCTCGGCGTCGCTGAGCGCGCCCTCCTCGATCGCCGAGAGCATGCGGCCGATGGAGATCTCGTCGTCCACGCGCACGGCGGGCACGCCCTGGGTTTCCTCGGCACGCTTGGCCGCGGCCGCGCCGGCGCGGGCCATCACGTCCTCGATCATCTCGGTGAGGCCAAGCTTCATGCCGTCGTTCGGGTGGTAGATGCGCTCCACGCCGTAGGCCTGCAGCTCCTTGATCTCTTCCGGCGTGATGGTGCCGCCGCCGCCGCCGAACACGCGGATGTGGCCGGCGCCGCGCTCCTTGAGCATGTCCACCATGTACTTGAAGTACTCGACGTGGCCGCCCTGGTAGGACGACAGCGCGATGGCGTCGGCGTCTTCCTGCAGCGCGGCGCGCACCACGTCTTCCACCGAGCGGTTGTGGCCCAGGTGGATCACCTCGGCACCCTGCGCCTGGATGATCCGGCGCATGATGTTGATCGCCGCGTCGTGCCCGTCGAACAGGCTGGCCGCGGTGACGAAACGCAGCGGCGAGTTTTCGCCCGGGGTACGCGCGTGCTGGGTGTCGCCGGCAGTGGGGACGTGCTTGGCGGGGGAACTCATGGCAACTCCGAACGGCTTGACTGAACCGCCCAATTCTAAAGGGGTTGCCCGTTACACGCTTGTCGCAGTGCGGTGGCGCCCGCGCCAGCGCGGTCAGAGCATGCGCGCCAGCTCGCCGCTGCCGACCACGCGCTCGCCCACCGGCTCACCGCCGAGGAAGGACATGGCGGCCTCGATCACCGCCGGCTCGCCCAGCACGCGGCGATGGCCGAGCGACTCGGTGGTGAGCAGCCGCGCGTCGCCCAGGCAGACCGCATAGCGCTCGCCTTCGGCCCACGGCACGTCGGGATCGTCCAGGTCGTGCACCACCAGCACCGGCTGGCCCAGCGACGGCAGGTGCCGGCGCAGGTCCAGCGCGTCGATGCTGACCCCGGTATGCCGCTGCAGCCAGCCCTCGAACGGCGCGCGCAGGTGTTCGCCCACGCGTACCAGCCGGAAGAAACGACCCATCGCCGCGCGCATGTCCACCGGCGGCGCCACCAGCACCAGGCGGGCGGCGCGCCAGTCCGGCCCCTGCGCCATCGCCAGCGCGGCGGCGCCCAGCGAATGACCCACCGCCAGGTCGGCGGGACCGAAATGCTGGCCGACCGCGCGGACGGTTTCGATGAAGTCCGGCAGCGTGGCGTAGCGACCGCTGCTGTGGCCGTGACCGGGCTGGTCGAAGGCGACCACCGCGTAACCGCGTGCCCGCAGCGCCTGCGCCCACGGCAGGAAGCGCAGGCCGAAGCTCGACCAGCCGTGCGACATCAGCGCGTAAGGCTGGGTCGCCGGGTCGCCCCAGACGTAGGCGGCAATGGTCTCGCCGCGGACCGGCAGATCGATGCGCCGCATGGCGTCGTCGCCGCGCTCGGCCCGCGCCCGGGTGCGGCTGCTGGCGAACGGCGTGGCGAACAGGCGCGCGGCCCGCGCGGCGGTGCTGCGCGGCATCAGCCGCCCGCCAACGACGAAGCCGGCGCGGACGAACGCCAGCGCGACGCGGGCGCCCAACCCGCTGCGCGGCATCGCGGAGGGGGTGCTGGTCATGGCGCGCACCTCAGGCCTGCCAGCTGCGCCAGAGGCGCTCGAAGGCCGCATCGGCCCGCGCGCTGGCGGAGCCGAAGCCGAACAGGCCGGCGTCGTGATGCAGGCCGAGGATCAGCGCGTAGATCTCGAACGCGATCTGCTCCGGATCGGCATCGGCGCGGAAGTGTCCGGCCTCGATCGCCTGCCCGGCCGCCTTGGCCAGCGCGGCGCGCCACTGCGCCTGCTGGCTCACCACGCCGTCGTGCATCACGCCGTCGCGGCCGTCGTATTCGCTGGCCGCCGACAGCAGCACGCAGCCGTCGGCGTGCTGTCCGGCCCAGTCGAACCAGCGCCGCACGATGGCGCGCAGCCGCGGCAGGCCGCGCGGCTCGCGCAATGCCGGGCGCATCACCGCTTCGGTGAAGCGCTCCGCACCGGACTGCAGCACCGCCAGCAACAGGTCTTCGCGCGCGCCGAAGTGGGCGAACACGCCGCTCTTGGACATGCCCACGTCGGCGGCCAGGCTGCCGATGGTCAGGCCCTCCAGCCCCTCACGGCGGGCCAGTTCGTAGGCGTGGTCGAGGATCAGTTCGCGGGTCAGCGCGCGCTTGGTCGGGGGCGGTGCGGTCGTCATGACGGCAAAATAGCACGATCGTTCGTTCTTTTCACATCCCGGGCATGCCGCCCGCACCGCCGGGCCATCTATCCTTGGCCCGGTATCCATCGAACAGGGAGTTCCCCCATGCGCGCCACGCTCGCTGCCACCCTCGCCGTCGCCACGCTCAGCCTGGCCGGCTGCGCCACCTCGCCCACCGGACGCTCGCAGCTGATGATGGTGTCCGATGCGCAGATGAGCCAGATGGGCATCACCGCGTTCAACGACATGCGCAAGCAGGGCAAGTTCGTCGACGCGCCGCGCGAGCGCGCCTACGCCACCTGCGTAGCCAACGCGCTGGTCGCCGTGCTGCCGCCGCCGTGGAACGCCAACCAGTGGGAAGTGCAGATCGTCGGCGACGACAACGCCAACGCCTTCGCCCTGCCCGGCGGCCGCATCGGCGTGAACCGCGGCATGTTCAAGATCGCCACCAACCAGGACCAGCTCGCCGTGGTGCTGGGCCACGAGCTGGCGCACGTGGTCGCGCGACATGGTGCCGAGCGCGTGTCGGACAACTACGCGGCGCAGGCAGCGGTGCTGGCCGGCACGGTCTACGCCGGCTCCCGCGGCACCGATACCGGCTACGCCGCCGCGGCGCTGGGCCTGGGCGCGGAGGTGGGCATCCTGCTGCCGTTCTCGCGCACCCAGGAAAGCGAGGCCGACGTGCTCGGCCAGCGCTACATGGCCGAGGCTGGCTTCGATCCGCGCGCGGCCGTGACGCTGTGGCAGAAGATGGGCGCGCAGGGCGGCAGCAAGCCGCCGGCGTTCCTGTCGACCCACCCGTCCAGCGCCAAGCGCCAGCAGACCCTGCAGCAGCAGGCGCAGCAGCTGATGCCGGTGTATCAGCAGGCGCGTGCCAACCACCACGATCCGGAGTGCCGGCTCTGAGGGCAGCTCGTCGCAGCGGCACTGCCGGCGTTGGGAGGCGATGCTTTTGCTCGTCGTTCCTGCGAAAGCAGGAGGCGCTTTATCGACAGCCGCCGGGCTGGTCATCCAGTGACTTTCGCCTCCAAAGAGCAGAGACGCTGGATCCCAGCGTTCGCTGGGATGACGTACGGGAGACTGGAACCCTCCGCGACTCATTACGGAAGCAGAAGGCGTTTCCAATGCAGCTACAGGGATGACCGGTGCATCCGGAATTACCTCACGTCATCCCGGCGAACGCCGGAGGCGCTGTATCAACAGCCGCAGGGCTGGTCATCCAGTGCCGTCTCTTTTCGCCCAGTCCGGCACTGACCAAGAGGCACCCTCAGGAAAACGACGTGACGAAACCTCGCCCGGGCCCGCCCCCGACCGCCGGCTGAACGTGCCAGCCCCGGCTACGTCAACAACACGGCGGCCGGGTCGTTGTTCCGCCTGCCGCCGCAGAGTGCGGCGCTGACGGAGACCTGCATGATCACGATGACCCGCAAGCTTGCCCTGCTCGCCGCCCTTGGTCTCGCCGCGGGCGCCGGCGTCGGCTACGCCCCGACGGCCCAGGCCGCCCAGGTGGCGGTGGGCGTGTCCATCGGCGTGGCCCCGCCGCCGCCGCGCTACGTGCGCGTGCCGCCGCCGCGCGTGGGCTACGTGTGGGCACCGGGCTACTGGCGCTGGGACCACCGCCGGCACCGCCATGTCTGGGTCGCCGGCTACTGGGTGCGCGCGCGTCCTGGCTACCGCTACGTGCCGGAGCACTGGGTGCACCGGCGGGACGGCTGGTACTTCCGCCGGGGGCATTGGGTCCACTGAGCGCCCGCCCGGGACCGCGGCTTGCTGCGCCGCGTCAGCAATTGCAGCGGCGACGTACTAAACTTCGCCCCCCGAAACCAAAGCCCCAGCCCCGCTGGGGCTTTGGTTTTCAAGCTGTTGCAAGCGTGCATGCCGGAACAGGCCGCCCGTGCGGCGCTCTTCCATACCCGAACGGCCGCCATCCCCGGGCGCCGTCCCACCTGGAGTCATCGTTCGAATGATCTTTGAAACCATCGCCAAGACGGATCACGAGGAAGTCGTGTTCTGCCAGAACAAGGACGCCGGCCTGAAGGCCATCGTCGCGATCCACAACACGGTGCTGGGCCCCGCGCTGGGCGGCCTGCGCATGTGGCCGTACAAGACCGAGGCCGAAGCGGTGAACGACGTGCTGCGCCTGTCGCGCGGCATGACCTACAAGAACGCGGTGGCCGGCCTGAACCTGGGCGGCGGCAAGGCGGTGATCATCGGCGATCCGTCGAAGGACAAGTCCGAGGCGCTGTTCCGCGCGTTCGGCCGCTTCGTCAACTCGCTGGGCGGCCGCTACATCACCGCCGAGGACGTCGGCATCGACGTCAACGACATGGAATACGTGTTCCGCGAGACCGAGTACGTGACCGGCGTGCACCAGGTGCACGGCGGCTCGGGCGACCCCTCGCCGTTCACCGCCTACGGCACCCTGCAGGGCCTGATGGCCGCGCTGAACTTCAAGCACGGCAACGAGGACGTGGGCAAGTACAGCTACGCCGTGCAGGGCTGCGGCCACGTCGGCAGCGAATTCATCAAGCTGCTGCGCGAGCAGGGCGCCAAGGTGTTCGTCACCGACATCAACAAGGAAGCGGTGCAGCGCTGCGTGGACGAGCTGGGCTGCGAAGCGGTGGGCCTGGACGAGATCTACGACGTCGACGCCGACGTGTACTCGCCCTGCGCACTGGGTGGCACGCTCAACGAGAAGACCATCGACCGGATCAAGGCGAAGATCATCTGCGGCGCGGCCAACAACCAGCTGGCCACCAACGAGATCGGCGACGAGCTGACCCGCCGCGGCGTGCTGTACGCGCCGGACTATGCGGTCAACGCCGGCGGCGTGATGAACATCTCGCTGGAGATCGACGGCTACAACCGCGAGCGCGCCATGCGCATGATGCGGCAGATCTACTACAACCTGGGCCGCATCTTCGAGATCAGCAAGACCGAGAACGTGCCGACCTACCTGGCCGCCGACCGTCTGGCCGAGGAGCGCATCGCGCTGATCGGCAAGATCAAGCTGCCGCACATGGGCAACGGCAGCACCCGCTTCCAAGGACGCATGCGCGGGCAGTAAGCCGCGGGTCGCCACGGAAGCCATCGAGGGAGCCCGGCCTGGTGCCGGGCTCTCTCGCTTCCGGGCCCCGGCCTTGTCGCGATGCGTTTCCACCGGTCTCCGCCAGCACACGGCGGACAACCGTGCGAAGCTTCCGCCGTTCTTCGCCGCGCGGGCACGCCCGCCTCCCACACCGAGCACCCGACCATGACCGAGACCATCCTGGTGACCGGCTCCAGCCGCGGCATCGGCCGCGCCATCGCGCTGCGGCTGGCGCGCGCCGGCTACGACCTGGTCGTGCACTGCCGCTCGCGCCGCGACGAGGCCGAGGCCGTGGCCGACGAGATCCGTGCGCTGGGCCGCGCCGCGCGCATCCTGCAGTTCGACATCGCCGACCGCGCCGCCTGCCGCGCCGCGCTGGAAGCCGACGTGGCCGCGCACGGCGCCCCCTACGGCGTGGTCTGCAATGCCGGGCTGACCCGCGACGCGGCGTTCCCGGCGCTGACCGACGACGACTGGGACCGCGTGCTGCGCACCAACCTGGACGGCTTCTACAACGTGCTGCACCCGCTGGCGATGCCGATGATCCGCCGCCGCGCGCCGGGCCGCATCGTCTGCATCGCCTCGGTGTCGGGGCTGATCGGCAACCGCGGCCAGGTCAACTACAGCGCGTCCAAGGCCGGGGTGATCGGCGCGGCCAAGGCGCTGGCGCTGGACCTGGCCAAGCGCGGCATCACCGTCAACTGCGTCGCGCCGGGACTGATCGACACCGACATGCTGGACGCGGAAGTACCGGTCGAGGAGATCCTCAAGGCGATTCCGGCCCAGCGCATGGGCACGCCGGAGGAAGTGGCCGCGGCGGTGCAATTCCTGATGAGCCCGGACGCCGGCTACATCACCCGCCAGGTGCTGGCGGTGAACGGCGGGCTGTGCTGACCACTCGCCTCGACTCGGGACCTGCCGGGCCCTGACGCCGGCAGGCCGACCCGGCCGGGGCACCTCCGGATCAGGGATGGACCGGCGCCGCCAGCGAGCGGGCGGGCGTTCCGTCGTATCCTCGTCGGGTGAATCCCGCCGCCTTCCTTGCTGACCACTGGCGCCGCTTCCGCGGCTCGGACCGCTATGCCGAGAGCGTGCGGGTCGGCCTGGCCCTCGGCGGCATCGTGGCGTGGTGTCTGGCCCGCCAGGAAGTCCACGCGGTGATCCCCGCCCTGCTGGGCGCCATCGCCTGCGCGCTGGCCGAGACCGAGGACCACTGGCGCAGCCGGCTCGGCACCTTGCTGATCACCCTCGCCTGCTTCGCGATCGCCGCGGTGGCGGTGCAATGGCTGCTGCCCTCGCCGTGGCTGTTCGCTGCCAGCCTGCCGCTGGCCACGTTCGCGCTGGTGATGCTGGGCGCGGCGAGCGGCCGCTACGCGACCATCGGCGGCGGCACGCTGATCCTGTCCGTCTACACGATGATCGGCGTGGACGCGGCGCACGGCAGCATCACCGATCCCTGGCACGAGCCGCTCCTGCTGCTGGCCGGAGCCGCCTGGTACGGCGCGCTGTCGCTGGCCTGGAGCGCGCTGGCGCCGCAGCAGGCGCTGCGTCTGGCGCTGGCGCAGCTGTTCGACGCGCTGGCCGACTACCTGGACGGCAAGGCCGCACTGTTCGCGCCGGTGCATGGCGTGGACCACGACGCGCTGCAGTTGCAGCTGGCCCTGCGCAACGAACGCGTGGTGCAGGCGCTCAATGCGACCCGGCTGGTGCTGATCGACCGCATCGGCAGCCGTCGCCCGCGCGGCACCACGGCGGCGCGGCTGCAGCTCTACTTCATGGCGCAGGACATCCACGAGCGCGCCAGCTCCACGCACCATCCGTACGACGCACTGGCCGAGGCGCTGTTCCATTCCGACGTGCTGTTCCGCTGCGGCCACCTGCTGCGGCTGCAGGCCGACGGCTGCCGTGCCCGCGCCAACGCGCTGCGCCTGCGCACGCCGTTCCGCCGCTCGCCCGTCGCTGCCGCCGCACTGATGGACCTGCACGATGCCGTGGCCGCGATGAAGGCGCAGGCGCTGCCGCCGCCCGCCGAGGTGCAGCACGCGGTCGACGCGCTGGCGCGCAACCTCGAGGCCATCCAGGTGCGGCTGGGCGATGCCACGCGCCACGCGCCCGTCGTCGACGACGGCCTGGTACTGCAGGACCCGGGACCGCAGACGCCGGGCGAGGCGTGGGCGCGCATCCGTATCCAGCTCACCCCGCGTTCGATGCACTTCCGCCACGCGCTGCGGCTGGCGCTGGCCCTGCTGGCCGGCTACGGCGTGCTGCTGGCGGTGCATCCGCGGCAGGGCTACTGGATCCTGCTGACCACCCTGCTGGTGTGCCAGCCGACCTATGGCGCCACGCGCCGACTGCTGCTGCAGCGCGTCGCCGGCACCGTGCTTGGCCTGGTGGCCGGCTGGGCCGTGCTGAAGCTCGCACCGTTCGGACCGTGGCAGATGGGGCTGATCGTGGTCACTGGCGTGGGTTTCTTCGCCACGCGGCAGCGCAGCTATGCGCTGGCCACCGCCTTCATCACGCTGTTCGTGCTGCTTTGCTTCAACCAGATCGGCAACGGCTACGCCGTGATGTGGCCGCGCCTGCTCGACACGCTGATCGGCGCGGCGATCGCGGCGATGGCGATCTACCTGGTGCTGCCCGACTGGCGCGGTCGGCAGCTGGCCGAGGTGCTCGCCGAGGCGCTGCGCTGCGACGCGCGCTACCTCGAGCGGATCCTGGCCCAGTACGCCAGCGGCAAGCACGACGACCTCGCCTACCGCATCGCCCGGCGCGATGCGCACAACGCCGACGCCGCGCTCAGCGGCCAGTTCGCCGCGATGCTGCGCGAGCCGGACCGCGCCCCGGCCAGCCGCGAGGCGCTGCTGCGCTTCCTCACCGCGGCGCACCTGCTGCTGGGCCAGCTGTCCGCGCTGGGCGCGCACCGCCAGGCGATGCCGCCCGGGGCGCTGGCACCGGTGCAGGCGACCGGGCGCCAGGTGATCGATGCGCTCGACGAGCTGGCGGACGCGCTGTCCGGCCGCCCGGTCACGTTGCAGGGATCGCCGGAGACCGTCTTCGTTGCCCCCACCGGCGAGGATGCCGCCAGCCGCTTCGTGCTCGGCCAGCTGGTCCGCGTGATGACGCAGTACGAGCGCCTTTCCGAGCATGCCCGGGAGCTCGCCGCGCATTGAGACCGGCGGGGTCTTGTGCGTCGCGCCAAGGCCATCACCGGCCCGCGCGCTACCATTGTCCGGCTTTGTCCCCCTCCATGGAGTAGCACCGCATGCGCCCGTTCCCCCTCGGCGAAGACATCGACCTGCTGCGCGAGACCGTCCACGCGTTCGCGGAAAAGGAGATCGCCCCGCGCGCCGACCAGATCGACCGCAACAACGCCTTTCCCGAGGACCTGTGGCGCAAGTTCGGCGACCTCGGCCTGCTCGGCATCACCATCCCGGTGGAATACGGCGGCAGCGGCATGGGCTACCTGGCACACACGGTGGCGATGGAGGAGATCTCCCGCGCGTCCGGCTCGGTGGGCCTGTCCTACGGCGCGCACTCCAACCTGTGCGTGAGCAACATCTTCCACAACGGCAACGAGGCGCAGCGGCAGAAATACATTCCCAAGCTGTGCTCGGGCGAGTACGTCGGCGCGCTGGCGATGAGCGAGCCGGGCGCCGGTTCCGACGTGGTCGGCTCGATGAGCTGCCGCGCCGAGAAGAAGGGCGACGTGTGGGTCGCCAACGGTTCGAAGATGTGGATCACCAACGGCCCCGACGCGGACGTGCTGCTGGTGTACATGCGCACCGCGCCGCGCGCCGCCGGCAGCCGCTGCATGACCGCCTTCATCGTCGAGAAGGGCATGAAGGGCTTCAGCACGGCGCAGAAGCTCGACAAGCTCGGCATGCGCGGCTCGAACACCTGCGAGCTGGTGTTCGAGGACTGCGAGATCCCCGAGGAGAACATCGTCGGCGAGGTGAACGAGGGCGTGCGCGTGCTGATGAGCGGCCTGGACACCGAGCGGCTGGTGCTCTCCGGCGGCCCGATCGGCCTGATGCAGGCGGCGATGGACCTGACCCTGCCCTACGTGCGCGAGCGCAAACAGTTCAACGCGCCGATCGGCACCTTCGAGATCATGCAGGCCAAGGTGGCCGACATGTACACCGCCCTGCAGTCCTCGCGCGGCTTTGCCTATATGGTGGCGCAGCAGTTCGACAACGGCGTGCGTTCGCGCATCGACCCGGCGGCCTGCCTGCTCAACGCATCGAGCAACGCGGTGAAGGTGGCGCTGGAGGCGATCCAGTCGCTGGGCGGCAACGGCTACATCAACGAGTTCCCGGCCGGTCGCCTGCTGCGCGATGCCAAGCTGTACGAGATCGGCGCAGGCACCAACGAGATCCGCCGCATGCTGATCGGCCGCGAGCTGTTCCACGGCAAGAGCTGATCGCCCGCCGACGACTGGAAAAAGAACGGCCCGCATCACGCGGGCCGTTGCTTTTCCGCAGCCTGCGTCTGGAGGCTCAGAAGCTCAGCCGGTAGTTCAGCGTCGCCATCTGCGCGTGATCGCGCTGGCCCACGTACTGGTCCAGACCCACGCCCAGGCTGCTGGACGGCGAGTACTGCCACGACAGTTCGCTGCCGACCATGCCGCCGTAGCGCGACAGGCCGATGCCGCCGACCGGCGCCCACTGGTCGACGCCGGTGAAGCTCGCCTGCAGCACATCGCCGCGCAGGCCGAACGCACGCTGCCACAGCATGTGCGACTGCCAGGACAGCCGCGAGCCGCCGGCCAGCGTCCACGAGCGCGTGGCGCGCAGGCCGACGCCCGCCTGCCAGCGTGCGGTCAGGCCCGACGGCGACTTCAGGCCGAAGCCGCTGCCGCCCACCTCGCTGAAGCCGTCGCGGCGGATCTGCGCGTACTGCAGGTTCGCGTAGGGCGTGACCTGGAAGCCGCCCATCCCGAGACGGTAGCCGCTCTCGCCGTAGGCCACACCGTAGCGGCCGTGGGTCATGCTGGCCACGCCGGTGGCGAAGTTGCCCAGCTGCACGCCGCGGCGCATGGATTCCCGGTACTGGCCGAGGCCGAAGCGGCCCATCGCGTACCAGGAGCCGTCCACCACGCCGCCGTAGAACATCGCCTCGGTCGAGTGGCTGCGACCCTGGTCGGCTGTCTCGGCCAGCCGACCCAGTCCGCTGGCCTGGCTGATCGCATAACCGGCGAAGCCGTGCGCGCCGATGCGCTGGTCGGCACCGGTCATCCAGCCGTTGAGGTCCACGCCCACGTTGCCGTAGCCGGCGCGGGAGAAGTCGCCCTGGTAGCCCAGCCCCTGGCTCCACAGGCTGGCCTGGCGACCGTCCAGCAACTGGTCCACGTGATCGGACAACGCGCGGGTGCCCGCGTCGATCGCCTCGAAGGTCATGGCGGCGCTGGCCGCGTGCAGCTGGCCGGACAGGCTCTGCAGCGACTGCTCCAGCGCGGCAGTGCTGCTCACCTGCTGCAGGCTCGCGGCGCCGGACAGCAACGCCGAACTGGTCGGCATCGCCGTTGCCGAGGTGCCCGCCAGCTGGCTGTTGAGGTATTCGAACGCGCCCTGCACGCGTTGCGCCGCTCCGTAGGACGCCGGCGTGTAGCTGGCACCCGCCACCTGGGTGACGCTGACCTGCGATACGTTGAGCCAGGCGCTGGTGCCGTCGTAGTTCAGCGAAGCGGTCAGCAGCACGCTGCTGGGAGTGTTCACGCCGGTGAAGGTGCCGGTCAGGCCGCCGCCGGCGGTGAGCACGTTGGTGTGCGAGCTGACGGTGTAGTTGCTGTTCTTGTCGTAGACGTACAGATCGCCGCCGTTGAGCGTGGCCTTGCCCGAGACCGTCAGCACCGAGCCCAGCGACAGCGCCAGCCGACCGCCGACCTCCTGCGTGTAATTGCCGCCGACCGTGGTGCCGCCGGCATTGCCGATGTCCAGCGTGCCCGTGTTGTCGATGCTGCCGCCCACGTGGCCGGCACCGAGGCTCGCCTGCGCGGCGATGTTCACGCTGCCGGCCAGCGAGTTGGCCATCAGCGTGCCACCCTGCACCTGGGTCAGGCCGGTGTACGTGGATGGCTCGCTCAGGGTCAGCGTGCCGCTGCCCTGCTTGATCAGGCCGCCCGCGCCGGAGATGACGTTGCCCCAGGTGGACGAGCCGGTGAAGCTGACGGTCACGTCGCCCCAGTTGAACTGGGCCGGCCCCTGCACCGCCTTGCCCACGTCGAGCAGGCCGTAGCCGAATACCGGATCGACGCCCGGAGCGCCCAGGTCCTTGGCCGTGCCCAGCAGGGTCTGCCTGACCAGGTCGTTGGTGAAGTACGGGAACGCCTGCCATACGTCTGCCGCCGCGCCGGAGACGGCGGGCGTGGCGAACGAAGTGCCCTGCACGATGTAGTACGTCGGGTTGCTGGCGGTGTCGTTGGCGCCGGTGACGATCACATCGCCGGGGGCCACCAGGCAGTAGTTCATCGCCTTGCCGCACTGGTTGGAATACGAGGCCAGCTGCGTCGGCGTGTTGGAGTCCAGCGCGGCGACCGCCAGCCAGCCGCGTTCCAGGTCGGGCGCGTAGTACGGGATGGCCGCGGTATCGGACGGCTGGGTGCGGCTGTCGTTGCCGGTGGCGAAGACCACCAGTCCGTTGTGGTCGACCACGAACGAGCGGAACGCATTGCCGAACGCGGTGCCCACGGCGGTCGCATTGGACGGATCGAAATAAAGCCCGCCCCAGGAATTGTTCATGACCTGGACGCCTTGGGCGATCAGGTCCGGCAGCAGAGTCTGGCCGAAGAAGTCGGCGTCGGACGGCTGCACCATGTTGCCCTGGCCCGAACCGTCGTCCTTGGGCGGCGTGTCGTTGATGATGCGCGCGGAGACCAGCGTGGCATTTGGCGCGATGCCGCCGGGCCACTGGCCGAACGGCTGGCCGGCGGCGATCTGCGACACCCAGGTGCCGTGGCCGACCACATCGCCCACGGAGGTGTTGTTGGTGGCCGGGTCGACATAGACCAGCAGCGCCTTGACCCGCCCGGCAAGCGCCGGGTGGCTCGAGTTGATGCCGGTGTCGACCACGCCGATGGTCACGCCGGAACCGGTGAAGCCGGCGGTATGCGCGGCATAGGTGTCGGTCAGCGCCAGATGGGCGTCGATCGGCGGCTGGGCACTGGCCGGCGGCGGCGCAGGGGGTGGTGCGGGAGGCGGCGGCCGGGTGTTGCCGCCACCGCCGCCACCGCAGCCGGCGAGGCCGAGAACGGCTGCAATGACAAATGGCATGCGACGCTGCATCAGCGTCCGTCCCTGCTCGCTCATGGCTGTACCCCTAATTATTGATGGCACGAGAACGGCGGCCTCCCCCTGGCCTTACCGCTCCCTGGCGCGATCTTCGCACAAGGCCGGGACGCACGGATGACTGACGCCTGGTTTGCCGCCCCCCTCCGGGCACTGCGATAATTGGGAGGTTCCCACCGCGCCCTGTGCGCCCGAAGGCCATCCCCCGGAGAATCCCATGTCTGATGTCAGCGTAGTGATCGCCGGTGCCAAGCGCACCGCCATCGGTTCCTTCCTCGGCCAGTTCACCGGCGTGCCCACCCCGAAGCTCGGCGCGGCGGCCATCAAGGCGGCGCTGGAGCAGTCCGGCGTGGCCGGCACCGACGTGAGCGAGGTGATCATGGGCTGCGTGCTGCCGGCCAACCTGGGCCAGGCGCCGGCGCGCCAGGCGGCGATCGCCGCCGGCCTGCCTATGGCGGCCGGTGCCACCACCATCAACAAGGTGTGCGGCTCGGGCATGAAGGCCATCATGCTGGGGCACGACCTGATCAAGGCCGGCTCGGCCAGCGTCGTCGTCGCCGGCGGCATGGAGTCGATGACCAACGCCCCGCACATGGTGCAGGCCCGCACCGGCATCCGCTACGGCGACGGCCAGCTGGTCGACCACATGGCGTGGGACGGCCTGACCAACCCCTACGACGGCAAGGCGATGGGCGTGTTCGGCGAGCTCTGCGCCGACAAGTACCACTTCACCCGCGAGGAGCAGGACGCGTTTGCCACCGCCTCGGTGACCCGCGCACTGGAAGCCCAGAAGAGCGGCGCCTTCGCCGGCGAGATCGTCCCGTTCACCGTGGCCGGCCGCAAGGGCGACGTGGTGGTGGACTCCGACGAGCAGCCCGGCCGCTCGGACATCGGCAAGATCCCGAGCCTGAAGCCGGCCTTCCGCAAGGAAAACGGCACCATCACCGCCGCCAGCTCATCGAGCATCTCCGACGGCGCCGCCGCAGTGGTGCTGTTGTCGGCCGACGACGCCAAGGCCCGCGGCCTGGCCCCGCTGGCCCGCATCGTGGCGCACGCCACCCATTCGCAGGAGCCGGAGTGGTTCACCACCGCCCCGGTCGGCGCGATCCAGAAGGTGCTGGACAAGGCCGGCTGGAAGGCCGGTGACGTCGACCTGTTCGAGATCAACGAGGCGTTCGCCGTGGTGGCGATGGCGCCGATCCGCGAGCTGGGCATCCCGCACGAGAAGGTCAACGTCAACGGCGGTGCCTGCGCCCTCGGCCACCCGATCGGTGCCAGCGGCGCCCGCCTGGTGGTCACCCTGCTCAATGCGCTGAAGGTGCGCGGCCTCAAGCGCGGTGTCGCCTCCCTGTGCATCGGCGGCGGCGAGGCCACCGCGATTGCCGTCGAGCGTCTCGACTGAATCGTCACGCGCCCGGGCGAACAATCCCGGGCGTGGTTTTCGACACTCAGTTAACGGGCGCATTAATGACGCGATTGGGCCCACTTGGGGCCCGGTAGCGGCTTTCATGGGAAAGCGCTATTAATACGCGGCCATACGGCATTCCACGGCAAAGGAGATTCACCATGAAGTTCACGCGTACCCTTCTCGCCTCCGCGCTCGTCGCGCTGCTGGCGGCTTGCAGCAACGGCGCGCAGGATTCCGCGCAGGACGCCCAGAAGTCCGCTGACCAGGCTCAGCAGGCTTCCGAACAGGCCCAGAAGGCTGCCGCCGCTGCGCCGACCACGGCCACCGAGCAGGCTGCTGACCAGGCCAAGGCGGCCGCCAACACCGCCGGCATGGCGGCTGACCAGGCCAAGGACGCCGCCAAGGCTGCTTCCGCGGCGGCTCCGGCCGGCGCGATGAGTGCCTCCGGCAACGGCATGATGAAGGACGCCAAGGAGGCTGCCTCCAACGCGGCCGACCAGGCCAAGCAGGCTGCCGACGCCGCCAAGAGCGCCGCCGACAATGCCAAGGACGCGATGAAGGACACTTCGGGCAAGAAGTAATCCGCCCTCCGGCTGATTCAGCGGAAAAAACGGCCACCCTCGCGGGTGGCCGTTTTTTTGTGATTTTCACCGACGCGTGGTCGGCATGCCTGATTGCCGAAAAAAAAATGCCCCGGCCATTAGCCGGGGCATTGCGGTACATCAGGCCCAGGACAGGCCGATCAGAAGTCCTGGGTGAAACGCACGCCGATGGTCCTCGGCTGGTTGGTGACGGTGTAGACCTGGCCGTTCGGATACTGCGGCACCACGCCATGCGCGGCGCACACGGCCTCGGCGCATTCCGTGTACTTGTACAACGCGGCGCGCTTGTCGAACACGTTGTTGACGTACACGTTGATCTTGAAGCTGCTCCAGTTGTACCCGGCGGAAAGATCCAGCGTGGTGTAGGCCGGAAGGTCGCCGACCAGGCCGTTCTCGAGCGTGCGCAGGTCCGACCGGCGCTTGCCCACGTGCACCACCGCACCCTGCAGGTAGGCCTCGTTGTCACCGACGTCCCAGGTGTAACGAGCGACCAGGTTGCCCTTGAACTTCGGGGTGACCGGCAGCTGGCTGCCCTTCGGTGCCTGCGGCGTGGCGCAGTCGGTGACCGGCTTGCCGCTGGCATCGGTGTAACCGCAGTAGTTCGCCGTGAGCTTGGCGTCGTAGAACGCCACGCCGCCGCTCAGCTGCAGGTTGTAGGTCGCGGCCCAGTTCAGCTCCGTCTCCATGCCGCGGACGCGGGCCTGGTTGGCGTTGCGGATCTCGGTCAGGCCGTTGGCACCCAGAATGCTGAACTGGAAGTCCTTCCAGTCCTCCTGGAATACCGAGCCGTTGAACGACAGCCGGTTGTTCATCCAGGTGGTCTTCCAACCCAGCTCGTAGTTGGTCAGGTAGTCCGACTTGTACGGCGGCAGCGAACCACGGCGGTTGATGCCGCCGGGACGATAACCCTCCGACCGGGTGGCGTAGACCATCTTGGTCGGCGTGATGTTCCAGGTCAGGTTGACCTTGCCGAGCGAACCGGTCTCCTTGACGTTCTTGTTGAAGTCCAGGCACGGCGCGCCGCGGAACGGCGTGGGCGAGATGCACCCTGCCTCACCGTAGCTCGAGCTCGGCGAGAAGCCGGAACTGAAGCCGTAGAAGCCGCCCAGGCTGTTGTCGGCGCGGAAGTAACGTCCACCGACGGTCGCGGTCAGGGTGTCCGGGATGATGTCGTAGGACAGCTCGCCGAACACTGCCTCGTCCTTGTCGGTACGCACCTGCTCGGTCAGCCAGATGGTGTTCGGCCAGCCCGGCACCGTCAGCGCATCGGACAGGCCGTTGATCATGTAGCGCTGTTCGATGTCGTGTACCGACTTTTCCCAGAACAGGCCACCGACCACCCGCAGGCGATCATCCTTCGGCGAGGCCAGGCGCAGCTCGTGGCTGTCCATGGTGTAGTGGTCCTTGCCGATGATGTACTGCGACGGATTGATCAGCGCGCCGCTGTTGTCATAGATGTACGCGCCATAGCCGGCCAGGGTGTCGTACCAGAACGAGTAGTCGCTGTAATCGTTGTGCTCTTCCTGGTTGCGCTTGAGATGCGCGTAGGCATAGGTCAGATCGAAATTGCCGATCTTGCCCTGCACGGTCATCGCGGCCTGCCACCAGCGGTCGGTCTGCCACTCGGGATAGAAATGCGAGATGGCGAGGTCGCCGAGCGCGGTGTCGCTGGCCATGTTGCCGTTGGCGGTGGTCTTCTGCCCCATGAAGGTGCCATTGATCGACCAGTCGTCGTTGAGGTCGACCTTCAGCGCCGCGCGACCGCCGTTGGTGATGTTGCTGTTGTAGTTCTTCTTGGCCGCGTACGTGCACACCATCATGTTGCTCGGCGTGCAGGTGGGCGTATTGCTGACCGTACCGCCCCAGCTCGGGTACGTGCGCGTGCCGGGGATGTTGTCGACGTAGCCGGCATCGCGCTCGTGCCAGCCAACCAGGCGGATCGCGGCATTCTTGGCGATCGGCACGTTGAGCATGCCTTCGGCCACGTTGCCGATACCACCGTTCGCCACCGTGTCGAGGCCGGCGGTGTAGCTGGCCGCGAAACCGCTGGGGTCGGGCTTGTTGGTGATGATGCGCAGGGCACCGGCCTGCGCGCTGGCGCCGTAGAGCGAGCCCTGCGGACCGGCCAGCACCTCGACGCGGGCGATGTCGTACATGTGGATGTCGAGCGGGCCGGTCACGGTGGTGACGGGCTGCTCGTCCAGATAGACGCCGACGCTCGGCCGCGAGCCGGAGTGGTTGCCGTCGCCGCCGCTGGCGATGCCGCGCATGTAGATCTCCGAGAAGCCCGGCGCGGCGCTCTGGTAGGACACGCTCGGCAGGTACTTCACGTAGTCGTCGAAGCTGTTGATGTGCAGCTGCTCGATCTTTTCGGTGCCAAGCACCTGGATGCTGATCGGCACCTTCTGCAGGTTTTCCGTGCGCTTCTGCGCCGTCACGGTGACGGTGCTGAGCTCGGCCACCTTCTGGTCTTTCGGTGGATTGGCCGTTGCCTGCGTGCCTGCATCCTGGCCGAACGCGGGTGCCGCGAAGGCCAGGCAGATGGCGGCGGTCAGTGGCAGGCGGGACAGACGCTTTCGCGCCGGCCCGGAGGCTGGTGTATTGCGGTATCGGTACATCGGTTGCCCTCCCTCAAAAAAAGACAAATCCCCAAAACGGCCCTTGACTACGGTCCCTCTTGTTCCGGCACCCCGGGATACGCCCGGAGCACCGCTCCCAAACCTTGTTCCAGCGGCCCCAGCCACGGCGCGTAGTGCCGCCACTGGTCCACGCCCTCGCGATAGATCGGCCGGCGCACCTGCTCGGAGCTGGCGGTGCGCACCGGACGCTCGTTCTCGAAGAAGCGCAGGCACGCCTCCTCGAACGGCAGCCCGCAGTGCGCCAGCAGCCGGCGCACCTCCCCCTCGGTGTCCTCGACCATGTTCTCGTAGATCACCCGGTGCACCCTGCCCGGCAGCACCGCGTCGAAATGCGCCATCAGCCGGACGTAGTCGGTGTAGTAGCGGGCGAGGTCCTCCAGCCGGTAGCTGAAGCTCTGGCCGCGGGCGAAATGTTGCTTGAAGCCGGAGAAGCAGCACGCCATCGGATGCCGGCGCGCATCGATGATGGTCGCGTTGGGCAGCATCAGGTGGATCAGCCCGATGTGCATGAAGTTGTTCGGCATCTTGTCGATGAACAGCGGCGCCGACGTCTTGCGCTGGATCCGGGTGTGCGCGAGGTAGCGCTCGCCCAGCTCGCGCAGCGCACCGGCATCGAGCCGGGCCAGCACCTCGTGGTACGGCATCGCGCCGTCACCGTCGGCCTGCTCGCGCAGCAGCCGGGTGATCGAGGTGATCTCCGGCAGCTCCATCGTGCCCTCCACCTGGCTGTGGCTGGACAGGATCTGCTCGATCAGGGTGGAGCCGGAACGCGGCAGGCCGACCACGAAGATCGGATCGCGCACCTGACTGCCGCTGCCGGCCCGTTCGGCGAAGAATTCGCGCGTGTACTGGCGGCGGATGTGCTCGACCCGCGCATGCGTCTCGGCCGGGTCGTAGTGCAGCTGGCCATGGCGGCGCGCGCTGCCGGCTGCGTAGTGGCGGAACGAAGCCTCGTACTCGCGCGCATCCTCCAGCGCCTTGCCCAGCGCGAAGTCCAGATGCAGGCGGTCGTCGTCGGACAGGTCAGCACGGGCCAGCTGGCCGCGCATCGTGGCCACGTCGTCCTCGGAAAAGCGGAAGGTCTTGAGGTTGGCCAGGCTCCACCAGACCTCGCCGAACGAGGGCAGGATCGCCAACGCGCGCCGATACGCCTCGATCGCGCGTTCGGTGAAGCCGGCGGTCTTCAGCGCGTGGCCGTAGCTCATCCAGACCTGGGCGTTGTCCGGGTATTCGGCCAGCAGCTCCGCGTAGAGCTCGATCGCCGTGTGGTAGTCGCCGGTCCGGCACAACACCACTGCCTTGAGATTGCGGTGCGCCGGATGCCTCGGCTCGGCGGCGAGCAGGAGTTCGAGTTCGGCCAGCGCCTGCTCGGGCAGGTTGGAACGGTGCAACAGCAAGGCATAGTTCTGACGTGCGGCGTGAAAGCCGGGAGCCAGCTCCAGGCAGCGCTCGAGCAGCAGCCGTGCCTCGTCGGTGCGCCCCACCCGGGCGGCCAGCTCGGCGAACATGCGGATCGCCACCACGTCGGTCGGCGCCTCGCGCAGATGCTGGCGCAGCAGCCCTTCGGCCTCGGGAATACGGTTGTCGGTCAGGGCGGCACCCGCCGCCATCAGTCGGGGATCGGTGGCGGCATGACGGACGTGCCCGAGATACGCCTCGGCCGCCGCATCCGGGTCGCCGGCATCGAGCAGGTGATCAGCCAACACCCGCCAGGCCTGGGGCAGATCGGGCTGAAGCGCCACCGTGCGGCGCAGCGCCGCGATCGCCTCTTCCTTCCGGCCGGCCTGCGTCAACGCCAGTCCCAGCTCGAACTGCACCGCCGCCCACTTCGGCTGGGACGCGGCCAGCGGCTCCAGTACCGCCAGTGCTTCCTCCAGCTTGCCCTGCGCGACGCGTGCGGCCGCCAGCAGCTGCAGCGTGGGCGGATGCCCCGGCACCACCCTGAGTATCTCCTCCGCCTGCGCCTCCGCCATTCCCGGCTCGCGGGCCAGCAACCGACCGGCGTGCGCCAGCGCCTGCTCGAGCGTGCCGGTGGCCGTGGCGGCCGTCACCGGGCGCACCGCGATACGGGGGGCGTCATGGGTATGGCACGGGGCATGGGGTCGGCGGCTCCTTACAGTTTCTTAAGCAATCTATAATCGAATTCGAGCGACTGGTAGTAGGAATTCACCAGAATGCGTTCGTCCTGCCCGTGCGAGCGATCGTCGTCCACGTCGTAGGCGATGCCGTTGAACACGTAGGAAGGCATGCCGGCCGCTCGCAAGAACACGCTGTCCGAGGCACCGGCGGACATGTACGGCGACACCGGCATCGCATGCCCCCACACCTCCTTCGCCGTCTGCCCGACCTGGGCAAACAACGCTGGATCGATCGGACTGGGCGGGCTGGCCGGCGCCGGCGCCACCGGCGCCACCTCGATCTGCGGGTCGTCCAGCGCCCGCTTGATGGCGGCCTCGACCTGCGCCGGCGGCTCGTCCGGCAGGATGCGGCAGTTCACCGTGGCGCGGGCGACCTGCGGCAACGCGTTCTCCGCATCGCCGCCGGCCAGCAGGGTCGGCACGCAGGTCGTGCGCAGGTGGGCGTTGTTGTAGGGACTGGACGCGGCAAGCCGCCGCATCGCCGCAGGATCGGACGGATCGTGGGCGACGGCGCGCATGTCGGCCGCGGTCGAGCCGGTATAGAGCGTGGCCAGCCGCGCGTAGTAGCCGCGCGTTGCCGAGTTGGTATGCAGCGGGAACTCAAGCTTCGACAGCCGCATCAATCCCGCGGCAAGCCGGTAGATCGCGTTGTCCGGGGTCGGCAGCGAGCTGTGCCCGCCGGGGTTGCGCACGGTCAGGGTGTAGCTGGCGTAGACCTTTTCGGCGGTTTCCACCGCCACGACCTCGGGCCGGCCGTTGCGGATCTCCGGGCCACCGCCGTCGACGTTGATCGAATACCGCGAACGGATCAGCTCCGGCCGGTGCGCCAGCAGCCACTGCACGCCGTTGGACTTGCCGTCCTCCTCGCCGGCAGTGAGCGCGAGGATGTAGTCGCCCTTCGGCTTGAAGCCTTCCTGGTGGAAGCGCAGCAGGGTGGCGACCAGGCCCGCACCGGCGCCCTTGATGTCCATGGTGCCGCGGCCGTAGAAGTAGCCACCCTGCTCGGTCAGCTTGAACGGCGGGAAGTGCCAGTCCTGCGGCAGCGCCTCGACCACGTCCAGGTGCGCCAGCAGCAGGACCGGCTCGCGCTTGCCCTGCCCGCGCAGGCGAACCACCAGGTTGCGTCGCTTCGGATCGTCGCCGACCACCTGCACGTCCGCCGCCGGAAACCCGGCCTTGAGGAAGCGCTGCGCCAACGCCTCGGCCAGCACGGTGGTGCTGCCGTGCTCGGAGGTGGTGTCGGTGCCGATCATCTGCACCAGCAGGTCGTGCGCCAGCGCCCGCTCGCCGGCAGGCACCGGCTCGGCGGCCTGCGCGGCCAGCGGCAGCACCAGGCCCATGGCCAGAGGAAGGGCACGACGGAGGATTCGGCTCATGGGCGCTCCAGGATGAGGGCGAGCCCCTGGCCGACGCCCACGCAGAGGCTGACCAGGGCGCGTTGCTGACGGTGCCGACGCAGGGCGAAGGCGGCGGTCATCGCCAGTCGGGCGCCGCTGGCGCCGAGCGGATGACCGAGCGCGATCGCACCGCCATTGGCGTTGACCTGCTCCGCGTCGTCGGCGAGGCCGAGCGCACGCGTGCAGGCCAGCACCTGCGCGGCGAACGCCTCGTTGATCTCGATGCGGTCGAAGTCGGCCAGGCGCTGGCCGGTGCGCGCCAGCAGCTTGCGGATCGCCGGCACCGGGCCGATGCCCATGGTGCGCGGTGCCACGCCCGCCGAGGCCATGCCGGCGATGCGCGCCAGCGGCGTCAGGCCGAACCGCTCGACCGCCGCGCCGGATGCCACCAGCAGCGCCGCGGCACCGTCGTTGAGGCCCGAGGCGTTGCCGGCGGTGATGCTGGTCTCCGGCCCGAGCAGCGGCTTGAGCTTGTCCAGCTGCGCCGCCGTAGTGGCCGGCCGCGGGTGTTCGTCGACGGCGATCACCGCGCCGTCCTTGCCGACCGGCACTGGCATGATCTCCTCGGCCAGCCAGCCCTGGCCCTGCGCGTGGGCCGTTCGCGCCTGGCTGCGCAGCGCATAGGCATCCTGACTGGCGCGGTCGATGCCGTGTTCACGCGCGAGATTCTCGGCGGTCTGCGTCATCGAGTCGGTGCCGTAGGCCGCGTGCATCGCCGGGTTGATCAGCCGCCAACCCAGCACGGTGTCCTCCAGTTGCTGGCCGCGCGCGAAGGCAGTGTCCGCCTTGGCCATCACGTAGGGCGCGCGGGTCATGCTCTCCACGCCACCTGCGATCACCAGCTCGGCCTCGCCGCAGGCGATTGCCCGGGCCGCCTGCCCCACCGCCTCCAGGCCCGAGGCGCACAGCCGGTTGACCGTCACGCCGGGCACCTCCGGCGGCAGCCCGGACAGCAGCGCGGCCATGCGCGCCACGTTGCGGTTGTCTTCGCCGGCCTGGTTGGCGCAGCCGAGGATCACCTCGTCGATCGCGGCCGGATCGATCTGCGGATACCGTGCCAGCAAGGCGCGGATCGGCAGCGCAGCCAGATCGTCGGTGCGGACGCCGGCCAGCGCGCCGCCCAGGCGGCCGAACGGCGTACGCGTCGCGTCCACCAGAAAAGCGTTACGCATAAGCCCCCCGGATCGCCTGCTGCGGCAGCCAGCCGCCGCGTGCGATCGCCTGCTGCACCGTCGCCTGCGTCTCGCGCAGCGCCGGCAGGATCTCTTTCAGCGCGCGCCTGGGCGCGTCCTCGCTGTACGGCATGCCGACGTTGAGCGCGGCGACCGTGCTGCCGTCGGCGGCACGGATCGGTACCGCGATCGAGCACAGCCCGTGCTCCAGCTCGCGCGACACCAGCGCGTAGCCCTGCTTGCGCACGCGGGCCAGTTCGGCCTTCAGCGCGCTGACGGTGTGCAGTGTCTGCGGCGTGTAGGCGCGGAACGTCTGGCCCTTCATCCACGCAGCCAGCGCATCGTCGTCCAGGTCGGCCAGGATCGCCCGCCCCATCGAGGTGGCGAATGCCGGCAGCCGCGCGCCGACGCCCAGCGCCACGCTCATCACGCGGCGCACCGGCACGCGCAGCACGTAGACGATGTCCTGGCCGTCGAGCACCGCCATCGAGCAGCTCTCGCCGACGCGGTGCGACAACTGCTCCAGGCTCTGCTGGGCCAGTTCGGTGAGGTCGAGCGAGGTGAGGTAGCTGTAACCCAGCTCCAGCACGCGCGGGGTCAGAAAGAAGCTGCGTCCGCGACTGCCGACATAACCGAGATGCTGCAGCGTCAGCAGCAGCCGGCGCGCCACGGCGCGCGACAGCCCGATGCGCTCGGCCACCTGCGACAGGCTCGGGGCCGGCATCTCGCGATCGAACGCGCGCAGCACCTGCAGGCCGCGCGCCAGCGACTGCACGTAGTCGGGACTTTCCTCGAAGGATTCGGAGGCCATCGGCTCGCTTGGGTCCATTGACAGGTCGAGCGTAGAAGCATTCCAATGAGTTCGCAATACGAATTCTTGTTCGATTATCGAACATTTCTCCCGGGGGAGGATGCGCGTGACCAACGAACGCGACAGCGTGCTGCACAGCTGGTGCGTGCCATCGACGTGGCAGGCGCCGACCGTGGTCGGCGGCCGCGGCGCCCACCTCGAGCTGGCCGACGGCCGGCGCGTGCTCGACATGAGCAGCCTGGCCGAGTGCAGCAACCTCGGTCACCAGCATCCGGCGGTGGTGCAGGCCATCCGCGAGCAGGCTGAGCAGCTCTGCTTCGTCACCGCCGCGTGGGGTGCCGAACCGCGCAAGGCACTGGCCGAGGCACTGCTGGAGAAATCCGGCTTCGAGGGCGGCCGGGTGTTCTTCACCCTGGCCGGCGCCGACGCCAACGAGAACGCGGTGAAGTTCGCGCGCCTGGCCCGCGGGCTGCCGCGCGGACGCATCGTGGCGCGCGATCGTTCCTACCACGGCGCCAGCTACGCCGGCATGGCGCTGTCCGGCGACGCCCGCACCAGCGACCAGGTCGACGCCGAGGCCTTCGGGGTGATCCGCGTGCCGGCGCCGTACGCCTACCGCTGCCCGTTCGGCAGCACCGACGACGACAGCTGCGGCCGGCTCGCCGCCGACGCCGTGGGTGCAGCGATCGACCGCGCCGGTGCCGACACCGTCGCCGCCGTGCTGATGGAGCCGAACGCCGGCACCAACGGCATCGTCGCCCCGGACAGCTACTGGCCGGCCCTGCGCGCAGCGACCCGCGAGCGCGGCGTCCATCTGATCGCCGACGAGGTGATGAGCGGCTTCGGCCGCTGCGGCGAATGGTTCGCCTGGCAGCGCTACGGCGAAGCCGGCCGCCCCGACCTGATGACGCTGGCCAAGGGCCTCACCGGCGCGCACCTGCCGCTGGGCGCGGTGGTGCTCTCGGCCGAGGTCTACGCCCGGCTGGCCGACCGCATGCTCTATACCGGCCTGACCTACTGCGGCCATCCGCTGGCCTGCGCTGCCGGCCTCGCCGCCGTGCGCGCGTACGAAGACGAGCAGTTGCCCGAACGCTCGCGCCGGCTCGGCGCGGCGATGTTCGCCGAGCTCAAGGCGATGCAGGCACGCCACCCGGTGATCGGCGACGTGCGCGGCGGCCACGGCCTGTTCGCGGTGATCGAGCTGGTCGCCGACCGCACCAGCCGCACGCCGCTGGCGCCGTGGCCGCAGTTGCCCACCACGCTGGGCGCGCTGCTGCGCGAGGCGATGGACGAAGGCGTCTCGCTGGCTGCCCGCGGCAACCTGCTGATCCTCGCGCCGCCGCTGGTGATCGAGGAAACCGCGCTGGCCGACGCGCTGGCGCTGATCGACCGACTGCTGGGGAAGCACTTCCCCGTTCACGCCTGAGGGATCCTCCATGAGCTTCCGCCTGACCTACGCCACCATGTACAACCCGCCGGAAGCCATGCACGAACGCTTCGAGGCGGCGCTGGCCCGCGTCTCCGCCTCGCTCGGCGCGCGCCACGGCCTGTTCATCGACGGCCGCGACGTCGAGGCGGAGCACTCGGCCGATCGCCGCGCCCCGTTCGACAACACCCTGCACCTGGGCCACTTCGCGCTGGCCAGCGAGGCCGACGCCGATGCCGCGATGCGTGCGGCACAGGCGGCCTACCCCGCCTGGCGCGCCACCCCCGTCGCCGAACGCGCGCGGCTGATGCGCCGCGTCGGCGACCTGCTGGAGGAGCGCGTCTACGACATCGCCGCCGCGCTGGTGCTGGAAGTCGGCAAGAACCGCATGGAGGCGATCGGCGAAGCGCAGGAAACGGTGGACTTCTTCCGTCACTACGCGGACGACTTCGAAAGCCACGCCGGCTACCACCACACGCTGCCCGACGACCCGATCGAAGGCGTCGTCTCGCACAACGCCAGCGTGATGCGCCCGTATGGCGTGTGGGTGGTGATCGCACCGTTCAACTTCCCGCTGGCGCTGGCCGGCGGCCCCACCGCCGCGGCCCTTGTCACCGGCAACACAGTGGTGGTGAAGGGCGCCAGCGACACGCCGTGGGCCGCGCGCCTGCTGGCCGACTGCATCCGCGACGCCGGCCTGCCGCCGGGCGTGTTCAACTACCTCTCCGGCAGCAGCCGCGAAGTCGGTGCGGCGCTGGCGCAGCACCCGCTGGTCGCCGGCATCACCTTCACCGGCTCGGTGCCGGTCGGCCGCCAGCTGATGCGACAGATGGCCGGCGGCGCCTGGCCGCGGCCGTGCATCGCCGAGATGGGCGGCAAGAACCCCTGCATCGTCACCGAACATGCCGACCTGGACGACGCCGCCGCCGGCATCGTGCGCTCGGCCTACGGCATGAGCGGGCAGAAATGCTCGGCGCTGTCGCGGCTGTACGCGCACGAGCGCGTCGCCGACGCGCTGATCGGCCGCCTGCAGCAGCTCATCGGCGCCATCCGCGTCGGCGATCCCCGCCAGCGCGATCACTGGATGGGCCCGGTGGTGAACGCCACCGCCTACGGCAACTACCGACAGTATGTCGACGAACTGGAGGCCGGAGGCGCCACCGTGCTGGCGGGCGGCCGCCGCTTCGGCGAAGGCACCGGCGGGCCGGACGAGTTCGCCCGCGGCTACTACGTCGAACCCACCCTGGCCGAAGCGCCGCTGGGTCATCCGCTGTGGCAACACGAGATGTTCCTGCCGATCCTCACCCTGCACCGCGTGCGCGACCGCGACGAGGCGATGCGACTGGCCAACGACACCTCCATGGGCCTCACCGCCGGCTTCTACGGCGGCGCCGACGAGGTGGCGTGGTTCCACGAACACATCGAGGCCGGCGTGACCTACGCCAACCGTCCGCAGGGCGCGACCACCGGTGCCTGGCCGGGCTACCAGCCGTTCGGCGGCTGGAAGGGCTCCGGCTCCACCGGCAAGGCGATCGCCTCGTTCTATTACCTGGCGCAGTACCTGCGCGAACAGTCCCGCACGGTGGTCGAGTGAGCGCACACGGATGAGCTGCATGCACCTGGAACTTGCCGATGCCATCGAGCGGTTCGTCCACGATGGCGCCAGCGTCGCGCTGGAAGGCTTCACCCATCTGATCCCGTTCGCCGCCGGTCACGAGATCATCCGCCAGCGCAAGCGCGACCTGCACCTGATCCGCATGACGCCGGACCTGATCTACGACCAGCTGATCGGCATGGGCTGCGCGCGCCGGCTCACCTTCTCCTGGGGCGGCAACCCGGGCGTGGGTTCGCTGCACCGCCTGCGCGATGCGGTGGAGCACAGCTGGCCGGGCCCGCTGGAGCTCAACGAGCACAGCCATGCCGGCATGGCCGCCGCGTTCACCGCCGGCGCGGCGCGGCTGCCGTTCGGCGTGCTGCGCGGCTACATCGGCACCGACCTGCCCGCGCACAACCCGAACATCCGCCGCGTCGCCTGCCCGTTCACCGGCGAGGCGCTGGCCGCGGTGCCCGCGCTCAATCCCGACGTCACCATCCTGCACGCACAGCGCGCCGACCGGGCCGGCAACGTCGCCATCGACGGCATCGTCGGTGCCGCGCGCGAGGCGGCACTGGCGGCGAAGATGCTGATCGTCACCGTCGAGGAGATCGTCGACGCGCTGCCGCCGGCGATGAACGCCATCGTGCTGCCGCACTGGACGGTGGGCGCGGTGGTGCATTGCCGCGGCGGCGCCTACCCGTCCTACGCGCAGGGCCACTACGCCCGCGACAACGCCTTCTACCAGCGCTGGGACACGATCGCCCGCGATCGCCAGCGCTTCCTCGACTGGATGGACCACCACGTGCTCGGCACCCGCGACCACCGCGCCTTCCTGGCCTCGCTGCAGACGGAGGCCACCGCATGAGCGCCTGTACCCGCGACGAGTGGATGACCGTCGCCGCGGCCCGCCTGCTGGCCAACGACAGCGTCTGCTTCGTCGGCATCGGCCTGCCCAGCGCCGCCTGCAACCTGGCCCGCCTCACCCACGCGCCGGAGATCGTGCTGATCTACGAATCCGGCACCATCGGCACGCGGCCGGATGTGCTGCCGCTGTCGATCGGCGACGGCGAGCTGGCCGAGACCGCCGCATGCGTGGTGCCGCTGCCGGAGATCTTCAGCTTCTACCTGCAGGCCGGGCGCGTGGACGTCGGTTTCCTCGGCGCGGCGCAGATCGACCGCTTCGGCAACCTCAACAGCACCGTGATCGGCCCGTACGAGCTGCCGTCCACACGGCTGCCCGGCGCCGGCGGCGCGCCGGAGATCGCACTGCACGCCAAACAGGTCTTCGTGATGGCGCGGGCCACGCCGCGCAGCTTCGTCGAGCAGCTGGATTTCCGCAGCAGCGCCGGCTACCTCGACGGCCACGGCGCCCGCGCACGCGCCGGTGCGCCCGGCGGCGGCCCGCGTGCGGTGATCACCGACTTCGGCATGCTCGCCCCGCACCCCGAGAGCGAGGAGCTGCAGCTGGTCGCCCTGTTCGAGGGCGTCAGCGTGGACGAAGCCCGCGCCGCCATCGGCTGGCCGCTGCTCGTCGCCGACCGTCTGGACACCATCGCCCCGCCCGGCGCGCACGAGCTGGACACCCTGCGCGCACTCAACACCCGCACCCGCGAGGCGCACGCGCGCCCCGTGCACATCCCCCTCTGACACGAAAGGTTCTGCCGTGAACGCCCACATCAAGACCGCTCTCCCCGGACCCAAGGCGCAGGCGATGATCGCCCGCGACGCCGAAGTGATCTCGCCGTCCTACCCGCGCGACTATCCGTTCGTGATGTCCCACGGCCGCGGCACCGAAGTGTGGGACGTGGATGGCAACCGCTTCCTCGACTTCATGGCCGGCATCGCCGTGTGCGCCACCGGCCACGCGCACCCGCAGGTGGTCAAGGCGGTGCAGGACGCGGCGGCGAAGTTCCTGCACATCTCCAGCGACTACTGGCACGAGCAGATGGTCGGCCTGGGCGAGCGGCTGGCCGCGATCGCGCCGATGGGCGAGCCGGCGATGAGCTTCATCTGCCAGTCCGGTACCGAGGCGGTGGAAGGCGCGCTCAAGCTGGCCCGCTACGTCACCGGCCGGCCGCGTTTCATCGGCTTCCTCGGCGGCTTCCACGGCCGCACCTTCGGCTCGCTGTCGTTCACCTCCAGCAAGTACACCCAGCAGAAGGGCTTCTCGCCCACGCTGGCCGGCGTCACCCACGTGCCCTACCCCAACCCGTACCGCCCGCTGTTCGCCGGCGACGACCAGGGCGAGGCGGTGCTCGACTACATGCGCATGCTGTTCCAGCGCAGCGTGCCGCCGAGCGAGGTAGCGGCGGTGCTGGTGGAGCCGATGCAGGGCGAAGGCGGCTACCTGACACCGCCGGACGGCTTCCTCGCCGGCCTGCGCGCGCTGTGCGACGAGCACGGCATCCTGCTGATCTTCGACGAGGTGCAGTCGGGCATCGGCCGCACCGGCAAGATGTTCGCCTGCGAGCACTGGGGCGTGAAGCCGGACATCCTGACCTCGGCCAAGGGCCTGGGCTCGGGCCTGCCGATCGGTGCGGTGATCGCCAAGAAGTCGATCATGTCGCAGTGGAAGCGCGGCGCCCACGGCAACACCTACGGCGGCAATCCGATCACCTGCGCCGCCGCCAACGCCACGCTGGACCTGGTCCGCGGCGGCCTGTCCGACAACGCCGCCAAGGTCGGCGAGCACTTCATCGCCCGCCTGCGCGAACTGCAGCGCGACTACCCGTGCATCGGCGACGTCCGCGGCAAGGGCCTGTGGATCGGCATGGAGCTGGTCGAGAACGACGCCAGGAAGACCCCCGCCACCGCGCTGTGCGATGCGGTGATCACCCGTGCGTATCACAACGGCCTGCTGCTGCTCTCCTGCGGCACCAGCACAGTGCGCTTCATGCCGCCGCTCACGGTGAGCACGGAGGAAGTGGACGAGGCGATCGCCCTGCTGCGCGCCAGCCTCGACCAGGCGCTGGCCCGGGCCTGAGCATGAAGCCCCGCGCGAACGCCGCACCGATCGCTGCCGCTCTGCCGGCGGCAATGTCCGATGCGGCGTCCGCGCAAGCCACCCCCGCCGGACGCCACCTCAAGTTCACCGATCTGGAACAGGCGCGCGTCGCCCGTTGCGCGCCGGTCGCCGGCCGCACGCCTGCGCTGCCCATGCAAGGAGATCGCCGATGATCCGACGCCTGCCCGGACTCGCCCTGCTGGCTCTACTGGCACTGCCGCTGGCCGCACACGCCGCCGAGAAGACCCCGTTCACCCCGGCCGACATCAACCGGCTCGTCGGCCTTTCCGACCCGGCCTTGTCACCGGACGGCCGCTGGCTCCTCTACACCGTCACCACGAACAACGCCGACACCGACCAGCCGCAGTCGGATCTCTGGCGGGTCGGCTTCGACGGTCGCGGACGCACCCAGCTCACCCACACGCCCGACGCCGACGAGTCGCAGGCGGAGTGGTCGGGCGACGGCAAGCTCATCGCCTTCCTGTCCGACCGCAAGACCGGCACGGACAAGGACGACGAAGACAGCGGCTCGCAGGTCTGGACGATGCCCGCCGACGGCGGCGAGGCGCACCAGGTCACCCATCTCCCCGCCGGCGTGGAGGAGTTCGCGCTGTCGCCGGACGGCAAGCGGCTGGCGGTGATCGCCTTCGACCCCGAGCGTCCGCCGGGAACCAAGAAGCCGAAGAACCCGCCGCCGATCGTCACCGACCGCTTCCAGTTCAAGGACGACGACTCGGGCTGGCTGGGCGCGCGCCACAAGCACCTGTACGTGGTCGACATCGCCAGCGGCCAGGCCACCGAGCTCACTCCCGGCACGCACGACGAGCAGTTGCCTGCGTGGTCGCCGGACAGCCGGCAGATCGCCTACGTCACCAAGCGCGGTGCCGACCCCGATCGCCATCTCAACTACGACATCTACGTCATCGACGCCCGCGCCGGTGCCAGGGAGCGCCAGCTCACCACCTTCCCCGGCGCCGACCTCGATCCGTACTGGGTCTCGCGCCCGGCCTGGTCGCCGGACGGCAAGCGCATCGCCTACCTGCAGGGCGGCGATGACCACTGGATCTACTACGCGCCCTGGCAGCTGGCGGTGATCGACGTAGCCACCGGCAAGGCGACCATTCCCGCACCGATCGACCGCTGCTTCACCCACCCGACCTGGGCGCCGGACGGGCGCAGCGTGTACGCGCTCATCGAGCAGGCCGAGGTCACCCACCTGGCGCGCATCGACGTGCCCAGCGGCAAGGTCACCGAGCTGACCCACGGCGACCGTTTCGACGTGGACCTGTCGGTGGCACGCGACGGCCGCATCGCCGTGCTCGGCGGCGACGACCTGCACCCCTACAACATCGCCGCGCTCGATGGCGGCCACCTGCGCCTGCTGGCCGACCACAACGAGTGGCTGGCCGGCAGGCAACTGGCGAACACCGAGACCCTGCACTTCACCGGCGCCGACGGCACCAGGCTCGACGCGCTGCTGGTGAAGCCGATCGGCTACGTCAAGGGCCAGCGCTACCCGACCATCCTGCGCGTGCATGGTGGCCCGGTGTACCAGTTCAGCCATGAGTTCATGGAGGACTGGCAGGTCTACGCGGCCAACGGCTTCGCCGTGCTGGCGGTGAACCCGCGCGGCAGCTCCGGCCGCGGCTTCGACTTCGCCAAGGCGATCTACGCCGACTGGGGCGACAAGGACATGCAGGACCTGATGGCCGGCGTAGACCATGCAATCAAGCTCGGCGTCGCCGATCCGGACCACCTGGGCATCGGCGGCTGGAGCTACGGCGCCATCCTCACCGATGAGGTGATCGCCCGCACCACGCGCTTCAAGGCGGCGATCAGCGGTGCCGGCACCGGCAACATGTACGGCATGTACGGCGATGACGAATACGCCCGCGAGTACGAGCTGGAACTGGGCACGCCCTGGGACCACCGCGCCGCCTGGGACCGCGTCAGCTACCCGTTCCTGCACGCCGACCGCATCACCACACCCACGCTGTTCCAGTGCGGCCAGATCGACTTCAACGTGCCGTGCATCGGCGCCGAGCAGATGTACCAGGCGCTGCGTTCGCGCAACGTGCCGACCGAGCTGGTGGTCTATCCCGGCCAGCACCACGAGATCAGCGTGCCGAGCTACCTGCTCGACCGCATGCGCCGCAACCTCGCCTGGTACGAGCGCTTCCTCAAGCCGGGGGACAAGGCGCCGTGACCCGGGCTCCCTCAGTGCGGCGGCTGGTAGCGACCGAAGCGCTTGAGCAGCGCGACCAGCTCCGCATGGGGGATCGCCTTGGCACAGTGCCCGCCCTCGCCGCACATGTCCTTCGCCGCGATCATCGCGTTGACGATGGCCTCTTCCGCGGCCTGCGCGGTGGCCTCGAACAGCGGATCGATGTGGTCGTTGCCGATGAAGCTGGCCTGCTGCAGCGGCCGGTCGTGCAGCGCGTCGGCGTTGGCGGTGGAGAACGCCACGAAGATGTCGCCCGAGCCGTTGCCGGAGTAGCTGCCCATCCGCGCCAGCCCCATGCCGGCGCGCCGGGCGATGCGCTTCAACTGGTGCGGCAGCAGCGGCGCATCGGTCGCCACCACGATGATGATCGAGCCGGTGTCCACCGCCGCCGGGTTGGTCGCGCTGTACAGGCGGTCCTCGCGCAGGTACTGGCCCACCGGCACGCCGGCGATGCGCAGGCTGTCGCGCAGCCCGTAGTTGGCCTGCACCAGCACGCCCAGGGTGTACGTCGACTCGCCGATGCGCACGCGCCGCGAGGCGGTGCCGATGCCGCACTTGAACTCGTGGCAGATCATGCCGGTGCCGCCGCCGACGTTGCCTTCGGCGACCGGCCCGCCCTTCGCTTCATGCAACGCCCGCGCGGCATCCGCGGCATGCACGTGGAAACCGTTGATGTCGTTGAGCTCGCCGTCCCAGGTCTCGGCCACCACCGGCAGCGACCACCAGTAGCCCGAGGCGTCCGCGCCGCCGGCGTGCACGCGTTCGGCGATCACCGCATCGCGCACCACGCCCACGCTGTGGGTGTTGGTCAGCATCACCGGCCCCTCCAGCTGACCGGACTCCTCCAGCCAGGTGGTGCCGGTCATCTCGCCGTTGCCGTTGAGCGCGAACCAGCCGCCGAACGCGGGGATCTCGTAGCTGGCCCTGCCGCGTGGCAGGATCGCGGTCACGCCAGTGCGCACCTTGTGACCGTCGGGGAGGTCGCGGATCAAGGTGACCTGGCCCACGGTGACGCCGGCGACGTCGGTGATGGCATTGAGCGGCCCGGGGGTGCCGTCGAACGGAATGCCCAGGTCGCGTGCGCGGGGACCGGCCGCCTGTGCCAGTCCGGCCAGCGCACACAGCGCCAGCGTCAGCTTGAAACGGAACATGAGGCCTCCCCCGAAGCGACCGTCGTCGTCGCGCCAGTCTATTCCGATCGCGGAGCACTGCATGCAAGCTGAGACGTATCCCCCCGGCCTCGACCACGCCACCGCCCTGCCCGCCCGCTACTACGTCGGCGAGGCGATGCTGGCGATGGAGCAACGCGCCGTATTCGCCCGCAGCTGGCAGCTGGTGGCGCACCAGGGCCAGCTCGCCGAACCGGGCGACCACGTGGTGGAACAGGTCGGCCACGTGCCGGTGATCGTGGTGCGCGGGCAGGACGGCGTGCTGCGCGGCTTCGTCAACGTCTGCCGCCACCGCGCCGGCCCGCTGGCGCTGTGCAACGGCAAGGGCGCGCGCGCCCTGCACTGCAAGTACCACGGCTGGACCTACACACTGGAAGGCCAGCTGCGCAGCGCGCCGGAGATGCAGGGCGCGGCGGACTTCGACGTCGCCGACATCCGCCTGCCGCCAATCCGCGTGCACGAGTGGCAGGGCCTGGTGTTCGTGGCGCTGGACGACGCCGTGCCGCCGTTTGAGCAGGTCTACGGCGGCATCGCCGAGCGCATCGCGCCGATCGATCTCTCGGCGATGCGCTACCTGCGTCGCGACAGCTACGAGATCGACTGCAACTGGAAGGTCTACGTCGACAACTTCCTCGAGGGCTACCACCTGCCGCACGTGCATCCGGGGCTCTCGAAGGTGCTGGACTACCGCGCCTACGACACCGAGCTGTTCGACTGGTACTCGCTGCAGTCCTCGCCGCTGCGCAACAGCACCGCGATCTACGGCGACGGCGAGGCGTTCTATTACTTCGTCTACCCCAACGTGATGCTCAACATCATGCCGGGGCGGCTGCAGACCAACCGCATCGTGCCGCTGGGGCCGGACCGCTGCCGCGTGGAGTTCGACTACTACTACGCGCAGGATGCCGCCGCGCAGGCGCGCATCGCCGCCGACCAGGAATTCAGCGACGAGGTGCAGCAGGAGGACATCGACATCTGCGTCGCCGTGCAGCGCGGCCTCACCTCCGGCACCTACGAGGCCGGCCGGCTGTGCCCGAAACGCGAGAGCGGGGTCTGGCATTTCCACAACCAGCTGCGCGCGGCCTACGCCGCCGCGGGAGAGCACGCGTGAAAAAGGCCCTGCCTGCCCTGCTGCTCGCCCTCGCCGCGGCGCTCGCCGCACCCGCCCACGCTGCATCCGCCCAGGCCGCCGACCGCACCGTGGTGCATGCCGGCCACCTGCTCGATGTCGACAGCGGCAGGATGCTGACCGACCAGGCAGTGACGCTCGCCGACGGCAAGGTCGTCTCGGTGCAGCCGTGGTCCGCCGCCGCGGGCAAGGGTGCGCGCGTGCTCGACTGGACGGCCTGGACCGTGGTCCCCGGCCTGATGGACATGCACACGCACATCTCCGAGGAGGCCGAGACCGCCGACATCGCCGCGCCGCTGAAGATCAGCCCGGCGCAACAGGCGTTCATCGGCGCGATGAACGCGCGCAAGACGCTGCAGGCCGGCTTCACCACCGTGCGCGACGTCGGCGTGTACCGCGGCTTCGCCGACATCGCCCTGCGCGACGCGATCAACGCCGGCGAGATTCCCGGCCCGCGCATGTTCGTCGCCGGCGCCTACATCACCGTGCCCGGCGGCGGTGGCGAAATCACCGGCCTGCCGCCCGGCACCGTGGTGCCGCCGGAGTTCCGCCAGGGCGTGTCCAAGGGCGTGGACGACGTGCGCAAGCATGTCGACCTGATCCTCGATCACGGTGCCGACCTGATCAAGGTGATCGCCACCGGCGCCGTGCTGGCCAACGGCACCGAACCGGGCAAGCCGGAATTCACCGAGGCGGAGATCCACGCCGCCGTGGTGGAAGCGGCCAAGCGCGGCAAGTTCGTCGCCGCCCACGCGCACGGCGCCGAAGGCATCAAGCGCGCCATCCGCGCCGGCGTGCGCTCGATCGAGCACGGCTCGCTGATCGACGACGAGGGCATCGCGCTGATGGTCAAGCACGGCACCTGGCTGGTCGCCGACATCTATGACGGCGACTACATCGAGGAAATCGGTACCCGCGACCACTGGTCGCCGGAGATCCTGCGCAAGAACGAGGAAACCACGCTGGCCCAGCGCGAAGGCTTCCGCAAGGCGGTGAAGGCCGGTGTGCACATGGCCTTCGGCACCGACGCCGGTGTCTATCCGCACGGCCAGAACGCCCGCCAGTTCGCCTACATGGTGCGCTGGGGCATGACCCCGCTGCAGGCGATCCGCTCGGCCACCATCGACGCCGCCCGCCTGCTCGGCAAGGAGAAGGAACTCGGCTCGATCGCCCCCGGCAAGGCCGCCGACCTGGTCGCCGTCGCCTGCGACCCGCTGCACGACATCGACTGCCTGCGTTCGATCCGCGGCGTGATCAAGGCCGGCACGCCGGTGTCGCTGGAGTGATGGGCGTGTCGCGGTTTTTTAATGGCTCGGCTCAGCCGCTCCGGCCGGCTTCTGCCGGAAAGGCACAAGACTCCTCTCCGTCATCCCGGCGAAAGCCGGGATCCAGTGACTTCAAGCTGTTGAAGTGCAAAGACGCTGGATCCCGGCTTTCGCCGGGATGACGCCGAGGAACCCCAAGCAACACAAGAACACCCACCCGTCGCACCACCACGAGCGCACCACATGACTCACGGCACCAAGATCGGCTTCTGGACCTGCACCGCGCTGGTGGTGGGCAACGTGATCGGCATGGGCATCTTCCTGCTGCCCGCCTCGCTCGCGCCCTACGGCTTCAACGCCCTGATCGGCTGGACCGTCACCCTGCTCGGCTGCCTCGCGCTGGCCCGCGTGTTCTCGCACCTGGCGCACGTGCTGCCCGATGCCGACGGCCCCTACGGCTACATCCGCCGCACTCTCGGCGACCTGCCGGCCTACATGGCGCTGTGGGCGTACTGGGTCTCGCTGTGGCTCACCAACGCGGCGCTGGCCACCGGTGCGGTGGGCTACATCACGGTGGTGTTCCCCTCGCTGCAGGCGATTCATCCGGCGGTGTTCGCGCTGGGACTGCTGTGGCTGTTCGTCGGCATCAACCTGATGGGCGTACGCGCCGGCGGCGGCGTGCAGATCGTCACCACCGCGCTCAAGCTGCTGCCGATGGCGGCGATCGCCGTGCTCGGCGCCTGGGTGCTGCTGCATTCGCCCGCCAGCTACACCGCACACCTGCCGGCCACCCCGGTGAGCCTGAAGGACACCATGGCCGCCGGCACCATCGCGCTGTTCGCCATGCTCGGCATCGAGGCGGCCAGCGTGCCCGCCGGCCGCGTGGACAACCCCGGCCGCACCATCCCGCGCGCCACCATGGCCGGCACCGTGCTCACCGCGGTGATCTACATCATCGTCTCCACCGTGCCGCTGCTGCTGATCCCGCAGCAGGAGCTGGGCAATGCCGGTGCGCCGTTCGCACTGCTGATGGACCGCTTCGGCGGCGCCGGCTTCGGCCGCTGGCTGTCGCTGTTCGTAGTGGTCAGCGGACTGGGCGCGCTCAACGGCTGGACCCTGCTGGTGGGCGAGCTCACCCGCACCATGGCCAACAACGGCGTGCTGCCGTCGGTGTTCTCCCGCGACAACCGCCGCGGCGCGCCCGCGGTGGCGCTGGTGGTCACCGGCGTGTTTGGCTCAGTGATGGTGTGGATGAGCTACAGCAAATCGCTGGTGGCCGCGTTCACCTTCATCACCCGCGTGGTCACCGCCGCCAACCTGCCGCTGTACCTGTGCTGCTCGCTGGCGCTGATCGTGTTGTGGCGACGCGGCGCGGTGCGCGGCGCGGCGCTGGTGCCGGCCGTGCTCGGCGTGCTGTTCGTGGTGTTCGCCTTCATCGGCATCGGCCACGAACCGCTGGTGCTCGGCCTGGGCCTGATCGCCGTCGGCCTGCCGCTGTACGCCTTCATGCGGCTGCGTCGCAAGCCGCAGGCGGTCAACCTGCCCACGCCGTAACCCTCACGCCGTCATCCCGGCGAGGCGTTTTTCAACAGCCGCAAGGCTGGTCAAGCCGGGATCCAGCGTCTTCGCTTTTCAAGAGTCACCGAAAGATCAGGCCTGCGGCTGTTGAAAAATCCCCTGCAGCCCTCGCCGGGATAACGACCCACTCGAGGCCCCCATGCGCGATCCCCGCTACGACATCCTGTTCACCCCGGTGCAGATCGGCCCGGTCACCGCGAAGAACCGCTTCTTCCAGGTGCCGCACTGCAACGGCATGGGCCACGCCATGCCGCTGGCCCACGCGGCCATGCGCGAGGTAAAGGCCGAGGGTGGCTGGGCAGTGGTGTCCACTGAGGAATGCGAGATCCACCCCAGCAGCGACCTCACGCCCTACGTCGAGGCGCGGCTGTGGGACGACCGCGACATCCCCGCCCTCGCGCTGATGTGCGACAAGGTGCACGCGTACGGCGCGCTGGCCGCGGTGGAGCTGTCGCACAACGGCCCCACCGCATCGAACCTGTATTCGCGCGAGGTGCTGATCGGCCCCTCGCACCAGCCGAGCAAGTACGGCTACCCCTCACAGGCACGCGCGATGTCGCTGAAGGACATCCGCGACTACCGGCGCTGGCACCGCGAAGCGGCGATACGTGCGATGCGCGCCGGCATGGACATCGTCTACGTCTACGCCGCGCACGATCTCTCGCTGCCGATGCACTTCCTGCAGCGGCGTCGCAACCAGCGCAGCGACGCCTACGGCGGCTCGCTGGAGAACCGCGTGCGCCTGCTGCGCGAGGTGCTGGAAGACACCAAGGAAGCCATCGGCCACCGCTGCGGCGTGGCGCTGCGCTTCGCCACCGAGGAACTGGTCGGCGGCGGCGGCGTGGAGCTGAGCGAGGCCAAGGACATCGTGGCGATGGTCGCCGAGCTGCCCGACCTGTGGGACGTGAACGTCGCCGCCTGGTACAACGATTCGGTGCCCTCGCGCTTCGCCCCGGAGGGTGCGCAGGAACCGTTCGTCGCCTTCGTCAAACAGGTCACCAGCAAACCGGTGGTGGGCGTGGGCCGCTTCACCTCGCCGGACACCATGGTGTCGCAGATCAAGCGCGGCGTGCTCGACCTGATCGGCGCGGCGCGCCCGTCCATCGCCGACCCGTTCCTGCCGGCCAAGGTGGAACAGGGCCGCGTGGACGACATCCGCGAATGCATCGGCTGCAACATCTGCGTCTCCGGCGACATGACCATCTCGCCGATCCGCTGCACGCAGAACCCCACCATGGGCGAGGAGTGGCGCAAGGAGTGGCACCCCGAGCGCATCGCTCCGGCGAAAAAGCCCGGCCGCGTGCTGGTGGTCGGTGGCGGTCCCGCCGGACTGGAAGCGGCCCGCGCGCTGGGCCAGCGGGGCCACGAGGTGAGCCTGGCCGAAGCCCGTCGCGAACTCGGCGGCCGCGTCACCCGCGAAGCCCGCCTGCCCGGCCTGGCCGAGTGGGCGCGCGTGCGCGACTGGCGCCTCGGCCAGATCAACAAGCTAAGCGACGTCTCGGTCTACCTCGACTCCGCGCTCAGCGCGCAGGACGTGCTCGACTTCGGCGCCGAGCACGTGGTGCTCGCCACCGGCTGCCACTGGCGCCGCGACGGCTTCGGCCGCAGCCACGGCATGGGGATTCCCGGCTTTGCCGAGCACCCCAGGGTCTACACGCTGGACGACCTGATGGACGGCCGCATTCCCGCCGGCCGCGTCGCCGTGCTCGACGACGACGGTTTCTACTACGCCAGCATCGCCGCCGAACAACTGCACGCCCACGGCTGCGAGGTGGTGTACGTGACGCCGGAAGACAGCGTCGCCCCGTGGAGCCAGAACACCCTAGACTACCGCCACATCCGCAAGCGCCTAGCCAAGCTCGGCATCGAGGTACTGGTCTCCCACACCGTCGCCGGCTACGACGGCGAGATCCTCACCCTGGAGCACGCCTGGGAAGACCGCCAGCAACCGCTCGCCGTCGACGCCGTGCTCACCGTCACCGCTCGCCTGCCCAACGACGCGCTCTACCAGTCGCTACTGGAACGCGAAGCAGACTGGGCCGACGCCGGCATCCAGAGCGTGCGCAATATCGGCGACTCCGATGCACCGGGGCTGATCGCCCATGCAGTGTATGCGGGGCATCGGTATGCGCGGGAGCTGGGGGAGCCGGTGACGGGAGAGGTGGCGTTCAAGCGGCATTTTCATGGGGAGGCGTCCGAGTGACGGCGCCGGTAACCTCTGTTACGCAGGCATTTTTGCCGGCGTAACTCATACACCCCCACATCCGCCATGTAACACCGGCATCGTAAGGCGCAATCCTCGCCAGGGGAGTCACTTAAGCAACTGACGACGTGCAGGAATTTCCCGCTTGTCCGCCCTGTCGAGAGCCATGCATACTCGGTGCAACACCCCGGATATGGGGTCTAATAAGCGTTAGGCACCCTAGAAATGATTTCGCACTCCGAAACCGTCGAGTCCATCTTTGGGTACTGGCCCGAGTTCGCTGATGGCCGCATCGAGCTCTTCTCGTTCGAGTGGCCTGGCATCATCTGCCTCAGAATTGCCTATATCGACTCCAACACCAAAAAGGCAGCGATCGTCAGCCTCCGGTTCTCGGGCGTCACCGACATTGAGCTCTCAGAGCTCCACTCCGAGAATATCGTCGACGTTCTGAGCATCTCTTCCGAACCACCTAATATCGTCACCATCGAGAGCTGCTACGGTCTGTGCGGCACCTTCAAGTGTACTGCGGCGGAGGTTACGGGCGTGGTGTCTAACCACTCGTTCAAGGCGGACGGCTTCGCCGCCGCTTAACTCAAGCGTTAGCCATAAGAAGGGCCTCTCGTGACATTCGAAGATTTGCTCTATCTAGATCTCGATTTTCTCGCAGACAAGTACGAGGAAGTGACGGGCATCGCGCCGAAGACCGTTATTTCGAAGAACGAAGGTTTGGACGCTCAAGCGGGCATCTCGTTCCTTAAGTCGGGTATCCACAGCCAAGTTACGAGACAGTTCACGACTTCAAGCCAAGCCATGCTGAAAGCGATCGGCTCATCGCTTAAAGACTATCCAACACACCAGGCGAATCTTGATCCCGGGCAGAAGCCGATCAATGTTTGGGTCGATGGTAAATTGACCATTGGGCAATGGGGCGAAGAAAAAAATTCCGAAAGTGCGTTGAACGTATTTTTTGAGGTAAAAACTGGCGTTGCAGATCAGCGCTACACGTTGCTTCCAAAAAAACGAGTACTTCTTGGCCAACCTTGAGGCGCTGGAGATCATTTCTCCTGCGCTAAAACGGTGGATCCAGATTCCCGTAAAAATGCTATGTAAAATACTGTACCCATTGCCCGACATTCATACATTTGTTGTCACGCCATATGTGCTCTATGCTAATAATGGCTAACCACTTGTTCATGGCAGACAGCTGCGCCGCTGCTTAACTCCATCACTGAGCAGGACACGTGACATCATCGTGGACATAATTTCTGCACTTTCAGCTTATGGCTACGCACAGCTTCGCGATATTGAGAACTTGGATCACGCGTTGTCGGCTACGGAGAGTCTTGGACCCCTAATACCCTTGAACGGGGCAGATACTCAAAAACTCGTTCCGAAGGATAAAGAAGAAGCCCAATCTAACTCGTTTAGCGATATCGGGGTCAGGTTCACTTACCTCCCCTACGTCGGATACAGCCAGGCGCACCGGGGCGCACTTCCATCGATAGACGGTCATCGACACATTCGGAGTCGCCCATGTCCCTGCTCGCCGCTTTGCGGGAAGCCCCCGCCCACCGCTCCACCGCCTCGAAGTACACCTCGCTCAACGGCCTGCTCTACCTGGCCAGCGGCGGCCTGCTGATCGCGTGGCCGGGCGTGGTGCAGGCGGTACTGCGCGATGCGCCCTTCCAAGGACACGAGGCCGCGCTGGTGCGGGTGCTGGGCATGGCGCTGGCGGTGATCGGCTGGCTGTATTTCTTCGGCGGTCGCTCCGGTGGCCGGCAGGTCGTCGCCGCCTCGGTGATCGACCGGCTGATCCTGGTGCCGCTGGTGCTGGTTCCCACTGCCCTGGCCGGCGTGTTTCCGCACACGATGATCGCGTTCGCGATCCTCGACCCTGCGCTGGCGTTGGGCGCGTGGTGGCTGCTGGCGGGCGAGGCGCGCAAACAGTCGAGCGCCGGCCGCTGAGCGAGGCCATCGCGCCCCATACCCCGGCGCCGTTCTGCGGACACGCCACGCACGTCGCCCCACCCTTGGCCCGCCGTCGCTGACGTGCCGCGCGCGACCGTGCTCGCCCCACCCGCGAGGCGTCTTGCCTCGATCTCGACGCGCCCTGCCCCGGTCGCGAAGCGGGAACCGTCGCGCGCGAGTCGCAAAGTCTTGCGGGTGGACATTGCCCGGCCGGACGCAATGCGTAGGACCTTGCGCGCACAGCGCGCTCGCGCCGCGCAGGAGGCTTCCTGGCTCGCTCGCGACCGGAGCAGCCTTGCGCGCGGGTCGAAAATCGTTTCGAGCGAGGCCTGACCACCTTGCGGCCCCGATTCCGGGGCTCGCCTGCAGGGCAAATCGCTCTGCGTGCGAACGGACGACCATGCTCGTCGCCGCCCCGATTCGACGCCCAGCACACCCCCAAGGCACGCCGTAGCTTCAGCCGGGTAAGATGATTCCTACAAGCTGTGGCATCGGGGGGATGTGCATGCGAAACGTGACCAGGGGCGAGGGGCCGCCGGCTTCGGCCGCACCTCGAACATGGCAGCTCGTCGTGTTCGCAGGCTGGACGATATCGATGCTTCCCCGCGACGCAGCCGACGGGCAGTACACGGCATGGCGGTAAGCCCCCCGATGATGCACGCGCCGAGTGGCGGGCCGCGATTTGCCTGGCGGCGATGCATGGGTATGTGCGGCCTGGCCATGGCGGCGCTTTTCCACGGTGGATGGGCCAGGGCGGCCGCGCCGGCCGGCAACAACGCGACCGCGCTGCTCGCGCAGGCCGATGCCGTCAAGACCACCGACCGCCCCCGCTTTCTGCAGTTGCTGCAGCAACTGCATCGGCCGGACACGGTGCTGTCGCCCGACGAACGATGGCGCCTGCGTTACCTGGACGGGTGGGAAGGATCGTTCACCGGCGACTACGCCACGGCCGAACCGCTGCTGCGCGATGTCGCCGACCACGCCCCCGACACCGACCTGCAAAGCCTGGCCGCCGGCACCCTGCTCAACATCCTGGCCATCAGCCACCACTACGAGGAAGCGTTCGAGCGCGCCGACCAGCTGACTGCGAACATCCCGCGCATCCGGGACCGCAGGGTGGCGTACAAGGCGCTGTCGCAGCTGTCGCAGCTGATGGCCTCGGCCGGCCAGTCGGAACCGGCGAGGAGCTACGCGCTGGAGATGATGCAGTACGCCGAGCCGGGCCAGTCGATGTGTCGCCCCTACGTCTACCTGTTCGGCGCAAAGGTGGCCGACGATACCCTCCCGCCGACCGACCCGATCTTCCACCAGGCCGTCGATGCCTGCACCGCCGCCAAGGAGCCGATGTTCGCCGACACCGTGCAGCTGGACCTTGCACGGCGCCTGGCGGAAACCGGCGATCCGAAGGCGGCCCTCGCCCTGCTCAAGCGCATCGAACCGACGGTCAATGCGCAGGGCTTCCAGGTGCACGTCTACGTACTGCGCAGCACGTTCGGCTATGCCTACTGGGTGAGCGGCCATGCGGCGGAGGCGAAGCACTGGGCACAGGCGGCGCTGGCCATGGACCCCAAGGGCAACTTCGACGGACTGTCGGAGCATGTGTACCGGGTGTTGTACGAAGTGGCCCGCAAGGCCGGGGACTACCGCACCGCGTTGGACTACTACCGGCACTACCGGGATGTGAAGGCGCGCTCGGTCAGCGACGCGCAGGCCATGGCACTGGCCTACCACACCGTGCAGCAGCAGCTCTCGCTCCACAAGCTGCAGTTGGAAGAGCTGAGCAAGCACAACGGCATGTTGGAGTTGCAGCAGGCGCTGGATCGCAAGGAGATGGAGGCGAGCCGGCTGTATCTCATGCTGTTGCTCACCGTGCTGCTCTCCGTGGCCTTCTGGCTGGTGCGTACCAAGCGGTCGCAGCTGCGGTTCCAGAAGCTGGCGCGTTCCGATGGCCTCACCGGCATCCTCAATCACCAGCACTTCGTCAGCGAGGCTTGGAGTGCCTTGCGCCATGCCGAAAAAACCTCGCGCGACGCGTGCCTGGCGCTGATCGACCTGGACCACTTCAAGCAGATCAACGACACCTACGGCCACGCGACCGGCGATGCGGTGCTGGTCAGGACCGTGAAGCTGTGCCTGGCGCACCTGCGTCCCATCGATGTGTTCGGCCGCCTGGGTGGCGAGGAATTCGGCTTGGTGCTGCCGGACTGCTCGGTGGAACAGGGCGTCGAGATCCTCGATCGCATCCGCCTGGCCCTCGCCGACCTGGCGATCGATGAAAGCCACCCCGATCTCGGGATCTCGGCCAGCTTCGGCGTGGCCTCGACCGGGGCCAGCGGCTATGAGCTGTCCAAGCTGATGGCCGATGCCGACGCGGCGCTCTATCGCGCCAAGCGTGGCGGACGCAACCGGGTAGAGACCGTGACCGAGCCCGGATAGAAGACGGGGAGACGGATGCGGCACTGGCAGACTATGCTGATCGCCTCCCGCCCCACCCCCCACGAATATCCATGCAAGACCGCCGCACCATGGATGGCCCGGCAAGCCACCTGCCGCCTGCCGCAACGGCCCACGGCAGCAACGCCGCCAGCACACTCGAGCCTGAGGCACTGTTGCGCGCAGGGCGTCCGCAGCTGGCACTCGAGGCAATGGCCCGGTTGCCGCAGACCTCGGTGGAGGCCTCGCCCACGTTGCTGTGCATGCGCGGACAGGCGCAGCTGGACCTGGGTCATGCCGGTGCCGCGGTCGACGATTTTTCCGCTGCCGAACGGCTCGCGCCCGACGACCACCGCGCTGCCCTCGGACTCGCGATGGCCCTGGGTGAGTCTGGGCGCCCCGATGAAGCCGTCGCCGCCGCACGCCGCGCCATCTCGCTTGGAAACGATGGAATCATCGCGCGCTACGTGCTCGGGCGTGGCCTGCTCGATGCGGGTGCTCAGGAAGAGGCGCAGCAGACCTGGGCGTCGCTACTCGAATCACATCCGACGCATGGCCCCACGCTGGAGAGCCTGAGCGGCCTGCTGTGGATGCGCCATGGCGACGTGGCTGCGGCCCGGCAACCGCTCGAGCGGGCCATGCAGCTCGCCCCGGGGCAGCCGGCCATCGTGATCCAGCTGGCCCAGTTGCTCGACAGCGCGGGCGAGTCCACGCAGGCGATGCAGACGCTCGAATCGGCACTGGCACGCATGCCGGGGCACCCGGACCTGCATGCTGCCGCGGCCCGTGTCGCGCTGCCTCACGACGCGAACCGCGCGCTCGATCATGCCCGCCTCGCGGTCCAGGCCAGCCGGGGGCGGCGCAGTGCCGTGGCGACCTACGCCGATGCGCTGCTGGCCGCAGGCCGCGTGGCGGATGCCGCCGAGGTGGCAGCGCGCCTGCACCAGGCCGATCCCGGCGACAGTCATGCGCTGGCCCTGCTGAGCAGCACCGGCCGGTTGCTTGGCGATCCCGGCCACTATGCGCTGGTCGACTACGCGCGGCGCGTCTCGGCCGAGCCCATTGGCGTGCCGGATGGCTGGAGCGATCTGACCCACTATCTCGACGACCTCGGCCGCGAGCTGGCGGCGCTGCATCGCTGGCAGGCCCACCCTCTGGACCAGAGCCTGCTCGGCGGCAGCCAGATCGCGCTGCGTCCGGCGCAGGCCAGCGGCCCGGCACTGCGCGCATTCCCGCAGACGATCGACGGCCCGATCCGGCGCCATCTCGCCCGGCTGGCCGGGATCCCCGACCCGACCGGCCGCGTCGCCACGACAGGCTACCGTTTCAGCGGCATGTGGTCGGTGCGCCTGCGACCGGGTGGCCACCACCGCAACCACTTCCACGGCCAGGGCTGGATCTCCTCGGCGTGCTACATCCAGCTACCGTCCGGCATGGACGCGCCGGGTGGCGAGGGCTGGCTCGGCTTCGGCCAGCCCGGCGTGCCCACCTCGCCCGCGCTGGCGCACGAGTACCTGGTACGCCCGCAACCCGGCCTGCTGGTGCTGTTTCCATCGTGGATGTGGCACGGCACGCTGCCGTTCCGCGGCGAGCCGAAGGACAGCCGCCTGACCATCGCGTTCGACCTGCTGCCAAGCTGATCCCGCACGGGCACCGCATGCGCCGGCGACTTGCCGGCGCGGACCATGCTTCCCACTCTCGCGAGAGCGCCTCTTGCCCGACACCACCCCGCTTTGCGGCGGTGCGTAATGGGCCGCCCGCCGCGCGCCGCTATCATGGCGGTTTTCCTTTGTACGGCAGGCTTGTCCATGAGCGTGATCGCCTCGCAGATCGACCCCCGGTCGCCCGAGTTCCAGGCCAACGCGGCGCAGCTGCGCGCGGCGGTGGACGACCTGCACCGGGAGCTGGAGAAGGCGGCCGAGGGCGGCGGCGAAAAGGCGCGCGACAAGCACACCGCCCGCGGCAAGCTGCTGCCGCGCGAGCGCATCCGCGCCCTGCTCGATCCGGGCTCGCCGTTCCTGGAGCTCTCCGCGCTGGCCGCGCACGGCATGTACGACGACGCCGCGCCTGCGGCCGGGCTGATCACCGGCATTGGCCGGGTCAACGGCATCGAGGTCGTGGTGGTGGCCAACGATGCCACCGTGAAGGGCGGCACCTACTTCCCGATGACGGTGAAGAAGCACCTGCGCGCGCAGGAAGTGGCGCTGGAAAACCGCCTGCCCTGCGTCTACCTGGTCGATTCCGGCGGCGCCTTCCTGCCGCTGCAGGACGAGGTGTTTCCGGACAAGGAGCACTTCGGCCGGATCTTCTACAACCAGGCGCGGATGTCCTCGCTGGGCATCCCGCAGATAGCCGTGGTGATGGGCTCGTGCACCGCCGGTGGCGCCTATGTGCCGGCGATGAGCGACGAGACGGTGATCGTGCGCGAGCAGGGTACGATCTTCCTCGGCGGCCCGCCGCTGGTGAAGGCCGCCACCGGCGAGGTGGTGGACGCCGAGACGCTGGGTGGCGCGGACGTCCATACGTCCATCTCCGGTGTGGCCGACCACTACGCCGAGAACGACGCCCACGCGCTCAGCATCGCCCGCGACATCGTCGCCAGCCTCAATCGGAAAAAGGACATGCCGCTGGCGCTGCGCGCGCCGGTGGTGCCGAAGTACCCGGCCGAGGAGCTGTACGGCGTGATCCCGCAGGACACGCGCCGCCCGTTCGACATCCGCGAGGTGATCGCGCGCATCGTCGACGGCTCGGAGTTCCACGAGTTCAAGGCGCGCTACGGCAAGACGCTGGTGTGCGGCTTCGCGCACATCCACGGCTATCCGGTGGGCATCGTCGCCAACAACGGCATCCTGTTCGCCGAAAGCGCGCTCAAGGGCGCGCATTTCATCGAGCTGTGCAACCAGCGCAACGTGCCGCTGGTGTTCCTGCAGAACATCACCGGCTTCATGGTCGGCAAGAAGTACGAGCAGGCGGGCATCGCCAAGGACGGGGCCAAGATGGTCACCGCCGTGGCCTGCTCGCATGTGCCGAAGTTCACCGTGGTGATCGGCGGCAGCTTCGGCGCCGGCAACTACGCCATGTGCGGCCGCGCCTACGGCGCGCGCTTCCTGTGGATGTGGCCGAACGCGCGCATCTCGGTGATGGGCGGCGAGCAGGCCGCCAGCGTGCTGGCCACGGTGAAGCGCGATGGTATCGAGGCGGCCGGCAAGAGCTGGAGCGCGGAAGAGGAAGACGCGTTCAAGGCGCCGATCCGCGAGCAGTACGAACGCCAGGGCCACCCCTACTACGCCAGCGCCCGCCTGTGGGACGACGGCATCATCGACCCCACCGACACCCGCCGCGTGCTGGGCCTGGCGATCTCCGCCTCGATGAACGCGCCGATCGAGCCGCAGCGCTACGGCGTGTTCCGCATGTGACGGCCCGACGGCCCCGGGGGGAACACGCCCGCGGGGCCGTGTCAGCGGGCGGCGGTGTCGACCGCGCGCCGCCGCCTCAGAAGAACTCGTATTCGAGCTGGGCCACCCAGGTGCGCCGGGGCGCCGCGGCGTTGATGCCGAGCAGCACGCCGAACCGGTACTCCACGTTGCCGCGACTGTTCGGCACGTGCCACTCGCCGGCGACGATCGGGCCGGCCTGGTAGGCATGGTCGTCCGGCCGGCCGTAGGCCTCGATGCCGGGACGGAAAGCGGACGTCACCGCATAGGTGCCGGCATAGCTGTAGCGGAACTCGGTCTTGTGCGATGCGCCGCCGCCGACCTCGCGCTCCCAGATCAGGTTGATCCGGTGGTCGAAGCGGCCGACGGTCTTCTCGATCAGCGGCCCGAACTCGAACTCCCCGGGACCGCCGCCTTTCGGATGGCCATAGGACGCGAGCAGGCCAAAGTCGGCCCAGTACTGGCCCGGCTCGGTCAGCTGGAAGGTGTTCTCGAACTCGTAGCCGACCAGCTTGCCGCCGGCGCCCGGCTCGCGCTCGTACTCGGCCAGGTACAGCTCGGACTTCCACCAGCCGTTGAAGGCGTGGGCGACGGACAACTCGGCGGCGCGCTCGCCGTCGTATTCGCCGCGACCGTCGGCAACGTTGAAGCCGCGCAGCTCGATTTCGCTCTGCGTGGCGATGACGTGCGGCGAGTACACGATGAAGTCGTCGGCCCGGGCACGCCCGGCCACCGCCAGCGACGCGGCGGCCGCGAGCAGCACGCCCGCGCAGCGGGAGCTTTGGAGGAAGGAAGAGGTCATGGTCGGGATCCTTGGAACGGGGACTCGGGGCGCACGCTGCCACCCCGCGGCAAGGGCCGCGGGACGCGTCGCGCGCGGAAGATCAGGGCCGGGCCGGTGCCGCGCCGCGGGTGGACGCCGCATCCGTGCGCGCGGGGGCGACCGGTCGGGCCGCCCAGCGCATGCCGCCCAGCAGCACCAGCAGGGTGATGGCGTAGAACACGAGCTGGATACCGGCCGGCGAGGCGTCGTAGCCCACCAGCACGCCCAGCGTCTTGCCGGCCAGCGAGCCGTTGGAAAGCAGCCAGGAGGTGTCCCACAACTGCTCGCCCAGCGCCGGCAGGCGATTGGCCTGCAGCAGGAAGCGCGCCGCACCGGACGCCAGCCCGGCCGCCAGCAGCACCAGCATCGCGTTGGTGGCGCTGAAGAAGTGCCTGAGCGGAATCCGCAGCAGGCCGAAGTACAGCGCGAACCCCAGCAGCACGCCGCCGCCCACGCCGAGCGCGATGCCGCCCGCCAGGCCGGCGGCGCCGATGCCGCCCATCGCCATCGAATAGAGGAACAGCACCACCTCGGAGCCTTCGCGCAGCACCGCCAGCGCGATCACCGCCAGCAACAGGGTGAGCGAACTGGAGCCGGCCTTCACCGCCTGCCCCACCGCCCCCATGTGCTGGGCCAGCTCGCGCGCATGGCGCGACATCCACACCACGTGCCAGCCGATCATCACCACCGCGGCGAGCGGCACGCCGGCGTTGAACAACTCCTGGCCCGAGCCACTGGCGAGGTCGGCGATGGCCCCGGCCCCCAGCGCCACCAGGATCGCGCCCAGCAGCCCCAGGGCGATGCCGCCGGCCACGTAGAACCCGCGACCGCGCACCCCGCGGGTGGCCGCGCAGACGATGGAGACGATCAGTGCCGCTTCGAGCACCTCGCGGAAGACCAGCAGTGCTACGCCGGGCATGGCATCACTCCGCGATCAGCCGGCCCTGGGCCGTGTCCGGGTGGAAGTCGCCGAAGAACTTGTAGCTGCCGGGCTTGAGCGGGCCGACGTAGACGCTGGCCGTGCCGTTCGGCAGCACGATCTTCTCGCGGTTGAACTCGGTGCTTTCGAATTCCTCCGGCGCCGCGTCGCGGTTCTCCACCACCAGCTTGAACTTCACGCCCGCCGGCACTTTCAGCTCGGCCGGCTGGAAGGCGTGGTCCTGGATCGCGAGATGGAACTCGGGGACGTCGGTGGCGCGCGCGGCAAAGCTCGCGAGCAGCAGGGTGGCGACGATGGCGAAGCGGTTCACGTGCAGGTTCCACGGCAGGAAATTGCGCACATGATAATTGTTCTCATTATCTGTCGCAACAAACCGCCTTGGCCGATCGGGCGCTCCTGGCCGCGGCCCCAACTACCGGGAGGCAAGGCGGGCGACAAGCGCCGCCTTCACGGCAGGCCACTCCTCCCGCAGGACGCTGTAGAAGGCCGTGTCGCGCGGGTGTCCGCTGGGCTCGATCTTGTCCTTGCGCATCACGCCCTCGAACACCGCGCCGATCTTCTCCAGCGCGCGGCGCGACCGCCCATTGTCCGACTTGGCCCGGAACTGGACCCGATTGACCTCGAGCACCTCGAAGCAATGCTCGAGCAGCAGGAGTTTGCACTCGATGTTGACACCGCTGCTCCAGTAGGCGCTGGCGATCCAGGTGACGCCGATTTCCACCTTTCTGTCCTGCGGGTGGATGTCGAGCAGCCGCGTGGTGCCGATCACCGGACCGCCACCGCTCAGGCGCACCAGGAACGGGTAAGCCTTGCCGAGGCCCCGGTCGTGCAGGGCGGCCTTGAAGTTCGGATAGAAGATGGCGGGATCGGAATAGTCCACCGATGTCAGCCGCCACATGGCGCGGTCGCGGGCGACCTCGAAGAGCGCGTCGAGGGTGTCCTCTTCCAGAGGGTGCAGCTCGATCATGCGACCGGTGAGGGTCAGGGGATGTTTCAGCCAGGACGTGGCCAAGGTGCGCCTTCCATTGCTCGTGTCGGGGAAAGAAACCGCGCCGTATGAAACACCGGAACGCTGGCTTTTCGGAGGCACCGGAGGGGCCGCCCGCAGTCCTGCAACCGGGATGCCCGGGAGGTGACGGGGGCATCATCGGAGCACCGGACGCGGAAGGCCTCCACTACACCATCGACGCATGACTGTGGGACGATGGCGGCCTCGATCCGGTCCTTACCCACCGGGTGCCGGGCCCGGCGATTTCCGCCCAGCCCGACGCACCGATCGAACCGCTGCGCCTCGGCGCGTTCCGCATGCAATCACCGGGTGGCCCGGCCGCCCGACCAGGACACGGTCGCAAGGGGGACCGTCACGGAATGATCGTTGGCATTGATCTGGGCACCACGCACTCGCTGATTGGTCGCTACGGCGACGACGGCCCCACCCTCTTCCCCAACGCACTCGGCCAGTTGCTTACACCGTCCGTGGTGAGCCTGGACGCCGAGGGCCATGCGCTGGTCGGACAGGCCGCGCGCGACCGGCTGGTGAGCCACCCGGGCGCCAGCGTGGCCAGCTTCAAGCGCTGGATGGGCAGCGACCGCGAGACCCGGCTGGGCGACCGCGCGTTCCGCCCCGAAGAACTCTCCGCGCTGGTGCTGCGCGCGCTGATCGCCGATGCCGAGGCGGCCACCGGCGAGACGGTGACCGAGGCGGTGATCAGCGTGCCGGCGTATTTCTCCGACGCGCAGCGCAAGGCCACCCAGGCCGCCGGCACGCTGGCCGGGATCAGGGTCGAGCGGCTGATCAACGAACCCACGGCGGCGGCACTGGCCTACGGCCTGCAGGAGCGCCGCGACGGCTCACGCTTCCTGGTGTTCGACCTCGGCGGCGGCACCTTCGACGTGTCGGTGCTGGAGATGTTCGAAGGCGTGGTGGAGGTGCATGCCAGCGCCGGCGACAACTTCCTCGGCGGCGAGGATTTCCTCGACGTGCTGGAAAAGGCCTGCCTGGCCGACCTGGGCCTGCAGCGCTCCGCTCTCGACGCGGCGACCTGCGGCGTGCTGCGCCAGCGGCTGGAGACGGCCAAGCGCGCGCTCACCGGCCAGGCGTCGGCGCCGGTGCAGTTCACCGTACGCGGCGATACGCACGAATGGTCGATCGACGAAGCACGCTTCGCCCAGCTCGCCGACCCGCTGATGCAGCGCATGCGCGCCCCGCTGGAACGCGCCATGCGCGATGCGCGGTTGCAGCCGGAGCAGCTCGACGAGATCGTGCTGGTCGGCGGCGCCAGCCGCATGCCGCTGGTGGCGCGGCTGGTCACCCGCATGTTCGGCCGGCTGCCGCTGCGCCACGTCAATCCGGACCAGGCGATCGCGCTGGGCGCCTGCGTCGCCGCGGGCCTGAAGTCGCGCGACCAGCGGCTGGACGAGATGGTGCTGACCGACGTCTGCCCCTACTCGCTGGGCACCCAGGTGGCGCGTCGCGATGGCCAGGGCCGGATGCAGGGCGGCTTCTTCGAGCCGATCATCCATCGCAACAGCGTGGTGCCGGTGAGCCGCGAGCAGAGCTTCTTCCCGGTCAATCCCGGCCAGGCCAAGCTGCGGCTGGACGTGTTCCAGGGCGAGAGTCCGATGGTGGAGCGCAACATCAAGCTGGGCGAGCTGGAGGTGGAGATCGACCCGGCCCGCCCGCCGCAGGAGAACGCCGTGAACCTGCGCTTCACCTACGACGTCAACGGCGTGCTGCAGGTGGAGGCGACGGTGGCATCCACCGGCAAGCAGTACGAGCTGGTGCTGGAGCAGAACCCCGGCCTGCTGAGCGTCGAGCAGATCCGCAGCCGCCTCGCCGCGCTGGCCGAGATCAAGATCCATCCGCGCAGCAAGCAGGAGAACCTCGCCCTGCTCGCCCGCGCCGAGCGCATCTACGAGGAGCACCTGGCCATGCGCGACCAGGTGCAGGCGTGGATCGCGCAGTTCCGTTCCGTGCTGGAAACCCAGGACGAGATGGTGATCCGCGAGCACCGGCTCGAGCTGGGCCGCGCGCTGGATACGCTGGAATCGAACTGATGTGGCCGTACAGCGAGCTGGGCATCGAGCCGACCGCGGACGAGCGTGCGATCAAGCGCGCCTACGCGGTCAAGCTCAAGCAGAACCGCCCGGACGAGAACCCGGAAGGCTTCCAGCGCCTGCACGAGGCGTATCAGGCGGCACTGCAGCGGTGCCACGCCAACGCGCCGGCCACGCCAGCCGCGCCGATGCAGGCTGCGCCGCGACCGCTGCCACCGCTGGCCTCGGTTGCCGCTCGGCCCATCGAACAAGCAGCGCGGCCACCTGCGGCCGCAGCGCCCCCGATCACCTTCGACGCCGATGCCTTCCTGCACGAAGCGGTCGCCCGCGCCGACGCCAACGAACCCGGCCGGCTGCGCCAGTGGCTGGAGAGCCACGAGGCGCTGTGGTCGCTTAGCCTGAAGACGCGCGTCGGCCAGCGCTGGCTGGCCGTGGTCTACCAGGCCGCGCCGCCGATGCCCGACGGCTGCTTCGACGAGATGCTGGCGTTCTTCCGCCTCGACCACGCCGGCGCGGTGCCGGACCCGCTGGCCGTCGCTCAGCGCCGGCAGCGCATGCACCTGGCCTGGCACCTGGCCCCCGAGCGCCGCAGCGCGCTGGCCGGCCTGCTCGGCGCGCGGTCGGTAAGCGCGCGCAAACAGACCATCCGTTCGCTCGACTGGCTGCAGCAGCCCTTCCGCTGGCCGGTCGCGCTCTGGCGCAGCCTGCTGCCGCAGACCGTTCGCACGATGAACAGCCTGATCCTGCGCCTGGCCGGGCAGCCGCCGATCGAGCTGCCGCCGCCAGTGAATCCGCGCCAGCAGGCGTTCTGGCTGCAGGCCGCCCACGGCGGGCCGTTCACCCGCACCGGCGCGGCCATCATCGGCGCGCGGATCGCCGGCGCCCTGTTGCTCGGCCTACTGCTCGGCACGGGCTTCGGCGCCATGGCCATCGCGGACACGGGCAAGTTCGGCTGGGCACTGGTCGGCGTGATGGTGGCGATTGCCGGGGCCATCAGCGCCGTGGCGCTGGCCTTCATCGGCTGGTCGCAACTCACCCTCTGGCAGCGTCGCTTCGTTGCGCTCGGCGGAGTTGCCGGCTGGCTGCACTTCGCGCTGGTGCCGCTGCTGGCGCTCGCTGCGCTGATCGTCGTCGACGCCACCGATTCGCCGATGGCCGGCTGGCTGCTGACCGTGCCCGCGCTGTGGCTGGCGCTGGCTCGCGTGCTGCATGGACGACAGATATCGACCTCGCTGCGGCCGTGGCTGCGGCTGGGCATCTTCCTGATCTATCCCATCGCCAGCCTGATCGCGAACGCGGTGCAGGTGCCGGTGATCATGGGCAACAGCCTGGCCGGCGTCGCGCTGCTGGCATGGGGAATCGACGCCTGGCGCCGTCTGCCCAGGCGGCGGCGCACCCTGGCCTGAGGGTCGGGCGTCGCGCTACTTCCCGCGCGGGCGGAAATTCAGCGGGATCGGCTCGCCCGGAGTAGGCGGGTGCGCGGCAGCGGGCGGCTTCGGCCCGCAGGCGCCGCAGGTATCGCAGCCATCGCTGCAGTTGCCGGTGGTCTGCTTGGGCTGCAGACGGTGCGCCAGCGCGCGCTTCCAGGCCGGGGCATCAGTACGGTCCAGCCGCAGTGCGGCGGCAGCCAGCCAGCGCGCGGTGGGCTTCGGCGCCAGCTTGCGCAGCACCACCAGCACGCTGACCAGCAGGACGACACCGATCACCACGTACTGCGCGAGCAGGCCGGTGCTCACGACAGCCACACCGTGACGTGGTAGGTGATGAACGAGGCCGCGTAGGCCAGCGCGAACATGTAGCCGAACGAGATCGCCACGTTGCGCCAGGAGGCGGTTTCGCGACGGATCACCGCCAGCGTGGACATGCACTGCGGCGCGAAGGCGAACCACACCAGCAGCGACAGCGCGCTGGCCAGCGGGAAATTCGCGCTCAGCGCGTGCCCCAGCCCGGTGCCGGCGTCGCCGCCCACGGCGTAGACCGTCGCCAGCGCGGCCACCGCGGTCTCGCGCGCGGCGAAGGCGGGGATCAGCGACAGGCTGATCTGCCAGTTGAAGCCGATCGGCGCGAAGATGTGCTGCAGGCCGCGCCCGAGGTAACCGGCGAAGCTGTACTCGATGGCCGGCTCGGTGGCTCCCGGCGGCGGCCCCGGGAAGGTGGAGATGAACCACATGATCACTGTCAGCGCGAGGATCACGCCGGTCAGCCGCTTGAGGAAGATCATGCCGCGCTCGTACAGGCCGATCGACACGTCGCGCAGTTTCGGCAGGCGATAGGACGGCAGCTCCATCAGCAACGCGTGCTCGCTCTTGTCGCCGCGGATGCGCTTCATCACCCAGCCCACCAGCATCGCGCCGAGGATGCCGATGGCGTAGAGCGCGAACAGCACCACGCCCTGCAGGTTGAACACGCCGAGCACCCGATGCGAGGGGATGAAGGCGCCGATCAGCAGCGCGTACACCGGCAGGCGCGCCGAGCAGGTCATCAGCGGCGCCACCAGGATGGTGGCCAGCCGGTCGCGCGGGTCGGTGATCGAGCGCGTGCCCATGATCCCGGGGATGGCGCAGGCGAAGCTCGACAGCAGCGGGATGAACGAGCGCCCGGTGAGTCCCACCGACACCATCAGCCGGTCGAGCAGGAACGCCGCGCGCGGCAGATAGCCGGACTCCTCCAGGGTGAGGATGAACAGGAACAGCACCAGGATCTCGGGCAGGAAGCCGAGCACGGTACCGATGCCGCCGAACAGGCCATCGGTGACCAGGCTCTGCAGCGGACCGGCCGGCATCCAGGCAGCGACGTGCGCGCCCATCCAGTCGAAGCTGTCGGCGATGGCGTCGGTCATCGGCTTGCCGACCGAATACACCGCCTGGAACACCAGGAACATCACCGCGGCCAGGATCGCCAGGCCGAACACCGGGTGCAGCGCCCAGCGGTCCAGCGCATCGTCCAGCGCATCGGTGGCGCGCGGCATGCTGACCGTGGCCGTCATCAACGCACGCACCTCGGCATGCAGGTCGGCGCGGCTGGCCGGATCGTCCGGCAGCACCGGCGGGGCCTCGGGCATCGCGCCGTCGACCTGGGCCACCAGCGCCTTCACGCCATCGCGGCGCACGGCGACGGTTTCCACCACCGGCATGCCGAGCCGGCGCGACAGCTCGGCTACATCCACCGACACGCCGCGGCGACGGGCCGCATCCATCATGTTCAGCGCCAGCACCATCGGCCGCCCCAGCCGCTTCACCTCCAGCACGAAGCGCAGATGCAGGCGCAGGTTGGTGGCGTCGGCCACGCAGACGATCAGGTCCGGCGCCGCCTCGCCGGGGTAGCGACCGGCGCAGACGTCGTGGGTGATCTGCTCGTCGGGGCTGGTCGCGTCCAGGCTGTAGGTGCCCGGCAGGTCAAGCACGTGCAGCACGCGGCCGGACGGCGCGGTGAAGCGGCCTTCCTTGCGCTCCACGGTGACGCCGGCGTAGTTGGCCACCTTCTGGCGACCGCCGGTGAGCTGGTTGAACAGCGCGGTCTTGCCGCAATTGGGGTTGCCGACCAGGGCGATACGCAGGGAGTCCGCGCTCACGCCGCCTCCTGCATGCGCACCGTCACGCGGGAGGCTTCGCTGCGCCGCAGGGCGAAGCGGGTCGAGCCGATCTGGATCAGCAGCGGGTCGGCGCCCATCGGTCCCCGCGCCACCAGACGCACCGGCTCGCCGGCCACGAACCCGAGATCGCGCAGGCGTTGCGCGATGACGTCGTCGGCGTGGGCATCGTCCACGCGGTCCACCACGGCGGACGAACCCTTGGGCAGATCGGACAGGCGCACAGGCTGGGACCTAAATGGGAATGGTTCGCATTGTATATCTTTCCCTTTCTGCCCGCATTCAAGCCCGTCGCCGGGTTTGCGGGCGTTTATCATCCCCGGTCTTTGCCAAGGGACTCCGCCATGACGAGCCGCCTCTCGATCACCGACCAGGACCGCGTGCGCCGCATCGCGCTGAACCGCCCGGAGGTGCACAACGCCTTCGACGACGCGCTGATCGCCGAACTGACCGCAGCGATCGACGATGCCGGCCGCGACGACGGCGTGCGCGCGATCGTACTGACCGGCGAGGGCGAGAGCTTTTCCGCCGGCGCGGACCTGAACTGGATGCGCGGCATGGCGCGGGCCAGCGAGCAGGAAAACCGCGACGATTCGTCGCGACTGGCGCGGCTGATGCGACGCCTGCAGTTCTGCCCCAAGCCGACCATCGCCCGGGTCAACGGCGCGGCCTTCGGCGGCGGCGTGGGCCTGGTCGCCTGCTGCGACATCGCAATCGGCGTCGAAGGCGCGAAGTTCGGCCTCACCGAGGTCAAGCTCGGCCTGGTGCCGGCGGTGATCTCACCTTACGTGATCGCCGCGATCGGCCTGCGCCAGGCGCGCCGGCTGTTCCTCACCGGCGAGTTCTTCGATGCGGCCGCCGCGCAGCGCATCGGCCTGCTGCATGAGGCGGTGCCGCGCGAACAGCTCGACGACGCCGTGCAGCGCGTGCTCGGCTTCCTCGCCAAGGCCGGCCCGCAGGCACAGGCCGAGGCCAAGACGCTTGCGCTCGGCATGGCCGGGCTGGACGAAGCCGGCGCCGAGCGGGTCGACGAAGAGAACGCGGCGCTGATCGCACGGCTGCGGGTGTCGGCCGAGGGGCAGGAGGGGCTCGGTGCGTTCCTGGCCAAGCGCGCGCCGGCGTGGGTGGCTGGCTGACCGCGTTCCACACCCTCCGCTTCGCGAGAATCTCCCAGCCCGTCATACCGGTGAGGAGGAGGTGAGCTCCCCACGACAACCTGGCCACAGCTTCCTCTGCTGCGCTGCGCATCGGCTGGAAACCGCCCTTCTGCTACCGTTTCGGGCTTTGCAATGCGGCGCACGCCATCCAGGGACTTCGCATGTTCGAGCGCGTTTTGATTGCCAACCGCGGCGAGATCGCCTGCCGCGTGATCCGCACCTGCCGGCGGCTGGGTATCCAGACCATCGCGGTCTATTCGGAGGCGGATGCCGACGCCCAGCACGTGCGCCTGGCCGACGAGGCGTGGCCGATCGGCGGTCCGCGCCCGGCCGACTCCTACCTGCGCGGCGAGGCGATCATCGCGGTGGCGAAGAAGGCAGGCGCCCAGGCGATCCACCCCGGCTACGGCTTCCTGTCCGAGAACACCGGGTTCGCCCGCGCCTGCACCGAGGCGGGTATCGCCTTCATCGGCCCGCGCCCGGAGAGCATCGACGCGATGGGCTCCAAGGCTGCGGCCAAGGCGCTGATGGAAAGCCACGGCGTACCGCTGGTACCCGGCTACCACGGCGACAACCAGGATGCGGCCTTCCTCGCCGAACAGGCCCGTGCCACCGGCTTCCCGCTGATGATCAAGGCCGCCGCCGGCGGCGGCGGCAAGGGCATGCGCATCGTGCGCAAGGAGGCGCAGTTCGCCGACGCGCTGGCTTCGGCCCAGCGCGAGGCGCAGTCCTCGTTCGGCGACGCGCGGGTGATCCTCGAGCGCTACGTCGAGCATCCGCGGCACATCGAGTTCCAGGTGTTCGGCGACAGCCAGGGCCAGGTGATCCACCTCAACGAGCGCGAGTGCTCGGCCCAGCGTCGCTACCAGAAGGTGCTGGAGGAAACACCCTCGCCGTTCCTGACGCCCGAGCGCCGCGCGGCGATGGGCGAGGCCGCGGTGGCCGCCGCCAAGGCCGTGGACTACGTCGGCGCCGGCACGGTGGAGTTCATCGTCGCGCCGGATGGCGAGTTCTTCTTCATGGAGATGAACACCCGCCTGCAGGTCGAGCATCCGGTCACCGAACTGACGCTGGGGCTGGACCTGGTCGAATGGCAGCTGCGCGTGGCCGCGGGCGAGCCGCTGCCGCTCACCCAGGAGCAGATCCGCGCGCACGGCCACGCCATCGAGGTGCGCCTGTACGCCGAAGATCCCGATCAGAACTTCCTGCCCGGCTCGGGCAGGCTGCAGCGCCTGCGCCTGCCCGCCCCGTCGGCGCACGTGCGGCTGGACGGCGGCGTGATCGAGGGCGACACGGTCACCATCTTCTACGACCCGATGATCGCCAAGCTGATCGTGTTCGACGTCGACCGTCCGCGCGCCCTGCTGCGCCTGCGCGAGGCGCTGGCGCAATGCGAGATCGCCGGGCCGAAGTCCAACATCGCCTTCCTCGAGCGGCTGGCACGCCACCCGGCGGTGGTCGAAGGCCGCATCGACACCGGCTACCTCGACCGCCATCTGGACGAATTCCTCGTCGGTGACGTCGCCCCGCCGGACTACGTGTTGTTCGCCGCCGCCACCGCCGCCCTGCTGCACGACGAATGCGCCGCGATGACCGGCACGCGCGGCAGCAGCGATCCGCATTCGCCCTGGGCCCTCGCCGATGCCTGGCGCATCGGCCACGAGGGTCGTCGGCTGGTCGCGCTGGAACGCCACGGCCACCGTTACGAAGTGGAGGCCTACGGCCACGCCGGTCACTACCGCATGCGCCACGGCGACGACCGCTGCGAAGTGCGTGGCGCCCGCCACGACGGCGAGATCCTCAGCGCCCGCTTCGACGGCGATGCGCTGCGCCTGGCCGTGCGTGCCGACGCCACGCGCGTGCTGCTGCACGACGCCGATGGCCAGCGTCACCACCTCGCCCGCGCCACCGCTTACGCCTGGGAGAGCAGCGACGCGGCCGGCGGCAACAAGCTGGTCGCGCCGATGCCGGGCCGCATCGTGCTGGTGAAGGCCAGCGTGGGCGACGAAGTCGCCGAGGGCCAGGAGCTGGTGGTGATGGAGGCGATGAAGATGGAGCTCGCCCTGAAGGCGCCCCGCGCGGGCACCATCGAGAGCATCGGTGCCGCGCAGGGCGACTTCGTCGAAGCCGACACCGTGCTGGTGCGCTTCGCCGACTGAGGGACCACGCGGCGGTCATGCCGCCGCGTCCGGATCAACGGGTCCGTTCGACTTCCGCTGGTGCCGCATCGCCGGCCGCGCGCGCCAGCGGCAGCGCGTCGTCGACCAGGTGCACCAGGAACCGTCCCGGCTGCTCCTGCATCATCATGTGCGCCGAATCGGCAAACACGACCAGTCGCTTGGACGGCGCCCGGATGTGCTCGAACCAGGCTTCGGCAAGCTGATGCGGCGTGGTGTAGTCGTGCGCGCCGACGAACACGAGCACCGGGCAACCGAAGTGCGTGACGTGGTCGAAGTCGACATCCAGCAACGGCTTCAGCAGGTGATCCAGCGAGAACAGGCTGCCCTTGTCGATGGCATCGAGATCCTGCCTGCTGTAATCGGGTGAGAGCTCCTCGGCGTCGACATCGAACTGGTAGTTGGTGCGCCCCCATGCCAGGCCGCCGTAGTACATCTCCCACTTGCTGCGCACGCCGACACGATCGATGGTGAGTGCCTTGCCGGGATACGGCGCAATGGCCTTGAGCTCCTTCACCGCCTCCTGGTTGTGATGCGCGATCGCTTCGCGCAACGCGAACGCATAGCCTTCCGCTTCGTTGCGCCGGCCGTTCACCACCTGCCCCACCGAGATGTAGGCGTAGAACCAGTCAGGATGACGCTGCGCCAGCTCGACACCGAGCACCGAGCCCCAGGAGTGGCCGAGCAGGAAGATCTTCCGCTTGCCGAAGCGCTTTCGCAGGTACTGCACCACCTCGGCCGCGTCGTCCGTCATGCCCTTCACGGTCATGCCCGGCGCCATCGCCTGCTCCGGGTTGGCGCCGTAGGTCTTGCCGGCGCCGCGCTGATCCCACTGCACCACGGTGAAATAGTCCTCCCACGGCGTCTGGAAGGTGTAGGCCTCTGGCATCGCCGGTGAGGCCGGACCGCCGTGCAGGAACAGCAGCACCGGGTTGCGGCGGTCCTTGCCGCGGATCGACAGCCACTGGTCGATACCGTCGATGTGCAGCTTCACCTTCTCGTCCACGCCCTGCGGCGAGAGGATCGCCCGGTTGCTGTCGAGGATCGAGGCTACGCGGTCGCGGGACATCGTCCAGGCCGGGGCCGGCACGGTGGACGCGGCCTGGCTCGGCGCTGCCGACGAAGCAGCGAAGGCGGTGCCGATGCAGCACGTGGCGACGAGCATGGCAACGAAAGCGGTACGGATCGGTTTCAACGAAGCTCTCCTGCGACGGATGGATGCGCCGGCAAGCGGCAGGCGCAAGGGGATGGATGCCCGGTGACGCAACACGTCGGTGACCAGGCGATGTGTCCCAAGGAGCAATCGGCGTGCCAATCTCCCCCTCCCGCGCGGACCGCGGCCGTGACGCGGTTCCGGACCGATCGGGCGACCACGCTGCGCTGTCCGCGGACAGCGCAGCGGACGTCCGTCCCGCGAGCGCGGCGAGGGGCAGCCGCGGTACCCTGACGCTCTTTGACTTCCCTGTCCTTGCCGCCCATGAACGCACCCGCTTCCGCCACCGATCACGTCCGCATCGTCGAAGTCGGCGCCCGCGACGGCCTGCAGAACGAGAAGACCCTGCTGCCGGCCGAGGTGAAGATCGCGCTGATCGACCGGCTCTCCTCCACCGGCCTCCAGACCATCGAGGCGACCAGCTTCGTCAGCCCGAAGTGGGTACCGCAGCTGGCCGATGCGGCCGAGGTGTTCGCCGGCATCCGCAAGGTGCCTGGCGTGAGCTATCCGGTGCTGGTGCCGAACCTGCAGGGCTACGAGCGGGCGCGGGCGGTCGGCGCCACCGAGGTGGCGGTGTTCTCCGCCGCCAGCGAGGCGTTCAACCGCAAGAACATCAACGCCTCGATCGACGAGTCGATCGAGCGCTTCCTCCCCGTGCTGGAACGTGCCAAGGCCGACGGCGTCAAGGTGCGCGGCTACGTCTCCACCGTGCTCGGCTGCCCCTACCAGGGCGAGGTGCCGGTGGCCGACGTGGTGCGCGTGGCCCGGCGGCTGCACGCGGCCGGCTGCTACGAGGTCTCGCTGGGCGACACCATCGGCGTCGGCACGCCGGCGAAGGCACGCGCCATGCTGCGCGCGGTCGCCGCCGAGGTGCCGATGGACGCGCTGGCGGTGCATTTCCACGACACCTACGGCCAGGCGCTGGCCAACATCCTGGCCTGCCTGGAGGAAGGCGTGCGCGTGGTCGACAGCGCCGTCTCCGGCACCGGCGGTTGCCCGTATGCGAAAGGTGCCACCGGCAACGTCGCCAGCGAGGACGTGGTCTACATGCTGCACGGCATGGGCATGCACACCGGCGTGGACCTCGAACTGCTGGTCGCGACCGGCGCATGGCTCTCCGCCCAGTTGCACAAGGAAAGCGCCAGCCGGGTGACCCGCGCGCGCACCGCCTGACCGGCGCGCGATCCCGTCGCTAGAATCGGAAGCTCACGATACCGTGGCGCACGCGCGCCGACGGCAACGGGTCTTCGACGGCTCCAGGGGGAACATCCTATGCGCGTAGGTCACGGGATCTGGTCGGCGCTCTGCGCCACGCTGCTGCTCGCGGCACCGCTGGCGAGCACCGCCGGCACGCCGGCGAAAGACACCCTGCTGCTGCCCGACCGCGTGTGGACCGCCGACGGCGACGCCTCGCATACCGGCTGGGCCGTGCTGGTGCACGACGGCAAGGTCGCCGCGGTCGGCCCGGCCGCCACGATCAAGGCACCTGCCGATGCCGAGCGCATCGCCCTGCCCGGCACCACGCTCACGCCCGGCCTGATCGACCTGCACTCGCACCTGTTCCTGCATCCGTACAACGAGACGCTGTGGAACGACCAGGTGCTCACCGAGCCGCAGGACTACCGCACGCTGGAAGCCGCGGCCCATGCGAAGGCCACCCTGCTGGCCGGCTTCACCGTGCTGCGCGACCTCGGCACCGAGGGGGCCGGCTTCGCCGACGTGTCGATCAAGCGCGCCATCGACGAGGGCCTGATCCCGGGGCCGCGCATGTTCGTCGCCACCCGCGCCATCGTCGCCACCGCCAGCTACGGACCCGGCCCGCGCGGCTTCCGTCCCGACCTGGACCTGCCACAAGGTGCGCAGCCGGTGACCGGCGTGGACGCGGCCGTCGCGGCGGTGCGCGAACAGGCCGCGCGCGGCGCGGACTGGATCAAGCTCTACGCCGACTACCGCGTGGGCGACCACGGCGAAACCATGCCCACGCTGTCGCCGGCCGAGATCAAGGCGATCGTCGACGCCGCCCACCAGATCGGCCGCCCGGTCGCCGCGCACGCCGCCAGCGAGGCTGGCGTGCGCAACGCGGTGGAAGCCGGCGTGGACACCATCGAGCACGGCTACGGGACGAGCGAGGCCACGTTCCGCCTGATGAAGCAGAAGGGCATCGCCTACGAGCCCACCCTCACCGCAGTGGAGGCCACCTCGGAATACTTCCAGCACTACGTGCCCGGGAAGTCCGAACCGACGCCCGCGATGAAGGAGGCCGAGCACGCCTTCAGCACCGCGCTGAAGGTCGGCGTGACCATCGGCAACGGCAGTGACGTGGGCGTGTTCGCGCATGGCGAGAACTGGCGCGAGCCGGCGCTGATGGTGGCCGACGGCATGACGCCGGTGCAGGCGCTGCACGCCGCCACCGACGTTGCCGCGCACATCCTGCGCGCCGACGGGCAGTTCGGCCGGATCGCCCCGGGCGCGTTCGCCGACCTGGCGGCGTTCTCCGGCGACCCCAGCCGCGACATCCAGGCGCTGCGCCACCCGGTCTTCGTGATGAAGGACGGCGTGGTCTACCGCCAGCCCTGAGCGCTTAGCCCGGCTCGATGCGCAGTGCCTCGGACGGCGTGCGCTCGACGAACTCGCGACGCACGTGGGCCAGCAGGTCACGCTGGCTGCCGAACGGCAGCAGCGTGGCGGCCTCGTCCAGATCCACCCAGCGACACGCCGAGTGCTCATGGTTGAGCCGTACCTCGGCACGTTCGCCGACGCGGGCCACGAAGGCCGGCACGATCTCGATGCCTTCCGGCTGCGCCCGGTAGAACTGCTCGCAGAAGCTGGTGGCGTAGAACGCCTCCGGCACCAGTCCGGTTTCCTCGAACAACTCGCGTCGCGCCGCCTGCCAGCCCGTCTCACCCTCATGCACGTGACCGGCGATGTAGCTCCAGACGCCGTCGAGATAGGCTCCGGAACGGCGCACCAGCAGCAGCCGCGTGGCCGCCCCCGCTCCGCACAGCACCAGGACGGAGACGATGCCGCAGCGGATGGGCAGGCCGATCGTGGAAACGTGCGGGTTCATGCGTGGACTCCTGGGCGGACCTGCCGGACTCTGCGCCCGCCTGGCGCACGGCCACAAGCGTGCACGGAGGCCATACCTGCCGGCGACCGCTGGCTGCGCCGGCCGCTCCTGTGACGAAAGGCGACTTTTCCTCGCCGTCGCGGTTACTGCAGACTGTCGATCTTCCCCCCCTGGCCCGTCCGACGCGCACCATGCCCCCTGGTTTCCAGATCCGCCCCATCACTCCCGAAGACAACGCGGCGGTGGCCGCCATCATCCGTACCGTCATGCCCGAGTTCGGTGCCGACGGCCCCGGCTTCGCGATCCATGATCCCGAAGTGGACACGATGTGCCAGGCCTACGCGCAACCGCGCAGCAGCTACTTCGTGGTGGAGCGCGACGGCCGCGTGATCGGCGGCGCCGGCATCGCGCCGCTGGAAGGCGGCGAGGCAGACGTCTGCGAGCTGCGCAAGATGTACTTCCTGCCCGAGGCGCGCGGCATCGGCGCGGGCACCGCGATGATGCAGCGCTGCCTGGACGCCGCCCGCGGGCACGGCTTCGCCCGCTGCTACCTGGAAACGCTCACCGGCATGGACGAAGCGCAGGCGCTGTACCTGCGCAGTGGCTTCAAGCCGCTGTGCGCGCCGCTGGGCGGAACCGGGCATTTCAGCTGCGACCGCTTCTTCCTGCGGGAGCTGTAGGCGGAGGCACGGCATGGGCACCGATCCCCGCGTGGACGACTACATCGCCGGCGCCGCGCCGTTCGCGCGACCGGTGCTCGAACACCTGCGGACGATGGTGCACGACGCCTGCCCCGAGACAACCGAGACGCTGAAGTGGCGCATGCCGTTCTTCGAATACCGCGGACGGCCGCTGTGCATGATGGCGGCTTTCAAGCAGCACTGCAGCTTCGGCTTCTGGCGTGCACGAGCGGAAGGCAACGCCGGGGACACTGGTGGCATGGGCCAGTACGGCAAGCTGACCTCGGTCGGCGAGCTGCCGCCGAAGCGCGAGCTGGTCGCTGCGGTGAAGGCGGCCATGCGACGCATCGACGACGGCGCCGTCACGCCGCGCGCGAAAATGCCCAGAGCCAAGACGCCGCCTACGATGCCGGACGACCTGGCCGCCGCGCTTGTCCTGAAGAAGCACGCCGCCGCGAAAAAGCATTTCGATGCCTTCAGCCCCAGCGCGCAACGCGAGTACACGGACTGGATCACCGAAGCGAAAACCGAAGCCACCCGCAGCAAGCGCCTGGCCACCACGCTGGAATGGCTGGCCGAGGGCAAGCACCGCAACTGGAAATACGCCAAGTGAGCGACGACCACCTGCCTCCCCGTCTCGAATTCCGCATCGACGACCCGAGCCTGCCCGAGCTGCGTCCGCTGATCGAACCGACCGACGGCTACCTCGCCGAACTGCATCCCACCGGCAACATCGAGCCGGTGTCGCTGGCCGCGCTGCAGCGCCCCGGCGTGAGCCTGCTGACCGCGCGGGTGGATGGCGAGCCGGTGGCCTGCGGCGCCTGCATCGACGAAGGCGAGTACATGGAGGTCAAGCGCATGTACGTGCTGCCAGCCTGCCGCGGCCTCGGACTGGGCAAGCAGTTGCTGGAGGCGATCGAGCAGTACATCCGGCGGCTCGGCGGCCGACTGGTGCGCCTGGAGGCCGGCACCGCACAGGCCGAGGCGCTGGAGCTCTACGAGCGCGCCGGCTACCGCCGCTGCCCGCCGTTCGGCGACCATCGCGCCAACCCGCGCAGCGTCTGCATGGAGAAGGCACTGGCATGATCCGCATCGCCACCGTCGAAGACGCCGCCGCCTTCCATGCCATCTACGCGCCGCACGTGCTCGAGGGGGTGGCTACCTTCGAGACCGTGCTCCCTGGTGTCGAAGTCATGCGAGAACGGGTGCTCGGCCGGCTGGAGCATTACCCCTGGCTGGTCTGGGAAGAGGCCGGCGAAGTACTCGCCTACGCCTATGCCAGCCGCTTTCGCGAACGCGCCGCCTACGACTGGATCGCCGAGACCTCGATCTATGTCCGTGCCGACGCACAGCGACGCGGCATCGCCCGCCGGCTCTACGGCACCCTGCTCGATGCACTGCGCCTGCAGGGCATCTTCCAGGCCGTAGGCGTCATCACCCTGCCCGGCGTCACCAGCGTCGCTGCGCACGAGGCGATGGGCTTCGCGCCCGCCGGGGTGTGGCGGCAGGCCGGCTACAAGCTCGGCCGGTGGTGGGACGTGGGCGTGTGGCAAAAGACGCTCGCCGAGCCGGCCAACCCGCCCGTCCCGGTGCTGCGGTTCCGGGAGCTGCGCGAACTGCCAGCCTGGCAGACACTGCTGGCCCGCACGGGCTGACGCGGTCAGCGGCCGTCACGTCCGCATGTAACGCAGCAACAGCGCCCATGGCTGGTGCCCCGGCCGCTCCGGTAAAATCGCGGTTTTCCAACGCTTCGGGACATCTCCATGCAGCTCGATCAGGTCAAGGCCGTCATCACCGGCGGCGCCTCCGGACTCGGCCACGCCGTCGCCCAGCACCTCGTCGCGCACGGCGCCAAGGTGGCGCTGTTCGACGTCAACGAGGAAAAGGGCCAGCAGGCCGCGCAGGCGCTGGGCAACGGCGCCCGCTTCTACCGCACCGACGTCACCAGCGAAGACGGCGTGGCCGCCAACGTGGCCGCCGCGCGCGAGGCGATGGGTGGGCTGAACATGGTGATGAACTGCGCCGGCATCCTTGGCGCCGGCCGCGTGCTGGGCAAGGAAGGCCCGATGGCGCTGTCGCAGTTCCAGACCACGGTGATGGTGAACCTGGTCGGCAGCTTCAACGTGGCCAAGGCCGCCGCCGCGCTGATGCAGGGCAACGAAGCGGGCGAAGACGGCGAACGCGGCGTGATCATCAACACCGCCAGCGTGGCTGCCTACGAGGGCCAGATCGGCCAGGCCGCGTACTCGGCCTCCAAGGGCGGCGTGGTCGGCATGACCCTGCCGATGGCGCGCGAACTGGCCCGCTTCGGCATCCGCGTGGCGACCATCGCCCCGGGCATCTTCTGGACCCCGATGGTCGACGGCATGCCGCCGGCGGTGCAGGAGTCGCTGTCCGCCTCGATCCCGTTCCCGTCGCGCCTGGGCCGGCCGGAGGAGTTCGCCGCCACGGTCGCCTTCATCCTCACCAACCGCTACATCAACGGCGAGACCATCCGCCTGGACGGCGCGGTGCGGCTGCAGCCGAAATAACCCACTTCTCAAGCCTCATACCCGTCATTCCAGCGGACGCTGGAATCCAGCGACTTCGCGCAACATCAAGGCGCTGGACGACCAGCCCTTCGGCTGTTGATAAGCGCTTCCGCCTTTCGCCGGAATGACGTCCGAAGAAACCGAAACTTGCCGGCACACACACACTCATGAAAGCTTCCGACGTCAAGAAAGGCAACGTGGTCGAGCACGACGGCACCGTCTACCAGGTGCGCGACATCGAGCGCAGCTCGCCGACCGCGCGTGGCGGCAACGTCACGTTCCGCTTCACCATGTATTCGATCCCGGGCGGGCGCAAGTTCGACCTGAGCCTGCGCGCCGACGACGACCTGAAGGAGATGGACCTGGTGCGCCGCGCCGCCACTTTCTCCTACAAGGACGGCGACGCCTTCGTGTTCATGGACACCGAGGACTACACCCAGTACCTGCTCAGCCCCGAACTGGTCGGCGACAACGCCGGCTACATCGTCGAGGAGCTGGAGGGTTACTACGTGCAGCTGATCGACGATGCGCCGGTCGGCCTGCAGGTGCCGACCAGCGTGATGCTTACCGTGGTCGACACCGCGCCGGAACTGAAGGGTGCCAGCGCCACCAAGCGCACCAAGCCGGCACGCCTCAACACCGGCATCGAGATCCAGGTACCCGAGTACATCACCAACGACGAGAAGGTGTGGGTCAACACCACCACTGGCGAGTTCGGCGGCCGCGCCTGAGCGCTGGCTGACGCGATCGCGGCGCCAACCGCCGTGATCGCACCGCCTTGACCGGGGCTGGTGCAGAATCGGAACCGATCTTCCCGACGGACCCGGAAGCGGCATGACCGCCCGCAGCTACTCGCTCCGAGCCTCGCTCGTCGACAGCCTGACCCGCACCCGGCGTCCGGACGTGCCGCTGCGGGTGGTGCTGCGCAATACCGCCGCGGTGATCCTCCCACTGGCCGCGGGCATGGCCACCGGCCACACCGAGATCGGCCTGGGCGTTGGCGCCGGCGCGCTCAACACGATGTTCTCCGATCAGCCGGGGCCGTACCGGCAGCGCATGTGGCGCCTGCTGATGGCCGCCCTGGCCGCCGCGTTCGCCTCCCTGCTGGGCATGCTGATCGGCGGCCAGTTCTGGCCGATGCTCGCCGCCATCGTCGGCACGGGCTTCTTTGGCGGCCTGCTGGTGGTGTTCGGCGTGGACATCGCCCGCGTCGGCATGACCAGCATCATCCTGCTGGTGGTCACCGCCGCCACGCCCGCCGCGCAGGCTTCGCAGGCGCTGGGCGCCGCGGCGCTGATCTTCGCCGGCGGCCTGCTGCTCGGGCTGTTCTCGATCGCCGCCTGGCCATTGCAGCGCTACCGCCCCGAGCGCCTGGCGCTGGCCGAGGTCTACCGCGGGCTGGCGCAGCTGGCACGGCAGCAGGCACACGACGACGCCGACGTCCCGGCGCTCACCGAGGCGATGACCACGCTGCAGACCACCCTGCTCGGTCGCCACCACGCCCGTGGCCGGGCGATGGAGGCGTTCGGGGTGCTGCTGGAGCTGGCCGAACGGATCCGCCTGGAGCTCACCGCGATGGCCGAGCTGCGTGCCAGCCCCGCCCTGCATGCGATCTTCCGCGAAGACGCCGCCCAGGTGCTGGCGGCCGTCGCCGAGGCGCTGGAGACCGGTGACACTCCGGAGCGCGCCGAGCAGGCGTTCAAGGGGCTGCGCGCCAGCGAGCGCACCCTGCTCGCCGACCAGCGCGCCAGCGGCGGCCTTGCCGTGCACATCCATGCGCTCGCCGGCCAGCTCGGGGCGGCCGTGCGCAACGCCCACTGGGCGGGCAGTCGCGGCGAGTTGCGCGCCGCCGCCGCGGAGACGCCGCTGCCGGCCGCGCTGCGCGGGCACTCGCCGCTGGCCACGCTGCGCGCCAACCTCAACCCGCGCTCGGTCGCCTTCCGCCATGCGGTGCGCAGTGCCGCCTGCCTCGGCGTGGCCTGGGCGGTCGCCCGGCATCTGCACCTGCCGCACGGCTACTGGGTGCCGATGACCGCAGCCATCGTGCTGCGCCCGGATTTCGCCGCCACCTTCAACTTCGGCCTGCTGCGCGTGGTCGGCACCGTGCTCGGCCTGCTGCTGACCACCGCGCTGCTCTGGCTGGCACCGGACGAACCGTGGGCGCACCTGGTGCTGATGGCGGTGCTGTGCATGGGCTTCCGCTACCTCGCCACGGCCCACTACGGCGCGGCGGTGGCGGCGCTGACCGGCACGGTGGTGATCCTGCTCTCGTTCGAAGGCGTCAGCCCGGCCGATGCGGTGATCGACCGCGTGATCAACACCGCGCTGGGTAGCGCGATGGCCCTGCTGGCCTACGTGCTCTGGCCGACCTGGGAGCGCAGCCGCGCCCGCGCCGCGCTGGCCGAGATGCTGGGCGCCTATGCCAACTACCTGCGCGCGCTGGCCCGTCCCGAACAACGCGACGCCCATCGCGAGGCGCGCACGGCCGCGCGCATGGCCCGTACCAATGCGCAGGCCTCGATCGAGCGCATGCGTGGCGAGCCGGGCACGCCGGCCGCGCTGCTGGAGCTGGCCGAATCGCTGTTCGCCAACGGCAACCGGCTGGCCCGCACCGCGATGTCGCTGGAAGCGCTGATCGACAACCACGGCGACCTGCCAGAGCAGGTCGAGGTATCCGGCTTCGTCGGCCACGTCGCCGACGCCCTGCACGCCGTCGCCGTGGGCCTGCGCGAGCAGCGTCCGGTCAAGGCGCTGCCGCCGCTGCGCGACCTGCAACGCAGCCTCGCCGCCCTGCTGGAACTGAGCGACGATGCGGCGACGGCCGAACTGCTGGCGCGGCTGTCCGACCGCCTGGTGGACAACGTGAACACCCTGGCCCACGTGGTCGAGCGCAGCCGCCACCCGCTGCCCGGCCCGGCCCCGGACGAGCACCGGCTGCCGCAGGACTGGGCCTCCTGACCGGATCGGCCGCGCTTTTGCGCACTACTAGAGGGAGACGTCCGGCCCGACCGGCCGGGCAATGCCATGGCCCACCCTCGACGAGCCCGCCCATGTCCGACGACCTGCTGACGACCTACCTCTCGCCGCTGGGCGAGGATGCCCCCTGCGGCCCCGACCTGGAATACGACGCCGATTTCATGGCGCTGGAGCGCGCCGCCGCACCACGCGCCGAACGCGCCATGGGCGATTCGGTAAAGGCCGCCGAGGAGCCGGAATGGGACAAGGTGATCGGACTGTCCAGCGGCCTGTTCGAGCGCACCCGCGACCTGCGCGTGGCGACCTACCTGTCCACGGCCTGGCTGCGCACCGAGGGTCTGGCCGGCCTCGCCCGCGGCCTGGGCCTGGTGCACGGGCTGCTCGAGCATTTCTGGGATGCGGTGCACCCGCAGCTCGACGCCGAGGACGACAACGATCCCACCGCCCGCGTCAACGCCGTGGTGCCGCTGGGCGATCCGCTGGCCGTGCTCGCCTACCTGCGCAACACCCCGTTCGTCGCCTCGCCGCGGATCGGCCGCTTTTCGCTGCGTGACCTGCGCGTGGCGCAGGGCACGCTGAAGGTGCCCGGCCATGAGAACGGCGAGGGACTGCCCTCGATGACCGACATCGAGGCCTGCTGCCTGGACTGCGACGAGAGCCAGCTCGCCGGCTCGCTGGAGGCGGCGGCGCGGATTCTCGACCTCGGCAAGGCGATCGACACCCTGTTCACCGACCGCATCGGCACGCTGGGTCCGGACCTCAAGCCGCTGCTTTCCGATGCCTACGAGCTGAAGAAATTCCTCGATGCGCAGGTCGCGCTGCGGACACCCGAAGCCGCCGCTACCGGCGAGGAGGGTGTGGCCGGGGACGAAACCGGCGGAGCGCCGGTCGCGGGTGGAGTGGCGGTGGCGGCCGGACGCATCCAGAGCCCGGAAGACGTGCGTCGCCGGCTGGACGAGCTGTGCGAGTACTACGCCAGGTACGAACCGGCCAGCCCGCTGCCGATCCTGCTGCGTCGCGCCCAGCGGCTGGTCGGGCTGAGCTTCCCCGAACTGCTGCAGGACCTGGCGCCGGGCGGCCTCAGCGAGCTGCGCACGATCTCCGGCACCAACGACTTCTGATCCCCGTTCCACCCTCGCGGCGGGACGTTAGCGCACGCCCTTGCAGGTGTCCGCGCCGGCACGCACGAACACCGACTGCACGGAAGGATCCCAGCTCAACGTGAGCCCGCCGGGCAACCCGGCGGTGATCGATGCCTGCGCCGGCTGGATGAACGGGCCGGCCGTCGATGGCGCACCACCTGACGAGCTGACCGACGCGCTGAGTCGATAGGCCGAGGGCTCGGCACACGCCGTGGTCGACACGTTCTGCGAGGCACTCGCCCCGGCACCGGCCAGCTCCAGCGTGCCCTTGCCCAGTGCGACGGTGCGCTCGGCCTCACCCGGCGCCGGACAGATCGCCTCCAGTGTGTAATCGACGCGGTAGTGCGTCGCCGGCACCACCTCCACCACGGCCGTGGCCTCGGGCAAGGCCTGGCAGCCGAGCAGGAATACCTTGCGCTGCGCGACTACGTGCAGCACCACCGGGCCAGCGGGTACCTGGCCGATGTCCGGCCACTTCAGCTCCAGCCGCGCCGGCGAGGCGCCGGTGAGCATCGGCTGGTTGGCCAGCGCGGCGCCGTCGGCACCGGTGGCACTGACCCGTGGAGACGGGCACTGGTTGTCGAACAGATCGCTGCCGGTCAGGGCGAACGCCAGCGGACCGCCGCCGGCACGGATCGCGAACAGCGATCCCGGCGCCGGCATCGATTGCACGTCGTCAATCGTCGGCACCACCTTGGCCCCGCCCCCGGCGGCGAGCAGCTTCACGCTCTCGGCCAGCGCCGCCTGCATCGCTGCGCGATCGCCCGCCTGACAGCCGGCCGCCACCTTCACATAGGCCTGCACCCGCGCCGCGGCCGCATGCGCACGCACGATACGGCCGCGCAGTGCATCACCGACCAGGTCGACCGGCTTGTCTGCGTCGTTGCCCGCGGCCTGGCGCAGGCCGTCGGCCATGGACTGCAACTGCGTACGCAGCGGTGCCAGCGCCGGGTCGACGGGTAGCGCCGCGGTGGCCGTCGTCAGTTCGTCCAGCGATACCCGCGCACTCAGCCGGGGCGCCAGTTGCGCATGCGACGGCACGGCCGCAACGGCGAGCAGGCCGGCGACGACGAACGGCAGGCAACGGGTGGAAAGGCCACGCTTACTGGTCACCGCAATCCTCCGCTTGCGGATCGCAGGCCTGCTGGTCCGCCGGCAGCAGGATGCCCGAGGGCACGATGCCGAACGAACGATAGTTGGCCGAGATCACGCTCGGGTCGATGTAGGCATCGCCCCGGCCGTTGCCGTTCTGCGCCTTGCCGAAGAACAGCGAGGTCGGCACGTTGAAGCTGAGTTCGCCGGTCAGCGGCAGGATGTTGCCCTGGCGGTCCACCGCATAGAAATACGCCGGCGGATTGCCCACGTGCGCGATCAGCTGCGCGCCGTCACCGATCACGTAGATCGGCGACGACCCCGAGCCCATGTGGCCGGCCGAGGCGAAGGTGCCGGTGCCGTCGTACAGCGGCGTCTTGCCCTGCGCCAGCAGGTCGCCCTGGGTCACGCCCAGGTACAGCTCAGCGTTTCCGGCATCGACGGTGAACGCACTGTTGTCCACCGAGGCCAGGGTGAGCGTCCTGCCGTTGGTGAGGCTGAAGCCGGCGGTCGAGGAGAAGTTGCCCAGCGTGTCGATCTGGTTGCCGATGGCCTGCGACCGCGTGCCCAGCGTGGTGAGTCCGCCGGACTGGCCGCTGAGCGTACTGGCGGTGATCACGCCGCCGCTGCCTTCGGTGATCGCACCGGCCGACTGCAGCCATACCGCCGTGGCGCTCAGCTGCCCGTTCACGGCGAGATCGCCGGAAGTCGTGGTGAGCGACGCCCTGGTGCCACCACTGACGGGCCCGCCGATGCTCAGCGCCTGGCCATTGGTGAGGCTCAGGCTGCCGGCGGAGAAACTGCCGAGCGTATCGATGCTGTTGCTGCTGCCGAGCGTGGTGGCACCGTTGGACTGGCCCGCAAGCGTGCCGGCGACGATCCGACCTGCGCTGCCCTCGTTGATCGCACCGGCCGACACCAGCGTGGTGCTGGTGCCGCTGACCCGGCCGTTGATCGTGAGATCGCCGGAGGTGGTGGCCAGTCGCGTCGAGCCGCCGCCGTCGATCGGACCGAGCACGCTGAGTGCTCCGGCGTTGGTGAAGCGGAAGCCGTCCGCGCTGAAGCTGCCCAGCGATCCGACGTGGTTGGCACCGTCCAGCGTCGTGCCGCCGCCCGACGTACCGCTCAGGCTGCTGGCCGTGATCACCCCGCCGGCGGCCTGCGTGATGGCTCCCGCCGCCTGCAGGGCGAGCGTCGTGGCCGATACGGTGCCGTCGATGGCCAGGGTCGAGGCGGAAGTCAGCCCGACCGCCCCACCGGAGACACCGCCGGTCACCCGCAGGTTGCCGGCCGTGGTCGACAGGTTCAGCGCGCCGCCGCCGGTGTCCACCTGGCCACCCACGATCAGCGCACCCGCGTTGCCGACCTGCAGGCTGCCTGCGCTGAAGTCTCCGAGGGTGCCGACGTGGTTGGTGCTGCCCAGTTGCGCCTGGCCACCGGCACTGCCGGTCAGCGTGGTCGCCGTGATCCCCGTCGAGGACGTGATATTGCGTCCGGCGGCAAGCGTGACCGTCCCGCCCGTGAGACTGGTGGCCACGATCAGGTCGGAGCTGCTCCCGGCCGCCGTCAGGCTCAGGTTGCCGCTGCCGCCGTTGGCGTCCAGCGGGCTGTTCACGGTGAGCGTGCGGGCGTCGCGGAAGCTGAAGTCGCCGCCGGTGGTGAAGTTGCCCAGGGTCACCACCTGGTTGGCACCGTCGAGCGTGGTGCTCCCGGCCGATGTGCCGGACAGGCTGCCGGCCGTCAGCACACCCGAACTGCCCTCGGTGATCGCGCCACCGGACGAACCAAGCGAGATGTCGCCCGTACCGGCGTTCACGGCGGCATTGATGTCCAGCCCACCCTGCCCGGCCAAGGCGATGGAGGCGCCGCCGATGCTGCCACCGATGGTCAGCTTGCCGGAGGTGGTGGAGAGACTGGTCGAACTGCCGCCGTTGACCGTGCCACCGACGGCAAGCGCCTGGGCATTGGCGAAGCTCAGTCCATTTGCCGCCGTGAAGTTGCCGAGGGTGCCGACCTTGTTGGCCCGCGCCAGCGTCGCGCTACCGGCAGCCTGCCCGGTGAGCGCTCCCGCCTGGATGACGCCGGCGCTCTGCGCGATGTCGCCGCCCGAGGCCAGCTCCACGGAGCTGCCGACCAGGTTGCCCGCAAGCGACAGGTTGCCTGCCGACTGCAACGCGATGGAGCCGCCATTGAGGTCGTGCTGGATGGTGAGACCGCCACTGGTGGTCGTCAGCGAGATCGCCCCGGTACCACCGCCGACGACCAGGTTGCTGCCGATCGTGAGCGCCTGGGCGTTGGTGAGTGTGAAGTTCGCGGCACTGAACGCACCCAGCGTAGCGACGTGGTTCGCCTGGCCGAGCGTGGTGTCGCCGGCCGAGCTGCCGGTGAGCGTGCCGGCGGTCAGCAC
>NCKB01000013.1 GCA_002279065.1 Lysobacterales bacterium 15-68-25
GGAGGATCAGCCCGAAGGGTGGCCGGCATGGATGCCGGCCAGTTTGGCGTCAGGGCAGGATGCCCTGTCGACAAACCCCGCAGCCCGGACGCGTACCTCCCGGGCCAACGGCCCGGGAGGCGCGGAAGCGGGGTGGCCTCTTTTTTGGTTACTTTTCTCTGGCCAAACAGAGAAAAGTGACTCGGCCTCCGAAGGAGGACGAAACCGCTCTTGGCTGTAAGGACCACGGAAACGCGGAAAGACCAAAGACACTGGATTCCCGCTTTCGCGGGAATGACGGTAGTGGAGGTTGCGGCAGAGCCTGCACATCGCGCTCCGCCGAGAAGAGGAAGTCGAGGCGGGCGCCCCCCGGTTACTCGACCACGACCGGAATCTTCCCGATCCGCGCCTGCCACTCCCGCGGCCCGGTCTTGTGCACCGACGTGCCAGCCGAATCGACCGCCACCGTCACCGGCATGTCCTTGACCTCGAACTCGTAGATCGCCTCCATGCCGAGGTCCTCGAACGCCAGCACCTTGGAGGCCTTGATCGCCTTGGAGACCAGGTAGGCGGCTCCGCCGACGGCCATCAGGTAGACGGATTTGTGCTTCCTGATCGCCTCGATCGCCGCCGGCCCGCGCTCGGCCTTGCCGACCATGCCGAGCAGGCCCGTCTGTGCCAGCACCTGCTCGGTGAACTTGTCCATGCGGGTGGCAGTGGTGGGGCCGGCCGGGCCGACCACCTCGTCGCGCACCGGATCGACCGGGCCGACGTAGTAGATGAAGCGCCCCTTGAAATCGACCGGCAGCTTCTCGCCCTTGTTGAGCATGTCGACGATGCGCTTGTGCGCGGCATCGCGGCCGGTCAGCAGCTTGCCGTTGAGCAGCAGCACCTCACCCGGCTTGAAGCTGGCGACTTCCTCGGGAGTGATGGTGTCCAGGTCGACCCGGCGCGCGTTGGTCGGGTTGTAGGTGAGCTTGGGCCAGTCCTCCAGCGAGGGGGCCGCAAGCGCCACCGGGCCGGAACCGTCCAGGGTGAAGTGCGCATGGCGGGTGGCCGCGCAGTTCGGGATCATCGCCACCGGCAGGTTCGCCGCGTGGGTCGGGTAGTCCTTGATTTTCACGTCGAGCACGGTGGTCAGGCCACCCAGGCCCTGCGCGCCGATGCCCAGCGCGTTGACCTTCTCGTACAGCTCGATGCGCAGCTCCTCGATGCGGTTGCTCGGCCCACGCGCGATCAGCTCCTGGATGTCGATGTGCTCCATCAGCGATTCCTTCGCCAGCAGCATTGCCTTCTCGGCGGTACCGCCGATGCCGATGCCGAGCATGCCCGGCGGGCACCAGCCGGCGCCCATGGTCGGCACCGTCTTGAGCACCCAGTCGACGATGGAGTCGGACGGGTTGAGCATGACGAACTTGCTCTTCGCCTCCGAGCCACCGCCCTTGGCCGCGACGATCACGTCGAGCTTGTCGCCCGGCACGATCGAGACGTTGATCACCGCCGGGGTGTTGTCCTTCGTGTTGCTGCGCTTGCCGGCCGGGTCGGCCAGCACACTGGCGCGCAGCTTGTTGTCCGGGTCGTTGTAGGCACGACGCACGCCTTCGTTGACGGCGTCCTCCAGCGAGCCGGTGAAGCCCTCCCAGCGCACGTCCATGCCGACCTTGAGGAAGACCGTGACGATGCCGGTGTCCTGGCACAGCGGCCGGTGGCCTTCGGCGGCCATGCGCGAGTTGATCAGTATCTGCGCCATCGCGTCCTTCGCCGCGGGCGACTCCTCGCGCTCGTAGGCGGCGGCGAGGTTGGTGATGTAGTCGACCGGGTGGTAGTAGCTGATGTACTGCAGTGCGTCGGCGACGGACTGGATCAGGTCTTCCTGCTTGATGGCGGTCATGGGCAGCTCGCGGGGGAAAAGGGCCCGCCGGGGGGATCTCGACGGTGCCAGCCCGTTATTTTGCCCCAGCGACCGGAGCCCGGCCAAACCGCGCGCCACCCGGACGCGCCCGCCGATGCCACTCAGTAGCGGTATTCGAGCTGCAGCATCAGGGTGCCGACATGGCCATCCATGCGGACGCCGTTGCGCGAGGTGTTCAGGTGATGGAAGTCGTAGTGGACGCCGACGCTGAACCGATCGCTGAGGTCGTAGCCGCCACCCACGCCCGCATACCAGCCGTTGCCCGCCGTCACGCCGCTGCTGCTGACCACGTAGATCGGCGGCCTGACCTGGGAGCTGACGTCCAGCCAGCCATGCAGCAGGCCGGCATGCGCGGTGAGGTACCACGGCGCGTCGGCGCGCCAGGTCGCCGTCGCGCCCAGCAGCCCCGCCGATACCTGCACCTGGTCCTGCACGGTCGCGCCCGGCAGGTTGTAGCTGTCGGAGAACTTGCCCAGGTAGATCAGACCGGTTTCCAGGCCCCAGCTGACCGGGCCGCGCCATTGCACCCCCACGCGCAGCGCGCTGGCCACGTCGCTGCCGTTGCGCCGGTAACCGGTGCCGGCCGGCTGGCCGAGCTGCGCCCGCGCGCTGCCCGCGCCGATATCGACGAAGTACCGTGGTTCTGCCGCGTGCGCCGCGGACGCGAGGGTCGTAGCGGCGAGGAACGCCACCGCCAGTTTCCGGAACATCGAACACCCCTGTGAGCTGGATCACGATCCGCGCATGAACGCAGTCATGACGCAGCTACAAGGTAGCCGGCTCGCCGCCGCGGGTCTGTTGGACAGTTCCCGGTTCCGGGAATAAATCGAGGCGGCGCCGGATGTTCCAAGTGATCGGCCGGCTTGCCCCCGGGTGACTGGGTCGCCCGGGGCGAGGCTCAGTAGCGGTATTCGACCTGCAGCGTCACCGTTTCCCGGTATCCGCTGAAGCGCGCGCCGCCGCCCGAGGCCTTGATCCGGTAGAGGTCCTCGTGCAGGCCGATGCTGAGCTGCTCGTTGATGTCGTAGCCACCGCCGACGCCGAGGTACCAGCCGTTGCCGCTGGCGTTGATCGAGGGATCGCCTGCGACGTAAGGGCCGTCGGCGCGGGTCCGGAGATCCGTCCATGCATGCAGCCAGCCGCCGCGCGCCGACAGGTACCACGGCGCGTCGAAGCGGTAGCTGACGTTGCCGCCCACCAGCATGCCGCGGGTATGCACCTCGGTAGTCACGTTCGCCGGATAGACGACGTACTTTTCCGACGCCGTGCCGAGGTCCACGTAGCCCGCTTCGATGCCCCAGCCGAGCTGGTCCTGCCACATCGCGCCCACACGCACCGCCCCGGTGGGATCGTTGCCGCCATCGCGGTAGACCTCGTTGTACGGTCCATCCAGCCGGCCGCCAGCGGCGCCTACCGCACCGCTGACGAAATACCGCTGACCCTGCGCGTGAACCGCCGTCGACAGACCGAGGGCGACGAGGCTCGCCGCCAGTAGCTTCCTGCTCATGCTGCTTCCTTGTGAGATGGGGTGTCGGCACCGGCCGCATCGCCTGGCAGCCGGGCGCGGCGCACCGTAGCAGCAAAGGCCCCGTCGCGTCTGCCCGCGAACGCCACCATCCCGCACGCCATCATGATCGTTGCCCGGGCGGCAGGTCGCTGGCATCGTGCAATGCCCACCGCACGCCCCCGAGTCCGCCCGATGCTTACCCGCCGTTTCATGCAACTGGATGTCTTCGCCGACCAGCCCATGCTCGGCAATCCGCTCGCTGTGGTGATCGATGCGCAAGGCATCGACGACGCGGCGATGCAGGCCTTCGCCCGCTGGACCAACCTGTCGGAAACCACCTTCCTGCTGCCGCCGACTTCGCCGGAAGCGGACTACCGCGTGCGCATCTTCACTCCGCGCCAGGAGCTGCCGTTCGCCGGCCATCCCAGCGTGGGCAGCGCCTATGCGGCGATCGAGACGGGGCTGGTCGACGCCGGCAAGACGGCGCTGGTGCAGGAATGCGCCGCCGGCCTGCTGCCGGTGCGGGTGGAAGGTGTCGGCGCCGCGCGCCGGATCCACGTGCAGGCGCCGCCGGCGCAGATCCACGCGATCGACGAGTCCCTGCGCCGGCAGTTAGCCGTCGCGCTGCCCGCCCCGCTCGGGCCCGACGACGTGCGACTGGTCGACAACGGCCCGCACTGGCTGGTGTGCGACCTGCGCGACGCGGCCGCGGTGCGCGCGCTGCAGCCGGACCTGGCCGCCGTGGCGGCGCTGTGCGGGCACAACGCGGCGGTCGGGGTGAGCGTGTTCGGCCGCGAGACCGACGGCACCGCCGCGATGGCGGTGCGGGCCTTCTGTCCGGCCGATGGCATCCCGGAGGACCCGGTCACCGGCAGCGCCAACGCGGCGATCATGGCCTGGCTGGGACAGCGCGAAGACACCGTCTACGGCACGCATTACCGGGCCAGCCAGGGCCGCGAGGTCGGGCGCGATGGTCTGGTCGACGTGGCACGCGATGTCAGCACCGGCGCCGTCACCATCGGCGGCGCCTGCGCACTCACCGTGCGCGGACAACTCTTCTTGTAGCGATCACCCCATAGGAATAGTTCCGAGCGGCCAGCGCTTCACGCGGGCCGCTATCGCATGCATGCTCGGGGGACGACGTCGTGGCCAGCGGGGGACGCGACGGCGCACAGGGAAATCCGACGTCATCGCCACGTGATGACGCGCTCGCCCGTCGGGCCGGAGCGCGACAGGTCGTGCTCTGCGCGACCTGTCAGGGCTCGAGCCCGGCCATGTCCTAGGAGAGACTCATGCGATCCACGCTTCACCGCACCACCCTCGCCGCTGCCTTCACGCTGCTTTTTGCCGGCGCATCCGTCGCCAGCGCCGCGGGTGCGCCGCAGACAGCCACCACGAGTGCCACAGACTCATCGCAGACCGTCAACGTCACGCTCATGCTCCACCTGCGCAACGAGCACGGACTGCAAAGCTATATCCAGCAGACCGTCACCCCCGGCAGCCCGAACTTCCAGCGCTTCCTGAGCACTGCGGAGTTCGCACGGCGCTATGGCGCTTCCGACGCGGAGATCGCTCAGGTGCAGCGCTACCTGGCCTCGCAGGGGCTGCGCAGCGAAGTGATGGCCAATCACGTCACGCTGCAGGTCAGCGGCACCTTGGCGCAGCTCAGCACGACCTTCGGCACACCGATCCACAGCTACCGCCTGCGCGCCAACGGCCGCCTGCTGCATCGCCCGACCGGCGACGTAGTGATGCCGACCGGGCTGGCCGGACAGGTGGACGCGATCGTCGGTCTGGACAACGAATCCAGCTTCCTGTCGCACCGTCTCAGCTCGCCGCACCTGCCGCAGGCTGCTCCCAAGCTGGCCAGCCTCAATGCGATCGGCGCCAACCGCGCCAAGACCGCCGACGGCAACCCCACCGCCTCTGGCCAACCGGGCGAATACACGGTCGGCGACGTGGCGAACTTCTACAACATCAACCCGCTGTACCGGCGCGGCATCACCGGCAAGGGCTCTACCGTCGCCATCGTTACGCTGGCCGACTTCGACCCGGCCGATGCCGAGACCTACTGGGGAGCGATCGGCCTGGCCACCAAGCCGCACCGCATCGAGCAGATCCACGTCGATGGCGGTGGCGGCATGAACGGCGGCAGCGGCGAGACCGCGCTGGACGTCGAGCAGGCCGGCGGCCTGGCGCCGTTCGCCGACATCCTCGTGTACGACGCGCCGAACACCAACGCCAGCTTCGTCAATGCGCTGGCACAGGCGGTCGTGGACAACCGCGCCGACGCCATTTCCACCAGCTGGGGCGCGCCGGAGATCTACAACTTCGCGGCGCTCAACGTCGACGGCGCCCGCGTCAACGACACCCGTGACGTCGGCACGCTGCGTGCCTTTCATTCCCTGCTTATGGAAGCCGCGGCGCAGGGCCAGTCGGTGTTCGCCGCCGCCGGCGACTCGGGCGCTTACGACACCGTGCGCGGTCTTGGCTACGGCACCGGACCGGGTGAATTCAGTGCACCGCTGACAGTGGACTCACCGGCCTCCGACCCGTACATCACGGCCTCTGGCGGCACCACCACGCCCTTCAGTTTCGCCTTCGGCAACGGCCCGGTGGCGTCGATCACGCAGGAGAGCGTGTGGGGCTGGAGCTACCTGCAGACCTATTTCGACACCAACTTCGACAAGGGCGCGGTGGACCTGTTCTCGGTCGGCGGCGGCGGTGGTGTCAGCAGCTATTGGCGCAAGCCGTTCTACCAGTACTTCACCCGTGGCATTCGCCGCACGGAGGGCCACCAGTCACTGGACTACAACGACCCGACGGCCGGCCCGACCACCTTGCTGAAGCTGCCATCGCACTTCGCCGGTCGCAACCTGCCGGACATCTCGCTCAACGCGGACCCGGAGACGGGCTATCTGGTCTACTCCAGCACCGATGGCGGCGCCAGCGCCGGCCAGGGCGGCACCAGCTTCGTGGCGCCGCAGCTCAACGGCATCACCGCGCTGCTGCGGCAGAGCTCGGGCCATCGCATCGGCCTGTGGAATCCGCAGGTGTATTTCCTGCAGGCGGTGTTCGGCTATGGCCGCTACTCGCCGTTCAACAGCGTCGACGGTGGCGACAACTGGTTCTACCAGGGCGCACCGCACTACACCCCGGGCGCCGGCATCGGTACGCTGGACGTGAGCAACCTGGACGCGTTCATGCGGTTCCGCTGGTAAGCCACCGGCAAGTGGAAAAGCAACGGCCGCCCCATGGGGCGGCCGTTGTTTTTCGATACCGGCGAAAAACGCTCAGAAGCGCACTTCGGCGAACCCGGAGAACACCCCGACGAAGTCCTGTGTGCGCGACCCGTTGACGTCGCCGCGCACGGTGTAGTGGTCATACGCCAGACCCACCCCAAAGTGCTCGCTGACGTTGTAACCGGCACCGATCCCCACGTAGCCCCCGTTGCCGGAAAAGCGGTCGTGCTGGTCGCCAGTCCGCAAGTCGAGATGGTCATGCATCCAGCCCAGGCGAGCGTTGACGAACACGCGATGGCCGAGGCGATAGGTCATCTTGACGCCGGCCAGCGGGCCGGTGGCGCCACCCGAAAGCTCCAGAGGAGCGGCGCCGAAGTCATAGTGCCCCCTCACGGTACCCAGGTCCGCGTAACCGGCCTCGAAGCCGTAGCTCAGCTGATCCCGGTTCCACGCGTAACCGAAACGCCACGCCGTGGCGGTGTCCGTCTTGCTCGTGTTGAAGCCGTCGTCGTGCCAGGTCGACTGACCCACCGTGCCGTTGAGAAAGAACTGGCCCGAGGTGGTCGCGGCCAGCGAGCCGGTGGAGATGCAGGAAAGGGCCATCGCCGCAACGGCGATGGTGAAACGCTTGCTCATCAGTGACTCCCCAGTGGTAGGCGATCGCTGCACCTCGGCCTCACGGCCTCGGCAGCAGCCGCGGGAGTATGGGCAGCCGCGTGCGGCGAGCCTGTCGGCAGGCATCTACATGGCGGGTAGGCGCTTGCCGCCCTTGCCGCGGACCGACATGATGCGGCCTCCTCTCCTGCCTCCCGCGACCGGATCGCCCGCGCATGCCCAACACACCGAACGGTTACCTGCGCAGCTTGCGCCTGGGTGATGCGGCGATGATCGTCATCGGCGGCATCATCGGCGGCGGCATCTTCCTCAACCCGGGCATCGCCGCGCAGCGCACCGAATCGGGCATCGCCCTGCTGGCAATGTGGGTGGGGGCGGGACTGCTCACCCTGGTGGGCGCGCTGTGCTACGGCGAACTCGGCGCGCGGCGCCCGAACGCCGGAGGCATCTACGTCTACCTGCGCGAGGCGTTCGGTCCGCTGGCGGGCTTCCTGTTCGGCTGGACCATGCTGCTGGTGATCTACTCCGGCTCCACTGCGGCGGTGGCGACCATCTTCGCCAGCTACGCCTCCTCGCTGTTCGACCTGCCGCCGGCGGCGGCCACGCCGCTGGCCGCCGCGGCACTGGCCTTCGTCGCCGGGATCAACCTGTTCGGCATCCGGCTCGGCGCGACGATCCAGAACACCTTCGCCCTGCTCAAGCTGGCCGCGGTCGCCGCCCTGGTCGGCTGCGGGCTGTACCTGGCCGGGGTCGGTCACGGCGCGCAGGCGGTGCTGGGCGCGGACGAGGCGCGCCGCGGCGTGGGCTTCATGGGCGCAGCGCTGCCGGTGCTGTTCGCCTACTCCGGCTTCACCTACCTCAACAACCTAGCCGGCGAAGTGGAGCAGCCGCAGCGCACCCTGCCGCGCGCACTCGTGCTCGGCATGCTCGGCGTGATCGTCGCCTACGCCCTGGTCAACGTGGCCTACCTGGCGGCACTCGGCCACGAGGGCCTGGCCGCCAGCCACGCCCCGGCCGCGGACGTCATGCAGCGCGTGTTCGGCACCGTCGGCGCCAAGGTGATCGCGCTGGGCATCGCCATCTCCACGCTCGGGTTCTGCAACATCACCGTGGTCGCCGGCGCACGCGTGTTGCAGGTGATGGGCGAGGACGGGCTGTTCTTCCGCTCGGTGGCGCGACTGCACCCGGTGCACCGCACGCCCAACCTGGCGCTGGTGCTGCTGGCCGGGTGGTCGATCGTGCTGGTGCTGTCCGGCAGCTACGGCCAGCTGCTGGACTACGCCACCTTCGCCGACTGGCTGGCCTGCGCGATCGGCGTGCTGACCCTGTTCTGGTACCGCCGCCACGACGGCGCCGCCACCGGCTTCCGCGTGCCCGGCTACCCGCTGCTGCCGCTGCTGTTCGTGGGGGTGATCGGCTGGGTGGTGGTCGAGACCATGCGCAGCAATCCGCGCAACGCCGGCATCGGCGTGCTGATCATGCTGGCCGGCGCGCCGGTGTACTTCGTCTGGCGGCACCTGTTCAGGCCGGCTCATCCCTAAGCACCGCGGGGGATGCGAGAATGCCCGGATCATCCTCGGGAGCGGTTTGATGGCGCAGTTGCAGGACCAGGGTCTGCTGGCTAATCCGGACACATCCGTCACGCCGGAAAAGGTCCGTGACGGCATCGGGCTGCGGATCAACGGCGAGGATTTTCGCCACACCGGCGATCCCGACCTGCCCCTGCTCTGGTACCTGCGCGACGTGCTGCGCCTGACCGGCACCAAGTATGCCGACGCAAAGGGGGGTGGCGGTGCCGACCTGGTGCTGGTGGATGGCAAGGCGGTCTCGGCGATCACCGTGCCGATGGCCCGGCTGGCCGGGAAATCCGTGGTCACCGTGGAGGGCCTGGCCGGGCCGGACGGCCAGTTGCACCCGCTGCAGCAGGCTTTCATCGACGAGGACGCGATCGGCTGCGGCTACTGCACGCCCGGCTGGCTGATCGCCGGCGTCGACCTGCTGCGCCGCAAGCCCCACCCCACCGATGCCGATATCGACACCCTGCCCAACCTCTGCCGCTGCGGCTGCCAGACCCGCGTGCGCAAGGCGATCCACCGTGTCGCACAGGGAGGCCAGCCATGATCCGGCTGTCCCGACGCCGCTTCCTGCAGGTGCTCGCCGGCGCCACCGGCGCGCTGGTGGTGGGCATTCCCCTGGTCGACGCCGCGGATGCCCCGGTGCCCGCCGGATGGCTGGGCGACCGGCTGTACGGCCTGGGTGCCTACGTGCGCGTCGATGCCGACGGCAGCGTGCTGATCGGTGCGCGCGATCCGGAGACCGGCACCGGCGCGGCCACCGCGCTGGCCCGCATCATTGCCGACGAGATGGACGCCGACTGGTCCAGCGTGAAGGTGATCGCGCTGGGCCCGGATACGGTCCAGGCCAACGGCACCACCCGCTTCGTCTACGGCCACCAGCTCGGTGGCACCGGCACCTCGGTTTCCACCGCCTGGAATGACCTGCGCCCGGCCGGCGCGCTGGCCCGCTGGCTGCTGCTGCAGGCCGCCGCGCGCCAGCTCGGCGTGCCGGCCGACCAGTTGCGCTGCGAGGCCGGCCACGTGATCGCCGGCGATGGCCGGCGGCTGGGCTACGGCGCGCTGGCCGAGGCCGCCGCGAAGATCGACCCGCCCAAGGTACCCGTGCCGCTCAAGACGCCGGACCGCTTCACCCTGATCGGCCAGGGTGCCGGCGACGCCGATGCACGCGCCGTGGTCACCGGCCAGGCCCGATTCGGCATCGACCACGCCAGCGACGATGCGCTGGTGGCGGTGCTGGCGCACTGTCCGTGGCCGGACGGCAGCCTGGACCGGATCGGCACCGCCAAGGCGCTGGCCGTGAAGGGCGTGGTCAAGGTCCTGCAGCTCGGCCCGGAAAAGGACCAGCCGCTGGGCACCACGCCGCGCTGCGCGTCGGTCGCGGTCGTCGCCGAGAACACCTGGGCGGCACTGCAGGGGCGCGCGGCGCTGGAACTGAAGTGGAAGCCGGGCGCCGGCGGCGGGGAATCCACCGCTGCGATCGAGCAGCAGGCCGAGGCACTGCTCGGGGGTGACAACCCACCCACCCAGCGCCTGCGCAACGACGGCGACGTCGATACCGCCAGCAAGAAGGCCGCGCGCCGCATCGAGGCCACCTACGTGCTGCCGTGGCAGGCGCACGCCACGGCCGAACCCATGAACTGTTTCGCGCGGATCGAAAAGGACCGCGCCGAGCTGGTCGTCCCCACCCAGGCGCCGCAGCAGGCACTGGCCGTGGTGCAGCGCCTGACCGGCCTGTCGCCCGCACAGATCACCCTCCGCGTGCCGCGCGTGGGCGGCGGCTACGGCCGACGGCTCGACCACGACTGCGTGGCCGAGGCCGTGATGCTGGGCAAGATGCTGGACAAGCCGGTACGGCTGCTTTGGACGCGCGAGGACGACCTGGCGCACGACTTCTACCACTCCGGCAGCGTGCATGCGATGCAGGCGATCATCGGCCGCAAGCGCCAGCTGCTGGCCTGGAACCACCGCTTCGCCACCGCGCCGGCGCTGGCTGGTCGCGGCGTACCGGACGCGCAATGGGGAGCCGCCGAGGCCAACCCCGGCCACCTGCCTGCCGGCCTGGTGCCGAACTTCCGGCTGGACTGGTTCGCCGTGCAGGCCACCACCCCGCGCGGCCCGCACCGCGGCATGCCCGACACGGCCCAGGCCTTCGCGGTGGAGAGCTTCCTCGACGAGATCGCGCACGTGATGCGCGAGAACCCGCTGGACACCCGCCTGCGGGTGATCGGCGAGCCGCGCCAGCTGCCGCTGCCCGGCGGCGGCACGCTCGATACCGGGCGGCTGGCCAAGGTGCTCAAGCTCGCGGCCGACCGCATCGACTGGCCGACCTGGCTGCACACGGTGAACGGGCTGGGTATCGCCGCCTGGTACATGGACGGCGCCTACGTCGCGCACGCCGTGGAGGCGTCGATGAAGGGCGAGCAGCTCACCGTCGAGCGCGTGGTCTGCGTGGCCGACATCGGTCGGGCGATCAATCCGACCGGTCTGGAGGGCCAGCTCGCCGGAGCCACGCTCGATGCGCTGGGCCAGGCGCTGAACCAGGCGATCACGGTCAAGGACGGCCAGGTCCAGCAGCACGACTGGAAGACCTACGGCATGGCCTCGATGGCGCAACTGCCGGACACGGTGGAGGTGGTGGTGATCGCCGACAACGACCGTCCCCCCGCCGGTGCTAGCTTCCTGGCCATGCCCACCGCCGCGCCGGCGCTGGCCAATGCCGTGTTCCGCGCCACCGCGGTGCGCGTGCGCCGGCTGCCGCTGATGAAGGAGCTGCTGCGGCTGCTCTGAGCGCAAGCATCCGCAGGCATCGGATACGGCGACACGTGCGTATCGACGTGCATGCCCCGCCATGCACTCGTCTGGTTCAAGCGCGACCTGCGCCTGCGTGATCACGCGCCGCTGGCGGCGGCCGCGCAGGCGGACACAGCTGCCGCGGTCTACGTGATCGAGCCGGACTGGCTGGCAAGCCCGGAGGGCTCGTCCGCGCATCTCGCCTTTGCGCTGGAGGGGCTGGCACAGCTGCGCCGTGCACTCGCCGCGCGCGGCCTGCCACTGCTGGTCGAGGTGGGCGAGGTGCGTGCCGTGTTCGAGCGGCTGCGCGCTCGCTACCCGTTTACCGACCTGCTCAGCCACGAGGAGACCGGTTCCGGCTGGAGCTACCGGCGCGACCGGGCGGTGGCCGCATGGTGCCGACAGCACAGCGTGGTCTGGCAGGAATTCGCGCAGACCGGCGTGGTGCGGCGGCTGCGCACGCGCGACGGCTGGGCCAGGCATTGGCAGGTGCGGATGGATGCACCGCTGGTGCCCACGCCGGATGGCTTCCGTGGTGCGGAGGGATTGGCACTGCCGGATCTGCCCGATCTTGTCCGCCTCGGACTCGATCCGCACGGCAAGCAGCTGCAGGCCGCTGGCGAGGCGCCGGCACAGGCGACCCTGGCCAGCTTCCTGGCCTATCGCGGCCACGGCTACCTGACGTCGATCTCCAGTCCGCTGCGTGCCGAACGTGGCGGCAGCCGCCTCAGCCCCTACCTGGCGTTCGGCATGCTGTCGATGCGCCAGGTGCACCAGGCGACCGTCGCGGCCATCGCCGGCAGCGACGACGTGGCGGTCCGCCGTGCCCTGCGTGGTTTCGCCGGACGCCTGCGCTGGCACTGCCATTTCATGCAGAAGCTGGAGAGCCAGCCGTCGCTGGAGTTCCGCAACCTGGCCCGGGCGACCGACGGCCTGCGCGAGGGCGAATTCGACCGCGAGCGCTTCGGGGCGTGGTGCGCCGGCGCCACCGGCTACCCGATGGTCGACGCCTGCATGCGCTCGCTGCGCGCCACCGGCTGGCTCAACTTCCGCATGCGGGCGATGCTGGTGAGTTTCGCCGCCTACCACCTGTGGCTGCACTGGCGCGAACCTGGACTGTTCCTGGCGCGCCAGTTCCTCGACTACGAGGCCGGCATCCACTGGAGCCAGATGCAGATGCAGAGTGGCACCACCGGCATCAACACGCTGCGGATGTACTCGCCGGCGAAGCAGGCGCGCGACCACGACCCGGGCGGCCACTTCATCCGCCGCTGGGTGCCGGAGCTGGGCCGCGTGCCGCTGCCACTGCTGGCCGAGCCATGGCGCATGGAACCGTCGCAACAGCGGGCCGCCGGCTGCGTCATCGGGCGCGACTATCCCGCCCCGCTGGTCGAGGAGAGAGCCGCGCTGGCCCAGGCGCGCGACCGGCTGTATGCCTTGCGCCGGGATCCGCGGACCCGCGCCGAGGCCGATGCGATCCAGACCCGCCACGGCTCGCGCCGCAGCGGCCTGCCGTCTGCCAGGCGGCGCCGGCGCACCGGGGCGACGTCCCAGCCCGACCTGTTCGAATGACGTCCGGCACCTTTGCGCCCAGCCGCGAAGCGGCCCTCGACCGGCTGGCCGCGGTGCGACCGGCCGACTACGCGCGCAGCCGCAATGCGCTCGATGGCGCGGTGACGCGACTGTCGCCCTACCTCACGCACGGCGTGCTCACCCTGCCGGAGGCGCACGCCGACCTCGTCGCACGCTTCGCGCTCGATCCGCAGCACAAGCTGATCTACGAGTTCGGCTGGCGCGAATACTTCCGCCACGTTTGGGAGCACCGCGGCGACGCCATCCTCGAATCGCTGCACGCCGGCCCGCTGCCCGAGGCGGGTTATGCGCAGACGCTGCCGGACGACATCCGCGAAGGCCGCACCGGCGTGCCGGCGATCGACCGCGCGGTGGCGACGCTGTACGCCACCGGCTACCTGCACAACCACGCGCGCATGTGGCTGGCCAGCTACGTGGTGCACCTGCGCAAGGTTCACTGGCGAGCCGGCGCGGATTGGCTCTATGGCCACCTGCTCGATGGCGACCTCGCCAGCAACCACCTGAGCTGGCAATGGGTGGCCGGAACCGGCAGCCACAAGCCGTACCTGTTCAATGCGGCCAACGTGGCGAAGTACGCCCCGCACGACTGGCACAGCGCCGGCAACGCGATCGATCGCGGCTACGAGGCGCTGGACCGGATCGCCCGCACCCCCGCTGCCTTGCCACCGGAGTCGCGTGTCGATGGCCGCGGTCTCGTCGAGCCGGCGCTGCTGGACGCACCGCCCGGCGACCTCCACTATGCCGCACCGGCCCCGGCCGCGGTGCGCGGACGCGAGGTCTGGCTAATGCATCCCTGGGCGTTGCGTGAGCCACCGGCTGACCTCCCCGATCACGCCGTCGCGGTCGCCGTCGTCGTGGCCGACTGGCACGCGCGCTGGCCGTGGTCGGCCGCGCGCTGGGGTTTCGTCGGCCGCCTGCAGCGCGCGCTGGCGCCGCTGCGCTGGTGGGGCACGTCCGACGCACTGATGGAGGCACTGGCCGCTGCACATCGCGTGCACGCGGTGGACGACCCGCACCTGCGCCAGGCCCTGGGCACGGTGTCGGTGCCGATCGACTGGCGGCCGGCGCCGCGACTGTTCGCCCCGGTTGCCGCAAGCTGCGACAGCTTTTCGCAATGGTGGCGTCGCACCCGACTCGCGCCGTGAGTGCCCCGCCCGTCAGTGCACCGGCTGGAACTGGTCACTGGCCGGGACCCAGCTGGAGGAGCTCGTGCGCGCCGGCACGGGGCGTGGCGCGGGCGCCAGCGGATCAATGCAGCCCGGCGGCAGGGGCGCCCCGGCGACGCGGGCACTGGCGCATTGCACGGTGTTGTCCAGCCGGATCGGTGCCGCCGAAGCGGGCGCAGCCACGGTAGCCGGAGGCGGGGGCGGGGGTGCCAGCGGCGTGGCCGGCAGATTGAGGCGGTCGTAGATCGCCTGTTCCAGCGGCTTGGCCGGCGGATCGGGATTGCGGCAACCGAACAAGGCCATGGGGAGCAGTGGCATCGCCACGCATTCGATGCGCACGCCGCGCGGCAGGTGGAAAGTGTGCTTGACCGTGGTCTTCTCCACGGCGTGTCGCAGCGCGGTATCGATCGAACTCTCGCCTTCCGGCGCCCAGTCCTGCTCGAAGCGGGTCGGCTGGTAGCCGATGTTCGGCGCGCGGTGCTGCATGATCTGCGTGTCCCCGTGCGGCTTGAGCTGGATGTACTGGCCCAGCGCGGGGTTGCCTTCGATGCCGTGGTCGGCGCCCTGCGCGGAGGTGCCCTGCGCCTGTGAGCCTGGAGCCTTGCCCGCCCCCTCGCCCGGCGCCGGCAGCACGATGCTGCCGTCCTTGCCGATCAGCAGCGGCGGCTGCTTCACGCCCTGCGGCGAACCGGGACTGGCGGTATCGCTGCCCTGCGGCGCGGCGTCGGGGGCCGAGCTGACGTCGCGCCGGCCCGCAGGTGCTGCGCTGGCGGATGCGGTCTCAGCCGCGGGCGTGCTGGCGGCGACCGGCTTCGTCGCCGGCGCGGGAGCCGCTGCTGCACTGGCCGGTTTCGGCTCGGCTTCGGCAGGCGCAGGCGACAGCTCCGGTCGGGCCACGGTCACCGCGATCTTCGGCGCCGGAGCCTGCACCCGGGGCGCCGCAAACGCAGGCGGCGTCGGCTGCTCGCTGAGGGTCGGCGCGCGGGGGGCGACCGGCACCGCGGCCAGTTCCTGCTCCTCGGCAGGGGCGACGGTGAGCGCGGGCGCCTGGATCGTCGGGCGCTGGGTCGCCACCACCGGAGTGGGCGGAGTCAGCTGCGGCGAGAGGTTCACCGTCGGCGCCGCCTGGGCCGGCAACGGCACGGGCGCCAGATCCGGCACCGGTGGCGCAGCGACCGCCTCGGGGCGCGCCACCACGAGGCTGGCCGGGGCCGGAGTCGGCGGCACGCGTGCATCCAGTGCCAGCGTGGGGGGCGCCAGCTTGGGCGGCGACTGCGGCGGCAGTTCCGGCATCGCCAGCGACGGCGGTGGCGGGATCGGCCGGTTGCCCTCCACCTGCGGCTTGCGTGGCGGCTCGGGCTGGAACTTCGGCGGCACCGGTTTGGCCACCGGCGGCGTGTCTAGGGTGACCGTGGGCGGCTCGCCCGCCAGCGGCACCGGCTGCAGGTCGGGCGTCGGCGCCGGCTTGGGCACGGAAACCGGCGGCACTCTGGCGGCGGTGACCTTGTCCGGCTTCGGCACGACGCTGTGCCGGGCCACGTCGATCACCGGCGGCTCGATCGACGGCACCGGCAGCGGCGCCGGGGCCGGTACCGCCGGCAAGGCGGGCGAACGGGTATCGACCACCCGCGATGCGCGGCCGGCGCCGGTGCCGCGATGCACCGGACCGACCTTCTTCGGCAGCGCGCCCAGCGGCGGCGGCGGCGGGGGTTCGTCCTTCTTCTTCTCGATGAAACGCACCTGCAGCGCATCGCCGGGCTGCTCGGGCGGCAGTTCCGGCACGTAGACCGGTCCCAGCACCACGCCGAGCAGGAATCCGAAATGCACGCACAGGCTGGCCAGCAGCGCGACGATGCGCAACCACCTGTCGCGCGGTTTCTGCCGGATGCCCCGGCGGTACACGCGCGCCTGCTCGGCCGCCTCGCGCGGCGACTGCAGCAGGACGATGGTGCGGGGATCGTCGCGATCCGGGGAGGGTGGCGGCATGTCGGAAGTGTAGCGGCCCGCCGGTGGCGGACGATGCGCTCAGGGCGTGCCGCGATCCTCCTGCGGTGCGGTCTTGGCGCGCTGCGCGGTATCGGCCGGACACCAGGTCGGCAGTCGCTTGCCGGCGCGATAGCGTGCGATGCACTCGCGCACCTCCTCGTCCACTGCGCGCGCCGGGGTGTCGACCGGGCAGCCGTAGGGCAGCGGCCCCTGCGAGCGGTAGGCGGCTATGCAGGTCGCCAGCGATGGCGCAGGCGGTGCATGCGGGTCTTTCGCCAGCGGTGCCGGCGCCATGTTCAGGCGTTCGTCGCCATCGTTGGGCGGCGGAGGCGCGGGGGGATCGGAACAGCCGCCCAGCAGGCTGCATTTGAGGTGCACGCCACGCGGCAGGTTCACCGCATGCTGCTTGAACAGCGGCGCGGCCAACCTGCGCAACCCAGTCTGTGCCGCGTTCTCGCCCGGCGGCGGGAAGTACTGCTCGAAGCGCGTCGACCGGTAGGGCACCGGCGACGTGTGCTGCATCACCTGCATGTCGCCGGTGGGCTTGCGCTGGATGTAGGCCGGCGCCGGCGCAGGTGCGCTGGACGACGCGGCGGGCAGGCGGGCCACGCCATCGCGATCGAACAACGACGGCACGCGAGGGGCCACGCTGGCGGCCGAAGCCGGTGCGGCGCCGATCGACCGGACCTGCATGGCGTCGGGCCGCGGTGCCTCTTGCACCGGCGGGGGGCGGCGAGAAACCGGCGCGCGCAATGCCGGCGGCGGGGGCGACGCCTTTGCCGCCTGCTCCGAGCGCGGGATGAAGCGCACCTGCAGCGCATGCTCGTCGGGTGACGTATCGCTTATGGCAGCCACTGGCCGCGGCCGTGGCTGCATCGCCTGCCACAGCGCCACCGAGAAAAGCGCATGCAACAACACCACCGCGCACCAGGCGAGCAGGCGTCGCCGGCGCCCGCGCGGCCAGGGGCGGCGGCGCAGGCGCCGCAGCACGGCGCGCGTGTCATCGTCCAGCGGGGCCAACCCGGGCGGCGGCGTCCAGCGGTGCGGGTCGGGCGTAGGCGTGGGTTCGATGAGCAACCTCGATGGCAACGGGATCGGACCCGCCCCTCTGCGCATCGTGCGCAAACGTCGGGCAACCCGGGTGGTTTCAAGGACACCCCCCCGGGCACCGGGTTCCCCGCACCAGCATTGCCACTTGACCGCCGTGTCCGAAGGGAGAACCCTCGGCGGGCGGCCTGAGCCGCTTTTCTCCGCCATGACCGCCCGGACGCACGCGCGCCGCGGACGACCATGACGGCCCGTCAACGAACGCCGCGCCCCGCGGCCTCGTGCGGCGCCGTCGACGCCGGCACGGGACCCGCGCTCGCGCGCAGGAGGGTCCTGTCATGTCCGTATCGAGGAGCAAGCTTCCCGCCAGCCAAGCGCGCCGGTCGCCGCGTCCAGCGCGGTGGACCGGCCACCGACCCGCCACCACGGAGCGCAGCGGGAGGCCGTCATGAACGCGCCACCCGTGGTTGCCACCGAACACATCCGCAACATCGCCCTGGCCGGCCACGCCGGCAGCGGCAAGACCACCCTCCTCGAGGCCCTGCTCTATGCCGCCGGCGTGATCCAGGCCCAGGGCACGATCGAGAAGGGCAACACCTTTTCCGACACCGACGCGCAGGAGAAGGCCCGCGGCCATTCCATCGACACCTGCCTGGCCTCGCTGATGCACGGCGACTGCCGCATCCAGTTGATCGACACCCCCGGCTACGCCGACTTCCGCGGCCCGGCGCTGGCGGCGCTGGCCGCGGTGGACACCGTCGCGGTGGTGGTCAACGCCGCCAACGGCATCGAGCACGGCACCCGCCGCATGGTCGAGCACGCGCGCCAGCGCGGCCTGGCCTGCGTGCTGGTGGTCAACCGTATCGACAGCGACGCTGCCGCGCTGCCCGCGCTGGTGGAAGACCTGCGCGAGACCTTCGGCCGCGAGTGCCTGCCGGTGAACCTGCCCGCCGCGGGCGGCACCGAAGTGCGCGATGCGTTCTTCCAGCGCGAGGGCGATACCGATTTCTCCTCGCTGGCCGAGGCGCACCAGCAGCTGATCGACCAGGTGGTGGAGATCAACGAGACGGTGATGGGCGCCTATCTGGACACCGGCGAGGACGCGATCACGCCGCAGCAGCTGCACGACGCGTTCGAGCAGTGCCTGCGCGAGCGGCACCTGGTGCCGATCTGCTTCGTAAGCGCGCGATCGGGTGCCGGCGTGCGCGAGTTCCTGGATCTCGCAGTGCGCCTGCTGCCGCACCCGGGCGAGGCCAACCCACCGCCCTTCCTCGATGCGCAGGACAAGCCGGTGGCGGTCGCCGCCGATCCGGCAAGACACGTGATCGCCGACGTGTTCAAGATCGTCAACGACCCGTTCGTCGGCAAGCTCGGCGTGTTCCGCGTGTGGCAGGGCACGGTGCGCCGCGACACGCAGCTGTTCGTCGACGACGGCCGCAAGCCGTTCCGCGTCGCCCACCTGCTGCGGCTTGAGGGCAACCGTCACGTCGAGATCGACCAGGCCGTGCCCGGCGACATCGCGGCGGTGGCCAAGGTCGAGGAGATCCACTTCGACGCCGTGCTGCACGATTCGCACGACGAGGACCGCATCCACCTCGTGCCGATGGCCTACCCGCAACCGATGGCCGGGCTGGCGCTGGAACCGAGGCACAAGGGCCAGGAACAGAAGCTGGCGCTGGCACTGGCGCGGCTGGCCGAGGAAGACCCCTGCCTGCGCGTCGAGCACCGACGCGAGCTCAACGAGACCGTGCTGCGCGGACTCTCCGATCTGCACCTGTCGATCGCGCTGGAGCGCATGCGCGAACGCTACGGCGTGGAGGTCACCACGCATCCGCCGCGGATCGCCTACCGCGAGACCATCACCGCCAGCGCCGACGGCCACCACCGGCACAAGAAGCAGACCGGCGGCGCCGGCCAGTTCGGCGAGGTGCTGCTGCGGGTCGAACCGCTGGAGCGCGGCGCCGGCTTCGCCTTCGTCGACGCGGTGAAGGGCGGCGCGATCCCCGGCCAGTTCCTGCCGGCGATCGAGAAGGGCGTGCGCCAGGCGATGGACCACGGCGCGATCGCCGGCTTCCCGCTGCAGGACGTGCGCGTGACCGTGCTCGACGGCAAGCACCACTCGGTCGATTCCAAGGAAGTCGCCTTCATCACCGCCGGGCGCAAGGCCTTCCTCGATGCGGTGGGCAAGGCGCAGCCGGTGGTGCTGGAGCCGATCGTGTCGCTGGAGGTGGCGATTCCCGAGGCGCACGTGGGCGACATCACCGGCAGCCTGGCCGGCAAGCGCGCGCGCATCCTCGGCACCGACCTGCAGCGCGGCGGCGAGCTGCTGATCCGCGCCCTCGCGCCGCTGGCCGAGCTGGCCGACTACGCCACCGAGCTGCGTGCGGTCACCGCCGGCCGCGGCCGCTACGGCATGGAGCTGAGCCACTACGAGGCGGCGCCACCGGCGATGCAGAAGCACCTGCGCGAAGCCTGGCGCCCGCATCTCGACGAAGACTGATCCTCGACTGCCGGCGTCCGCAGCGGACGCCGGCCTCAGGCCGCCAGGCGCTCGATCAGCGCGTGGGTGAACGCCGGGATGTCGTCCGGCTTGCGGCTGGTGATCAGGGCCCCGTCGGCCACCACCGCCTTGTCCTGCCACTGCGCGCCGGCGTTCTCCAGGTCGTGGCGCAGCGAGGGCCAGGAGGTGACCTTGCGTCCCATCACCAGCCCGGCATCGATCAGCGTCCACGGGCCGTGGCAGATCGCCGCCACCGGCTTGCCGGAGGCGCCGAAGTCGCGGATGAAGTCGATCGCCTCCTCGCGCAACCGCAGTTTGTCCGGATTGATCACTCCGCCCGGCAGCACCAGCGCGTCGAAGTCCCCGGCATGCGCCTTGGCCAGCGGCAGGTCCACCTTCACCGAACCGGCCCAGTCGCCGCCCTTCCAGCCGCGGATCTGCTTCGATCCGTCCGGTGCGATCACCGCCACTTCCGCACCCGCGGCCTCCAGCAGGCGCTTGGGTTCGGTCAGCTCGCTGTGCTCGAAACCGTCGGTCGCCAGGACGGCGATGCGGCGGCCATGCAGGTCATTGGCGCTCATGGTGGAAGCTCCTTCGCGGGCGGAATGCGGCAATCTCGCAGGTCGGGCATCGCCGGGGCGTCGTCGTCGCGTTACCCCGGCGTGATCGACCGATGCGGCAGCGTGCCGTGCCGCCGCCGCGCGACTGGGCGACACTCTGCAATCCGATCCACACCATTGCCGAGACCGCATGACCGCCGAGTACATCCTGGCGATCGACCAGGGCACCACCAGCTCCCGCGCCATCCTGTTCGACCGTGCCGGCCGCATCGCCGGCGTGGCGCAACGCGAGTTCACCCAGCATTTCCCGCAGCCGGGCTGGGTCGAGCACCATCCGCGCGAGATCATGAGCAGCGTGCTCAGCACCATCACCGAGGTGATGCACAACGCCCAGGTCGACGCGCGCGCGATCGCCGGCATCGGCATCACCAACCAGCGCGAGACCACGGTGGTGTGGGACCGGGCGACCGGTCAGCCGATCCACCACGCCATCGTGTGGCAGTCGCGGCAGACCCGCGAGATCTGCGAAGCGCTGAAAGCCGCCGGCCACGAGCCGATGGTGCGCGCGAAGACCGGCCTGCTGATCGACGCGTATTTCTCCGGCACCAAAGTGAAGTGGATCCTCGACCACGTCGACGGTGCGCGGGAGCGCGCCCGCCGCGGCGAACTGGCCTTCGGCACCATCGACAGCTGGCTGATCTGGAACCTCACTGGCGGCAAGGCGCACGTCACCGATGCCAGCAACGCGTCGCGCACGCTGATGTACGACATCCACACACGCCGGTGGGACGACGAACTGCTGGCCATGCTCGACGTGCCGCGGGCGATGCTTCCCGAAGTGCGCTCGTCCAGCGAGGTCTACGGACACACCCTGCCGGAGCTGTTCTTCGGCCACGCGGTACCGATCGCCGGCGTGGCGGGCGACCAGCAGGCGGCGCTGTTCGGCCAGGCCTGTTTCGAGCCGGGCATGGCCAAGAACACCTACGGCACCGGCTGCTTCATGCTGATGCACACCGGCGAGCGGGCCGTGGCGTCGGAGCACGGCCTGCTCACCACCATCGCCTGGGACGTCGACGGCCGGGTCGAGTACGCGCTGGAAGGCGCGATCTTCGTCGCCGGCTCGGTGGTGCAGTGGCTGCGCGACGGGCTGCGCATGCTGGGCAAGTCCAGCGACTCGCAGGCCTACGCTGAGCGCGCCGGGGACAGCGACGGCGTGTACTTCGTGCCGGCCTTCGTCGGCCTTGGCGCGCCGTACTGGCGCAGCGACGTACGCGGCGCCGTGTTCGGCCTGTCTCGCGGTACGAGCAAGGAGCACTTCGTACGTGCCGCACTGGAGTCGATGGCCTACCAGACCCGCGACGTGCTCGCCGCGATGCAGGCCGACGCCGGCATCGAGCTGAAGGAGCTGCGGGCGGATGGCGGCGCCATCGCCAACGATTTCCTCGCCGGCTTCCAGGCCGACATCCTCGGCGTGCCGCTGGTGCGCCCGGAAATCACCGAGACCACGGCGCTGGGTGCTGCCTACCTGGCCGGGCTGGCGACCGGGTTCTGGTCCAGTCGCGAAGAGATCGCGCGGCAGTGGGCGATGCAGCGACGCTTCACGCCGACCATGCCGGCCGAACGTCGCGACGCGCTTTACCGCGGCTGGCAGCAGGCGGTCGAGGCTACCCTGGGTTTCCGGGTGTGATCAGCGCTTGGGCTGCAGCAGCGTGCCCGTGCACTTGGGCGAACCGCACAGGCACTTCCACAACTTCTTGAGCCGCGCGGTGTGCGGCACTTCCAGCACGATGCCGTAGTTGTAGGTGAGTTCCTCGCCGGGCTTTATCGTGCGGATCGCCTCGATCATCACCTTGTCCCTGCGCGGGTCGCCACTGGCGCTCTCCTCCACCACCGCGCGGCAGTTCGGATCGCAGCTGTGGTTGATCCAGCGCGCCGTGTTGCCCTTGCGGTTGGCGTCGATGATGTACTCGTCATTGAGCGTGAACAGGAAGGTGTGCCCGGTCTCGCCGCCGTCACCGTAGAGCTCGTCCGCCTCGGCGTGGGTCATCAACGTGCCCTTGTACTGGACGACTTCCTCGCCCTTGCGGATCACATCGGTGGCGAACACGCCATTGCCGTGGATCGGCGAACGGCGGGCGACGAAACGTACAGGCATGCGGACAGTCCGGTGGCAGGGCAAACCCCGATGATGCCCGTTCGGCATGAACGTTGAAACCGCGCCGCAGTCGTGTCGGCCGTCGGACGGCCGTCCCCGGCCGGCGGCGGGACGGTTTCGGCCGCCACGCAAAGGTGGTTAGAATCGGATATTCAAACGATCGTTTGGAGAAGCCGTGATGCGCCTGACCCGCTGGATCGCCCCTATCGTGCTGGCCCTGGGCCTGGTCGCCTGCGGGCCGCCGCGCAAGAGCGTGTTCCCGCCGGCGGTCAGCATCCAGCAGTTGCAGGTGAAGCCCGATGGACTCTGGCACCTCACGGTGCGCATCCAGAACAACAGCTACGGCGAGATGGACTTCACCGCGCTGGAAGGCACGATGCAGGTGGCCCAGCTCGAGCCGGTGCGCCTGCACGGCACCTTCAAGCGCGACATCCCCGCCCTTTCCGGCGACGTGGTCGACATCGACGTGCTGCCGACCCCGCAGATGAGTTCCGCGCTGGCCGAGGTCGCGGCCAAGGGCAGCGCCGGCTCGCTCGCCTACCGGGTCAGCGGCACCGCCCACGCCAGGCCCGAGCAGGAAAAGCAGGCCCGCGATTTCAATTTCAGCGGCAACGACTGGCTGTCGCCCGTGCCGGGGATTCCCGGCACCTTCCGCTGATCCGCTTCTCAAGTTCCATCCATTCCACCGAAGGACATCGCCATGACGCTCTACAAGGCCCCTCTCGACGACCAGCGCTTCGCCCTCTTCGACGTCCTCGGCGCCGAAGCGGTGCTGACCGGGCTGGAAGGTGGCGAAGGCCACACCCGCGACCTGCTCGACGCCGTGCTGGAAGAAGCCGGCAAGCTGGCCGAGCAGGTGCTTGCCCCAACCAACTGGCCGGGCGACCAGGAAGGCTGCCACTACGACAAGGAGACCCGCACGGTCACCACGCCGAAGGGCTTCAAGGAGGCGTTCAAGGCGTTCGCCGAGGGCGGCTGGGCCGGCCTGACCATGCCGGAGGCCTACGGCGGCCAGGCGCTGCCGGCCGTGCTCGGCACCGCCACCACCGAGCTGTTCCAGTCCGGCAACCTGTCGTGGAGCCTGTATCCGCTGCTGTCGGAAGGCTCCTGCCACGCGATGGAACTGCACGGCGAGGAATGGCAGCGCCAGCTCTACATGCAGCCGATCGTCGAAGGCCGCTGGACCGGCACGATGTGCCTGACCGAGCCGCAGGCAGGCTCCGACCTGGGCCTGCTGAAGACCCGCGCCGAGCCCGCCGGCAAGGGCCTCAACGACGCCACCACCTACAAGATCTCCGGCACCAAGATCTTCATCAGCGCCGGTGAGCACGACCTGGCCGAGAACATCGTGCACCTGGTGCTGGCCCGCCTGCCCGACGCCCCGGCCGGCAGTCGCGGCATCTCGATGTTCATCGTGCCGAAATTCAAGGTGAATGCCGACGGTTCGCTGGGCGAGCGCAACAACGCCTACGCCGGCGCCATCGAGCACAAGATGGGCATCAAGGGTTCGGCCACCTGCGTGATGAACTTCGACGAGGCCGAGGGCTACCTGATCGGCCAGCCGCACAAGGGCCTGATGGCCATGTTCACCATGATGAACGCCGCTCGCCTGGCGGTGGGCGTGCAGGGCCTGGCGCTGTCCGAGCGGGCGCTGCAGAACAGCCTGAACTACGCCCGCGAACGCCTGCAGTCGCGTGCGCTGTCGGGTCCGAAATTCCCGGAAAAGCCGGCCGACAACCTGCTGGTGCAGCCGGACGTGCGCCGCATGCTGCTGACCCAGCGCGCCTTCGTCGAAGGCTCGCGCCTGCTGGTGCTCTACAACGCACTGCAGACCGACATCGAGGCGCGCGCCAAGGATGAGGCCACCCGCCAGAAGGCCAGCGAGCTGGTCGCGTTCCTGATCCCGATCTCCAAGGCGCTGGTCACCGAGCTGTCGATCGAGTGCACCAAGGAGGCGCTGCAGATCTATGGCGGCCACGGCTACATCGGCGAGAACGGCATGGAGCAATTCGCCCGCGATGCGCGCATCACCACGCTGTACGAAGGCACCACCGGCATCCAGGCCGCCGACCTGCTCGGCCGCAAGATCCTCCAGCTCAAGGGCGTGGGCTTCAAGCACTTCCTGGAAGAGATCAGCGCGTTCTGCCAGCAGCACAGCGCCGACGAGTCGCTGCGCGCGATGATCGGCCCGCTGGCCGTCTACACCAAGCAGTGGGGCGAACTGACCATGAAGCTGGCGGGCCGCATCCAGACCAACCCGGAAGAGCTGGGCGCCGCCGCCAACGACTACCTGTACTACTCCGGCTACATCACCCTCGCCTACCTGTGGGCCAGGAGCGTGGCCGCGGCGGACAAGAGCAGCCAGCCGGAAGCGTTCAAGCAGGCCAAGCGCGACACTGCAGCGTTCTACTTCGCCCGCATCCTGCCGCGTTGCCTGACCCACCAGGCGGGCATGGAGGCCGGCGTGGCCACGCTGCCCGACATCGCCTGAGCCAACTCGCCCGCGACCCGAGAACGCCCGGCCATGCCGGGCGTTTTCTTGTGTCATGAAGGGCCATGTCGGCCCTGTCGCACGACCACGGCGGTTGCTACGCTGCCGAAAACGACAAGGGGAAAATACTCATGCGCCGGATCGCCGTGCTGTTCGCCTGCCTGCTTGCCTGCACCGGCGCCTTTGCCGGCACGACGCTGCAACCCGGCGACACGCCGCCCGACACGCTGGGCGTCACCCGCGACGGCACGCACCTCACGCTCTCGTCCATGCGCGGCAAGGTCGTGGTGGTGAGCTTCTGGGCCACCTGGTGCGGCTACTGCATGAAGGAAATGCCTACCCTCGGCAGCATCCAGCAGGTGGCGATCCAGAAACACCTGCCGCTGCAGATCGTTGCGGTCAACCACCAGGAGAACCGCGAGACCTTCGTGGGCGTCGCACGCAATATGCATCGCCTCCTGCCCAGCCTGCTGATGAGCTGGGACGAGAACGGCAGCGTCGGGCGTCCCTACGGCAGCGACGATGGCATCCCGGTCATGGCGATCTTCCATCCGGACGGCACGCTGGCGGACCTGCACGTGGGCTACGACGAGAGCGATCTCAATGGGATTCTCGGCGAGATCAACACCCTGCTCGCCGACGCGGCGAAGCCACGGACCGCGCCCGCCTCGCCCTGAGATCCGGCACACGCCGTCGGCGGCACCTTGCCGCAGCCGCTTACGGCCACCCGACAACCGTGACACGATGACAAGTTGCTGAGATCTCCAGACCGCCGTTCCGTGCCCATCCCGCGCCGCCAACGAGGCTTCGTCGCCTGGCTCGCCATCGTCGCCCTGTGGCTGACGATCGTCGCGCCCGTGGTGTCGCAGACGCTGGCGAACCCGCTGGACTCGCTGATCAGCATCGGTGCCTGCGGCGCCCATCAGCCGGACGGCACGCAGACCCCACCGACGGGCCACCTGCTGGAAAAGTGCGGCTACTGCGGACTGCTCGCCGGTCACTCGATGCTGCCCGACGCATCGCCGGTGCAGGTTCCCGGGCTCGCGCTGGCTGGCATGTCGCTCATCGCCGTCCGGCCGCCCGAACGCAGCGCGATCGTGCTGCTCGCCGCCGCACCCCGCGGCCCTCCCCTGGTCACGCACGCCTGAACCCACGCCACGCGGATAGCTGACCGACCGTCTCCGGCCCTGCCGGACCGATGGTCGGAAGCGGCATCCGAACCGTGATCGCGCATGGCCCGCGTGCCATGCGCCGTTGCCGATTCCAGGGATTTCCATGACTCACCAGACGCTTCACCGGCGCGCGCACGCACGCGCCCGCCTCTTGCCGCGCGCCCTCGGCGCCTCCATTGCGCTGGCGCTCGCCGGCCCGGCACTTGCCACCGACATCCTGCCCACCCAGCAGATGTCGCCAGTGGTCGTCACGGCACCGATGCAGGACAGCCCGCTCACCGTGGTGACCGACCCGAAGGCCCCGCGCCAGCCGGTGCCGGCCAGCGACGGCGCCGACCTGCTCAAGAGCATTCCCGGCTTCTCGATGATCCGCAAAGGCGGCAGCAACGGCGACCCGGTGCTGCGCGGCATGAGCGGCTCGCGACTGGGCATCCTGATGGACGGCGGCCAGATCGCCGGCGGCTGCCCATCGCGCATGGATCCGCCGACGGCCTACATCGCGCCGGAGCTCTACGATCGCGTCACCGTGATCAAGGGGCCGGAAACGGTGATCTACGGCCCCGGCAACTCCGCGGGAGTGGTGCGCTTCGACCGTGACTTCAGCCGCTATGCCGCACCGGGCTACAGCGTCGACGCCAGCGTGCTCGGCGGCTCCTGGGGACGCAACGACCAGAACCTGGATCTGCGCGCCGGCGCGCCGACCGGATACCTGGGCGTGGCCGCCAACCACACGCACTCGCAGGACTACCAGGACGGCGACGGCAACCGGGTGCACTCGCGCTACGACCGCTGGAACGTCGACACCACGCTCGGCTGGACGCCTACCGACGACACGCGGCTGGAGCTGGCCGTCGGCAAGGGCAACGGCCAGGCGGCCTACGCATTCAGCAGCATGGACGGCTCGCAGTTCCTGCGCGAGAGCGTCGGCCTGACCCTGGTGCAGCAGCACCTCACGCGGCACTGGGACAAGCTGGAAGTGCAGGCGTACACCAACTACGCCGACCACGTGATGGACAACTACACGCTGCGCCAGCCCGACCCGGCCAGCATGATGCCGATGCCGATGGCTTCCAATGTGGCCCGGCGCACCCACGGCGGTCGCATCGCCGGCACCTGGCGATGGGACGACGTGCTGGAGCTGGTCGCCGGCCTGGATGGCTCGAGCAGCACGCACACCGCCCGGCTGGGTGGCGCCCCCGGCAGCATGAACGACTACCGCCTGCTGCCGCGCCTGCGCGACGCGCGCATCAGCAACGTCGGCGCCTTCGGCGAGTTGCGCTGGACGTTCGCGCCCCGCCAGCGGCTGGTCAGCGGCGCCCGCATCGATCGCGCGCAGGCCCGCGGTTACCAGCTCACCCTGTCTTCCGGAACCAGCATGGGTTCGGGGATGAGCAGCAGCATGGCGGCGAAGGTCAGCGCCGACCGCTCCTCCACCCTACCCTCCGGCTTCGTCCGCTACGAGCGGGATCTGGCGACCACACCGGCCACGTTCTACGCCGGCATCGGCCATGTCGCGCGCTTTCCCGACTACTGGGAGCTGTTCGGCCGGCACGTGGACACCTCCGTCTCGAGCTTCCGCAGCCTGCAGCCGGAGCGCACCACCCAGCTGGACATCGGCCTGCAGTACCACGACACCCGCATGAAGGCCTGGATCTCCGGCTATGCCGGCGTGGTGCAGGACTTCATCCTGATGCACTACCCGATGACCCCCATGGGTACGGGGACGGCGAGCAACGTGCAGGCACGCATCGCCGGCGGCGAAGCCGGCGTGAGCTACGCGTTCGATCCGCACTGGAGCGGCGACGCCTCACTCAGCTACGCCTGGGGCGAGAACCGCACCGAGCACCGCCCGCTGCCGCAGATGCCACCGCGGGAGGCGCGCTTCGGCCTGACCTACACGCGCGATGCCTGGTCGGCCGGCGCCCTCTGGCGCGTGGCTTCTGCCCAGCATCGCGTGGCCATCGGCGAGGGCAACATCGTCGGCCAGGACCTGGGGCCGAGCGGAGGCTTTGGCGTGCTCTCGCTCAACGGCAGCTACCGCCTCGGCACGCACCTGACGCTGAGCGCCGGTGTCGACAACCTGCTGGGCAAGACCTACGCCGAGCACCTCAACGCCGCCCCGATCGGACTGGTCGGCTACGTCAATACCGTCCGCGTGAACGAGCCCGGCCGCACCGGCTGGGTGAAGCTCGCGATTCGCCTCTGATCAGGACCCGACGACGGGTACGCCGCACGGCGTACCCGGTCTTCAAGCCGAAGGATTCCGCCATGCAACGTTCGACCCGTTCCCTCGTTCCCGTCGCCGCCGCCGCGCTGGCCGTCCTGCCGGGCGTCGCGGCCGCCTGCTCCACCTGCGGCTGCTCGCTCAACTCCGACTGGGCCAGCCAGGGCTATGCCACCTCACGCGGCCTGCACCTGAGCCTGCGTGAGGACTACTTCGACCAGTCCCGCCTGGTTTCCGGTTCCGACCGTGTCGCCATTGGCAGCCTGACGCTGCCCAGCGAGCAGGAGGTGCAGCGCCGGACGATCAACCGCAACACCCTGCTGGGGCTGGACTACAGCTTCGATCGGGCCTGGGGACTGTCGGTGCAGCTGCCGTGGTTCAGCCGCGATCACCAGACCTGGCCGGAGGGCGAGACCACGCTGTCCTCGTCCCATGGGCAGGGCATCGGCGACATCCGGGTCGTGGCCCGCTACCAGGGCTTCAGCCCGGATGCCGGCCTGGGCGTGCAGTTCGGCGTCAAGCTGGCCACCGGCACGTTCAAGCAGCGCTTCGACGCCGGCACCGCTGCCGGCGAACTGCTGGACCGCGGCCTGCAGCGCGGCACCGGCACCACCGATGCGCTGGTCGGCATCTACAAGTTCGGCTACCTGACCGACTCCATCGGCTATTTCGGCCAGGCCATGGCCGAGGTGGCGATGAACGCCCGCGACGGCTTCCGGCCGGGCAATTCGCTCAACGTGAACCTGGGCCTGCGCTACCTCGATGTCGGCATCGTCACGCCGCAACTGCAGCTCAACCTGCACGGCGAACGGCGCGAAAGCGGATTCCTGGCCGACCGCGCCAACAGCGGTGCCACGCTGGCCTATCTCAGCCCCGGGCTGGGCCTGAAGCTAGGCCGGCGCGTGGATGCTTTCGTGTTCCTGCAGGTCCCGGTGCGCGAGCACGTCAACGGCCTGCAGCTCGAACCGGGCCGGCTTTGGTCGGCCGGCGTGCAGGTGCGCCTGTAATCGCGGATGGGGGGCGACGACACGGCATGCCGGCCTGTCTCGCCCAGCATGCGGCCACGCACCGGGCGCGATCCGGGTCCTCCCGCTGGCACCTCGGACGACGGGGTCGCAACGTCCCGTCGTCATCGTGACCCCTTGTCGCGGGACCCGGCAACCGTACCCGCAGCCACCGGATCAGTCCCTTGTGAGGCCTGGGGCGGCTGGCCAAGGGCCGAGGAGGTAGCACCGGGCGTTTCCGCGGGCAGCAGCCCCAGTCGGCGAAGCGTGAGGTTGCTGGCGATCAGGCTCTCGGCGATCCCCGCGCTGCGTGCCCGCGCGAGACGCTGCCGGGCCGATTCGAGATCACCCAGCAGGCCCAGCGTCTGCGCGTTGATCAGGGCGACCTGGCCCTGCTGGCTGGCCATCGCCTCGGATCGTTCCACCAGTTCGCGCGCGCCGGCCGCGTCACCGAGGATCGCGCGGTAAAGACCGAGTGCCGCGCTCGCGCGGGCGTCGTCCGGCTTCAACCGCACGTAGGGCTCGGCGCGGAGGGCCGCCTGGCGATAGGCCTCCTTCGATGAAGCGGCACTCGCCGGAACGGCCGCCAGCGCCTGGCCCAGGTTGGCCCAGATCATGAAATCGTCCGGCGCCGCCTGGATGGCCCGGCGCTGCAGCTCGACGGCGGCCCGGTAATCGCCCGTCTGGTACTTCAGCAGGCCAAGGTTGGTCAGCGACGTCGCATCCGGCGAGAGCGTGACCGCACGCTGCAGCGCGCGCGCGGCCTCGTCGTTGTCGCCGGCCTCCATGGCCAGCACGCCCAGCACGCTCCAGTGCTTGGCATCCTCCGGTTGCAGCGCGACCGCCATGCGGTACGACACGACCGCCTGTGGCAGGTGCCCGTCGAGGGACTGCTGATCGCCGATTTCCGCATATACCCGCGGATCGCCGGGGCTGCTCTCCAGCGCCTCGCGGAACTGGCCCAGCGCCAGGTCCCGCTTGCCTTGCGCTGCATACACCTTGGCCATGCCTACGTGCGCCGGGGCACTAGTGGCGGGTGAGCGCACGGCCTTGAGATAGAAGGTCATGGCTCGGGCAAGGTCACCCTGTACCCGGTACAGGTCGCCCTGCGCCAGGTCGACCTCGGCCAGCGACGGGTCCATCTGCGCCGCACGCAGGCAGGCCTCGCTCGCGCGGTGGAAGGCGTCGGCGCTGCGGCTGTTCTGGAATTGCCAGATCTCGGTGCGGCAGATGTTCGCCTGGGCGCGGGCGAAACCACCGTCGCGCGCCAGCGCCTGGTCGAACTGGTGGATCGCCGCATCCGCGTTGCCCGATCCGATCGCATCGTGCATCAGATGCCGACCCTGAAGGTAGGCGTCGAACGCCGCCTCGTCCTGCGTCGGCGCAAGCCGGCGGCGAAGCGCATCGCCCGGGAGCGTGCCCAGCAGGGTCTGCACCACCCGCCCGGCGATGTCGGCCTGGACCTGGAACACGTCCTCGAGCTCGCGATCGTAGGTCTGGCTCCACAGCGTGGCGCCGGTGCGCGTGTCCGACAGCCTGGCCGTGATGCGCAGGCGCGAGGCTTCCCTGCGCACGCTGGCCTCGAGGACCGTCGCCACGCCGAGGCGCGCGCCGAGCGCGCGGATGTCGCCGGCCTCGTGCAACACGGCGATCGATACCGGCGCGGCCACCCTGAGCCCGGCGACCCCGGCCAGGGCGTCGCGAATCTCCTCCGACAGGCCCGCGGCAAAGTAATCGTCGTCCGCCTGCTCGCTGAGGCTACTGAAGGGCAGTACCGCGACCGAGGGTTCCGGAAGCGGCGGCCCGCGGCTCCCTCGCAGCACCGACCAGAGCGCGGACACCGCGAGCACGGCCGAAACCACACCTGCCAGCCACCCAAGGAGCCGGCGGGAGGGCCAATGCTCCCGCCCGGGCGCCGGCAACAGCGCAGCATCCCAGCCCGGCCCCGGCGTGACGGCCTCGCCCCGCTCGACGGCGGCCGGCGCCGCCGGTTCGGCCGCCTCCGCAGTGGCTGGTTCCAGCTTGCCGATGAAGCAGTAACCGAGCGAATGGCGGGTCTGGATGTATCGGGGATCGTGAGAATCGTCGCCCAGGACGTGCCGCAGCTGGGCCACGGCCCGGGTCAACACGCCGGGAGTGACATGACGGTGCCCCCAGACCTTGTCGAGCAGCTCGTCGCGGGTCACCAGCTCGCCGTGATGGTCGAGCAACACCTGCAGCACGGCGAAGGATTTCGGCTCGACCGGTTGCGGCACGCCGCCACGCAGCAGGGTCCGCGCAGCCAGATCGACCACGATGTCGTCAAACCGATAAGGCAACATTCCTTGATCGCCACTGCCCGATTCGCTCGATTCCATCGGTCAGCCCTCGCGCGATCACACAAGTATCAGCATTCGCTCGTTGAAACTTCGTCTTTTCATCATGACTAAAATCCGGCAACGGAGCGACTCTGGCGAAGCGCCGCGAACCGCGGCGCCTCCGCAGGAGAAACGTCATGCAAGCCCTCGTCTCCCCACTGCCACCGCTGTCGTCCGCCCTTGAACCTGCGGCAGCCTCTGCCGGTGTTCCGGCACGCCGCCACGCGGTCGGGGACTACGCGCTGGACGAAAGCTCGATGCAACAGTTCAACGCCCTCATGGAGCGCCTGCACCATCCGCCGCTGGCCAGCGACCAGCTGGCCACCGCCGCGCGCGACCTGTACCGCCTCGGCGGCATCTGCTGCCCGGAGCCGATCGCCCGGCGCCTGGCGATCGCCAGCCAGATCGACCGGATGCTGGCCGACCACGACTGGTCCCCCGACCGCGACGCCCTCGAACCGGCGCAGCTGGTGGTGGATTACCTGCACGGTGACCACGGCCTGATTCCGCCCTACGTGCCGGTGGTGGGCCATCTGGACGATGCAATCGTGGTGGATGCGGCATGGCCGTACCTGGCCGACGAGATGGCCGACTACCTCGACTACTGCCGGCTGCGCGCGATCGAGGCAAGCCTGCGAGGCGGCGTCTGGCCGCCCCACTTCAGCAGGACCGACTGGCTGCAGGCGCGACGGGACGAAGCCGCCCTGATCGACCACTGCAGGCGGGTGGGCGCCAGCAGTTACGTGCCGGAAGACGCCCCTGCCCGGTTCGCGGTGCATTGAGCCGGCCTCGCATTGCGCCAGATCGAGGCGGGGGGCTTCACCTGCATGCCCCCGGCAGGGTAGAACCACGGTCGAACGGACAACGACGTGGCAGCAACATGAGCGATCACCAGTTCCTGATCCGGCTGGCCGAGGACGACGACGACTTCATCCTCGGCCTGGTTCCCCGCTTCGTCGAATTCGACCTGCCGGCCTGGCGCCGGCGGCACGAATGCATCGAGGGCATCCGCCGCGACATCGCCCACCACCTGGACGACCAGCCGCCAAACAGTTTCCTGTTCGTCGCCGAAGACGCCGACGCCGAGCGGGTCGGCTTCCTGCACCTGCAGAAGACCCAGGACTTCTTCACCGGCCGCACCAATTGCCACATTTCCGACGTGGCGGTGGCGCCGGGCCACGAGGGCCGGGGCGTCGGGCGCGCCCTGCTGCAGCACGCCGAGGAGTGGGCACGCGAGCACCGTTGTGCGCTGGTCACGCTGGCCGTGTTTCCCGGCAACGGCAAGGCCCGCGGGCTTTACGAGGCGATGGGCTACGACGTGGACCTGCTGCGCCTGGCCAAGCCGCTGCGCTGAGGCGCCGATCAGGGTTCGCCGTCGTCCTCCGGGGCAGCGGGGGCCTTCGCTGCGGCGCGCATCGCCTCATCGGCGATGTCGCCGGCGCGCCAGATCGAGATGTCATGTCGCCCACCGAACGGCTGGGTGTACAGCGGCTCGGCCGCGTAGTCGCTGCGCGAGTGGCTGCTGATCACCCAACCTTCCGGGTGCGCCGCCGCCCACGCCGCAATCTGTGCCTGCCCGATGGCGCTGGGTATGGCCTGGGTCAAGCGCCCGGCAAAGGTGTACATCCCGTTCTGCCGTCCCGCGAGCACCAGGGGCACACCGGCCCGCTGGGCATGTGCGATGCGCTGCGACACCGATGTCACGTCGTAGCGCGGCCCTAGCATCGCGACGAAGGCCAGCTTGGCCAAACCGACCGCGGCGATCATCGCCAACGCCGCCGCCTCGACCGGCACCGAGCGACGCCCACGTCGCAGGAATGCCAGTGCCAGCACCGCGGTGACGACCGCACCGCCGACCGCCGCGATCCCCGCCGACACGTGCAACAGGTGGGACGCCACCAGGAAACCGACCGGGAACAGCGCCAGCACCAGGCCCATCCGCCAGCCCACCACGCGCCAGCGCCCGTCGGCCAGCCGCGCCCCGGCCACCAGCATCAGCGCGGGCAGCAGGGGCAGCAGGTAATGCGGCTGCTTGCCGCTGATCGCGCAAAACGCGAGGAACGCCGGCACGAACGCGGCCGTGGCAAAGCGGTCCAGCAGCGACGATCCGGGGCCCAGTGCGCGCTCCCCGCGCGCCAGTGCGAGCGGCCAGGGCAGCAACAAGGCAGGCAGCAGTGGCAGATACCACCACCAGCCGTGGGCATGGGCGAAGCTGCTGGCCAGCCTCCCGACCGTCTGTCGCAGGAAGATCGCATCCGCGTATGCCGCACCGCCCGCGTGCGCGGCCGGCAACGCCCAGGCAAGTGCCAGGGCGACCGCCAGCAGCAGCGACACCGCCACCGCCAGCGCATAGCGGCCGGCATACGACTTCACCGATGGGTACCACCATGGTGCAAGCAGTGCCGGCAGGGCACCGACGAGCAGCCCAACCGGCCCCTTCGCCAGGATGCCGAGTGCGAGCGCGCCGGCCAGAATCGCCACGCCTTTCCGCATCTGGCCGCGTGCCAGCGCAAGGATGCCCAGCCACGCACACAAGGTGCATAGCGTGAGCAGCATGTCGAACATGATGCCGCCTGCGAATCCGGCCAGCGCGACGCTGCCCAGCCACAACCACTGCGCGCGCCGCACCGCCTCGTCGGTGGCCCCGAGACCGCGCCCGAGTACGGCCAGCAGTGGCAGCGACACCAGTGCCAGCACCACTTCCAGCAGGCGCGCCGACAGGGCATGCACGCCGGTCACCATCCAGCTCAGATTGATCAGCCAGAACAGCAGCGGCGGCTTGTCCGGATACGGCATGCCGTCGAGCATGGGCACCAGCCAGTGCCCGCTCAGGTGCATGTTCCAGGCGACCGCCAGGTAACGCGTCTCGTCGATCGGCACGGGTGGCAGGAAGAAAGACGGCGTGAGCAACAACACCACGGCCGCCAGCCAGAGATATCCGCGCACTCCTCGATCTCCCTCGAACACCACACTGCCCCTGTTTCAGCCGCGACCCGCCGTAGGCGCGGGAGTCTACACGAGGCATATGGTCGAGACGGCTGCGGCTTCATGACCGGAGCGCGGCCGGTGCGGAGGCGAGCTGTGGCGAAACACCGCTGGAACATTACGCACCGCCGCGCCCTCCATCCGACTCGCCGAGGACGGGTGGTTCGCATGCCGGACACCGAAAAAAAAGACGGCGCCGGGGCGCCGTCTTTTTCCCGGAACAAGCCGCCTGGCTCAGTTCCTGGTGGCCGACGCCTCGGCCGACTCGCGCTCGTTCAGGCGGGCCGACACGCGGTCGATGTTGGCCAGCGACAGCAGGTGGGCGTAGATCCAGCCCAGCGTGCCGTCCTTCAGGAACTCGTGCGCGGTCTTCTCGTCGAGCTGGCGCAGCTTCTCCTCGTTGACCACGAACAGGCCGTTGAGGTTGATCGTGTTGCCGTCCTTCTCCAGCCGGATGTTGCGCGGCTCGAGCAGGTCGTGCTTGCGCAACTGGTCCATGAACCAGTGGGTGCGCGCGACGTGCTGCTGGAACTCGCCGAGGAAGTTCACGGCATTGGTCAGCATCTCCGCATCGGTGCCGTCTTCCTTGAACAGGCGCTCGCCTTCGTCACTGCTGAAGCCCTCGTAGGCTTCATCCAGGAACACGGTGAAATCGTCACCTTCCTGCCCCTCCGGCTTCTCCGCCAGGATGAACGGGTAGCGACGGATGAAGGCCGGCACGTAGGCGCCCGGCACCCACTGGCCGTTGGCGTCGACGAACAGGTTCTCGTTCTGGCGCAGTCCGAGCAGGGCCATCGGACCGGCTTCCTTGATGTCGGTGCCGGCGAACAGGATCGGCATGTCGCGCGCTGCGGCCGGAAACTCCACGCCGGTCAGCGGCACCGAGTGCACGTTGGCCGCGAACTTCAGGCTCGGCATGCCCTTCAGGCGCAGATCCTTGTGGGCGGTGCGGTTGAGCGGCACGGGACGCTCGTAGAAAAAGACTTCTGCCACGTTGTTTACCTCTGCCCAGCCGCGCCGGGGTGGCCACCGTCGGCCCCCCCTCCCAAACCCGGCCCGGGTCTCAAGACGAACGACCACTATAACAGCGCCCAAGGCCGCCCGCGAACGCCCCTTTGTTCCTGCCGCATCAAGGATTTGCATGCGAACGGCAACAAAGATGGGCTATGCTCGGACGCAGTACACGGTTGCATCGCTGCGCGTTTCCCCTGATCGAAGGATGGACTGCATGCTGATGGAAGTGCCGCTTCGGGCCGATCTGCATTCGACCCGGGTACTGTCGCTGGACGCCTCCGGCCGGATCCTCGACTGGATCAGCTGGCAGGACGCGGCTTGCCTGTACGTGCGCGAAGCCGTGGCCTGGACCCTGGGCGAACCCTGCCTCACCGTCCGCGGCGGGATGAACCGCGCGCTGGGCGCGCAGAGCCGGCTGGACCTGCACCCGATCATCGCCAGCACCGGGCACTGCCGCGACCACGCCATCGATCCCGCCCCGGCGCTCACCAACACCGCGCTTTTCGCGCGCGACCGCCACATTTGCCTGTATTGCGGCAGCCATTTCAGCCGCGGCGAACTCACCCGCGACCATGTGCACCCGGTCTCCAAGGGTGGCCGCGACGAATGGGAGAACGTGGTCAGCGCCTGCCTGGCCTGCAACCTGCGCAAGGCCAACCGCACGCCGCAGCAGGCCAACATGCCATTGCTGGCCGTGCCCTACCGGCCGAGCTGGGTGGAGCACCTGATCCTGTCCAACCGCAACATCCTGGCCGACCAGATGGAATTCCTGGTCAACCACCTGCCGCGCGACCGCCGCGCCGCGCACGCCTGATCAGATCTCGTCGTCCTCGTCGCCGAGGGCCTCCTCCACGTTGCCCAGCTCGCTGCGGTCGCGCTCGGCGAGCCGGCTGTAGTGCTTGCGGATGCGGTCGAGTGTCGCATCGTCCAGCTCCTCCAGCGCCAGCAGGGCGTTGTGCGCGCGGCTTGAGCGGATCAGCTCGTCCAGCTTGATCTGCAGCGCCGCCGAGTCCCGGTTCTGGGTGTTCTGGATCAGGAACACCATCAGAAACGTGATGATCGTGGTGCCGGTGTTGATCACCAGCTGCCAGGTGTCGCCAAAGCCGAACAGCGGCCCGGTCAGGGCCCAGACCACGATGATCAGCGTGGCCGTGATGAACGCGGCGGGCTTGCCTGCGGCCCGCGACGTGGCCGCCGCGAACCGGCGAAACAGCTTGGAATCGGCCATGAACAACGCTCCTTCTGGCGGAACCGATGGTGACGGGCCCAGGATGATGCGCGGAGGCCGCGGACGGCCCGATGAACGCAAGCGCCCGGCTCCGCCCGCCCGGCGCCCTTGCCCCGCCCCTCCCGCGGGCCAACAATATGCGGATGATCGACCTGTCCCGCTATCCCCACCTGGCGCCCATCGAGACGCCCGCCGACCTGCGCCGCGTACCCGACGAGGAATTGCCGGCCGTGGCGGACGAACTCCGCCAGTACCTGATCGAGGCCGTGGCCAGCTCCGGCGGCCATTTCGGCGCGGGACTGGGCGTGGTCGAGCTGACCGTGGCCCTGCACCACGTCTTCGACACCCCGCATGACCGGCTGGTCTGGGATGTCGGCCACCAGTGCTACCCGCACAAGATCCTCACCGGCCGCCGCGACCGCATAACCACGATCAAGAAGAAGGACGGCCTGGCACCGTTCCCGCGCCGCGAGGAGAGCGAGTACGACACCTTCGGCGTCGGCCACTCCTCCACCTCGATCTCCGCCGCGCTGGGCATGGCGATCGCCGCGCAGCGCCGCGGCGACGACCGCAAGTTCGTGGCCGTGATCGGCGACGGCGCGATGACCGCCGGCATGGCCTTCGAGGCACTCAACCACGGCGGCGACGTGGAACCGAACATGCTTGTCGTGTTCAACGACAACGGCATGTCGATCAGCGAGAACGTCGGCGCGCTGACCAAGATGATGGCCCGGGCCATGGCCAGCCACACGCTCAACGCGTGGCGCGAGCGGGCCAAGCGGGCGATCCCCAAGCAGTCGCTGATGGGGCGCTTCTTCAAGCGCTGGGAAGAACACGCCAAGGGCATGTTCGTCCCCTCCACGCTGTTCGAGGAACTGGGCTTCCACTACACCGGCCCGATCGACGGCCACGACCTGCCGGCGCTGCTGCACGCCCTGCGCACGGTGAAGGAGCTTCCCGGCCCGCAGCTGCTGCACGTGATCACCACCAAGGGCAAGGGTTACGCCCCGGCCGAGCAGGCACAGATCGAATACCACGCGGTCGGCCCGTTCGACCCGCAGGCCGGCCTGGTGAAGAAGTCCGCGCCGGCCAAACCGACCTACACCGACGTGTTCAGCGACTGGCTGTGTGACCAGGCCGCGGCCGACGACCGCCTGATGGGCATCACCCCGGCGATGCGCGAAGGCTCGGGCCTGGTGCGATTCTCCAAGGAATATCCTGAGCGCTATTTCGACGTGGCGATCGCCGAGCAGCACGCGGTGACGCTGGCCGCCGGCATGGCCTGCGAGGGCGCCAAGCCGGTGGTGGCGATCTACTCCACCTTCCTGCAGCGCGCCTACGACCAGGCGATCCACGACGTGGCGCTGCAGAACCTGGACGTGACCTTCGCGATCGACCGCGCAGGCGTCGTCGGCCCGGACGGCGCCACCCACGCCGGCAGCTTCGACCTGTCGTTCCTGCGCTGCCTGCCGAACATGGTGATCATGGCGCCGGCGGACGAGAACGAGTGCCGCATGATGCTCTCCACCGGCTTCGCCTATGAAGGCCCGGCCGCCGTGCGTTACCCGCGTGGCACCGGCCCCGGTGCGACGCTGCGGCCGGAGCTGGACACGCTGCCGATCGGCAAGGCCGAGCTGCGCCGCCGCGGCCGCGGTCTCGCCCTGCTCTCCTTCGGCGCCATGCTGGCGCCGGCCGCCGTGGTCGCCGCCGAACTGGACGCGACGCTGGTCAACATGCGCTTCGTCAAGCCGCTCGACGAGGCGATGCTGGTCGAGCTGGCGAGGACCCACGACGCCTTCGTCACCCTGGAGGACAACGCGGTGGCCGGCGGTGCCGGCTCGGCGGTGGCCGAGTGCCTGGCCGCGCACGGCATCACCCTGCCGATCCTGCACCTGGGTCTGCCGGACGTGTACCTCGAACACGGCAGCCGCGAAGAAGTGCTGAGCATGGCCGGCCTCGACCTGCCGTCGATCCGCCTGGCGATCCGCGCGCGCTTCCCGACACTGGTCGCCAGCAGCGCCAGCGCGGGCTGAGCGTCGGCGGGCTCGCCGCCCTGCCCGGCCCCCGGCGGGGTCTCAGCCGGGGCGCCGCCCACCGCTGACGCGGTCGCGTTGCTCCAGGTCCTGCGCGGTGAACACCTCGCGATAGCCGGCCGCCTCCAGCAGTGCGCGGCAGGCTTCGCCCTGGTTCCAGCCGTGCTCGAACAACAGCCAGCCGCCGGGCACCAGGGCATCGTGGGCGTCGACGACGATGCGGCGGATGTCTTCCAGACCGTCCGCTCCCGAAGCCAGCGCGCCGGTCGGCTCGAAGCGCAGGTCGCCCTGCGCGAGGTGCGGGTCGCCTGCCTCGATGTACGGCGGATTGGAGACGATCAGGTCGAAGCGCAGTCCGGCCAGCGGCGCCAGCCAGTCGCCCTCGACGAAACCCACGTTGGGAATGCACAGCCGACGCGCGTTGCGCCGTGCCACCTCGAGTGCGTCCGCACTCGCGTCCACCGCAAAGATGCGCGCCTGCGGCCGTTCGGTACCGATCGCCAACGCGATCGCACCGCTGCCGGTACCCAGGTCGGCCACGCTGGCGGCACGGTCTTCCGGCAGACGCGCCAGCGCCAGCTCCACCAGCAGCTCGGTTTCCGGGCGGGGGATCAGCGTGGCCGGCGTGACCTCCAGCTCCAGCGACCAGAACCCGCGCCGCCCGATGATGTAGGCCACCGGCTCGCCGGCGAGACGGCGCTGCACCAGCGCGGCGAAGGTCTGCTCGTCGGCCAGCGACAGCACGTCGTCGGCGTGCGCGACGAGCCAGCTGGCCGGGCGGCGCAGAGCGTGCTGCAGGAGTGCTTCGGCGTCGACGCGCTCGCCGAGGCGGCGAGTGGCGTCACCGAGGGCGTGGCGGACTTCAGTCATGGGCAGCGGATTCTTGTTCGTGGGTCGGCAGGTCCGGCGGGCTGGCGCGCCGGATGCGCGGACGCCAGTAGCCGCCCTCGCTCCATGCCGAAAACGCCCAGCGTAGCCAGCCGATGAGGGCATTGGCCAGCCACAGCGCCCAGGCCAGCATCGCCAGCTTGTAGACCCACAGCGACACGCTCAGCACACCGGCCCGCGGCAGCACGCCGGTGCTCTGGTCGGCGAACCAGCGCAGGTTCCATGCGTTTGAGCCGTTGCCGGCCACGTGCATGTCCGGCAGCCCCAGCAGGCCACGCGGCACGGCCCCGACCAGCACCAGCAGGGCGAGCGCGGTGAGTACCGCCAGCCCGACCTGCGCCAGGTTGAACAGGGCCGGCGAAGCCAGCGGCCGGATCCGCGCACGTATGCCCATTGCGATCAACCACGCCACCACCAGGGCGTAGGCGCTCCAGGCAAACGCGGAGAATCCCAGCCCGAGCAGCAACCAATGGTGGAAGCGCAGCGGCGTCGGCGCGTAGCGCGCCAGTAGCCACGCGGCGACGAGCAGCACGGCGAGCTGGGACCAGTACAGCACCGCCGGCCCCATCGACGGCCCCCACGCCCACAGCACCCAGCGGTCGCGCGGCAACTGCAGGTCGAGCGCGATGTTGGCCACCGGCGCACGCAGGTCGAACGCGGCCGTGCGGGTGCGGGCCGCGACGCCCTCCGGCTGGCGCAGCACCACCTGGTAGGCGTGCACGCCCGGCAGCAGCGGCAGGGCCAGCTTGCCGTCGCGTACGCCGAGGTTGAGCGCCTCGCCGTCGCGCCGCGCCTGCAGCAGTTCGGCGCCGGGCGGCAGGGTGATCGCGTGTTCGCCGCCGCGGGTACTGCGTGCCGAGAGCTGCAGCGTCGTCTCGCTCGCCCGCTCGCCCGCCGCGGTGCCGATCTGCACGCGGTCGAACGCGATGCTGGACCCGGGCACCGCCGACGGTTCGCTCAGGGCGAGCGTGAGCGTCTCGCCCGGCAACGGCTGGAAGCGCAGGCCGTGCGATGCCGCGCTGGTCGGCACGCCGCCGGCCTCGACATGCCACGTGGGCGCAGCATCGACCTGCCATACCTCGGCGCGCTCGGCGAGCGGCGGCGCGGTCAGCGACAGCGTCGGCGCGTGGTCGAGCCGGCTGGTCCAGCCCACCTGCGGCGTATCGGCGCTGAAGCTGGCCCGCAGGACGCCGTCGTGCACCACCAGATCGTCACCCTGCGGGTGCTCGCCCGGCAGCAGCGGCACGTCGACGCTGAAGCCGCCCTGTTCCGGCGCCAGTCGCTGCACCGTGGTGCGGACCTGCCAGTCCACGCCGAACGAGAGCTGGCGGATCACCCGCACGTAGGGCGGCAGGGGCTGCGCCACCTGCAGCGGGCTGCCGCCGGGCGCGGTGCGCATGCGGGTCAGCGTGAGGCTGTCGCCGGCCAGCCGGGCGTCGTCGAGTCCGCTCGCGTTCCAGCCCTGGCCGATGAACCCCACGTGGGCGGGACGCAACGGAAAGCCGAGCCGCACGCTGTCCGCGCCGGCGGCGATGCGATAGCGCAGCGTGACCTGGTGGACGCCGCGGTCCACCCGCAGCACCAGCGCATCCCCGCGGCGCGCCAGCGTGGCGGGCTGGCCATCCGCCTGGGCGTCGAGCAGGACCAGCGCATCGTCCGCCTGCGGCAACGGCAGGCCGCTGGCGGCGCCGGCGTCGGCCGCCATGGCCAGCTCGAGCGTGTCGCCACCGACCTGCAACTGGGCGTCGGCGAGTGCCACGCAGTCCGGCGCGCACTTCGGCGCTTCGGTCAGCCGCTGGCGCAGGGCATCCAGCAGACGTGGATCGGGGAAGGCTTGGCGCGCGTGGCCGGCCGGGGCCGCGAACAGCGCGCACAGCAGCACGGCGGTCGCCGCTGCGCCGCGCCGCCAGTCGGCCCAGCGGCCGCGTAGGGGCGTCACCAGCACCGGCACCATCCGCGCCAGCAGCGCCGCGAGCAGGCCGACCATCAGCACGCGCAGCAGGCGCACCAGCCAGGCCGGGGCGATCACCAGCCGCATGGTCTGTCCCGCTGTGACCGGGCCGGACCAGCCCAGCCGGTAGCTGTTGCCGGCCTGCCATGCCGGCTGGCCGGTGCCGGCCTGCGCAACGCTGCGGCTGTCCAGCGGCGCACCGGGGCCGGCGGACATCGTGGTGACTGGACCCGAGCTGTCGTCCTCGCCGATGACCGGCACGCTGGACGGCATCGGCTCCATCGGTGCCAGCACCGCAGGCGCCGCCGGCGCATTGGCGGTCGGCGGGGGCGGCGGTGGCGGAACGGCGCGACGAGCCTGCTGCTGGACACCCTCGGCGGCCTTCATGGCGGCCGCCAGCCCGGCGTCGGGCGACGGGCCGCCGACCGCGCGGCTCTCCAGTTGCGGATGCAGCGCGTACTGCAGCTGCGTGGCCGCGAACGGCAGGGTCCACAGTACGGCGAGGACGAAGGCGGCCAGCGCGACGAAGCGCGACGCGAACCGCAGGCGCCCCTCCGGCAGCGCGCGCAGCAGCAGCGCAAGAGCGAGCGCCACGGCCAGCGTCCAGCGCGGCGCCCCGCCCTCGTGCTGGGCCAGCAGCAGGAAGCCCGCCGCCAGCACCGCGCCGGGCCAGCCCAGCGCACGCCCAGCGAGCAGGGCGATCAGCGCCACCACGAACAGGTCGAGCAGGGTCCACTGCGCGATCCACGAATCCGGTGAGCGGTCTGCGCCATCGGCGCCCAGCAGCCGGTAGCCCGGAGGCAGGTGCAGGGTGGCGTCGATGCCCTCCAGCGGAACCTGCCAGCCACCGGCCGGCAGGCGGCCGGCGTGCTCCGGCACGCGCAGGCCGGCGGACAGGTCGAGCTCGCGGTCGCGCAGCTCGATACCGCGGCGGCCGTCCTTTCCGGCGCTGACCAGCAGCGGCTGCCCGTCCTGCTCGGCTCGCTGCAACAGCCACGGCGCGCCCACGTCGAGCCGCTGGCGGCGGCGCAGCGTACCGGTCAGGCGGTCGACCGCACTGAGGCCCGAGCCGTCGAAGTCCAGCCACAGCTCGCGCCGCAGATGCAGCCGGTCGTCCTGGCCGCCGCGATCGCCGCGATTGCCTTCGACGACGGTCAGACCATGCGTGGCATCGACCGCGAACGCCGGCAGGTTGAGCCACTCATCCGGCACGCCGGCACGCGCAGCATCCACGCCCTGCCCCTCGGCGCGCGTGCCGCGCAGGTCGGTGTCGTCGGCGTAGCTCCAGGTCTCCTGCGTCGGCCACGGCGCGCCCGGCGGCTTGAACTGCACGCCGGCCAGCGGCGCGGTGGCACGGGCGTCCAGCGTGATCGTCCATTGGCCCGGCCGCAGTTGCACGCGCAGCCGGCCGTCGTTCTCCAGTCGCGCCGGCAGCTCGCCGGACAGCGCGGTGGCGACGAAGCCCGGCGGCAGTGCGGGACCCAGCAGCTGCTCGCGTGCGGACCCTGCCACATCGAGCTGCAGCCGGGTTTCGAGCCGGGGTGGCAGGCCGTCGGCAAGCCGGCGATAGACCCGCAGCGAGAGCGCGTCTGCCGCGCGCGCCGAGAGTGCCGCCTCGCCGAGGGTGAGGCGATTGCCGTTGCGCTCGATGCGCGCCACCGGCGCGCCGTCCACGGTGAGGTCGACCAGCGCGATCGACCGAGGCAGTGCCAGCGTGGCCGGGCGACGGCTCCAGTCCATGCCGCCCTCGATCCGGTGACCGCCGGCGGCCAGCCACACCGACGGCGCGCCGCCGTGCGCCAGCACCGGTTGCGGCTGGCCGTCCACGCGCACCTGCTGCGGCCAGTCGCGCACATCGCCGGGCAACGCCACCCAGCCCGGCGCATCCAGGCTCGCCTGCAACGTGAAGCGTGCCCCGTCCGCGCCGGCCTGCAGCAGCAGTCGCCCAGGCCAGACGCACTGGCGCGTGTCACCAGCGGCGACCGGCGCGGCCAGCAGCGGACAGGCCTGCTCCGGCACGTCATGCAGCACCCAGCCTTGCCAGTCCTTCAGCGCGGGGGGAATGTCCTGCGCCCGCAGTGGCGCGACGAGCAGCGATGCCAGCAACGCGAGCGCCCACCAGGCGCTCCGTGAACGACGTTCCATGATCCTCTCCCCATGCCGTGTCGTGGGCCCGGGCAGTGTAGCGATGCGGTGGCGCCGACGGCGCCGGGTGCATCCCCTGCGGCGGCCCGCCCGTAAGCACCGCTGCGCTCCCGGTGAAACGGTGGTGGGTCGTATCCGGGGTTACGGCGCACGGCCAGACCGTGCGCTCCCTTCTGCGAGGGTTACCGATGCCTGCTCCCCATCTCCATTGCGACCGCGTGGTGCCGCTGCGGCCGCGGCGCCCGCGCGGCCTCGCCGCGCTGCTGGCCGCGCTCGTCGCCGGCCTGCTCGGCGGCTGCCAGGCCACGCTGTTCGCCGGGCTCAACGCCACCGCGCGCGACGGCGGCGTGGTGGCCACCCGCGACATCGCATTCGACCCGGCGCATCGGCTGGCGCTGGATGTCTATCGCCCAGCCGACGCGCATGGCGCGCCAGTGGTGGTGTTCTTCTACGGCGGCAGCTGGAGGTCCGGCAAGCGGCAGTGGTACCGCTGGGCCGGCGAGGCGCTGGCGCGACGCGGGCTGGTGGTGGTGATCCCCGATTACCGCAAATGGCCGCAGGTGCGGATGGGCGGTTTCATGCGCGACGCCGCGCAAGCGGTGGCCTGGGCGCATGCGCACGCCGGCGAGTTCGGTGGCGATCCCGACGCACTGTTCGTGATGGGCCACTCGGCCGGCGCCCACCTGGGCGCCCTGCTCGCCACCGACGGCCGCTGGCTTCGCCAGGTCGGCCTGCGGCCCGGCCAGCTGAGCGGCTTCATCGGCTTGGCCGGGCCTTACGACTTCCTGCCGCTGACCGACCCGGACTTCATCGACATGTTCGGCCACGGCCACGCCGAGCAGCTGGCCTCGCAACCGGTGCACTTCGTCGACGGCAACGAGCCGCCGATGCTGTTGTTGCAGGGCACCGACGACGACCTGGTGGCGCCGCGCAACGCCAGCGCGCTGGGTGAGGCGGTGCAGCGTGCCGGCGGTCGCGCGACCGTGGAGCTGATTCCCGGCGTGGGCCATGTCGCCCTGCTGCTGGCGATGTCGCGCCCGCTGCGCGGCCGCGCCCCGGTGCTCGAGGACGTCACTGCCTTCATCCGCGCGCAGGCCGACCGTCCGGCGCGACTCGCCATGGCGGCGGCGGCCCGGGTGCGCTGAGTCCCACGCCGGCAAAAGAAACGCCGGGCGGTCTCCCGCCCGGCGCTCCGGTGTTGCCCTGCGAGGGCGATCCGGTCAGCGCATGATCGCCGAAGCGTCCTGCTTCTGCTTCAACGCAGCGCACAGCAGCGTGGATTCGGAGGTCTGCGCCAGACCACGGGCCGCGCCCGGCGCCTGGTTCACGCGATCCTTGAAGAACGCCTGCAGCCGCTCGGCCTCGGCCTGCGAGCAGCCGCCGCCGCCCATCAGCGCCGGCAGGCGGCCACCGGCGAAGCTGCCGGTGCGGGCCAGGATCTGGTCGTAATGGGCGACCGACCACTTCCACATCGCATCGCGCTGGGCTGGCGTGTCGCGACCGCCGCGCAGCAGGTAGGCCATCTCGCCCACCTTCACTGCCTTGCTGAGCGCGAAATCGCGGATCTGCTCGGCCAAGGCCGGATCCTCCACGCTGGCCAGGCCGGAGATGATCGCGTTGCGGATCGCCGGGTCGCTGGTCTTCGGCAGCGTCGCGATCAGCGTGTCGACCACCGGCTTGCCGTGCTCCTGTGCGGCCACGCCCAGCGCCACGCCGAGCAGGTCGGGATCGGCGGCGGCGAAATCGAGACTGCCGTCGGCCTTGGGCTTCATCACCGCGTCGCCCTGCTTGAGCAATTCGGCGCGCACTTCCGGCAGCTTCACGTCCATGCCGAGGAACTCGGCCAGCGTGCTGCGCATCAGCGAGTCGCCGTCGGCCTCGCCGGCCTTGCGGTGGTAACCCAGCGCCTGCATGCGCGGCAGGTAGGCGTCCTTAGCCCAGGCCACCAGCTTGGCGCGCTCGGCATCGGTGCTGGCGAGGTTGCGCCAGATCCAGCCGAAGGTGTTCAGCGGCGCAGTGGCCACGTCGTCGGTCTTGGAAGCCGCCAGCGGCTTGAGCGCGGCCAGTGCATCGGCCGCGTCGATGTCGCCGTGACGGAAGCTCGCACCCACCGCATCGGCATAGGCGAGCTGCTCGGTGTCGGCCAGCGAACCGATCTGCTTGCCCAGCGCGGCGAGGCCCGCCTTGGTCATGCCGAAGCGGTAGTAGCCCTGCGCGTCGGCATTGGGCATCACCCAGGTCGGCGTGCTGGCGCCGGCCAGCACCATCGAACCCTCGGCCTTGTCCAGCATCTCGCAGCTCACCTTGCTGCCGCCGGGGACCCCGTAGCGCACGCACACGGGCACGCCCCACACGCGGTGGCTGTCGCCGGTGGAACCGACCGGCAGGTAGCGGCTCTGGCTCAGCTGCAGGATGGTCTGGCCATCCTTCTGCTCCAGCTTGGTCTGCACGTACGGCACACCGGACTGGTTGAGGAAGCTCTTGAACGCGTCCTTGAACTCCTCGCCCTTGTCGGCCGCCTTGGCGATCGAGTCGACCAGATCATCGGCGGTGGCGTTGCCGAACTTGTGGTCCTGGATGTACGCGCGCATGCCCTTCTGGAACACCGCCGGCGTCACGTAGTTCTCGAACATGCCCAGTACGGCCGCACCCTTCTGGTAGGTGATGCCGTCGAACGCGGTCATGATGTCGCCGTTGCCGGTGATCGGCTGGCGGATCTTGCGCGCACTGACCAGGCTGTCGTTGTTCATCGCGCCCTGCGCGCCGCGGATGCGGTCGAGGTCGGCGCGGTAGGCCGGATGCACCGCCATGGTGACCTTCTGCTGCATCCAGGTGGCGAAGGCTTCGTTGAGCCAGATGTCGTTCCACCACTTGGTGGTCACCGTATCGCCGGTCCACTGGTGGGCCAGCTCGTGCGCGGTGACGTTGAACGAGCCGCGCACGTACTGCGCCGGCGAATCCGGATCGAGCAGCAGCAGCCAGTCGCGGAAGGTGACCAGGCCCGGGTTTTCCATCGCGCCGGCGGCGAAGTCCGGTGCGGCGAGCAGGTCGAGCTTGCCGAACGGATAGCCGAAGCCGTAGTAGTTCTCCAGCGTGTGGATGATGCTCGGCGTCTCCGACAGCACGTGCTGCATGCGGTGGCCTTCGCCCTTGGCCGCCACGCCGCGCAGCTTCAGCGGCTCGCTGCGATAGGCATCCGGCGAGATGTCCGGGCCGGCCACGATGTCCCACGGGCCGACGCCGAAGGCGACGAGGTAGGTCGGCAGCGGGCGGGTCGGGGCGAAGGTGATCGTCTTCCAGCCCTTGCCGGCCGGCTTCTCGCTCACTTCGCCGGTGTTGGCCACGGCCTTCTCGCTGTCCGGGATGGTCAGGGTGAGGTCGAACGGGGTCTTGTAGTCCGGCTGGTCGAAACCGGGGAACGCATAGCGCGCGCTGATCGGCTCCATCTGCGTCATCGCGTAGGGCTGGCCTTCGTGGCTGACCTTGTACAGGCCCTGCAGCTGCATGTTCAGCGGCGCGGTGTAGTCGAACGCGAGGGTGATCTCCTGCGGCTTCACGGTGTGGCCGAAGTCGACGCGGGCCACGCCCTCCTGCGGCGCGACCGCCACGTACTTGGCGGCCGAAGCCTTGCCGGCGGCGTCGGTCAGGCGGACCTTCGACACGGTCAGGTCGGCGCCGTGCAGCCAGACGTGGTCGGAGGCCTGGGTCAGCTTGACCTTGATCACCGTGTGGCCGGAGAAGTCCTTCTGGTGCGGGTCGACCTTGAACGCGAGTTGGTAGGACTGCGGCACCGCCCAGGTGGGCAGCAGGCCATGCGGCACGGCATCGCCGCCGGCAGCGAACGCGGCGCTGCAACTGGCAGCGAGGGCGGTGAACAGGAGCGGGCGGAGGAGGCGCATGGGGCGTGTCCGGTGGCAAGGGAACCCCGAACGCTAGGCAGCCCATGACCTATGACACAGTGCCAGAAGGCACCCCCGGCATGGCGCAGCGCAAAAAAAACCGGTGAGCGGGCGGGGGGCCCGGTCACCGGCGGGAGCGACCGTGGCGCCGGTCGGGAGGGGGGGAACCGGCGCCGTGGGGGTGCTCGCGTGGCCGCGCGGAGTGCGGGGGGGGGGAGACGGACCGGGGGAGGTCCGCCGCGGGGCCACGGTGCGCAAGGTACGCCGCCCCATTGCATCGAACAAATTGATTGTTACCATCGCCGCCATAGTCTGAAGCTATTCAATGGGAGACGGGCCATGAACCTGCGCGACCTGCAGTACCTGGTGGCGCTGGCCGAGCATCGCCACTTCGGCCGCGCCGCGGAGGCCTGCTTCGTCAGCCAGCCCACGCTGTCCACCCAGATCAAGAAGCTGGAAGACGAACTCGGCGTGCCGCTGGTCGAGCGCACGCCGCGCAAGGTGCTGCTGACCGAGGTGGGCAGCGAGATCGCCGCCCGCGCCCGTGAGGTGCTCAACGAGGTCGACCAGATCCGCGCGGTAGCGCGGCGCACCCGCGACCCCGAGTCCGGCACGGTGCGGCTGGGCATCTTCCCCACCCTCGGTCCGTACCTGCTGCCGCACGCGGTTCCGATGGTAAGAGCGGCCTTTCCCCGGCTCGAGCTGCTGCTGGTGGAGGAGAAGACCGAGGTGATCCTGCGGCTGCTGCGCGAGGGCAAGCTCGACGTCGGCATCCTCGCCCTGCCGCTGCACGAAGACAGCCTGCACGTGGAGTTCCTGTTCGAGGAACCGTTCGTGCTGGCGGTGCCGCAGTCGCATGCGCTGGCGCGCCGCCAGGGGCAGCTCAAGCTCGCCGACCTGTCCAACGAGAGTCTGCTGTTGCTGGAAGACGGCCATTGCCTGCGCGACCAGGCGCTGGAGGTGTGCCACCTGGCCGGCGCCGGTGAGCGCAACGGCTTCCGCGCCACCAGCCTCGAGACGCTGCGCCAGATGGTCTCGGCCGAGGTCGGCATCACCCTGTTGCCGGTGCTGGCGGTGAAACCGCCGGTCGCCCAGTCGGGGAACCTGCGGCTGATCGAGTTCAAGGCGCCGCCACCGAGCCGCCGCCTCGCCATGGTGTGGCGCAAGAGCTCGGCGATGGATGGCTTCCTCACCCGCCTGGCCGAAGTGTTCAAGCGGCTCCCGGCGGACCTGCTCGACACCCGCTCGACCGTGACGCCGCCGGCGAAGGGCGACACGGCGCGATCCGCGGCGTGACCGCACGATCCGCAGCGACCACGACGACGCCATGAACGGACGCCAGCTCGGGCTCGCCCTCGCCGCCGTGGTGGTACTGGGGGGCGCGGTGCACGGCTGGCGCCACGGCCGCCCGGTGCACGACGATCCCGGCGTGCTTGCACCCGATCCGCCCGAACAGGTCGATCTGGACACCCCGGCGCAGCTGCAGCGCGGCGACCTCACCCTCACCACGCGGGCGCACTTCGAGCTCACCGCGCGCGTCCTGTCGCGCGAGGACTACCGCTTCGACGAAGGCGCCTCGCTGGCCCCGACTGATCTGGCGCTGGGCTGGGGCCGCATGTCCGACAGCGCAGTGCTGGACCGCATCCGCATCAGCCAGGGTGGCCGCTTCTACCACTGGCACGTGGACGACTTCCCGATTCCTCGACGCGAGATCGAGCGCTCCAGCGCCAACATGCACATCATCCCGGCGGACGCTGGCGTGCGCGGCATGCTCTCGCGGGTACGCCCCGGCGAGGTGGTGCACATCGAGGGCTTCCTGGTGGATGCGCGACGGCCCGACGGCTGGCACTGGGACACCTCGCTCACCCGCGACGACACCGGCAACGGGGCCTGCGAGCTGGTGTTCGTCGAGTCGCTGATCATCGACCGCTAGCGCAGGCGCGCCGCGATCGTCAGTAGTGCAGCAGGCTGTGCAGCGGCGTGACGCGGTCCCAGCGCGCGCGGCCACCGAGCGCGTCCAGCTCGATCACCACGGCGGCCCCGGCCAGCTCGGCGCCGAGCTCGACCACCAGCGCCCGCGCCGCGGCCAGCGTGCCGCCGGTGGCCAGCACGTCGTCGACGATCAGCGTGCGCTCGCCCGGGCGCAGTGCGCCGGTGCGCGCCTCCAGCCGGTCGCTGCCGTATTCGAGTTCGTAGTCCACGCCGGTGACCGGCGGCGGCAGCTTGCCCGGCTTGCGCAGCGGCACGAAGCCGGCCTTGAGCTTCTGCGCCAGCGCCGCGCCGAAGATGAAGCCGCGCGACTCGATCCCGCACACCGCCTGTACGCCCTGCCCCAGCCACGGCTCGGCCAGCGCATCGATGCAACGGGCGAACGCGCCGGCGTTGGCGAGCAAGGGGGTGATGTCGCGGAACACGATGCCGGGCTTGGGAAAGTCCGGCACGGCGTGAATCAGGGAAGCGAAGTCGGTCATCGGCATCATCCGGAAACAGGGGGCGGTAGCGGCCGGCGGCGGCGCAACGCGCCGAGCAGGATACCGGCCAGCGCCAGCACCAGCCCGCACCAGTCCGTCACGCTGGTCGGACGGCCGAACAGCAGCACGTCCACGACGAAGGCCAGCGCCGGCTGCAACAGGAGCAGCAGGCCGACCAGCGAGGCCGGCAGCCGCGGCATCGCGCGCCCGATCAGCAGCCACGCCACCACCTGGCCGAGCAGGCCGAGCGCCAGCAGCGACAGCCAGCCGCGCACGGTGGTCAGTGCCATCGCCTCGCCGTCGGCGAGGCACCACAGGGCCAGCACGCCGGCGCACAGCAGGCTCATCAGGCCGAGGAACTGCGCCGGCGGCAGCGCCGTGTGCCCGGCCAGCGCGCGACGGAAACTCAGCAGGTACACGGTGTAGGCCAGGCAGCTGGCCAGGCCGAACCACACGCCGAGCCGATGCTGCGCATCGACCAGCGACCAGTGCGCGCCCACCAGCAGCCACAACCCGGCCAGTGCCAGCGCCATGCCCGGCCAAAACGCCGGTGCGAGTCGCTCGCGATAGGCCAGCACGCCGACCACGGCGAGCAGGAACACCTGGAAGTTGGTGAGCAGGGTGGCCACGCCCGGGCCGACCCACAGGATCGACCGGTGCCACAGGATCAGGTCCGCCGCCAGACCGATCGCCGGCAGCAGTGCCAAGGCCACGTCGCGGCTGCGGATCGCCTGCCAGCGACCGCTGAGCGCCACCCAGCCGAACAGCGCGGTGCCGCCGAACATCATGCGGTAGAACGCCGATACGCCCGGCGCCACCTGCGCCAGCACCACGAAGATGCTGGTGCACGACAGCAGCGCGGCGCCCAGCGCCATGGTCAGCACGTCGGCACGATGCAGCAGCGGGTGATCGGCCGGACGCGCCGGCGCGACAGGGGCAGTAGCACTCATCGGAGGATTCAGGCGGGCAGCGGACCGTCCAGGTCCGGACCGATTTCCCAGGCAGCCGCCTCGGCGCGCGAGACGGCCAGCGCACGCTCGACTTCGGCCACCACCGGGGCGGCCGCCTCGCGCGCCACCTCGGGCACCATCACCGCCACGTAGTCGATCGCCGGCAACTGGCCGACGCCGCCGGTGAGGTATTCCCCGGTGACGAACGCGGGGATGCCGGCGCGCTCCAGCGCGTCTTTCACCAGATGGGCATCGATCAGCGATTCGGCGCGATAGGCAATGTGCATGACCCGCACGCTAGTGCGGAACCGGCACTCCGGCAAGCACCGCGGCCATCCCGGGCAAGCCGCCGCACGGGGTGGCCGGGCGGCGGCTACGGGGTAAACTGCAAGGATTTTCCCCGTCACGCGCCGCGAGCCATCCGCCCGATGTCCAACGAAACCCCCAGCGCTCCGTCCAGCCCCGCCGCCGATGCACCGCGCGATTTCATCCGCCAGATCATTCGCGACGACCTGGCCAGCGGCAAGCACGCCAGCACCCGCACGCGCTTCCCGCCGGAGCCGAACGGCTACCTGCACATCGGCCACGCCAAGGCGATCTGCCTGAACTTCGGCATCGCCCAGGAGTTCGCCGGCGGCTGGTGCAACCTGCGCCTGGACGACACCAACCCCGGCAAGGAAGACCCCGAATTCGTCGAGGGCATCAAGGAAGACGTGCGCTGGCTCGGCTACGACTGGCACGAGCTGCGCCATGCCTCGGACTACTTCGAGGTGTTCTACCGCGCCGCGATCAAGCTGATCGAGGACGGCAAGGCCTACGTCGACGACCTCAACGCCGACGAGGTGCGCGCCTACCGCGGCACGCTGACCGAGCCGGGCCGCAACTCGCCGTTCCGCGACCGCAGCGTGGAAGAGAACCTGGACCTGTTCCGCCGCATGCGCGCCGGCGAGTTCGCCGACGGCAGCAAGACGCTGCGCGCGAAGATCGACATGGCCGCCGGCAACATCAACATGCGCGACCCGGCGATCTACCGCATCCGCAAGGTCGCCCACCAGAACACCGGCGACGCCTGGCCGATCTACCCGATGTACGACTACGCGCACTGCCTGTCCGACGCGCTGGAGTCGATCACCCACTCGCTGTGCACGCTGGAGTTCGAGGACCACCGTCCGCTGTACGACTGGTTCGTCGACCACGTCGACCTGCCCAATCACCCCGAGCTGTGGCAGCCGCTGGTCGACGCCGGGCTGGAGACCAAACCCAGCAAGCCGCGCCAGATCGAGTTCTCGCGCCTCAACCTCAGCTACTCGATCACCTCCAAGCGCAAGCTCGCGCAACTGGTGAACGAAGGCCACGTCGACGGCTGGGACGACCCGCGCATGAACACCCTGCGCGGCCTGCGCCGCCGCGGCTTCACCGCGGCCAGCATCCGCATGCTGGTCGAACGCCTGGGCGTGTCCAAGCAGAACAGCGTGATCGACTATGCCGTGTTCGAAGGCTGCGCGCGCGAGGACCTCGACGCCGTCGCACCGCGCCGGATGGCCGTGCTCGACCCGCTGAAGCTGGTGATCACCAACCTGCCGGAAGGGCACGAGGAAATCCTCACCTTCGCCAACCACCCGAAGGACGAGAGCTTCGGCAGCCGCACCGTGCCGTTCGCGCGCGAGGTGTGGATCGAGCGCGACGACTTCGCCGAGGTGCCGCCGAAGGGCTTCCACCGGCTCAAGCCCGAGGGCGAGGTGCGCCTGCGCGGCGTCGGCATCGTCAAGTGCGAGGAGATCGTCAAGGACGCCGACGGCAACGTGACCGAGGTGCGCTGCACGCTCGACCCCGAGTCGCGTCACGGCCTGCCGGGCGCCGACCGCAAGGTGAAGGGCACCATCCACTGGGTCAGCGCCGTGCACGGCGTGGCCGCCGAGGTGCGCCTGTACGACCGCCTGTTCAGCGTGGCCGCGCCGGACGACGAGAGCGACGGCAAGAGCTGGATCGAACACATCAACCCCGAGGCCAAGCGCGTGGTCACCGCCTGGGTCGAGCGCGCCGCCTCGCTGGCCGAACCGGAGCAGCACTTCCAGTTCGAGCGCCTGGGCTACTTCGTCGCCGACCGCATCGACCACCACGCCCACCGCCCGGTGTTCAACCGCGTGGTGACCCTGCGCGACACCTGGGCGGCGAAGGCCTGAGCACGATGGGGAACATTCCGCAGCAGATCCACCTGACCCTGCCGCCGTGGCTGGCCGACGTCGCCGACGCCTCGCGCCTCTATGTCACCGACGAGGAACGCGTGGGGCTGGCGATCGAGCTGTCGCGCCATAACGTGGCACTGAGCGGCGGCGGCCCGTTCGGTGCCGCGGTATTCGATGGCGAGGGGCGGCTGATCGCCGCCGGGGTCAACCGCGTCATCGCGCAGAACTGCTCGGTGGCCCACGCCGAGATGATGGCCTACATGGGCGCGCAGCAGCGCCTGGCCCGGTTCCGTCTCAACGAGGACGGCGGTCGCTACGTGCTGGCCAGCAGCGCACAGCCCTGCTGCCAGTGCTACGGCGCCACCGTGTGGGCCGGCATCGACGAATTGCTGATCGGTGCCCGCGCCGAGGACGTGGAAGAGCTCACCGAGTTCGACGAGGGCCCGCTTCCGGCCGACTGGACCGGCGAGCTGGCCCGCCGCGGCATCGCCGTGCGTCGCGACATCCTGCGTCACGAAGCCCGGGCGGTGCTGGCCGCCTACGGCGCCACCGGACCGCACTATTGAGCCGCCTGCGTGCCGCGCTGCCGCTGATCCTGCTGGTCCTGGCCGGCGTGGTGCTGTACGCGTCCGGCGCGCTGTCGCAGCTCAGTCCGGAGTACCTGGTCGCCCATCAGGTCCGCATGCGCGCCGAGATCGCCGCCAACCCGTGGCTGGCCAGGCTCAGCTACATCGGCCTGCTCACGCTCGGCATGGCCACCGGCATCCCGGGCACCATCGTGATCATCCTCGCCGGCGGCTTCGCGTTCGGCGTGGTGGAGGGCACGATCTACTCCTCGATCGCGCTCACGCTGGGCTCGCTGATCCTGTTCCTGGCCAGCCGCTATGCGTTCGGCGCCGGGCGCAAGCATCCGCCGGCGCTGGTCGAGCGGCTGCGCCACGGCTTCGCCCATCACCCGGTGAGCTACACGCTGTTCCTGCGCTTCGTGCCGGTGCTGCCATTCGGCGCGGTGACCGTGTGCCTGGCCTGGCTGCGTTGCCGGCTGTGGCTGTTCCTGGGCGCAACCTGGCTGGGCGGCACGGTGACCCTGGTGTTCGAGACCCTGGTCGGTGCGGGACTGGGCGACGCACTCAGCCAGGCCGACCACATCGGCCTGGGCATGCTGCTCCACCGCAACGTGCTGCTGCCGCTGGGCGGCATCGCGCTGATCTCGCTGCTGCCGCTGCTGGTCGAACGACTGACCCGCCACCGTCGCGTGCCACCGCCCGGCGCCTGACCCACGCTCGCTACCGGCGCCCCCGCCCCCTAGAATGACGGGTTTGCGGCGCCACGCCGCGACCTTCATCCGCACCCATCCGCCATGCGCCTGTACCTGCAAACCCCGCCCGCTGCGGCCGAAGCGCCGCGCTACGTCCAGATCGTCCTCGAGCAGGACCTGCTCGGCGGCTGGACGCTGTACCGCGAGACCGGCACCCAGGGCGGCAAGGCCACGCTCAAGCGCGAGCAGTTTCTCGAACGCGAGGCGGCCATCGCCGCGTTCGAGAAGGCCCGCGACGCACAACTCAAGCGCGGCTACCGCGTGATGTTCAGCCAGGGCCTCGACGGCCCCTACGGCCGGTGACCGCCATGACCGCTCCCCTGAAGAACGACCGCTTCCTGCGCGCACTGCGCCGCGAACCCACCGACACCACCCCGATCTGGGTGATGCGCCAGGCCGGCCGCTATCTGCCGGAATACCGCGCCACCCGCGCCCGCGCCGGCAGCTTCATGGGACTGGCGCAGCACCCGGAGTTCGCCTGCGAGGTCACGCTGCAGCCGTTGGCGCGCTTCGACCTGGACGCGGCGATCCTGTTCTCCGACATCCTCACCATTCCCGACGCGATGGGCCTGGGCTTGTCCTTCGCCGCCGGCGAGGGCCCGCAGTTCGCCCATCCGGTGCGCGACGCCGCCGCGATCGACCGGCTGGCCGTGCCCGACATGGACGGCGAACTGCGCTACGTGATGGACGCGGTGCGCCTGATCCGCAGGGAATTGGACGGCCGCGTACCGCTGATCGGCTTCTCCGGCAGTCCGTGGACGCTGGCCTGCTACATGGTGGAAGGGTCCGGTTCGCGCGACTTCGCCACGCTCAAGGCGATGTGCTGGAGCGAGCCTGCCGTGGCCCACCGCCTGCTCGACACGCTGGCGCGCGCCGTGGCGGCCTACCTGATCGCCCAGGCAGATGCCGGCGCGCAGGCACTGATGGTGTTCGACACCTGGGGCGGCCTGCTCGGCCCGGCCCCGTTCCGCGAGTTCTCACTGCGCTACATGGCGCAGGTGATCGATCTGCTGAAGGCCGACCCGGTGGCCCGCGAGCTGCCCACGATCCTGTTCTCCAAGGGCGCCGGGCAGCACCTGGCGACAATGGCCGACACCGGCTGTGCCGCGCTGGGCGTGGACTGGACCATCGACCTTGCCGACGCCCGCCGCGCCGTCGCCGGCAAGGTGGCACTGCAGGGCAACCTGGACCCGGCGATCCTGCGTGCCGGCCCGGATGTGGTGCGCCGCGAGGCGCGCGCCGTGCTGGACAGCTACGGCAACCACCCCGGCCACGTGTTCAACCTCGGCCACGGCATCACGCCGGAAGTGGATCCGGACCACGTCGCCGCCCTGGTCGACGAAGTGCATGCCTACGGACGCGTGCTGCGGGGCGGCTGATCCCGGCCGCATACAGCGCCCGCTCGTTGAAGCGGAGAGGCTTCCCGTTCGGGGCCATCGCCTTCCAGCGCAGGGCGCTACCGCGGCACGACGCCCTATCTGCCGCGCTTCGACCGCCCGCCTCGCACGCCATGAACGATGTCTCCCGCGTTCTGCTGTCCGCCGCACGGGCGTCGGCGTTGCCTTCGTCATGCTCGCGACCTGCGGCACCGATCATCGCGTACGCGGGCTCGCCGGTGGCTTTTTCCGGCTGTGCAGCCTGGTCGCACTCCGCAACCTGCTCGGCGGCGGCGCGCTGGACCTAGGGCCTGGCGCGGCGATGCATCGGTACATGCTCACCGCACTGGGGCAGACCCAGCCCGGCATCGCCGGCGCGGGGATGGGAATGGGGATGGCCGGCGCCTACGCCCTGACCGGCGACCGTATGCGCCCGTGATGGGCTCAGGCCCTATTGTCAGACGCCAGCAGTGGCTTGGCGCGCTAAGTCGCCCTTGCCATTCTTGCCTTCGAGGTAGGCAAGCTCGCCCGCGACCACCAGACGCGCGAGTTCTTTACCGCCTCAGGCTATCCCGCCACCCTCATGTCCGCGGTGATGACTGCCGAGATCGTGGGAGCCTTGGGCCAACTCCGTGCCCGCTCGCGATTGGCGGCGACCGGCGGACTGGCCATGCTCATGCTCCGCGCCATCGCGCATGCACCTGCGCAACGGTGATCCGTTCGCGGATTCTCTCGATGCGCTGCTCACCGCGCCCTCCATCGCCGGGCCGTTCCTCATGGCGGCGAGCAGGCGACGGCAAACTCACGGCGAGCCGGCGCGGGTCCAGACCGCCACGTAGTCCACCACCATCGGACGGCCCGGCTCGGTGGCCGGCGTCGGGGTATCGCGCCCGCCGGACACGGCGTAGGCGAAGTCGCCGCCCATCGCCACGTCGAGCAGCAGGAAGTAGCCACGCTGGCCGGTGATCTCCTGCCAGGTGACGGGCGGCAGGCGGTCGCGGGTGACCACGCCGTACAGCTTGCCGTCGAGGTACCAGCGCAGCGCTTCGGGCGCGACGCTGCGGTCCCATTCGAAGGTGTAGGTATGGAAGCCGTCCTGGCAGCTCGAGCCCTCGCAGGATGCGTGCTGGCCGATGCCGTTGGGCTCGTCGCAGGGACCGCCCGGAGAGACTCCGCAGTGCAGGGTGCCCCACACCAGGTTCAGCCCGTTGACGTTCTCCATGATGTCGAACTCACCCGCCTGCGGCCAGTTGCCGAGGCGGCGGAAGCTCTCGCCCAGCGCCCAGAACGCCGGCCAGTAGCCCAGGGCCGCCTCGCCGCTCACCTGCGGCATGCGCAGGCGCGACTCGATGCGCAGCACCCCGCCGTCGGGCGGGCGGAAATCGTCGCGCCAGGTCTCGATGCGCGCCGAGGTCCATTCGCCCTCGGCGTCACGCAACGGCGTGATGCGCAGGTGCCCGCGGCCGTCCAGGCTGACGTTGGCCGGATCGTCGGTGTAGCGCTGCACTTCGTGAGTGCCCCAGTGCTGCGGACCGCCGGGGTAGTTGTGGCCGAGGTCGAACTTCCAGCGCGACGGATCCGGCCGCTGTCCGGCAGCACCGCCGAAGTCGTCGCTGAACACCCGCTGCCAGCCGGGCAGCGTCGGCACGACCGCCTGCACCCCAAGTGCGGGCAAGGCCAGCAGCCACCCCAGCAACACCAACTGCCAGCACCGCAACCGCGGTGCGCGCCGCCCCCGTTCCACTGACTGCACAACCACACCCCGTTCCGCCGCGGACGACCCGCGCTCGACCGATTCTGGCATTCCCGACACCCCGGGAAGCACATCCAGCGCACGCTTCGACCGGGACGGCCGCGTTTTGGCAGCCCCCGGCCGGCCCCGTACAATGGCCGCCTTTGCGTCCAACCCGCGCGCGACCTTCGCCGCGCGCCACTGCGAGTCCCCATGGAAAAGAGCTTCGAACCCGCCCAGATCGAGTCCACCTGGTATGCCCGCTGGGAGGCCAGCGGCGTGTTCAAGCCGGCCGGCAAGGGCGACCCGTACTGCATCCTGCTGCCGCCGCCGAACGTCACCGGCACCTTGCACATGGGCCACGCCTTCCAGCAGACGGTGATGGACATGCTGGTGCGCTACCAGCGCATGCGCGGTAAGGACACGCTGTGGCAGGTCGGCACCGACCACGCCGGCATCGCCACCCAGAAGATCGTCGAGAACCAGCTCGCCGCCGAGGGCAGGAGCCGCCACGACCTGGGCCGCGAGGCCTTCGTCGAGCGCGTGTGGGAGTGGAAGGAGGAGTCCGGCTCCACCATCACCCGCCAGATGCGCCGCCTCGGCGTCGCCGCCGACTGGTCGCGCGAGCGCTTCACCATGGACGAGGGCCTGTCCGCCGCCGTGCGCAAGGTGTTCGTCGACTGGTACCGCGCCGGCCTGATCTACCGCGGCAACCGCCTGGTCAACTGGGACCCGGCGCTGGGCACCGCGGTGTCCGACCTGGAAGTGGACAACGTCGAGCGCGACGGCCACCTGTGGTCGATCCGCTATCCGGTCACCGGCAGCGACGAGAGCCTGGTGGTCGCCACCACCCGCCCGGAAACCATGCTCGGCGACGTCGCCGTGGCGGTGCACCCGGAGGACGAGCGCTACGCGCACCTGGTCGGCAAGACGCTGACCCTGCCGCTGACCGGCCGGCAGATCCCGGTGATCGCCGACGACTACGTCGACCGCGAATTCGGCACCGGCTGCGTGAAGATCACCCCGGCGCACGACTTCAACGACTACGCGATCGGCCAGCGGCACGGGTTGGCGCCGATCACCGTGTTCACTCTGGACGCCAAGGTCAACGAGAACGGCCCGGAGAAATACCGCGGGCTGGACCGCTACGAGGCGCGCAAGGCGGTACTGGCCGACTTGGAGGCCGACGGCCTGCTGGTCGAGACCAAGCCGCACAAGCTGAAGGTGCCGGTGAGCCAGCGCTCGGGCGCGGTGATCGAGCCGCTGCTCACCGACCAGTGGTTCCTCGACCTCACCCGCGACACCCTGCCCGACGGTCGCCCCGGCGGCCGCAAGGCGATCACCGAACCGGCGCTCGAAGCCGTGCGCGGCGGCGACATCAAGTTCGTGCCGGAGAACTGGAGCACCACCTACACGCAGTGGCTGGAGAACATCCAGGACTGGTGCGTCAGCCGCCAGCTCTGGTGGGGCCACCAGATCCCGGCCTGGTACGACGAGGCGGGCAACATCTTCGTCGGCGAGGACGAGGCCGACGCGGTCGCCCACGCCACCACCGCGCCGGTCGGCGCCCTGCGCCGCGACGAGGACGTGCTCGACACCTGGTTCAGCTCGGCGCTGTGGCCGTTCTCCACCCTGGGCTGGCCGCTGGACGGCCCGGTGGCGAACGAGCGCGGCGAGGTGGTCGCCGACTGGTCGCATGACCAGCGCTTCCTGCCCAGCGCGGTGCTGGTCACCGGCTTCGACATCATCTTCTTCTGGGTCGCCCGCATGGTGATGGCGACGAAGTACTTCACCGGCAAGGTGCCGTTCCGCGAGGTGTACATCAACGCCATCGTGCGCGACGCCGAAGGCCAGAAGATGTCCAAGTCCAAGGGCAACACGCTGGATCCGCTGGACCTGATCGACGGCATCGCGCTGGAGCCGCTGGTGGCCAAGTCGACCAGGAGCCTGCTGCTGCCGCAGGAGCGCGAGAAGGTCGAGAAGCGCGTGCGCCGCGATTATCCCAACGGCATCACCGCGATCGGCACCGACGCGCTGCGCTTCACCTTCGCCGCGCTGGCCAGCTACAGCCGCACGATCAACTTCGACATCAAGCGTGCCGAGGGCTACAAGGCGTTCTGCAACAAGCTGTGGAACGCCGCCCGCTTCGTGCTGATGAACCTGCCGGAGGGCCGCATCGAGGCCCCGGCGGGCGGCCCGGCCACCGAGGCCGAGCGCTGGATTCTCACGCGCCTGAAGCAGACCCTCGGCGAGGTCGAGCAGCATTTCGCCAGCTACCGCTTCGACCTGCTGGCGCAGGCGCTGTACGAGTTCGTCTGGAACGAGTACTGCGACTGGTTCCTGGAGCTGTCCAAGCCGGCGCTCAACGGCGACGACGCCACCGCGGCGGCGTCCACCCGCCACACCCTGCTGGTGGTGCTGGAGACCGTGCTGCGCGCGCTGCATCCGATCATCCCGTTCATCACCGAGGAGATCTGGCAGTCGGTGGGACCGAAGCTGGGCCTGACCGAGGCCGAGCTGATCCTGCGCCCCTGGCCGCAGGCTGACGCCATCGCCGCCGACGACGCCGCCACGGCGGAGATCGAATGGTTCAAGGCGGTGCTCTCCGGTGTGCGCAAGATCCGCGCGGAGATGAACATCGCCCCGGGCAAGACGATCCCGCTGCTGCTCGCCGACGGCGACGCCACCGATCGAGCCCGCGCCGCCAAGTTCGCCCCCCAGATCGCCTTCCTCGCCCGCGTCGAGGCGCCGCAGTGGATCGAGGCCGGTGCCGACGAGCCGGCCGCCGCGGCAGCGGTGGTCGGCACCCTGCGCGTGCTGATCCCGCTGGCCGGCCTGATCGACCTCACCGCCGAGAAGGCGCGCCTGGCCAAGGAGATCGCCCGCATCGAGGGCGAGATCAAGAAGTGCGAGGGCAAGCTGGGCAACGCCAACTTCGTGGCCAATGCCCCGGCCGAGGTGGTGGCGCAGGAACGCCAGCGTATCGTCGACTGGAACACCACGCTGGGCGCGCTGCGCGAGCAGGCAGCCAAGCTCGGCTGATCGATCGCGGGCGCCCGCCCGTGACGAGCGCCATCGTGCCGGGCACGGACAGCGCCGGCCCGGCCACCGCCGCACGGCATCCGCGCGGCGATGGAGGAACGTCAGGTGTCGTGGCCGACCTGGCCGGCGTCGAAGTCTCGGGTCTTGCGCAGCGCCAGCTGGTTGGAGATGCCGAGTAGCTCGTAGTGACCCGCCAGGGTGGCCAGCAGGCCATCCACACCCAGCTTGGGTGTGTCCAGGCGCACCGTCTCGATCTGGCGCATCAGGGAGAACCTGCGCCAGTCGCGTCCGTGCAGCTTTTCCCACTTGCGCCGCCACCACGCCGGCCGCGGCGGGGGCCCCAGCTTGGGCGGCACCCACAGATAGTCGTCGAAGATCATCACGCCGCCGACGCCCAGCATCGGCCAGGCCATCACGCCGTCGGCCAGGGCGCCGAACGCCGAGTGCCAGCCGTCCACGTAGACCAGGTCGTACGGGCCGTCGAGCCGCTTGAGCGCCTCGTAGCTTCGCCCCGGAAACTCGCGGATCCGCTCGCTCCAGCGCGCCGTGTTCTGCCGGAAACGCGCGTGGTAGTCGCCGTAGACCGGATCCGGCTGGAACAGGTCGACGCAATCGATTGTCGCGTCGGTGGCGGTCAGCACGTTCTCGCAAAGCCAGACGGTGGAACGCCCCTCGAAGCTGCCGATCTCCAGCGCGCGCAGCCCGGGCCGCCCGCGCAGCGAAGCGAGCCAGCGCTCCCAGTGGGGCACGTTGTGGTCAAACCAGTCGGTCGAATAGGTCCCGCCAGCGGTCATGCACTATCCCTTCAGTACCAGGAGGAAAATCGGAGCCGGCACACCGGCACGAGGCTGTTCAACCGTTGCCGCCCTGGCCCAGCACCAGCTCCATCACGATGGCGTCCTCGCGCCCTTCGCGCGCCGGGTAATAACGGGGACGCCGGCCGATCTCGGTGAACCCCACCGAGCGGTAGAGATTCTGCGCCACCGGATTGGACGGCCGCACCTCAAGGAAGACCCTTTCGGCACCGCTCCAGCGGATCACGTCGAGCAGGCGCATCAGCAGGCGCCGGCCCAGGCCGAGCCCCTGCCACTGACGGCCGATGCACAGGTTCAGCACGTGGGCCTCGCCGGCGGCGATCGACAGGATGCCGTAGCCGGCTATCTGCCCGTCCACCCAGAGCACCCAGCACGGATGGCCGGCACGCAGGCAGTCGGAGAAGATGCCGCGGCTCCAGGGAAATTCGTAGGACTCGGCCTCCAGCGCGGCCACCGCGTCCAGGTCCTGCGGCCGCAGCGCCCGGATCTCGCTCGCCGGTGGACTCACCACCGCCATGCTAGTCCGCTCCTGCCGCCGCCAGTGCCCGCCGCAACTGCCTGAGCGCAGCCCACAGTCGCCGCTTGCCTTCCGCTCCGGCGAACAGCGCCTCCGGGGCGTCGACCAGGGCGATGTGTGCCCGGCTCATCACCGCCGCCGGCAGCTCGCGCCCCAGCGCATGGGCCTGCGCCTGTCCGAACACCAGGTAGGCCGGCGCGTGCGGCACGGGCGACTGCGGCTGGCCATCGGCCACCAGGACGCGCCCGGCACGGGCGACCCCGGCCCCCGCCGCGTGCAGCGACCGTCCCAGCACGTCCATGGTCCGGGCCGGCAACTGCGCCGGCAGCACCACGATGCAACGGGCCGCCGGTGGCTCGACCGCGGGCGTCTCCACCGGCGCAGCCAGGGACGGTGCGTCCGCCTCGCGCACCCGCCGGACCCAGGGCGTGATGCCCATGGCCTGCAGAACCTGATGGCGGCGCGCGTCGAGCATCGGCGGCACTCCTCAGGCGCCCCGCCGGGCACGACGATGGGTAGCGCGCCCCCACAGGGTCAGCGCCGGGCCGGACAGCAGATAGATCGAGAACACGGCCAGCAACAGCCGGGGCGGATCGATCGCCAGCAGCACCAGCACCAGCACGGCCGCCACCATCCAGACGAAGGGCACGCCCTCGCCGGGCCCCCAAGGCAGCGACTTGAAGCTGAAATAGCGGAAGCGGCTGACCATCAACAGGCCGGCCACCACCGCCAGCACCGGCGTCACGAAGCACAGCGTGCTGCCGGCGATGCCGGTCTTCTCCATGGTCCACACGAAGGACATGCACACGGCGGCCGCCGATGGGCTGGCCAGGCCCTGGAAGTAACGCTTGTCGACCACCGCGACCTGGGTGTTGAAGCGGGCCAGGCGCAAGGCGCCGCAGGCGGCGTAGATGAAGGCCGCCGTCCAGCCCACCTTGCCCCACATCGGCCCGTACTCGCGCAGGAACGAGAGCGACCAGGTGTACATCACCAGCGCTGGCGCCAGGCCGAAGCTGACCAGGTCGGACAGCGAGTCGTACTGCACGCCGAACTCGCTCTGGGTGTTGGTCATGCGCGCCACGCGGCCATCCAGCCCGTCCAGCAGGGCGGCCACGAACACCGCGATCGCAGCCTCCGTGTAGCGGGCGCCGATGCTCGCCACGATGGCGTAGAACCCCGAGAACATGGCCGCGGTGGTGAACAGGTTCGGCAGCAGGTAGATGCCGCGGTGGCGCGGGCGTCGTACGGGCGTGTCGGGGTTCATCGACCGGTCCAGTGAATGCTGGTGCGCATTGTAGAACACCGGCGCTTGAGTCCGGCCCGCGCGGGTGATACCAAGAGCGCCTGAACGCCCGGTCATTCGGAGAGGACCATGTTCCGTCGCCCCCTGTTCGTCCTTCTGCTGCTGGCTGCCGGCAGCGTCTCGGCCCAGGCCTACAAGTGGGTCGATGCCCACGGCACGGTGCACTACTCCGAGGCGGCCCCACCCCAGGGCACCAAGTACAGCCGGATCACCCTGACCGGCAGCGTCGAGCCGGTGGCGGCTCCGGCCGGCGAATCGGCCAACCCGGCCGCCGATGCCCCCCGCACCGACGCGGCCGCGGCCAAGCCGATGCAGGACACACCGGAGAACCGCGCCAAGCTGTGCGCCTCGCTCAAGACCAATCTCGATGCCCTGCGCGGTGCCGGCCCGGTGGTGATGGAGATGAACGGGCAGTCCACCGCGCTCGACGCCGCCCAGCGCAAGCAGCAGCTCGACACCGCGCAAGCCCAGTACGCCCAGTACTGCCAGGGCCAGTAAGCCCGTTCGGGGCGGCCGCCGGTCGCCCCGAAGCCCCGCCCCGGCTGGCATAATCGGCGCCTTTACCCAGAACGCCGGATCCGCCGCATGCGCCTCAGCCAATTCCACCTGGCCACCGTCAAGGAAGTTCCCGCCGAAGCCGAGCTGGTCAGCCACAAGCTGATGCTGCGCGCCGGCATGATCCGCAAGCTCGCGGCCGGCCTCTATACCTGGACCCCGCTTGGCCTGCGCGTGCTGCGCAAGGTCGAGGCCGTGGTCCGCGAGGAGATGGACCGCGCCGGCGCGATCGAGATGCTGATGCCGACCGTCCAGCCGCGGGAGCTGTGGGAGGAAACCGGCCGCTGGGAGAAGTTCGGCGGGCAGTTGCTGAAGATCGCCGACCGCAAGGCCCAGGAGTTCTGCTACGCGCCCACCGCCGAGGAAGTGATCACCGACTTCGCGCGCCAGGAGCTGAAGAGCTACAAGCAGCTGCCGGTCAACTTCTATCAGATCCAGACCAAGTTCCGCGACGAGATCCGCCCGCGCTTCGGCGTGATGCGCGCGCGGGAATTCCTGATGAAGGACGCCTACTCCTTCCACCTCGGCCAGGAGTCGCTGGGCCAGACCTACCAGGCGATGTACGACGCCTACGCGCGCATCTTCAGCCGCCTCGGCCTGCGCTTCCGCGCGGTGCAGGCGGACACCGGCGCGATCGGCGGCAACGCCAGCCACGAGTTCCAGGTGCTGGCCGAGTCGGGCGAGGACGTGATCGCCTTCTCCGACGGCTCCGACTACGCCGCCAACGTGGAAAAGGCCGAGGCGCTGGCACCTGCCATCGCGCGCCCGGCACCGTCCGCTACCCTGTCCCGCGTCGACACGCCTAAGCAGAAGACCATCGAAGAGGTGTCCGCCTTCCTGAAGGTGCCGGCGACGCAGTGCGTGAAGACGCTGATCGTGAAGGGCCACGACGGTCTCGTCGCGCTGTGCCTGCGCGGCGACCACGCCTTCAACGAGGTGAAGGCGAACAAGCTGCCCGAACTGCCCGACGAAGTGGTGATGGCCTCCGAGGAGGAGATCGTTGCGGCGATCGGTGCGAAACCGGGCTCGATCGGCCCGGTCGGCCTGCCCGACGCGATCCCGGTGATCGTCGACCGCAGCGCGGCCGTGCTGGGCGACTTCGTGTGCGGCGGCAACGTCGACGGCACCCACTACACCGGCGCGAACTGGGAGCGCGATGCGCGCATCACGCGGGTAGAGGACATCCGTCAGGTGGTCGCCGGCGATCCTTCCCCGGACGGCCAGGGCACGCTGCAGATCGCCCGCGGCATCGAGGTCGGCCACGTGTTCCAGCTCGGCTCCAAGTACGCCGAGGCGATGGACGCCACCGTGCTCGACGACCAGGGCAAGGCGCAGGTGATGCTGATGGGCTGCTACGGCATCGGCGTGAGCCGCATCGTCGCCGCCGCGATCGAGCAGCGCCACGACGAGGCCGGCATCCTCTGGCCGGAGCCGATGGCGCCCTGGCGCGTGGCGGTCTGCATGATCAATCCCAAGGGCCAGCCCGAGGTCACCGCGGCGGCCGAGTCGCTCTATGCCGAGCTGTCCGGGCGGGGTATCGAGGTGGTGCTGGACGACCGCGGCCTGCGTCCCGGCGCGATGTTCGCCGACATGGAACTGATCGGCATTCCGCATCGCGTCGTGGTGAGCGAGCGCGGCGTCGCCGCCGGCACGCTTGAATATCGCGCGCGCGACGCGGCCGAGAGCCGCCAGGTCACGGTGGAGGAACTGCTCCAGTTGCTTGGCTGATGGCCGGTCTTCGGCAATCGGAAAGCCGCCTTCGGGCGGCTTTTTTATTGGGACGACACCCGACAGTTAATCGGCAATATCCGATACCGGATGCACGAATAATCCGGCAGTGGACGGGATTATTGGCAAACGTGGCAGGTTTTCATTGGAATGACGATTCCATCACGCCAGAGCACCTATTTTGCAAATCACCATCCATTACGCGAGAATGCGCCTCGCATCAGGATGGCGCAGTCGCCGCAATGGCGACATCAAAACCAGGCATCAGAATAATCCAACGCGGAGTTATCCATGGCCGTCGATATCAAAAGTCTCAATCACAACCAGCTCAACGACCTGATTGCCAAGGCGCAGGTCCGCCAGGAAGAGCTGCGCAAGGAAAAGGTTGCCAAGCTGCGTGAAAAGGTCCACGCGCTGATCAAGGCCGAGGGCTACACCTTCGACGACATCTTCGGCTCCGCCCGTGGCGGCAAGGTGCGTCGCGCCAAGACCACGGTCGCCCCGAAGTACCGCAATCCGGCCAACCCGGAGCAGACCTGGTCCGGCCGAGGCAAGCGCCCGCGCTGGTTCAACGACGCGCTGAAGGCCGGCAAGAAGGAAAAGGATCTGGCGATCTGATCGCCGCACGGTCCGTGGAAACCGCAAAACGCCGGCCTTGCGCCGGCGTTTTGCTTTTACCCGGCCGGCGTGTTCACAACGAGCGTCGCGACGACACCAGCAGGTCGCCGAACAGCAGTCCGGCCACCAGCGAAACCAGCAGGGTGAGGAGCAGCACGCCGGTATCCAGCCCGAGCACGGTATCGCGCTCGAACAGATAGGAGACACTGCGGAATCCCACGCTGCCGGGTACCAGCAGGATAATCCCCGGCTCGCGGATCACCGCGCCCGGCCGGTGCATCCAGCGGGCATAAAGATTGGCCATCGCGCCGAGCAGGAATCCGCCCAGGAATACGCCGAACGGCGCGCCGGGAATCGACCCGGAAATCAGGCCGCCCCAGCGGGTGGCCAGATAACCGACCAGCACCGCGCCGATCACCACCGGCCAGTCGCGACGCGCGGCGCGGAAAAGAATCGCGAAACCCAGCGCCCCCAGCAGCAGCGAGGGATAATCGACCCAGCCCGGCAGCGGCGGCAGCGCATAGGTACCGGGATCGATGCCCAAGGCCCCGCAAAGCTGGGTCGCCGCCACGGTGCCGAAGGTGAGCTTGAGCAGGGTGGAGATCGCACCACCCATGCGCGCCACACCCGATACCAGGTGCTGGCTGGAGATCTCGCGGACCGCCGTGGTCAGCGACATGCCCGGTACCAGCACGATCAGCCCCGCCAGTACCACCGACTTCACCGCCAGCGGCACCACGTAGGCGCTGACCAGGATCGCGATGGTGGTCGCCACCAGCGCGCAGATGGCGTCGCTCGCCGCGGCCAGCCGGGGGCGACTGGCGGCGAGGATGGTGATGGCGCCGATCACCAGCCCGATCAGCCCGGACACCAGCAGATCCGCCCAGGAGCTGTGCAGCAGCAGGCCCACCACGCAGGCGGCGGACAGGCCATAGCTGGCGACCACGCCGGCCTGCGCGCGCCGCGTGTCGGGCAGCCCGAGCAGACGCAGCAGGCGGAAGCCCTCGCGCAGTTCGATCTCGCCGGACATCACGCGGTCGGCGATGGCATCCGCCTCGCACAGCCGCGCCAGGTTCACGTCGCCGGGCGGCAGCCGCATCACCTGGGTGACCTGGGCCAGTCCCTCGTCGCCCTGGGCCAGGTCGGAGAACGAAATGATGATCGCGGTGGGGCTGGACCAGACGTCGGCCGCCAGCCCCATCTGCTGCGCCGAGCGGGCGATCGCCATCTCCAGCCGTGGCGCGGTGGTGCCGTACTGGTGCAGGCGGCGCGCCAGCTCCACCAGGAAGCTGATGCGGGTATTCAGCGCGGCCGTGGAGAAATCGGCCGATGCCGCCACGGGCGCAACGACGCTCATGCCGCGCGCGCCCCCGCCGCCGGATCGCGACCGCTCATGTCGCGGCACGCACCTGCAGGGTCGTGCCATCCACGGCCACCACCTCCACCGTGGTGCCGACCGGCAGCTCCGGGCCGGCCACGAGCCACTGGCCGTCGCCCACCCGCGCCTTGCCGCGACCGTTGACGATCGCCTCGCTGAGCACGTAGCGCTGCCCGATCATCTGCTCGGCGCGACGATTGAGCCGCTCGCTGCCGGGCGCGCTGCGCTCGATGCGCGGGCGCAGCTTGCGGGCGTAGAACACGCAGGCGCCCAGCGCCAACACGGCGAACAGCACCGCCTGCAGCAGCAGGCCCAAGCCCGGCACCAGCCACAGCACGATGCCCATCGCCGCTGCCGCCAGACCGATCCACAGCAGGAAATAGCCGGGAATCAGCACCTCCCCGCCGATCAGCAGCAACGCCAGGATCCACCACAGGTAGTGCGCGGAAAGATTCCACATGGTCGGTCTCCGGTCCGGCTCAGCGCGGCGGCGGGGTGGCGGACCGGGCCTGCTGCTGGCCCAGCGACTCCTTGGCGAGCTCGGCGATGCCGGCGAGCGAACCGAGGATGCCGGTCGCCTCCACCGGCAGCAGCAGCATCTTCTGGTTGGGCGAGTTGGCCATTTCCTTCAGCGCCTCGACGTACTTGTTGGCGACGAAGTAGTTCAGCGCGTTGACGTTGCCGCCGGCGATCGCGTCGGACACCAGCGTGGTCGCCTTGGCTTCCGCCGCGGCCAGGCGCTCGCGCGCCTCGGCCTCGCGGAACGCCGCTTCCTTCTTGCCTTCGGCCGCCAGGATCGCGCTCTGCTTCTCGCCGTCGGCCTTGAGGATCGCCGCCTGCTTGAAGCCCTCGGCCTCAAGGATGTTGGCGCGCTTCTCGCGCTCGGCCTTCATCTGGCGCGCCATCGAGTCGACCAGGTCGCGCGGCGGCGCGATGTCCTTGATCTCGATGCGGTTGACCTTCACGCCCCACGGATGGGTGGCCTCGTCGACCACGCTGAGCAGGCGCGCGTTGATCTCGTCGCGCTTGCTCAACGATTCGTCCAGGTCCATCGAGCCAAGCACGGTGCGGATGTTGGTCATCACCAGCGCCAGCGAGGCCTGCTCCAGGTTGGACACCTCGTAGGCCGCCTTGGCCGCGTCCAGCACCTGGTAGAACACCACGCCGTCCACGCGCACCACCGCGTTGTCCTTGGTGATGACGTCCTGGCTGGGTACGTCCAGCACCTGTTCCATCATGTTCATCTTGCGGCCGACCGACTGGTAGATCGGCACCAGCAGGTGCAGCCCGGGCGAAAGCGTGCGGGTGTACTTGCCGAAGGTTTCCACGGTCCACTCGAAGCCCTGCGGCACGATGCGCACGAGCTTGGTGATCACCACGACCACCACCAGGACCACCACCAGCGCGAGAATCTGTCCCATCACAACCCCCTTCCTCCAATGAAGGTTCGGAGTATAGGCGAGCAGCGTGACGGTCAAAGCTCCCGCGGGCCGGACAGCGGCAGCAGCAGGCTGACCTGCAGGCCGCCACCCTCGCGGTTGGCCAGCGCGATGCGCCCGCCGTGCGCCTCGGCGATCTCGCGGGCCAGCGCCAGTCCCAGCCCGGTGCCCGAGCGCTTGGTCGAATAGAACGGCAGCAGCGCCTGCGCCAGCACGGTTTCGCTCATGCCGGGGCCGCGGTCGGCCACCTCGATGCGCAGCTCGCGGCCGAGCACCTGCAGCGCGAGGGTGACCTCGTCTTCCGGCCCGCCGGCCTCGTGGGCGTTCTTGATCAGGTTGATGAGCACCTGCTCGACCTGGGCGGCGTCGAACCAGCCCGGCTGCTCCGGCGCGCTGCCCTGCAGGCGGAAGCGGCAGTGCAGCGCCAGCCCCTCGAGGAACGGCGCCCAGGCGACCGCGGCCTTCCGCGGCGCCGGCAGCTTGGCGAAGCTGGCGTAGCCGGCGATGAACCCATGCAGGTGACGCGCACGCTCGCCGATGGTGGCGAACACGCCCGGCAGCCGCTCCACCTCGCCGCGACGGGCCAGCTCGGCGCCGGAATGGGCCAGCGAGGAGATCGGCGCCAGCGAGTTGTTGAGCTCGTGGCTGATCACCCGGATCACCCGCTTCCAGCTGGCCACTTCCTGCCGCGACAGCTCGCGCGTCATGCGCCGGAACAGCAGCAGCCGGTGCGGCCGCCCCTGCAGGCGGAACGCGCGCTGGGAGATGTGGAAGGTCTCCTCGCTGTTGTCCATCTCCACCGTGAGCAGCGCATCCTCGCCCCGCTCCACCGCCTCGCGCATCGCCTCCGGCGCGTCGGCGATCACCTCGGCGAAAGCCAGACCGTGCAGGCTGCGGCCTTCGTTGAACAGGTGCCGCGCGGCGATGTTGGCGTAGGCCACGCGGCCGCCGGCATCGGTCAGCACCAGCGCCACGGGAGTGTTCTGCACCACCGTGTCCAGCAGCAGTTCGCGCTGCACCAGGTGCTGGCGCTGGTCGCGCAGGGTCTGTCCCAGCGCGTTGTGCATGGCGATCAGCTCACCCAGCTCGTCGCGCCGGTTGACCGACAGCGAGATGCTGAAATCGCCGTCGCGGTAGCTGGCCACCGAGCCCTCCAGCGCGCGCAGCATACGGCTGACCGGCGACATCGCCACGCTGGCCATCCACAACGCCAGCGGCACCAGCACCGCCAGGCTGACCACCAGGCCCGCACCGATCCCCAGGTGCACGGGCGCCTGCACCTGGCCGTTCGTGCCGGCTTTCAGCAGTGCCAGCAACTGCGGCAGCGGCCAGGTGGTGATGCCCACGTACACCAGCACGCCGACCAGTCCGGCCAGCATCAGCAAAAGGCTCAGCCGCCCCTTGAGCGAGCGCAGGGGATGGATCATGCGCAGAGACAGGCGCCGGGGATCAGCGGCACGAGGGATCCATCGGCGTGGCGGCGCAGTTCACCGTGGGTCGGCCATCGCGTCCGATCTGGTTGCCGCCCATCACCGATGCCTTGCCGGCGGCATCCAGCGCATCGTTGCGGGTCGGCCGGGCGTTGCGCCGCTCCTTGAACTTGAAGTGGCTGGCCGATTCGGACTCCGCCTTCAGCGGACCGGCATCATCGAACTTCACCGACGACGCCGGCGCCGGCTGGCTCCAGCGATCGCTGGGCGCGGTCGGGGCGGTCTGCGCATGGAGGGCACCGACCGCCAGCAGGGCAGCGGCGAGCGGCAGTCGCAGGTTCATGGCGTCACTCCTTGTGGGCACGAAGCCCCCTTTTACGACATCGGCAGCGCCGACGGCCACTGCCAGCGGTCCCGGTGCCGCCGGCTCAGCCGCTGACCGCCAGGCCATAGCGCTCGATGCGCCGATACAGCGCCTGGCGCGACAGGCCCAGCGACTGTGCCGCCCGGCTGACCACACCGTCGGCCTTGGCCAGCGCCGCCTCCACCGACTCGCGGCTGGGCTCGTCCAGATTGCGCGAGGGACTGGCCGCCACCGCAGGCAGGTTGAGCAGCTCCGGCGTGATCGGACGGCCGCCGGAAAGCAATGCCGCGCGCTCGATCGCGTTCTTCAGCTCGCGCACGTTGCCCGGCCACGGATAGGCCAGCAGCGCCTCGCGCGCGGCGTCGCCCAGCTCGGCGCGGCCGTCGAGGAAGTGCTCGGCCAGCGGCAGGATGTCGTCCACCCGATCGGACAGCGGCGGCAGGTTCACGTCGATCACGTTGAGCCGGTAGTACAGGTCCTCGCGGAACGTGCCGGCCTTGATCATCGCCTTGAGGTCGGCGTTGGTGGCGCTGAGCACGCGCACCTTGGCCTGGCGCGTGCGGCCGGAGCCGAGCCGCTCGAACTGGCCGGTCTCCAGCACGCGCAGCAGCTTCATCTGCCCCGGCAGCGGCAGGTTGCCGATCTCGTCGAGGAACAGCGTGCCGCCGTCGGCTAGCTCGAAGCGGCCCTCGCGCGCCTTGTTGGCGCCGGTGTAGGCGCCGGCCTCCGCACCGAACAACTCGGCCTCGATCAGCTCGCCCGGCAGCGCGCCGCAGTTCACCGCCACGAACGGCCCGCGCTTCACCGCCGAGTTGGCGTGGATGATCGCCGCGATGCGCTCCTTGCCCGCCCCGTTCGGCCCGGTGATCAGCACCGGCACCTCCGAGCGCGCCACCTGGCAGGCCAGCTCCAGCGTCTGCGCCATCGCCTCGGAGGCGAACACGAGGCCGTCCAACTCGTAGCGGCTGCGCAGGTTCTCGCGACGGCGGCGGCGCTCGTTGCGCGAACGCGCCACCTCGCGGGTGGATTCGGACAGTTCCAGCAGGTTCTCCACCGTGGCCAGCAGCTTGGCGTCGTCCCACGGCTTGGCGAGGTAGTCGGCGGCACCGGCCTTGACCAGCTCCACCGCGGTTTCCAGATGCGTCCACGCGGTCAGCAGGATCACCGGCAGGTCCGGGTGCTGCTCGCGGATAGCCCGGAACAGCGCCACGCCCTCCTCGCCCGAGGTGGTGTCCGCGGTGAAGTTCATGTCCTGGATCACCACGCAGACGTTCTCGCGGGCCAGCACCGCCAGCCCCTCCTCCGGCGTGAGCGCCACCAGCGGGCGGATCTCGTGCAGCGACAGCGCCAGCGAGAGCGCCTCGCCCACGGACGGGTTGTCGTCGATGATCAGTACCGTGCGCATCTTTCGTCTACACATGCGGGCATGGATGCACCTCCATGCGAAAAGGTTGCATGGCCGGGGGCCGTCAAAGCCGCCCCCGACCGGATCCAGGCCGAAGCATCGGCCCCGGCGCTTTCTCCACCGACAGCGCCGGGAGAGAAAGCGCTAACCGGAAGCCTCACGCCTTGGCCTTCTGCGTCGCGATCCATCCGTCGACACGCTGCTCCAGCACGTCCAGCGGCAGCGCGCCACCATCGAGGATCTCGTCGTGGAAGGCGCGGATGTCGAAGCGCTTGCCCAGCTCCCGCTTCGCCCGGGCACGCAGCTCGAGGATCTTCAGCTCGCCCATCTTGTACGCCAGCGCCTGTCCGGGCCAGGTGATGTAGCGGTCGGTCTCGGCCTGCACGTCCGGCTCGTCCTCGCTGGAATGGGCGTGGAAGAAGTCCACCATCTGCTGCCGCGTCCAATGTTTGTAGTGCACACCGGTGTCCAGCACCAGCCGGTCGGCGCGCAGCAACTCGTCGGACAGGCGGCCGTAGTCGGACAGCGGATCCTTGTAGAAGCCGATGTCCTTGCCCAGCTGTTCGGCGTACAGCGCCCAGCCCTCGACGTAGGCGGTATAGCCGCCCTGCTGGCGGAACGGCGGCAGCTCGGGCAACGTCTGCGCGATCGAGATCTGCATGTGATGCCCCGGGATGCCTTCGTGGTACGCGGTCGACTCGATGGTCAGCACGCTGCGGTGGGCGAAGTCACCGGTGTTGACGAAGATCTGCCCCGGGCGCGAGCCGTCCGGCGTGCCCTGGTGGTATTCGGCCGCTGCCGCTTCCTTCTCGCGGAACGGCTCCACCGGCACCACCACCACCTTGGTCTTCGGCAGCAGGCCGAACAGCTTGGGCAGCTCCGGCTGCATCTGCGCCAGATAGTTGCGATAGCGGTTCAGGATGTCCTCGCGCGAGGTGGCGTGCACCTTCGGATTGGTCTTCAGCGCGGCGCGGAAGCTGGCCAGGTCCTTGTAGCCCTGGGCGTGGGCGATCTTCGTCATCTCGCCCTCGATGCGCGCGACCTCCTTCAGGCCGAGCTCGTGGATCTGCTCGGGGGTCTGGTCGGTGGTGGTCATCTGGCGCACGTCGAAGCGGTAGATCGCATCGCCGTTGGGCAGGTCCCAGACACCCGGCTGCAGGCGGCCGCGCGGGGCGTAGTCCTTGGCCACGAACGCACCCAGCTTCGCGTAGGCCGGCCGCACGTCCTGGTCGATCGCCGCCAGGATCGCCTGCTTGAGCCGGGCCTGATCCGCCGCGGAAACCGAGGCGGGGAAATGCTTCAGTGGCTCGGCGAACACGCTGTCCATGCCCGCCGGCTTGCCGATCGCGTCGATCTGCTTGACCACCGCCTCGAGCAGGTACTTCGGCGGCATCATGCGGTCGCGCAAGCCCTGCCGCGCCACGCCCGTGAGCTGATCGAACGCCGCCGGCACCGCCTTCAGGCGCGCCAGGTAGTCCTCGTATTCCCTGGTGTTGTCGAACGGGATCGAACTGATGAAGCCGGCCAGCTGCAGGTGGATGCCGTTCATCTGGTCCAGCGGCATCTCGTCCAGTTTCAGCTCGTGCGCGCGCATCGCGTCCTTCAGCTGGCGCACCATCAGCTCGTGGTTGAGCTTGTCGTTGTCGCCGAAGCCGCGCGTGTCGATCGCCTGGAAACGGCGCAGGAAGTCGCCCGTCCAGCGGTACTCCTCCTGCGCGTGGGCCAGCGATAGGTCGCTGAGCCGGTCGTTGTAGCGCAGGTCGCCGAGGATCGTCGCGAACTCCGGCGCGTTCTTCAGCGTGTGCTGCCACTGCTCATCCAGCAGCTTGTTCTGCGCGGCGACCCGCGCCGCCACGTCGGCAACCGGGGCGGACGCCGCCGACACCTCGTGCGGCACCATCGCACCGCCCGCTACCAGACCCATGGCCACCATCAGCGGCAACATCTTCATCAGCGACTTCTCCCTGGAAAGAACCCCGATTCTGCCCGAACGCCGTCGACTGCGGATGGGCCGTTGCTCACACGCTCCGCGTCGCCACGACGGGCGGCACCGCGGCAGCACGCAGCGCCGGGCCGAGCACGGCGAGCTGGCCGAGCAACCAGAGAGCCACCGCGCCCGAAACCAGCCACGCCAACGGCATGTGCGTCAGCTCGTAGTGCCGCATCAGCCAGAGGTTCATGCCCACCGCGCCGGCCGAGCCGAGCACGATGCCGAGGCTGACGATCAGCAGGTTCTCGAGCTGGAAATAGCGCAGGATGTCGCGCCGCGTCGCCCCAATGGCGCGGCGGATGCCGATCTGCCGCGTGCGCTGCTGCACCCAGAAGCTCGACAGACCCACCACGCCCAGCGCGGTCAGCGCCAGCAGGCAGCCGGTCACCACCAGCAGCAGCCAGACCATGGCCCGGTCGCCGTGGTAATAGTCCGCGATGGTGTCGGTATAGATTTCAGCCTGCACCATGCGCGCCGGGTCGACCTTCTGAAGCACCCCGGGTATCGCCCGCTTTACGGCAGCACGCCGGTCCGGGCGCACGCGCAGGACGTACACGCCCCCGGTCACCTTGGTCACCGGCAGGAACATGTTGCGGTCCGCCCCTTGGTACTTGTTGATGCTCGGGTTGAGCAGGTGATCCGCCACGCCGATCACCTGCACGGGCTCCTTGCCGTCGCTGTCCAGCCAGAACGTCTTTCCCAGCGGGTCCTTACCTGGCCAGAGCGATTCGGCCAGCGTGCGCGTGACGATGGCCACCGTAGGCGGAGGCGTCCGGGGCCCGCTGCCGATGAGGTTGGGCCGGTAGGGCACATACTCCTGCGCAAGGAAATCGCGCCCCTTCGAAAGCCTGATGCCCAGCGTATCCATCACGCCGGGCGTCCCCGCGTACTCGACAACGTTGTCGACCAGCGAATGCTTGTCGCCAGGCTGTCGCCAGGCAGCCACGCTCAGGTAGTTACGGCTCAACGGCAGCGAATTGGCTTCTGCCACTGACTCGACGCCGGGAATGGCACGCAGCGCGGCCATGTCCGCCGCCTCGTCGGCCCCCAGCGCGGTGCCCTGCCCCAGGTCCAGACCCGTGGTCCGGGCCCACACCAGCTCGTTGTCGGCCACGCCGGTCGGTACATGCATGGCGGCCAGACGATCTCCGATCAGGAACAGCGCATTGGTGACCATGGCGCAGGTCAGGGCGATCTCCAGCACCACCAGCACGACCGTGGTCTTGTGGTGCTTCAGTGCGGAAAGAACGGGATGCATGCGCGATGTCCTTATTGCGTCTTGAGCAAACGGGCCGGCGCGATCCTGCAGGCCCGCCACGCGGGAAAAAGCGCGGCGAGCAAGGTAGCGCACACGGCCAGCACGATGGTTCCGCCCAACATCGATGCGTCCATGCGGGCGAATGCGGCATAAGCGACCGGCTGCTGGCGCACCACCCAAAGGCCGAACGCCGATAGCAGCAGGCCCATCGCGGCGCCTGCCAGGCCGACCACTGCCGCTTCGAGCAGAAGCTGTGCGAACACGGCTCGCTTCGACGCCCCCATCGCCCGATGCACCGACAACTCGCCGCCGCGTCGAAGGAACTTCACCAGCAGCATGGCCACCGTATTGATCAGGCAAACCAGCAGAAAGCCCATGGCCAGCAGCGCCTGCAACTGCACGCTCCCGGGCACGACATGGTTGTAATCGAGCCACGCCATCACGCTGTAGAGACGTGTGTTCGGCTCACGCCCATAGCGCCCGAGCGCCTTCTGCTCTCTTGAATAGCCGTCGAGGAACTTGCGATAGGCCGCCACCTTGGCCGGCGAGTCGAGCTGCACCCAGAACTGGACCCACGCACAACCATCGGCCTTGGTCAGGTTGCCGTCGCGGGGAAAGTCGCCCCAGCATTCCATGCTCCCCTGCGTGCCGAGGGTCGTCTCCATGGCGGTCTCGAACGGAACGAATACCTGCTCCGCCTTGGCATAACTGCCCATCGAGAGATCGTAGAAATGTGGCGCCGGATTCCAGCGGTCGATCACGCCGACGATGCGGAAGTCGTACTTGCCAAGTCGCAGGATCTTCCCGACCGCGCGCGACGTGCCGTAGAGCTTGTCAGCAAGCGTCCGCGCGACGACCGCAACCCGAGCGTGCTTTTCGTCGTCACCGGCCGTCCATCCGCCGCCATCGACGAATCGCACGCCGAACATCGGAAAGAAGTCCGACGATGTGTAGCGCGCTGGTGCATTGAACGCATGCGGGGGCCCTTCCGGCGGAATCACCGTCACCCGACCGCCCGACATGGCCGCCTGCCGCACGCCCTTGCTCGCATGCAGCAGATTCATCGCATCGACCCAGGTCAACTGGGCCGGCGGATCGGGCGTCTCTCGATCGCTCCCTTGCGGCCGGGGATCGACCTGCGGATAGAAAAGCCTTCCGCTTCGTCCCGGGATGGGGTCGGCGGTCATCACATGCAGCACGGTGATCATCGTCATGCTGGCACCGATGCCCAGGCCGATCGCCAGCACCATCAGGCCGGTCAGGACGGGACTGCGCCGCAGGGCGCGCCAGGCCAGATCCAGGTAGTAGGCAAACATCCGGAAACTCCTTTTTCTCCAGTTCCAAAGCGCGGAGTGATCCGCGCCCTTCCCGCCTACACGCTCCGCGTCGCCACCACCGGCGGCACCGCTGCTGCGCGCAGGGCCGGGCCGAGCACGGCGAGCTGGCCGAGCGACCAGAGCACCACGGCGGCGACCAGCAGGTAGACGGCCGGCAGGTGGGACAGCTCGAACCGCTGCATCAGCGCCAGGTTCATCGCGTACGCGCCGGCCGCACCCAGCAACACCCCCAGCGTGACGATGAGGAAGTTCTCGGTCTGGAAATAGCGCAGGATGTCGCCACGGGTGGCGCCCAGCGCCCGGCGCACGCCGATCTGCCGGCGGCGCTGCTGCACCCAGAAACTGGCCAGGCCGACGATGCCCAGTGCGGTCACCAGCAGCAGCGCGGCGATCACACCCAGCAGCAGCCGGGACATGGTGCGGTCACGTCGGAAATAGTCCTCGCGCAGGTCACTGACGGTCTGGCTGTTGGCTAGGTCGACCACCGCGTCGGGCGCGACTTTGGCCATGGCCGCCCGCGCGTCCCGCAGCACCCCGGACAGCTGCGCCGGCTTAGCACGGATCAGGTACCTGCCGACGAGCTGCTCGCCCGGCGGCGCCGGCACGAACACCGACCATTCCGCGGTCGCCGGGCCCCCTTCGCCACCGCGTTGGCGCATCAGGTGGTCCAGCACGCCGCCGACGCGAAAGTGGAAGCGACCGACCCAGAACTCCTTGCCCAGCGGATCGCCTCCCGGCCACAAGTGGTCGGCCAATGCGCTCGTCACCAGCACGGTGGCATCGTCCGGCAGAAAGCTGTGCATGGGCCGCTGGTAGGCCTCCGGTGCGGGCGCCTGCCCGGCCACCACCTTGACGCCCAGCGCCTCGAAGCTGCCGGGGCCACCGGCGTAGAAGTCCACCACCCCGCCGAAGTGCTGGCCGGCGGCATCGGTGGTGATGCCGGCCGTGCCGGCATGCTGCCCGAACGGCACCGCGTTGATCACGCTGGCGGACTGCAGGCCGGGGATCGCGCGCAGGCCAGCGAGCACCCGGGCGTTGAGGTCGACGGCATGCGCCGGGTCGTAGCCCTCGAGGGTGAGCACGGCCAGCGAGGCCTCGTCCACGCCGCTGTGTATGCGCGCCTGCTGCCAGCGCGTGGCGATCAGGAATGCGGCGTTGCACAGCACCGCGCAGGCCAGCGCGATCTCCATCGCGATCAGCAGCGTGGCCAGGCGGTGCCGGCGCAGCGCCGCCAGAATGGGTTGGATCTGCATGGTCATCTCCTCAACCAGCCTTCAGTTGCAGCGCCGGCGCGACGCGGGCTGCCCGCAGCGCCGGCAGCAGCCCGGCCAGCAGGCTGGCCGCCACCGCCAGCACGAAGGTCAGCGCGAACATCGACAGGTCCAGGTGCACCAGGTCTGCGTATTCCACCGGCTGGCTGCGCACCAGCCACAGGCCAACCAGGGTGAGCAGCCAGCCGCCCACGCCGCCGAGCAGGCCGATCAGCCCCGCCTCGACCAGGCACTGCGCGAAAATCGCCCGATGCGAGGCTCCCAGTGCCCGGCGCACGCCGATCTCGCCGGCGCGACGCAGGAACTTGGCCAGCAGCAGGCCGACCATGTTGAACAGGCAGATCAGCAGGAACGCCAGCGCCAGCCAGCTCTGCAGGCGCACGTCGCTCGGTACCACATGGTTGAAGTCCAGCCACGCCATCAGTCCAGGCATGCGGGTGTTGTCGGCCTGCGCAAAACGGCCGAGCGCCTTCTGCTGCTGCGCGTACCCGGCCAGGAACCGGCGGTAGTCGGCCACCTTGGCCGCGCTGTCCAGCTGCACCCACAGGGCGACCCACACGCAGGGCGCGTTCTGCAGCTTCACGCCTTCCTCGGGCGGCTGCCAGCAGGTGAACGGCTGGAACCCGCCATCGTTGATCTCCAGCGCGCTGGCGAACGGCGCGAACACGTCCTCGGGCTTGCTGTAGAAAGCGGAGGTGTCGCCGCCGGCGAAACGTCCGCCAGCCACGTCGTAGAACTGCGGCGACGGCCGCCACGGCGCGAGCACGCCGACGATGCGCACGTCGGTGTCCTTCAGCCGAAGGGTGCGTCCGACGCTGTTGGCGCCGCCGAACAGCTTGCGGTTGAGCGCATCGGAGATCACCACCACGCGGGCGCGACTCGCATCGTCCTGCGCGGTCCAGGCGTTGCCGTAGCGGAACGGCACGCGGAACATCGGAAAGAAGTCGCTGGTGGTCGCGAGCATCTGCACCATCAGCGGCGGCAGGTTTACCCCCGGCGCGGTGAGCCGCAACGCGCTGCCGGTCACCAGTGCCTGCCGGTCGGCGCGATGCGCCGACCACAGGTCGGTCGCCGAGCGGTAATCCATCATGTCCCAGGGTTGGTGCCGCGGGTCGGGGGTCGGGTAAGGATCGACCTGCGGATAGAAGATCTGCCCACTGCGCCCGGGCAGCGGATCGCCCGAGAGCAGGTGCATCACCGTCAACGTCGTCATGCTCGCGCCGATGCCTACGGCGATGGCAAGCACCATGAGCGCCGTAAGCACCTTGTTGCGCTTGAGGCTGCGCAGGGCGAGATCGAGGTAGTAAGCGAACATCCTTCGACTCCTGTGGGTTGCGTCGTCCTGGTCACACGCTCCGCGTCGCCACCACCGGCGGCACCGCCGCCGCGCGCAGCGCTGGTCCGAGCACGGCGACCTGCCCGATCAGCCACAGCGCGACCGCCCCGACCGGGAAGTAGATCGCCGGCAGGCGCGGCAGCTCGTAGTGCTGCATCAGGAACAGGTTGATGCCGTAGGCCAGCACCATGCCGAGCACGATGCCGATGGTGGCGAGCAGGAAGTTCTCGGTCTGGAAGTAGTGCAGGATGTTGCCCCGGGTCGCCCCGAGCGCCCGACGAACCCCGATGGTGCGGCGCCGCTGCGCCACCCAGAAACTGGCCAGACCGACGATACCCAGCGCGGTCACGACCAGAAGCGCCGAGACCACGCCGACCAGGATACCCGCCATCGCGCGGTCGTCCCGGAAGAAATGATCACGTACGTCGTCGAAGGTGCGCTGGGTGGTGATGATGCGCTGTGGGTCGGCCTTCTTCAGAGCCGCCACTGCCGCGGCAAGAACCGGAGCCCGATCCTGGGCGCGGGTACGGATCACGTAGCTCATGCCCTTGTCTGCGGACATGCGCAGGGGGATCACCATGGTGTACTGCGCGGTACTCGCATCGTAGGCATTGGGGCGAACCAGACTATCCATGACGCCGACCACACGAAGCCCCACGATGGGCGTCAGGTAGAGCATGTGACCAAGCGGGTTCTGACCGGGCCAGAGGCGCTCGGCCATGGTGCGGGTAATCAGCGTGACGTGAGGAAGGCTCTTGCTGTCGCCGGTCTGAAGTCCCTTCAGCGCGACATCCACATCGACGAAATCGTCCGGCCGCAGGTCGCGTCCGGCGACGAGCCGCACACCCATCGTGGACACCAGGTTCTCACCGAAATAGGTGGTCCCGTTCAGCGTGCGCTGGGGCTGGTTGGGGTCGAGCAGGACGCCGGCGTTCGACGACGACCCACCGAACGGAACCTGGTTGGAAAAGGCTACCGATTGCACGCCCGGAACCTGGCGCAGCAGCGCCATGTCCTCCTGCACGCGTGCGTAGGGGTTGACCGGCTTCACCACATCGGCCACCTGGATCTGCAGCAGTTGATGCTCGACCACGCCGCTGGGCATATCCATGCGGTGCAGACGCTGGCCAATCAGAAACACCGCGTTGCATACGATCGCGCAGGTCAGCGCGATCTCCATGATCAGAAGGCCTGCCGTGAGCTTGTGGCGGCGGAGCGTGGAGAGAATCGGAAGGATGTCCATGATCGCCTCAGTTGCTCTTCAGTTGCAGGGCCGGTGCGATCTGGCACGCACGCCAGGCGGGCAGCAGGCCGGCCAGCAGCGTGGCGCCCAGCGCCAGCAGGAAAGTCATCAGCAACATGCTGGGATCGAGGTGCGCCAGCACCGCGTAATCCGAGGATCGCTGACGCACCAGCCAGAGACCGCCCAGTGCCAGCAGCGCGCCACCGAAGCCGCCGACCAGCCCGACCACACCTGCCTCTATCAGCAGCTGCACCAACAGCGCGCGGCGCGAAGCCCCGAGCGCGCGTCGCACCCCCAACTCGGCAGCACGACGCATGAACTTGGCCAGCATCAGGCCCACCGTGTTGACCAGGCACACCACGAGGAAGCCGAACGCCAGCCACGTCTGCAGGCGCACGTCATCCGGCACCACCCCGTTGTAGTCCAGCCATTGCATGAGGTTGCGCAAGCGCACGTTGGGGGGGCGCTGGAAACGGCCCAGCGTCCGCTGCTCCTCGGAGTAGTGCACGAGGAACTGCTTGTATGCAGCCGCCTCTGCCGGTGTCTTCAGTTGCACCCAGAACTGCAACCAAACACAGGTGTCCGCCGGCAGCACGGTGTCGGTGCCGCCGCCGCCGTTGCCCCAGCAATCGTTCGATCCGTCCTGGCTCAGGTGCAGATCGATCATCGTCTGCAAGGGCAGGAACACCTGTTCGCTGTACGCGTAGGAACCCGTGTTGAGATCGTAGAAGTGGGGGTTCGGTTGCCAGTGATCGAGCACGCCCACGATCTGGAACGCCGTTCCGGAGATGCGCAAGGTTCGCCCCACGCTGTTCGCGCCGCCGAACAGCTTCTGGTTGAGATCGCTACTGATCACCACCTGGCGCGCCTTGGCCTCGTCATCCGCCGAGTTCCAGGCATGGCCGAAAAGGAACGGCGTGCCGAACATCGGGAAAAAATCCGCGGTGGTGTAGCGCGCATTCACATAAAAGGGATCCAGCGTCGACTGCTCCGGCTGGATCGGCACCTCGCCGCCTTTCATCAGGGCCTGGCGATCAGCCCGGGCCGCCCGCAGCAGGTTCATGCCGTCGATCAGGGTCAGCTGTGACGGCGGCTCCTTGCTTGGAGACATGCCGCGCAGGTCCTGTGGGTCGATCTGCGGGTAATAGATCTCGGCGCTACGTCCCGGCAACGGATCACCGGACAACACATGCAGTACGGTCAGCGTGGTGATGCTCGCACCGATACCCAGCGCGATCGCCAGCACCATCAGCGCGGTGAGCACCTTGTTGCGCCGCAGGCTGCGCCATGCCAGGTCGAGGTAGTACTGGAACATCGTCGGTTCACTCCCGGGTTGCCGGACATCTCTGCCGGCGATGAAGATCTGTCGTTGTCAGCCTGACCGCGTGGCCACGACGGGTGGCACCGCCGCCGCGCGAAGCGCCGGGCCGAGCACCGAGGCCTGGCCGATCAGCCACAGCGCCACGGCGCCGGCGGGCAGGTAGAACCAGGGCATGCGGGCCATCTCGTAGCGGTGCATCAGGTACACGTTGATGCCGAAGGCGAGCACCATGCCGAGCACCACGCCACCGGTGCTGAGCAGGAAGTTCTCGGTCTGGAAGTACTGCATGATGTGGCCGCGGGTGGCGCCGACCGCGCGCCGGATGCCGATCTGCCGGCGTCGCTGGTTCACCCAGAAGCTGGTCAGGCCGACGATGCCGAACGCGGTCACCGCCAGCATCACCACGCACACCAGCACCAGCATCCACGCCATCGAGCTCATGTCGGCGAAGTAGCCCCGGCGGATCTCCAAGTAGCTGCGCCCGTGGGCCACGCCGCCGGGATTGAGCTCGGCGAGCTTCTGCTCTGCCTCGCGCACCAGCCGGTCGCGGTCGGCAGGCGCGCTGCGCACCACATAGTGCGACAGTGCGCCCTTGGAGCCGGCGGCGCTCATCGGGAAGAACGCGGCGTCGTAGTTGGCCGGGGAGTTCACGTCGCCGATGTACGGACGCAGCACGTCCGCCACCACGCCGATCACGGTGTAGTAGTGCGGCATGGAATACAGCGTCTTGCCCACGGCCTGCTGGCCCGGCCACATCTTCTCGGCCAGGCTGCGGGTCACCAGCACCACATGCGTCTCCGGCAGCGGCGACTTGTCGAAATGGCTGTCGGCGTAGTCGCCGTCGTTGAATAGACGCCCTTCCAGCAGCCGCAGTCCGAGTGCAGCATCGCCACCACTGCCGAGGAAGTACATCGACACGTTGCGGCTGTTGCGGTCGGTCAGCGCGTCATCCGGCTTGGTGCCGAAACCCCAGCCCCAGTTGTTCCGGCTCAGCGGCAAGGTGCTGACCACGGCGGCGGCCCGCACGCCCGGCAGGCCGCGCAGGGCGGCCAGATTGCGAGGGATGTCGCTGCCGGCCAGCTCGGGGTCGGTGCCGTCCAACGTCACTTCGATCATGCCGGTCTCGTCGATGGCGTTGGGCAGGTGGATGGACGCCACGCGTTGGCTGATCATGAACACGGCATTGCACAGCACGGCACAGGCCAGCGCGATCTCCAGCACGATCAGCAGGGCCGGAATGCGGTGCCGCCGGAGGCTGGCGAAAATGGGTCGGATGTCCATGATCGGCCTCACATCGCCTTGAGTTGGGGAGCGGGCGCCAGCAGGCAGGCGCGCCAGGCCGGCAGCAGGCCGGCCACCAGACTCGCCACCAGCGCCACCAGGAAGGTCAGCGCGAACATCGCCAGGTCCAGGTGCGCCAGATGCGCGTACTGCGCCGGCTGGTGGCGGATGCCGAACAGCCCCAGCTCGGCAAAGGCCAGGCCGAGCACCCCTCCGGCCAGGCCGACGATGGAGGCCTCCACCATGAACTGCACGAAGATCTCGCGCCGCGTGGCGCCGAGCGCGCGCCGCACGCCGATCTCCTGCGAGCGCCGCAGGCACTTGGCCAGCAGCAGGCCGACGGTGTTAACGACGCAGATCAGCAGGAAGCCAAAGGCGAGATAGACCTGCAGGCGCACGTCGTCGGGCACCACGTGCTGGTCGCGCAGCCAGCCCATCAGGTCGAGCAGGGAAGTATCGGTGCGCTGGAAACGCCCCAGGGCGACCTGCTCCCTCACATAGCCGTCGAGGAAGCGACGATAGGCGGCCACGGCAGAGGCGTCGTCCAGCTCCACCCACAGTCCGAGCCACTGGCAGGGAGCCGATTCCAGATGGCTGAAATCGTCGACCGCCTGGTAGCACTCGGTATCCTGCGGCCCCATCTTCAAAGCGCGAGCGGCCTTGAGCGGCAGGAACACCGCATCGCCGTCGCCATAGTGGTCGCCGCCCAGGCCAAGCGTGTAGAAGCGCGGCTGTGGCGCCCACGGCTTGAGCACGCCGACCACGCGGAAATCGTGGTCGTTCAGGCGAACCATCCGCCCCACGCTGTCGGCGCCGTCGAACAGCTTGTCGTTGAGGAAACCGGCGATCACCACCACCTGCGCGCCGCTCTCGTCGTCCGCGGCGGTCCAGCCGCTGCCGTACTGGAAGCCGGCATCGAACATCGAGAAGAAATCGGCAGTGGTCATCACCCCGTCGCTGAAGAACGGGTGCGCATGGGCCTGCGGCGGCATGATCTTGGCCCTGGTCAACGCCATCACCGCCTGCCGCGTCGCCCGGTGCGCATGCAGCAGGTTCATCGCGTCGACATAGCCCATCGTCGCCGGCAGCCGGCCCTTCGAGGTGATCGCGCTGTCCTTCGGGCTGGGATCGAGCTGCGGATAGAACAGCCGCGCGCTCTTCTGCGGCAGCGGGTCGCCCGACAGCAGCCGCAGCACGGTGAGCGTGGTGATCGACGCGCCGATGCCGAGCGCCAGGGCCAGCACCATCAGGGTGGTGAGCACCCGGTTGCGCTTCAGGCTGCGCACCGCCAGATCGAGGTAGTAGACCAACATCCGATTGCCCCTTGAAAGAATCTTCCCGGCTTCGCCGCCCTGCTCACACCGAACGCGTCGCCTCGACCGGCGGCACCCGCGACGCCTTCAGCGCGGGCGCCAGCACCGCCCCCTGGCCGAGCAATACCAACAACAACACCCCCACTCCCAGATAAGCGATCGGCATCGGCTGCGAGGCGAAGCGGACGATCAACCACAGGTTCATGCCCACGGCCAGCACCAGTCCCAGCAGCACTCCGCCGCCGGTGATCAGGAGGTTCTCCGTGAGGAAGTAGCCCAGGATGTCGCGCTGGCGCGCGCCCAGTGCCCGCCGCACGCCGATCTGCTTGCGTCGCTGTCCCACCCAGAAACTGGTCAGGCCGACGATGCCTGCAGCAGTGATCGCCAGCAGTACGGTGCAGATCACCCCCATCAGGATCGCCATGCCGCGATCGCGGTCATAGGCGCGTTGGCGGATGCGGGCGTAATCCTGGATACCGTCCTTCCCGGCGATGATGCGCATGCGCGTCTGCGCGTACAGCGCCCTGGGCGCCTCGCGCATGGCCTCGGCCAGTTCACCCGGCTTGGCCCGCACGACGTAGTAGAGGCCGCGCGTGTCGGCCCGGCGCAGCGGCCAGATCAGTGCCTGCCCCGCATACGGCCGATCCCAGGTGGAGGTGCCCTGCCGATGCATGGTCTGCACGATGCCGATGATCGTGCTGGGCGTGGCGCCCATGGCATAGAACGACTTGCCCAGCGCCGAGCCGTCGGGAAACAGCCGGTCGGCGAGGGCCCGGGTGACGATCACGACCGGAGGAATGACCATCTGCTGGTCGCCCATCGTGGCCACTTCGTCGGGACGGAAGTTGCGCCCGGCCACCAGTTGCAGTCCCAGCGAATCGATCAGGTGCTCGTCACCGCCGTAAACGGCCGAGTCGGTGGTCGGCTTGACCTGGTCGGGAGTCATCGTGATGAAGTTGTCCCAGCCGCCGCCCTGCAGCGGATAACCGCTGGCCGGCGCCGCATCGCGCACGCTCGGCAACTGCCGCAGCGCTGCCATATCCGCCCGCACCTGGGCGTCGATCTCCTGCTCGGACTGGTCACCGCCCCACTGATTGTGGATCACGAAGACGCTGGCCTCGTCGACGCCGCTGGCCTCGCCGATGTGCGCGAGCCTGTCATGGATGATGAACAGCGCGTTGCAGACGATCGCCAGGGTCAGGGCGATCTGCAGCGCGATCAGCAGCGTGCCAGCCTTGTGGCGGCGCAGTGCGGCGAGGATCGGTTTGATCTGCAGGCTCATCGGCGCACCTCAGTTCGACTTCAGCTGCCAGGCGGGCTGCACCCGCGCCGCCCGCCACGCGGGATAGAACGCCGCCACCATCGTGGCGACCACCGCCAGCAAAAGGGTCAACGCCACCAGCGAGAGGTTCAGGTGCGCCAGTCGGGCGATCTGCGGCTCGAACAGGATGCCCACGCTGGCCATGCCGACCGAGGTAAGGATCAGGCCGATGACACCGCCAGCCAGTCCCACTGCACCCGCTTCGATCAGATATTGCAGGTAGATCTCGCGCCGCGTGGCTCCGAGCGCACGCCGCACACCGATCTCACCGGCGCGCCGCAGGAACTTGGCCAGCAACAAGCCGACGGTGTTGACCAGACAGATCACGAAAAAGCCCAGCGCCACCATCAGCGAGATGCGACTCTCCGGTGGTACCACATGCTGGTAGTCGAGCCACTGCGCCACGTCCCGCAGGCGCACGTTGGGCGCCCAGTCGAACCGGCCGGCGTGCTGTTGGGCGGCAGCGTAGCTTTCGAGGAAACGGTGATAAGTCGATACGTCCGCCGGGTTGTCCAGTTGCACCCAGGCGGTGATCCACACGCAATTGCTCTGCAGCCAGCCATCCCACGTGGTGAAACTCAGCTTGCCCCGGCAACTGTTGCGCCCGGCGGTGCGCAACTGCAGGTCCAGCGCCCGACTGAACGGCATGTAGAAGTCGGTGGCGTCATCGAAGCCGTTCGTACTGAACAGGTCGAAGAAGCGCGGCTGGGGATTCCAGTGCCGCGTCACGCCCACGACGCGGTAGTCGTGCCCGCTCAGCGTCACCGTACGACCCACACTATCGGCACCGCCGAACAGACGCTGGTTGAGTTCGGCGCTGAGCACCACCACCGCCGCGCGCGCCTGGTCGTCGGCGGCACTCCAGGCGCTGCCGTACCGGAGCGGGACTTCGAACATCGGAAAGAAATCACCGTCGACGGCGTAGCCGTTCGCCGCCAGCGGCAGGCTGCGGTCGCCACCCGGCGATACCGCCAGCTGAACCGCATACAGCAGGGTCTGCCGCCGGGCCTGGTGCTCGTGCATGAGGGCCATGGCGTCGACATAATCGAGCCCGTCCGGCGGCTCGCCGTCGTGGTTGTTCTGCGGCCCCCAGTTATCTACCTGCGGGGTGAACAACTGTGCGGAACGGTCCGGGATGGGATTGCCCGAGACCGCGCGGAACACCGACCAGGTGATCATCGACGCGGCCACGCCGACGCCGATGGCCATCACCATGAGTGCCGTCAGCCAGGGGTTGCGGCGCAGGCTGCGCAGGCCGAGCTGAAAGTAGTAGGCAAGCATCTGCGGTCCGAGTTCCCGTTCCGTGGCGGTCGGCCTAGACCGACCGCGTGGCCACCACCGGCGGCACGTTGGATGCGCGCCGCGCCGGGGCGAATACCGCCCCCTGGCCCAGTGCCATCACCACCACGATGCCGGCCAGCACGTAGAGCACCGGCAAGCGGTCCATTTCGAAATGCTTCATCAGCAGCATGTTCAGCCCGATCGCCAGGCCCAGCCCGATCAGCGCTCCGACGCCGGAGATCAGCAGGTTCTCCATCTGGAAGTAGTGCAGGATGTCGATCTTCCGCGCGCCCAGCGCGCGGCGCACGCCGATCTGGCGGTGGCGCTGGCCGACCCAGAAGCTGGTGAGCCCCACAATGCCCGCGGCGGTGACGCCGAGCAGGATCAGGCACACCACGCCCATCAGGATCGCCATGCCGACGTCGGAGCGGTACGCCTCCTGGCGGATCTGCGCGAACGGCTTGACGCTGTCGTCATCGAGCACGCGCATGCGGTTCACCCCATAGAGCACCTGCGGGACGGCGTGCATGACGGCATCGAGCCGACCCGGCTTGGCCCGCACGGCGTAGCGGGCGAAGCCGGCATCGAGCCGGGTCGGCACCAGCGTGGCATTCCAGGTGAAGCTGTTGGTCCAGCTGCCGGTGCCGGGCACCTGCAGGCGATCGACCTCGCCGATGATGGTGCTGGGCGAGCTTCCTCCGTCCAGGAAGATCGTCTTGCCCAGCGCGGTGCCGTCGGGGAACAGCTTGTCGGCCAGTGCCTTGGTAACGATCACCACCGGGGGAGTGCTGGTATCGCGGAACCCGCGGTGCTGCACGTCTGCCGGCGTGAACGCGCGGCCGGCGACAAGCTTCAGGCCGAGGGTGCGGAATGCCTGCTCGTCGGTGAAATAGTAGGTGGTGCGCGCATTGCCCTCGCGCAGCTCGACGCCCGGCTTGAGCGCGGCCGATCCGTTCCATGAGGAGTTGAGCAGGGGCAGCGAGTTGATCGGCGCCACCGACTCCACGTCCGGCATCGCCCGCAGCGCGGCGAGGTCTGCCTGCTGCATGCTGTCGAGCTTGTCCACGTCGCCGGGCTGGTCGCCGCTGGGTGCACCGACCCAGCTCTGGGTCACCAGCATCAGATTGTTCTCGTCCAGGCCGGTGGGCCGGTTCACCCGCGACACCCGCTGGCCGATGATGAACACCGCGTTGCAGACGATGGCCAGGGTCAGCGCGATCTGCAGGGCAATCAGCACGACGCCCGCCTTGTGCCGGCGCAGGGCCGCGATCATGGGATGGAGCTTCATGGCGTGATCCTCAGTTCGACTTCAGCTGCCACGCGGGTTGCACGCGTGAGGCCCGGAAAGTGGGGTACAAACCCGCCAGCACGGTGGCGACGATCGCCACGGCCAGGGTGATCGCCAGCAGCGACAGGTCCAGCCGCGCCAGCGAGGCGATGTCCCGGGGCAACACCCAGCCGACGCTTGCCACGCCCACGCCGGTGAGCAGCAGACCGAGCACGCCGCCCGCCGCACCCACCATGCCGGCCTCGGTGAGGAACTGCGCGTAGATCTCGCTGCGTCGCGCACCGAGCGCGCGTCGCACACCGATCTCGCTGCTGCGACGCAGGAACTTGGCCAGCAGCAGACCGGCGGTATTGACCAGGCACACCACCAGCAGGCCGAGTGCGACCAGCAGCGAAACCTTGGTGTCGCTGGGCACTACGTGCTGGTTGTCCAGCCACGCCGGGATGTCGCGCAGGCGGTTGTTCGGCGCCCAGCCGAAGCGGCCGGCCAGTTGCTGGTCCTTCGCGTAGCCGTCCAGGAACTGGCGATAGGCCTGCACCGCGGCCGCATCGTCCAGCTGCACCAGGAACGACATCCACACGCAGCTCGAATGCTGCAGACCGACGAAACCCGGCTCGGCCGGCACTTCGTTGCAGTTGGTGTTGCCGTCGTTGGGCATGCTCACCGCGATGGCCCGCTGGAACGGGATGAACACGTCCTCGGAACCGCTGTTGAAGCCGCCGGTGTTGGAGATGTCGTAGTAGCGCGGCTGCGGGTTCCAGTCGCCGGTGACGCCGACCACGCGGTAATCCTTGCCTTCGATGTTGATCGTGCGCCCGATGCTGTTCTCGCCGCCGAACAGCTTGTCATTGAGCTTGCCGCTGATCACCACCACTGCGCTGCGCTGGGTGTCGTCCTCCGCGGTCCAGCCGTTGCCGTACTTGAACGGCATGTCGACCATCGGGAAGAACTCGCTGTACACCGCGTGGCCGCCGACGTTGATCGGATGCTTGCTGGCGTCGGCCGGCACCACCGACGGCGATATGCGGTAGAGCGCGGACTGGTAGGTCGCCCGGTGCGCGCGCATCAGCGCCATCGCATCGGCATAGTCCATCGCATTGGGCGGCTCGCCGTCGGGACTGCGCCCGGTCGGCCCCCACATGTCGATCTGCGGCACGAACAGCTTCGAGGATTTCCAGGGGATCGGATCGCCCGACACCGCGCGGAATACCGAATAGGTGGTCATCGACGCGGCGACGCCGAAGCCGATCGCCAGCACCATCAGCAGGGTGAGGCCGCGGCTGCGCTTGAGGCTTCGCAGCGCCAGTTCGAAATAGTAGGCAAACATGGGTCGATCCTCGGGATGACTTGCACATACGGGGACGCGCGGCATCGCTGCCGCGGACGATCCCCTGCGTGGCGCGCGGCGGCCGGCGGCCGCCGGCGTCACTCGGCCGCGACCTTTCCTTGCCGGGCCTCGACGACGTGCGCGTGGAAGCGCGGATCCTCGGCCAGATCGACCACCTGGCCGTCGATGATGTGCACGTTGCGCTGCGCGCGGGCGGCGAGCTCCGGATCGTGCGTGACCATCACGATGGTCGCGCCTTCGCGGTGGATCTCCTCGAGCAGCTCCATCACGCCGCGGGCCATCTGGGTGTCCAGGTTGCCGGTCGGTTCGTCCGCCAGCAGCAGGCGCGGGCTGCCGGCCAGCGCACGGGCGATCGCCACGCGCTGCTGTTGGCCGCCGGAGAGCTCGGCCGGGTAGTGCTTGGCGCGCGAGGCCAGGCCCACGCGCTCGAGCGCATCCATGATGCGCTGCTTGCGCTCGGGGGCCTTCATGCCGCGATAGCGCAGCGGCACCTCGACGTTGTCGAACACGTTGAGGTCGGGGATCAGGTTGAACGCCTGGAAGATGAAGCCGATCTTCTCGTTGCGGATCTTCGAGCGGGCGTTGTCGTCGAGCTGGCTGACCTCGATACCGTCCAGGTGGTAGGTGCCGCCGGTGAACGTCTCCAGCAGGCCGGCGATCGTCAGGAACGTGGTCTTGCCCGAACCGGACGGACCGGTGACGGCGACGAACTCGCCCTCCTTCACGTCGATGTTGAAGTCGCGCAGCGCGTAGGTCTCCACCACTTCGGTGCGGTAGACCTTGGACAGGTGGGTCATCTTGAGCATGGCTTTTCCTTACTCGGTGGTGGTCTGGATGGTGGCGGCGGGGAACGGGGAATGGGGAGTCGCGAACACCGCATTCCTTGGCGGGGGGAGAGCACCTTGCGGCGTCATCGCAGCGCAGTCACGGCAAACTGACTGGATGGACCTGGGTTCACGGCTCCCCATTCCCCGTTCCCCGCGCGCCATCAGCTGCTGATGGCGACGCGCTGGGCGCCCTTGAAGCTGTCGGTACCGGAGATCACGATCTTGTCGCCTTCCTTCAGGCCGTCGAGGATCTCCACCTTGTCGATGCTGCTGGCGCCCACGCGGATCGGGGTCTTCACCGCAATGCCGTCGCGCACGACGTAGGCGTAGTTGCCGCCGGATTCGTCGACGAAGGAACCGCGCTGCACGGTCAGCACGTTGTCGCGCTTGTCCAGCAGCACGCGCACCGACAGGCGCTGGCTCTGGCGCAGCTGCTTGGGCGTGGCGCCGTCGAAGGCCAGCCGGGCGGCAACCTCGCCGTTGACCACTTCCGGCGAGATCGCGCTGACCTTGCCGTGCCAGGTCTGGCCGTTGCCGGTGATCTCGCCGGGCATGCCGATCGCCAGGTCACGGGCGAAACTCTCCGGCACCTGCATCTCCACCTGCAGCGCGGTCAGGTCGATCACGCTGAGCAGTTGGGCGTCCTTGGCGACCGTGGCGCGTTCGGCGATGAACAACTGGCCGACCTGGCCGTCCACCGGCGACTTCACCTTGAGGTCGTCGACCTGGCGCTGCAGATCCTGCACCAGCAGCTTCTGCCGCTCGTAGGCGAGCTTCTTCGATTCGATGTTGAAGTTCAGGCTGTCGTTGTCCAGGCCGAGGTTGGCCTTGGCGTGGCGCTCGGCGATCTGCGCCTTCTCCAGCGTGTCGTGGGCGGTGTCGACATCGGTCTTGGACACCGCACCCTTGGCATAGGCGGCTTCGTTGCGGTCCAGCGTGCGCTGGGCGGCCTGGGCGTCGATCTGCGCGTTGTCGTAGGCCTGCTGCAGGGCGGCGCGCTGCTTCTTCGCGTCGATCTGCGCGCGCTTGTAGTCGACCTCCATCGCATCGGCGTTGGACTGTTCCTGCGCCAGCTTGTTGGTCAGCTCGGGGCTGACGATCGTGGCCAGCACATCGCCCTTCTTCACCGTGTCGCCAGCGTGCACCTTCAGGGTGACCGCGCCGCCCGAGGTCGCGTACAGCGTCGGGCTGTTCGCCGCCACCACCTTGCCCTCGGCAGCGATGTCGCGGACGAACAGGCCGCGGGTCACGGTGGCGAAGGCCAGGCGCGTGGCGCTGACCGATGCGTCGGCGGAGAACATCCGCAGCACGCTGGGCATCGCCAGCGCCAGCACGGCAACCACACCGACGCCGGCGCCGATCAGCAGCAGGCGGCGCTTGCGGTTGGGCTTGACCTCGACCAGGCGGTCTTGGGCGGAGGTGTCACGGATCATCGTTCGGTCCCCAAAGGCTGCGGACAGGTGCAGCCACATGGACCATTGAGCAATGGGCGTGCCAACGCCAAGACACGAAGCAAAAGCCCATCAGAACAACAGGATGCAACGCATCTATCCCTGCCTGAACGGTGTCCGCGGACACCCGGACGGACAACCGGACAGCCCGCCGGACAGCACGATCAGGCGACCAGCGACACGCCCTCGGCCCGCGCGAGCTCGCGTGCCGTGCGCCGGCTCAGCGCACACCCGGGCGCCGCGGTGCGGACGCAGACCAGCGAGCATGGGCCGATCGGCTCCACCTCGAAGCGCAGACGCCGTCCGCGGCGGGCGCGCCAGCGTGGCCGCACTTCCGGTGCCGCTGCCGGGCCGGTGTGCGCGAGCAAGCCATCCCAGGCCAGATAGTCGGTATCGGGCAGCAGGTACAGGCGGCATCGGGGAAGCCCCGAACGGTCGTGGACGGTGATCCATTCGCGGGGACCGTCGGGGGTGACCGCACAGGCGTGAGCGAGCAGACCGGGGCGTGCCAGCACGAGCCCATCCGGACTGTCCGGCACGACGGCCGATGTCCGCACGACTGGATGTGCGTACGGCTCGGTCCACACGCAGAAAACCGGTCCAAGGGTGGCCAGGTCGCAAGCGAACCGAAGCGGATCGGAAGATCGCCAGCGAGGCTCGGCGTCTGCGGGGGCGACAGCAACGGGGTGACGGGCGCACGGCAGCATCGGAATGCCTCCATCTCGAGGGGGCCCGGCTGACCGTGGGGACGGCGCTGGCGATAGGCCAGTGGAAGGAACAGACACGCCGGCAGCGGCCGGCGCATCCGCGGTCACTTGGTGAGGATCAACTTGTCGTTGCGGGTCAGGCGCAGGTGGTACTCGCCGCCCTGATGGCGGATCACCAACTCGCGCGCCCCCTGCAGCAGGACATCGCTATCCACGCGGCGGACCGTACGGGCGTCGATCTCCAGACCCAGGGTACCGGCCGGCCGGGCAGTGGCCTCGGCGGCCGTCATGCGCAATGGTCGATTCATCGAGGCTTGCTCCACAAAGGGTTACGCCTCAGATGATAAGCATTCGCATTTACAAGTCAACGCCATGGGCCGCCCTGTCAGGCAGGCGGCCGCGTGGCCCAGCCGGCAATGATCCGATGCAGCGCATCGAGTCCATCGAACAGGGCGGCCGGCCCGGGCTGCAGGATGATCGGCGACTTGATCTCGAACAGCTGCCCGTCGCGTACCGCGGGAATCGCGTCCCAGCCCGGGCGCGCGGCCACCTTCTCGGGACGGAAACGCTTGCCGCACCACGAGCCGAGGATGATGTCCGGCGCCCGCGCGATCACCGGCGCACCGTCGACAAGAATGCGCTGCCTGGCCAGCGGCTCGCGCGCCAGCTCGGGAAAAATATCGTCGCCGCCGGCGATGTTGATCAGCTCGGCCACCCAGCGGATACCGGTGATCAACGGCTCGTCCCATTCCTCGAAGTACACCTTCGGCCGCCGCGGCAATGCGGCAGCCGCCTCGCGCACGGCGGCGACGTGCGCCTCGGCGCGTTGCGCGTAGGCCTCGGCCTTGTCGTGCGCACCGACCATCGCACCGAGCCGGCGAATGTAGGCGAGGATGCCGTCGACGCTGCGGTGGTTGGAGATCCACACCTCCACGCCCGCCTTGATCAGCTCGCGCGCGATGTCGGCCTGGATGTCGGAGAAGCCAATCGCCAGGTCCGGCGCCAGCGCGAGGATCTCGCCGATCTTGGCGCTGGTGAACGCCGACACCTTGGGCTTTTCCCGGCGCGCGCGCGGAGGGCGCACGGTGAAACCGGAGATGCCGACGATGCGGCGCTCCTCGCCCAGCGCGTAGAGCACCTCGGTCGGTTCTTCGGTGAGGCAGACGATGCGCTGCGGAAAGGCGTCGGTCATGGTGGGCAATCGCTGGGCCGTGGGCCGCCCATGGTAGCGGTGCGCTCAGCCGGCGCCGATCACCGTGACCTGCACCTTGCGCTGGTGCGCGTCGGTGCGGTGCTCCCACAGGTACAGGCCCTGCCAGGTGCCGAGCGCCAGCCGGCCGCCGTGCACCGGCAAGGTCAGGCTGACTCCGGTGAGGACGGAACGCACGTGCGCCGGCATGTCGTCCGGCCCTTCGTCGTCGTGACGGAACAGCGGATCGCCATCGGGAACGGCGCGGGCAAACCAGCGCTCCAGGTCCTCGCGCACGGCGGGATCGGCGTTCTCGCCGATCAGCAGCGAGCAACTGGTGTGCGCGGTGAACACGTGCGCCAGCCCGGTCTGCACGCCGCTGGCGGCGATCGCGTTGGCCACCTCGTCGGTGATCTCGCTGAACCCGCGGCCGCGCGTGTGCACGGTGAACCCTCCTTGGGCAACGTGATCGACGGGATGGCGGCGCACGTCGGCGATCTCCTCAGGGATACAGCATCCGATGGGTCCAGGTCTGGCCGTGGCGGCTCCAGCGCACGCGCTCGTGCAGCCGGAACTGCGCGCCGTACCAGAACTCGACCATGTCCGGCTCCACCACGTAACCGCCCCAGTGCGGCGGCCGCGGCACGTCGCGCCCGTCGAACTCCTGCTCGTAGCGCGCCACGCGCTGTTCGAAGGTCTCGCGATCCGGCAGGGTCTGCGACTGCAGCGAGGCCCAGGCGCCGATCTGGCTGCCACGCGGCCGGGTGGCGAAATAGGCGTCGGACTCTTCCGGCAACAGCCTTCGCGCCACACCCTCGACGCGCACCTGCACGCCCTCGCGCACCTGCTTCCAGTGGAAGTCGAGTGCGACCTGCGGATGCGCGTCGAGCTGGCTGCCCTTGTCGCTCTGGTAGTTGGTGAAGAAGCGGAAACCGCGTTCGTCGACACCCTTGAGCAACACGATGCGGGAGCTGACCCGCCCAGCCGCGTCCACGGTGGCCAGGTTCATGGCCGTCGGCTCGATATCGCCGCTGGCCTTGGCCTCCTCCAGCAGTTGCGTGAAGGTGTCCAGAATCTCGCTGTTGAGCATAGGTCTTGAATCGTGGCCGGCGCGCGTCATCATGACGCGGATGAACGACGATCCTAGCACGCAGAATCAGGCCCTGGCCGTGCTTCTGCTCGACCATTACGCCGGTCGCATCGCGCGGGCCCGGCGCCCTTACCTGATGGGCCTGTCCGGACTGCAGGGCAGCGGCAAGAGCACGCTGGCCCGCGTCATTCGGACGCAGGCCGAATCCCGCGGCATCCCCACCGAAGTGCTGTCGCTGGACGACTTCTACTACTCGCGCTCGGACCGCGAGCTGATGGCGCGCGAGATCCACCCGCTGCTGCGTACCCGCGGCGTGCCGGGCACGCACGAGATCGAGTTGCTGATGTCGGTGCTCGCCGGGCTGCCCAACGCTTCGGACAAGCTGCCGGTGCCCTACCCCCGCTTCGACAAGGGTCGGGATACCCGCCTGCCGCCGTCACGCTGGCCGAGGGTGACGCGACCGCCGAAGCTGGTGATCCTGGAAGGCTGGGCCCTGGGCATCCGGCCTCAGACCGCCGCCGCGCTGGCCGCTCCGGTCAACGAGCTGGAGCGCACCGAGGATCCCGACGGCACCTGGCGCCACTGGGTCAACAAGCAGCTGCGCGGCTACCAGCCGCTGTGGCGCAAGCTCGACGCGCTCATCGTGCTGCAGGCGCCGAACTGGGACGTGGTGCGTCGCTGGCGCAGCGAGCAGGAGCAGATGCTGATCGCGCGCCATGCCCCGCTGGCCATGGACGACAAGGCGATGGAGCGCTTCCTGGCGCATTTCGAGCGACTCAGCCGGCACGCACTGGCCACCCTGCCGCAGCTCGCCGACAGCTGTGTGGAGTACGACACCGAGCGCCACGTGATCGGACTCAATCAGAACTGAGTCCGAAGGACCGGACTCACCCGGCCGGCTCCACCTGCACGGCGGTTCCGTAGGCCAGCACCTCGGTGACGCCCTGTGCCACTTCATTGGCGTCGTAGCGCATGCCGATCACGGCGTTCGCCCCCAGTGACGCGGCGTGGTCGAGCATCAGCTCGAACGCCTCGACGCGCGCCTTCTCGCACAGCTCGGTGTAGAGCGAGATGTTGCCACCGACCAGGGTCTGCAGCGCCGCACCGACGTTGCCGACGATGCTGCGCGAGCGCACGGTGATGCCGCGCACGATGCCGAGCGGTCGCACGACGCGGTAGCCGGGCACGTCGTTGGTGGTGCTGACCATGTGGCGGGAAACCGGAGTGGGCATGATGGGCTCCTGATGGCAGGCGGCTGCGCGACGGCAGCCGGTTCAAGACATTTCGGCATCGTCCCACAGTGCCGCGTAGCCGGCACGGGCATCCGGCCACCGCGGCACCCAGCCACTGGCACGCAGGCGCGCGTTGGACAGCCGCTTGCTGCCGATGCCGGCCGGTGCCGGCCCCTCGGCCGGCAGCGGCGCGCCGACCAGCGTGGCGAGATGGTCGTACAGCACGTCCAGCGGCAGCGGCGTGTCGTCGGCGCCCAGGTAGATCGGCCGCGGATCGGGCACGGCAAGCAGGTGGGCGATGGCGTCGGCCGCATCCTCGACGTGGATGCGGTTGGCCCAGTGCGGGTGTTCCCTCGGCACGCGGGCCTGGCCCGCGCGCAGGCGCTCGAGCAGTTGCAGCCGGCCAGGTCCGTACAGGCCGGCCAGCCGCAGCACGATCGAGCCCACCGGCTGCGCGGCCAGCCAGCGCTCGGCCTCGAGCAGCACCGCACCGTTGAATCCCGGCGGATCCGGCGGTGTGTCCTCGTCCACCCAGGCGTCGCTGTGGTCGCCGTGGACCGCGCTGGAGGACACGAACAGCACGCGGCCAAGGATCGCCGGATCCAGCGCCGCCATCACCCGGTGCAGGCCGTCGACGAACACCGCGCGATACGCCGCCTCCGTGCGTGCGCCCGGCGTGGGCAGGTGAACCAGCTGCGTGATGCCGGGTGGCAGGACGGGCAGGCCGTCGTCGCGCGACAGGTCGCCGGCCAGCCAGGCGATGCCGTCGCCACCACCCTGCGGCGGACGCCGGCGCAGCGCGAACACCGCGTCGCCGCGGGCCAGCAGCCGTTGCGCCACGCGCTGGCCCAGATCGCCGCAACCGCACAGCAGCACGCGCTCGCTCATGGCCCTGGAATTCCCGTCTGATGCCGGATCGGCCCTGTTAGCATGCGGCCATGAATCCGTCGTGCAACCTGTTCATCGTCGGACCGACCGGAGCCGGCAAGACCTCGATCGGCCGACGCCTCGCCGAACATTACCAGCTCGCCTTCGTCGACCTCGACCAGGAGATCGAGCGCCACTGCGGCGTGCCGGTCGCGACCGTTTTCGAACTGGAAGGCGAGGCCGGCTTCCGGCGCCGCGAGAGCGATCTGCTCGACCAGTGCACGGGCCGTCAGGGCATCGTCCTGGCCACCGGTGCCGGTGCCGTGCTCGACCCGGCCAACCGCCGGCAGCTGGCCGCCCGCGGCTACGTGCTGTGGCTGCAGGCCGGCATCGAGCAGCAGCTCGAGCGGCTCGCCCGCGACACCAAGCGTCCGCTGCTGGCGGGCGAGGACCGCCGCGCCAAGCTCGCCGCGATGCGCGAGGTGCGCGAACCGCTGTACCGCGAACTGGCCGACCTGGTGCTGCCGGACGAGCACGAGAGCGTGCACGCCGCCACCCAGCGCGCCATCGCCCTGATCGACACCCACTGGAACCGCACCCGAGCCGCATGAACAGCCCCACCCCACGCTCCATCGACGTCGCCCTCGGCCAGCGCAGCTACACGGTGCGCATCGGCAGCGGCCTGCTCGCAGACAGCGCCGCCTGGCGTGCCGCGATCCGCGGTCGCCACGTGCTGGTGATCAGCAACACCACGGTGGCGCCGCTGTACCTGGACAAGGTGGCAAAGGGGCTGGAGGGTCTGATCTGGGACCGCTTCCTCATCGAGGACGGCGAGGCCCACAAGACATTCGACAACGTCGGCCGCGCGCTGGCCGCGCTGGCCGCGCTCGGCGCCACCCGTGACGCCTGCATCATCGCGCTGGGCGGCGGCGTGGTCGGCGACCTCGCCGGTTTCACGGCGGCGTGCTGGATGCGCGGCATCGACTTCCTCCAAATGCCCACGACCCTGCTGGCGATGGTCGACTCCTCGGTCGGCGGCAAGACCGGCGTGAACCTGCCGGCGGGCAAGAACCTGGTCGGTGCGTTCCACCAGCCGCGCGGCGTGTTCGCCGACATCGACACCCTGGCCACCCTGCCCGCGCGCGAGTACCGCGCCGGCCTGGCCGAGGTGGTCAAGGGCGCGGCGATCGGCGATGCGGATTTCTTCGCCTGGCTGGAGGCGAACGCCGATGCGCTGGCGGCGCGCGATCCGGCGACGGTGAGCGAAGCGATCGCACGCAAGGTCGCCTACAAGGCCGGCGTGGTCGCCCGCGACGAGACCGAGCAGGGCGAGCGCGCCCTGCTCAACCTCGGGCACACCTTCGGCCACGCGCTGGAGACCGCCGGTCGCTACACCACCCTGCTGCACGGCGAGGCGGTGGCGGTGGGCATGGTGCTGGCAGCACAGCTCTCGCAGCAGCTCGGCATGGGCACGCTGGACGACACCCTGCGCCTGCAGCGCCTGCTCGACGCGCTGGGGCTGCCCACCGACATCCCCGAAGGCATGGACCCGCAGCAGCTGCTGGCGCTGATGCGGCTGGACAAGAAGAACACCGCCGGCACGCTGCGACTGATCCTGTGGCGCGGCATCGGTCGTGCGGAGATCGTCAGCGGCGTCGCCGAAGACGCCGTGCTGGGCGTGCTGCAGGCGGCCGCGTAGGAGCCCGCTGGTCTGTCACACCTCGTGGTGGACCGCTTCGGCCGGCATCGCCTCGGCCTTGCGTGCGCTGCGCCGCGGCGCCAGCTCCACCAGGTACATCGCCGCCAGCACCAGGGCGCCGCCGCCAAGCATGCGCCAGGTCAGCGACTCGCCGCCGAAAGCCACCGCGAAACCGGCGGCGAACACCGGCTCCAGCGTCATCACGATCGCCGCACGGGTGGCCGGCATGTGCGCCTGCGCCCAGGTCTGCACCAGCATCGCGCCGGCACCGGCGGCCAGCGCCATGTAGACGAGCGCGAACCACACGCCGCGATCCGGCGGCAGCTTCGGCCCGTGCGGCAGGGTGGCCAGCACGCACACCACGGCGATCGCCAGCATCTGCACGGTGGACAGCGCGAACGCGTCGCCGGGGCGCGACCACTGCCCCAGCCCGACGATGTGCAGGCCGTACAGCGCGGCGGAAATCAGCACCAGCACAACGCCCTTGTTCACGCTGAAACCCTGCAGCGAGAGCAGCGCCAGCCCGCCGGTCGCCAGCAGCACCGCCACCCAGGTCACCGAGGGCATGCGCTGGCGCAGCAGCAGCGTGCCGAGCAGTGGGGTGAACACCACATACATGCCGGTGACGAAGCCGCTGACACTGGCCGAAGCGTAGATCTGCCCGGTGGTCTGCAGCAGCTGGGCGATGCCGTACAGCGTGCCCAGCGCCAGGCCCTGCAGCCATTGCCGGCGCGGCAGCCGCATCAGCGGACGGGCGAACATCAGCGCCATCGCCAGCGCGGCGATCACGAAGCGCACGGCCAGGAAATCGGCCACCGCCACGCGCTGCACGACGTCCTTGATGAGAAAAAACGTGGACCCCCACACCGCGGTCACCACGACCAGCGCCAAGGTGGCGAGCGCGCCGGTGCGCGCGTGGGAAGTGCTCATGCGGGATCCGTGATGGAGGTGCGGCGACGCAGCAGCTGCCCGGGCACCTGCAGCGCGAAGTGCGCCCAGATGCCGAGCCACACCAGCGCGGCGACGTGCGGCTTGCGGGCGGCCGGATCGAACTTGCGGAACCAGCGCCACATGCCGCGATGCTTGTGCCAGCTGACGAACACCGGCCGGTGGCGGCTGGAACCACCCTTGCCGTGCAGCACGCGCACATCGCCGGCCAGCATCACGCGATAACCGGCATTGCGCATGCGGCGACACAGGTCCAGGTCCTCGCAGTGCAGGAAATAGCCTTCGTCGAAGCCGCCGATGTAGTCGAACAATCGCCGCGAGATCAGCATCAGCGCGCCGGACACTGCCTCGGCCTCGACTGCATGGTCGGGCATCGGTCCCTCGACGTTCACGCCCTCGCCTGGCCTGTTGAACATCGTGTTGAGGGAGCGCACCAGCAGCGGGTCGCGTCGGTACGAGGCAGGATCGGGCACACCGCGCGCATCGCACACCACGGCACCGACCAGGCCGGTGCGCGGCTGCGCGTCGAACGCCTCGATCAATCGCGGCACCGTATCCGGTTCGAGCAGACAGTCGGGATTGAGCACCAGCAGTCGCTGGCCGTTCGTGCGCTTGACTGCCCGGTTCACCGCCGGCCCGAACCCCAGGTTGGCGTGATTGAAGACCACCGTGAGGCGCATGTCCTGCTCGAACGCGCGCGCCACCGCCTCCGGGACCGCATCGCGCGATCCGTTGTCGATCAGCAGCACCTCGCGCACGCCGGGGCTGGCCAGCGCACGGCGCACGCAGTCGTGCAGTCCCGGGCCGCTGTCGGCCGAGACCACGATGACACTGACGTCGGGCACGCCCACGCGAGGCGCAGGGGGGGAGGAAGAGGAAGGAGTGCTCACCGGCGCAAGTATGCGCGCGAGGCGGCCATTGGAAAACGGCTCAGTCGCCGGGTTCGCGCCGCAGCGCCTCATCCAGCGGCACCGGCATCTCGCCCGGGCCCGACTGCAGCCATGGACGGCCGGCGTGCCACCCGCAGAGCTGGCGCCGGTGCAGCCGGTAGACACGACCGTCGCGCGCCTCCCACAACAGCACGCCGGGTGGAATCTCGACCGCCAGCCATCCGCCGCCGGGTTCGATCGCGCAGCGACCTGGCGGCGCCGCCACGCCGCGCCCGTCGTCGAAGCGGAAGCCGGCGAATCCCGCCGTGCTCACGTAGCGCAGCGATCCGCTCCCCAGACCGGCCGGCAGCACGATCGAATCGGCATCCACGACCTGCCAGGTGGGCGGTTCCAGTTCGATGATGCCGCTGCCCGCGGGCGGCGGGGCCTGCACCCGCTCCGGCCACTCCGCTGGAACCGGCGGCGGCACGGCTGCCCGCGCCGCCCGGCGATGGCGATCGAGCCAGGTTTCCAGTCCGGCCAGCAGGGTGAAGCCGGCCAGCGCGGCGACCGCTCCGACGGTCCAGCCCAGGGCGGCCTCGGCAAAACCGTGGCCGAGCGCGAACGCGACGCCGGGCAACCCCCAGCGCAGCGCCAGCCGCAGGCGACCCTGCCAGGCGTGCAGCCGCTCCACGTGCATCGGCAGGGCAGCGGCAATGCCGAGCAACAGCGGCAGGCCCAGCCACCACGGCACCAGCGCCAGCGCGATCAGCCAGAGCGCGAATGGCCAGGTGCGGCGCAGGGCCAGGCCGCGCATGGCTCAGCCCCCGCAGACCGCGGCGGCGCGGGAAGATCCGCTGCCGCTCAGCCGCACCATGCCCGCGCGTTGCGGAACATGCGCATCCACGGCGAGTCCTCGCCCCAGCTGTCCGGGCACCAGCTCATCTGCACGCTGCGGATCACCCGCTCCGGATGCGGCATCAGGATGGTCACGCGGCCGTCGGCCGCGGTGAAGCCGGCGAGGCCGCCCGGCGAGCCGTTCGGGTTCAACGGGTAGTTCTCGGTCGGCTTGCCGCGGTTGTCGACGAAGCGCACCGCCGCCTGGGCCTTGGACGGGCTGCAGACGTTGGGGAAGTGCACGCGGCCTTCGCCGTGCGCCACCGCCACCGGGATCCGCGAGCCGGTCATGCCCTTGAAGAACAGGCTCGGCGAATCGAGGATCTCCAGCGTCGCCACGCGCGCCTCGTACTGCTCGGAGGCGTTGCGCAGGAACTTCGGCCAGTGCTGTGCGCCGGGGATGATGTCCTTGAGCTGGCTCAGCATCTGGCAGCCGTTGCACACGCCGAGGGCGAACTTGGTCGGGTCGGCGAAGAACGCCGCGAACTGCGTGCGCAGGTCTTCGTTGTAGAGGATCGAGGTGGCCCAGCCGCGACCGGCACCGAGCACGTCGCCGTAGGAGAAGCCGCCGCAGGCGGCGAAGCCGCGGAAGTCGGCCAGCTTCACCCGGCCCGAGGCCAGGTCGGACATGTGCACGTCCACCGCGTCGAAGCCGGCGCGGGTGAACGCCGCGGCCATCTCCACCTGGCCGTTGACGCCCTGCTCGCGCAGGATCGCCACGCGCGGGCGCGGTGCGTCGCTGGCGAGGTACGGCGCGGCGACGTCCTTGGCGATGTCGAAGGTGAGCTTCGGCGTGATGCCCGGGTCGGCATCGTCCAGCCGCCATTCCAGTTCGGCATCGGCGCTGAGCGGGTTGTCGCGCAGGCGCTGCATCGCGTGGCTGGTCTCGTTCCAGGCCTTGTAGAGCGTGGACCACTGCCACTTGAAGGCGACCTCGTTGCCGAGGAACAGCTTGATGCCGAGCTTTTCCTTCGGCCGGCCGATGCGATGGCTAAGCGCGGCCAGCCCGTGCTTGACCAGCAGTGCCTCGAACGCCTCGCGGTTGGCCTCGGCCACCTGCAGCACGGCGCCGAGCTCCTCGTTGAACAGCGCGCGCAGCGTCGCTTCGGCCCAGCCGTCGAGGTGGATCTCCAGCCCGCAGTGGCCGGCGAAGGCCATCTCCAGCAAGGTCACGATGACGCCGCCGTCGGAACGGTCGTGGTATGCGAGCAGCAGGCCGGCGCGGTTGGCTTCCTGCACCAGGTCGAACAGGCCCTTCAGGCGCTTGGCGTCCTCTAGGTCCGGCGGCACGCCACCGGCGCGGTTGAACACCTGGGTCAGCGCCGAGCCGCCGAGGCGGTCGCGGCCGCCGCCGAGGTCGACCAGCCAGAGGTCGGACGGGCCGCGGTCGAGCTTGAGCTGCGGGGTGAGCGTGCGACGCACGTCGCTGACGCGGGCGAAACCGGTGATCACCAGCGACACCGGCGACACGGTGGACTGGCGCTGCTCGCCGTCCATCCACACCGTCTGCATCGACAGCGAGTCCTTGCCGACCGGGATCGAGATGTCCAGCGCCGGGCAAAGCTCCATGCCCACCGCCTTGACCGCGTCGAACAGCGCGGCGTCCTCGCCCGGCGTGTTCACCGCGGCCATCCAGTTCGCCGACAGGCGGATCTCGCCGAGGTGGTCGATCGGCGCGGCGGCCAGGTTGGTGATCGCCTCGCCCACCGCCAGCCGCGCGGCATCGGCGCTGTTGAGCAGCGCCACCGGGGCGCGCTCGGCCATCGCCATCGCCTCGCCGGCGTAGCCGTCGAAGTCGGCGATCGTGACCGCGCAGTCGGCCACCGGCACCTGCCACGGACCGACCATCGGGTCGCGGTGGCACAAGCCGCCCACGGTGCGGTCGCCGATGGTGATGAGGAAGTTCTTCGAGCCCACCGTCGGCAGGCGCAGCACGCGCAGCACTGCCTCGTCCATGCCCACGCCGGACAGGTCCGGCACCAGGTCGATGCGCGCCTTGATGCGGGTGGCATCGCGATGCATGCGCGGCGGCTTGCCGAACAGCACGTCCATCGGCAGGTCGATCACGGTGAGCTCGCGGCGCGGATCGGTCACGCGCAGGCGGCGCTCCGCGGTTGCGGTGCCGACCACGGCGTACGGGCAGCGCTCGCGGGCGCAGTAGGCCTCGAACTCGGCCAGGTCGGCCTCGGCGATGCCGAGCACGTAGCGCTCCTGCGACTCGTTGCTCCACACCTGCATCGGCGACAGCGACGGGTCGTCGCAGGGCACCTTGGACAGGTCGATCTCGCCGCCGACGCCGGCGTCGTTGAGCAGTTCGGGAATGGCGTTGGACAGGCCGCCGGCGCCGACGTCGTGGATGCTGACGATCGGATTGCTGCCGCCGCGCGACCAGCAGGCGTCGATCACCTGCTGGCAGCGCCGCTCCATCTCGGCGTTGTCGCGCTGCACCGAGGCGAAGTCGAGCTCGGCGCTGGAGGTACCCGAGGCCACCGACGAGGCGGCGCCGCCGCCCAGGCCGATCAGCATCGCCGGGCCGCCCAGCACGATCACCTTGTGACCGGGCTCGAGCTCGCGCTTCTGCACGTGGTCGGGCCGGATGTTGGCCAGGCCGCCGGCGATCATGATCGGCTTGTCGTAGCCGCGACGGAAGCCGACCTGGCCCGGCAACTCGTTCTCGTAGGTGCGGAAGTAGCCGCCCAGGCAGGGACGGCCGAATTCGTTGTTGAACGCGGCGGCGCCGAGCGGGCCGTCGCGCATGATCTCGAACGCGGTGGCCATGCGCGGCGGCAGCGGACGCTCCACTTCCCACGGCTGCGGATGACCGGGGATGCGCAGGTCCGACACCGAGAAGCCGGTCAGGCCGGCCTTGGGCTTGGCGCCGCGGCCGGTCGCGCCCTCGTCGCGGATCTCGCCGCCGGCGCCGGTGGCGGCGCCGGGCCACGGCGCGATCGCGGTGGGATGGTTGTGCGTCTCGACCTTGATCGCGTAGTCGATGCGCTCGTCGTGCGCGTGCCAGGTGCCATCGTCGTCGGTGAAGAAACGCTTGCCCGCGCTGCCCTCGATCACCGCCGCGTTGTCCTTGTAGGCCGACAGCGTGTGCGCGGGCGAGCGCTCGTGGGTGTGCTTGATCATGGCGAACAGGCTCTTGTCCTGCGCCTCGCCATCGACCGTCCAACTGGCGTTGAACACCTTGTGGCGGCAGTGCTCCGAATTGGCCTGGGCGAACATGAACAGCTCGGCGTCGGTCGGGTCGCGCCCGAGGTCGGCGTAGCGGTCGGCCAGGTATTCGATCTCGTCCTCGGCCAGCGCCAGGCCCAGCCGCGCATTGGCCTCGGCCAGCGCCGCGCGCGGATCGCTGCCCAGCGCGATGTGCACCAGATCACCCGGCGTGCCGGCCAGGAACAGACCCTGCGCCTGGGCGAGGTCATCCAGTACCGACTGGGTCATCGCATCGTGCAGCACGCCCATCACCGCTTCGTGGTCGGGCGCGCCGGCCGCCGGCAGGCCGACGGCGAGCCAGGCCATGCCACGCTCCACCCGGCGCACGTCGAAGCCGGCGCCATGCAGGATGTCGGTGGCCTTGCTCGACCAGGGCGAGATCGTGCCCAGTCGCGGCACCACCCACAGGGTGGCCTCCTCCGGCTCGGCGTCCTTGGCTTCCAGCACCTCGAGCAGACGCTTGCGCGCCTCGCCCTCCGGCATGCGATCGGCGTCAAGGAAATAGACGAACCAGGAGGCCTGCACGCGAGCACCGCGATGCAGGGCATCGAGGCGGGCATTGAGGCGGTCGAGGCGGAACGGCGAAAGGGCGTTTTGCCCGTCGAAAGCGATCATGCGAGGGGGAATGGCGCTGTACGGGAAAACCGCCATTCTACCCGATGCTGCACCACCGCATCGCCCTGCCCCCGGGCGGCCTGCCCGTTCAGCCGCCCGGCAGGGGGTGCTTGGCCAGGTCGTCCAGTACCTGCTGGGCGGTCACGTAGCCGCCGAGCTCGCGGCCATCCGGGGTGAAGATCGCCGGCGTGCCGTTGACGCCCAGCCGCTGGCCCAGCTCGTACTGGGCCTTGACCGGGTTGTCGCAGGTGGCGGCCTTGGGCGCATGTCCTTCCTTGGCGGCGGTGAACGCCTGCTTGCGGTCGGCCGCGCACCAGACCGAGACCATCTCGGTGTAGGTCGGCGTGGGCCGGCCGGCGGTGGTGGCGACGCCCTCGCGCGGCCAGGCGAGGTATTCGACCGCGATACCGGCTTTCATGAAGTCGCCGATGTGCTCGTGCAGCTGGCGACAGAAACCGCAATTGACGTCGGTGAACACGGTCAGCGTGGTCTTCGGATGCGGTGGCGCGAAGATGATCCGCTGCGCCGCCGGCACGGTAGCCAGCTGCGCCTTGCGGAAGGTGGCCCAGGCAGCGTCGCTGAGGCTCTTGCGGCCGGCCACCTGCACCAGGTCACCGTTGAGCATGTACCTGCCGTCGCCGCTGACGTAGACCATCTGGCCCGAGGCGATCACGCGGTAGAAGCCGGGCAGCTCGGACGGCGCGAGGCTGTCGATGTGGATGCGCGGGCCGAAGCTGGCGATTGCGGCGCGCACCGCGATGTCGGCATCCGGCGGCACACCCTTGTTCTCGCCGGCGTCGGCCGCCGCGGCCGACATCGAGATCGCGCCCAGGCACACGGCCAGGGCCAACTGCTTCCACATCGCGCTTACCTCGTCATGCATGAGGCGGCACGAGGGCCGCCGCGAGAGGCCGGATTCTCGCACAGCCGCCTGAACCTTTCCGGCGACCGCGTCATGCGCCGCGCGGCCGGCGATCAGCCGCGCGGATGGTGCTGCGCGTGCAGGCGCTTGAGCCCTTCCTTCGCCACCAGGGTGTAGATCTGGGTGGTGCTGAGCGCGCTGTGGCCCAGCAGCATCTGCAGCGCGCGCAGGTCGGCACCGTGGTTGAGCAGATGGGTGGCGAACGAATGCCTGAGCACGTGCGGCGAGATGCGCTTGGACGTGATGCCGACCCGCATGGCGTAACGCTTGACCAGGGTCCAGAACATCTGGCGGGTCATGCCTTCCCCGCGCCGACTCAGGAACAGCGCGGCCGGCTGCCGACCGCGCGCGAGTATCGGGCGCGCCTCGCGCAGGTAGGCCTCGATGCGCTCCAGCGCCATCTCGCCGACCGGCACCAGCCGGTCCTTGCCGCCCTTTCCGGTGACCCGCAGCACGCCCTGGCGCAGGTTGAGCCCCGACAGCGGCAGTTCCACCAGCTCGGACACGCGCAGGCCGGAGGCGTACATCAGCTCCAGCATCGCCTTGTCGCGCAGGCCGAGCGTCGTGCCGGTGTCCGGTGCCTCCAGCAAGGCCTCGATCTCGCGCTCGGCCAGCGCCTTGGGCAGGCTGCGCGGCATCTTCGGCCGCTCGATCAGGCGGGTCGGATCCTCGAAGCCGGACTCGTGCCGGGCGAGGTGACCGTAGAAGCGACGGAACGCCGACTGCCGCCGCGCCAGCGAGCGCACCGCCACCGGCTGCGCGCCGTGGTAGGCGGACAGGTCCTCGCGCCGCGCCGTGCGCAGGGTGCGGCCGCGGCCGGCGAGCCAGCGTGCCAGCCCCTCGAGGTCGCGCCGGTAGGCGTCCAGCGTGCGGTCGGACAGGCCATCCTCCGACCACACCCCCTCGAGGAAGGCGGCGATGCTGCGCTGGTCGGCTTCGGCGATACTGGCGGGCGATTCCCGATCTTTCATGCGCGCCATGCTCGGCGTGGCGCGCGCATCACGCAAGCGGCCGATGAACGAACCCTCCGATTCCCTTCCCGCTCCGCTCTGGCTTCGCCTGGTCGCGCTGGTCTACGACCTGCTGATCGTGGTGGCGATCATGCTGGTGGCGAACATGATCGGCCTGGCACTCACCGGCGGCCACCTGCTCGACGAGCACCAGCACCTCAAGGCGTGGTGGTTCCCGTTCTTCGAGGCGGCCTGCGTGGGCGGGTACTTCGTGGCGTCCTGGCGACGCGGCGGACAGACCGTGGGCATGCGCCCGTGGCGCCTGCGCGTGGTGTCCGGTGCGGGTGGCGCGGCGCCGACCAGCCGCCTGCTGCTGCGCCTGGCCGTTGCCGCGATGCCCTTGCTGGCGCTGGGCCTGGCCCCCGCGATCGGCCTGCGCGACGCTGCGCTGGCGACACTTGTGGCGTGGGCTGCCTGGTTCGCCGTCGCGCTGCTCGACCCGCGCCGCCGCGCACTGCACGACATTGCCGCCGGCACGGAAGTCCACCGGGTCGGCTGACCGTTCACGCACGCCCCGGGATTCACGGGCACACTGCGGCGATGGATTCCTCCGCCAGCGACCTGCGGGACACCAATCGCCGCTTCTACGAGGCGCTCTGGTCGGATGCCCGGCTGATCGCCCCCGAACGGTTCAACACCTGGCCACTGTTCGACGCACTCGCGGCGGCCGCACCACGTCGCCTGGAAGTGGCGCCCGGGCTGCGCCCGCGGCTACCACTGGCAGGCACCTGCTTCGTCGATCTGAGCCAGGCGGCGCTGCACCGGCTGCGGCGGGAGGGGGCGGCGGTGGCGCATGCGGAGATCGCCGCACTGCCGTTCCCCGATGGGCATTTCGACCTGGTCTGCGCACTGGACATTCTCGAGCATGTGGTGGACGACACCGCTGCCCTGGCCGAGCTGGCCCGGGTCGCCCGGGCCGACGCCGCACTGCTGATCTCCGTCCCGCTGGACCCTGCCGCCTGGACGGCCTTCGACGATTTCGTCGGTCACCACCGGCGCTACGAGCCGGAACGGATCGAGGCGATGCTGGCCTGTCATGGCTGGCGCATAGAGCGCAGCGCGGTGTACGGCATGCAGCCGCGATCCTCGCGCCTGCTCGACCTCGGCCAGTGGTTCCTGACCCACCAGCGGGCCCGCGCGATGTGGTGGTACAACCGGGTGTTCATGCCACTGGGCCTGCGCTTCCAGAAGCCGCTGACCTGGCGGCCCGGCCTGGGCGATACCGCGGGTGTCGACGAATTGCTGCTGGTCTGCCGCCACGGCACGGCCTGAGCAAGATCTTGCGGCACCGCAACACGGTTCAGGTTGAAAGATACTAAGATCAGGACTTTAGAGTTTGACGGTCCTGCACATGCTTTATCAGATCCACGAGTGGCAGCGCGCCTTCCTCGGCCCGCTGAGCCATTTTGCCGACGCCAACGCCAAGATGCTCAACGATCCGTCCAGCCCGCTCGCGCAGTGGCCGGGCATCGAACGCTGGGCGGCCGGCTTCGAGCTGATGCACCGCATCGGCAAGGACTACGAGAAGCCCGCGTTCGACATCCACCAGGCGGTGGCTCACGACCACGAGATCGCCATCGTCGAGCGCGTGGCGCTGGACAAGCCGTTCTGCCAGCTCAAGCGCTTCAAGCGCTTCAGCGACGACCCGTCGACCATCGAGAAGATGAAGAACGACCCGGTGGTGCTGGTGGTGGCGCCACTCTCCGGCCATCACTCCACGCTGCTGCGCGACACCGTGCGCACCCTGCTGCGCGATCACAAGGTGTACATCACCGACTGGGTCGACGCGCGCATGGTGCCGATCGACCGCGGCTCGTTCGGGCTGGACGACTACGTCGGCTACGTGCAGGAGTTCATCCGCCACATCGGCGCCGAGACGCTGCACGTGATCTCGGTGTGCCAGCCGACCGTACCGGTGCTGGCGGCGATCTCGCTGATGGCCTCGCGCGGAGAGACCACGCCGTTGAGCATGACCATGATGGGCGGCCCGATCGACCCTCGGCGCAGCCCCACCAGCGTCAACAACCTGGCCACGCGCCAGCCGTTGTCGTGGTTCAAGGGCAACGTGATCCATACCGTACCGACCAACTATCCGGGTTCGGGCCGCGAGGTATACCCCGGCTTCCTGCAGCACGCCGGCTTCATCGCGATGAACCCCAGCCGCCATCTCAACTCGCACTGGGACTTCTACCAGGACCTGGTGCGCGGCGACCTGGACGACGCCGAGGCGCATCGCAAGTTCTACGACGAGTACAACGCGGTGCTGGACATGCCGGCCGAGTTCTACCTGGACACCATCGCCAAGGTGTTCCAGCAGTTCCTGCTTCCGCGCGGCATCTGGGACGTGGCCGGCGAACGGGTGGATCCGTCGGCGATCAGGCGCACTGCGCTGCTCACCATCGAAGGCGAGCTGGACGACATCTCCGGGCTGGGCCAGACCGAGGCCGCGCACGACCTGTGCAGCGGCATCCCGGCGAAGTCCCGGCAGCACCGGGTGATCGAGGGTGCCGGCCACTACGGCATCTTCAGCGGCCGCCGCTGGCGCGAGATGGTGTACCCGCAGGTGCGCGACTTCATCCGTGCCGCCGGCGCGGCCTGAGCGGACCGTCCTGGCGCCGCCGACCGCCGACCTGGCGCCGGTGGTCGCCCAGTACTGGTCCTGGGAGGCCGGACCGGCGCATGCGCCACCGCTGTTCTGGCCCGGCCCGGGAGGGCTGGAGATCCTGATCCATCGTGGCGATCCGTGCCTCGACCCGGTCACCGGACGACAGCTTCCGCGGGTGCACCTGGTCTGTGCGCGCTCGGCTCCGGCGCAGCTTGTACCCACTGGTCGGACGGCATTCGTCGCCGTGCGCGTCCGTGCGGGGGCCTTCCCCTACCTGCACGACGTGCCGGTGAGCGCGCTGGTCGATGCGCTGCCGGATGCCCGGGCGCTCTGGCCGCAGAGCGATGCGCTGGCCGGCGAGCTGGCCTCGCTCGAACCCGGGCTATGGTCCGGCCGGCTGGACCGGTTCCTACGCAGCCTCGTCCGCACGCCGCGCGGGTGCCCACTCGGCCCGGCGATCCAGGCGCTGGAACAGGGGAGCGCGCGCATCGAAACGCTGGCGAGCGGCTGCGGGCTGGGCCGGCGTCGGTTCGAGCAGCGCATGCTGGCTGTCACGGGCTGTACGCCGTCGCGCTTCCGCCGCCTGGCGCGGCTGCGCCGTTCACTGCGCCGCCTGGCGTTCGCCCCGCCCGCGCTGCCGCTCACTGCGCTGCTCGACGACGGGTACCACGACCAGGCGCACCAGGCGCACGAGTTCCGCGAACTGATCGGGATGACCCCGCGCACCGCGCGCCGCCACCTGATCGAAGGTGCGCATTTCTACAATCCGGCGCCGGCCGATCGGACGAGCATGACGCACCCTCGTCTGGAGCCCACGCATGATCTTCGTCGCTGACCTGCACGCCCATCCGCACACCGCCCGCGAGGTGGCCGGCATCCTGGCCGACCTGGCCCGCGCCACCGCGGCCGAACCGGGCGCAGTCGCGTACAGCGTCCGGCGGCACGAGGCCGATCCGTTCCGGTTCCAGGTCTGTGAGCAATACCGGGACCGCCAGGCCTGGGAGCGGCACATGGCCGCGCCCCATGTGCAGGCGGCCCTGGCGCGATTCCCCGAGCTGCTGGCCGCCGCCCCGGCGACAGCCGTTTACACCGAAATCGCGGCGATGGGCGGCTGAGCCGCCCCTTCCGTTCCGCGACGCCCGTGCGCCTTGCCGGACCGAGCCGGCGCGACCGGGCGCGCCAGCAGGACGTGTCGCCTGCCTTGAGGGTGCGGCGAGTCGAAGAGCATCGCCGCAACCCCGTCTCGTGCGCGCTCAGCCGCGCGCGAAGAACGCCTCGAACGCCGCCACCGTACGCGCCACGCCCTCGTCGTCCACGTCCAGGTGGGTGACCAGCCGCAGCGTCGGCGTGTAGCCGATGCCGATGCGGATCTCGCGGGCGCGCAGATGGACGTCCAGATCGCGCAGCCGCTCCACCGGCACGTCGACATAGACCATGTTGGTGTGGTGGCCGAGCAGCTTCACGTTGGGGATCGCCGCCAGCCCGTCGGCCAGTCGCGCGGCGCGGGCATGGTCGTCGGCCAGCCGCTCCACGTGATGATCCAGCGCGTGCTGGCAGGCGGCGGCGAGCAGGCCGGCCTGGCGCCAGCCGCCGCCGGCGACCTTGCGCCAGCGCCGCGCCTTGTCGATCAGCGCGGCCGAGCCGACCAGCACCGAACCCACCGGCGCACCCAGCCCCTTGGACAGGCACACCGACACGCTGTCGAAGTACTTCGTGATCTCCCGCGCCGGCACGCCGCAGGCCACCGCCGCGTTGAACAGGCGCGCGCCATCGAGGTGCAGCGCCAGGCCGCGCTCGCGGGTGAGCCCGCGGGCGGCGGCGAGGTAGTCCAGCGGCAGCGCGCGGCCCCACCAGGTGTTCTCCAGCGCGAGGATCTTCGTGCGCGGGAAATGCGGGTCGACCGGCTTGATCGCCGCGGCCACCTTGTCCAGCGGCAGCGTGCCGTCGGCCCCCTGCGGGATCGGCTGCGGCTGGATCGAACCGAGCACGGCGGCGCCGCCACCTTCCCAGCGGTAGGTGTGTGCGTCGGCACCCACGATGTATTCGTCGCCGCGCTCGCAGTGCGCCATCAGCCCGACCAGGTTGGATTGCGTGCCGGTGGGCACGAACAGCCCGGCTTCGAAGCCGAGGTCGTCGGCGAGCCGCGCCTGCAGGGCGTTGACCGTCGGGTCCTCGCCGTAGACGTCGTCGCCGACGGGGGCGGCGGCCATCGCCGCGCGCATCGCCGCGGTCGGTTGCGTCACCGTGTCACTGCGCAGATCCACCCAGGCCACCGGCTCGTCTCCTCGTGTCGTTCAGGGGAACGGCGAGCATGCCGCCCGCCGGCGGCGGCGACAAGCAGTGTGCGCGGGCCGGTCAGCTCAGGTGGCGCGAGTCGATCGCGTCGCGGTACGGCAGCTTCAGGTGGCCATAGCGCACCACCACCACGGCCACCGCCAGCAGCAGGATCGCCACCGCGGTGCCCAGCAGGTCCAGTGCCGGCAGTTGCTGGTCCACCAGCATGTGCCGCGCCAGCGCGACCATCGCGATGTACAGCGGCATGCGCACCGGCAGCTTGCCGGCGCTCCAGTACACCTCGACCATCGAGATCAGCTCGAGGTACATGAACAGCAGCAGCAGGTCGCTGACGCCGGCATGGCCGGCCTCGACCATTTGCCGGACCTCGCTGAAGCCGGCGAACAGCGTCGCCAGCAGGATGGCCAGCAGGCCGACCTTTTCGATGAGGGAGAACGAGCGACCGATCAGCGGCGTCTGCATGGCGTGTCCTCGGCTGCGGCGGGACGCACGGCGGGACGCCGCGCCCAGGCATCATGGACACGGCCCCCGCCGCGCCGCAAGCCGCCCCGGCGCGGCGGGACGACGCAGCGGGGGACGCCGCGTCAGCGGTGCCGGCGGAAGTAGAACCAGGCGGCGGTGGCCAGCACTGCCGCCGGCAGCAGGTTGGCGAGCATCGGCGGCACGCCGTAGACGGTGCCGAAGTTGATCAGCGCCTGCTGCAGGAAGTACCAGGCGATCGCCATCAGGATACCGATGAAGATGCGCTTGCCGAGGCCGCCGGAACGCAGGCTGCCGAAGGCGAACGGCATCGCGCACAGCACCAGCACCAGCACGTTCAGCGGATACAGCGCACGCGTCCAGAACGCCACGGCATAGACACCCGGACTCTGCCCGTTGCTCTCCAGGTAACGCATGTTGCGCCGCAGGTCGCGCATCGGCAGGTATTGCGGCTGCACCAGCGACTGCTCCAGCACGCGCGGATTGAGCCTCACCTGCCACGGCTCGCTGGCCACGGTGGTGGTGTGCGTGCCGGTATCGTCCAGCGTGGTGCTGCGCACCTGCGACAACATCCATTGGCGGCCGTCGTGGGTCGCGCTCTTCGCCCAGTCGAAGCGGGTGAGCTGGCCGTCCGCAGTGAAGGTGAATATCCGCACGTCGGCGAGTTCGACCTGGTTGTGCCCGTTCACGTCCTTCAGCAGGCTCGACTTCGCGTTGATCACGCGGTCGCCGTCGCGCGCCCACAGCCCGGTGGAACCGGCCATCCCGATGCCGCCGGTGCGCTGCGCCAGCTGCATGGCCTGGGCCTTCTGGTCGCCCCAGGGCGCCGCCGTCTCGCCGAGGATCACCACTCCGACGATCAGCACCGCCACCACGCCGGCGGCCGAAGCCGCGATGCGCAGTTGCGACATGCCGGCGGCGCGCAGCGCGGTGAGCTCGCCGCTGCCGGCCAGGCTGCCCAGGCCGAGCAGGCCGCCGATCACCGTGGCGTAGCCGAAGTTCTCGTACAGGCGACGTGGGAAGGTCACCAGCACGTACAGCGCCGCGTCGGTGACGGTGAAACCGTTCTTGCCGACATGGCCCAGCTGACGCAGGAACTGCAGCAGCGCATCCAGGCCGGCGATCAGGATCCACACCGTCAGCAGCGAACCGAGCACCGTGGTGCCGATCAGCCAGTCGACCCGGCGCAGGCGCAGCGGCCTCATGCGGACACCCCGGCGTTGGCGCGTACGCGCCGCGGCTGGTACTGGTTGCGGAACATCCACGCGCCGATGCCGAACGCGACCAGGCTGACCAGCCACATCGGCCCCGAGCTGTGCCAATGGCCCTTGCTGATCTGGCCGTTACACAGCGCCAGCAGGTTGTAGTAGAGGAAGAAGGTCAGCACGGCCAGCAGCAGCCGGCCGTAGCGCGCTTCGCGCGGGTTCTGCTTCGCCAGCGGTAGCGACAGCATCATCAGCACCAGTGCCATCAGCGGCGAACCCATGCGCCAGGCCAGTTCCGCGCGCGCCTCGTTGGAGTCGGTGCGGGCCAGTGCCACGGTGTCCAGGTTGTGGATCGGATCGTTGCTGTCGCCGTCGTCCTGCACGTTGCTGAGCGAGGCATCGTTGCCCTGGTAGCGGATACGCCGCCAGTTGTCGCCGCCCAGCGGCACGTCGTATTGCCAGCCGTCTTCCAGGCCGAGGAAGCGGCCGTTGCCGTCGCTTTCCTGGAACAGCTTGCCACGCTTGCCGGTGATCAGGCGCAGGTGCACGGTGCCATCGCTCGACCTGCGCTCGGTGGCGATGAAGGTGCGGCCGAGCTGGCTGCCGTCGCGGCTGAGCGAGTCGACGAAGATCACCCCGTCCTTGCCCGGCAGCGGGGTGAAGCGCCCCGCATCGAGACCGGCCGCGATCACCGAGCGGTTGGCCGCATCGATCAGCGACGCCGATGTGCGCGACGCCCACGGCCCCAGCCACAGCGACACCACGCCCACCGCCAGCGCGATGCCGAAGGCGAGCATCGCCACCGGCCGCAGCAGGCCGCGCGCACCCATGCCCGAGGAGGCCAGCACGTGCATCTCGCTCTCGCGGTACATCCGCCCCATCGCCCACAGCGTGCCGACGTAGCCGGACAGCGGCAGCAGGTTGGACAGGCCGTCGAGCATGTTCAGGCCGAGCACCTGGAACATCACGCTGGCCGGGTAGCTGCCGTTGGCCACCTGCTGCAACACGTGGGCGAAGGTGCTGCCGGCCAGCACCGTGACCAGCACGATCGCGGTGGCCGCCATGGTCTGGCCCAGCTCGCGCAGGAAGTAACGGTCGAGGATGCTCAGCATGCGATAGAATCAGGGGCTTGCGCCGGGGTCCGTCGGGGCGTCGGCAAACCGCAAGTCTAGCCTGTCCGGCCATGCCGGCGCCTACCGCAGGACCCTTCAATGACGCTCCAGTTCAGCCTTGCCTCCGCCTCCCCCGAAGCCGTCGAGACCGCCTGCGTGGTGGTCGGCGTGTACGAGGGCGGCGTGTTCACCAGTGCCGCAGCGCGCATCGATGCTGCGGCCGAGGGCGCGATCAAGCGGCAGGTGGAGAGCGGCGACATCACCGGCAAGGGTGGCACCGCCGCCGTGCTGTTCGCGCCATCGGGCGTGACCGCCAAGCGCGTGCTGGTGGTTGGCCTGGGCCAGCAGAAAGCCTTCGATGCCACCCGCTTCCAGCGCGTCAACGCCGATGCGGCGCGTGCGCTGGGCAAGCTGCCGGTGGACAGCGCGGTGTCCTACCTGAGCGAGATCGACGTACCGGGCCGCGACGCCGCGTGGCGCCTGCGTACGGCCCTGCTGGCCACCGATCACGCCTGCTACCGCTACACCGCCACCTTCAAGCCGCGCGACAAGAGCGCGCAGCCGGAGCTGGGCAGCGTGGCCTTCGCCGGCGGTGCCGACGCGCAGGCCGGGCTCGACCAGGGCACGGCGATTGCCGCGGGCGTGCGCTTCGCCCGCGAGCTGGCCAACCTGCCGCCGAACATCTGCAATCCGTCCTACATCGCCGAGCAGGCCCGGGCCTTCGCCGCCGAGCACGCCAATACGGTGAGCTGCCGCATCCTCGACCACGAGGAGATGGAGAAGCTCGGCTTTGGCTCGCTGCTGGCGGTCGGCCGCGGTTCGGCGAACCGGCCCAAGCTGGTGGTGCTGGAGCACAAGGGCGGCGCCGAGGGCGACAAGCCCTATGCCTTCGTCGGCAAGGGCATCACCTTCGACTCCGGCGGCATCAGCCTCAAGCCCGGTGCGGGCATGGAGGAGATGAAGTTCGACATGGGCGGCGCAGCCGGCGTGCTCGGTGGCTTCGTCGCCGCGGTGAAGATGGGCCTCAAGCTCAACCTGGTCTGCGTGGTGCCGGCGGTGGAGAACATGCCCGACGGCGACAGCTACCGCCCCAGCGACGTGCTGACCAGCCTCTCCGGTCTCACCATCGAAGTGCTCAACACCGACGCCGAGGGCCGCCTGATCCTCTGCGACGCGCTGACCTGGACCGTGCAGACCTACCAACCGCAGGCGATCGTCGACGCCGCCACGCTTACCGGCGCCTGCGTGATCGCGCTGGGCAAGCACGCCACCGGCCTGATGAGCAAGCACGACGATCTGGCCGCCGAGCTGCTCGCCGCCGGCGACAGCACGCTCGACCGCGCCTGGCGCCTGCCGCTGTGGGACGACTACCAGACCCAGCTCGAGTCCGGCTTCGCCGACGTCGCCAACATCGGCGGCAAGAGCGCCGGCGCGATCACCGCCGGCTGCTTCCTCTCGCGCTTCACCGAAGGCCAGCGCTGGGCCCACCTGGACATCGCCGGCACCGCCTGGGACGAAGGCCGCAAGGGCATGGCCACCGGCCGCCCGGTGCCGCTGCTGGCGCAGTGGCTGCTGGATCGAAGCGAGAAGTGAAATAGAGCCGGGAGTGAGTGGAGAGGAGTGAGAAGAGTGAGAGAGAGCAGCCTCCGGCCAGCCTGGATTCAAGCGTCGCCACTCTTGCCAACCCACTCTCCATCTCACTTCGCTTTTTCTGATCGCGCGGCAGCAGCCAGGTCGGCCAATCGCCAATCAGTCGCCTCAAGCCGCGCTTCCTCTCTCTTCTCACTCCTCTCCACTCACTCCTCGCCCTTATGCCGCGTGCCGACTTCTACCTGATCGACAAGCCGCGCTTCCGCGAGCAGCCGCTGCTGCTGGTGTGCGAGCTGACCAAGCGTGCCTACGCGGCGCAGCAGCCGACGCTGGTGCTGTGCCGCGACTTCGAGCAGGCCGAGGCGCTGGACGAGCTGCTGTGGGATTTCGATGAGGATGCATTCATCCCGCACCAGCTCGCCGGCGACGACGACGACGCGCAGACCGCCGTGCTGCTGGTGCCGCCCGGCATCGACACGCCCGATCGACCGCTGCTGATCAACCTGCGCGAGCAGCGGCCGGAAGGCCGCTTCGAGCGGGTGCTGGAAGTCGTCGCCGCCGATCCGGCCGAGCGCGAGGGCTCGCGCAAGCGCTGGCGCGAGTACGCCGGACTCGGTTTCCAGGTGAACAAGTTCGATATGTAGCCCGGTCCGCCGCCTCAGGCGGTGGACTGGTCGGGCCGGCCGGCGCGTGAGGTGACGGCGGCCAGGGTTTCCTCGATGCTTCGTGCCAGTTGGGCACCGGACACCGGCTTGCGCACGAAGCCGTCCATGCCGGCGGCACGGGCCCGGGCCTCGTCGCCCGCGGTCGAGCGCGCGGTGATCGCCATGATCGGCAGGTAGGTGCCGGCCGGTTCGCGCTGGCGCACCAGATGCGCGATCTGGAAGCCATCGACACCGGGCAGGTCCAGGTCCAGCAGCATCAGGTCGAAACTGGCGGTGCTCAGTTCGGCCAGCGCGGCGAGGCCGTGTGCCACGCTGGTCACCCGGTGACCCTGCGCTTCCAGCAGGCCACGGATCACCGAAGCGACGATCGCATCGTCCTCGACCAGCAGCATGCGGCACGGTGGCATCCGCCCCGGCTCGTTACCCGGCACCACCGGCTCCGGCAACTCCTCTTCGGGCAGGGGCAGCGGCAGCCGCACGCTGAACACGCTGCCCACGGTCAGCCGCGACTCCAGCTCGATGGTGCCGCCCATCAGGGTCACCAGTTCGCGACAGATCGCCAGCCCGAGCCCACTGCCGGCACGCCGCAGCGGACCCTCGGCCTGCTCGAAGCGCTGGAACAGCCGCGACTGGCTCGCCTCGGGAATGCCCGGACCGGTGTCGCGCACGCTGAATTCGACGCCACCGGGCAGCGGCCGTGCAGCCAGCGTGACGCGGCCGCGATCGGTGAACTTCACTGCGTTGCCGGTGAGGTTGAGCAGGATCTGCTTGATCCGCATCGCATCGCCCACCATGCGCCCCGGCAGCCCTGCCGCCGCCTCCAGGGTGAAGCCGATGCCCTTGCCGCGCGCCTGCGCGGCGGTCATGCGCGCCACGTCCTGCAGCAGCTCGTAGGGGTCGAACGGCGCCAGCTCCAGTTCCAGTCGCCCCGCCTCGATGCGCGCCAGGTCCAGCGCGTCGTTGAGCAGCTTCAGCAGCATCGCGCCGGAGCGTTGCATGGCCTGCGCGTATTCGCTCTGCTCGGGCCGCAGCGGCGTGGACATCAGCAGTTCGGCCATGCCCATCACGCCGGTCATCGGCGTGCGGATCTCGTGGCTCAGCGTGGCGAGGAACCGCGTCTTCGCGGCGCTGGCCTCCTCGGCGAGCTGGCGCTGCTGCTCGGACAGGTCCAGCCGATGGCGCTGGTCGACGCGACGCTGCCACAGCCGCAGCACCAGCATGGCCAGCAGCAGCATCCCGATCGCATAGCCGAACCAGGCCCACCAGCGCTCCCACGGTGGCGCATCGACCAGGATGGTCAACGGCGCGGACAGCTCGGTCCAGCGACCGTTGGCACCGGCGCCCATCACGTCCAGGGTGTAACTGCCCGGCTCCAGCGCGGCGAACTCGCGCTCGCCGCGGTTGCCCACGTCCACCCAGCCGCCGTCCAGCCCGGACATGCGGAACCGGTAGTGGTTGGCCGCCGGGTCGATGTAGGAGTAAAGCCTCGCGACCACGCCCAGCTCGCGATCATGCCAGCCGACGTGCAGCGTGCCCGATACCGGCAGATCGACCAGGCGGCCCTGCCGGCGCACGTGCACACCGGTGATCTGCAGCGGCGCGGCGCCGTCCTGCTCGGTGATGCGGTCGGGGTTGAAACCCACCACGCCGCCGAAGGTCGGCGCGTAGATCGTGCCATCGGCCAGGCGGCTGTAGCCGCGGAAGAACTCACCGTTGGCCAGCCCGTCCTGCAGGCCCATCTGGCGGAATCGCCCGGTGTCGGGATTGAAGCGCCACAGGCCGTCGCTGCCGAAGACCCACACGCGGCGATGCGCATCGATGCGCAGGTCCACCACGTTGATCGACGGCCAGCCCTGGTCGGCCAGCACACGCCGGTCCAATTGCAGGCCGTCGCGGGCCAGGCGGTAATGCTCCAGACCGTCGGGCCGGGCCAGCCAGAAACCATCGGGCGAGGCATCGAAGGCGTTCACCGCCTGCCGGTTGTCCACGCCGGGCACCGGCTCGAAGTGGTCGTGGCTGGCGTCCAGCCGGTACAGGCCGCCGTCGCTGGCGTACCAGAACACGCCGAAGCGCAGGGTCATCTGGCTGCCCCAGCGCGCGCGATCGTCGCCACCGGCAATCGCCACCGGGCTCACCGCCAGCGTCTTCGGGTCGATCCGGAACAACCCCTGGTTGAAGGTGCGCACGTACAGGCGGCCGTCCGGTCCGGCCTCGACCTCCAGTGGCGTCCTGAGAACGCGCTGGTCGGGATCGACCTGGTCGACGTGGCCGTCTCGGTAGCGGTAGAACGACCCCTTGGTGGCAATCCACAGGTTGTGGTCGGCGTCCTCGGTCATGCCGACCACGTCGCCGCTCAGACCGGAGATCACGTGCTGCACGCGCCCGGTGGACGGATCGAGCTTGTCCACGCGGCCACCGCGCTCGCCGACCCACACCTGCTCGCCGCTCGCATGCGCCATGGCGGTGGCCATCGAGTCGCGCAGGCTGTCCGGATCGTCGGGGATGTGCGTGTAGCGGCTCATGCCGGACCAGCCCGGCGCCAGGTAGCCGACACCGCCGTCGTACAACGCGAACCACAGTCCGCCCTCGCGGTCCGGCAGGATCTTCCACACCCAGCTGCCCGGCAGGTTGCCGTACATCACCGGCCGGTCGATCACCGGTATCAGCGGCTCGTGCGGCGCCGGCTGCAGGAACAGGCCCTTCTGTGTGCCGATCCACAGGCGGCCGTCGCGGTCCCGCGCGCTGGTCATGATGTTGGTGTCGGGCAGTCCGGGCACGTCCAGCGGGCGAGCCACGTCGTCGTCACCGACGAAGAACAGGCCGTGGGTGGAAGCAATGCGTATCTCGTCGTCGTCCGCGTTGCCCTCGATCGCCCAGGCATCGATGAGCATCCCGGGATCCACGCCGCGGATGGCCCGGATGCGGCCGTCCGGATCGCGCCGGAACACGCCGTGCGCGCTGCCGATCCACAGCCGGTCGTGGCGATCGACGTACAGCGCCGCTACCGCGCCGAAGCGCGCGGGAAGCCCGTCGCCGCCGGGCGGTTCGATATGGTCGAAGTGCCGCCCGTCCGGCCGCATGCGGTCCAGCCCCGCCTCGGTGCCGACCCAGATCGTGCCGCTGTTGCATTCGGCGACCGTCCACACCTTGTCGATCGACAGGCTGGCCGGGTCGGCCGGGTCGTGCCGCCAGTGCACGAAACCGCCGGTCGCCGGATCGAAGCGGTTGAGCCCCGCCTCCAGCCCGCTGCTCCACAGCCGACCGGCATGGTCCACCAGCAGGGCGCCGACGGTGTTGTCCGGCAGCGAGGTCGGGTCGCCGGCCACGTGATGGAACACCCGGAAGCCGACGCCGTCGTACTTCGCCAGACCGCCCTTGGTGCCGAACCACATCGCGCCATCGTGGTCCTGCACGATCGCGTAGACGCTGCTGCTGGGCAGCCCCTCCGCGGTGCCGAAACGGCGGAACTGCGGCGTGGGCAGCGCGCCGCCCGCGTCGACCGGTGCCTCGGGCACGGCGGCAGGTGTGGACGTGACGCCCCCGCCAGCGAGCAGGCCGATCGACATCAGCAACGACAAGAACATGCGGTCCCCTTGCGCCCGGGACGACTGGGCACAAGGGCGATCATGCCAAATTGCGCGTCCCCTTACCCGCGCCATCGGTCATGCCGGCACCGCCGAGGCAGCGATCGCCGCTTCCATCGCCCGCGCCAGCTGCGTGCCGGACAAGGGCTTGCGGAGGAATCCGTCCATTCCGGCCTTGCGCGCACGCACCTCCTCGTCGCCACCGGATCGGGCGGTGATCGCTACGATCGGCAGATGCCCGGCACCGCCTTCGCGCTGGCGTATCAACCGCGCCAGCTGGAAGCCATCGAGGCCAGGCAGGTCCAGGTCCAGCAGGAGCACGTCGTGCGGACCGCGCTCCAGCTCGGCCATTGCCGCCAGGCCGTTGGCCACGTGCACCACGGCATGCCCCTGCTGCTCGAGCAGGCCGCGGATCACCGCGGCCACGGTGGTGTCGTCCTCGACCAGCAGCACCTGCCGCGCCAGCAACGGCCGCGGCGCGACCGGGACCGGCGCAACCGCCGGGGCCAGTGCGGGCAGCGGCAGGCGCACGCGGAAGGTGCTGCCGTGCCCCAGGCGCGACTCCAGTTCGATCGAGCCACCCATCAGGGTCACCAACTCGCGGCAGATCGCCAGGCCGAGCCCGCTGCCAGCGCGGCGCTGCGGTCCCTCGACCTGCTCGAAGCGGCCGAACAGGCGCGACTGGCTGGCCTCCGGGATGCCCGGACCGGTATCGCTGACGCTGAACATCACGCCGCCGCCGATGCGCTGCCCGCTGAGCGTGATGCTGCCGCGCTCGGTGAACTTCACCGCGTTGGTGGCCAGGTTCAGCAGGATCTGCTCGACGCGCAGCATGTCGCCCATCAGCGAGGCCGGCAGGTCGGGCGCCACCTCGAGCCGGAACGCGATGCCCTTGGCGCGCGCCTGCCCGCCGACCAGCCGTGTCACGTCGTCGAGCAACTGGCGCGGCGAGAACGGCGCGGGTTCCAGTTCGAACCGTCCGGCCTCGATGCGGGCCAGGTCCAGCGCATCGTTGAGCAGCTTGAGCAGCATCGTGCCGGAGCGCTGCATCGCCTGGGCATACTCGCGCTGGCCGGGTTGCAGCGGCGTGGCCAGCAGCAGCTCGGCCATGCCGATCACGCCGGTCATCGGGGTGCGGATCTCGTGGCTCAGCGTGGCGAGGAACTGGGTCTTGGCCGCGTTCGCCTGTTCGGCCAGCAACCGCTGCTGCTCGGCCAGCTGCATGCGATGACGCTGTGCCTCGCGCCGACGCCACGCCAGCGCGAGCCCCGCGGCCGACCCGACCGCGGCGACGGCGTAGGTCATCCACGCCCACCAGCGATCCCACGGTGGCGCCTGCACGTGGATCGCCAGCGGCACGGCCAGCCGCCCCCATGGCCCGTCCGGCCCGGCCGCCATCACCTGCAAGGTGTAGTCGCCCGGACGCAGGCCGGCGAACTCTCGCTCGCCGTGCGCGCCTCCCTCGACCCAGTCGCGGTCCAGCCCGACCAGGCGGAAACGGTAGCGGTTGCCCGCCGGGTTCACGAACGAGGCCACCCGCGCCTGCACGCGCAGGTCGCGGTCGCGCCAGCCCAGGTCGAGCTGCCGCAAGCCGGCGCCGGCCAGCACGCGGGCATGACGTCCTCGCACGGTGACCGCCGCCAGCGACACCGGCGGCGTCTGCGTCGGCGCGCTGCGGGCATCCAGCTGCTCCGGATCGAAGCCGATCACGCCGCCGTGCGTGGGCGCGTAAAGCGGCCCGCCCGCCATCGGCTGCGCCACACCACCGAGGAACTCGCCATCCATCAGGCCGTCCTGCGCGCCGATGCGATGTAGCCGGGTCGCACCGGGCTCCAGCCGCCACAGGCCGGTCTCGGCAAAGATCCACAGTGCGCCCTTGGCGTCCTCATACAGGTCGCGCACCACCGGCGCGCGCCAGCCGTTCGAGGCATCGACCACGCGATCGCGCGTGGCGCGACCGTCGCTCCCGCGATAATGCTCGAGCCGGTCCTGCCGGATCACCCAGAAGCCCGTGGTGTCGAACGACAGGCCAAGCGCATCCTCGCCGCGCGGCACGCCGGGCACGAAAGCCATGCGACCCAACCCGGCATCCCAGCGCATCACGCCCTCGTGGTTGGCGTACCACAGCACGCCGCCGGCCATGCCGAGCGCGCCCGGACGCAGGTCCGGCTGGTCCGCATCCGGCGGCATCGGCACCGGCGTGATCGCCAGCGTGCGCGTGTCGATGCGCACGATTGCCGCGCCGGATACCGTCGCATACAGCACGCCCGGCCCGCCGCTGGCGAGGATCTCCGGTCGCTTGAGCCATTGCCGCTGCGGATCGACGGTGACCGCTTGCCCTCGGGCGTAGCGCTTGAGCACGCCACGCAGGGTGAACCACAGTGCGCCGTCCTGGTCGACCATCGCCACCGGGTCGGTCTTCAGATCGGACAACACGTGATGGACTTCGCCGGTGACCGGATCGAGCCGGTCGATGCGCTCGGGCTCGCCGATCCACAGCGTGCCGTCGGCGGCCGGGGTCACCCCCGAGGCCATGCTGTCGCTGAGGCTGTCCGGATCGTCGGGTACGTGGGTGAAGCGCGCGAAGTTCTGCCAGTTCGGCGGCAGGTAGGCCACGCCGCCGTCGTAGAAGGTCAGCCACACGCCGCCCTCGCGGTCGGCCAGCACGCGCCAGGTCCACTCACCCGGCAGGCCGCCGACCAGCAGCGGCTGGCGGTGGAACGCGTGCAGTCCGCTGCGCGGGTCGTCCAGCACCACACCATGCAGGGTCGCCATCCACAGGCGGCCGGCGCGATCGCGTGTGCTGGCGAACACGTAGCCCGGCGCCATCTGCGCCGTGGTGTAGGCCGGTTGCGCCACGCCGTCGACGATCCGGTACAGGCCGAACTTGGTGCCGATGCGCAGGTCCGCACCGCTGCCCTCGATGCGCCAGATCTGGTTCGGCTTGTCGCTGGCGTTGCGCACCGGCACGCGCGCGATGTGCCCGTCCGGCGAGCGCTTCAGCAGCACGCCGGACCAAGTGCCGATCCACAGCGTGCCGTCCGCTTCCGCGCGCAGCGCACCGACCACCGTGTCGCGGGTGCCGGGCTTGCCATCGAACACCGACAGGTAAGGCACGTGCGCCAGCGTGCGGCCGTCGGCGGAGAGGTGGTCCAGCCCCGCTGCCGTGCCGATCCACAGGCTACCGTCCGGCGCCCGGGCCAGCGCGTAGACCACGTCGTCGGACAGGCTGTCGGCACGCTTGTCGTCATGGCGCCAGTGCCGCACGCGACCGGTGGCCGGATCCAGCCGGTCCACGCCGGCATCGCCGGTGCCGATCCACACCGTGCCATCGCCCGCGTCGACCAGTTGCGTGACGTCCTGGCTGCCCAGTGACGCCGGATCGCCCGGCTCGTACACCCAGGTGGTGAAGCCGACGCCGTCGTAGCGGCTCACGCCGCCGGAGCCGCCGAACCACATCATGCCGTCGCGATCCTGCATCACCGCATTCACCGCCGCCCCCGGCAGGCCATCGGCGATGCCGTAACGGCGGAACTGCGGCGTGGCCAGCGGCGGCGCCGCGGGGCGGGAGGTGGCTGGCGCGCTTCCCGCGGTCGCGGCCAGGGCGAACATCCATCCGAACAACAACGACACCATGAGCATCCCCTGCTGGTGCGCGGTGCCTCCCGGCCCCCTCCCGGCAGCGCGGCCAGACCGCGCACCGTCACCGACGCAGTCCCGGATGATGCCAAAAAACGCCCGCACCGACCGGCCACCGCGCCATGCACCGACGTCGCGGTAGCTGCTGCGCCTAGAATCGGCGTCATGTCACGCCGCCTGCGCCTGCTGCTGTCCGCCCTCGCCGTCGCCGCCCTGCTGTGGTTGTTGTTCGGCGCCGCCGAACGCGCCTTGGCCTTGGCGCAACGCTTCCTCGCCCTGCCCGGCTGGCTGCAATGGACGCTGGGCGCCGCGCTGGCGTTGTTCGGCGCGCTCGGGCTGGCGGGGCTGTGGTGGCTGCTGCGCCCGCCGCGCAAGCGTCGGCCGGTGACCGCACCGGACCGCGCCAGCCTGGAGCAGCGCATCGCCACGCTGGACGAACGCGGCGCGGACACCGGCGCACTGCGCGCCGAGCTGGGCGAGCTGGACCGTCGCCGCGCCAGCGGGCGCGTCTACGTGGCGCTGTTCGGCGAGATCTCCACCGGCAAGTCCAGCCTGCTGCGCGCGCTGGCGCCGCATGCCGACGCGGCCAGCGACGTGCGCGGCGGCACCACGCGCCAGGTGCAGCACGTCGACGGCACGCTGCCTGACGGTCGCGCCCTGGTGCTGGCCGACGTGCCGGGCAGCCGCGAGGCGGGCGGCGAGGCACACGAGGCGCTGGCCCGCGCCGAGGCTCTGCGCGCCCACGCGGTGATCTACCTCTGCGCCGGCGACCTCACCCGCAGCCAGGCCGAGGAGGTCCGCTGGCTGGCGCATTTCGGCAAACCGCTGGTGCTGGCGCTGAACAAGGCCGACCAGTGGCCGCGGGACGACCTGCAGCAACTGCTCGCCCGCCTGCGCCGCACCGCCGACGGCGCCGCCGCGGCCGTGGTGGCAATCAGCGCCGGGGGCCGCGAGCGCTTCGTGCGGGCCCTTCCCGACGGCGGCAGCGAACAGGTGGAGCGCGCCCGCGCCCCTGCCATCGCGCCGCTGCTCGACGCCCTCTCGCGCCTCACCGCACCCGGCGCCGAGGCGCTGGAAGGCGACCGCGCCAACGCCGTGCTGGCCGAGCTGCACCAGCGCACCGGCACGCTGGAGGCGAGCACCCGCGCGGAGGCAGCCGAGCGCATCGTGAAACGCTACGCCCGCCGCGCGGTGGTCGGTGCGATGGCGGCGGTGGCCCCGGGCAGCGACCTGTTGATCCAGGGCGCGCTGGCCACCGCGCTCACCCGCGAGCTGGCGCAGCTGTACGACGTGCGCGTGAGCGAAGTGCAGGTCGACGACTTCGTGCGCCAGGCGAAACTGACGGTGCGCACAGGCAGCTCGATCGTGCTGGCCATCGCCGGCAACGCGCTGAAGGCCTTTCCCGGCCTGGGCACGCTGGGCGGCGGTGTACTGCATGCCTTCGCCTACGCGCTGATCTTCGATGCGATGGGGCGTGCGCTGGCCGGCTCGCTGGCCGAGCGCCACGCGCTGGACCAGCACGACGCCGGCGAGCGGCTGAAGTCGATGCTGGCCGATGCCAGCAGCAGCCGGCTGCAACGCATGGCCGCGCTCACGCTGGAAGCCTGGCGCGAGCGCGACCGGGATCGCGACACGATCGACTGATGCACCCGGCCATGGAACCAACGTCGCCCACAGGGAGACAAACTGTTCCCGCCAGCGCGCTGGCACCGTCATGTGACTTCATCCAGACTCGCCGCATGTCACCGCGACTGACCGTCCCGACGCTGCTCGCCGGCCTTGCCCTGGCCTTCGTCGCCCCTGCGCATGCGGCTGCCGACAGCTACCGCTTCGACACCGTGCACAGCCAGGTGCTCTTCAACATCACCCACGACGGCTACTCGCGCCCCTGGGGCCGCTTCCACATCGCCCGCGGCTGGCTGCGTTTCGACCCGGACCACTGGGAGAACTCGGCCACCGCGCTGGACATCGACCTGGCCAGCCTGGACATGGGCGACGCCGACTGGAACAAGGCGGTGCTCAAGCCGTCCCTGCTCGATGCCGCCGGTCACCGCAACGCCCACTTCGCCAGCACCTCGGTCGAGCGCACCGACGCCAGCCACGGCGTGATCCACGGCCAGCTCACCCTGCGCGGCGTGACACGCCCGGTGGACGTACCGTTCCAGTTCAACCGGCTCGCCCGCACCATCTTCGGCCTGCACACCGTCGCCGGCTTCTCCGCCACCGCCGCGCTGGACCGCCGCGACTTCGGCATCACGGCGTTCAAGAACTCCATCGGCGACCAGGTGCTGGTGCGACTGGAGATCGAGGCGATCCGCGACGACGGCGCCGCCCCCGCTTCCTCCACCTCTTCCAAGGACACGCCATGAGCCTGCGCAGCAACGACCGCCAGTGGGGCAGCGTCGCCAAGTTCTTCCACTGGATCACGGCGCTGGCGATCCTGGTCAACGGCGCGTGGGGTCTGCTGATGACCGACATGACGCCGTCGATGACCAAGATCAGCGTGTACGCCTGGCACAAGTCGATCGGCCTCACCGTGCTGGCGCTGTTCCTCCTGCGGCTGCTCTGGCGCGCCGTCGACCGCCGCCCGAAGGACGAGCCCGGCCCGCGCTGGCAGCAGCTCGCCGCCCACGCGGTGCACGGCGTGCTGTACCTGATGATCGCCGCGCTGCCGCTCACCGGCTGGTGGTTCAACTCGCTGCGCGGCTTCCCGCTGCAGTACTTCAAGCTGTTCAACCTGCCGGCCATCGCCGCCAAGAACGAAGACCTCGCCAAGGTCGCGCACGAAGCGCACGAACTCTTGTTCTGGGCGCTGCTGCTGGTGCTGGTGGCGCATGTGGGCGCCGCGCTCAAGCACCACGTGTTCGACAACGACAACGTGCTGCGCCGGATGCTGCCGTTCGGCCGTCCGCGCGACTGAGAACCCAAGGAGCTCTCCCATGAAACGTCTCGCCCTGATCGTCCTCGCACTGGCCCTGCCGGGCCTGGCTGCCGCCACCGACTACACCGTGCAGCCCGCCGGCAGCACGCTGTCCTTCCACGGCACGTTCCAGGGTGACGGCTTCGACGGCCACTTCGGGAAGTTCGACGCAGCCATCGCCTACGACCCGGCCCATCTCGATGCCTCGAAGTTCGACGTCACCGTCGACCTCGCCAGTGCCAAGACCGGCGACAGCGACCGCGACGGCGCCCTGCCCGGCGGCGATTTCTTCGACGTCGCCAAATTCCCTAAGGCGCACTTCGTCACCACCGCGTTCCACCAGAACGGCGCCACCGTCACCGCCGACGGCAACCTCACCCTGCGCGGCGTGACCAAGCCGGTCAGCCTCACCGTGGACTTCAAACCCAACGGCCAGGCCGCCACGCTGGACGTGAAGGGCACGGTCAAGCGGCTGGACTTCGGCGTGGGTGGCGGCGACTACGCCGACACCTCAGTGATCGCCAACGACGTGACGGTCACCGCGCACCTCAACCTCGTCGCCAAGTAAGCCCGCCATGCACGGCGGCGGCTGGTGGCAACGCCTGCGCGACCGGTTCACCCCGGTCCGGGCGGATGCGCCGGCCCGCCGCCCTGATGGCGATGCACCCGGCCGCGTCGCCGACAGCCTGCGTCACCTGCTGGACGATCCGCAGATCCCGCCCAGCGTGCGCGAGGCAATGGCGGCCGACTTTGCCCGCGTCGAGGCGATGCTGAAGCGGCTGGAGCACGGCGAGCTACACGTCGCCGTGTTCGGCCGGGTCTCCGCCGGCAAGTCAGCGCTGGGCAACGCCCTGCTCGGCCGCGAGGCGTTCGCGGTCGGCGTGCTTCACGGCACCACCACCGAAGCGGCGCAGGCGCCGCTGGACGAAGCCGCCGCCGACGGTCTGGTGCTGGTCGACACGCCCGGCATCAACGAGCTGGATGGCGAAGCGCGCGAGCGGCTCGCCTTCGAGGTGGCCGAGATCAGCGATCTGGTGGTGTTCGTCTGCGACGGCGACCTCACCCGCGACGAACTCGACGCCCTGCGCACGCTCGCCGCCACCCAGCGCCCGCTGCTGCTGGCGCTGAACAAGGCCGACCGCTACGGCGAGCGCGAACGCGCCGACCTGTTGGAGCACCTGCGCGGCAAGGTCGCCGGCCTGGTCGCGCCGGACGACGTGCTCGCCGTCGCCGCGCGTCCCGCATCGCAACGCGTGGTCGACGCACAGGGCGAGCGACTGAAACCGGTGCCGCCGCAGGTCGCCGCCCTGCGCGAACGCCTGCGCGCCATCGCCGAACGCGAAGGCCGCACGCTTACCGCGCTCAACGCCGGCCTGCACGCCAGCCGCCTCACCGACCAGGTCAGCGCGCGCATCGCCGAAACCCGCCGCAGCGTCGCCGCCCAGCTGATCCGCAACTACGCCCTGGCCAAGGGCCTGGCCGTCGCGCTCAACCCGGTGCCGGTCGCCGACCTGCTCGCTGCCGCCGGCCTGGATGCTGCGATGGTGGTGCAGCTCTCCCGCGTCTACGGCCTGCCGCTCACCCGCGCCGAATCCGGCCGCCTGGTCGCCACCATCTCCGCCCAGCTGATCGCCCTGATGGGCGCGATCTGGGGCATGCAACTGGTCGCCTCCGCGCTGAAAGGCGTCAGCGCCGGCCTCTCCGTCCTCGTCACCGCCGCCGCCCAGGGCGCGATGGGCTACTACGCCACCGTCCTGATCGGCCGCGCCGCCGAACGCTACCTCGTCGCGGGCAAATCCTGGGGCGCGCTGGGCGCCAAGCGCGCCGTCGCGGACGTGGTGGAAAGCCTGGACCGGGATTCGATTTTGCGGGAGGCGCGGGAGGAGATTTTGCGGAGGTTGAAGGCTCGGAATGCCTGATCGATCGACACATGCAGGAAGATCGTCACCGCTGAACGCTTTATCCGAAGCTTTTGGTGCTCTGATGGAAAAGGCGACAGGATTAATGGTCCAGGCAAAAGATAAATGTAAACCATGAAAATTAACCGATCACTATGGGCGCGCAAGGCGCTACTTTTTTTCGGAATCCTTCTCGTGCTTGGAGGTGTTATAGGTAATTTCTTCCTTGTGATCAATTTTACTTCGCGAACTTTTGCTCTTTCATTAGTTGTGGCGGGCGTCTTGGCTATCAATGCGGCTCGACCTCACCGCCTTGTGGGAAGTAACGCGCATGATAGTGAAATTTCTGCAGGAGGTCGTGCAGTAAAAGAACCAGGACCAATTGCGTGGGGTTTGAGCGGAATCTGGGTTGTTGCGCTGGTGTGTTCTTATCTGTTCCTTCGGGATGATGTACGCCATGGCGGACATGTCGTATGGCCGGTGTATGCCTTCGCGATCAGTGGGCTCGGCGGCGGTATCACTTGGAGCTATGTCATGGCCAAACTCATGATTAAAGCTGGGCAGTGAATGGACCTTCCCCAGATCCACAGACATGCCCGCGTAAGCTCCCCCGCTAGGCAGACATCTCGAAAGTAGAACTTTCTGGCATCGTTCCCGAGCCAGGAGGTTCCATGAAGAAGTCGAAATTCACCGAGA
>NCKB01000020.1 GCA_002279065.1 Lysobacterales bacterium 15-68-25
CGTCAGCGCCGCCGTCAGCGTCGTCTTGCCGTGGTCCACGTGACCGATCGTGCCCACGTTGACGTGCGGCTTGGTGCGCTCGAATTTACCCTTTGCCATGACTCTAACCTCTGAAAAAAAGGACGCCAATTATACCGAAAGATGGGCCTGTCAGGCCCGGTGTGTGACCTGCCCTGCGACGGAAGCCGGCGCCTCGGCGTAATGGTCGAATTCCATCGTGTAGGTGGCACGGCCACGGGACAACGACCGCAGGCCAGTCGCGTACCCGAACATCTCCCCGAGCGGCACCCGGGCGTCGATCGCCGTCCCCGACGGCGTCTCGTCGGCGCCCTTCAGCAGCCCTCGCCGCCGGCTGAGGTCGCCCATGACGTCGCCCACGTACTCATCCGGTGTCACCACCTCGACCCGCATGATCGGCTCGAGCAATGCCGGGTCCGCCCGCATGAAGCCGTCCCGGAACGCATTGGCCGCCGCCACCCGGAAGGCCAGCTCGGTAGAGTCGACCTCGTGCGACTCACCATCGAGCAGGCGTGCCCGGACGTCGACGACAGGGAAGCCCGCCAGCACGCCGGCCGCCATCGCATCGCGCACGCCCCGCTCGACCGCCGGAATGTAACGCTGCGGGATGGCCGCCGCGGGCGCCACGGACTCGAAGGCACAGCCCGAGCCCCGGGGCTGCGGCAGCAGTTCCAGCACGACCCGTGCGAACTGCCCCTTGCCGCCGGATGGGACGGCAAACTGTGCCTCCTGCACGACCGGCCGCCGAATGGCCTCGCGGTAAGCCACCTGCGGCCTGCCCACGTTTGCCTCGACCTGGAATTCGCGCCGCATCCGATCGACCAGGATGTCCAGATGCAGCTCGCCCATGCCGGCAATGATGGTTTGACCCGACTCACCATCCGTGCGCACCCGGAACGTGGGATCCTCGGCCGCGAGGCGCTCCAGCGCCTCCGCCATGCGCTCACGGTCGAACTCCGTGCGCGGCTCAACCGCCATCGCGATGACCGGCTCGGGAAAGCTCATCCGCTCCAGCGTGATGACGTGATCGGGCGAGCAAAGCGTATCGCCCGTGGCCACGTCCTCCAGCCCCACCGCCGCGGCGATGTCGCCGGCACGAACCTCCCTGACCTCTTCGTGCTCGTTGGCGTGCATCTGCAGGATGCGGCCGATGCGCTCCTTGCGCTGCCGAAGCGGGTTGTAGACCACCTCGCCAGCACAAAGGGTACCGGAGTAGACCCGGAAGAACGTCAGCGCGCCGAGTGGCGCGTCGTTCATGATCTTGAAAGCCAGTGCGGCGAACGGCTCGTCGTCCGACGCCTTGCGCGAGACCTCCCGTTCGCGCTCGTCCACCCCGGTGACCGGCGGCCGGTCCGCCGGTGACGGCAGGAACCGGACCACGCCGTCGAGCAACGCCTGCACGCCAACGTTGCGGAAGGCAGCCCCGCAGTAGACGGGGATCAGGCCAGACGCCAGGGTGCCCGCGCGCAGCGCGGCAAGCAGACACTCCTCGTCCAGCGAGCCCTGCTCGAGATAGCGTTCCATCAGCACATCGGACGTCTCGGCAGCCGCCTCGACCATGAATTCGCGCGCACGCGTGGCAGCATCGAGAAGCTCCGGAGGAACCTCCCGGTACTCGAACTTCATGCCCTGAGAGCCGGTATCCCAGTAGATCGCCCGCATCTGCAACAGGTCGACCACGCCGCGAAAGTCGTCCTCCGCACCAATAGGCAGCTGCATCGGTACGGGATTCGCCCCCAGCCGGCTGCGCAACTGGGCGACGACCTTGTCGAAATCCGCCCCGGCCCGGTCCATCTTGTTGACGAACGCCAGCCGCGGTACGCCATAACGGTCGGCCTGGCGCCAGACCGTCTCAGACTGCGACTGCACGCCGCCCACGGCGCACAGCACGAAGATCGCACCATCGAGCACGCGCAGCGAACGCTCGACCTCGACGGTGAAGTCGACGTGCCCCGGCGTGTCGATGATGTTCAGCCGATGCTCGGGCAGCGCGCGATCCATGCCCCGCCAGAACGCCGTAGTGGCGGCCGAGGTGATGGTGATGCCGCGCTCCTGCTCCTGCTCCATCCAGTCCATCGTGGCAGTGCCCTCGTGGACTTCTCCCATCCGGCGACTGACACCGGTATAGAACAGGACGCGTTCGGTCGTCGTGGTCTTCCCGGCATCGATATGCGCCATGATGCCGATGTTGCGATAACGCTCGATCGGGGTCGTGCGTGCCACGATGGAAGACCTCCGGATACGACAAGGCAGTGGACGAGCCCTGCCCGCCCACTGCCCTGTGGAACTACCCGATTACCAGCGGTAGTGCGAGAACGCCTTGTTGGCTTCCGCCATGCGGTGCGTCTCTTCGCGCTTCTTGATCGCGCCGCCGCGGTTTTCCGAGGCTTCGAGCAGCTCGGCCGCCAGCTTGCGCGGCATCGAGGTTTCGCCGCGCTTGCGCGCTGCATCGATCGCCCAGCGCATGGCCAGCGCCATGCGGCGACCCGGACGCACTTCGACCGGCACCTGGTAGGTGGCGCCGCCGACGCGACGGGACTTGACCTCGACCGCCGGTGCGATGTTGTTCAGGGCCTTCTCGACCAGAGCCACCGGCTCCGGATTCTTCTCGCCGAGCTGGTCGAGCGCGCCATAGACGATGCTCTCGGCCACGGACTTCTTGCCGCTCTTCATCACCATGTTGATGAAGCGGGCGATCAGCTGGCTACCGTGCTTGGGGTCCGGCAGGACCAGACGGGCGGGGTGGGAACCTTTACGCGACATGTTGGGTGTCCTTGATGCTTACTTCTTCGGGCGCTTGGCGCCGTACTTGGAGCGGGCCTGCTTGCGCTTGGTGACGCCAGCGCAGTCCAGGCTGCCGCGCACGGTGTGGTAACGCACACCCGGGAGATCCTTGACGCGGCCGCCGCGGATGAGCACCACCGAGTGCTCCTGCAGGTTGTGGCCTTCGCCGCCGATGTAGCTGATGACCTCGTAACCGTTGGTCAGGCGCACCTTGGCGACCTTGCGCAGGGCCGAGTTCGGCTTCTTCGGGGTGGTGGTGTAGACGCGGGTGCAGACACCACGACGCTGCGGGCTGCTCTGCAGGGCCGGCGAAGCGCTCTTGTAGCTCTTCGGGCTGCGGGACTTGCGCACCAACTGATTGACTGTCGTCATGCGGAACTATTCCTGGGAAACATAAAGGCAGACCGATGCATTCGGCCTGCCGAGAAGCGGAAATTTAACATGGGTCCCTTGCTCGGGCAATCGGACCCAATGCATCCATGACCCGAACACGAGGCGCCTCCGTGCGCCTCATTTCGTATGTCAGCGAGTGACGCCCGCGAAGGGCTTACTCGACCCCACCGTCGCTTACCGGAGCCTCCGCGAAGGAGTGCGAGGAACCGGACAGGGTTTCCAGTTCCGCATCGGTAAGACCGCTCTGGCGACGACGCTGTGCGTGGTACGCCAGACCCGTACCTGCCGGGATCAGACGGCCGACAATAACATTTTCCTTCAGGCCTCGCAAGGTGTCGCGCGTGCCACGGACCGCCGCCTCGGTAAGGACGCGGGTGGTCTCCTGGAACGAGGCCGCCGAGATGAACGACTCGGTGGCCAGCGACGCCTTGGTGATGCCGAGCAGCACCGACTGGTATTCGGCCGGACGCTCGTTGCGGGCGGTCGCGCGGTCGTTCTCCTCGTTGATCCGCACGCGCTCGACCTGCTCGCCGCGCAGGTAGTGGCTCTCGCCCGGCTCGGTGATCTCGACCTTGCGCAGCATCTGGCGAATGATCGCCTCGATGTGCTTGTCGTTGATCTTCACGCCCTGCAGGCGGTAGACGTCCTGGATCTCCTTGACCAGGTAGGCCGCCAGCGGCTCGACGCCCAGCAGGCGCAGGATGTCGTGCGGATTCGGCTCGCCGTCGACGATCGTCTCGCCCTTCTCCACGTGCTCGCCTTCGAACACGATGACCTGGCGCCACTTCGGGATCAGCTCCTCGTGCTCGTTGCCGTCGACGTCCTTGATGATCAGGCGCTGCTTGCCCTTGGTGTCCTTGCCGAAGCTGACCACGCCCGAACGCTCGGCCAGGATCGCCGGCTCCTTCGGCTTGCGCGCTTCGAACAGGTCGGCGACGCGGGGCAGACCGCCGGTGATGTCGCGGGTCTTGGAGGTTTCCTGCGGGATACGGGCAACCACGTCACCCACGCCCACTTCGGCACCGTTCTGGATCGACACGATCGCGCCGGCCGGCAGGAAGTACTGCGCCGGCACGTCGGTACCCGGCAGCTTGAGCTCGCGGCCCTTGCTGTCTTCCAGACGCACGATCGGGCGCAGATCCTTCGCCTGCGTACCGCGGCGCTTCGGATCGGTCACCACCGCCGACTCCAGGCCGGTCAGCTCGTCGGTCTGGCTCTGCACGGTGACGCCATCGAGGAAGTCGATGAAGCGCACCACACCGGCCACTTCCGAGACGATCGGGTGGGTGTGCGGATCCCAGTTGGCCACGGTCTGGCCGGCCTTGACCGGATCGCCGTCCTTGACCGAGATGGTCGCGCCGTAGGGCACCTTGTAACGCTCGCGCTCGCGGCCGTTGGCGTCGATCACCGACACCTCGCCCGAACGCGACACCGCCACCAGGTGGCCCTGGCTGTGCTGCACGGTCTTGAGGTTGTTGAACTTCAGCGTGCCGGTGGTCTTCACCGACACGTTGTCCACCGCGGCGGCACGCGAGGCGGCACCACCGATGTGGAACGTACGCATGGTCAGCTGCGTGCCGGGCTCGCCGATCGACTGCGCGGCAACCACGCCCACGGCCTCGCCCATGTTGACCAGGTGGCCACGGGCCAGGTCGCGGCCGTAGCACAGGGCGCACACGCCGTGGCTGGCTTCGCAGGTGATCGGCGAACGCACCTTGATCGACTGCACGCCGGCCTTGTCGAGCTTCTCGACCAGCGCCTCGTCCAGCAGCGTGTTGCGGGTGACGATCGGCTGGTCGTCGTCGCCAGGGGCGTAGACGTCCTCGACCACCACGCGGCCGAGCACGCGCTCGCGCAGCGGCTCGACCACGTCGCCGCCTTCCACGATCGGCTGCATGGTCAGGCCGTCTTCGGTGCCGCAGTCGTTCGAGGTGATGACCACGTCCTGCGCCACGTCCACCAGGCGGCGGGTCAGGTAACCCGAGTTCGCCGTCTTCAGCGCCGTGTCCGCCAGGCCCTTGCGGGCGCCGTGGGTGGAGTTGAAGTACTGCAGGACGTTCAGGCCTTCACGGAAGTTCGCCTTGATCGGGGTCTCGATGATCGAGCCGTCCGGACGGGCCATCAGGCCGCGCATGCCGGCCAGCTGGCGGATCTGCGCCACCGAACCACGGGCGCCGGAGTCGGCCATGATGTACAGCGAGTTCATCGACTTCTGGTTGACCGTCTTGCCCTCGGCGTCGGTCACCTTCTCGGTACCGATGCCGTCGATCATCGCCTTGGCGACCAGCTCGTTGGTGCGCGACCAGATGTCGACCACCTTGTTGTAGCGCTCGCCGGCGGTGACCAGGCCCGACTGGTACTGCTCCTGGATCTCGACCACTTCCTTCTCGGCCTCTTCCAGGATCGGCTTCTTCTCGTCGGGGATGATCATGTCATCGATGCCGATGGAGATGCCGGCGCGGGTCGCGAAGCGGAAGCCGGTGTACATCAGCTTGTCCGCGAAGATCACCGTTTCCTTCAGGCCCAGCAGGCGGTAGCTGGAGTTGATCAGGCGCGAGATGGCCTTCTTGGTCAGCTCGGTGTTGGCCAGCGAGAACGGCAGGCCTTCGGGCAGTATCTCGGCCAGCAGCGCGCGGCCTACGGTGGTCTCCACCAGGCCATGCTCGACCGACTTCTTGCCTTCCTCGTCGATGCGCATCTGCTTCATGCGCACCTTGACCTTGGCGTGCAGCTGCACCGCACGGTTGTCGTAGGCGCGACGCACCTCGCCGATGCCGGAGAACACCATGCCGGTGCCCTTCGCGTTCACCAGCTCGCGGGTCATGTAGTACAGGCCCAGCACCACGTCCTGGGTCGGCACGATGATCGGCTCGCCGTTGGCGGGCGACAGGATGTTGTTGGACGACATCATCAGAGCGCGCGCTTCCAGCTGCGCCTCGATCGACAGCGGCACGTGCACCGCCATCTGGTCACCGTCGAAGTCCGCGTTGAACGCGGTACAGACCAGCGGATGCAGCTGGATCGCCTTGCCTTCGATCAGCACCGGCTCGAACGCCTGGATGCCGAGGCGGTGCAGCGTCGGCGCACGGTTCAGCAGCACCGGATGCTCGCGGATCACCTCTTCGAGGATGTCCCACACCTGCGGCTCTTCGCGCTCGACCAGCTTCTTGGCGGCCTTGATGGTGGTGGCTTCGCCACGGGCCTGCAGCTTGGCGAAGATGAACGGCTTGAACAGCTCCAGCGCCATCTTCTTGGGCAGACCGCACTGGTGCAGGCGCAGGGTCGGGCCGACCACGATCACCGAACGGCCGGAGTAGTCCACGCGCTTGCCGAGCAGGTTCTGGCGGAACCGGCCCTGCTTGCCCTTGATCATGTCGGCCAGCGACTTCAGCGCGCGCTTGTTGGTGCCGGTGATGGCACGACCGCGGCGGCCGTTGTCCAGCAGCGCGTCCACCGACTCCTGCAGCATGCGCTTCTCGTTGCGCACGATGATGTCCGGCGCGTTGAGCTCGAGCAGGCGCTTGAGGCGGTTGTTGCGGTTGATGACGCGGCGATACAGGTCGTTCAGGTCGGAGGTCGCGAAGCGGCCACCGTCCAGCGGCACCAGCGGGCGCAGGTCCGGCGGCAGCACCGGCAGCACGGTCATCACCATCCACTCCGGACGGTTGCCCGACTCGAGGAAGGCCTCGATCAGCTTGACGCGCTTGGTCAGGCGCTTGAGCTTGGTCTCGGAGTTGGTCGAGGCGATCTCCTCCTTGAGGCGGATCACTTCGCCCGGCAGGTCGAGCGACTTCAGCAGCTCGTACACCGCCTCGGCACCCATGCGGGCGTCGAACTCGTCACCGTGCTCTTCCACGGCCTCCAGGTACTGGTCCTCGCTGAGCAGCTGGCCGCGCTCCAGCGCGGTCATGCCCGGATCGATCACCACGAAGGCTTCGAAGTACAGGATGCGCTCGATGTCGCGCAGCGTCATGTCCAGCATCAGGCCGATGCGCGACGGCAGCGACTTGAGGAACCAGATGTGCGCGGTCGGGCTGGCCAGCTCGATGTGACCCATGCGCTCGCGGCGCACCTTGGCCAGGGTGACCTCGGTGCCGCACTTCTCGCAGACCACGCCGCGGTGCTTCATGCGCTTGTACTTGCCGCACAGGCACTCGTAGTCCTTCACCGGGCCGAAGATGGCGGCGCAGAACAGGCCGTCGCGCTCCGGCTTGAAGGTGCGGTAGTTGATCGTCTCGGGCTTCTTGACCTCGCCGAAGGACCACGAGCGGATCAGCTCCGGGGACGCCAGGGCGATCTTGATCGCGTCGAAGTCCGGCGTCGCGCGCTGCTGATTGAACAGATTGAGCAAATCTTTCATTGCATAAGCTCCTGTAACCCGTCGGTTACTTGATCTCTTCCAGGTCGATGTCGATACCGAGCGAACGGATTTCCTTCACCAGCACGTTGAAGGACTCCGGCATGCCCGCCGTCATCTCGTGGTTGCCGTCGACGATGTTCTTGTACATCTGGTTGCGGCCCTGCACGTCGTCGGACTTCACCGTCAGCATTTCCTGCAGGGTGTAGGCCGCGCCGTAGGCTTCCAGCGCCCAGACTTCCATCTCACCGAAGCGCTGGCCGCCGAACTGCGCCTTGCCGCCCAGCGGCTGCTGGGTGACGAGCGAGTACGGACCGGTCGAGCGCGCGTGCATCTTGTCGTCGACGAGGTGGTTCAGCTTCAGGTAGTGCATGTAGCCGACGGTGACCGGGCGATCGAACGCCTCGCCGGTGCGGCCGTCGAACAGCGTGGTCTGGCCCGACTCGGGCAGATCCGCCAGCTTCAGCATCGCCTTGATCTCGGATTCCTCGGCACCGTCGAACACCGGCGTGGCCATCGGCACGCCTTCCTGCAGGTTGTTCGCCAGGGTCAGGATCTCCTGGTCGGTCAGCGACTTGAGGTCGACGTGCTGCACGGCACCGGAGACGTGGTGGTTGTAGATCTGGTCGAGGAACTCGCGGATCTTGGTCACCTTCTCCTGGGCCTCGATCATCTTCTGGATCTTCTTGCCCAGGCCCTTGGCGGCCCAGCCCAGATGGACTTCCAGAATCTGACCGATGTTCATGCGCGACGGCACGCCCAGCGGGTTCAGGCAGATGTCGACCGAGGTGCCGTCGGCCATGTACGGCATGTCCTCGACCGGTACGACGTTGGACACCACACCCTTGTTGCCGTGGCGGCCGGCCATCTTGTCGCCCGGCTGGATGCGGCGCTTCACGGCCAGGAACACCTTGACCATCTTCAGCACGCCCGGCGCGAGGTCGTCGCCCTGGGTGATCTTGCCCTGCTTCTCCTTGAAGCGCTTGTCGAACTCCTCCTTGTGGCGCTTGACCTGCTCGGCCGCGCGCTCGAGGAACTCGGTGACGTCCTCATCCTTGACGTTGATCTTGAACCAGTCGTCCTTTTTCAGGCCGTCCAGGTAGGCGTCGGTGATTTCCGCGCCGCGCTTGAGACCGCCGGGGCCGCTCATCGCGGTCTTGCCGACCAGCTGCATGCGCATGCGGTTGTAGATCGCGCCCTCGAGGATGCGGAACTGGTCGTCGAGGTCCTTGCGGATGCGCTTGATCTCGGTTTCCTCGATCTGCTTGGCGCGCTTGTCCTTCTCGATGCCGTCGCGGGTGAACACCTGGACGTCAATGACGGTGCCGTCCATGCCCGGCGGCACGCGCAGCGAGCTGTCCTTCACGTCGGACGCCTTCTCGCCGAAGATCGCGCGCAGCAGCTTCTCTTCCGGGGTCAGCTGGCTCTCGCCCTTCGGCGTGACCTTGCCGACCAGGATGTCGCCGGCCTTCACCTCGGCACCGATGTACACGATGCCCGACTCGTCCAGGCGCGCCAGCGCCTGCTCGCCCACGTTCGGGATGTCGGCGGTGATTTCCTCGGCGCCCAGCTTGGTGTCGCGCGCGATGCAGGACAGCTCCTCGATGTGGATCGAGGTGTAGCGGTCTTCCTGCACGACGCGCTCGGAGAGCAGGATCGAGTCTTCGAAGTTGTAGCCGTTCCACGGCATGAAGGCGATCAGCATGTTCTGGCCGAGCGCGAGCTCGCCCAGGTCGGTCGACGAACCGTCGGCCAGCGTGTCGCCCTTCGCCACCACGTCACCCACGTTCACCAGCGGACGCTGGTTGAGGTTGGTGTTCTGGTTGGAGCGGGTGTACTTGGTCAGCGTGTAGATGTCGACGCCGGCGTCGTTGTCGCCGACCTCTTCCTCGTTCACGCGCACCACGATGCGCGCCGCGTCGACCTGGTCGATCACGCCGCCGCGCTTGGCGGTGACGATGACGCCCGAGTCACGCGCCACGGCACGCTCGATGCCGGTACCGACCAGCGGGGTCTGCGAACGCAGTGTCGGCACGGCCTGGCGCTGCATGTTCGCGCCCATCAGCGCGCGGTTCGCGTCGTCGTGCTCCAGGAACGGCACCAGCGCCGCTGCGACCGACACGGTCTGCATCGGCGAGACGTCCATGTAGTCGACTTCCTTCGCCGGGCGCAGCTCGGACTCGCCGCGGAAGCGGCAGGACACGAAGTCCTCGATGAAGGCGCCGTGCTTGTCGAGCGGCGAGTTCGCCTGGGCGATCACGTGGTCGCCCTCCTCGATCGCGGAGAGGTAGTCGACCTTGTCGGTCACCTTGCCGTTCTCGACCTTGCGGTACGGCGTCTCGAGGAAGCCGTAGGCGTTGGTGCGCGCGTACACGGCCAGCGAGTTGATCAGGCCGATGTTCGGACCTTCCGGCGTCTCGATGGTGCAGACGCGGCCGTAGTGGGTCGGGTGCACGTCGCGCACCTCGAAGCCGGCGCGCTCGCGGGTCAGGCCACCCGGGCCGAGCGCCGAGACGCGGCGCTTGTGGGTGACTTCCGACAGCGGGTTGTTCTGGTCCATGAACTGCGACAGCTGCGACGAGCCGAAGAACTCCTTCACCGCCGCCGCCACCGGCTTGGCGTTGATCAGGTCCTGCGGGGTCAGGCCGTCGGACTCGGCCAGCGACAGGCGCTCGCGCACGGCGCGCTCGACGCGCACCAGGCCGATGCGGAAGGTGTTCTCGGCCATCTCGCCGACCGACCGCACGCGGCGGTTGCCGAGGTGATCGATGTCGTCCACGGTGCCGTGGCCGTTCTTGATGTCGATCAGCACCTTGAGCACGTCGAGGATGTCCGACGTGTCACCCTGCGCGGCCACCAGCTCCTGCGCGGCCTCTTCCTTGCGCTCGGAGAAGTACTTGTGGTCGTACAGCACGCCCGGGCCGAGGATGTCCTGGCGACCCACGCGGCGGTTGAACTTCATGCGACCGACCGCGGACAGGTCGTAACGGTCGAAGGTGAAGAACAGGTTGTAGAACAGGTTCTGCGCGGCGTCCTTGGTCGGCGGCTCGCCCGGGCGCATCATGCGATAGATCTCCACCAGCGCCTCGAGCGGCGTCTTGGTGTTGTCGATGCGCAGGGTGTGCGAGATGTACGCGCCCCGGTCGAGGTCGTTCACGTACAGCGTCGGCAACGTCTCGATGCCGGCCTTGCGGAAGGCCTCGAGCTGCTCGGCGGTGATCTCGTCGTTGGCCGCGGCCAGCAGCTCGCCGGTCTTCGGATCGACGATATCGATGGCCAGGATGCGGCCGACCGGGTAGTCGTCCGGCACTTCCAGCGCGGTGATGTTCTCAGCCGCCAGCTGGCGCACGTGGCGCGCGGTGATGCGCTTGCCGGCCTCGACCAGCACCTTGTCGCCGACCATCAGGTCGAAACTCAGGGTCTCGCCGCGCAGGCGCTCGGCGACCAGCTCCAGCGTGGTGCCGCCCTTCTTGCCCAGGTGGAACACGTTGTGCTCGAAGAAGATCGAGAGCATCTCTTCGTTGCTGTAGCCCAGCGCGCGCAGCAGCACCGTCACCGGCAGCTTGCGGCGACGGTCGATGCGGGTGAACAGCGCGTCCTTCGGGTCGAACTCGAAGTCCAGCCAGGAACCGCGGTACGGGATCACGCGGGCGGAGAACAGCAGCTTGCCCGAGCTGTGCGTCTTGCCGCGGTCGTGGTCGAAGAACACGCCCGGCGAACGGTGCAGCTGCGAGACGATGACGCGCTCGGTGCCGTTGATGATGAAGGTGCCGGTGTCGGTCATGAGCGGGATCTCGCCCATGTAGACCTCCTGCTCCTTCACATACTTCACCGCCTTCTTCGAGGCCGGACTGTCCTTGTCGTAGATGACCAGGCGCACGGTCACGCGCAGCGGGGCGCCGAAGGTCATGCCACGGTTGCGGCACTCTCGCTCGTCGAACGCCGGCTCGCCGAGGCGATAGTCGACGTACTCGAGCGCGGCGTTGCCGGAGTAGCTGGAGATCGGAAAAACCGACTTCAGGGCCGCGTGCAGACCCTTGTCCTCGCGCTGCTTCGGGGCGACGTGCTCCTGCAGGAATTCGCGATAGGAGTCGGTCTGGATGGTCAGCAGGTTGGGCACGCCCAGCACGGGCGGACGCTTGCCGAAATCCTTGCGGATGCGCTTCTTCTCGGTAAACGAGTAGGTCATGGTCGGTGACGCCTCGGTTCGCAGTGACGCCGGTGGTGCACACACCGGCTAATTTTGGAAAGCGGTGATGCTCCGGACGGCCAGGCAGGCCCGACGGGACATCAAAAAGACAGGAATCAGAAGCCGGAAACCGGCCGCTCAGTGCTGCCTTCTCGGGTGAAGCGGCACATCAGTGAAACCAGGTCGCCCCTCGGCGACCCCTTGCAACAGGCAAAGCCCGGGGGCTTGCGCCCCCAGGCTTGCGTGACGCTGGATCAAACTGATGGCGCGCAAGAGCGCCAATTACTTCAGTTCGACCTTGGCGCCGGCGGCTTCCAGGTCCTTCTTGAACTTCTCGGCGTCTTCCTTCGAGACGGCCTCCTTCAGGACGCCACCGGCCTCGGTGAGGTCCTTGGCTTCCTTCAGGCCCAGGCCGGTGATGGCGCGGACGGCCTTGATCACGTCGACCTTCTTGTCGCCGGCGTTCACCAGGACGACGTCGAACTCGGTCTTCTCTTCGGCGGCCGGGGCACCGGCGGCCGGGCCAGCGGCCATCATCACCGGGGCGGCGGCGGAGACGCCGAACTTCTCTTCGATGGCCTTCACCAGCTCCATCACTTCCATCAGCGACTTGGCGGCGACGGCGTCAACGATCTGTTCGTTGGTCAGGGACATTGTGTTTTACCTCTGGAAATTGAATCGAATGGGATAGACGACGAACTCAGGCTTCCGCCGGTGCCTCTTCCGCGACGGCTTCGCCACCGCCCTGCTTGTCGGCCACGGCCTTGACGGCGCGGGCGAACATCGCAGCGGGCTCGGCGAGCACGCGGGCCAGCATGGCCAGCGCTTCTTCGCGGGTCGGCAGCGAGGCCAGCACGTCCACGTGGGCGGCCGGCAGCAGCTTGCCCTCCACGGAAACGACCTTGGCCTTCAGCTTGTCGTTGGTCTTGGCGAATTCCTTGATCAGGCGACCGGCAGCGCCGGGCTCCTCGAGCGAGAACGCGTACAGCAGCGGACCGGTCAGGGCGTCCTTGACGACCTCGAACTCGGTACCGACCACGGCGCGCGATGCCAGCGTGTTCTTGACAACCTTCAGGAACACGCTCGACTCGCGGGCCTTCTTGCGCATCGCGGTCATCTGTTCGACCGTGGTGCCCGCGTACTCGACGGCGACCAGGGAGTGTGCCTTGGCGGCCACTTCGGCCAGTTCGGCGACTACTTCTTGCTTCTGAGAGAGATTCAGAGCCATATCACTCCTCCACTATGAAATCCGCTCGCGACTCCTGCCGCTTGCGGTCCTGGGCGACGCCTTCCGTGACGTCGGGGACCCCTGGGGGATCCCGGGTGGTGGCCTTTCCAGAAAAACGATTCCAGAAGGGGCAACACCATCTGCGCAGGCCAGGGTCCGGCAACGGATCCCGATTAAGCGCTCCCGCTTTCGATGACGGCGATTCCCTGCCAGCACGAGCTCCCTGCCCGTCGTCATCGCGCGCGGAACGCGCCTGCGGTCTTTGACGGCGACCCCGACAGACACGCCGCCGGGGCTACCTTCAAAAACTGCCTGTCCGGCCCGGAGGCCGGCAGGACTTGAACTTGCTTACTTCGCCGCGATGGTCAGCGACGAGGTATCGACCGGCACGCCCACGCCCATCGTGCTCGACAGGGCGACCTTCTGCAGGTACTGGCCCTTGGCCGTCGCCGGCTTGGCCTTCAGCAGGTCGGCGATCAGCATGTTGAGGTTGTCCGCAAGCTGGGACGCCTCGAAGCTGGCCTTGCCGATGGTGGCGTGGATGATGCCCGCCTTGTCGTTGCGGAACTTGACCTGGCCGGCCTTGGCGTTCTTCACCGCGGTGACCACGTCGGCGGTGACCGAGCCGTCCTTCGGGTTCGGCATCAGGCCACGCGGACCGAGCAGCTGGCCCAGCTTGCCCACCACGCGCATCGCGTCGGGAGTGGCGATCACGCGACCGAAGTCGAGGTCGCCGGCCTGCATGCGCTCGGCCAGGTCGTCCATGCCGACGGCGTCGGCACCGGCGGCCTTGGCGGCCTCGGCCTTCTCACCGGCAGGGCAGAACACGGCGACCTTCACGGTCTTGCCGGTACCGTGCGGCAGCAGCGAGGAGCCGCGCACGCCCTGGTCGGACTTCTTCGCGTCGATGCCGAGGCGCACGGCCACGTCGACCGACTCGGCGAACTTCGCCTTGGCGTTGTCCTTGATGATCTTCAGTGCCTCTTCCAGGCCGTAGACCTTGCCCGGCTGCACCGCGGCCTGCGCCGCCTTCATACGCTTCGTCAGCTTTGCCATGTCTTAGCCCTCCACCACCAGACCCATCGAACGCGCGCTGCCGGCGATGGTGCGCACGGCCGCATCCAGATCAGCCGCCGTCAGGTCGGGCTGCTTCTGCTTGGCGATCTCTTCGAGCTGGGCACGGGTCACCTTGCCGACCTTGTCGGTGTTCGGCTTGGACGAACCCTTCGGGGTATTGGTGAGCTTCTTCAGCCAGAACGTGGCCGGAGAGGTCTTCATCGTGAAGGTGAAGCTGCGGTCCGAGTAGGCGGTGATCACCACCGGAACCGGAGCACCGGGCTCCATCTTCTGCGTGGCGGCATTGAACGCCTTGCAGAACTCCATGATGTTCAGACCGCGCTGACCGAGGGCCGGACCGACCGGCGGCGACGGGTTGGCCTGACCGGCCTTGACCTGAAGCTTGATATAGCCGACAACTTTCTTTGCCATGGGATTTTCCTTGCGAGTGCAGGCGCCTTGCGGCTCCTCGCGTCATGTCTTTCCTTGACGGTGGAACGCCCGCCCTCCGGCGGACATCTGAAAACGCGGACACGCAGAGGCGGAAAAGCCCCAGCGTGAACCGCGTAGTTTAGAGATTGATCAGCTTTTAAGCAAGCGGCGCGCCAGCGCGCCTTTCGGCGACGGCGACGGCCGTCATCGCCGGGACGGAACGTGGATCAGGCCTTCTCGACCTGACCGAACTCCAGCTCCACCGGGGTCGAGCGACCGAAGATGAGCACAGCCACGCGCAGGCGGCTCTTCTCGTAGTTGACCTCTTCGACCACGCCATTGAAATCGTTGAACGGACCGTCGATCACGCGGACCATCTCGCCCGGCTCGAACAGGACCTTGGGCTTCGGCTTCTCCACGCCCTCGCGGACGCGGCTCAGGATGGCGTCAGCCTCGCTGTCGCGGATCGGCAGCGGGCGGTCGGCGGTGCCGCCGATGAAACCCATGACCTTGGGGGTTTCCTTGACCAGATGCCAGCACTCGTCGTCGATGCGCGGACCCTTGCCCTCGGTGTCGGTCTCGATCTGCACCAGCACGTAACCGGGGAAGAACTTGCGCTCGCTGCGGCGCTTCTGGCCGGCGCGCATCTCGATCACTTCCTCGGTCGGCACCAGCACTTCGCCGAACTTCTCCTCCATGCCGGCGCGCTTGATGCGCTCGTCCAGCGAGCGCTTGACCTGATTCTCGAAGCCCGAATAGGCGTGCACCACATACCAACGCTTGCTCATGCCCATTTACCTCACGAACCCAGCTTGAGCAGCCAGTCGAGCACGACCGACTTCAGGATCAGATCGATCAGCCCCAGCAGCAGGGACAACACGATCACCACCACGATGATGACCGCCGTGGTCTTGATGGTCTCGTCGCGGGTCGGCCAGACGACCTTGCGCAACTCGAACTGCGACTCGGCAATGAAACCCTTGAGGCGACGCCCGGGCTCGGTGAAGGCGCCGATCGCGAGCGAGAGGACGATGGAAGCCAGCACGCCGATCAGCAACACCGACTGCGGGATCTTGCCCTCGCCGTCGTACCAGGAGTACGCACCAATGCCGGCCACGAGCACCAGCCCGGCCAGCACCAGCTTGCCAATATCTCCGGCGCTGACGCCCCGGGATTGTTCTGCCTTGGTGTTCATGCGCACTGGACGGATGCGGCGATGACCGTCTTGCGACCGATCCCGCGCTACCCGCCATCGCTCCTTGCAAGAGTGGCACGCCAGGAGGGACTCGAACCCCCAACCTGCGGTTTTGGAGACCGCTGCTCTGCCAATTGAGCTACTGGCGTACTGAAGTTCAAAAACAAGCAAAGTCGCACGCTTGACCGACCGTCGGGGACGCCTTGACGTCAGGGAGGGCGAGGGCGGCAAACCACCCTCGCCTCCTTCCCGGCAGCCAGCCCAACGGGCGACTTGCCACTTTACCGCTTACTTGATGATCTTGGCCACCACGCCGGCGCCGACGGTGCGGCCGCCTTCGCGGATCGCGAAGCGCAGACCCTCGTCCATCGCGATCGGGTGGATCA
>NCKB01000014.1 GCA_002279065.1 Lysobacterales bacterium 15-68-25
GGAGGATCAGCCCGAAGGGTGGCCGGCATGGATGCCGGCCAGTTTGGCGTCAGGGCAGGATGCCCTGTCGACAAACCCCGCAGCCCGGACGCGTACCTCACCGGTCGCAGACCGGTGAGGCGCGGAAGCGGGGTGGCCTCTCTTTTGGTTACTTTTCTCTGGCCAAACAGAGAAAAGTGACTCGGCCTCCGCAGGAGGACGAAACCGCTTTCGGCTCTGATGACGAGCACCGCGCGAACTGCGAAAAGACACAGGATGACCGGCTTGCGCCGTTGAAACGCGCCTCCCGCTTGACCAGCCTGGGGCTGTTGAAAAGCTCTTCGCGGGAATGACGGCAGTGAGACGTAAGGCGGCGCTTGTCGCGCGACACTCTCACCCCTCAACTGCGACGGCCGAGGCGACGAAAAGCCCCCTCACGGCATCGCCCCGCGACTGGTCGGCTGCGGCAGCGTCGCCACGTTGACCAGTGGCGGCAGGCGGTACAGCCGCCACGCCACCAGCAGGCCGGCCAGCACCAGCGCGCCGACGAAACCGACCACGCCGTTCCAGCCGTGCGCGGCGTAGAACAGCCCGCCGCTGGCGCCGGCGATGCTCGAGCCCATGTAGTACGAAAACAGATACACGCTCGAGCCCTGCGCCTTGGCCGTACCGGCGCGACGGCCGACCCAACTGCTGACGATGGAGTGGCCGCCGAAGAAGCCGAAGGTGATCGCCACGATGCCGAGCAGGATCAGCGGCAGCGGCGCGGCTGCGGTGAGCGCCACGCCGGCCAGCATCAGCGCGAAAGCACTCCACAGCACCTTGCGCCGGCCCAGCCGCCCGGCCAGGTGGCCCATCCAGGTGGAGCTGAAGGTGCCGATCAGGTAGATGCCGAAGACCAGGCCGACCGCCGACTGGCTGAGGCGGTACGGCGCGGCCAGCAGGCGATAGCCCAGGTAGTTGTAGACGGTGACGAACGCCCCGAGCAGCAGGAAGCCCTCGGCGAACAGCCACGGCAGGCCGGCGTCGCGGAACAGGCCGGCGAATCGGCCGAGCAGGCTGCGCAGGTGGAACGGCCGCGCGATGAAGTGCCGCGACGGCGGCAGGCTACGCCAGAACAGCAGGCAGGCGACCAGGCCCACCGCGCCCACCGTGCCCATGCCGACGCGCCAGCCGAACCAGTCGGTGAGCACGCCGGCAATCAGCCTTCCGCTCATGCCCCCGATCGCGTTGCCGCTAATGTACAGGCCCATGCCCAGGCCGATCGAGTCGTGGTGCACCTCCTCGGCGAGGTAGGTCATCGCCACCACCGGCACGCCGCTCAGGGTGAAGCCGAGCAGCATGCGCAGCGCGAGCAGCAGCGGCCACTGCTGCACCATCGTGCTGGCCAGCACCAGCAGCGAAGAGAGCGCCAGCGAAGCGACCATCACCGACTTGCGCCCCACCGCGTCGGACACCCCGCCCATGAACAGCATGGCGAAGGCCAGCACGCCGGTGCTCAGCGACAGCGAGAGCGCGCTGGTGGCCGCGCTGACGCCGTAGTCGCGGCTGAACTCGGGCATCAGCGGCTGCACGCAGTACAGCAGGCCGAAGGTGGAGAAGCCGGCGGCGAACAGCGCGAGGTTGGTGCGCCGGAAGGCCGCGGTGCCGTGGCGGATGGCCTCGTGCGAAGCGTCCGCGTGGGCGGGGGCGGCGGCAGATGAGGGAGGCATGACCTTGGGGAGAGGAGCGGAAAGCGCGCAGCTTACGCTGCCTGATTCGGACGATCGACAGCGCCGTCCCGCCCGGGACGCTCCGGCCGTGGGTCAACCCGGTCCGCTGCCGGCCTCCGCCTGCGCCAGCGGCAGCGGCAGATGCAGGCAGACTTCCAGTCCACCGCCCTCGGCGTTGCGCGCCGCCACCTGTCCACCGTGCACGTGGGCCACGCGCTGCACGATGCCCAGACCCAGGCCCTGCCCCTCGGCGCGCGCGGCATTGCTGCCGCGGAAGAATGGACGGAATAGCGAGGTCAGCTCCGCCTCGGGCACGCCGGGACCGTGGTCGCGCACGCACAGTTCGGCCTCGCGGCCGACAGCGCGCACCCGCAGCTCCACCGTGCCTCCCGGGTCACTGAACTTCAGCGCGTTGCCGAGCAGATTGTCGATCGCCCGCTCCAGCAGTTGCGCGCTGCCGTCGACGACCACCGCCCCGCCGGCCTCGCAGGCCAGCGCCACCCCGCGCGTGGACGCCTCCAGCGCCGCCTGCCCGACGGCATGCCGCACCACTTCCGACAGGTCCAACGATTCGCGCTGGTCCCCCGGCAGGCCGCCTTCCAGCCGCGACAGCGCAAGCATCTCGCCGGTCATGCGGTCCAGCCGTTCGATCTCCTGTTCGGCGCGGGCGAAATAGCCGGCGGCCTCGTCGGGATCGCGACTGCGCCGCGCGAAATCCAGCAGCAGTTGCAGGCGCGCCAGCGGCGAGCGCAGTTCGTGCGAGAGATCCTGCAGCACGCCGCGGTCGTGCGCGACCAGCGCCTCGATGCGCTCGGCCATCGCGTCGAAATCGCCGGCGAGCTGCGCCAGCTCGTCACGGCCGCGACCGTTCTTCCAGTGCACGCGGGTGGACAGTTCGCCGGCCGCCATGCGCCGGGTCGCCGCGCGCAACGCCGCCACCGGCTGCGCCACGCTGCGCGCGATCCACCAGCCGATCACGCCGACCAGCAGCAGCGACAGCGCCGCCTGCACGGCGAGCAGGATGGTCTGCCGCGTGTGCTGGTGCAGGCGTGTGTGGTTGCGACTCATTGCCACCAGCTGACGCGTCCGGCCATCCGCGCCCTGCACCGGCTGCACGGCCAGGTACAGCCCGGGACGCGGCTGCAGCAGCACGTCGTGGCCGGTGGCGAGCCAGGTGGGCAGGTCGCGCAGCATGCCCGGCCCTGCGCGGAACGCCGTCAGCGGGCGGCCATCCTCGAACAGCGTCGCATCGATGCCTTCCATGCGCTGCTGGCGCGACCAGTCGGCCAGGCCGCGTCCGCCGCCGGTGTCGTAGGCACGGCTGGCATCCCGGGCGAGCGCCGACCAGTCGATCTCCACCGCCGTGCTGTATTCGATGAAGCGCTGCGCCAGCGAACCGCCGACGAACAGCACCACCAGGTTGGCCAGGCAGAAGCCGACCAGCAGGCGCCGATAGAGCGAGCTGCGCAGCGGGTTCATGCGCCGCCCGCCAGCAGCAGGTAACCGGAGCCGCGCACCGACTCGATGCGCGGTGCGGCCGGCGAGGCCTCGGCCAGCTTGTGCCGCAGGCGGCTGACGTGCACGTCGATGCTGCGGTCGAAACGCTCCAGCTCGCGGCCGAGCGCGAGCCGGGTGAGCGTGGCCTTGTCCACCACCTCGCCGGCGCGCTGGGCGAGCGCCAGGAGCAGCGAGAACTCGGCGCCGGTCAGCGTGAGCTCCTGCGCGTCGACGGAAGCCTGGCGGTCGCCGGGCTGCAGACGCAGGTTGCCGACCTGCACGTTCGCCGCCGCCTCGGGCGTCTGCCGGCGCAGCTGCGCGCGCACGCGGGCGAGCAGTTCGCGGGGCAGGCAGGGCTTGGACAGGTAGTCATCCGCGCCCAGCTCCAGGCCGATCACCCGGTCCACCGGCTCGCCGCGCGCGGACAGCATGATCACCGGCAGCCGCTGCTGCATGCGCAGTTCGCGCAGCGTCTCCAGGCCGTCGCGGCCCGGCATCATCACGTCGAGGATCAGCAGGTCCGGGCGCTGCGCACCGTCGCGCAGGCGCGCCAGCGCCGCCTCGCCGTCGTGCACCACATCCACGGCAAAGCCCTCGCGCTGCAGGTACTCGGCCAGCAGCCCGGCCAGGGCGCGGTCGTCGTCGGCGATCAGGATCCGTTGCATGGCTGCCATTTCAGTGGGGTCGCGGCGCGGACGCCACGGGCTTTACGCATCTTTACCTACGCGCAAACAACATACACGCGGTGGTGTCGTCCAATGATCGCCAGTCCCCACCCACGCAAGAGGCGTTACCCATGCGCAAGACGACTACCCTCGGCCTCATCTTCGCTTCGGCCCTGACGATCACCGGCGCGGCCCTCGCCGCTGGCGGCAACCATGACGGCGGGCACCGCTTCGGCGACCACGGCCGCCGCGACCACCACGGCATGCACGAAGCCTTCGCCAAGCTCGACCTGACCGACGCCCAGAAGGCCAGCATCAAGCAGATCACCCAGGCCAGCCGCGAGCAGAACAAGGGCCAGTGGCAGGCCCTGCACGACCAGCGCAGAGCATTCGAGCAGATGACCCCGGACCAGGTCGGCTACCAGGCGGCGGCGGCCCGCCTGGCCCAGGCCGAAGGCCAGGCGACCCAGGCCCGCATCGAGCAGCGCGCCAAGGTGAAGGCGCAGATCTACGCGGTGCTGACGTCGCAGCAGAAGGCCCAGCTGGCCACGCTGCGCGCCCAGCGCGAAGCGCGCCGCGAGCAGCGCAGGGAGCTCCACCAAGGCCACCCGGCGCCGTCGGCCAGCTCCGCGCAGTAAGCATTCGCATCGGATCGCGAAAACCCGGGCGCCAGCGCGAGCTGGCGCCCTTTTCGTTGCGCTCACGAAACATCCACGCGGCGCCGACGCCGGGCTGGCGCGGCCTTCATGATCATGGCCGGACCATCCCGGCGACCCGAGGAGCCGCACGATGAGAAGTCGCCGCCTGATGATCGCCTGCCTCGCCCTGCTCGCCGGATGCCACGGTGATCCACCGGGCGCTTCGCCCGCGCCGGCGAGCGCGACGCCGCGCGAGTTTGTCGCCCCCTCGCTGGGACTGTCGATCCCGGTGCCGACGGACATGACGCTGCGCCACGACTTCCACCGCGATTACCTGGATGCCGCCGTCTGGCAGGCCTTCGCCGGCGGCAACGGACAGGGCCGGCCGCTGGCCGCGCTGGTGCTGAACGGCTCGGACCGGATCACCGCCGCCGAGCTGCGCATCAGCGAGAGCGGCGACGCCGACGCACTGGCGCATTGCGAGGACACGCCAGCCAGTGCCGAGCCCGGATCGATTGCCAGCCAGGCGCTCGGCGGCGTGACCTTCCAGCGCTTCCGCGCGAGCGACGCGGCGATGAGCCACTACCTGCAGGTGGAGGGTTACCGTGCGGTGCGCGACGACCGTTGCGTGGCGATCGACCTGCTGGTTTACGGCACCCGACCGGAGGTCTACGCCCCGCCGCGCACGCCGCCCTTCAGCCAGGCCCAGGCGTGGCAGGCACTGCACGCCGCACTGGCCGGACTGCACTGGTCGCGCTGAGCGCTCAGCGAACGCGCCAGTGGCCGGAAACCCATACATGCGGCGCGGCCCAGTAACCCGGTATCCACACGCGCGCATGACCGCGGGCCGGCACCACGATGCAGCCGGCCAACAGGGCGCTGGCACCCAGCAAGGCGGTGGAGATCAGCAGACGTGATGCGAATCGGCGCATGGCGCACTCCCGGCGTGGATGGTGCTGCCAGGAACGGCGCGATGCGCCGTGCGCCGACCACCGCGGAAGCTTGCGGACGGCCGTCGTTCATCGTGCGGGCATCGACCTCACGGGGAGGCCTCCAGCGCCCGCACGCGCTGGCCGTCGACGAGGCGATCGTCCGGATAGGCCACCACGCGGTCGCCCGCCTTGAGTCCGGCGAGGATCTCCACCGCACCGTCCCCCTGCATGCCCGGCGTGACCTCGACCCGGCGCGCGCGCCCGCCGGAGACACGGAACACCATCCAGCGACGGCCCTCGCGGAACAGGGCGCTGGAGGCGACCTGCAGCACGTCGTCGCGCCGCGCCACCTCGAATTCGACTTCGACCCGGAACCCGTCGCCCAGCGACGCCCACTGCGCACGCGGCGCGGTGATCTGCAGCCAGACCAGGGTGCGCTGCTCCTCCACGCCGAGCGCCGACACCTTGGTGAAGGCGCCGGGCTCGATCCGCAGCACGCGTGCCGGCAGCGGCCGGTCGCCGCCCCAGCGCAGGATCCGCGCCGCCGACCCCGGATGCAGGCCGATCGCCTGCTGCGAGAGTGCCTGCACCATTACCTGCAGTTCGTCGAGGTCGCCGATCTCCAGCAGCGGCTGCCCGGCCTGTACCGGCACGGCGCTCTCCTGGTAGCGATGCAGCACCACGCCATCGACCGGCGCGCGCAGGTCGATCCGCTCGCCGCCCCCCTGCCCCTGCCCCTTCAACAGCGCGGCCAGGGCATCGCGCTGCTGGCCTGCCGCCTGCTGTTCGGCACGGGCGGCCGCGGCCGCTGCGAGCGCACGGGCGACCCTCGCTTCGGCCTCGTCCAGCGTGGCCGCGCTGACCACGCCGCCGGCACCCAGCGTGCGCATGCGGCGCACATCGCGTGAGGCCAGGTCGGCGTCCGCGCTGGCCGCCGCCAGCCGCTGCCGCGCCGCCTGCATCGAGGCCTCGGCCGCCTGCTGCTCGGCGAGCAGGCGGGCACGGTTGGCCGCATCGAGCAGTGCGCCGTGCATCGGCTCGATCACCGCGACGACCTGACCGGCCTTCACCGCATCACCCTGCAGCAGGTCGATCCGCTGCAGCGTGCCGGCCAGCGGCGCCGAAACCACCCAGCGCCGCGGCAACTGGGTCCGCCCCTCCTCCTCGAACCGCTGCACCAGGGGACCACGCTGCACCGTGGCGATGTCCACCAGGCGCGGCGAGGCCTGCCATGCCCAGAGGAAGGCCGCGGCGAGCGCGACGGCAAGGACGACCAGGGCGATCAGGTACGGGCGTTTCATGCGCACGACGGGTTCCTCATTCGCGGGTCTTCAGCACGCCGATCAGGTCGAGCCGGTGGATGCGCCGACGCACCAGCAGCGCCGACAGCAGGCTGGCCACGCACACCGTCGCCGCGGCGAAGGCGTAGGTGGCGGTGGTGAGCCGCACCGGCACGCGGAACAGCTCGGACTGGAAGCCCTGCGTCATCAGCCAGCACAGCGCATGCCCGGCGACGAAACCCAGCGGCAGCGACACCAGCACCAGCACGCCGAGCTGGCCGAGCAGCAGCACGCTGACCTCGCCCTCGGTCATGCCGAGCACGCGCAGGCTGGCCAGCTCGCGCCCACGCTCGGACAGACTGATGCGCGCGGCGTTGTAGACCAGTCCGAAATTGATCACGGCGCCGAGCAGGGCCGCCACCCAGGCAAACACCAGCATGCTCTCGCCCATCGTCGCGTAGAAGCTGCGCACCGCAGCCAGCCGCGAATCGACGCCGGCGACCCAGGGACGCCGGTTCAGCTCGGCATAGACGTCCGGGGCAGCCCCGGGCATCACGCCCAGCAGCACGCCGGAAACCACGTCGCCGTCACCCAGCAGCCGGTTGAGCGCGTCCAGATCCATGTAGCCCTGCGCGCCGATGTACTCGTGCACGAAGCCGGCCACCGGCACGCTGACATGGCGGCGGTGGCCGTCCAGCGCCTGCACTTCCACCCGGTCGCCCGGCCGCAGGTCGAGCATTTGGCCGAGGTAGTCGGTCAGCAGCACGCCGTCGCTGCGCGGCAGTACCGGCCGCAGCGCGGTGTCCAGCGGGCGGCGCAGTCGTGCACCCGGCGGCAGGCCCTCGAGCACGGTGCGGTAGCTGTGCAGGCCATGCACCAGGCGCACCGGCGCCATCCGCAGCGGTTCGGCCGTGCGCACGCCGGGCAGCGCGGCCAGTTCCGGCACGGCGCCGCGTGGCGCCGGCTCGACGAAGGTGACGGCCAGGTCGTGCCGCTGCGCGATGCCGAGCTGGGTGTCGACCATGTACTGCACGGCGTCGCCCTGGAAGCGGCCGACCATCATCACCGCGCTGGCCATCGCCAGCCCGAGCACCGTGAACGCCGCCCGCCCGGGGCGACGGCCGAGGTCGCGCAGCGCCATGCGGACGGCGGGCGTCAGCCAGCGGCGCAGACCCAGCCGCTCGACCAGGCTCGGCCCGAACCGCGCCGGCGCCGGCGCCCGCATCGCCTCGGCCGGCGGCAGGCGCACGGCGGCGCGCAGTGCCATCAACGCACCGGCCGCGGCCGCGCCCAGGCTGACCGCCAGCCCGGTGGCGACCGCCCCCGCGCTCAGCCGGTAGGCCAGGAACGGAAAGCGGTAGATGCCCTGGTAGACGTGGGCCAGCCAGCCACCGAGCATCGCGCCCAGGCCGATGCCGAGCAGCGCGCCGGCGCCGGCGATCACCGCGGCGATCAGCAGGTAGTGCCAGGCCAGCGCGCGGTCCGGGTAGCCGAACGCCTTGAGCACACCGATCTGGTCGCGCTGGGTGCCGAGCAGGCGCATCAGCACCACGTGCACCAGGAACGCCGCCACGCCGAGGAAGATCGCCGGGAACAGCCGCGCCATGGTGCGCAGCTGGCGCATCTCCTCCTCCAGGTAGCGCGCCGAGGTCTGTTCGTGACGACCGTACGCACCGACGCCGCCGTAGCGCGCCAGCAGGCCGTCCAGCGCGGCGATCACCGCGGCCGGCTTCGCCTCGGGCCGCAGCCGCAGCACCACACTGTTGAACGCGCCGTCCATCGACAGCGCCTTCTCCATCGCATGCCGGTTCATCCACGCCACGGCGTAGCGGCGGAAATCCGGGAACACCGCGCCGGGCGGGCTCTGGTAGACGTACTCCGGCGAGGTCGCCACGCCGACCACGCGCAGCCAGCGCTGGCGTCCGCGCAGGGTCAGGCTCAGCGTGTCGCCGGCGCGCAACGCGTGGGCGGCGGCAAAAGCCTCGCCGAGCACCACCTCGTTGTCCACGTCCGGATTCGGCAGCCGCCCGCTGCGCAACTGCAGGCGGTTGAGCAGCGGCTGCCCGCCCTCGAGCGGCAGCGAGACCAGTTCGACCCGCACCGGTTCGCCGAAGCCGGGCACGCCGAGCGTACCGGCCGCCATCAGGCGGGTCTGCGCGGTCTGCACGCCGTCGATGGCCGCCAGCCGCGGCGCCAGCGTGTCCGGCGCGCGCTTGAGCGGCGCCCACAGGTCGGCCAGCGCGCCCTCGCGGTAGAAACGCTCCCGCGTCGCGGTGAGCGACTGGTAGGTGGACTGCGACATCACCAGCGTGGCGACGCCGCCGGCGATCACCAGCGCGATCGCCAGCGCCTGCCCGCGCAGATGCCACAGGTCGCGCCACGCCTTGCGTCCCAGCGCCCTCACCAGCGCAGCTCCCGTGCGGGGATGCGCTGCTCCGGGCGCGCCTCGCGCACGATGCGGCCGTCGCCCAGGTACAGCACCCGGTGCGCCATGCGCGCGATGTCGGCGTTGTGGGTGATCACCACCGTGGTGGTGCCCAGCTCGACGTTCACCCGCTCCAGCGCCTCGAGTACGCGCACGCCGGTGGCCGAGTCGAGCGCGCCGGTGGGCTCGTCGCACAGCAGCACCGCCGGCCGCTTGGCGATGGCGCGGGCGATCGCCACCCGCTGCTGCTGGCCGCCTGAGAGCTGGGCCGGGAAATGGTCCATGCGGTCGGAGAGATCCACCCGCGCCAGCGCTTCCTCGGGACTCATCGCACCCTCGGCCAGATCGGTGACGATGGCCACGTTCTCGCGTGCGGTGAGGCTGGGGATGAGGTTGTAGAACTGGAACACGAAGCCGACATGCTCGCGGCGGAACAGGGTCAGCTCGCGCTCGTCGGCGCCGGACAGGTGGTGGCCCTCGTACCAGACCTCGCCCGCGGTGGGCACGTCCAGCCCGCCGAGGATGTTCAGCAGGGTGGACTTGCCGCTGCCGGACGGCCCCAGCAGCACGACGAACTCGCCGCGGTACAGGTCCAGGTCGACACCGCGCAGCGCGTGCACCTCCACCTCGCCCATGCGGTAGACCTTGGTCAGGCCGCGGGCGCGGAAGACGGCATCGCTGTCCGGACGGGAGGGCGTCCCCATGCATGGCTCCATGACACCGCGCGGGGGTGCCGTGCCGACTACCCTAGACGCTGCGCCGTCCCGGCTACCTGATCCTGCGCAAATGCCGGCGATGTCGCCGGACCATCTTCAGCCGCGCGCGGCCAGGGCCGCCACTGTCGCGCGGTAGCGGGCGGCGATGCGCTCCTCGTCGTGATGCCGGAAATCGCGCACCATCCAGCGGCCGCCGCACATCACGTGGCGCACCAGCGGCGCGTTGCCGGCGAACAGGAAGCTGTCCATCGCCGAGCCGGCGTCGCGCGCGGCGAGCAACGGAGCCTCGTCGTCGAGCACCAGCAGGTCGGCGCGCCGGCCCGGTTCGAGTGCGCCGAGCGGCAGGCCGGCGGCTTGCGCACCGCCGCGCAGCGCGGCAGCCCATAACGTCTCGCCGACGCTGGCACCCTCGCCGCGCGCGGCGATGTTGCGATGGCGGGTGACCAGCCGCTGGCCGTATTCGAGCCAGCGCAGTTCCTCCACCGGCGACACCGAGATGTGCGAGTCCGAGCCGACGCCGAGCGCGCCGGCGGCATCGAGGTAGTCGGCCAGCGGGAACAGGCCGTCGCCGAGGTTGGCCTCGGTGGTCGGGCACAGGCCGGCGACGGCGCCGCTGCGCGCCAGCCGCGAGGTCTCGTGGCCGGTCAGGTGGGTGGCGTGGACCAGGCACCAGCGCGCGTCGACCTCGGCGTGGTCGAGCAGCCATTCCACCGGCCTCGCGCCGCGCACGGCGAGGCAGTCCTGGACCTCGCCGACCTGCTCGGCGATATGGATGTGGATCGGTCCGGTCTGCGCCGCGCCAGTGGCCAGCAGCGTGCGCATCGCGGTCTCCGGCACCGCGCGCAGCGAGTGCAGCGCGATGCCCACGCGCAGGTCGGCCGACTCGTGCGCGCGCAGTGCCTCGAGCAGGCGCAGGTAATCGGAGACCTCCGCGTGGCCGAAGCGACGCTGGCGTGGCGCCAGCGGCCGACCGTCGAGACCGCCAGTCATGTACAGCACCGGCAGCAGGGTCAGCGCGATGCCGGCTTCCTTCGCCGCCTCGATGAGCGCCAGCGACATCGCCTCGGGCTGCGCGTAGGGCGTGCCGTCGGGCTGGTGATGCACGTAGTGGAATTCGCAGACCTGGGTGTAGCCGGCCTTGAGCATCTCCACGTAGAGCTGGGCGGCGATCGCCTGCAGCGCTTCCGGGTCGAGCGCGGCGGCGAAGCCGTACATCGCCTCGCGCCAGGTCCAGAAGCTGTCGTTGCCGGGACCGCGCCGCTCGGCCAGCCCGGCCATGGCGCGCTGGAACGCGTGCGAATGCAGGTTCGGCATGCCCGGCAACACCCAGCGGCCGAGGCGCTTGCCGTCCCCTTCCGCACGGCCGTCGAGACGGCCGGAGGCGTCGACGGCGAGGCGGCCGTCCGCCTGCCAGCCCTCGGGCGTCCAGAGGAAATCGGCACGGAGGGATTCTTGCGAAACCGGCTGCGACATGCGGGCGATCCGTCGAAAAAACCGCAGTGTAGCGGCCCGCGTCGACCCGGCCTTCGCGGCAGTGCGGCATAATGGGCGGATGGCCAGGAAAACTTCCGAGCAAGCACCCAAGCTGCAGCTTCGGCTGGCGGTGCCCGCGGACGTGCCCCAGCTGGTCGAGCTGACCGCCCGCGTCTACACCGCCGAGTGGGGCCATTCGGCGGAAATGCTGCGCTCCCAGCAGACGCACTTCCCGGAAGGCCAGTTCGTCGTCGAGTACGAAGGACGCATCGTCGGCTACTGCGCCACCTTCCGCATCGACGAGGCCGCCGCGCTGGCGCCGCACACCTGGGCGCAGATCACCGGCGGCGGCATGGCCTCACGACACAAGCCGGACGGCGACTGGCTGTACGGCATGGAAGTGGTGGTGCATCCGGACTACCGCGGCATGCGCATCGGCCAGCGCCTGTACCAGGCGCGCAAGCGGCTGTGCCAGGAACTGAAGCTGCGCGGCATCGTGTTCGGCGGGCGCATTCCCGGTCTGGCGAAGAACCTTGCCCGCTACGGCAGCGCCGAGGCCTACGTGCAGGCGGTGGTCGAGGGCAAGCGCCGCGACCAGACGCTGAGCTTCCAGCTGCACAACGACTTCGAACTGGTCGGCCTGCTGCGCAACTACGTGCCGTCGGACTACGACTCGCTCGGCTACGCCGCCCACCTGGTATGGCGCAACCCGCGCCTGATGGATCACCCGGACATGCCCTCGGTGCCGACACCGCAGCGCCTGCCCGACTCGGTGCGCGTGGCCTCGGTGCAGTACCAGCAGCGGCGCATCAAGTCGTTCGAGGAGTTCGCCACCCAGGTGGAGTACTTCACCGACATCGCCGCCGACTACAGCGCCGACTTCGTCACCTTCCCCGAGCTGATCACGCTGCAGCTGCTGTCGATCGAGAACGAGGAGCTGTCGCCGGTCGCGGCGATCCGCAAGCTGAGCCACTACACGCCGCAGGTGAAGGAGCTCTTCAGCCGGCTGGCGGTGCACTACAACATCAACATCATCGGCGGCTCGCACCCGACCGAACAGCCGAACGGCGACATCCACAACGTCTGCTACGTGTGCCTGCGCGACGGCTCGATCCACGAGCGCGAAAAGCTGCACCCCACGCCCAGCGAGCGCACCGTATGGAACATCACCGGCGGCGAGAGCGCGGCGACGATCCAGACCGACTGCGGCCCGATCGGCGTGATGATCTGCTACGACTCGGAGTTCCCCGAGGTCGCCCGCCACCTCACCGACCAGGGCGCGCTGATCCTGTTCGTGCCGTTCTGCACCGACGTGCGCGAGGGCTACCTGCGCGTGCGCTACTGCTCGCAGGCCCGGGCGATCGAGAACCAGTGCTACGTGGTGCTGTCCGGCAATGTCGGCAACCTGCCCGGTGTGAACAACTTCGACATCCAGTACGGCCAGAGCTGCATCCTCACCCCCAGCGACTTCCCGTTCGCGCGCGACGGCATCGCCGCCGACTCCACGCCGAACATCGAGACGGTGCTGTTCGCCGACCTCAGCCTGGAAAGCCTGGCCAAGGCGCGCAACGCCGGCGCGGTGCAGAACCTCAAGGACCGCCGCTTCGACCTCTACCAGACGCGCTGGCACACGCTGCCACGCTGACCCTTTCCTTCCATTGCCCGACGACATGACCGACCAGCAGCCATCACCTCCCCCGAGCTCGTCCAACCCGCGCCTGCAGGCGCTGCTGGGCCACGAATTCTTCGCGCCGGCGCAATGGAAGCGCCGGTTGGCCCTGTGGATCGGCGCGGTGCTGGTGGCGCTGGCGGCGATCGTGTTCGCCAAGGCCAGCGACTGGTCGTTCCACCTGTTCCAGCAGATGCTCGGCTACGGCGTTTGGATCCCGCTGGTCATCACCCCGATCGTGTTCGCCGGGCTCGCCTGGGTCACCGAGGGCAAGCTGCGCGCCACGCGCGGCAGCGGTATCCCGCAGGTGATCGGCACCCTGCACATCGAGGACGAGGGCTTCCGCGCGCGGATGCTGGCGCTGCCGATCGCCGCCGGCAAGATGGTGCTCACGCTGATCGCGCTGGGCGTCGGTGCATCGATCGGCCGCGAGGGCCCGACCGTGCACGTGGGCGCAGGCCTGTTCTACACGCTGGGCCGGCGCTTCGGCTTCACCGACCCGAAGGCCGCCTCGCGCTTCATCCTGGCTGGCGGCGCGGCGGGTATCGCGGCGGCGTTCAACACGCCGCTGGCCGGCGTGGTGTTCGCCATCGAGGAGCTGGCCGGCACCTTCGAGCACCGCTTCAGCGGTCTGTTGCTCACCGCAGTCATCGTCGGCGGCGTGGTCTCGCTGGGCATCATGGGCAACTACGCCTACTTCGGCGAAGTCGAGGCGAGCCTGCCGCTGGGTCACGCCTGGCTGGCGGTGCTGCTCACCGGCATCATCTGCGGCCTGCTCGGCGGCCTATTCGCGCGCCTGATCCTGCTCAGCCGCCGCGGACCGCTGGCTGCCATCGGGCGGCTGCGCTCCCATGCTCCGGTGCTGTTCGCCGCCGGCTGCGGCCTGGCGCTGGCCGTGCTCGGCGTGCTCACCCACAACAACATCTACGGTACCGGTTACGACCAGGCCCGCGCCTTCGTGCAGGAAGCCGCCGCGACCCCGGGCCAGGGCTTCGGCATCGCCAAGCTGCTGGCCAACGTGGTCTCGTACTGGGCAGGCATCCCGGGCGGCATCTTCTCGCCGGCGCTGGCCGTCGGTGCGGGACTGGGCCACAACATCGCCAGCTTCCTGCCCGGTGTGCCGGCCGGTGCAGTGGTGCTGCTGGGCATGAGCGCCTACCTGTCGGGCGTCACCGGCGCACCGCTGACCTCGGCGGTGATCGCGATGGAGCTGACCGACAACCAGGACATGGTGATCCCGATCATGGCCGCCTGCCTGCTGGCCCGCGCGGCCGCCTCGCTGTTCTCGCCGACGCCGGTCTACAAGGATTTCGCCGAGCGCATGGTGCAGGACTTCGAGCGCCAGCACGCCGCGTCCCTCGCCGCCGCCAAGGCGGAAACCGAGGCGCAGGGCGGCGGCCATCCCACCGCTGCACCGGAGGATCTCGAGGTGGTGGAACCCATGCCCGCGGGCAAGACCAGCGCCTACGACGAGCAGGCCACGCCACGCGACTACGACGAACAGTCCGCACCGCGCGATACTGCGCCCGACGCCCACTGAACCGAGGGCCACGGCGATGACCGCACCACGCTGGGACGTGCTGCTGACCGGAGCCAGGCTGGCGACCTTCGCCGAAGACACGCCGTTCGGACTGATCGACGACGGCGCGCTGGCCATCGCCGGCGACCGCATCGCCTGGGTGGGCCGGCGCGCGGAGCTTGCCGCAGCCGGACACCCGCCGGCCGTCGAGACGGTCGATCTCGGCGGTGCACTGGTCACGCCCGGGCTGATCGACTGCCACACCCACCTGGTGTTCGGCGGGCACCGCGCCCGCGAATTCGACATGCGCCTGCACGGCGCCAGCTACGAAGCGATCGCGCGGGCCGGCGGCGGCATCCTGTCCACCGTGGCGGCCACCCGCGCCGCCAGCGAGGACGAACTGCTGGCCGCCGCCGCGACACGCGCGCGCGCGCTGCTGGCCGACGGCGTGACCACGCTGGAAATCAAGTCCGGCTACGGCCTGACCCTGCTCGACGAGCAGAAGATGCTGCGCGTGGCGCGCCGGCTCGGCGCGCAGTCGGGCATCACGGTATGCACCACCTTCCTCGGCCTGCACACCGTGCCGCCGGAGTTCCGCGACCGGCGCGGTGCCTACGTCGCCGAGGTCTGCGACCACTGGCTGCCGACGCTGGCCGGGGAAGGGCTGATCGACGCAGTGGACGCCTTCTGCGAGCAGATCGCGTTCACCCCGGAGGAGACCCGGCGGCTGTTCGAGCGGGCCCGTGCGCTCGGACTGCCGGTGAAGCTGCATGCCGAGCAGCTGTCCGACCAGGGCGGCGCCGCGCTGGTGGCGACCTTCGGCGGGCTGTCGGCCGACCATCTGGAGCACCTGGACGAGACCGGCATCGAGGCGATGGCCCGGGCCGGCACCATGGCGGTGCTGCTGCCAGGCGCGTTCTACGCACTGCGCGAGACGAAGCTGCCGCCGGTCGACAGCCTGCGCGCGGCCGGTGTGCCGATTGCGGTGGCCACGGACTGCAACCCCGGCACCTCCCCCCTGCTTTCGCTGCGGATGGCAGCCGGCATGGCCTGCACGCTGTTCCGGCTGACTCCCGACGAGGCGCTGCGCGGTATCACCGTGCATGCGGCGCGCGCACTCGGGTTGACCGACCGCGGCACGCTCGCCGGCGGCCAGCTCGCGGACCTGGCGGTATGGAACGTGCGCGATCCGGCCGAACTCTGCTACTGGATCGGCGGCAACCTGCTGCGCCAACGCTGGGTCGGCGGACGCCCCGCCGCCTGATCACCGGCCACAAAAAAACCCCGCCTGAGCGGGGTTTTTTTGTGGTCGCCCGGCGCGCTGGCTCAGGCCGACTTCTTCTTCGGTGCCGCCTTCTTGGCCGCCGCCGGCTTGGTCACGGTCGGCTTGCCGCCGGCCACGGCCGGCTGGGCGCCATGAGCGCGGCTGTTGCCGTAGCTGGCACGATAGATCTTGCCGCGGCGGGTCCTGCGATCGCCCTTACCCATGGGGAACTCCTCGATGATTCGTTGATGACTGGAACGGCCGGTCATCGTAGCAGCGCACCCGCAAATCGCAAGACGGCGCAGGGTTTCCGTTCAATGCACGCAGGTGGGGCCGTGCACGTGGCCGGCCACCCGGTCGGCACGCAGGTTGAGGAAATGCGAGAAGGCCACCAGCAGGCCGCCGATCGTCACCAGCACGCTGTGCACGACGATGGAATAGCCCTCGGCCAGGGTCACGCCCAGCAGCAGCAGGACCAGGCCAGGCAGGGCGAAGGTCAGCGGCTGTGGCATGTGATGGCGGCGATAGCCACGGCCCAGGCTGAACAGGGCCAGCGCGCAGGCGAACATCACGAAGCCGCGCTCGAAGGCGTGGCTGGCGAGGAACTCCAGGCCGACCAGTGGCAGGATCGCCAGCACGAACGGCAGCGCCGCGCAGTGAATCGCGCAGAGGAACGATGCCGTGGCGCCGATACGATCGGCCACGTGCCACCACCAGGACTTGTCGGAACGATCGGGTTGCATGGGGTTGCCCCGGTCAACGGCGGCGGGGAGGACCGCCTGTCTGGACAGACATGTTACTTTATAACACTGCGGTTTGCCAACCGGCAGCCGACGCCCCGGGCGGACCGGCTCAGTCCTTGCGGCAGTTGCGGCACACGCCGTGCACTTCCAGGGTCTGCGCCTGCGGGCGGAACCCGAAGCTCTCGGCCTGGGACTCGATCAGCGCGGCGACCCGCTCGTCGCACACTTCCTGCGCGCTGGAGCAGACATCGCAGATCAGGAACGGTACCTGGTGCGCCTCCGCCGGATGGTGGCAGGAGACGAAGGCGTTGACCGACTCGAGCTTGTGGATGAAGCCCTGCTCGAGCAGGAAGTCGAGCGCGCGGTAGACCGTGGGCGGGGCCGCGTTGCCGTGGCGTTCGCGCAGCTGGTCCAGCAGGTCATAGGCCTTGACCGGCTTGCCGGCTGCCGCGACCAGCTCCAGCACTTCCTTGCGCAGCGGCGTCAGCCGCAGGCCGCGCTCCTCGCTGGCGTGGGACACCGCCTCGACGAAACCCTGCGGGGTTTCCTCGTGGTGCGTGTGGAACTTGTCGGTTGCCTGCTTGCTCAATGCCTTCACCTCGACCCGGATCATACATCGGGCGCCGAGGGCTCCCGGTCGATCCAGATGGGGACGATCCAACGGAACGGAAGTTCGTGCGGATCAGCGCGGCGAGCGCCGTGGCGGCAACGGCGGAGGAGCCCGGCCGCGGGAAGGCGGCGGCAGGCGCCAGACCACCCACCATCCGATCGGTCCGAGCAGCAGCGCCCACACCACGCCGGCACCGGTCCGTCCGCGCCACCAGCCCAGCGCGGCGCCGACCGCCACGAAGAACAGCGTCCACCACGTCAACGCCGCCCATGGCACCAGCGCCATCAGGTTGGCGAAGACGTGCCAGAACGCCCCCGGTGCGGTCAGGTCCACGCCCTGGGTGGCCTTCGCCAGCAACTCATCCATGGCGGCGGCCGGGGCGACGATGCATGGCGCGGCCGATCAGCCCTGCGCGCGGGCGATCGCGTCGTCGATGCGCTTCAGCGCCACGTCGCGGCCGGCCAGGTAGATGGTGTGGTCGATCGACGGCGACACCTGGGTGCCGGTCATCGCCACGCGCAGCGGCTGGGCCACCTTGCCCATGCCCAGCTCCAGTTTGGCCGCCACCTGCTCGATCACCGCGTGGATCGGCTCGGGCTTCCACTGGCAGCCGGCCAGCAACGCCTTCGCTTCGGCCAGCACGGCGATCGCGCTGTCGTTCTTCAGGTGCTTGGCGACGGCCTTCTCGTCCCACTCGGTGATCGGACCGAACCAGATCGCCGCGCGCTCGGCCATTTCCTTCAGCGTCTGCACGCGATCGCGCAGCGCAACGATGAGGTCGGCCGCGGCCGGCCCCTTCGCTGGATCCAGCCCCGCCTGCTGCAGGTGCCACTCGAATTCAGGCGCAATGGCCTGCGGATCGTCGGTCTTCAGGTAGTGCTGGTTCAGCCACTTCAGCTTCTCGGTGTCGAAGCGCGAGGCCGCCTTGTTGACGTCGGCGATGTCGAACAGCCTGACCATCTCCTCGCGCGAGAAGATCTCCTGGTCGCCATGCGACCAGCCCAGTCGCACCAGGTAGTTGAGCAGCGCATGCGGCAGGTAGCCGTCGCTGCGGTACTCCATCACGCTCACCGAGTTGGTGCGCTTGGAGAGCTTCTTGCCTTCGTGGTCGAGGATCATCGGCAGATGCGCGAACTCCGGCACCACCGCGCCGAGCGCGAGGTAGATGTTGATCTGGCGCGGGGTGTTGTTGACGTGGTCGTCGCCGCGGATCACCTCGGTGATGCCCATGTCGATGTCGTCCACCACCACGGCGAAGTTGTAGGTCGGCCAGCCGTCGGAGCGGAAGATCACCAGGTCGTCCAGCTCGCTGTTGGCGATCTCGATGCGGCCCTTGACCTTGTCCTCGAACACCACCGAGCCTTCGACCGGATTCTTGAAGCGGATCACCCGGTTCGGGTCGTCGCGGTATGGCTCGTTGCGATCGCGGTAGTAGCCGTTGTAGCGGGGCTTCTCGCCCTTCGCCATCGCGGCCTCGCGCATCGCCTCGATCTCCTCCTTCGACTCGTAGGCGTAGTACGCCTTGCCCTCGGCGAGCAGCCGGTCGGCGACCTCCTTGTAGCGGGCCAGCCGCTGGGTCTGGTAGACCGGCGCCTCGTCGGCATCCAGGTCGAGCCAGTGCATGGCGTCGAGGATCGCCTGCACGGCCGCGTCGGTGGAGCGCTCGCGATCGGTGTCCTCGATGCGCAGCACGAACTCGCCGCCGCGACGACGCGCCTCCAGCCAGCAGTACAGCGCGGTGCGCGCGCCACCGATGTGCAGGAAGCCGGTGGGACTGGGGGCGAAGCGGGTGCGGACGGTCATGGGATACTGGCGCGATGCGAAAGGGAACGTTCCATTTTAGACCATCCGGCATCGCGTGCCGGCCGATCCTGCTGCTGCTCGCGCTCGCCGCGCCCGGCGGTGCCGCGGCCCAGACCCGCAACCCCGGCTACGATCGCCCGGGGCTGGGATTTTCCCCGGCGGTGCTGGACGCCGGTGCGGTGACCCTCGAACAGGGCCTGCCGGACGCCAGCGAAGACCGCAACGGCGACACGACCACCCGTCTGTACAGCGCCGACACCCTGCTCCGTCTCGGCCTGGGCGGATCGTTCGAGCTGCAGCTCGGCAGCACGCCGTGGAACCGGCTCGCCACCCCGGACGGCGACCTGCACGGCCGCGGCAGCAGCAACCTGGGCCTGAAGTGGGCCCTGCCCTCCGGCCACCCGGCGTGGAGCTGGGGCCTGCTCGGCGGTGTGACCTTCACCGATGGCAGCCGTGCGTTCCGTGCCGACCGGCGGCAGTACGCGCTGGGCCTGGACGTGAACTGGCAGGTCAGTGCGCGGCAGTCGCTGGGCCTGTACGTGGCGGACGCGCGCGCCGGCGGCGACAGCAGCACGGTCGCGCTCGGCGATACCGTGTCCGTCACCCCGGAGCTGAGCGCCTACCTGCAGGTGGCGACGCTGCATCCGGCCCATGCGCGGGCCGGCCAGCTCGCCGGCGCGGGACTGGCCTGGATGGCCACGCCGCGGCTGCAGCTCGACGCCGGCTTCAACCACCACTTGGCCGGGAGCGCCTCGCGCTGGCAGGCCAACCTCGGCGCGTCCTACTACTTCGGCAACTGAGCCGTCGCGGTCTCAACGGCGCGGCTGCGTCTCGCAGCCCCAGCCGCGGCACAGCTCCATGTTGGGGTTGCGGAACTGGCCTCCCACCAGGACGGCTCCCGGGCCGTCCAGCGGCAGCAGGTGGATCGCGGACCTCGCACTGCCCAGGTCGATCACCGGCAGGGCCTGCGCACGACTGGACGGGACGGCGCTGACCAGCACGTAGCGCACCTCGAACAGTGGGCGGTGGGGCTTGGCCGGCACCCTGGCGGGAGCGACGAAACCCACGTCCTCGTGCTGCGGCTGCGCGGCAGCGGCGAGGCAGCCCATCGGCAGGACCAGCCCCAGACACAGCAGCACCGGTTTCATAGCGACCTCCTTGGCGTCGCGCGGGTGGGGGACAGAGCGAGCGCCGGGGTCGATCGTAGTCCTTTCCGGGCGTCACCGGGACGTCACAACCGCGCCACGCCGGCGAAACCTGGCCCGCCCACGCTATGCCAAGCCAGCCAGAGGCACGCCATGCGCATCGGCATCGTCACCGAAACCTATCCGCCCGAGATCAACGGCGTCGCGCTGACCGTCCACAGCCTCGCCGCCGGACTCGCGTCGCTGGGGCACACGGTCGAAGTGATCCGCCCGCGCCAGCCCCAGCCGTTCGCCGACGAGCCGGGCACGCTGCCCGTGGAAACCCTTGGCGCTTCCTTGCCCCGCTACCCCGGCCTGCGCTTCGGCCTGCCGGCCGGGCGCATGCTGCGCCGCCGCTGGAGCCGCTTACGGCCGGACGCCATCTACGTGGCCACGGAAGGCCCCCTGGGGTGGTCGGCGATGCGCACTGCGCAGCAGCTCGACCTGCCGGTGGCGACCGGCTTCCACACCCGCTTCGACACCTATGCCGCGCATTACGGCGTGGGTTTCCTCACCGAGGCGGTGCGCGGCTACCTGCGACGCTTCCACAACCGCGGTGGCGCCACGCTGGTGCCGACCGAAGCGCTGCGCCGCGAGCTGAACGACCTCGGTGTGGCCAACGCGCGCATCCTGCGCCGCGCCGTCGATACCCGGCTGTTCCATCCGCAATACCGCGACCCCGCGCTGCGCCAGCAGTGGGGTGTCGAAGGCCATGCGCCGGTGATGCTCTACGTCGGCCGCATCGCCGCGGAGAAGAATCTGGAGCTCGCCGTGCGGGCGTTCCGCGCGCTGCAGCAGCAGGTGCCCGAGGCGCGCTATGTGTGGGTCGGCGACGGCCCCGAGCGCGCGGCGTTGCAGGCGGCCCATCCCGATTTCATCTTCGCCGGCATGCAGCGCGGCGAATCGCTGGCGCGGCACGTGGCCAGCGCCGACGTGTTCGCCTTTCCCAGCCTGAGCGAAACCTTCGGCAACGTGATCCTGGAATCGCTGGCCGCCGGCGTGCCGGTGGTCGCCTACCGCGAAGGCGCCGCGCGCGAGCACATGACCGACGGCCACAACGGCTACGTCATCGAGCCGGACAACGAGCCGAGGTTCATCGAGGCGGTGGTCACCCTGGGCAGCAACCCCAGCCTGATCCGCCACATGGGTCGCGCCGCCCAGGCCAGCGTGGCCGCGCTGTCGCCCGACGCGGTGATCCGCGATTTCGAGTCCCTGCTGATGCAGCTCGCCGAGGAGAAGCGCCATGTCCCGCCTGCCGCCGCTGCCCACGCCTGAGCTTGCCATCGGGCCGCGCTTCGCGATCGACCGCCGCATGTGCGTGGCGGCCAACCGCTGGGGCGCGCGTCGCGCGGTGGGGGTGTTCTTCGGTGCGGTCAGCCGGCTCGGCGACGGCGTGTTCTGGTATGCGTTGATGCTCTCGCTGGCGCTGTTCGACGGTTTGCGCGGACTCACCGCCGCCGCGCACATGGCGCTCACCGGGCTCACCGCACTGATGCTCTACCGCCTGCTCAAGCGCTGGACCCGGCGCCCGCGGCCGTTCCGCGCCTGCCCCGGGGTGATCGCGCACGTGCCGCCGCTGGACGAGTTCAGCTTCCCCTCCGGCCACACGCTGCAGGCGGTCGGCTTCACCGTCGTGGCGCTGGCCTGGTATCCGATGCTGGCGCCGCTGCTGCTGCCGTTCACCACGCTGGTCGCCGCCTCGCGGGTGATCCTCGGACTGCACTACCCCAGCGACGTGCTGGCGGCGATCGGCATCGGCGGCGCGCTCGGTTCGCTCGCGCTGTGGCTGGGCCACTTCGCCCTGCCGATGTGATCAGATCGTAGGCATCACGTGCACGAGTGCTGTGCGATCAGCACGATAGGTCATCTATCCACAGGCTTTTCCCAACGGCCTCCACAGAAGCTGTGGACAACGCGCAGGCGGCTGCGCAGAAAATGATCGACGCGTAGCAAGTGTCTGATCGCAATACGGCGAATCGCGCTTGTCCACAGGCTTGTCCCCGCGGCCATGCACACCACCTGTGGAAAACGCGAATGCGTAAACGACGAAGCCGCCGCACCTTGCAGTGCGACGGCTCCGGATGACGCGCAGCAACGGCTTCGATCAGGCCGCGCGCGGCACCTTCATCAGCAGGCCGAGCACGTCGGCGAGCTTGTCGCGCATCTCGCGGCGGTCGACGATCATGTCGATCGCGCCGTGCTCGAGCAGGAACTCCGAACGCTGGAAACCTTCCGGCAGCGTCTCGCGCACGGTCTGCTCGATCACGCGCGGACCGGCGAAACCGATCAGCGCCTTCGGCTCGCCGATGTTGATGTCGCCTAGCATCGCCAGGCTGGCCGACACGCCGCCGGTGGTCGGGTTGGTCATCACGCTGATGTACGGCACGCCGGCGTCGCGCAGCTTCGCCAGCGCGGCCGAGGTCTTGGCCATCTGCATCAGCGAGAACAGCGACTCCTGCATGCGTGCGCCACCGGTAGCCGAGAAGCACACCAGGGCGCTGCGCTCGGCCAGCGCCTTCTCCGCCGCGCGGGCGAACTTCTCGCCGACCACCGAACCCATCGAGCCGCCCATGTAGGCAAACTCGAAGGCCACGGCGACCAGCGGGCGCTCCTTGAGCTTGCCGCTCATCGCGATCAGCGCGTCCTTCTCGCCGGTCGACTTCTGCGCAGCGACAACGCGGTCGCGGTACTTCTTCGAGTCGCGGAACTTCAGCGGATCGGTCGGCTCGAGGTTCGGCCACAGCTCGACCGTGCTGCCCTCGTCGAACAGCGCGGCCAGGCGCGCACGCGCGCGGATAGCGTGGTGATGGCCGCACTTGGGGCAGACCATCAGGTTGCGCTCCAGCTCCGGGCGATAGAGCACGGCGCCGCAGCCGCCGCACTTGTCCCACACGCCCTCGGGCACCTTGCCCTTGCCGGCGGCGGGTGCGCCCTGGGTACGGGCGCGCGGGGTCATGATTTTCTGCAGCCAGTTCATTGCAACACCTCAAACGTTCCTGACCGAAACGGTCAGGCGACCGTTTCAGTGTGCATCGAGTGCGGCGCGGATCGGTGCCAGGAAGTCCTTTGCCCGGGCCACGGCTTCATCCGCCGTGCCTGCCCCGTCCAACCGCTCCACCAGCGCGCTGCCGATCACCACCGCATCGGCGAAGGCGGCAATCTCCTTCGCGCTCTGCGCATCGCGCACGCCGAACCCCACTGCCACCGGCGCCCTGGCGCGTGAGCGGATGTCGGCCACGCGGGACGCGATGTCCCGGGTGCTCAACCGCCCGGCGCCGGTGATGCCGGCAAACGACACATAGTACAGGAAGCCCTCGGCCACCTCGCACAACTGCGCCATACGCGCGGGTGCGGTGGTCGGCGCCGCCAGGCGGATGGTCTGCAGCCCCGCAGCGCGCAAGGGCTCAAGCACGGCGGACTCTTCCAACGGGCAATCGACCAGCAGCACCCCGTCCACGCCCGCGGCCGCGGCCTCCGCGGCGAACGCCTCGTAGCCGTGGATCTCGACCGGGTTGAGGTAGCCCATCAGCACCACCGGCGTGTCCGCATCGCGCTGGCGGAATTCACCCACCCAGCGCAGCACGTCGCCCAGGCCGACGCCCTTGGCGATCGCCCGCTCGCTGGCGTGCTGGATCACCGGACCGTCGGCCATCGGGTCGGAGAACGGCACGCCCAGTTCGATCAGGTCCGCCCCGGCTTCCACCAACGCGTGCATCAGTGCGACCACGGCATCGGGCGAAGGATCGCCGGCCGTGATGAACGGGATCAGGCCGGTGCGGCCGGCGGCTTTTAGCGAGGCGAAGCGTTGATCGATTCGGGACATGGGAGCCAGCAGCGAGGAGTGAGTGAAGAGGAGCGAGGAGTGAGGAGTGAGAGCAGGCAGGATCGGGAGATTCGGGTAGCGTGGAGCGAAGCGGCCTTTCTCTCGCTTCTCACTCCTCGCCACTCACTCCTGCCCTCAGACAGTGACGCCTTCGCGCGCGGCGATGGTGTGCACGTCCTTGTCGCCGCGACCCGAGAGGTTGCACAGCACCAACCCATCTTTTGGAAGCTCGCGAGCGAGCTTTATGGCCTGCGCCACCGCATGGCTGGACTCCAGCGCCGGCAGGATGCCTTCCATGCGCGCCAGCAGGTGGAACGCCTCCATCGCCTCGGCGTCGGTGACGCCGACGTATTCGGCGCGACCGGCATCCTTGAGGAAGGCGTGCTCGGGACCGACGCCCGGGTAGTCGAGTCCGGCGGAGATCGAGTGGGTCTCGGCGATCTGGCCGTTGTCGTCGCACAGCACGTAGGTGCGGTTGCCGTGCAGCACGCCGGGGCGGCCGGCCGCCAGCGAGGCCGCGTGCAGGCCGCTGCCGATCCCCTCGCCCGCCGCCTCGGCGCCGACGATGCGCACGTCGCGATCGTTGAGGAATTCGTGGAACAGGCCGATCGCGTTGGAGCCGCCGCCGACGCAGGCGGTGATCGCATCCGGCAACCGGCCGTATTCGGCCAGCATCTGCGCACGCGCCTCGCGGCCGACGATGGCATTGAAGTCGCGCACCATCATCGGGTACGGGTGCGGGCCGGCCACGGTGCCGATGATGTAGAAGGTGTCGGCCACGTTGGTGACCCAGTCGCGCATCGCCTCGTTCAACGCATCCTTCAGCGTCTTCGAACCGGAGGTCACCGGCACCACCTCGGCGCCGAGCAGCTTCATGCGGTAGACGTTGATCTTCTGCCGCTCGATGTCGGTGGCGCCCATGTACACCACGCACTTCAGGCCCAGCCGCGCGGCCACCGTGGCGCTGGCCACGCCGTGCTGGCCGGCGCCGGTCTCGGCGATGATGCGCGGCTTGCCCATGCGCTTGGCGACCAGGCCCTGGCCGATGGTGTTGTTGATCTTGTGCGCACCGGTGTGGTTCAGGTCCTCGCGCTTGAGGATGATGCGCGCGCCGCCGACGTGCGCCGACAGCCGCTCGGCGTGATACAGCGGGCTGGGCCGGCCGACGTAGTGGGTGAGGTCGCGGTCCAGCTCGGCGAGGAATTCCGGATCCTTGCGCAGGCGCTCGTACGCCTCGGTCAGCTCGGCCAGCGGCGCCATCAGGGTCTCGGCCACGTACTGGCCGCCGAACTGGCCGAAGCGACCGTGGAGATCGGGCCAGGCATGGAAGTCGGTGACGGTGGGGGCGGCGAGCGGTGCGGGCGTGGCCATGGCGGTAGTCCTGTGCGAAAAACTGCGATCCACCGACCCGTATTGCCGGCGGGATGCTCAGCATAGGCCCGTCAGACCCCTGGGAAAAGCGAGAAGTTTTCACCAACATGTGAGTAAATGTCACACATGACCGAACGCGACCTGCCCCCACTCAACGCCCTGCGCGCCTTCGAAGCGACGGCCCGCGTGCAGAGCGTGAGCCGGGCCGCCGAGGCCCTGCACGTCACCCACGGCGCGGTGAGCCGTCAGATCCGGCAACTGGAAGAGGCACTTGGCCGCCCGCTGTTCGCCCGCCAGGGACGCGGCCTCGTGCTCACCGACGCCGGCGAGCGGCTGCACGATGCGACCGGTGCTGCATTTGAGCAGTTGCGCGAGGCGTGGGCCGACCTGTTGCGACCCGCGCAGGCACCGTTCGTACTGGGTTGCCCGGGCAGCGTGCTGGCACGCTGGGTGATCCCGCGACTGGACCGGCTCGCCAGCGCCCTCCCCGACCTCACCCTGCACCTGTCCGCACAGGAGGAGCCGCTGCCGCCGGACCTGCGCGGCCTGGACGCCGCCCTGCTGATCGGCGCCGCACCGTGGCCCGCGGACTGGCGGGTCACTACGCTGGCGCCGGAACGGATCGGTCCGGTGATGAGCCCGCGCTATGCCGGCAGTGCGCGGCTGGCCGGGGCGCCTGCATCCGCCCTGCTCGACGAGCCGCTGCTGCACACCGCCTCGCGTCCGAAGGCCTGGCGCGACTGGGCGCTGGCGGCGGGGCTGCGCACCACTCCGCAGCGGATGGGCCAGGGCTTCGCCCATCTCTACTACCTGCTGGAAGCGGCACTGGCCGGGCTGGGCGTGGCGATCGCGCCGGAACCGCTGGTGACCGACGATCTCGCGGCGGGACGGCTGATCGCACCGTGGGGCTTTGTCGATACGGCAGCCGCCTGGGTGCTCGTCACGCCTGCTCGTGCGAACGCCACGCGGGCCGCCGCACTGGCCGAGTGGCTGGCCGGCGAACTGGCCAGCCCCCGACCTACAGGTACCGCTTGATCGTCTCGCGCATTGCCGCCGCCTGCCCGGGCGTCAGCTCGGCCAGGGGGCCACGGCGCTCGATCGGAATGTGCGCGCCCGGATCCGTGTCGCCAAACGCATAGTGATCGAGCAGCACCCTCCAACCGGCCCGCTCGTCCGGGCCCAACCGACGGAACGCCAGGATCGCGTGCAGCAGCGCACCCAGCGCCGTGCCCGTGGCCGCGCCCCCGGCCGGCACCGGCTTCCACCAGTAGTTCACCAGCGCGTTGAGCCGGCCGAGCGAGGCCACGTGATGCCACCACAGCGGCGGGATGTAGATCGCGTCGCCCGGCTCCAGTTCGGCGACCTGAGCCGCAGCCAGCGCCTCGCGCAGGCGTGGGAAGCGCGGATCGTCGGGACGGTCGAGCCGGGCCAGGCTGATCGCCGCCCCGGTGGGCGCGAAGTCCAGCGGACCGATGTAGAGGTTGACCACCTGTTCGGGAGGAAACAGCGTGAAGCGCCGGCGCCCGGCGGCCACGCACGCGATGTTGTGGTACTCGTCGAAGTGCGCCGGCGTGGTCACCCGGTTGCCGATCCACAGGCGCGGGGCGATGGCCGGATCGAGCAGGGTCAGCGGGTGGCCGGCGAGAAATCCGGGCAGGCAGTCGGCGATCGGCGCGCTCTGGATGGCCACGCCGTGCGGCCGCTCCTGCCTTTCCTCGTGCGCGATGCGGCGCAGGCCCTCGGTCACGGTCACGCGGAAGTGGTCGTAATTGAAACCGCTGAGGTCGGCGTTGTAGCCGATGCAGCCGGCTTCCTCCGGCGCCATCACCAGGGTGTCGACCTCGCCGCCGGCGTCGAGCCCGGCGAGGCCGCGGGCGAAGGCGGTGTCGGACTCGCGCGCCCAGCCCACCGCCGGCCAGTGCGCGACCAGGTCGCGCAGCACCAGCGGCTCGCCCCGCGCGACTAACGCAGCCATGTCGGGCAACGGATCGGACGGGCGAAGCTCCTCGATGGGCTGGCTCATCCGATCGGCTCCACTCAGCCCTGATCGGCGGCGCGCACCGCCGCGATGAAATCGGCCATGCGCTCGGGATCCTTGATCCCGGGCGAGGCCTCGATGCCGCTGGCCACGTCCACCGCCCACGGCCGCGCCATGCGGATCGCCTCGCCGACGTTGCCGGCATGCAGGCCGCCGGCCAGCACCAAGGGCTGGGCCAGGTCGGCGGGCATCAGCGACCAGTCGAAGGCCTTGCCGCTGCCGCCGGGTTCGCCCAGGCCGTGGCCGTCCAGCAACAGGCCGGCCGCTCGCGGAAACTCACGCAGGCGCGGCAAGGCCGCCGCCCCCTCGCCCATGGCGACGGCCTTCAGATACGGGCGTCCGAACTGCGCGCACCACGCGTCGGTCTCGTTGCCGTGGAACTGCAGCAGGTCCGGCTGCACCTGCTCGACCACCGCGCGCACGGTCTCGGCACTGTCGTCCATCAACAGCGCCACCGTGGTCACGAACGGCGGCATCGCGGCGACGATCGCCCGCGCCCGCACCAGATCGACGCGCCGCCTGCTGCGTGCGGTGATCACCACGCCGATCGCATCAGCGCCGAGCTCGGCGGCGAGCCGCGCGTCCTCGACGCGGGTCATGCCACAGCATTTGATCCGCGTGCGGTTCACTGGCTCACCTCCGGCGGCAGGCCCCAATGCGCTTCGTAGCGGGGGCCGATGAAAGTCAGTCCGGAGGACGGCGCAGTCGGACCGGCGACCTCGCGGTTGCGACCGGCCAGCAGCTCGTCCATCCACGCCACCTCCTGCTCGCCACGGCCGATCGGCAGCAACGAACCGACGATGTTGCGCACCATGTGGTGCAGGAAGGCGTTGGCCTCGATCTCCACGATCACCTGCTCGCCCTCGCGGCGCACCGAGACCGCGATCACCTCGCGCCGTGCGTGGGCCGCCTGGCAGGCGATCGCGCGGAACGCGGTGAAATCGTGCTCGCCGACCAGCGCCTGCGCGGCCTCGTGCATGCGCGCAGCGTCGAGCGGATGGCGCTCCCAGGTCACATAGCGCGCATCCAGCGCCGCTCGGACCGGACGATTGAGAATGCGGTAGCAGTAGCGCCGGCTCCGCGCGGAAAAGCGGGCGTGGAACTCGTCGGGAACCTCCTGCGCCCACAGCACCGCCACCGAAGTCGGCAGGTTGGAACAGGCTCCCAGCACCCAGCCACGCGGGTCGCGCCGGACATCGGTATCGAAATGCACCACCTGGCAACGGCCATGCACGCCCGCGTCGGTGCGGCCGGCGCAGGTGACGTCAACCGGCTGCGCGGCGACGAACGACAGCGCCTTCTCCACTGCCCCCTGCACGCTCTCCCGATGGCTCAGCCGCTGCCAGCCGGAGAAGTCGGTGCCGTCGTATTCGATGCCCAGGGCGATGCGCATGTAAGGGAAGAGAACTGCGGTGGAGCGGGCGCCGAGCATAGCAGCCGGCAAGAAAAAGCCCGGACCGACGCAGGGTCGATCCGGGCCCGGGTCTCACAGGCGAGTCGATCAGGCGATGCCGTCGAGCAGGCGTCGCGCGGTGTCGCGCTGCATCTGGGTGCCTTCGGCCAGCACCTCTTCCAGCATGGCGCGGGCGCCGTCGGCGTCACCCATGTCGAGGTAGGCGCGGGCCAGGTCGAGCTTGGTGTCGATCGGGTCGTCGCTGAACTCGGTCATTTCGAAGTCGGAGCCACCCTCCGAGGCCTGCCATGCCGGCAGTTCGTGCGACTCCTCGGATGCCGGGGCGGCAGGCGACTGTTCCGGCACCGCATCGAGCGACAGGTGCTCGTCCATGGCTTCGAGCGAATGGTCGTCGAAGTGCTCGACCGACTCGCTGCCCGCGTCCGAAGCGTCGTGGCGCGGCGTCAGGTTGAAGTCGAAGTGGTACTCGCTGATCTTGGACGGACCGGACGGCATCGGCGGCGGCACCGGGGTGCCCGCCGGCGGCTCGTCCACCGGCTCGTCGAGGTTGAAGCCGGCCAGCGGCGCACGCTCGGCCTCGGGGACCGAGGTGTCGACGCCCGCGAACAGCGGGTGACCCGGCACCAGGTCCTCGCCCATGGCCGCCACGTCCTGCCATTCGGACTGCTGCGGGTCGGTGATGTGGGCGTACATCGCCTCGGCCGCGGCTTCGAAATGCTCCACGTCGCGGCGGTGGTAGTACAGGCTCACCAGCTCCAGATGCAGGCTGATGTCGTCGGGATGCTCGGCCAGCTGGTCGAGCAGCTCGTCCTGGTCGGGATCGCTGCTGCCCTCGTCGCCCAGCGGGGGCACCGTGCCGAAGCGGTCGGCCAGCGAGGAACCGCTCTTCGCCGGGGCCTTGCTGCTACGACCACGCAGAATCAACAGGAGCAGCAGCACTGCGACGCCAGCGCCAGCAGCCCAGGCCCAGGTCTGCATGTACCAGGGCTCCTCGGCCGCGACCGGCTTCGGCGCGATCTTGGCCGGAGCGGCCTTGACGGCGGGCTTCGCCGCCGGCTTGGCGGCGGGCTCGCTGGCCTTGGGCTGGCCGGCTACGGGTGCGGCTGGCGCCTGGGCAGTGGCGGCCGATGCCGGGGCCGTGCCACCGGCCTTCGCCGTCGTGCCCGCGGCAACGGGCTGCGGGCTCGCCATGGCAGTTTTGGGTGCGCTCGCGGCCGGGGCGGGCATGGCGGCCGGCGCAGGCGCCGCCACCGTGGACGGCTCGCCCGCCGGCGCGCCCTTGCGGGCCTCGGCCAGCTTGCGCTGCAACTCGGCGATCTCGCTGTCCTTCAGGGACAGCAGGCGCTGGTTCTTGCTGTTGATGTCCTCCAGGTCCTTCAGCCGCGAGCGCAGGTCGGCGCTCTGCTGCTGCAGGTTGGCCAGACTCTCCTGGCTTTGCTGCAGGTCGCGACGAAGGTCGGCCGCCTTGCCGCCACCCGCACTGGCGCTCTTGCTGCCCTTGGCGGAGGGCAGGAGCTCCAGATGGTCGCCGGACTTGCTGGCCGGCGCGGTCGGCGAGCTGGATGCGGAGGCGCGAGTGCCGGAATCGGCCACGTTGGTCGGCGAGGAAACGCTGCCCGCACGCCAGTCGCTGTTCTGGCGACGAACCTCGGCCATCGCAGCGGCGATCGAGGTGGCGCGTGCCTCCTCGGCGCTCGGCACGCGCAGCACCGCACCGCGCTTGAGCGCGTTGATGTTGTCGCGATAGAAGGCATCCGGATTGGCCTGCTTCAGCGCCAGCAGCATCTGGTTCAGGTCGACGTCACTCGGTCGCACCTTGGCGGCGATGGAGGACAGCGTCTGTCCGCTCTGCACCGGGCCAACCTGGCCGTTGGCCGCGACCTGCGCTGCCGGAGCAGCCGGGGCCGGGGCGCGAGCCGGTGCCTTACGTGCCGGTGCCGGTGCCGGAGCGGCAGCGCGAGCCGCCGCGGGCGGCGCGGACGCCATGCCCGGCGGATCGAGCAGGATGGTGTATTCGCGCAGGCTCTTGCCGGACGCGTTGTCCACCTCGACCAGCAGGTCGAGGTACGGATCGTTGATCGCCTCGGTGCTGGTGATGCGGATCAGCTTGCTGCCATGCGGGCCATTGACGATGGTAAAGCTCAGCGGAACCGAGGTCCGGCCATCGGTGATGCCGGCGCGCATGAAATCCTCGTCGGAAGCCAGCTTTGCGCTGAGATCGCGCAGGTCGCCCGCCCCCTCCGGCGTGACCGGGATCTCTGCCACCAGCGGCTGCCCCAGGGCCGACTTCACCTGGATCTGGCCCAGCTCAAGCGCTACCGCCTGGCTGCTCCCCAGCGCCAGAGCCAGCAGCAAAGACAGTTTCAACGAACGATTCATCGCGTTTCCCCCGGACTCCCCGTGACGCTTACCCGGTAGCCGCAAGGTGCGACAACCGCCTGAATGACGCGCCACTTTAGTTATATGCCGGCCAATCAACAATAGGCGCGGCGACCACTTGCATGACGTTTCTGCGCCAGCTTCTCATTATTCTGCCCGATCAGGGGCCGGTGGCGACTGCCTCGTCCGCCCCCTCGGCCGCCTGCAGTTCCTGCCGCAGGCGCTCCAGTGCCTGGTCCTGCTCGCGCAACCGCAGGTTCGCCTCGCGACTGCGCGCCTCCTGCTCGGTCACGCTCCGCTGCAGGCGCGCGACCTCGGCGGCATCGCGGGCGACCGTCCGATGCACCTCGGCCACCTGCGCCCGGTCCGCATCCTCCACGGGATGGGATGCGCCCGAAGCCATCGCCGCCCCCGTGGCGAGGATCCCGCCCAAGGCCAGTGCCTGCCGCAGCATCGGACGCATCATCGTTCCACCTCGTTACAGATAGTCCCGGACCAGCAGCTCGGCCACCTGTACGGCGTTGAGCGCTGCGCCCTTGCGGATGTTGTCGGACACGACCCACAGGTCCAGTCCGCGTTCGTGCGAGATGTCCTCGCGGATGCGGCCGACGTAGACCGGATCCTTGCCGGCGGCGTCGCCCACCGGGGTCGGGTAGCCACCGGCCTTGCGCTCGTCGATCACCACCACTCCTTCGGCCTGCTCCAGCAGCGCCCGTGCCTGCTCGGCGGTGATCTTGTCGCGCGTCTCGATGTGCACCGCCTCGGAATGGCCGAAGAACACCGGCACGCGCACGGCGGTGGGGTTCACCTGGATCGACGCGTCCTCGAGTATCTTGCGCGTCTCCCACACCATCTTCATCTCTTCCTTGGTGTAGCCGTTGGCTTGGAACTCGTCGATATGCGGGATCACGTTGAACGCGATCTGCTTGGGGAACTTGGCCGGCTCCACGTCCTGGAAGTTGAGCAGCGCTGCGGTCTGCCTGCCCAACTCCTCCAGGCCCGAGCGGCCGGCACCCGACACCGACTGGTAGGTCGCCACGTTGATCCGCTCGATGCCCACCGCGCGATGGATCGGTGCCAGCGCCACCAGCATGCCCATGGTCGAGCAGTTAGGGTTGGCGATGATGTTGCGCGTGGTGTACTGGGCAATCGCGTGCGGATTGACCTCGCTGACCACCAGCGGGATGTCGTCCTGGTAGCGGAATTCGGAGGTGTTGTCGATCACCACCGCGCCCGCCGCCGCCGCGCGCGGCGCGTGCTCGCGACTGACCGAACCGCCGGCCGAGAAGAAGGCGATATCGACGCCGGCGAAATCGTAGTCGGCCAGATTCTGCACGGTGACTTTCCTGCCGGCGAACTCGACCTGCCCGCCCGCCGAGCGCTCGCTCGCCAGCGGCACCAGTTCGCTTACCGGGAAATCGCGTTCGGCCAGGATCGACAGCAGGGTCTCGCCCACCGCGCCGGTCGCACCGACCATCGCCACCTTGTAACTGCTCTTCTTGCTCATGATTGGTCTGTCTGCCAGGAAAGTCGGAAAAGGCCGCCGGGCCATTGCCATTCCCGCATCCGCGGGAATCTAGCCGGGGCGGAGCGCAACTCAAATCCACGAACCGCGCGACCGTGAAACGGGTCACGCTTTGCTGCCGAGCCTCCTTGCCGCCAGCACACGAGGGTTGATCGGAGCCGGCGGGCGACCCGCCTCGGGACCGAGACCCAGGCCGGCCAGCACATTGTCGACGGCCAACTCGGCCATGTTGCGACGGGTATCGGCGCTCGCGCTGCCCAGATGCGGGCTAAGCACCACCTGCTCCAGCGCCAGCAGGTCCGGGTGGACCACCGGCTCCTCCTCGTACACGTCCAGCCCGGCGGCGGCCAGGCGGCCTTCGCGCAACGCGGCCGCCAGCGCCGCCTCGTCCAACAGGCCACCGCGCGCGATGTTCACCAGCACGGCGCTCGGCTTCATCAGCGCCAGTTCGGCAGCACCGATGATGTGATGATTCTCGCGAGCATAGGGCAGCACCAGCACCAGGTGGTCCGACTCGCGCAGCAGCGTGGCCTTGTCCACCCAGCGCGCCGCACACTCGCATTCCATCGATTCGGAGAGCCGGTTGCGGTTGTGATAAAGCACGCGCATGTCGAATCCGCTGGCACGACGGGCCACGGCCTGGCCAATACGCCCCATGCCGAGGATGCCCAGGGTCTTGCCGTGCACATCGACACCGAGCCAGTCGTCGAAGCGCATCGCACCCCGCCACTGCCCCGCCCGCACCCAACGCTCGGCGGCGCCGACCCGGCGTGCCGCGGCAAGCAGCAGCGCCCAGGCATAGTCGGCCGTGGTCTCGTTGAGCACCTCGGGCGTGTTGCAGGCAAGTACCCCGGCGCGGGTCAGCGCCTCGATGTCGAGGTTGTTGTAGCCGACCGCGAGATTGGAAATCACCTTGAGCCGGTCGTTGCCTGCAAGCGTCGACGCGTCGACCCGGTCGGCCAGACCGACGATCGCACCGTCCACGCCTGCCAGACGTTGCCGCAACATCTCCGGCGAATGGACGCGCTCCACCGCCTCGGCATCGAGATCGACGAACTGGGCGATGCGCGCCAGCACGTCGGGGAACAACGGCCGCGACACCCACACCTTGAAACGCTTGCTCATACCGTGAACCTGGTCGACGAGCGGCGCGCCGTGCACGGGACGCTCAGGGAATGCGGGGCTGCACCGGACCGACGTCGCCGCACTGGGCACGATGACGCAGGGCCTGGTCGATCAGCACCAGGGCCAGCATGGCCTCCACGATGGGCGTGGCACGGATCCCCACGCAGGGGTCGTGGCGCCCCTTGGTGACCACTTCCACCGGCTCGCCGGCGAGGTTCACGCTCGCGCCGGGAATCAGGATGCTGGAGGTGGGCTTGAAGGCCACCGAGACGACCACCGACTGGCCAGTGCTGATTCCGCCGAGAATGCCACCGGCGTGATTGGACGTAAAGCCGTCCAAATGAATCTCATCGCGATGTTGTGTCCCGCGCTGGGCCACGGCGGCAAAGCCATCGCCGACTTCCACTCCCTTGACCGCGTTGATCGACATCATCGCCGCAGCGATCTCGCCATCGAGCTTGCCGTAGATCGGCTCGCCCCAGCCGGGCGGCACGCCCTCGGCGATGGCGGTGACGCGCGCACCCACCGAGTCGCCGGATTTGCGCAGCGCATCCATGTAGGCCTCCAGCTCGGGCACCTGCGCGGCATCCGGCCAGAAGAAGGGATTCTGTTCGACGCCATCCATATCCAGCCTGGATGGCGTGATCTCGCCAAGCTGCGAGAGATACCCACGCACCCTCACCCCGTGCCGCTCGGCCAGCCACTTCCTGGCGATCACGCCCGCCGCCACGCGCATGGTGGTCTCGCGCGCCGACGAACGCCCGCCGCCGCGCGGATCGCGGATGCCGTACTTCTGCCAGTAGGTGTAGTCGGCATGGCCGGGCCGGAACGTCCGGGCGATCTCGCCGTAGTCCTTGCTGCGCTGGTCGGTGTTGCGGATCAGCAGCGCGATCGGCGTGCCGGTGGTGTGCCCCTCGTAGACGCCGGAGAGGATCTCGATGGCGTCGTCCTCGCGGCGCTGCGAGGTGTGCCGGGTACGACCGGTGGCCCGGCGCTCCAGGTCGGCACGGAAGTCCTCCGGAGCAATGGCCAGACCCGGAGGACAGCCATCGACGACGCAGCCAATGGCTGGGCCGTGGCTTTCGCCGAACGTGGTGACGGTGAAGAGCTTGCCGAAGGAGTTGCTGGACACGGGCGCTACCGCTGGGAAGAAAGTGCCGAGGCCGGATCACCCGACCTTATGTTGCACTGCATCTTGCCACAGCTGGCGGCCGTGGCGGCCGCCCGAAAACCGGTCAGCGGCGCGCCTGGGCCGCGGCGCGGATCGCCTTGGCGTGCTCGATCAGGTCCCGGCGCTCCAGCGCGAACACGCCCATCGCGCCGACCTTGAACTCGATCCACACGAACGGCACCTCGGGCAGCAACTTGGCCAGCGCCCGCTCGCTCTCGCCCACCTCGACGATCAGCAGGCCGTCGTCGGTGAGGTAATCGGCCGCCTCGTCGAGCATGCGCAGACACAGGTCCAGCCCGTCCTCGCCCGAGGTCAGGCCCAGCTTCGGCTCGTGGCTGTACTCGCCGGGCAGCGCGGCGTACTCGTCCTCGGTGACGTAGGGCGGGTTGGAGACGATCAGGTCGTAGCGCCGCCCGGCCAGGCCTGCGAACAGGTCGGACTGGATCGCCTCGACCCGGTCCTCCACGTGCTGGAACACGATGTTCTCGCGGGCCAGCGACAGCGCCTCGGGACTGATGTCGACGATGTCGACCTGCCAGTCGGGGTTGTACTCGGCCATGGCGATACCGATGCAGCCCGAACCGGTGCACAGGTCCAGCGCACGCTCCACGTGGCGGTGGTCCAGCCAGGGTGCGAAGCCGGACTCGATCAGCTCGGCGATCGGCGAGCGCGGCACCAGCGCGCGGCGGTCGCTCTTGAACTTCAGGCCCGCGAACCAGGCCTCGCCCACCAGATAGGCCACCGGCACGCGCTCGCTGACGCGGCGTTCGATCAGCCCCAGCACCCGCTCGCGCTCTTCGGCTACGAGCTTGCCTGCGCCGTAGGCGGGCGGCAGGTCCGGCGGCAGGTGCAGCGCGGCGAGTACCAGGTGGGTGGCCTCGTCGATCGGGTTGTCGTGGCTGTGACCGAAGGTCAGCCCGGCGGCCGAGAAGCGGCTGGCGCCGTAGCGGATGAAGTCGATGATGGAGGACAGTTCGGCGGTCACGGCGCTTTCCGGGCGGCATTGGCGAGCCGGCCATTATAGGTGCCTCGCCTCTATACTGGCCGGATGACTTTCAAGGTACTCCTGCAATACCTGCTGCCGCACCGTGCCCTGTCGCGGGTGGTCTACTGGGCCACCCGCTGGACCTTCCGCCCGTGGAAGGACTGGCTGATCGGCACCATCGTGCGCAATTACCAGGTCGACATGGCCGAGGCGGCGCAGCCGGACCCGCGCGCGTACGAACACTTCAACGCCTTCTTCACCCGTGTGCTAAAGCCCGGTGCACGCCAGCCCGACCCGGACCCCGCCGCGGTGCTGTGCCCGGCCGACGGCCGCATCAGCCAGGCCGGCACGATCGAGGACGGCCGCATCTTCCAGGCCAAAGGGCAGTCGTTCACCGCCGCCGAACTGCTGGGCGACGCCGCCGCGGCCGAGCCGTACCGGCACGGGCGCTTCGTCACCGTCTACCTGTCGCCGCGCGACTACCACCGGGTACACATGCCGCTGGCCGGCACGCTGCGCGAGACGGTACACATCCCCGGCCGCATCTTCAGCGTGGCGCCGTTCGCGGTGGAGGCGATTCCCCGCCTGTTTGCGCGCAACGAGCGACTGGTCTGCCACTTCGACGGCGAGCAGGGGCCGTTCGCCATGGTGATGGTCGGGGCGGTGCTGGTGTCCTCCGTCTCCACCGTCTGGGACGGGCTGGTGATCCCGCCGTATGCCTCGCACATCCGTCGCAAGCCCTTCACCGGCCAGGACATTCGCCTCGAGCGTTTTGCCGAGATGGGGCGTTTCAACATGGGCTCCACAGTGATCCTGCTGCTGCCGCCCGGCACGGCGGAGTGGGATCGGCTGACGTCCCAGCAGCCGGTCAAGGTCGGCCAGCGGCTCGGCCACGGGTGACGAAAAACGGCAGGTGGCGCACAGAATCGTGACCGTGCGCGGCAGTTTGTGACATTGCCCGTACAAAACTGACGCGACCCCGGGTATCCTGCTAAACAACGCGTGAATGCGCTGCCGCCGAGCCCGAGAGTCCCATGCGCCTGCTGACCCAGCTCATCGCCATCAACCGCGCCCGCCAGCTCAATCGCCAGTTGCGTGACATCCAGCAGGCCATCCAGGGGCTGTCGCGGCAGAACCGCATGCGCCTCGGCACGCTCGCCCTGCGCGAGATCGGCCAGGCCACCCGTTGCGACTTCCCGCACCTGTACGGCACCCCGCCGGAAGAACGCTACCTGCCCTGGGGCCAGGGCACCGAAATCGGCTACGCCCGGGCGCGCTCGGAGAACGTCGAGATTGCCATCCGCGGCATCGCGCTGTGGCTGGCCGTGGCCTACCACGAGACCAAGGATGCCCAGCTCGGCGGCCTGCAGACCGTCTACCGCCAGCTGATGCGCCAGTTGCGCGAGCTGAAGGAAATGCGCCAGGAATCGGGCGGCGAAGCAGGCAACGGCTGGATCAACGAGGCCGCCGCAGCCTGACCCTCAGCGGCGGCAGTCCGGAATCCGGAGCACCTGCCCCGGCTTGATCCGGTGGCCGTGCAGATCGTTCGCTTCGACCACTTCCCGGACGCTGGAACAGCGCATCCGATGCACGATACCGATCAGGGTGTCGCCCGTGCGCACGCGGTAATGACGCGTGGGCCCCCGTCGCACCGGTGCAGCCGGCGGCGGATCAGCCTCGGGCTTGGGCACCACCGCATGGTGCAGGTCTGAGGCGAGGATCGGCCAGGGGCCGTCGACGCAGCGGGCGGCATAGGCCGTTTCGAGCGACTTGGGAAGATCCAGCGTGGTGCCCTCCGGCTGCTCTGCCTCGGGATCCATTCGCGGGTTGAGATTGCGCAGCGTGCGGAACCAGCCACCTGGCATGTTCGCCGTGTTGCCCAGGCAGACGGTGAGCTCCGACAACGAGGCCGGACGCTTCAGCACGACCTGACCCGGTCGGCCGTCCACTTTCGGGAAACGCAGGTTGTAGCTCTCCGGATGCAGGAACAGCCAGGCCGCGGCCAGTACCGCCGGCACGTAGTCGCGGGTCTCCTGGGACAGCTCGTCGTAGACCGAGGGATCATAGAAACTCACGTCGGGCCGATCGCCGGCGAGGCGCCGCATGCGCCCCTCACCGGCGTTGTAGGCGGCGAGCGTGAGCTCGAGGTTGTTGTTGAACACCCGCAACTGCTCGTCCAGGTAAGCCGCATTGGCGCGGGCCGACTGCTGCGGATCGAAGCGCAGGTCGAACCCGTTGTCGTTGCCCAGTCCGAACCGCAGGCCGGTGACGTACATGAACTGCAGCGGCCCGGCCGCCCCCGAGCGCGACACCGCGTGCACCTTGCCGCCGGACTCCTTGGCCATGATCCCGAACAGCAGCGCCTCCGGCAGGTCGGCCTTCTGGTATTGCGGCCACATCTCGAAGCGCATGTACTGGTAGTTGACCCAGGCATCCATCAGGTTCGGGCGCCACTGGGTCAGCCACATTTCCAGTGCCGCCTTGACCGGGCCGTTCATCGCGATCAGCTCCGAGAGCTTCTGGCCATGCAGCAGCGTCACCGCGCGACGCGCCTGCGGCAGGCCGGCGGCTCCGCCCGCGACGCCATCCGGACCGCCGGACTCTCCCGCCGTCTCCAGTCCTTCCACGCCGATGTCGCTACCGTCCTTCAGGCGAAGCAAACGATCGTAGACGGCATAGAACCGCTGGGGCTCGCAGCCCGGGGTGGTGTCACAACCCGCGGCCGCCTGCTTCAGCTGGTCGAGTGCGCCGGCAAGGGTCTTTTCCGAACCCGCCTCGTCGCCGGCACGGGCCTGCTGCAGCGCGGTCTCGTAGCTCTGGCTGGCAGCATCGAGCCGACCGTAAAGCGCGTTGAGCGACGGAGAGGCAGGTGCCTTGCCCGGGGTACTGGCGCAACCGGCCAGCGAGAGAGCGACGGCGAAACTCAGCGAACGGTACAGCGGGACACGCACGGACATGAGGTACTTCGGCGAGGACGAAACGACCACCTTACCGGCGCGTGGCCGGCGACTCAATGAAACCATCCGCGATGGGTAGAATCGGCCCATTCCCAGGGAGCGACATGCCATGAGCCAGATCCTGATCGGCCGCAACGACGCGACCAGCGTCAGCCTCGACCCGCGCTACGGCAACCGCCACGGCATGATCGCCGGCGCCACCGGCACCGGAAAGTCGGTCTCGCTGATGGTCCTGGCCGAGGGCTTCTCCCGGCTCGGCGTGCCCTGCTTCCTGGCCGATGCCAAGGGCGACCTGGCCGGCCTGGCGATGGCCGCCGGCGAGCCGGGCGACAAGCTCAAGGCCCGGCTGGAGAAACTCAAGCTCACCGACTGGAAGCCGCAGGCCAACCCGGTGGTTTTCTGGGACCTCTACGGCAAGCTCGGCCATCCCGTGCGCGCCACCATCAGCGAGATGGGCCCCACCCTGCTCGGCCGCGTACTGGAGCTCAACGACACCCAGCAGGGCGTGCTCGAAGTGGTGTTCAAGGTGGCCGACGACCAGGGCCTGCTGCTGCTCGACCTGGCCGACCTGCGCAGCATGCTCGGCTTCGCCAGTGAGAACGCCAAGACGATCTCCACCCAGTACGGCCTGATCAGCCCGCAGAGCATCGCGGCGATCCAGCGCGCCCTGCTCAAGCTGGAGCAGGACGGCGCCGACCAGTTCTTCGGCGAACCGGCGCTCGACCTCGTCGACCTGATGCGCCAGGACATGAGCGGGCGCGGCGTGATTAACGTGCTGGCCGCCGACCAGCTGATCCTCAAGCCCAAGCTCTACTCCACCTTCCTGCTGTGGCTGCTGTCCGAGCTGTTCGAACAGCTTCCCGAAGTCGGCGACCTGGACCAGCCGAAGCTGGTGTTCTTCTTCGACGAGGCGCACCTGCTGTTCGACGACTGCCCGCCTGCGCTGCGCCAGCGCGTGGAACAGGTGGTGCGACTGATCCGCTCCAAGGGCATCGGCGTGTACTTCTGCTCGCAGAACCCCGACGACGTGCCGGGCGAGATCCTCGGCCAGCTCGGCAACCGCGTGCAGCATGCGTTGCGCGCCTTCACCCCACGCGACCAGAAGGCGGTGAAGGCCGCCGCCGAGACCTTCGTCGCCAACCCGAAACTGGATGTGGCGCAGGCGATCACCCAGCTCGGCGTGGGCGAGGCGCTGGCCTCGACCCTGGGCAGCGGCGGCGTGCCGACCCCGGTCGAGCAGGTGCTGGTGACCACGCCGGGCTGCCGCATCGGCGCGATCACCGCGGAGGAACGCCAGACCGTGCGCATGCGCTCGCCGGTGGGCGGCAAGTACGACACGCCAGTGAACCGTGAGTCCGCCGCCGAAAAGCTCGCGGCCCGCGCACAGGACAAGGCCGCCGATGCGGACCAGGTCGCCACCAGCGCGCCCTCGACTGCCGGCACGCCCGGCTCGGCCTGGGGCGAGGCCGTGCACGACGCACTGTTCGGCACCAAGCGCCGCCAGGGCATGATCGAGGCGCTGGGCAAGTCGGCCGTGCGCACCATGGGCAACCAGCTGGGCCGGCAGATCCTGCGCGGCGTGCTCGGCAGCATCTTCGGCGGCAAGCGTTGAAGCCTGCGCACGTCCGCGTCCGGACCGTCGACCCGGACACGCCGCTCGGCGAGCGCTTCGCCGATGGCCTGGGCTACCCGCTGCGCGGCGCCGCCCTCCCCACCCTGGTCGGCCTGGCGCTGGTGCACTACGTGGGCCTGCTGCCGCTGGCCCTGGGCCTGCTCGGCAGCCTGCTGGTGTGGGGCGCCACCTGGCGCTACGCCGCCGAATGCATGCTGCACACCGCCAACGGCTTCGCCGATCCACCAGACGTGGGCCTGGGCGACAGCGACCGCGCGGCCTGGGGCCTGACCGTGGTGCACGTGGTCGCTGCCGCATTCTGCGTGGCGATGCCGTTCTATTCACCCATCCTGTTCGCGCCCACCCTGCTCGCCGTAGCACTGGTGCTGCCGGCGATCGATATGGCGCTGGCCTTTGACGGCAGCCTGCTGCTGGCGCTCAATCCGCTGCACTGGGGTGAAATCATCCGCCGCTTCGGCTGGACCTACCTGATCCCCGTCGGCATCAACGTGGCGGTGGGCATCCTCGCCGTGCTGGCCTCGCTGGTCAGCGCGAGCCTGCCGCGCCTGCTCTCGTTGCCGCTGTTCGCGTTCGCCTACGGCTACCTGATCGTGCTCGGCTTCCACCTGATGGGCGCCATGATCCACCGCCGCCACGAGCACTTCGGCCTGACGCCGGAGGCCGAGGTGCTGGTCGAGGCGCTGGGCAAGAACGACGACCAGCGGCTGCTCGACCATGTCCGCGAACTGGCCGCGCACGATCCGATGGCGGCGACGCGGCTGCTGGTCCCACGCCTGCAGGACCGCGAAGCGCCGGCCGAGCTGCACCAGGCCTACCGCGACCTGCTGCGCCGGCAGAATCTCACCGACGCGCTGCTGGTGCACGGGCAGATCCGCATCGCCGCGCTGATGGCGAACAACGAGTCGCGCAAGGCGTTGGGCATGGTGCAGGACTGCACCGCCATCGATCCGGATTTCCTGCCCGACGATCCCGGCAATGCCGGCGCGCTGGCCGAGGTCGCCGCGCGCAGCGGCATGCGCCGCATGGCGCTACGGCTCTGCCGCGGCTGGCTGGCGCGCTGGCCGCGCGATGGGCGCGCCCCCGCCGTCGCCCTGCTCGCTGCGCGCGAACTGGAAGCCGAAGGCCAGGCGATGGAGGCCGCCGTCCTGCTCGGCCGCGTCGCCGGCGCCTGGACGGATCATCCACAACATGGCGAGCTGCTCGCCCGCATCCAGCAACTGCATTCCGGAACCCGCGCATGAGCCGTTGGCGCCCCCCTTCGCCGTCGTCGACGGCCATCATCACGCGCGCCGGATTCGAACGGCTGAAGGCCGAACTGGATCACCTCTGGCACACCCTGCGCCCGGAAGTGGTCAAGGCGCTCGCCGCCGCCGCGGCCGAGGGCGACCGCTCGGAAAACGCCGAGTACACCTACCGCAAGAAGCAGCTCGGCGAGATCGATCGCCGCGTGCGCTACCTCAGCAAGCGCATCCCGTCGCTGAAGGTGGCCGAGGGCGCTCCGTCCGACCGCGACGCGGTGTTCTTCGGCGCCACGATCGAGCTGGAGAACGTCGACAGCGGCGAAACCAGCCGCTACCGCATCGTCGGCCCGGACGAGACCGACGCGAAGAAAGGCTGGATCAGCGTCGACTCGCCGCTGGCCCGCGCGGTGATGAAGAAGCGCGTGGATGACGAGTTCTCCGCCACGCTGCCGGGCGGCGAAACCCGCTTCGCCGTGGTCGCCGTGAGCTACGAAGGCGACACCACCGACTGAATCGACCATCGGCGACGGAACGAGCCGCATGGATCGGCACCGACCCATCGTTCCATCACACTCGCAAGGATCTGCATACGTGAACCTGCTTCGCCTGCTTGCCTGCCTCGCCATCCTGTCCCTGTCAGGCACGGCTGCCGCCGACACGGACAACTTTCCGGCACACGACAATTCGATCGGCCACGACCACCCGCTGGTGTCGCGCTTTGCCGGGTCGGTACTCACCGGCTACCAACAAGTGGATTACGACCGGATGACGCTGCCCTTGGGCGCGCTCGTCAATGACGAGCTGACCAAGTCCGCCTCGGTCGAGGGACGGATCACCCGCATCACCTACGTGGCTCCACCGGACAAGAGCGCGCTGGAAATCTTTCACAACTTCCAGCAAGCGCTGGCCAAGGCCGGATTCACCACCCGCTTCACCTGTGAGGGAAACACGGGCTGTGGCGGCGGCTTTAAGTTCGCCGAGACGGTGTTCGAGTCGGTCAGCTCGCAGCTTGCCTACGACGATCCCACGCTGCCGACTGACACGATCGACGCTACAGACGGTAACGTCAGCGGCTTGACCGCCCACCTCGCACGCCCCGAAGGTGATGTCGATCTGGTGCTGCTGGTCGCCAAGGGAGCGGACCAGCTGCCGGGCATCTTCCTGGAGATCTGCGAGCACAAGCCGATGGCCAGCGGCGAGGTCAGCGTGGACGCCAGGGCCATGGGCGACGGCCTGGCCAGCACCGGCCACGTGGCCCTGTACGGTCTGCACTTCGCCAACGACAGCGCCGCGATCGATCCCTCGTCGAAGCCGACACTGGAGCAGATGGCCAAGCTGTTGGCCGGACAGCCCGCGCTCAAGGTCTATATCGTCGGCCACACCGACGACACCGGATCGACGGCACACAACCTGACGCTGTCGCAGCAGCGCGCGCAGAGCGTGGTGAAGGCGCTGGTGAACGACTACCGCGTCGCCGCCGCGCGCCTCACCGCCGAAGGTGTGGCTTCGTGGGCACCGGTGGCCAGCAACGCCACCGAGGCCGGGCGCGCCCGGAACCGCCGGGTCGAGCTGGTCGCGCAGTAATGCGCGGATGCGAGGGCGCAGTCCCCGCCGCCCTCGCTCTCCCAGTCAGCACCGGCCAAGCCGAACCTATCGCCATCGCGGCCGATGTATCCGGCAGAGCTGTTGCAGCGAATGGCCGGTACATGCCCGCTGGAACCCGCCCATGCTCCGCCTTTTCCTCTCCGCCCTCCTCCTGCTCGGCACCGCCCCGGCCTTCGCCGGGGAACTGGCCGACGCCCCCGGTCAGGTCCACCCGATCCTGCTCGGCTCCAAGCTGCCGCAGGTGTCGCTGCGCACACTGGACGGCCAGCCGACCACGCTCGCGGACCAGGTCGACGGCAAGCCGGCGATCCTGGTGTTCTACCGTGGCGGCTGGTGCCCCTACTGCAATCTCCAGCTGAGCCGGCTGCGGCTAATCCAGAAGGACGTCGAGGCATTGGGTTACCGCATCCTGGCGATCAGCCCGGATCGCCCGGAGGAGCTGCGCAAGACCCTGGGCAAGGACAAGCTGGGCTACACCCTGCTGTCGGACAGCCCAGCCAACGCGCTGAAGGCCTTCGGTATCGGCTATCGGGTGGACGCCAAGCTGCTGGCGCAGTACCAGGGTTATGGCGTCGACCTGAAAGCGGCGACCGGCGAGGCGCAGCCGGTGCTGCCGGTGCCCTCGGTGTTCATCGTCGACGGCCACGGCGAACTGCAATTCAGCTACTCGCATCCCGACTACCGCGTACGCATCCCCGCCTCGGTGGTGCTCGCCGCGGCGAAGGCGATCGCACGACAGGACCAGGTCGAGCATCCCTGAGCCGCGGCATTCCTGCCGATGCCTCACGGATCAACGCGGCGGCGCTTGGCCGGGCCGGGTACGGAGGAGCACAATCGCGCCAGCGCCCCGAATGGAGTCAGCCGATGAAAGCCTTTCGTCATGTCAGCGCGATCGCACCGCTACTCATGTCCCTGGCCGCACTGGCCATCGTGCTCGGCTACCTGGCGTTGTCCGGCCCGGTACACCAGGCGGATGAAGGCGCCGCCGCCCACCTGTTCCAGTTGTTGATCGTCGGCCAGCTGCCTTTCGTGGCGTATTTCGCCTTCCGCTGGATGCCGAAGGCACCGGCCCGCGGCCTGGGCGTGCTGGGCCTGCAGGCACTCGCGGCGACCGTGGCGATCCTGCCGGTCGCGCTGTTCCAGCTCTAGGCCGATACCCTCGTACCAGGCGGGACTCAGGCGCCCATCGGCTCGGGGATATCCGGAAGCGTCCACGGCGGCGGATAACCACGCCCTTCGCGCCGCGGCTGGTAGCACGGCGTGCTGCGATGGAAGCCCTCGTCGCCATTGTCCGGATGCCACCCTGGGATACCCGAGAGCGGTAGCGGACGCAGCTCCAGCGGATCGCGCAGCAGCTCGCCCGACGCCACGCGCTCCGCCAGTCCCGCAATGATCGATTCCCACGCCGTGGCAGCGTCGGCCGCCACCACCAGCGCCTTGCCGACCAGCAGCTTGCCCGGCGTGAGCGCGTGTTCCAGCAGGGCGTGACCGAACACGGCGACGTCGATGCGCCCGTCCTGCCAGGCGGCGCGCTCGCCCCAGAACAACCCGTGCCAGTCGTGCGCATCCCACAGCGCCAGCAAGGAGGTATCGGCCACGCGCACGATCACCCCGGCCTCGTCGAAATGGGTCATCGCGCATTGCGGGCGCGAGCGCGAGCGCGGACCCATCCGGCCGATCTCCTCGACCTGGCGCCGGTTCAACGCCTGCTTGAGCGCCGGGTAGCGCAGCCACACCAGCGCGTTGAACAGGTCGTGCCAGTTGCGCTCGCGGGTAGCGATCACACCCCGCTCGGCGATGCGCTGCTCGTAGTGCAGGCCGTCCTCAAGCAGGGCGCGGTCCTGCGTGGCGAAGCGCGGCAGCGACGCCTCGTGGCGGCGTGCGTTCAGTGCATCGATGACCGGCCAGTCCGTCCCGTGCAGCAGCGCGGCGTACTCGTCCCATGCCGCCAGCGGCGGCGCCGCGAACACGGCCGGATCGACCGCCTCGCGCACCGGGGCGACGTAGCGCTGCCGGCTCACACCACCGGCAGCACGGGCTGCGCCAGGCGGGCGTGCAGGTCGTGCTCGCTGGCCGACTCCACCACCACCTGCACGAACTGGCCGGGCTTGAGCTGCTGCCCATCGGCGATGAGCACGGTGCCGTCGATCTCCGGCGCATCGGCCGCCGAGCGCGCCACCGCGCCGGCTTCGTTCGCCTCGTCGACCAGCACCTGGATGGTGCGGCCGACCTTGCGCTGCAGCTTGGCGGCGGAGATCTCCGCCTGCACCGCCATGAACTGCTCGAGGCGGTCTTCCTTCAGCTCTTCGGAGACCGGGTCGGGCAGCTCGTTGGCCTTGGCACCCTCCACCGGCGAGTAGGTGAAGGCGCCGACGCGATCCAGCTCGGCCTCGCGCAGGAAGTCCAGCAACTCCTCGAACTCGGCATCGGTCTCGCCGGGGAAGCCGACGATGAAGGTGCTGCGGATCGTCAGGTCCGGCACCGCCTTGCGCCAGTTCTTCACACGCTCCAGCGTCTTGTCGATGTTGCCCGGGCGCTTCATCAGCTTGAGGATGCGCGGGCTGGCGTGCTGGAACGGGATGTCGAGGTAGGGAAGGATCTTTCCCGCCGCCATCAGCGGCATCAGCTCGTCGACGTGCGGGTACGGGTAGACGTAGTGCAGCCGTGTCCACACGCCGAGTTCGGACAGGCCCTCGCACAGCTCGGTCATCCGCGTGCGATAGCTCTTGTCGCGCCACAGGTGCTCGGCGTACTTCACATCGACGCCGTAGGCGCTGGTGTCCTGCGAGATCACCAGCAGCTCCTTCACGCCGCCCTTGACCAGCTTCTCGGCCTCGCGCAGCACCTCGTCGACCGGCCGCGAGACCAGGTCGCCACGCATCGACGGAATGATGCAGAAGCTGCAGCGATGGTTGCAGCCCTCGGAAATCTTCAGGTAAGCGTAGTGCTTCGGGGTCAGCTTGATCCCGGTGTCCGGCACCAGGTCGAGGAACTTGTTGCGCGACGGCGGCAGCGCCGTGTGCACCGCGCTCATCACACTGGCGTAGTCCTGCGGGCCGCTGATCGACAGCACGTCCGGGTAGGCCTCGCGGATCAGCTCCGAGCGCTTGCCCAGGCAGCCGGTGACGATCACCTTGCCGTTCTCGTGCAGCGCCTCGCCGATCGCGTCCAGCGACTCCTGCACCGCCGCGTCGATGAAGCCGCAGGTGTTCACCACCACCGCGTCGGCCGCGTCGTAGCTGGGCACGATCTCGTAACCCTCCACCTTCAGCTGGGTGAGGATGCGCTCGGAATCGACCAGCGCCTTGGGGCAGCCGAGGCTGACGAAGCCGATCTTCTGGGAGGTGGACTGGGCGGACATGACGGTTACCGGGTAGGGCAGCCCGACATTGTACCGCGCCCCCCGCCCGGCGCGTCCGAAACCGGGCTTTCCCCGTATGACTGACACGGCAGGCATTACCCTGCCGAGCCTTTCCAACCGCAGGAGACCCCATGGGTCAGATGACCGAACTCCAGAGCGCCACGCCGATCGGCGCCTACCTCGCCGAACCGGCCGGCATGCCGCGCGGCGGCGTCGTGGTGATCCAGGAAATCTTCGGCGTGAACGCGCATATCCGTGAGGTCACCGACCGCGTCGCCGCCGCCGGCTACACCGCCATCGCACCGGCGCTGTTCGACTCGGTGAAGCCGGGCGTGGAGCTCGGCTACGACGCCGACGGCATGCGCGAAGGCGTGACGCTGAAGGCCCTGGTCAGCTTCGATCGTGCCGTGCAGGACGTCGCCGCCGCGGCGAAGCGCGTGGCAGGCGCGGGCAAGGTCGGCACGATCGGCTTCTGCTGGGGTGGCTCGGTAGCCTACGCCGCGGCCATCGAGCTGGGTCTCCCCGGTGCCAGCTATTACGGCGGCAGCAACACCCAGCTCATCGGCAAACCAGCCAGGGCACCGCTGATCTTCCATTACGGGCTGAAGGACGCCCACATCACCGCCGCCGACCGTGCCGCGGTGGCCGCCGCCAACCCGGACGCCCCGCTGTACGAATACGAGGCGGACCACGGCTTCAACTGCGACCGCCGCGACAGCTTCCACGCGCCCAGCGCCGCGATGGCGTGGCGGCGCACGCTGGCGTTCCTCGGCGAACACGTCGGCTGATCCGGCCCCTTCGCTCGGCCCCGCGGAGGCAAGCGGACTAGACTTCCGGTTTCGGACAACGCCTCGGAGCCAGGCCCATGGGCCAGTCGATCAGTCTCAACACCTCGCGCCTGCACTGCATCGGCGCCTACGTCGCCCAGCCGACCGGCACGCCCCGCGGCGGCATCGTGGTGGTGCAGGAGATCTTCGGCGTGAACGCGCACATCCGCAGCGTCGCCGACCGCTTCGCCGAGGCCGGCTACACCGCGATCGCGCCGTGCTTCTTCGACCACGTCGAGAGCGGCGTGGAGCTGGGCTACGACGAGGCCGGCTTCGCCCGCGGCCGCACGCTGGTGGCCGAGGTCGGCATCGAGCTGGCGGTGGACGACGTGGCCAGTGCCGCCGAGGCGATCGCCTCGGCGGGGCGCATCGGGGTGGTCGGTTTCTGCTGGGGCGGCACGGTAGCGCTGCGCTCCGCGCAGCGGCTGGGTCTGCCGGCGGTGAGCTACTACGGCGCGCGCAATCCCGCCTACCTGGACGAAACGCCGAAGGCGCCGGTGATCTTCCACTTCGGCGAACGCGACCCGTCGATCCCGCCGGAGACCGTGCAGCAGCATCGCGAAAAGCTGCCGCAGATGCCGGTCTACACCTACCGGGCCGGCCACGCCTTCAACCGCGACGTGGACCCGCACGCCTACGACGCCGCCAGCGCGACGCTGGCCTGGCAGCGCACGCTGGATTTCTTCGCCAGCGAACTGGGTGGCGCGGCATGAGCGCGGAGTTCGCGCTGGATCCCCGCCTGGCCGGTGATTCAGTGCCGGTGATCGAGCTGCCGCTGTGCAGCGTGCGGCTGATGAACGACGCCCGCTTCGCCTGGCTGCTGCTGGTGCCGCGCCGCGCGGCGACGAGCGAGATCCACGAGCTGGACGGGATCGAACAGGAGCGCCTGTGGCGCGAGATCCGCCTGGCCAGCGACGCGCTGCGCGCGGTGGCACCCTGCGACAAGCTCAACCTCGGCGCGCTGGGCAACATCGTGCGCCAGCTGCACGTGCACGTGGTCGCCCGTCGCGAGGGCGACGCCGCCTGGCCCGGCCCGGTCTGGGGCAGCGGCGCCGCCGAACCGTATGCCGCGCCGGTGCGCGAGCGCCTCGTCGCCGCGCTGCACGACCGGCTCGGCGCCGCGGCGGGCTGAGCCACCGATGGCGCCAATCCGTTGCGAACCGCTGGCCGAGGGCGCGCTGCTGCTGCACGTCGGCGAGGGTATCGATCCGGGTACCAGCGACCGTGTGCTGGCTGCAACCGCGGTGCTCGCACACGCCTTGCCCGGAGTGGAGTGCGTGCCCGCCTACGCCAGCGTGCTGCTGCGTTTCGATGCCGAGGCCTGGCGAACGCCGGGCGGACCGGCACCGCACCGAGCCGTGCGCGATGCCGCCATGGCCGCTCTGGCTTCGCCGGATACGGCGTCGCCGGTGCCGCGCGAGGTGACGGTGCCGGTCTGCTATGGCAGCGACGCCGGCCCCGACCTTGTCGAGGTCGCCCGGCTGACCGGGCTGGGCGCCGAAGAAGTCGTCGCCCGCCATGCAGCCGGGCACTACCGCGTGGCGATGCTCGGGTTCGCGCCGGGCTTTCCGTACCTGCTCGGCCTCGACCCTGTGCTGGCGGTGCCACGCCGGGCCGATCCGCGCACCCGCGTGCTGGCCGGCAGCGTGGCAATCGGCGGGGCGCAGACCGGCATCTATCCCGACGCCCTGCCCGGCGGCTGGCAGTTGATCGGACGCACGCCGCTGCGGCTGTTCGACCCGGCCGCGACCGAACCGACCGCGCTGCGCCCGGGCGACCGCGTGCGCTTCGCGCCGATCGACGCCGCGCGCTTCGATGCGCTCTGGGCGGAGTCCAGGCGATGAGCGTGCAGGTGCTGCGCCCCGGCCTGCTGAGCACGCTGCAGGACGCCGGCCGCCCCGGCCACGCGGCGCTCGGCATCGGGCGCGCCGGGGCGGCGGACCGTCCGGCATGGCGGCTGGCCAATGCGCTGGTCGGCAACACCGGCGACGAGGCCGCGCTGGAGATCACCCTGCAGGGTCCGACCCTGCGCTTCGAACGCGCGGCGCGGATCGCCCTGACCGGCGCGCCGATCGACGCGAGCGTGGGCGAGCGCCCGTTGCTGCCGTGGACCGCAGTGGACCTGCCCGCCGGCAGCGTGCTGCGCCTGCGCGGCATGCGCCAGGGCTGCCGCAGCTACCTCGCGGTGCGCGGCGGTTTCGCGGTGCCGGCGGTGCTCGGCAGCCGCAGCGAGGACCTGCACGCACGGCTCGGACCGTTCGGCGGGCGCGCGCTGACCGCCGGCGACGTGCTGCCACTGGACGAGACCGGCGGAATCGACGCAATCGATCAGCTGCGGATCCGGCGCTGGGGCGTCGATCCACAGCCTTGGTTCGACTTCGCGATGGGGCCGCTGGCGCTGCTGCCGGGCAGCCATACCGACCGGCTCGATGCGGCATCCCGCGAGCGGCTGCACCGCCAGCCGTTCCGCCTCGCCGCCTCGAGCAACCGCACCGGCGCGCGGCTGGAAGGCGAGGCGCTGGCGCTCGCCGCACCGCTGGAGCTGGTGTCCGAAGCCGTGCTGCCCGGCACCGTGCAGCTGCCGCCATCCGGCCAGCCGATCGCCCTGCTGGCCGAGGCGCCGGTCACCGGCGGCTATCCACGCATCGGCCAGGTCGCCGCCGTCGACCTGCCGACCCTGGCGCAGCGCCGGCCGGGCGACCGCGTGCAGTTCACGTCGATCACGCTCGACGAGGCGCTGGAGCGACAGCACCGGCGCGAGCACGAACTGCTGCGACTGGTGCAGCAGGTCCTCGACCGGGGAGAATCGGAATGATGAAACGCATCGATCTCAACTGCGACCTCGGCGAATCGTTCGGCGCCTGGCGGATGGGCGAGGACAGCGCCCTGCTCGCCCTGGTCAGCTCGGCCAACATCGCCTGCGGCTTCCACGCCGGCGACCCCACGATCATGCAGCGCACCGTGGCCGAGGCGACCGCGCGGGGCGTCGCGATCGGCGCCCACGTCTCGCTGCCCGACCTGCAAGGCTTCGGCCGCCGCGAGATGGCGGTGACGCCGGCCGAGGTGCACGCGATGACGCTGTACCAGCTCGGTGCACTCGATGGCTTCGTCCGCGCTGCGGGCACGACCGTCGCCCACGTGAAACCGCACGGGGCGCTCTACAACATGGCCGCCCGCGACCGTACGCTGGCCGACGCCATCGCCCATGCGGTGCGCGCGTTCGACCCGTCGCTGCGGCTGTTCGGCCTGGCCGGCTCGGCCCTGCTCGATGCCGGGCGCGCGGCGGGGTTGGCGGTAGTCTCCGAGGCCTTCGCCGACCGCCGCTACCGCGCCGACGGTTCGTTGCAGCCGCGCCGCGAGCCGGACGCGGTGATCACCGATGACGCCGAAGCCACTGCGCAGGCCCTGCGCATGGCGGTCGACGGCATGGTCACCGCGGTCGACGGCACGGCCGTGCAGCTGGAAGCGGACACGCTCTGCCTGCACGGCGACGGCACCCACGCGGTGGCCTTCGCCCGCGCCCTGCGCGCGGCGCTGGAGCAGGCGGGGCTACGCGTCGTCGCGCCGGGCGTCGCATGAACGCCTGGCCCCTGCTCGGCGTGGCGGTGATCGCGCTCGGCTTCGTGCTGCGCTTCAACCCGGTACTGGTGGTGGTCACAGCGGCGGTCACCAGCGGCCTGCTCTCCGGCATGAGCGTGCCCGACCTGCTGGCCCTGCTCGGCACCAGCTTCGCCTCCAGCCGCATCCTGCTGATCATCGTGATGACGCTGCCGGCGATCGGCCTGCTGGAACGCGCCGGCCTGCGCGAGCACGCGCGGGCGTGGATGGACCGCCTTCGCGGGATGACGCTGGCGCGGCTGCTGGTCGGCTACCTGCTGGGGCGCCAGCTGCTGTCGATGATCGGCCTGCAGAGCGTGGCCGGACCGGCGCAGACGGTGCGTCCGCTGCTGGCACCGATGGCCGAGGCGGCCGCCGCGCGGATCGATCCGGCGCTGCCGGAGGACGAGCGCGACCGCCTGCGCGCGCTGTGCGCCGCCACCGACAACGTCGGGCTGTTCTTCGGCGAGGACGTGTTCATCGCGCTTGGCGCGGTGCTGCTGATCCAGGGCTTTTACAGCCAGCATGGGATCGAGCTGACGCCGCTGTCGATCGCGCTGTGGGCGCTGCCGTCGGCGATCGCCGCGTTCGCCGTCCACAGCGTGCGGATCGCGCTGTTCCAGCGCCGCCTGCGGCGCCTGGCTTCGTCCCGGCCGGAGCGCTGACCGATGCTTCGCGTCGAGCACGTGCACCTGCTGCTGGCGCTGTTCATGGCCTACGCCGGCTGGCGCAACCTGCGCGAGCGCGAGGCATGGCGCGGCGCGTTCTGGCTGATCCTGGCCGCGCTGTTCGGCACCGGCGGTGCCGTGCTGGACGCGGCGCACGCCGGTCATCCGCTGCCGGCCCGGCTGGCCGGCGCAGCGGTGATCGTGCTGGCGCTGATCGCACCGAAGCTCGGTCATCGGCGCCCGCCGGAGCAGACCACCCCGGCGCAGCGCACGGCCTCGGCCGCGCGGCTCGGCCACCGGCTGTTCCTGCCGGCCCTGCTGATCCCGCTGGTGACCGTCGGCGTGGCGCTGGGCGGCGCGAAACTGCAGTGGCACGGCTGGCATCTTTTCGACCCGGTGCAGATGACCCTCACCGGACTGGCGCTGGCCTGCGTGCTGGCCCTGTTCGCCGCGGCCGCGGTGACCCGCGAGGCGCCGTCTCTGGGCCTGCTGGAAGGCCGCCGCCTGCTCGACACCATGGGTTGGGCCGCGCTGCTGCCGGTGCTGCTCGCCGCGCTGGGCCAGGTGTTCACGCACAGCGGCGTGGGCGACGCGATCGCCCGGCTCACCACCGACGTGCTCCCCGCCGGCAGCGCGCTGGCCTGCCTGCTGGCCTACGGGCTGGGCATGGTGCTGTTCACCGTGATCATGGGCAATGCGTTCGCCGCCTTCCCGGTGATGACCGCCGGCATAGGCCTGCCGCTGCTGGTTCAGCGCTACGGCGCGAACCCCGCCACGCTGGGCGCCCTGGGCATGCTGTGCGGCTACTGCGGCACCCTGCTCACGCCGATGGCGGCCAACTTCAACCTGGTGCCGGCCGCGCTGCTGGAACTGCGCTCGCCGTACGGCGTCATCCGCGCGCAGGTCGCGACCGCGCTGGTGCTGCTGGCGGTGAACCTGGCGCTGATGGCGCTGCTGGTGTTCCGCCACTGAGACAACGAGGCGAACCGATCATGACCCGATCCCCGCGCATCCTGCTCACCGGCTTCGACCCGTTCGGCGGCGAGACGGTGAACCCCTCGTGGGAGGCCGTCAGCGCGTTGCACGGCCGCCGGGTCGGTGGCCATCGCATCGTCGCGCTGCAGCTGCCGACCGAGTTCGCCGCCTCGCTGAAGGCGCTGCGGCGCGCGCTGCGCGAGCTGCGTCCGGCGATCGTGCTGGGCGTGGGCCAGGCCGGCGGGCGCAGCCGACTGTCGCTCGAGCGGGTGGCGATCAACGTCAACGACGCGCGCATCCCCGACAACGCCGGCGCACAGCCGGTGGACGAGCCGGTGGTCGTCGGCGGTCCGGCAGCCTACTTCAGCACCCTGCCGATCAAGGCGATGCTCGCCGCGTTGCGCGAGGAGGGACTGCCGGCGGAGATCTCGAACACCGCCGGCACCTATGTATGCAACCACATCGCCTATGCCATGGCCCATTACACGGCGCGCCAGCGCGGGGTGCGCACGGGCTTCCTGCACATTCCCTTCCTGCCGAACCAGGCGGTGTCGCATGCGTATGCGCCGAGCATGTCGCTGGACGATGTACGTCGGGGCCTGCTGGTCGCCCTGCGTACCGCGGCGCGCGTCCGGACGGACGCGCGGCTGGCGGCGGGCGCGATCAGCTGAACCGACGCGCCCGCCAAGCGGGGTTCAGTAACCCCGGGTGGCGTCTTCCATGCTCGATCCCGCCGCGTCCTTGCCCTTCAGCTGGTCATCCATCTTGACCGGACCGTGGTAGTCCTCGAGCTTGCGGGTCTTGGTTTCCTCGGGGTTGATCTCCACCAGCTTGCCGTCCTTGTCGTAGTAGGCGACGAAACCGTAGTCCAGCTGCATGCGCGCCAGATACTGCAGGTGCTCCTTGCGCACCTTGTAGTCGTCGCTGGGCACCAGCAGCACGCTCTTCGGCAACTTGCCGACTTCCTTCAGATAGGCGAAGTGGCTACCGGTGTCGAGCGCCGAGAGCACTGCGCCGTCGACCAGGAACTGGCCGCCCTTGTACGCCTTGATCACGGTGTCGAACTGGCCCTTGGACTCGATCGCGGCGACCTGCGCCTTGGTGTCGCCGCGATGGCAGCCCGCCAGCAGCACGGTGCCGCCCACGAGGGCAGCCATCGCCAACCGGCCGGCGAGGGAGGAAAGACGGGTCATGCGGATCTCCTGCAGGGCATTCATCACAACGGGGGAGTGTAGCGCCGGGACGGCGTGCGCGAGGCGCGGCAGGCCCCGGTGCCAGCAAACGTTCAGGTGCGCGGCAGGGTGACGCCCTGCTGCCCCTGGTACTTGCCGCCGCGGTCGCGGTAGCTGGTCTCGCACGACTCGTCGGATTCGAAGAACAGCATCTGCGCCACGCCTTCGTTGGCGTAGATCTTGGCCGGCAGCGGCGTGGTGTTGGAGAACTCCAGCGTCACGTGGCCTTCCCACTCCGGCTCCAGCGGCGTGACGTTGACGATGATGCCGCAGCGCGCGTAGGTGCTCTTGCCCAGGCACACCACCAGCACGTCGCGCGGGATGCGGAAGTACTCCACCGTGCGCGCCAGCGCGAACGAGTTCGGCGGGATGATGCACACGTCCGCCTCCACGTCGACGAAGCTGGTCGGATCGAACGCCTTCGGGTCGACGATGGTGGAGTTGATGTTGGTGAAGATCTTGAACTCGCGCGCGCAGCGCACGTCGTAGCCGTAGCTGGAGGTGCCGTAGGACACCAGTTTCTCGCCATCGCGCATCTTCACCTGGCCGGGCTCGAACGGCTCGATCATGCCGTGCTGCTCGGCCATCCGGCGGATCCACTTGTCGGGTTTGATGCTCACGCGCGCTCCGGTCATCGGGTGGGGACGGCCTCGCATCCGGCCGCCGCAAAGACGGGAAAAATACCACGGGGCGCCGCCCGAGGCGCCAAAACGGGCGCTCAGCCCGGCGCCAGCGCCGCGGCAAGGCGACCGAGCAGCGCCTCGAGCGCCTCGCGCGGAACGGACTGGCCGAGGACCCACGCCGCGTCGCAGCCGGCGCCGGGCAGCGGCACGGTCCCGGAGACCTCGTCCAGCAGCCGCGCCGACATGGTCCGCAGGATCTCGCGCAGCGCGTCCTGGGCGTGGTGGGAACCGCGCCCCGACGCGTTGACCAGCGCCACCGGCTTGCCCGGGAACCGCGGGCAGCCGACCAGCCAGTCCAGCAGGTTCTTGAGGGCGCCGGGCACGCCGTGTGCATATTCCGGACAGGCAATCAGCAGCGCGTCGCTGCCGTCGACGGCAGCACGCAAGCGCGCCACGGTAGGCGGCAGGGGATCCCGCTCGTCATCCGGATTGAACCAGGGCAGCGCGGCGAGACCGTCGTAGAGAACCAGCTCCAGCGGGGCCGGCGCCAGTTCGCGTGCGGCCTCAAGCACCGCCCGGTTTGCCGATACCGCCCGCAAGCTGCCCGGCAGACACAGCACGCGACGGCGTGAGGCGACCGTCATGCCGACGGCGCGCCCTGCACCACCACCTTGCCCAGGCCCAGCGATTTGTTGCGCGGCTGGCGCGACAAACGGCCCGCCGCGTTGCGGGCGATCTCGCGGTAGCGCGCCGCCAGGTCGGACTCCGGCATCGCCACCACGGTCGGCGTGCCGCCGTCGGCCTGCTCGCGGATGCGGATGTCCAGCGGCAGCGAGCCGAGGTAGGCCACGCCGTACTGGTCGGCCATGCGCTGGCCGCCGCCCTCGCCGAAGATATGCTCCTCGTGGCCGCAGGCCGAGCACACGTGGGTGGCCATGTTCTCCACCACGCCGAGCACCGGCACATCCACCTTCTCGAACATCTTCAGCGCCTTGCGCGCGTCCAGCAGGGCGATGTCCTGCGGCGTGGTGACGATCACCGCGCCGGCCACCGGCACCTTCTGCGCCAGCGTGAGCTGGATGTCGCCGGTGCCGGGCGGCAGGTCGACGACGAGATAATCGAGCTGCTCCCAGCGCGAGTCGCCGAGCAGCTGCATCATCGCCTGGGTGACCATCGGGCCGCGCCAGATCATCGGCGTCTCCTCGTCGACCAGGAACCCGATCGACATCGCCTGCAGGCCGTGCGCCTCGAGCGGGATGATGGTCTTGCCGTCCGGCGACTCGGGCTTGCCGGACAGGCCGAGCATGCGCGGCTGGCTGGGACCGTAGATGTCGGCGTCGAGGATGCCCACCTTCGCGCCCTCGGCGGCCAGCGCCAGCGCCAGGTTCGCCGACACGGTGGATTTGCCCACGCCGCCCTTGCCGGAGGCGACCACGATGATGTTCTTCACGTTCGGCAGCGGCGCCAGCTGGCCCTGCACCTTGTGTACCTGGATACGGCTGCCGATCGACACCGCCGCGGCAGCGATCGCCGGGTGGGCTTCCAGCGCGCGGCGCGCCTGAGCGGCAAGGTCCGCCGTCACCGAGGCCGCGGGATAGCCGAGCTGGATGTCGACCGACACGCGGTCGCCATCCACGCCGATGGCGCGCACGGACTCGGCCAGCGGCGCGCCCGTGTGGGGGTCGGTGAGCGCGGCGAGCAGCTCGCGCACCAGGGCTTCGTTTGCCTGCGTCATGGGGACTGTCTAACGGGGAAAGAGCGTGATTATGCCAGTCATGCCGGTGTCACCGGCTGCGCTGGATCATGGCCCGCCGGCCCCCGGGCGGCTCTTGCGCATTGCAGCTTGACGCTCCCCCCCAGCCCTCGCCAGTCTCACCGCCATACGCTTTCGTACGGGAGGAAACCCATGACCCTGCTGTCCCGCCTCACCCTAGCCGCCGGCCTGCTGCTGATCGCCGGTTCCGCCTTCGCCGCCAACGACACCCCGGTCGGCACCTGGAAGACCATCGACGACGAGACCCACATGGCCAAGTCGATCGTCGAGATCACCGACCACAACGGCGAGCTCCAGGCGCACATCGTCAAGCTGCTCAACCGCAGCCCCGAAGACATCGCCCGCGATGGCGTCGAGCCGATCTGCAAGAAGTGCGACGGCGATCGGCACAACCAGCCGATCGAGGGTATGAACATCATGTGGGGCGTGAGCAAGGACGACGACGTGTGGGACGGCGGCAAGATCCTCGACCCGAAGACCGGCAAGGTCTACAAGGTGCGCCTGAAGATGCTCGACGGCGGCCAGAAGCTCGACGTGCACGGCTACATCGGCTTCGCCCTGATCGGCCGCTCGCAGGTGTGGGAACGGCAGAACTGACGTTTCCCGCTTCCGCGGAACCCGAAGGCCCGCCACCTGGCGGGCCTTTTGTTTGCGGCATGCGCCGGTCGGAGGGTTTGGACGGCCATGCCATAATGTGCGGTCACTTAAGCCAAGCAAGCCGCCATGAGCCGACGCCTCCTCGTCACCAACGCCCTGCCCTACGCCAATGGCCCGCTGCACATGGGCCACCTGCTGGGCTACATCCAGGCCGACATCTGGGTGCGGGCGCAGCGCATGGCCGGCAACGAGGCCATCTACGTCTGCGCCGACGACGCGCACGGCACGCCGATCATGCTGGCGGCGGAAAAGGCCGGGCTGGCGCCGGAGGACTACATCGCCGGCATCCGCGCCGGCCACGAGGCGGACTTCGCCGCGTTCGGCGTGGACTTCGACCACTACCACACCACCCACTCGGACGAGAACCGCGAACTGGCGACGCTGATCTACACGCGCCTGCGCGACGGCGGCGCGATCGCCCGCCGCGACATCCAGCAGCTGTTCGATCCGGACAAGCAGATGTTCCTGCCGGACCGCTACATCAAGGGCACCTGCCCGGTGTGCAAGACGCCCGACCAGTACGGCGACAACTGCGAGAACTGCGGCGCCACCTACGCGCCGACCGACCTGATCAACCCGTACTCGGTGATGTCCGGCGCCACGCCGGTGCTGCGCGCGTCCGAGCACTACTTCTTCGAGCTGTCCAGGTTCGAGGGCCTGCTGCGCGACTGGTTCGCCGGCAAGTACTCGAACGGCCAGCCGGTAGCCAACAGCGGCGTCGCCGCCAAGCTGCGCGAGTGGCTGGACGGTGGGCTGAAGGACTGGGACATCTCGCGCGACGCGCCTTACTTCGGCTTTCCGATCCCCGACGCGCCGGGCAAGTTCTTCTACGTCTGGCTGGATGCGCCGGTCGGCTACCTGGCCAGCTTCAAGGCGCTGTGCGAGCGCACCGGCATCGATTTCGACGCCTATCTGGGACCGGACAGCGCCGCCGAGCTGCACCACTTCATCGGCAAGGACATCATCAATTTCCACGGCCTGTTCTGGCCGGCGATGCTGCACGGGGCCGGGTTCCGCGTGCCGACCGCTCTGCACGTCAACGGCTACCTCACCGTCAACGGCGCGAAGATGTCCAAGTCGCGCGGCACCTTCATCCAGGCCCGCACCTACCTCGACTCGGGACTGAACCCGGAGTGCCTGCGCTACTACTTCGCCACCATGCTCGACGACGCGCCGGTGGACGTGGACCTCGACCTGAAGGCCTTCGAGGAGCGCGTCAACTCGCACCTGGTCGGCAAGTGGGTGAACATCGCCAGCCGCACCGCCGGTTTCGTGCACAAGTTCTTCGACGGCCAGCTCGCCGAGCGCTTCGGTGCCACCGAGGCGGAGCTGTGGAACCGGCTGCTGGAGCACTACGACGGCATCGCCGAACTGTACGACCGCGGCCTGTTCGCCGAGGTCACCCGTCGCTTCGTGACCATGGCCGACCTGGTCAACGGGCACATCGCCGCCACCGCACCGTGGACGTTGGCCAAGGACGAGTCGCGCCGGCTCGAACTGCACCAGGTCTGTTCGTTCGCGATCGCCGCGTTCCGCCTGCTCGGCGGCCTGCTCAAGCCGATCGTGCCGGCCACGGTGATGGCCGCCGAGCAGTTCCTCGCCGCGCCGATCCTCGACTTCGACAGCGCCCGGACGCCGCTGCACAACCACATCATCGCGCCGTTCGAACCGCTGCTCGGCCGCCTCGATCCCAAACAGATCGAGGCCATGGTCGAGGCCTCGAAGGAATCCCTGGCCGCTCCCGCGGCGACCGCTCCCACCCCCAGCAAGACCGAAAAGAAGACCATGACCGAAAGCACCGCCACGCCCGCCACCGACGCTCCGGCCACCGCCCCGACCATCGGCATCGACGATTTCGCCAAGCTCGACCTGCGCGTGGGCAAGGTCACCGTGTGCGAGTTCGTGGAGGGCTCGGACAAGCTGCTGCGCTTCGAACTGGATGCCGGCCCGCTGGGCACCCGGCAGATCTTCTCCGGCATCCGCGCCGCCTACGGCGAGCCGGAGAAACTGGTCGGCCGCAACGTGGTGTTCATCGCCAACCTGGCGCCGCGCAAGATGCGCTTCGGCCTGTCCGAGGGGATGATCCTGTCCGCCGGCGACGGCGGCAGCGACCTGTTCCTGCTCGACGCCGACCAGGGCGCCAAGCCGGGTGCCACCGTCCGCTGACCGTATTGCCGTGGAGACGCTGGCCGAGCGCATCGACGCGATCCTGCCGCAGACCCAGTGCGAGCAGTGCGGTTTCCACGGCTGTCGCCCCTACGCCGAGGCGATCGCCGCCGGTGAGGCGCCGATCAACCGCTGCCCGCCCGGCGGCGCGGCCGGCATTGCCCGGCTGGCGGACCTGCTCGGGCAGCCGGTGCTGCCGCTGGACCCGGCCCACGGCGTGGAAAAGCCGCGCACGCTGGCACGCATCGTCGAGGCCGACTGCATCGGCTGCACCAAGTGCATCCAGGCCTGTCCGGTCGACGCCATCGTCGGCGCGGCCAAGCTGATGCACACCGTGCTGGCCGACGACTGCACCGGCTGCGAGCTATGCGTGCCGGCCTGCCCGGTCGACTGCATCGTGCTCGAACCGATGCCGCAGGACTGGGTGGACGACCCCGCCCGCGCCGACGCCGCGCGCGCGCATTTCCGGCGTCGCGAGGCACGGCTCGAACGCGAGCGGCTGGCGCAGGAAGCCGAGCTGGCCGCGCGCAAGGCCGCGGTGGACGCTGCCGCCTCGCCCGTCAACCCGGTGCTGGCCGCGCTCGCCCGCGCCAGGGCGAAGAAGCAGGGAAATCCCACGTGAAGCGTGCCGATGTCGTCGAGCTGTTCACCCGCCTGCGCGAGCTGAACCCCAAGCCCACCACCGAGCTGGACTACTCCACGCCGTTCGAGCTGCTGGTCGCCGTGGTGCTGTCCGCGCAGGCCACCGACGTGGGCGTGAACAAGGCCACGCGACGTCTTTATCCGGTCGCCAACACGCCGCAGGCGATCCTCGCGCTGGGCGAGGACAAGCTGAAGACCTTCATCTCCACCATCGGCCTGTTCAACGCCAAGGCGAAGAACGTGATCGCGCTGTGCCGGATCCTGGTCGAGGAGCACGATGGCGAGGTGCCGCGCGACCGCGCGGCGCTCGAGGCGTTGCCCGGCGTGGGACGCAAGACCGCCAACGTGGTGCTCAACACCGCCTTCGGCAAACCGACCATCGCGGTGGACACGCACATCTTCCGCGTCTCCAACCGCACCGGGCTGGCGCCGGGCAAGGACGTGCGCGCGGTCGAGGACAAGCTGGAAAAGGTGGTCCCGGCCGAGTTCAAGCTCGACGCCCACCACTGGCTGATCCTGCATGGCCGCTACGTCTGCAAGGCGCGCAAGCCGAATTGCCCGAACTGCGTGATCCGCGACCTGTGCCGCTACAAGGACAAGACGCCGGACTGATCCGCGCCGCACGGAAAGTCCCGCAGGAGTCCGCTCGCGGGCGATGCGGTTGGTTGTGAAGTCGAATCAGAGCGAAAGGCATCGCCCGCGAGCGGGCTCCTAACGGGGGCCGGCGCAGGCCGGCACAAAAGCAAACGGCGGGCTGCTGCCCGCCGTTTTTCCGTCCCTGGGTCGAACTCCCTTCCGATAACCGGGATGCGACACCGGCATCATGCCGGTGCCGCATAACAGTTTTTAGAACGCCACCTGGCCGAAGATGCCGACCTCGTCCGTCTTCACGTTCTGCACGTGCGGCGGGATCGGGGTGTTCACCGACTTGTCGCCCTTCTCGTGCTTGTACACCGCGGCCAGCTGGAAGCCCTTGGTGATGTCGAACTGCACGCCGGCGTTGTAGTAGGTGTCCTTCGCCTTCGGGTCGAGCGTCTTGCTCAGCTTGGCGCTGTCGTAGCGGGCGAACAGGGAGACGCCGTCGGCCACCGCCACGCTACCCCACACCGAGTAGCCATCGGCCTTGTCGGTGGAGATGGAGGTCACGTTGTTCCAGTTCTTGGCCGTGAAGTACTCGGCGCCGAAGCGGTAGTTCTTGTCGGCGTAGCCCACCAGCAGGTCGGCGCGCGAGGCCGTATTGATGGCCGACGAGCCCTGCAGGTCCTTGCCGCGGTGACCGTTGTAACCACCGATGGCGATGATCGCGTTCTCGAACGGCACGAAGCCGACGCGGGCCTCGACGTCCACGCCCTTGGAACGACCCGGGTTCTTGTAGCCGTTGCCGTTGACCACGGACACCGCGTAGTTGACCGTCTTGCCGCCGAGGTCGCCCATGGCGTGCAGGCCCCAGTCAGCCGAGTTGGCGTAGTGCAGGCGGTCGGTGATGGTGTTCTCGACGTAACGGTAGCCGTACACGTTCTCGACGAACGGAATCCACGGCATGTCGGCGGAACCGACGCGCAGCTTGAACGCCGGGTCGAAGCTGCCTTCCACGTAGACCTTCTTGACGAACAGGCTGGTCTGGCCGATGGCGCTGGCGTAGTTGAAGTCGGTGGTCAGGTTGGCCGACCAGATGTCGTCGAACTTGTGGGTGACCGACAGGTAGAAGCGCTTCACGTCGAGGCCGGTGCCGCTGGCAGCGGTCTTGCCCGTGTCGCTGTTCTTCTGGCTGATGTTCGAGAAGTCGAAGTACATCTTGCCGCCGACCGAGGTGTTGTTCACCAGCTTCTCGAGCTTGGCCAGCGACTTGTCGTTGGAGCTGGTGGCCTGCACCTTCTCGATCGCCTGGCCGGTGCTGACGTTGATCTCCGACTGGGCGTCAGCGCGCTGCTCAAGGTCGTTGAGCTTGGACTGCATGGCGGCGAGCTGGGCCTTCAGGGCCTCGATTTCGGCGTTGGTGGCGGCCGACGTCTGCTCCGCCTTGGAGGTCTTGGACTTCTGCGCCGGAGCGGCCGACACCAGGCTGGTGAAGCCGAGGCCGGCAGCAATGGCTACCACGAGCAACTTGGAACGCATGGGAAATCTCCGCTGGATGGATAACGCCACCTCGACCGCGCCCCTGGAAAATCCGTGGTCGGCGAAGCAGGACGTTAAAAGTTTGCGGGTGCCCCTTTGCAGTCATGTTGACGGAATGTGACAAAACGAAGTCAGTGACCCCGATCCCGTCATTTTTCCGCGCACCCGCCGGTCACCGGACGGTCGCCGCACGGCTGATATGCTTGCCGGATGGACGACCTCAACAAGAGCCTGGCCACACGCATGGCCGACCGCTTCCGCGGCTTCCTTCCGGTCATCGTGGACGTGGAAACCGGTGGATTCGACGCCGAACGCGACGCCCTGCTGGAAATCGCCGCCGTCAGCCTGACCATGGATACGGAAGGCTACCTGCACCCCCTGCCGGCCGTTTCGGCCCACGTCGAGCCCTTTCCGGGTGCCAACCTGGACCCGCGCGCCCTGGAAGTAACCGGCATCGACCCGGACAACCCGCTGCGCGGCGCCCTGCCCGAGCGCCACGCGCTTGACCACATCTTCAGCGAGGTGCGCCAGGCCATGCGGCACCACCACTGCCAGCGCGCCGTGCTGGTCGGGCACAACGCCGCCTTCGACCTGGGCTTCCTGAATGCCGCGGTGCGCCGGGTCGGGCACAAGCGCAACCCGTTCCACCCCTTCAGTTGTTTCGACACGGCCACCCTGAGCGGCCTGGCCTTCGGCCAGACCGTGCTGAGCAAGGCGGTACTGGCGGCCGGACATGGCTTCGACAGCCGCGAGGCGCACTCGGCGGTCTACGATGCCGAGCGGACCGCCGAACTGTTCTGCGGCATCATCAACCGCTGGCGCCGGCTGGAAACCTTCGAGCGCGAACACATCGGCGAGGGCGTGCTGTGACGCCTCGATGACAGGCTGTCACATGGATGCAACATTGATCTCATTTCATTGCAACACGTCCCCCCTGTAATGGGGAAAGGACGGGCTTTCCTCCCGTGTCTTTCCTCCTCAAGGAGCTACCGTGTTGACCTCGACCAAATCCCGCATTGCCCTGATCGCCGCTGCCTCGCTGTTCAGCGTCGCTGCCGCGCAGGCCACCGACATCACCGGTGCCGGTTCCAGCTTCGTCTACCCGGTCCTGACCAAGTGGTCGGCCGCCTACGCCGAGAAGACCGGCAACCAGCTCAACTACCAGTCGGTCGGTTCGGGCGCGGGCATCGCCCAGATCAAGGCCGGCACCATCGATTTCGGCGCGTCCGACGCCCCGCTGAGCGGCGAGGACCTGAAGAAGTTCGGCCTGGGCCAGTTCCCGCTGGTCGTCGGCGGCATCGTGCCGGTGGTCAACATCAACGGCATCCAGGCTGACCAGATCAAGCTCGACGGCCCGACGCTGGCCGAGATCTTCATGGGCAAGATCACCAACTGGAACGATCCGAAGATCGCCGCCCTGAACGCGGGCCTGCAGCTGCCGGCCGGCAAGATCACCGTCGTGCACCGCTCGGACGGTTCGGGCACCACCTACAACTTCACCAACTTCCTGAGCAAGGTCAGCCCGGCCTGGGCCGCGCAGGTCAAGTTCGGTACCTCCGTCGACTGGCCGACCGGCGTGGGCGGCAAGGGCAACGAGGGCGTGTCGCAGTACGTGCGCCAGATCAAGGGTTCGATCGGCTACGTCGAGTACGCCTACGCGCTGAAGAACAAGATCAGCTGGGTCGACATGAAGAACGCCGCCGGTGAAGTGGTCAAGCCGAGCGCCGACACCTTTGCCGCCGCCGCCGCGACCGCGGACTGGGCGAACGCCAAGGACTTCAACCTGATCATGACCAACGCTCCGGGCAAGACCGCGTGGCCGATCACCGCCACCACCTGGGCGATCATGTACAAGCAGCCGAAGAATGCCGAGCACACCAAGGTGGCGTTCGACTTCTTCAAGTGGTCCTACGAGAACGGCCAGCCGATGGCCGCCTCGCTCGACTACGTCGCACTGCCGCCGTCCCTGGTCAAGCAGATCGAAGCCTACTGGGCCTCGGACTTCCAGAAGTAAGATAGTGGCCCCGGCCGACGGCGAGGTCCTGCCCGCCGTCGCCCGCCGGACCACACCCGAACAGCCGCCCCGGTGGTCCAGGGGCGGCTTTCCGTTGAAGGCGCCGGTATCCTTGCGCCTTTGAGCTACCGAGAGGACGGCCCGCTCCATGTCCAGTGCCCCCGACGCCCTCGCGACCCGCGACGCAGGCGATCAGCGCAACCACCGCGATGCGCGCCATGATCGCTGGTTCCGCTGGCTGCTCATGGCCTGCGCGCTGCTGGTGCTGGCCTCACTGGTCGGCGCCGCCGGCGCCACGCTGTGGGGGGGCCGCCACGCCTTCGGTACCTTCGGCTGGCACTTCCTCACCAGCTCCGCCTGGGATCCGGGCAACGACGTCTACGGCGCACTGGTCCCGGTCTACGGCACCATCGCCACCTCGATCATCGCCCTGATCATCGCCGTGCCGATCAGTTTCGGTATCGCGCTGTACCTGTCCGAGGTCGCGCCGCCCTGGCTGCGCACGCCGGTCGCCTCGGCGATCGAGCTGCTGGCCGGCATCCCGTCGATCATCTACGGCATGTGGGGCCTGTTCATCTTCGCGCCGTTCTTCTCCGCACACATCAAGCCCTGGCTGACCAGCTACCTGGGCGACAGCCCGGACGACGGCAAGGTGTCCTGGGTCGCGGCGCATGTGCCGTTCATCGGCAAGCTGTTCGCCAGCAACTATCCGTTCGGCGCCAGCGTGCTTACCGCCGGCATCGTGCTGGCGATCATGATCATCCCGTTCATCTCCTCGGTGATGCGCGAGGTGTTCCAGACCGTCCCCACCCGCCTGAAGGAGTCCGCCTACGCGCTGGGCTCGAGCACCTGGGAGGTGGTCTGGGACATCGTGATGCCGTACACGCGCTCGGCGGTGATCGGCGGCGTGTTCCTTGGCCTCGGCCGCGCGCTGGGCGAGACGATGGCGGTGACCTTCGTGCTGGGCAACGCAATGGACCTGTCGGCCTCGCTGCTCGATCCGGGCGCCTCGATCGCCTCGACCATCGCCAACCAGTTCAGCGAGGCGGTGGGCCTGCAGAAGTCCACCCTGATGGCGCTGGCCCTCCTGCTGTTCGTGGTCACCTTCGTCGTGCTGCTGATCGCCCGCCTGATGCTGCGCCAGCTGAAGAAGCGGGAGGGCATGTGATGAATACCCTGTACCTGCGCCGCCGCATCACCAACTGGATCGCGCTCGGCCTGAGCGTGTTCGCCACCCTGATCGGCCTGGGCTTCCTGGCCTGGATCCTGTGGGAGACCCTGCGCCAGGGCATCAGCGCGCTGGACCTGAAGCTGTTCACCAAGATCACCGCCTACGGCGCCGATGGCGGCCTGGCCAACGCCATGGTCGGCAGCCTGATCATCAACTTCATCGGCATCGCCATCGCCACGCCGATCGGCGTGCTGGCGGGCACCTGGCTGGCCGAGTACGCCAACCGCACCAAGCTGGGCGAGACGATCCGCTTCCTCAACGACATCCTGCTGTCGGCACCGTCGATCGTGATGGGCCTGTTCGTCTACACCATCGTGGTGCTGCCGAGCACCGCGCTGACCGACGGCAACACCACCTTCTCCGGCTTCGCCGGCGGCGTGGCCCTGGCGCTGATCGCCCTGCCGGTGATCGTGCGCACCACCGACGAGATGCTGCGCCTGGTGCCCTCCACCCTGCGCGAGGCGGCGCTGTCGCTGGGCGTGCCGCAGTGGAAGCTGACCCTGCAGATCCTGATCCGGGCGGCGCGTTCGGGCATCATCACCGGCGTGCTGCTGGCGCTGGCGCGCATCAGCGGCGAAACCGCGCCGCTGCTGTTCACCGCCTTCGGCAACAACTTCATGGTGCTGAGCCCGATGAGCAAGATGGCCAGCCTGCCGCAGATCATCTACCAGTACGCGAACGACCCGGGTGACGCGATGCACGCGCTGGCCTGGGCCGGCGCCTTCGTGGTGACGATGTTCGTGCTGCTGCTCAGCCTCGCTTCCCGCCTGGTCCTTTCCCGCAACAAGGTGTCCCATGACTGAGTCCGCCGCCGCCGGCCTCCACCCGCAGCCCGCGGCCAGCCCCGGGGCCGTCGCGCCCACCAAGATCCAGGTCAACGACCTGCATTTCTACTACAACGGGTTCCATGCGCTGAAAGGCATCAGCATGGCAATCCCGGAGAAGAAGGTCACGGCCATCATCGGCCCGTCCGGCTGCGGCAAGTCCACCCTGCTGCGCATCTTCAACCGCATCTACGCGATCTACCCGAAGCTGGAAGCGCGTGGCGAAGTGATCCTGGACGGCGAGAACGTGCTCGCCCCGGGCTATTCGATGAACCGCCTGCGCAGCAAGGTCGGCATGGTGTTCCAGAAGCCGGTGCCGTTCCCGATGACGATCTTCGAGAACGTCGCCTACGGCATCCGCCACCACGAGAAGCTCTCCCGCGCCGACATGGAAGTGCGCGTGGAGAAGGCCCTGCGCGACGCCGCGCTGTGGGACGAGGTGAAGGACAAGCTCAAGCAGAACGCACTCGGCCTGTCCGGCGGCCAGCAGCAGCGCCTGTGCATTGCCCGCGCGATCGCGCTCCGGCCCGAGGTGCTGCTGCTCGACGAGCCGACCTCGGCGCTCGATCCGATCGCCACCGGCCGCATCGAGCAGCTGGTGGAGGAGCTCAAGAGCCAGTTCACCATCGTCATCGTCACCCACAACATGCAGCAGGCGGCGCGCTGCTCGGACCTCACCGCGTTCATGTACATGGGCGAGCTGATCGAATTCGACGGCACCGAGAAGATCTTCACCAAGCCGAGCAAGAAGCAGACCGAGGACTACATCACCGGCCGCTTCGGCTGATCCGGCTGAGCCGTCCCCGCGTTCCACCCGTTCCACGCATCCCAGACAGGCAGGTATCGACATGAGCAGCGGCAGCGAGCACATCATCAAGAGCTACGACAGCGAACTGGCCCGCCTCACCGGCGAGATCGTGCGCATGGGCGAGCTGTCGGTGACCCAGCTGGAGTCGGCGATCGACGTGATCGCCCGCCGCGACGAGCGCGCCGCGCAGCGCGTGGTGGCCAACGACGACGCGATCGACCAGCTCGAGCAGGAAATCAGCCACGACGTGGTGCGCCTGCTGGCACTGCGTGCGCCGATGGCCGGCGACCTGCGCAACGTGTTCGCCGCCCTGCGCATCGCCGCGGACATCGAACGCATCGGCGACTACGCCGCCAACGTGGCCAAGCGCTCGATCCCGCTGTCGATGGTCGCCCCGATCTCGCCGACCAAGGGCCTGGACTACCTGGCCAAGCTGGCCGCCGCCGAGGTGCGCGAGGTGCTGGTGGCCTACCGCGACCAGGATGCCGAGCACGCCTACCAGGTGTGGAAGAGCGACGCCGAGCTGGACGAGGCCTACACCGGCTACTTCCGCCAGCTGCTCACCTACATGATGGAAGACCCGCGCAACATCACGCCATGCACGCACCTGCTGTTCATGGCCAAGAACATCGAGCGCATCGGCGACCACGCCACCAACATCGCCGAGAGCATCTGGTTCCAGGTACACGGCGAGACGCTGGACAAGCAGCGCGTGAAGCGCGACTTCACCTCCAGCCCGGAGCTGACCAAGCTCGGCGAGTAAGCCAACGGCGACCCGTAAACAGGGACGCCCGCCGGCGCGAGCCGGCGGGCGTCCGCGTTTGTGCCACCTTCAGGCTGCGGGGTTGCCGCGACCGCGTGCCTCGCGGCGCAGCGTGGCGCCGCGCACCATGCCGAACACGCCGATCGCGATCCAGGCCACCTGCATCAGGAAGGCCGGCCAGTTCATCGGCGAGCCGCCGAACACCAGCGACAGCAGCACACCGACCGCGCCCACCACGTTCATCAGCTGGTAGACCAGCCCCTGCCCGCGCAGCTTGTGGGCCTGGAGCAGGAAGTACGCCAGCAGCACCAGCGCCACGCCCAGGTAACCCGTCCAGTCATGCCAGGTGAAGTTCATCGTTTCGCGCTCCGCTGCCGCAAGGCTTCGAACAGCACCACGCCGGTGGCGACGGAGACGTTGAGGCTCTCCATCGTGCCGGGCATCGGGATCTTCGCCACGAAATCGCACAGCTCGCGGGTCAGCCGGCGCATGCCCTCGCCCTCGCTGCCCAGCACCAGCGCCACCGGTCCGGTCAGGTCGATGCCGTAGATCGAGTCATCGGTGTCGCCGGCCATGCCGGTGATCCACACGCCGGAGTCCTTCAGCTCGCGCAAGGTGCGCGCGAGGTTGGTCACCGCGATCAGCGGCACGCGGTCGGCGCCGCCGGCCGACGCCCGGCGAACCACCGGGGTCAGGCCCACCGCGCGATCCTTCGGCACGATCACCGCGGTCACCCTGGCCGCCGCGGCGCTGCGCAGGCAGGCGCCGAGGTTGTGCGGGTCGGTCACGCCGTCGAGCACCAGCACCAGCGTGTCGCTGCCGTCGCGTTCGAGCAGCGCCGGCAGGTCGCCCTCGTGCGCCATCGGCGGCGGCTCGTAAAGGGCCACCACGCCCTGGTGGCGCGCCTCGCCGGACAGCTTGTCCAGCTGCTCGCGCGGCCGGTGATGCACGGGAATCTTCAGCGCCTTGGCCCGCTCGGCCAGCGCCTGCACGCGCGCATTGCGCTGGCCCTGCTCGACCAGCAGCTCACGCACCTGCCCGGCATCGTTGCTGAGGGCACCTTCCACCGGGTTGATGCCGACGATCCAGCTTTCGCTCATCTACTTACTTGCCTTTCGATCGGGTGGGACGCCCGCCGCGGCCGGACGGCTTGGGCTTGTCCGCGTAGCGGGTGGCCGCCTTCGCAGCCGTCTTCTTCGCCACGGCCTTCGCCGGAGCCTTCCCCTTCGGCTTGCCGCCGGACGACGGCACCGCAGGCAGGGCCGGCAACGCCGGGGTTTCCTTGGCGTATGCGCGGGGCGGCGGATTATCGCGCGCCGCTGCCGGCGCCGACACCCCGCCCTCGCCTCGCCCGAATGCCCGGCCGATCGCCTTGGCCGCGCGACCGAACATGCCCGGTGCCTTTTCCGCCCGGGCGGTGGCGGCCTTCGGTGCCACCGCCTTGGGCAACGAGTAGCGCTCGCCGCCAGCCGCATAGTCGTACGCCTTGGCCGTATGTGGCGGTGGCACGCCACGAGCCTTCCGCGGCACCAGCCGGAAATCGATCTTGCGGTCCTCCAGGCTGGCGCGCAGCACCTGCACGCGCACGTGGTCGCCCAGGCGGAACTGCTCGCCGGACTTCTCGCCCTTGAGCAGCTTGCGCTGCGGATCGAAGTGGTAATAGTCGTTGGCCAACTGGCTGATGTGCACCAGGCCCGACACCTTGGACTCGTCCAGCTCCACGAACAGGCCGAACGAGGTGACGCCGGTGACCACGCCGTCGAACTCGCTGCCGACGTGCTTGCTCATCCAGGCGCACTTGAAGCGCTCGTCGACGTCGCGCTCGGCTTCCTCTGCCCGGCGCTCGCGCTGCGAACAGTGCACCGCCAGCGAGCCCATCTCCGCCGGCGTGTAGACGTACTTGGCCACCTTGCCGCCACCCAGCGCAAAGCGGATCGCGCGATGCACCAGCAGGTCGGGGTAGCGACGGATCGGTGAGGTGAAGTGCGCGTAGGCCGACAGCGCCAGGCCGAAGTGGCCGCGGTTGTCCGGCTGGTAGGCCGCCATGCTCTGCGCACGCAACAGCACCGACTGGATCAGCTCGCGCTCCGGCCGTTCGCGCACCAGCCTGAGCAGCTCGGCGAAGTCGCCGGGGGTGACCTCGGCCAGCGACGGCAGGCCAAGCTTGAACTCGCGCAGGAACTGCTGCAGGTCCTCGTACTTCTCCGCCGGCGGCGGCTCGTGCGCACGGAACAGCGCCGGCACCTTCTTCTTTTCCAGGAACAGGGCGGCCTGCACGTTCGCCGCGATCATGCATTCCTCGATCAACTTGTGCGCGTCGTTGCGCTCGATCGCGCCCATCGTCTCGACCTCGCCACGCTGGTCGAGGCGGAACTTCACCTCCGGCGTCTCGAAGTCGATCGCGCCCCGACCCAGGCGCTGCGCGGCCATCGCCTGGTACAGCGCATGCAAGTGTTCCAGCTGCGGCAGCACGTCGGCCACTTCCTGGCGTGCCTCCGGATCGTTCAGACCGACCACCTGCCACACCTTGTCGTAGGTCAGGCGGGCATGCGACCGCATCACCGCGTCATAGAACTTCGATCGGGTGACCTCGCCTTCGGCACTGACCTGCATGTCGCAGACCATGCACAGCCGCTCGACCTTCGGGTTGAGCGAACAGATGCCGTTGGAGAGCGTCTCCGGAAGCATCGGCACGACGAAGCCGGGGAAGTAGGTGGACGTGCTGCGTTCCTGCGCCTCGGTGTCCAGCGCGGTGCCGGGCTTGACGTAGTGCGACACGTCGGCGATCGCCACGATCAGCCGCCAGCCGCCACCACGCTTCGGCTCGGCGTACACCGCGTCGTCGAAATCGCGCGCATCGGCGCCGTCGATGGTCACCAGCGGCAGCTTGCGCAGGTCGATTCGCCCGTCGCGCTCGGCGGCGGTGACCTCCGGCTCCACCTCGGCGGCATCGCGCAGCACCTGCGGCGACCATTCGCGCGGCAGGTCGTAGCTGGCGATCGCCATCTCCACCAGTAGCGAAGGCTGCAGGCGCTCGCCCAGCACCGAGCGGATCTCGCCCAGCGGCAGGCGCTGCGCGGTCGGCGGATCGGTGATCTCCACCACCACGATCTGCCCGTTGCGTGCGCCCATCTCCTTGCCCGGGGTGATCAGGATGTCCTGCAGCAGGCGACGGTCGTCCGGCGCCACCAGGGTGACGCCGTTCTCCACCATCACGCGGCCGACCAGTCGCGGCGAACGCCGCTGCAGCACCTCGACGATCGCACCCTGGCGACGGCCGCGGCGATCCAGGCCGACCACGCTGGCCAGCACACGGTCGCCGTGCATCACCGAGCGCATCTGCTGCGGCGACAGATAGAGGTCGTCACCGCCCTCGTCGGGACGCAGGAAGCCGTAGCCCTCGGCGTTGGCGATCACCAGACCCGGAATCAGGTCCAGCTTCTGTGCCGGGGCGTAATCGCCGCGGCGGCCTTGCAGCAGCTGGCCGTCGCGCACCATCGCGCCGAGCCGCTTGCGCAACGCCATCAGGTCGGTGGGGTGATCGAGCTGCAGCGCTTCGGCGATGCGCGCCTCGCTCAGCCATTCGCCGCGGTCGGCCAGCATCGCCAGGATCGCCTCGCGGCTGGCAATCGGGCGCTCGTAGCGCTGTGCCTCGCGCTCGGCCTGCGGATCGCGGATCGTGCCGGAGCCCTTGCGCGGCGCACCGCCGTTGGAGCGTGGCTTGCGCGACGGCTGCAGCGGCGCGTCGTCGCGGGAGGAAGCGGATGCGCGGCGCTTGCCGCCACGCGTGTTTTTCTTCTGGGTCACTCAGTTACCTTGGTTGAAGGCCTCCGGAACGGAAATCGTCCGGAAGCAGGGGAAATTTTTTGTCGACGCATTGTTGACAACCCTGGGGGAGATGCCTAATCTACGCGGCTCGCGCAGCCCAAACGGTTACGCGGCCCACCTGCCCAGGTGGCGGAATTGGTAGACGCACTAGTTTCAGGTACTAGCGGGTAAAACCGTGGAGGTTCGAGTCCTCTCCTGGGCACCAATTGTAGACGAAGCCCGCAGCGATGCGGGCTTTGTCGTTTCTGCGGTTCATACGCGCCGCCGAGGGTGATCCGTCGATGACGACCACGCACCACGCTCTGGCCTCGCACCGCCACTGGGTGTTCGACCTGGACGGCACACTGACGATCGCCGTGCACGACTTCGCCGCCATCCGCCGCGCGCTGGCGATCCGCGACGACGAGGACATCCTCGCCCACATCGCCGCCCTGCCAGCGCGGGAGGCTGATGCCAAGCGCGCCTGGCTGCTGGAACACGAGCGTGAGCTGGCGCATGCCTCGCGTCCGGCCGAAGGCGCCGTGCCGCTGGTGCGCACACTGGCTGCACGTGGCTGCCGACTCGGCATCCTCACCCGCAACCTGCGTGAGCTGGCGCTGCTGTCGCTGGAGGCGATCGGCCTGGCCGATTGTTTCGACCCGGCCGACGTGCTCGGTCGCGAGGACGCGGCCCCCAAACCCGATCCGGCCGGGCTGCACCACATCGCCGCCCGCTGGTCGGTCGATCCGGCCCGGCTGGCGATGGTCGGCGACTATGCCTACGACCTGGCCAGCGCCCGCGCTGCCGGCGCCCGCTCCGTGCTGGTGAACCTGCCGGACAACCGCTGGCCGGAGCTGGCCGACTGGCACTTCGCCGACTGCCACGCCTTGGCCGCCGCGCTGGCCTGAGCCCCTCGCAGATCGGTAGGAGCCCGCTTCAGCCTGGATGGGGCGGGCCCTTCAGCTCGACCATGTTGCCCTCGGGATCGAAACAGTAGATCGAGGGTCCTTCCCCTCTCGCGCCGTAACGCATGCCGAGGTCGCCGATGCGCACACCGTGGGCGCGCAGGAGGGCCAGGATCGCCGCCTCGTCGTAATCCTCCACGCGTAGGCAGAAGTGGTCCATGTTGCGCCCCTCGGCCCCCGGGCCCGCACCGCCCAGCCGACCGATCTTCCCGTCCACGCCGACCAGGTCGATCAGCGAGGCACCGGCGCGCAGCTGCACCAGCCCGATGTCGTCCTGCCGCCGCTCGACGCGGCAGCCAAGCACCTCGCAGTAGAAGTGCAGCATCGCGTCCATGTCGGTCACGCGCAGCACCACGTGGTCGATTTCGCCGATTCGAATCCGAAACATGAAGCGCCTCGTCGCGGGGAAGAACGAGGATACCCGCAACATGCAGCACGACGACGCGACCGGGGCGGCAGCACCGCAGGAGTCATCGGCGCGGAGCCACCGCCAGGATCGCGCACGCCTCGGCCTGCGCGGCGCCATTCATGAGTTGCGCCTGACTTTGGATAATCAACGGCTGGCCAACGCCTGCGCCTCGTCGTCTCTTGCCTGCATCATCGCGACCAGGCTCTCGATCTGCTGGCGCGTCAGAGGCGCGTCGCTCTTCAGGTGGCGATACAACTGCGGCCCAACGGCGGTCTGGAACCGTCGGTCCACGGCGTCATAGTTGGCGCGGTACTCTGCGAACGCGGTGCGGTTGCCCAGCACCATCTGCACCTGACGCTCGGTCAGGCCGCTGGCCCGCGCGAGCAGCTCGATCGTGCTCATTTCCCGCGGACCCGCGGCGTAGGACACCGCCGGCCAGGCGATTCCGGCGGCGATGCACAGGCCAAACACGCGCTGTAGGTTTTTCATCTCGCTCTCCCAGGTGCAGGCAGGCCCGCCGCATCCCGGCGATGCGGCTTCGGCAAGCTCCTGCTTGCGCAGCCTGCGCTATCGCCGCGCCCGAGCGCAGTGACAGCCATTGGTTTCACCGTGACATGTGCGATCGCACGCCTGCCGGGCGGGTGCCCCTGGCGGCCTCACCGGGTGACCGGCGCGCCCTTCTCCAGGCTCCGGCGGACGCAGTCAATCGCCTCGGGGGCGCTCATCGACATCCCGCGGTGATGGCAGGAGACAGCCTGCGTGGCGGACACGGCGCCTTGCGCGACCTGTATGGCCTGCTCGAATCGAGCATGCCGATGCGGCGCCGCCGCGATGCGGCAGCCCGAACGCGCGCTCGCCGCGGCGCCAGCCAGAACCAGCGCCTGCGCGAAGTCCTGCCTGGCCACCTCCAGTGCAGCACACCCTTCCAGAAGGCTGGCCAGGCTGCCCAGCGGGCCATGGCATACGTGAAGCTCCAGTGCCGAGGCGAACCGGGTCGTGGCAGCCGTTGTATCCCCCCGTCGCAACGCCAACCACCCCAGATCGACGAGGGCCAGGGCTGCGCCAGGGCAATCCTCAAGCTGGAGGAAACGACGCACGGCCTGTCGAACGCGACGCTCGGCCAGCGCATACCGGTCGCCTGCCATCGCCACCTCTGCCAGGCCGTGCAGACACCAGGCGACCTCCCTCGGCGCACGCAGGCGACGGAACGACGCCAGCGCGCGCTCCAGCAACTGCTCCGCAGCGTCGAACTCGCCGCACATCTGCAGCGCGAGCGCAAGATCCCTGTATAACCCCGCCGCCTCACAGGCCAGCCCTGCGGCCTCACAAAGGTCCAGAGCCTCCCGGTACGTCGCCAGGCCATCGGCTTGATCCCCCGCTGCGAGCTGCGCAGCGGCCAGGACCCCGAGACTTGACAGCTCCACGGCGCGAGCGCCGCAGGCCCGTGCCATGGCCAGTCCGCGGCGAACATGGGCCAATGCAGCCTCGTGCATGCCCATGGCGCTCTCGACGGTGGCGGCCAGGCCGGCCAGTCTCGCCCACGGCACAGGTTCGGTCATCGGATCGAGCCGACCGAGCACCTGTTCGACGGCACGATGCGCCAACGCGACCCGCTCGCGTCGCTCCCAGTACCCGAACAAGGCACACACCAAGCGCAGGGCAACGTCGATTTCGTTCCGCTCGACCAGGCCATCCAGCGCATCGCGGAAATTGTGTTGCTCGTGGTCGCAACGATCCAGCCAGCGCTCGTACTCCAGACCGGGACATTTGCTCCCCTGCTCGGCCAGCTCCAGAAAATGCGCCGCGTGGGCGCGGTACACCCGGCCTGCCTCGCCGCTGGCGACCAGTTGTTGCCGTGCATAGTCGCGGATCGTCTCCAGCATGATGTAGCGCGGCTCAGCGGCGTCGCCGCCCTGCTGCAGCAAATGGTTGTCCAGCAACCGGACCAGCCCTTCGTGGATATCCGGTACAGACCCAGGAGTCGCACCGGCGGCAACCGCTTCGGCGGCGGCCAGCGTGAAGCCGCCGGCGAATACCGACACCCGTCGGAACAGCCGCTGCAAAGGTTCTGACAACAGATCATGACTCCAGGCGATCGCCTGGCCGAGGGTGCGCTGTCGCTCGCAGACGTCCGCCACATTGCCGGCGGACACTTCCAGCCGCTCAGGCAGACGCTCAAGCCATTGCTCCGGAGCCAGCAACCGGCATTGTGCTGCCGCCAACTCGATGCCGAGCGGCAGGCCGTCGAAGCGTCGGCAGATTTGCGCGACCGCCCGGGCGTTTCCGGCGGTCAACGCGAACCCAGCATGCACGGCCGCGACGCGCTGAACGAAGAGGTCGATCGCCGGGACTTGGCGCAGTGCCTCCGGCGGCATCCTGTCGTCATCGGGAAGGGCCAGCGGAGCGACCGGGTATTCGTGCTCGCCATAGAGATGCAGTGCCACCCGGCTGGTGACCAAGGCCTTGAGCGAAGGACTGGCGTCGAGCAGCGCGCCGACCACCGGAGCCGCATCGGCGAGTTGTTCGAAGTTGTCGAGAATCAGCAGCGGTGCGCACTCGAGCCTGTGCAGATGCCGACAGAGGGTCTCCAGCGGCCGGCATTCGTCGGTCACGCGCAGGCCAAATGCGCGCAGAAGCGCCAGCTGGAGTATCTGCGCGTCGGTGACGCTCGCCAGCCCGACGAACATCACGCCGCCCGGGTGCATGGACTGCCACCGCATCCCGATTTCTATCGCCAGGCGGGTCTTGCCGCTACCGGCCGTGCCCGTAAGCGTCACCAGTCGCGCACCGACGTCCGCAGCGAGCATTCCGGTGAGCGCCTCCACATCGGCGCCGCGCCCGACCAACGGCGTGCGCGGTGCGGGGATGCCACAGCCTCGAAACGCCAGTCGCTGACCGCCCGCCTCAGGTGGACGTCGCGACACCGCATCGACGGTGGGCGAGGCCGCCAGATCGTTGCAGCGTCGCGGGGCAATCTCGGCCCGGTAATGGCCCTTCGGGATGGTGATGACGACTGGATCGGCACGCCCCGGCCCAGCGTAATACTTCGCCAGGTGGTTCCGCAGGCGCCGCGCATGTACGCGCACGATCGTATCCACCCGCGGATCGAACTCGGGGCCACGCCGGAACACTTCCACGCCGATCGTGTATTCCTTCAGCGGTGCGGTGGCCTCGCCCACGGCCCGCTCGACCACGAAGCCGAGCAGCCGGCGCATGATCGGCGCCCGGGCAAACGCCTCGCTGGCGAGAATGCGCTGCAGCTGCGCCAGGACGGACTCGGCGTCAACCGTATCGGCGCTGGGTACGGGATCAGGCACGCTCCCTACTCCGGTTCTGCTACCGGTCCCGCATGCGGGGACCGGCAAAGCGCAAACGCCACCGCAGAACACGCTCGACGAGTCGCATCGGCGTGCCCGGAGCCGGCACCTCCCGGCCCTCCCTGCCACGCCGATTCCGGCAGACGTCCTCCGGACAGTCGCCACGAACCTCGTAAGATACTACGACCTTGCACCACCGGAACGTTGCGCCGACACCAGCCACCCCCAGGCTACGACATTGCCAGCGCGTCACCGTGGATGATTTTTCCCCGCCGAATCAGCGACCTGCATCCGGCATACGGCATGTCCGCTGATCCAGGGCGATCCATGCAGCGTGTTTCGACGCCGCTGACCGTGGCCCGATGGCCCTGTATAATCAACCGGGTAAACGCACGGTGGGAGAAGCGTCGGGCCGTTCATCGCCACGTCGCTGCCGAAGGCGCAACGCCCGTAATCGCTCAGGCCCCGTAACCACCGCGCGCAAACACTCTGGAGAGACCGGTTGAATCCGGCGCCGAAGGGGCACCAGGTGAGGCAGTGCATCGCCCGCCTCCAAACTCTCAGGCAAAAGGACAGAGGGGCGCCCCGCGTGCGGCACGGCACGCTAGTTTTCGGATGCCCCAGACATGAGCCAGTCCTCCTCCCCCTCGTTGCGCGAGCTCGAGCACCACGGTGCCTTCATCGAGCGTCACATCGGCCCGAACGACGCCGAGATCGCCCACATGCTCGCCGCCATCGGCCAGCCCTCGCTGGAGGCGATGACCGACGCGATCGTGCCCGCCTCGATCAAGTCGCCCGCCCCGCTGGCGCTGCCCGCGCCGCTGACCGAGGTGGAGGCGCTCGCCCGGATCCGCGCCGTCGCCTCGAAGAACCGCGTCTTCAGGAGCTTCATCGGCCAGGGCTACTACGGCACCCACACGCCGAACGTCATCCTGCGCAACGTGCTGGAGAACCCGGCCTGGTACACCGCCTACACGCCGTACCAGGCGGAGATCTCGCAGGGCCGCATGGAGGCGCTGATCAACTTCCAGACCATGGTGGCCGACCTTACCGCCATGGACATCGCCAACGCCTCGCTGCTGGACGAAGGCACCGCCGCCGCCGAGGCGATGACCCTGGCCAAGCGCTCGGGCAAGAGCAAGTCGAACACCTTCTTCGTCTCCCGCGGCGTGCATCCGCAGACGCTGGAAGTGCTGCGCACCCGCGCCGAGGCGATGGGCCTGGAGATCCTCGTCGGCGACGACGCCGAGGCCGCCGGCGCCGACAGCTTCGGCGTGCTGCTGCAGTACCCGGACACCTTCGGCCAGGCGCACGACTACGCCGCGCTGGTCGAGGCCGTGCATGCGCGCGGCGCGCTGGTGGCGGTCGCCGCCGACCTGCTCGCGCTGACCCTGCTCAAGGCGCCGGGCGAATGGGGCGCGGACATCGTCATCGGCAACACCCAGCGCTTCGGCGTGCCGTTTGGCTTCGGCGGCCCGCACGCCGCCTTCATGGCCTGCCGCGACGCCTACAAGCGCTCGATGCCGGGCCGCCTGATCGGCGTCTCGGTCGACGCCGAGGGCAACAAGGCCTACCGCCTGACCCTGCAGACCCGCGAGCAGCACATCCGCCGCGAGAAGGCCACCTCGAACATCTGCACCGCGCAGGTGCTGCTGGCGGTGATGGCAGCGATGTACGCCGTCTACCACGGCCCGGATGGCCTCAAGCGCATCGCCCGCCGCACCCATCGCCTCGCCGCGATCCTCGCCACCGCGCTGCGCAAGGCCGGCGTGACCGTGGCCGACGGCTTCTTCGACACGCTGTACATCACCGGCGTGGACGCCGATGCGGTGCACGCCCGCGCCGCCGCCCAGCAGATCAACCTGCGCGTGATCCACGGCACCAGCGTCGGCATCAGCCTGGACGAGACCACCACCCGCGCCGACGTCATCGCGCTGGCCGGCCTGTTCGGCGCCGAGATCGAGGACATCGACGCGCTCGATGCCGCCACCGCCGACGCCCTGCCGGCCTCGCTGGTGCGCAGCAGTGCGTTCATGACCCACCCGGTGTTCAACACCTACCACAGCGAGACCGAGCTGCTGCGCTACCTGCGCGGCCTGGCCGACAAGGACCTGGCGCTGGACCGCAGCATGATCCCGCTCGGCTCGTGCACCATGAAGCTCAACGCCACCGCCGAGATGATCCCGGTGACCTGGCCCGAGTTCGCCAACATCCACCCGCTGGCACCGGCCGAGCAGGCCGCGGGCTACAAGGAACTGATCGACGGGCTGGAAGCGATGCTGGTCGAGTGCACCGGCTACGACGCGGTCAGCCTGCAGCCGAACTCCGGCGCGCAGGGCGAGTACGCCGGCCTGTTGGCGATCCGCGCCTACCACCGCTCGCGCGGCGAAGGTCATCGCGACATCTGCCTGATCCCCGAGTCCGCCCACGGCACCAACCCGGCCAGCGCGCAGATGTGCGGCATGCAGGTGGTGGTCACCGCCTGCGACGCCAACGGCAACGTCGACCTCGACGACCTGCGCGCCAAGGCCGAGAAGTACTCCGAGCGCCTCGCCGCGCTGATGGTCACCTACCCGTCCACGCACGGCGTGTTCGAGGAAGAGATCGTGCAGATCTGCGAGATCATCCACGCGCACGGCGGCCAGGTGTATACCGACGGCGCCAACATGAACGCGCTGGTCGGCATCGCCAAGCCCGGCAAGTGGGGCTCGGACGTCAGCCACCTCAACCTGCACAAGACCTTCTGCATCCCGCACGGCGGCGGCGGCCCGGGCGTCGGCCCGTGCGCGGTGAAGTCGCACCTGGCGCCGTTCCTGCCCAAGACGTTCGGCGGCGAAGGCGATGTCGGCATGGTCTCGGCCGCCAGCTTCGGCTCGGCCAGCATCCTGCCGATCAGCTGGATGTACATCGCCATGATGGGCGCCGAGGGCCTGCGCCGCGCCACCCAGGTGGCCCTGCTCAACGCCAACTACGTCGCCAAGCGCCTCGCGCCGCACTACAAGACGCTGTACACCGGCCGCAACGGCCTGGTGGCGCACGAGTGCATCCTCGACCTGCGCCCGCTCAAGGACGCCACCGGCATCGGTGCCGAGGACGTCGCCAAGCGCCTGATCGACTTCGGCTTCCACGCCCCGACGCTGAGCTTCCCGGTGGCCGGCACGCTGATGGTCGAGCCGACCGAAAGCGAGAGCCAGTACGAGCTGGACCGCTTCATCGACGCGATGATCCAGATCCGCGAGGAGATCCGCGCGGTCGAGGACGGCCGCCTGGACCGCGAGGACAACCCGCTCAAGCACGCCCCGCACACCGCCACCATGGTGACCGGCAGCGAGTGGACCCACGCCTACCCGCGCGAGCTGGCCGCCTTCCCGCTGCCCAGCCTCAAGCTGCAGAAGTACTGGTCGCCGGTGGCCCGCGTCGACAACGTCTACGGCGACAAGAACATCATGTGCTCGTGCATCCCGGTCGAAGCCTTCAAGGGCGAGATCGAGGCGTTCAGCGAGCCGAACGTGATGTAAGCATCCGCCCGGATGGCCGGATGGAAACAAGCCCCGCTCCGGCGGGGCTTTTTCTTGCCGGTCAGGCCGGCGCCAGCGCCGGCAGCGCGCGGCAGTGCCGCTCGAACTCCTCCGGCGGCAGCGGGCGGGAGAAGTGGTAGCCCTGCAACTGGTCGCAGCCGAGCGTGCGCAGCACGCTGGCCTGCAGCTGGGTCTCCACGCCCTCGGCGACCACTTCGATCGCCAGGGTGTGGGCCAGGTCGATGATCGCGGCGATGATCGCGCGCGCCTCCGGCCCGCCCTCGTCCAGCGCCTGCACGAAGAAGCGGTCGACCTTCAGCTGGCGCACCTGGAACTTCTGCAGGTAGGCCAGACTGGAATAACCCGTGCCGAAGTCGTCGATGGCGAACTCGAAACCGTGCGCGCGGAAGTCGCGCAGCATCAGGCGGGTGCGCTCGGCGTGCTCCATCGCGATGCTTTCGGTCACCTCGAACAGGACCAGGCCGGGATCCACCCCTGCCTCCGCGGCGATGCGCGCGGCGGTGTCCACCAGCCCGGGCTGGTTGAGCTGCAACGGCGACAGATTGATCGCGATGCGCAGCGGTGGCAGGCCGCAGCGGCGCCAGGTGGCGATCTGCCGACAGGCCTCGCGGATCACCCACTCGCCGATGCGGCCGATCTGGCCACTGCGCTCGGCCACCGCGATGAATTCCATCGGCGGCACTTCGCCCAGCTCGGGATGCGTCCACCGCGCCAGCGCCTCGGCACCGACGATGGCGCCGGTGGCGCTGTCGTGCTTGGACTGGAAGTGCAGCGACAGGCTGCCGTCCTCGATCGCCGAAAGCAGGCCACGCTGGATCGCCAGCGCGCGCTCGGCGAGCCGGCGCATGCTGGTGTCGTAGATGCTGTAGCCATTGCGGCCGGCCTGCTTGGCCGCGGCCATCGCCACGTCCGCGTGCGCGATCAGCGTCTCGGCGGTGTCGCCGTCCTGCGGGAAATAGGCGATGCCGACGCTGGGCGTGGCGCACAGCGTGGTGGTGCCGATCACGAACGGCTGCTGCATGGTGTCGAGCAGGCGCTCGACGATGCGATGGGCCGAGTCCTGAGTGCGCATCCGCTCGAGCACGGCGACGAACTCGTCGCCGCCGACGCGACCGACGCTCTCGTAGCGCAGGTGCGAGGCCAGCCGCTCGGCCACTGCACACAGCACCTGGTCGCCTGCGGTGTGGCCGAGCGACTCGTTGATGTTCTTGAAACCGTCCAGGTCGATGTAGAGCACGGCCACGTAGCCGCGGCCGTCGCGGGCGCCGTCCAGCGCGCGCTCCAGCCGTTCGACCAGGGTCGCGCGGTTCGGCAGGCCGGTCAGCGCGTCATGGGTCGCCAGGTAGCGCAGGCGGTCGTGCAGGTCGTCAAGCGAGCCGGCCAGGCTGCGGGTGCGCTGATACAGCCGGGTCACCCATTCGGACAGGCCGATCGCCGACCCCATCGACACCAGCGCGATCACGCCGATCATCACGCCCACCCAGATCACCGCCGCCGCATCGCCGGCGTCGCCGGCCGGGAAACGTTCCCCGGATACGCGCATCGCCAGGTGCAGCACGGCCCCCAGGATCAGTGCAACGCCCAGGGCCACGGGAACGCGCCGCCGCAGGGTGCGATTGTGGCGGGCGCGGAATGCGTGCAACAGGCGCAGCACCGCCGCGCAGACCAGCGAGGCCACGATGAGCCAGAGCCAGAGGGGCTGTCCCACGCCCACCCGCACCGCCGGCAGGTGCAGCGCGGCCACCATCAACAGATGCATCGGCAGCACGCAGCTGGCCAGCATGATGCCGCCGCCGAACATCCGCGCACGCGTCAGCACGGGCACATTGGTCACCGCCAGCACCACATAGGCCACCAGCAGCGCAAGCAGCCCCGACGCGATGCACAGCAGCGGATCGAGGCCTTCGCGCAGCTGCGGCACGCGCGCCAACACCCCGACGAAATGCTGCGACCACACGCCGAGGCCGATCATCCACACCCCGACCACGTACCACGTGGAGCGCTGCCAGCGCTCGCGCGAGGCGGCCAGGCGCGGCACCACATCCAGGGCTTGGTAGGTGGTCGTCGCGCCCACCAGGGGAGCCAACAGCGCCAGGACGAGATGGAAACTGCCGTTCATTAAGCGCCGGGAGAGGCCAGGGGAGGTGGAGTTACCGCAAGCATAACGGCAACGCACCCGCGCTCTTGAACCGGCCCATGGCCCGTCTCGCCTTCGGGCCTCCCGGCCGGGCCTCCATCGCTCCAGGCCGGGGTTTCGTCGCAATCGGCGCAACCGGCGGAAGCCGAGCGACTAAGCTCTGTCGCCATCGCAGTCGTCCACGGCCCGTCCATGTTCAAGAGCCTCTCCTTCGTCCTGCGCATCGCCTTGGCCTGGTCGGCGCTGTTCCTGGTCGGCAGCCTGTTCTGGAGCGCCACGCCCGGCTACCACGACGGCCACCTGGTCACCCTGGTGTACTTCATCACCCTCGCCTTCGTGATCACCGGGGCCTTCTCGCACCTGGGCCGGGTGCGGCTGATCGCCGGCGAGATCGACTCCAGCGCCCTGGCCAACCGCCAACGCCGGCAGATCGAGATCCCGTTCGAGGCTGGCGAAGCGTTCGACCTGGTCGACGCGGCGATCCGCGAGCTGCCGCGCATCGAGGAGGTGGAGAGCGCCCGCGACAGCCTGCAGGTCCGCGCCAAGATCCGCCGCCCGCAGCCCTACGGCCGCCACGCCGTCCAGCGGCTCAACCCGGCCAACTGGATGGGCAGCCTGCGCAACCAGATCACCGCCACGGTCACCCCGGCCAACGGTTCGGGCAGCGTCACCCTGATCTGCGAACCCGAAGCAGCCGCCTGGAGCGACTGGTTCCGCGTCGACGACGGCACCAACCTGGAAAACGCCGAGGCGGTCACCCGCGCCATCGCCCGCCGCGTCGCCGAGCGGCGCCAGCAGGAACAGCGCGCCGCGGCGCAGACCGCCACCGAGAAGGAGCTCACCGTGGCCCGGCTCAACCTGCTGCACGCGCAGGTGGAGCCGCACTTCCTCTACAACACGCTGGCCAGCGCGCAGTTGCTCACCCGCAGCGAGCCGGCCCAGGCCGACCGCATGCTCGGTCATCTCATCCAGTACCTGCGCCACTCGCTGCCGAGCGCCGACGAATCGCTGTCCACCCTCGGCGACGAACTGGAGCGCACCCGCGCCTACCTGGAGATCATCCGCATCCGCATGGGGGCGCGGCTGGCGATGGAGATGGACGTGCCCGATGCGCTGCGCGCCATCGCGATGCCGCCAATGATGCTGCAGACCCTGGTGGAGAACGCCATCAAGCACGGCCTGGAGCCCAAGCCCGGCGGCGGCACGATATGGATCTTCGCCCGCCGCGACGAGGACCGCGTGATGGTCACCGTCGCCGACAACGGCCGGGGCTTCGGCGTGGCCACCGGCGGCACCGGCATCGGCCTGAAGAACGTGCGCGAGCGGCTGCGCCTGCTCTACGGCGAGCGCGCCTCGCTGGCGGTGGTGGCCAACGTGCCCGAGGGCGTCGCCGCCACCATCACCGTGCCGGCCGTGGTCGAAGCGCCGGCCCACACATCGAAGGCAACGCCATGACCCGCGCCGTCATCGCCGAAGACGAGGTCCTGCTGCGCAGCGAGCTGGTGCGCCTGCTTCGCCAGGCGTGGCCGGAGCTGGCGATCGTCGCCGAATGCGAGGACGGCGCCAGCGCGCTGGAAGCCATCGCCGAACAGCAGCCCGAGGTCGCCTTCCTCGACATCCGCATGCCGGGCCTCACCGGCATGGACGTCGCCGCCGCGGCCGCCACCTGCAGCCCCGGCACGCAGATCGTTTTCACCACTGCCTACCACCAGTACGCCATCGACGCGTTCGAGCGCGGTGCCATCGACTACCTGCTCAAGCCGGTGACGCCCGAGCGCCTGGCCGCCACCGTGCAGCGCGTCCGCTCCCGCCTGGCCAGCGGCCAGCTGCCGGCCCATCTCGGCCAGCTGCTGCGCGACCTGGCGCAGGGCGCAGCCACCACACCGAGGGCTCCGCCATTGACCTGGATTACCGCCAGCACCGGCCGCGAGACGCGGCTCATCATGGTCGACGACGTCGCCTATTTCCGTGCCGACCACAAATACACCGTAGCGATGACCGCCGACGGCGAGGCGCTGCTGCGCACCTCGCTGCGCGAGCTGCTCGAGGTGCTCGACACCAACGTGTTCAAGCAGATCCACCGCTCCACCATCGTCAACCTCAAGGCGATCGCCTCGATCGTGCGCGACGACACCGGCCGCGGCACCGTGCGGCTGAAGCAGCGACCGGAAACGCTCACCGTCAGCGCGCCGTTCATGCCGCTGTTCAAGACCATGTGACCGGACCGGGAGTACCGCCATGTACATCCTCTACCGCCTCGTCGCCCTGCTCGCCTTCGCCGCCAGCGTGCTCGGCTGTGACCATCCCCAGCGCAGCATCTCCCAGCACGTCACCGCCAACGGCGTGGACCTGATCGACAGCCAGGTCGACATCGTCGCCAGCCGCGCCACCTTCGACTGTCGCGCCAGCCGCAGCGGCAGCTGCCACTACACGCTGTTCGCCAGGATCTGCCAGGGCCGGGACGCCTGCCGCGAAACGCCGCTGGAACAGCTGGCCGTGGCGGCCGGCACCGCGCAGGACGTCACCGGCCTGCCGGCCACCGTGCAGGTCTGCGTACGCACCGACACCGCGTCGGTGGACGCCCGCTGCCAGCCCCACGCGCCCGCCTCCTGAACGCGCCCTTCCCCGGCGACCGCAGCGCCGGTGGCTTCTTCAGCGGTATCTCGCCTCGGCCAGGTCGATCTCCCGCACCAGCCGGCGCGAGGTGTCGTCGGAGATGCGCAGGTGCCGGGCCAGGTCGAAGATCTCCGAGCGCTCGGCCTGCAGCGCGGCCAGGCGCAGGGTCCGCTCCGCCTCATCGGCCTTGCGCAGATGCACGGCCTCGCTGCCGCTACCGCTGCGGTCGTCCAGCCGATGCCGATAGAGCGCGATGACCCGCGCCGCGGCATGCGTGCAGATGTCGGCATCGTCCGGCGTCGCCCGCGCCAGCAGCGACTGCTGCTCCTTCTCGATGGCGGCGATCGCGCTCTCGGCGGCCCGGCGGCGTGCCAGGTTTTCCTCGCGGGCCTCGGCGGTCTCCGGCGGCATTTCCAGCCCGCGCAGCAGCATCGGCAGGCCGAGCGTGGCGATCAGCAACGACACCAGGATCACCGCCGTCGCCAGGAACACGACCAGGTCGCGCGCCGGAAACGGCGCACCGTCGGGAAGCGCGAACGGCAACGTCAGCACACCCGCCAGGGTGATCGCTCCACGCACGCCGGCCAGCGATGCCGCCAGCACCAACCGCCAGTGCGGCTTGCTGCGCGGCTCGCCGCGGCGGGCCGCGAGCAGTCGATTGAGCCGCATCAGCACCCACACCCAGACATAGCGCAGCACGGCCAGCACCAGGTTGATCGCCAGCACGTACACCAGCAGCCACCAGGGATTGCTGCGTCCGCTCTGCGCCACCGAGAGCACCGCGCCATGCAGGATGCGTGGCAACTGCTCGCCCATCAGCACGAACACCACGCCATTGAGGGCGAACTGCACCGTCGACCACACGGCGGCCCGCTGTACCCGCGTGCTCGCCAGCGCCCGGCCGCTGAGCTCCACGTAGCTCATGGTGATCCCCGCGGCAACTGCGGCGAGAATGCCCGAGGCCTGCGCCTTCTCTGCCAGCAGATACGCGCCGAACGGCATCAGCAGGTTCACCAGGATCGGCGAGCCGCTCTCCTGACCGAACCGGCGCGACAGCCCCTGCTGCACCATGCTCACCAGCAGGGTGAATCCGACGCCGATGCCCAGGCCGGCCAGCGCCAGCCAGAGGAAGGTCAGCGACGCGGACAGCAGCGAGAAGCTGCCGGTCATCGCCGCGGCCACGGCAAAGCGGAAGCACACCAGGCCGGAGGCATCGTTGAGCAGCGACTCGCCTTCCAGCAGATGCCGGAACCGCTTGGGCATCGGCGTGCGGGTGGCGATCGAGGAGACCGCGACCGGGTCCGTCGGCGACACGATCGCCGCCAGCGCGAACGCCACCGCCAGCGGCATGGCGGGAATCAGCGAATGGATCAGGAAACCCGCACCGACCACGGTGAACACCACCAGCCCCAGCGCCAGCTGCAGGATGATCCGGCGGTCGCGCAACAGCCCACTCTTGGGAATGCTCCAGCCGTCGAGGAACAGCAACGGCGGCAGGAACAGCAGGAAGAAGATGTCCGGGTCCAGCGTGACGCCACGGTTGAACGCGCCGGCGATCACCGCCCCCAGACCGATCTGCAGCAGAGGGAGCGGCAGCGAAAACGGCAGCACCCGCACCAGATACCCGCTGGCGACCACCGCCAGCAGCATCGCCAGAACCAGCTCGATCGAGCCCATGCCGCGTCCATCTCGTCTTGCTTGCCGCCTTGCACGGCACTCGGCGCATGATGCCTCAACGCTCCCCTGCTCCGACGCAGCCGAGACACCGCCGGTCAGCTACCGGCCGGCAAACCCGGCGCCGGCACCCGGGCGCCTATACTTCGCGTCCGTCCCCCTGCGCGGCACCGTGCATGCACCACCGCTCCGCTTCCGTCCCGGGCGCCCTGCTTCTGCTGGCACTGGCTGTGGCCAGCGCGCACGCGGCCGACACCGGCTGGGCCCGCACCACGCTCACCTACGACGGCGCTGCGATCGGCAACCTCGACGGCGGCGTGGCGCGCTCATCCACCTACGTCGGCAACCTGCACCTGCGCAGCCTGATGGACCTGGACCGCGCCGCCGGGTGGCACGACACCCACGCCTACGTCGATGCGCTGTGGATCCACGGCGGCCAGCCCGATGCCTTCGTCGGCGACGCGATGGGTGTGAACAACCTCACCGCGCCGCCGAACCTGCAGCTGGAAGAGGCGTGGATCGAGCACAACCTCGCCCACGCCAACGTCTCGCTGCTGGCCGGCCAGTACGACGTCAACAGCGAGTTCGACCGCACCCAGTCCGGCGGGCTGTTCCTCAACAGCTCGTTCGGCATCGGGCCGGAGTTCTCGCAGACCGGCGTCGACGGCCCCTCGATCTTCCCGCGCACCGCGCTCGGCGCGCGCGTGGCCTACAAGCCGGCGGCTGGCGTAGTGCTGCGTGCGGCAGTGCTCGACGGCGTGCCGCTGATCCGCGGACACGACACCCTGCGTGCCTTCCAGGCCGGTGACGGCCGCCTGTACGTGGCCGAGCTGGCACTGCTCGACCGCCCCGGCGCGCGCCCGGCGCCCGACGCGCGCTTCCGCATCGGCCGCAACGCCATGCTGCCGATGTACCAGGGCAAGCTGGCGATCGGCGCCTGGCACTACACCACCACCTTCGACCGCCTCATGCCGACGGGCGGCCGCACCACGCAACGCGGTGCGACCGGCTACTACGCGGTTGCCGACCGCACCGTCGCGCGCGATCCGCACGACAGCGACCGCAGCCTGTCGCTGTTCGCGCAGCTCGGCGTGGGCGACCCGGACGTGGCGCGCTTCGGCCGCTACCTCGGCGCTGGCGCCGTGCTGGCCGGACCATTCGCTTCGCGCAGCCAGGACGAGCTCGGCCTGGCCATCGCGGTGGCGCGCAACGGCCACCCCTACCGGCAGCAGGCGCCGCGCCCCACCACCGCCACCGAGCGCTCGATCGAGCTGAGCTACCTGGCCCAGGCGAATAACTGGCTGGCCGTGCAGCCGGACCTGCAGTACGTGGTGCACCCGGACACCGATCCCGCCGTGCGCAACGCACTGGTGTTCACCCTGCGCTTCGAGCTGTCCACCGACCTGTAACCCCGCCCGACTTCCCAACGCTTGCCCGCTTGTAGGAGCCCGCTCGCGGGCGTTGCTTCTGCCCCTGATACACACCAGGGCCAAAGAGCATCGCCCGCAAGCGGGCTCCTACAGGGGTTCGCGCATCGTGTGCCGTTCGGCGGTGGATGGCGCGCCGCGTGCCGTTCGGGAGCGTGTTCGCGGTCATGCCCGCGGATCCGGAAATCGATCCCGCCCGCACGATGTGGCACGAGCGGCCACCGTGCGCCAGCCGGCCCAAAAGAGAAGCCCCGCATAGCGGGGCTTCTCTCGTCACCTCTACGGCAACGCCGGTCAGTCGGCGTGCTTGGCCAGCCAGGCATCCACGTCCGGCAGGCGATCGTTGCGGATCATCATGCGGTACTGGATGTTGGCGATGACCGTGTTGGCCACGCGCTGCGAGCTCTTGGCGATGTGCGCGTCGGCGTACGCCTTGATCTTGTCGATCATCTCCGGCTTCAGCGAGCTGGCACCCAGGCCCGGGTAGTAGCGGCTGGACGAGGTGGAATCGACCAGCTTGTCCACCTGGTCGCGGTGCGCCACGGCGAAGTCGAACGCCATGTCCGGATGGCGGTAGGCCACGATGCGGATCATGCCCGCGCTGTTGGTCGCCCCCGGCTCGGTGGTCAGCGCCAGGTCCAGCGCCTGCTTGGCCAGGGTGTCGTCCTTGGCCACCGACAGCATGGCGTAGAGCTGGTCCTTGATCAGCGGCGTGGTCTCGGCCTTGGCCTCGGCGTGCAGCTGGTTCCAGGTGGCGGCATCGGCGTTCTCGGCAACGATCGCGGTGACGGTCTTGCGCAGCGCCACCGGCAGCGCCTTCGGATCGGTCTTCTGCGCGGCGAAGCGATGGCGCGCCTCGGCGATCACGTCCTGGTCGCCCAGCTGGGCCAGGGTGCCGATCAGCTGGGTGCGCAGCAGCGTGGTCGGCACGCTCTCGCCCGGCTTGGCCTCCCAGCCGATGTGCGCGAACACCGGGCGCAGGCGGCCGCGCGCGAAGGCACGGAAGCGTTCCTGCCGCGCGTTGTCGCCGTCGTAGTAACGGTCGATGGCGGTGAAGTAACCGGCCACCTCGCCCCACACCTGCGGATCGGCGTCGGCCGGGGTGGCCTGGGCCAGCGCCAGCACGTTCGCCACCGGCTCCTTGCCGGCCATCGCCAGCGCCCAGGTGTCGCCCATCAGGCCGAGCTGGTCGATCGGCTTGAGCTTGGCGAAATCACCCTTCAGCGCATCGAACCCGGCCGTCGAGTACAGCGTGCGGTAGTAACCGGCCTGGCCGGCGTTCACCAGCACCGGGCCGCAGCCCGGCAGGGTCAGCGAGCCCTTGCCGTCCAGCACGGTGCTGACCGGCTTGCCGCCGACGGTCTGGGCGATCACCGGCACGTGCCAGCGCAGCGGGGTCTTGTTCGGGCGGTCCTTGGTGAACTCGCCTTGGCTCAGCAGCACCTTGGTCGAACCGGCGTTGCAGGCCATCGACTGCACGTTGACCAGCGGCACGCCCGGCTGCAGCGTGAAGTCGTGGGCGATCTGCATGATCGGCTTGCCGGCCGCGGCCTGCACCGACTTCCACAGGTCGTCGGACACCGTGTTGCCGTAGGCGTGCGCCTTGATGTAGTTGCGCACGCCGGTACGCCAGGTCTCCGGACCCACGTAGGCCTCGAGCATGGTGATCACCGACTCGCCCTTGAGATAGGTGATCGAGTCGAACGCCTGGCTGGCCTGCTCCACCGTCTCCACGTGCTGCACCACCGGATGGGTGGTGGCGACCGCGTCCATCGACATCGCGCCCTCGCGCATGCCGACCAGGTCGAGGTTGGTGTGCCACTCCGGATGCAGCTTCTCGGTGGTGCGCGCGGCCATCCACGAGGCGAAGCCCTCGTTGAGCCACAGGTCGTCCCACCAGCTCATGGTCACCAGGTCGCCGAACCACTGGTGCGCCATCTCGTGCGCGGCGGTGTTGAACACGCGCTGCTTGTCGCCCTGGGTGGAGATGCTGGGGTCGAGCAACAGCGCGTACTCGAAGGTGAAGATCGCACCCCAGTTCTCCATCGCCGAGAAGAACTGGCTCTGGCCCGGCGCGGCGATGTTGTCCAGCTTCGGCAGCGGGTACGGCACGCCGAAGTAGTCGTTGTATTCCTTCAGCACGGCCTTGGCCGAATCCAGCGTGAAATCGGCCTGCTTGACCATGCCCTTCTGGGTGATCACGCCGATCTCGGTGCCGTCCACCTTCTCGGTGGCGCGCTCGAAGTCGCCGACGCTGAAGAACAGCAGGTAGGTGGACATCTTCGGCGACTCGCCGAAGTGCACCTCGGTGAGGCCGTTGCCGAGGTCCTTCTTCGAGACGATCGGCATGTTGCTCACCGCCATCTCGTCGGTCGGCACGGTGGCGGTGAGGTCGAAGGTGGCCTTGTAGTTCGGCTCGTCCCACGAGGGGATGAAGCGGCGGGCGTCGGAGTTCTCGAACTGGGTATACAGCGCGCGCTTCTTGCCGGCCTTGGTGTCGTAGTCCAGCGCAAACAGGCCGTTGGCCTGGGTCTCGATCTTGCCGCTGTAGTCCATCGCCAGCTTGTACTGACCGGCCGGGATCGGGTGGGCGAAGGCGAAGGTGGCGGTCTGCGCCTTGTCGTCCACCGACACCTTCGGTGCGGCGATCGCGATCTTCAGCTTGGTCGGCGTCAGCGTGGCCGAGTGGAAGGTGATGCCTGCCGCGTTCAGCGTGATGCTGGAGGTCGGCTTGAGCACGTCCAGCGTGATGGTGACCTTGCCATCGAACGCCAGCTTGTCCGCGTGCGGCACGATGGAAACGTCGTAATGCGACGGCACCACGCCGCGCGGCAACTGGGTGGTGGCTTCGCGCACCGGCGCCGCCTTGGCATGGGCGGCGAGCGGCGCCATCGACACGCCGGCCAGGGCCAGCGCAATGGCGGAAACGAGATATCGACGCATGACAACTCCCTGCTTGGGTGAGCCCGGGTGACGGCCACCGGCGCACGTGCCGGCCCGACCCGGAAGACGGAAACGGAGGTCCCCTGATGCCACCCATGGTGCGTGGGCGCACGGCCCGTCGGACACCGCCGGAAGTCATGGGGCGCCGCCGGCGTCCCGCCGCAGCCGCATCGCCCCCCCGCCGCGACCCGAGCTGAGCATGCGAGCCGCCCCGGAAACGAGGCATCCCGGCGGTCATGCCGCCGCCATCCCTCATGAAAGAGGCCCCGCCGAGCGGAGCCTTCCGATATCCCCCAATGCCCCCGGCAGTCCGCCGGGGCACCCGCTGCCTTGGCCGGCAGGGTGGTCGGCCCGCCGGGCCCGCGATGCCGTGCGCCCGGCGTGGGCGCTCGGACGGCGTGGCGCGCGACTAGCTGCGTCGCCGCAGCGGGGCGCCCGGCGGCGAATCGAGGCCGGGCCCCTGTTTCATGGTGTCGCCCACGCCACTCTCGCGCTGCCGGCGTTCCTGCAGGCGCTGCTCGCGATCCATCCCGCTGCCGCCGCTCTGGTAATCCATCCCGGTCGAGGGTTCGGGCAACTCGGCCTCCCGGGTGACCGGCCGCTGGGTCGCCTGCTTGCCGCTCGGGTCGTCGAAGCGGTGATGCGGCTGCATCTGGCCGGTGCCGCTGCGGCCGCCCACGCCGCCCTCGTGCTGCGTGGCCGCACGGATCTCCTCGTCCCCCGTGTGCGGTGGATGGGCCGCCTTTCCGGCTGCCGCCGACCCGCCGGCACCGGACTTCGGAGGCTTCTTGCTGCTGCTGCCCTTGGGGCTGTCGGTCTTGGCCATGACGGAACTCCTGCGGCGAGGGGAGGACGGCCGTGCATTGTCCGACGCGGTAAGTTGAGGTGGCGTCGAGAACCTGTTGCCGGCCGGCACGAGCCGATCCACCCGATGCCCTGCGCCCGCGGCCGCGCCAGCCCGGAGCGCGAGGTGCACGGTGCCGGTGCCGGTGCCGCGACCGCCCATGCCCCTGCCGCGCACGCCCGGCATGCTGCGTCGCCGCGAGACTGAATCGCCGCCATCGGCGGGGTGCCCCCTGTCAACACCTTCCGGCAGAGCGGCGTTACTGTCCGCGCCCATCGATGTGCCGATGCAAACCCTTGTCACGCAAGGTTTTGCGACGCATCGATCGTCCGCACCACCGGTTCTTTGCCCACCGATTCGAGGACATCTCCATGACTCTTCGCAGCACGCTCCGCCGCAGCCTGATCGCCCTGCTCGCCACCAGCGCCCTCGCCGCCACCGGCGTGATGGCGCAGACCGCCCCGGTACCGCACCACCCGCGCGTCAACGAGGTGAACAAGCGCGTCGACAACCAGCAGCAGCGCATCGACAAGGGCCTCGCCAACGGCACCATCACCGGCAAGCAGGCCGCCCGCGACGAAAAGCACGACGCCAACATCGCCCAGCGCGCCAGCGCCGACGAGGCCAGGCACAACGGCCACCTCACCAAGAAGGAAACCCGCCGCCTCAACCATGCGGAAAACCGCAACAGCCGGCATATCCGCAAGCAGCGGAAGCACTGAGCCGTAGCGGCCACGTTCCGACCGAGCCAAAAAAAAGGCCCCGCGAATGCGGGGCCTTCGGCTTTCCGGGGTGGACGCAGACCATCAGGCCGGCGTGGGCTCCTCGCTGGCCGGTGCGGGCGTGGCCTTGCTGCGGGCAAAGCGCGCCGAAAGCATCTTGCGCATCTCGTCCAGCCCCTGCCCCTTGCCGGCCACCTTGAGCACGGCGTAGCCCTCCAGCGCGTTGGTCATCAGGTCGCTGCCCAGCGCCATCTCGGTATCGCTGGCACGCTGCTGCAAGCGGGACAGGCGCACCAGGCGCGGGCGCAGCGCATCCAGCGTGGCCAGGTCGCGCTGGTAGCCGGCCAGATCGAAATTGCCCGGCAGCACGCCGGGGTTCTCGCCGAACACGTAGCCGGCCTGGCGGCAGAACGCCTCGGACTTGTCGCCCATCTTGGTGAGCTGGCGGCGCTGATCGGTGGTGAGCGCGATCAGCGGCGCAAAGCTCGTTTCCAGGGCCGCGAGCGCGGCGTCGATGGCATCCAGCGCTTCGGCATTCAGCTCGATGTCGACCAGGTTCTGACTCATTTCCACTCCTTGTGATGGCCTGTCAGGCACGCCGGCCTGCCGCCGGCCGAAGGAGCGTAGCCACCCTCACCCCACCACCAACACCGGACAACACCCCGTCCCCCGCCCGGACTCCGCCTACAAACCCCGCAGGCTTGCCCTCCCTGCCCTGACAGCGAAGCCCGAAGGCTTGCGCGCAAGCGCTTTACCCTTGAGCGCAACGTCCAGTGGCTTGCGCGCGAAGCACGGAGGCTCAGACGCGAGCCGCAAAAGGCCGAGCGCAAACCTAAACCCGTCCCGCGCAAGCCGGATACGCTCCGCGCGCAAGGCAGAACCGGATGCACGCAAGCCGGATTGATCGAACCACAAGCCCATGCGCATTGCGTCCAAGGCAACAGCACCTCATACGCAAGTCTCGGAGCCTTGCGTGCGATATGCCGAGCGTCATCGGCAAGGCAATGCGCTTTGCACGCAACGTCTTTTGCCTTGCGCGCAGAGGGCAAGGATGCGGCGTTGGGTCATTGAGGGTCGCTGGTGCTCCCGTCCCTCCCACGCTCACCCCACCGACCTTTGGCTCGGGGGTGGGAAGCGCCTAAGCTCCTCGCACTTAGACAGGGCACTGGAACCGGACCATGAGCACAGACATTCAGGCATTGCAGGCTGCCCTGCGCGCCTTCGCCAGCGAGAGGGAGTGGGAACAGTTCCACTCGCCCAAGAATCTGGCTGCTGCCTTGTCGGTCGAGGCTGCCGAACTGCTTGAGCACTTCCAGTGGCTGACCGAGGAACAAAGCCGCTCAATGCCCGACGACAAACTTAATGCTGTCGCCGAGGAATTGGCTGACGTCTTCCTCTACCTGATCCAGCTCTCGGACAAACTGGGCATCGATCCGCTGGACGCGGCCCGCAAGAAACTGCGGCTTAATGCCATCAAGTACCCGGTCGAGCGCGCCAAGGGGACGAGCAAGAAGTATTCTGAGCTTTGATCGAAGGCCAAGGGGGGCCGCCGCGTGATTGTCTATCAGGCCGACAAGAGCAGGTTTCTTGACGATCACGACAACCGGGACATCGAAAACGTCATTGCTGCCAAGTTCCTGCAGCGAACCGGGCGGTACGCCGCCGAGGCCGAGTTCCGCTCCTGGAAGAACTCGCTGGGCGAAATGGCCAAGGTGCTTCGCGACCCCGGCATACCCGACAACATCGGCGTCGGCGTCGAATTCGGCATTCCCCAGACTTCCAAGCGAATCGACTTCATCCTTTCCGGCCGCACCGATGAGGGCCCGAAGCTCATCATCGTCGAGCTCAAGCAGTGGTCCGAGGCGAAGCTTTCACCAAAGGATGGTCTGGTCATCGCACGCCGTGGCGGCCACTCTCCCGAGAGCGAAGGCACCCACCCCTGCTATCAGGCCTGGTCCTATGCGGCCTTGCTCGAAGGCTTCAATGAGGCCGTCTACGAGCGCAACGTAGCGCTGAACCCCTGTGCCTATCTCCACAACTACGTGCAGGACGGCGTCATCGACGATCCCCAGCATTACGGGGAATACATTCGAAAAGCGCCGCTGTTCCTGAAGGGAGAAGCCGAGCGCCAGCGCCTTCGGGACTTCATCAAGCAGCATGTGAAGTACGGCGACAACGCCGAGCTGATCTACGAGATCGAGAACGGACGCATCAAGCCCTCCAAGGCACTGGTGGAGAGTCTGGTCGGCCTGATGAGGGGCAATCAGGAGTTCGTACTGATCGACGACCAGAAGGTCGCCTTCGAAAGCGCCGTGACCCTGGCCACACGCGCCTCGGAAGACAAAAAGCAGGTCGCCATCATCCAGGGCGGCCCCGGCACCGGGAAATCGATCATCGCGATCAACCTGCTGGTGCGCCTGTCGAAGCTCGGGCTGGTCAGCAAGTACGTGTCCAAGAACGCGGCGCCGCGTGCCGTCTACAAGGCCAGGCTGACCGGCACGTTCAAGCAGACGGCCATCAGCAACCTGTTTTCGGGCTCCGGCTCCTTCGTCGAGACAGGAGCGAATGCCTTCGATGCCCTGATCGTGGACGAAGCTCACCGCCTCAACGAGAAGTCCGGCCTCTACGGCAACCTGGGCGAGAACCAGATCAAGGAAATCATCCACAGCAGCAAGAGCACCATCTTCTTCGTGGATGACGACCAGGTTGTCACCCTGTCCGATATCGGGCACACGGCGGAGCTGGAGAAGTGGGCGCACGCAGCCGGCGCCGAAGTCACCCACATGCAATTGGCCTCGCAGTTCCGTTGCGGTGGCTCGGACGCCTACATGGCATGGCTGGACAACACCCTGGGCCTACGCGAAACCGTCAACACCACGCTCTCCCCGGACGAGTTCGACTTTCGCGTGATGGATTCGCCCACCGAGCTGCACGAGCTGATCGCCGAACAGAACGCCGCCAATAACAAGTCACGCGTGGTCGCCGGCTACTGCTGGGACTGGGTCAGCAAGAAGAAGCCCGACCAGTACGATGTGGTCATCCCCGAGCACGGTTACGCCAAGCGCTGGAACCTCGACAAGGACGGCAGCCTGTGGATCGTGGCTCCCGACTCCATCGACGAAGTCGGCTGCATCCACACCTGCCAGGGCCTGGAGCTGGACTACGTCGGTGTCATCGTCGGCCCTGACCTGATCGCCCGCGACGGCACGCTCACCACCGTGCCCGAAGCGCGATCCAGCATGGACCGCTCCATCCGTGGCTGGAAATCGATGATGAAGCGGTCCCCCGAGGAGACGCGCCAGCGCGTGAACCGGATCATCCGCAACACCTACAAGACGCTGATGACGCGCGGCATGAAGGGGTGCTACGTCTACTTTGTAGATGCCGACACGGCGCGCCACTTCCGAAAGAAGATCAAGCCACTCGATAGCACACATTGACGATCGCCAATGTTCTTAAGACCGTAATTTGACATACCCGATTCACCCAGAAATAGCGGTCATTGCTTGACGCATGGATCTGATGAGAATTTTCGTCTCTCACCACGAGCAGGTATCCATTTTGCCAGCCACCTGAATTTTGCTAATTACACGCTTCGTTCAGGATGGATACGAATCAACGGAGAAGGTCATGCCACTTCCAACAGCAAGGACGGGCGAGCGACTCAAAGTCAACGGCAAACAAATTCCTTATAGCTTCTGGCCCACAAAAGTCGGCCCGAAAGGAAATGCCAGCCTCCAAACACTGCTTTTCTCACTAGACCCTTGGGCGATCATCGATCAAACCATCAAGACATCGTGCCCCGTGCAAGCTATGCCTGAGGCGCTAGCATGCCTCAACCAAGCGCGAGACTTTTATGAGGGCGCTATCGATGCGCAACGGGTCTCCGCCCGACCACTGACGCTTTACTACTGTTTCATGAATCTCGTAAAGGCATTCTGCCTAACCAAGGGTATTCAGACCACGTTTGACAAAGCGCAACATGGCTTGGCCGAAAAGCTGAAGACCCAACACGGGAGAGAGCTGACCGACGCGTTCTTGAGCGCATTCCCAAGCCCAAATGGAGCTGGGCTTCTTCAAAATTTTTCAGAGTTCATGCGCGCACTCACGGGCAATGGGCTCGCAGCGCAAATAGACTACGACATACAAATCCTTCTCCCCCAGATTCTGCCCGGTCATCGCTTATGGGCCGCAGCGGCAAACAAGCGTGAACGCTTCATTGCCATTCAGGACATACGGACATATATCAACAAGCAGACACATGATCTATGGTTAAACATGTACTTCGTCAGGGACGATCTTTCTCGGATTAGTGTTCCGATCAATGCGTTCCTCGCCGAGGCCAACCTTCAAGGGGACTTTTCACAAGTTGCCTGTGGAGAGAAGGACAGCACCAATAGACCGCTTATCTGCTTCCAGCAAAATCAACCTATTGTGTGCGCAAACAACAAGCCCGCGAACTTTCTGCAGCAGCTTTTTGACTTCATTCGAAATCGTCTTTGGGCAACCGTAGCGACGGTCCCTCCGTATCGCAAACACTATGTGTATTTGCGACCAGCCATTGAGACAAGACAAGTAGTTCCTCAGCTGCTATCGATTTATGCTCTGGCCTACTACTTGGGGTCAATCACCAGATATAGGCCACACCACTTCCCAAACATCACCAACTCCGCTTTCGGGCCGCGAATTCAGGACTTCGTCACGGGACAACCTCAGCAGTTTCTATATTTACTTGCATCAGAGTTCTCGGAACGAGAGATCGCTAAGCCGTCTATTTTGTAGCCACCCCAACAATTCGAATCAATCAGGAAACCATCGATTTATGGCGCAACATCCAAAACCATCAATTTTGGCCATGCGCGCCCATATGAACACGATCCATAAACCAATTTCAGGAAGCACGCAAGCCAAGCTGGCGATTTGCAATTCATCTTGAAATCGCATCATTCCGACTTATAGCCAAAGGAATGGATCATGATCTTACGAGTCACGTTTGATACTAATGTTTTGGATTACGCATGCCGTCCTGAGCGCCACCCCAAGGACCCACGGCGACCTCAGCTTTCAAAGGTCCACGATGCTCTGAGTAGCGGAGCGATCCAAGGATTCTTCTCGGTCACAATCCTGACAATCGAAGGAATCATGGAAATGGATCGCGCTTCGGTATATGAGAGCACCATGATTACGAAAGTGCGTGAAACCCCAAAAACGGTGAAGAACGCAGATCTTCCGGGCGAGATCCGGTCATTCGTTGGTGACAGTGATCTTGAGACACACACAATCACATTGAGAGTCGACCAGCCTTCTCGCCAGCAAGTACCTCCCGAGGTCAGGGCTCGTGTGCTAGCTGCTCACAAAATGGGAATGCGCGTCCTTAAGGCAGTGCCGCGAATCGGTGCTTACAGGATCAACGACCCCGACGGAACTTTCTATCTCGATAACGGCGAAGGCGAAGCCTTGTCTCTCTGGATCGACAAGGCGCAAGAAGTAGCCACTGCCATCGAAGCCAAAGGCCTCGGCATGGCGCAACTCAAGAAGCTTGGCCTTGGCCTGGCTATAAGTGATCCACAAAGCACATGGTTCAGTGCACTAACAAAAGCGAAGGATATCCACGAGCAACGTAAGATTGAACGTGCTTTCGCCGAATGGGCAGACGCAGACTCGATTGCCTCTCACATCGCCTACGGCGTGGACGTGTTCTGCTCCGATGATGTCGGGAATAGTAATGCGACAAATTCGATCCTGGATGCTGAGAACCGGGCATGGCTCACACAGAGCTATGGCATTCAATTCATGACATTCAATGATCTCTTGATCGCTTTATCGTAATGAAGATCAATTTCGCCGCCCGCCAAAGCCAATTTGGCGCCAATGTCTCTTGAAATTTTCACGCGCACCGCCTCCGCGTCAAACGCCCTGCGAAAATCCGCATATCAGTCAGCATCTTTACTATCCGGGAAAATCCAGACCGGAAATTACAAAAGCACTTCAAAACTTCCATCCAGCTATTGGCTTTCCACGTTAGCTTGGAATCCAACGCTGAAATGTCAGCCCATCAAGAGAAAAAGCCTCGCATCGTGGGGCTTTTTCGTGTCACGCCTTACCTGTAACTCAGGCGAACGAATCATCCAGCACGATGGTGTCGTCGCGGTCGGCGCCGGTGGCGGTGCGGCAGCCGGAGAGTTCTCTCTACGCGCGCAGGTAGCTGCGGGTGTGGAGGCCTCACGCGCTCACCCCAGCACTGCGTTGACGATTCCCTTACTGGCCGACGCGCACGGTAGTCGGCGATTTATCCCCCAAAGAGGCGCAAACCATGATCTACAAGAAGCAGACATCCAAATCGGTCGCGGCGGCCTTCGAGGCCATGCAGGCCGCGGTGAAGGCGCATGGGTTCGGCGTGCTGCACACTTACGACTTCAAGCAGACCCTGGCGGACAAGGGTTTTCCGCTGGCCAACGGCTGCATCGTGATGGAGGTGTGCAACCCGAAGCAGGCGTCGGAGGTGCTGGCGATGGACATGGCGCTGAACATGGCGCTGCCGTGCCGGGTGTCGATCTACGAGCAGGACGGCAGGACCTGGATCGGCATGGTGCCGCCGACCGAGCAGCTGTCGCTGATCTCCGGCGATGAACGGATCGCCGAGGCGGCGCGTGGGGTGGAAGCGGCGATGAAGGCGATGATCGACGAGGCGGCTTGAGGTTTCGGGGTTCCCTTGCTTGGAGGGGCTGGATGACGGGCGTTCGCTGCGATGACGGTCTGGGTGGCTTCCAATTGAAGTCACTGGATCCCAGCGTCCGCTGGGATGACGAGCGGGGGAGCTTGCGTCGGCATCTACGTAGCCGTATCTCCGATGCAACAGGGAGAAAAGAAAAAGCCCCGCATCGCGGGGCTTTTTCGTGTCACGCCTTGCCGGAAGCTCAGGCGAACGGATCGTCCAGCACGATGGTGTCGTCGCGGTCGGCGCCGGTGGCGACGATGGCGATGCGGCAGCCGGAGAGTTCTTCCAGGGCGCGCAGGTAGGCGCGGGCGGCGGGCGGGAGCTTGTCCCATTCGCGCACGCCGGCGGTGGACTCCTGCCAGCCCGGGAACTCCAGGTACACCGGCTTGCACTCGGCCCAGCCGTCGGCGTCCAGCGGCGCCAGCTCGCGGCGCTTGCCGCGGTATTCGTAGGCGATGCAGACCTTGATGCTGGGCAGGCCGTCGAGCACGTCGAGCTTGGTGATGGCCAGGCCGTTGATGCCGTTGATCTGCACGGCGCGCTTGAGCGCGACGAGGTCGATCCAGCCGCAGCGGCGCGGACGGCCGGTGCTGGCGCCGAACTCGTTGCCGACCTTGCGCAGGCGCTCACCCATCTCGTCTTCGAGCTCGGTGGGGAACGGGCCGCCGCCGACGCGGGTGGCGTAGGCCTTGCAGATGCCCAGCACGTAGTCGATGTCGCCGGCGCCCACGCCGGTGCCGGCGAGCGCACCGCCGACGGTGGTGTTGGACGAGGTGACGTACGGGTAGGTGCCGTGGTCGATGTCCAGCAGCGCGCCCTGCGCGCCTTCGAACAGGATGTTGCCGCCTTCCTTGCGCACGTCGTGCAGGATGGTGGCGACGTCGTCGACCATCGGGCGGATGAACTCGCTGTAGGTCAGCGCTTCGTCCAGCACGGTCTGGTAGTCCACCGGCTCGGCGTTGAGCCACTGGGTGAGGATGAAGTTGTGGTACTCGACGGCCTGCTTGATCTTCTCCGGCAGCTCGTGCGGGTACATCAGGTCGGCGACGCGGATGGAGCGGCGGGCGACCTTGTCTTCGTAGGCCGGGCCGATGCCGCGGCCGGTGGTGCCGATGGCGCTCTTGCCGGCCTTGGCTTCGCGCGCCTTATCCACCGCGATGTGGTACGGCATGATCAGCGGCGTGGCGGGGCTGATCTTCAGGCGCGGGCGCACGTTGACGCCGTTGGCCTCCAGCTCCTCGATCTCGCTCTTGAGCGCGGCCGGGCTCAGCACCACGCCGTTGCCGATCAGGCACAGCGCGTCGTCGCGCAGGATGCCCGAGGGAATCAGGTGGAGGACGGTCTTCTTGCCCTTGATCACCAGCGTGTGGCCGGCGTTGTGGCCGCCCTGGAAGCGCGCGACGGCGCCCACGCGTTCGGTCAGCAGGTCGACGATCTTGCCTTTGCCTTCGTCGCCCCACTGGGCTCCAAGAATGACTACTGACTTGCCCATGGTTTCGCTCTCGTGTGGCACCCCGATCGGCGGGGCGGGAGGTACTGCGGTGGTGTGGCCGGTGTTGCGATGGCGCTGGTGGGTGGCATCCGTACCGCCCCATCACGCCCGCGCGCGACGCACCCTCGGGCCTCGTGGCCAGAGCCTGATGGAGCGGGCCGATCGGCGGCCCGCCGGTGTGTCGCGAACGTGTCTCAGCGCTTTCCGGCGCTGTTCTGGAAATACTGCAGGAAAGGGTCGTCCGGCTTCATGACCAGCACGTTCTTGCCGTCGTCGAAGGCGTGACGATACGCCTGCATGGATCGATAGAACGCGAAGAACTCCGGATCCTGGCCGTAGGCCTGGGCGTAGATCAGCGCGGCCTGGGCGTCGCCCTCGCCGCGGATCCTGGCCGCGTCGCGCTCGGCGTTGGCGCGCAGCACCTGGGCCTGGCGATCGGCGTCGGCGGTGACCGTGGTGGCCATCTGCTCGCCGGTGTAGCGCAGCTCGTTGGCCAGCTGCAGGCGCTCGGCCTTCATGCGCTTGTAGACCGAGTCGCTGACCTCGTTGGGCAGCTCGATCTGCTTGATGCGCACGTCCACCACCTCGATGCCCAGGCTCTTGCGGGAGGCCAGGTCGGTCTGCTCGCGCACCTTGTTGGTGATGTCGCGGCGGCCGCCGGAGATCAGCTCCTGCAGGGTGCGGCTGTTGAACTCGAAGCGCAGCGCGTTCTTGACGATGGGGCTCAGGCGCTGGGCGGCCTGCACCGGGTCGCCGCCGGTGGCGCGGTAGTAGTCCGCGTTGTCGGCGATGCGCCACTTCACGTAGAAGTCGACGTTGACGCTCTTCTTTTCCGAGGTGAGGTAGCGCTCGGGGCTGGCATCCATGGTGAGGATGCGGTTGTCGAAGCGCATCACCTGCTGCAGCACCGGCAGCTTGAAGTGCAGGCCGGGCTGGTCGCCGGTGCGCACGATGCGGCCGAACTGCAGCAGCAGCGCGGACTGCCCCTCGCCCACCACGTACATGCTGTTGAGGCCGAGCAGGGCCACCAGGATCACGGCGACGATGGCGGAGATCTTCATGGCTGCTTCTCCTGCGAGGCCGCATCGGCGCTGACGGTGGCCCCCGGGCTGAGCTTGCTGCCCAGGCCGGCCGGCAGGTTGATGATGTTGCGGCCGCCGGAGCCGTCGACCACCTTCGGGTTGCGCGCCATCACGTCTTCCATGGTTTCCAGCCACAGCCGCTGGCGGGTCACCGCCGGGGCGGCCTTGTATTCCTTCAGCAGCAGGTTGAAGCGTTCGGCGTCGCCGGTGGCGCGGGCGATGCGCTCGGCCTTGTCGCCCTCGGCCTGGGCGACGATGCGGGCGGCTTCGCCGGTGGCCTGCGGGATCACCTGGTTGGCGTAGGCGTGGGCCTTGTTGACGGCGCTCTGCTTGTCTTCGCGGGCGGCGTTGACGTCGTCGAAGGCGGCCTTCACCTCGTCCGGCGGGGCCACGTTCTGGAAGCTGACGTCGGTGACCTGCAGACCGGTGTGGTAGCTGTCCAGCGTGTGCTGCAGGGCGTCGAGGGTCTGCTGCTGCAGCGTGACGCGGTCGTCCTTGCCGGCCGGGGCCGCGGCGACCTTGGCAGGCGCGGGCGCGGCGGCCGACGAAGCCGGCGCCGGAGCGGGTTCGACGTCGTCGCCGGGGCTGGTGAGGATCTGGTCCATCGAATGCGCACCGACCACCGAGCGCACCGCCGCCTCGGCGGCCTGGGCCAGGGTGTCGTCCGGATCGTTGGTGGAGAACAGGTACTGGCGCGGGTCGGAGACCTGGTACTGCACGTTGTAGGCGACCGAGATGATGTTCTCGTCGCTGGTGAGCATGCGCACCTGGCCGACCTGGGCGCGGATGCGCGTGGTCTCGACCTTGGCCACCGTCTCGATCGGTGCGGGGAGCTTGAAGTGGAAGCCCGGGGTCAACGTGCGCGAGTACTTGCCGAAGCGCAGCACCACGCCGGTCTGGCTGGTGTTGATGACGGTGGCGCTGGAGACCAGCAGCCAGGCCAGCAGCACCGCGAGCACGATGGTGAACACGCCACCGGGACCGCCGCCGAGCTTGCCGAAACGCTGGCGCAGGCGCTTGAGCAGCTGGTCCAGGCCGGGCGGGGTGTTGCCGGACGGGCGGTTGTTCTTGCCCCAGGGGTCGCGTTGCCCGTCGTTCTTGCCGGGTTCGTTCCAGGCCATGGTCAGTCTCCTTGGGGCCGCTGGGAGGCCGGCGAATGCTGCCGGAACACAGGTGTGACGGGTTGGGTCATGGCTCGATCGGGCACGCTTGGCGTGGAGGTCCGCCCCGCAGGGGCGCCACAGGCACAAAACGGGCGCAATTCTATCAGAGCCGCCCGGCGCCCGTGGATCACTCCAGCGGCGGGGCGGTGCGTTCGAGCAGGTCGCGCAGCAGCACGGCGTCGCCGCCGGGGCCGCCGCTCAGCGGAGCGATGACGCTGCGCGGCGCGTCGATGTCCAGGTGCCAGCCGTCCTCGTCGACCCGCTCGCCGACGATGGCGCCGGCGGCCTTGAGCCGGGCGTGCAGCCGACCGGCGGACAGCGGCAGGCGCAGCTCGGAGCGCACGCGGTCGCCGCCGAGCAGCTCGCCCAGCGCCTCGCGCAGCAGTTCCAGCCCCTGCCCCGTGCCGGCCGAGAGCCACACCTGCACCGGGCGGCCCTCGCCGTCGCGGACGATGCGCGGCTCGGCGCCGGCCAGGTCGATCTTGTTCATCACGTGCAGCTGCGGCAGGTCGCCGGCGCCGATTTCCTCGAGCACGCCGTCGACCACGCGGTGCAGGCGGTCGCGCTCCTCGTCGGCGGCGTCGCTGACGTGCAGCAGCAGGTCGGCGTCGCGCGCCTCGGCCAGGGTGCCGCGGAAGGCGGCTACCAGGTCGTGCGGCAGGTCGCGCACGAAACCCACGGTGTCGGCGATCACCGCCGGGCCGCAGCTGAGGTCCTCGATGCGGCGCACGGTGGGATCGAGCGTGGCGAAGAGCTGGTCGGCGGCATACACGCCGCCGGCGGTGAGCGCGTTGAACAGGGTGGACTTGCCGGCATTGGTGTAGCCGACCAGCGCCACCCGCGGCACCGTGTTGCGCAGTCGCGCGCGGCGCTGCTGGCCACGCTGCACCTGCACCTTCTCCAGCCGCTTGGTGAGCATCTTCACCCGCTCGGCGAGCAGGCGGCGGTCGGTTTCCAGCTGGGTTTCGCCGGGGCCGCGGTTGCCGATGGCACCGCCGCGCTGGGCGTCCAAGTGGGTCCAGCCGCGCACCAGCCGGGTGGCGATGTGCTTGAGCTGGGCCAGCTCCACTTCCAGCTTGCCTTCGTGGGAGCGGGCGCGCTGGGCGAAGATGTCCAGGATAAGCCCGGCACGATCGACCACGCGCACGCCCAGATGCTTTTCCAGGTTGCGCTCCTGCACGGGGCTGAGCAGGTGGTCGACCAGCACCAGGTCGGCCTCGAGCGCGCGGGCCATCTCGGCCACCTCGTCGGCCTTGCCGGTGCCGATGTAGAAGCGCGGGTTGGGCACCTCCACGCGCGCCGGCACCGTGCCGAGGATCTCGGCACCGGCGGACTTGGCCAGCTCGGCGAACTCTTCCGCGCGACGCGCGGCGTCGCCCTCGCCGCGCGAATGCGGCTGGACGAGCAAGGCGCGTTCGCCTCTCTTCTGTCTATCGAACACGGGGGCTGGCGGCTCCGGCGGATGGGACGTCCCTGGATGGGGGCAACGCCGGCACGATCAAGCGGGCGGCCGGGTCACGGCCGCCCGCCCGGGTTCAGGCCTCGGCGTCGGCCGCCGCGGCAGGCGTCTCGGACTGGCCCTCGTGGCCATTGCCCACGCGCACGTTGCGGCTGGGCACCACGGTGGAGATGGCGTGCTTATAGACCATCTGGCTGACCTGGTTGCGCAGCAGCACGACGAACTGGTCGAAGGACTCGACCGTGCCCTGCAGCTTGATGCCGTTCACCAGGTAGATGGACACCGGGATGCGCTCGCGGCGCAGTGCGTTGAGAAAAGGATCCTGCAAAGACTGCCCTTTGGACATTGTTCTGGTTCTCCCCCGTCTGATGCGGCGGTCCGGACAAAAAGAAAGCGCGCCCGCTCCGGACCAAGTGCCGGGGATGTTAACCGCTTTTAAATCGATGGCGAAAGCGCCGCGGCGCGCCGGGTGGCGGACCGCGATGGCTGTCACATCAGTTGCTTAGCCGCCCGCCCCAGGAACAACTCCAGCGCCTCGACGGCACGGCCGGCGAGGTCCGGGCGCTCCGGGTCGAGCACGCGGGCGTCCAGCTCGCTGCGCAGCCAGGTGATCTGCCGCTTGGCCAGCTGGCGGGTGGCGTAGACGCCGCGGTTGCGCAGCTCGGCGGCGTCGAACTCGCCATCCAGGTGCTGCCAGGCCTGGCGGTAGCCAACCGCACGGATCGCCGGCAGGTCGGCGTGCAGGTCGCCGCGGGCCTTGAGCGCGCGCACCTCGTCGAGGAAGCCGGCGGCCAGCATGGCGTCGAAGCGCTCGGCGATGCGCGCGTGCAGCGGTGCCCGGTCGGCCGGCAGCAGGGCCAGCTTCATCACCCGCCACGGAAACGGCTCGCGCCGCTGGCTGCCCTGCAGCTCGGAGATCGGCCGGCCGGTGAGCGCGATCACTTCCAGCGCGCGCTGGATGCGCTGGGCGTCGTGGATGCCGATGCGCGCGGCGGCAACCGGGTCCTGCCCGGTGAGCCGGGCGTGCAGTTCGGGCCAGCCGATTTCGGACGCCTCGGCGCTGATCTGTGCTCGGATCTCCGCGTCCGCCTCCGGCAGCGACGACAAACCCTGCTGCAGGGCACGGAAATACAGCCCGGTGCCGCCGACCAGCAGCGGCACCTGGCCGGCGTCGGTGATCGCCCGCATCGCGTCCAGCGCGTCGGCGCGGAAGTCGGCGGCCGAATACGGCTCGGCCGGATCGCGGATGTCGATCAGCGCGTGCGGGTAGCGTGCCAGGGTGGCGGCGTCCGGCTTGGCGCTGCCGATGTCCAGCCCGCGGTAGACCAGCGCCGAGTCCACGCTGACCAGCCCCACCGGGAAGCGGTCGGCCAGGGCACAGGCGAGCGCGGTCTTGCCCGACGCGGTCGGGCCCATCAGGAAGATCGCCAGCGGGCGTGCGTCGGTGGGCATCGGGCAAGTGTAGAGGGCTGCCGCCGGCGGATGGACCCTTGCGCCGCCATGCTGCGCTGCCGAAGCGGCCGGCGATGCCCGGCCCGTATAATCGTCGGCTGATTCCGCGGCCACCCCGCCGCGTCACCCCACCCACGGATGTCCCCATGCCTCAGACGATGAAAGCCCTGGTCAAGCGCCACGCCGAACCCGGCATCTGGATGGAAGAAGTGCCGGTGCCCGAGGTCGGCCCGAACGAGGTGCTGATCAAGCTGGAGAAGACCGCGATCTGCGGCACCGACCTGCACATCTACAAGTGGGACGAGTGGAGCCAGCGCACGATCAAGCCGGGCCTCACCATCGGTCATGAGTTCGTCGGCCGCATCGTCGACATGGGCCCGGGCGTGACCGGCTACCAGATCGGCGACCGCGTCTCGGCCGAGGGCCACATCGTCTGCGGCCACTGCCGCAACTGCCGTGCCGGGCGCCAGCACCTGTGCCCGAACACGGTGGGCATCGGCGTGAACCGCAACGGCGCGTTCGCCGAGTACATGGCCATGCCGGCCTCGAACCTGTGGCCGATCCCCGACCAGATCCCGTCCGAGCTGGCCGCGTTCTTCGACCCGTACGGCAACGCCGCGCACTGCGCACTGGAGTTCGACGTGATCGGCGAGGACGTGCTGATCACCGGCGCCGGCCCGATCGGCATCATCGCGGCGGGCATCTGCAAGCACATCGGCGCGCGCAACGTGGTGGTCACCGACGTCAACGACTACCGCCTGAAGCTGGCCGCCGACATGGGCGCCACCCGCGTGGTGAACGTGGCCAACCAGTCGCTGCGCGACGTGGTGAAGGACCTGCACATCCAGGGTTTCGACGTGGGCCTGGAGATGAGCGGCAACCCGCGCGCCTTCGGCGACATGCTCGAGTGCATGTACCACGGCGGCAAGATCGCCATGCTCGGCATCATGCCGCGCGGCGCCGGCATCGACTGGGACAAGGTGATCTTCAAGGGCCTCACCCTGCAGGGCATCTACGGCCGCAAGATGTACGAGACCTGGTACAAGATGACGCAGATGGTGCTCACCGGCTTCCCGCTGCAGAAGGTGCTCACCCACCAGATCGCCATCGACGACTTCCAGCGCGGCTTCGACCTGATGGCCGAGGGCAACTGCGGCAAGGTCGTCTGCAGCTGGACCTGAGTCCCGCGCACTGACCGCCGGCCGCCGCGTGCGGCCGGCGCGTCCCACTCCGATCGAACTTGCGCTTCACGCGGCCGAGGCTGGGCGGCGGCTAGGCTTGTCCGTACACTTCGGTACGGACCCGCAGGGGCACCGGGTCCGGTGCCGGTGGCGTCCAACCGCGCCGCCGGAATGCGGCGTACTGGGAGTGCTTCGATGCGCATCCGTCGTTTGCTGGAAGACCCCCGCGCCGCGCGCGCGCTGGACCGTACGCGTGAGCTGGCCCGCTCCCGGCGAACACGCCGCACGCTGGCGATCGTCGCGGCCGTGCTGGTGCTGTTCGGCCTGCTCGGCTTCTTCGCCGCCCCGCCGATCCTGCGCGGACAGATCGAAAAACGCGCCAGCGCGGCGCTGTCCCGCCCGGTGACCGTGGGCGCGGTGCACTTCAACCCGTTCACCCTGCGCCTGCAGCTGGACCGCCTGCACATCGGCAGCCGCGACGGGAAGACGGCCTTCGTCGATGTGGACGAGGCGGTGATCAACGCCTCGTGGACCTCGCTGTTCCGCATGGCGCCGGTGCTCGATGCGCTGCGGCTCGACCACCCGCAGCTGCACCTGGCGCGCAGCGCGGACGGCCGCTTCAACTTCTCCGACCTGATCGACCGCTACGCCGCCAAACCGGGCGCCCCACCCTCGCCGCCGGCCCGTTTCGCGCTGGCCAACATCCAGGTGCACAACGGCGACATCCGCTTCGACGACCAGCGCACCCGGGCCAGCCACCGCATCGACCAGCTCGACGTGGGCATCCCGTTCCTGGCCAACCTGCCCAGCGACACCGACATCTACGTGCAGCCGCTGCTGGCGATGCGGGTGGATGGCAGCCCGCTGCGCATCGACGGGCAGACCAAGCCGTTCGCCGACTCGCGCGAATCGATCATGCATTTCCAGTTCGACAAGCTGGACCTGCCGCGCTACCTCGCCTACGTGCCTGCGGCCGCGCTTCCGGTATCCATCCCGAAGGGCCTGCTGAGCGGCGTGCTGGATCTGCACTTCGTGCAGAGCCAGCCGACCCCGCAACTCAAGCTCACCGGCCACCTGCAGTTGGACAGCTTCGCGCTGGCGACGCGCCAGGGCGCACCGATCCTCGACCTGGGCCACGGCGGCGCGCAACTGCTCGACGTACAGCCGCTGGCGTCGCGCTATCACCTCGGCACCGTGGTGCTGGACCACGCCGCACTGAGCTACCGTCAGAGTGCCGACGGCCACAGCAACTTCGATGCGTTGACCGCCGGCACGCCCGCCGCGGCCGACAAGACGCCCACCGACCTGCGCATCGACGGGCTGTTCCTGACCGACGGCGCCGTGCACTACACCAACGCCACGCAGCAGACGCTGGACCTCTCCCGCGTGCGCGGCGCGCTGCACGGCCTGAGCCTGTTGAAGGCGCCCGCCGGCACGTTGAACCTGGCGGCGGCGCTCGGTGGCGGCGACATCACCGCCCGGGGTACGCTGGATCTGGCCGCCGGCCAACTCAAGGCCGCGCTCGGCCTGAAGCAGGTGGCGGTGGCACCGCTGCAGGCGATCGCCGCACCCGACCTGCGGGCACCGGTCACCCAGGGACGGCTCGACGCCGGCGGCCAGCTCGCGCTGGACTGGGGCAAGGCGGTCAACGTGCACCTGACCGATGCGCACGCCACGGTGAGCGATTTCGCGCTCGCCCCGCAGCAGCAAGGACGCGGTCCGGCGATGGCGTGGGGCCGGCTCGACGCGGCGATTCCGCTGTTCGACCTGGCCAGTCGCCAGGTACAGCTGGGCGACGTCACCGTGCACCGCCCCGCGCTGGACGTCGAGCGCGCGCGCAACGGCAAGCTGAGCCTGATGGAGCTGCTGCCGGAAACACCGGCTGCACCGAAGGGCGCCTCGTCCCCGGCCGCGCCCTGGCACTGGCAACTGGGCCGCCTCGCGCTGGACGACGGCAGCGTGGACTTCACCGATCTCGCCGCCGGCACGCGCCCGGTGAAGACCAAGCTCACGGCGATGAAGGGACACCTGGACGGTCTCAGCGACAAACTCGGCGAAGCACGCCCGTTCGCGCTCGCCGGCACGATCGACCGCGGCAGCTTCGACGCCAGCGGCACGCTGCGCCCCGATCCGCTCGGTGCCGAGCTGAAGCTGACCACGCGCAACCTGGACATCGCCCGCTTCGTGCCCTACCTCGACGTGCCGCTGAACGTGACCGTCGCCAGCGCGCGCCTGACCAGCGACGGCAAGCTGCGCTACGACGCACGCGGCCGCACGCCCTCACTCCGCTACCAGGGCAACGCCGCACTGGAGCGGGTACGCGTGCAGGACAAGCTGACCGGCGACGACTTCCTGCGCTGGCGCACGCTCACCGCCTCGCGACTGAGCGCCGAGATCGGGCCGTCCACGCCGCGGGTGGATGTCGGCGCACTGGTGCTCACCTCGTTCTACGCCCGCGTGATCATCAACGCCGACGGCCGGCTGAACCTGGCCGACGTGGTGGCCTCGCCGGCGTCCGCGCCGGTGTCGGTGACCCGCGCCGAAGGCAGCGTGCCGACCCCGGCTGCCAACGCTCCCACACCGCCGCCGGCCGCTTCGACCGCGGTGGCGCAAGTCCCCGCGCCGGCGAGCAGTGCCGCGCCGGCAGCCGACATCCACCTGGGCGGCATCACCCTGGTGAACGGCCAGCTCAACTACACCGACAACTTCATCAAGCCCAACTACACCGCCAACCTCACCAAGCTCACCGGCAAGATCGGCGCCTTCGGCACCAAGCCGGGCGACCCGCCGGCCGACCTCACCGTGCAGGCCGCGCTGGACGAGAACTCGCCGGTGGACATCAACGGCACCATCAACCCGCTGCAGCCGGTGGCCTTCCTCGACATCAAGGGCAAGGCCGACGAGGTGGAGCTGACCCGGCTGGCCGCCTATTCGCGCAAGTACGCCGGCTACCCGATCACCTCGGGCAAGCTCAACATGGACGTCCACTACCAGCTCGACAACCGCAAGCTGGAGGCCGACAACCACATCTTCATCACCCAGCTCACCTTCGGCGACCGCGACAACAGCCCCGGCGTGAAGCACCTGCCGGTGAAGCTGGCGGTGGCGCTGCTGCGGGACACCGAGGGCAACATCGACGTGAACCTGCCGGTGTCCGGCTCCCTGGACGATCCGCAGTTCAGCGTCGGCGGGCTGGTCTGGCGGGCGATCGTCAACCTGGTCGCCAAGGCGGTGACCGCGCCGTTCCGCCTGCTCGGCGCCGCGTTCGGCGGAGCGGGAGCGGACCTGGGCTACGTCGAGTTCGCGCCCGGCTCGGCCATCCTCGATGCCAAGGCGCAGGAGCGGCTGGGCAAGCTGGTGGCGATCCTGCAGAAGAAGCCTTCGCTGAAGCTGGACATCATCGGCCGGGTCGACCCGACCAAGGACCGCGACGGCCTGCGCAAGGTCACCGTGGAGAACCTGATCCGTCGCGAGCTGGTGCTCGACGAAAAGGGCAAGGACGCCGACGTGTCCGATACCGCCCTCGCCGACGTGCGGGTGACGCCGGACCAGGTCGAGAAGTACCTCAAGCGGGCCTACAGGCACGACGACATCCCGAACAAGCCGCGCAATTTCCTCGGCCTGAAGAAGTCGCTGGACCCGGACGAGATGCGCGGCCTGATGGAAGCCAACGTGGCGGTGGACGAACCGGCCATGCGCGCCCTGGCCAAGCGCCGCGCCGACGCCGTACGCAGCTGGCTCACCGGCAAGCTCGACGCCTCGCGCTACGACGAGAAGCCGGTGGTGCTCGATGCCAAGGGCATCGACGACAAGGGCAAGACCACCCGGGTGGATTTCGGCCTGCACCAATAGCGGCGGCGGGCGGCGGGACTTCCTTCACAGCCCCGCCGCGAGCGGCGACAATATCGCTTTGCCCACGCACAAGGTCCCCGCCATGAGCTACCCCGGCCAGTCCCGTTTCGCCGCCGAACTCGCCTCCATCCGCGAGCAGGGCCTGTTCAAGGCCGAACGCGTGATCGTCTCGCCGCAGTCGGCCGAGATCGAGCTGGAGGGCGGTCGCAAGGTGCTCAACTTCTGCGCCAACAACTACCTGGGCCTGGCCGACCACCCCGAGGTGATCGCCGCCGCCAAGGAGGCGCTGGACACCCACGGCTTCGGCATGGCCTCGGTGCGATTCATATGCGGCACGCAGGACCTGCACAAGCAGCTGGAAGCGAAGATCGCGCAGTTCTTCGGCACCGAGGACACCATCCTCTACGCCGCCTGCTTCGACGCCAACGGCGGCCTGTACGAGCCGCTGCTGGGCGAGGAGGACGCGATCATCTCCGACGCGCTCAACCACGCCTCGATCATCGACGGCATCCGCCTGTGCAAGGCCAAGCGCTTCCGCTACGCCAACTGCGACATGGCCGATCTGGAGAAGCAGCTGCAGGCCGCCGACGCCGCCGGCGCGCGCACCAAGCTGATCACCACCGACGGCGCGTTCTCGATGGACGGCTTCATCGCGCCGCTGGACCAGATCACCGCACTGGCCGAGAAGTACAACGCACTGGTGCACATCGACGAATGCCACTGCACCGGCTTCCTCGGCGCCACCGGCCGCGGCTCGGCGGAAGTGCACGGCGTGATGGACAAGGTCGACATCTTCACCGGCACCCTGGGCAAGGCGCTCGGCGGCGCGCTGGGCGGCTTCACCACCGGCCCGGCCGAGGTGATCGAGATGCTGCGCCAGCGCTCGCGCCCCTACCTGTTCTCCAACTCGCTGCCGCCGCACGTGGTGGCCGCGGCGATCAAGGTGTTCGACATGCTCGAGAGTGCCGGCGAGCTGCGCACCAGGGTGCAGGAGAACACCGCCTACTTCCGCGAGCGGATGACCGCTGCCGGCTTCGACATCAAGCCGGGCGTGCACCCGATCGTGCCGGTGATGATCTATGACGCGCCGAAGGCGCAGGCGATGGCCAGCGCGCTGCTGGAGGAAGGCATCTACGTCACCGGCTTCTTCTACCCGGTGGTGCCGCAGGGCCAGGCGCGCATCCGCACCCAGATGAGCGCAGCGCATACCCGCGAACACCTGGACCGCGCGATCGACGCCTTCACCCGCATCGGCAAGCAGTTGGGCGTGATTGGCTGAGCCCTCTTCGCCGCGCCACGGCTCAGCCGCGACGCAGCGCCTGCACCTCGTCCACGGTGAGGTGCCGCCACTGGCCCTTGGGCAGCTCGCCCAGGGCCAGCGGACCGATCGCCACGCGGATCAGGCGCAGCACGCCGATGTCGTGCGCCGCGAGCAGCCGGCGGATGTGGCGATTGCGCCCCTCGTCCAGCACGACTTCCAGCCAGGCGTTCTTCTCGCCTTCGCGCAGCACGTCCACCGCCACCGCACCCAGCCGCTCGCCGGCATCGACGACGCCGGCACGCAGCTTCGCGAGCAGGGCCTCGTCCGGGCGGCAATCGACTTGCACATGGTAGGTCTTGTCCACGTGATGCTTCGGTTCGGTGAGTCCGGCCGCCCACCCGGTGTCGTTGCTCAACAGCAGCAGGCCTTCGCTGGCCCGATCGAGCCGGCCGACCGGGCCGAGCCACGGTAGTCCGGCCTCCTCCAGCAGGCCGTAGACGGTGTCGCGGCCGCGTTCGTCCGCCGCGCTCACCACCACCCCGCGCGGCTTGTTGAGGGCGATGTAGACCCGTTCGGCGGCACCGACCGGACGGCCGTCCAGCGTCAGGCGCTCGCGCTCGGCGTCGGTGGGGCGCTCCGGATCGCGGATGCAGCGACCATCGACCGTCACCCTGCCCTCGCGCACAGCCTGTTCGGCCTGGCTGCGCGAGCACACGCCGAGCTTGCTCAGCACGCGGGCCAGACCGTAGCGTGGCCGCGCGGAACGTGGAGCAACAGGGGAACGTCGAGAGGTCATCGCGGCAGCCTAGCGAGCGGGCCGAGCGTGCGGCAAGCACGTGCAGCCCACACGCGTGCCTCTGCGGGTTCGGCTGCATCCGGCGTCGTGTGGCATTCGTACGTCTTCACGTGTGCAGTTCCCACCGATCCGGACCGATCCCATGAACCCAGGCAGTGCATCACCCGGCGTACTCAGGCGAATGGCCGTCGGTCTGGTCCGCTGGTTCGATACCAGCGCGCAGGATGCCGGGGAGGATGACGACCGCATCGACTGGGTGCGGGTGGTCCCCTTCATCGCGATGCACCTGGCCTGCCTCGGCGTGATCTGGGTGGGCTTCTCCTGGTTCGCGTTCTGGGTCGCGCTGGGTCTGTACGCGCTGCGCATGTTCGCGGTGACCGCGTTCTACCACCGCTACTTCTCGCACCGCGCGTTCAAGGCCTCGCGGCCGGTGCAGTTCGTGTTCGCGGTGATCGGCGCGGCGGCGGTGCAGCGCGGCCCGCTGTGGTGGGCGGCGCACCACCGCAACCATCACCGTCACGCCGACACGCCCGCCGACGTGCACTCGCCGGTGCAGCACGGCTTCCTGCGCAGCCACATGGGCTGGTTCATGACCCGAGGCGGCTTCCGCACCGACTGGTCGAAGATCCCCGACCTGGTGAAATACCCGGAGCTGCGCCTGCTCGACCGTTTCGACCTGCTGGTGCCGGTGGCGCTGGCGGTGGGCCTGTTCTTCTGGGGCCGCTGGCTCGGCGTCGCGCACCCGGAGCTGGGCACCAGCGGCCCGCAGTTGCTGGTGTGGGGCTTCTTCATCTCCACCATCGTGCTGTTCCACGTCACGGTGACGATCAACTCGCTGGCGCACCGCTTCGGCAGCCGCCGCTTCGAGACACGAGACAACAGCCGCAACAACTGGCTGCTGGCGCTGCTCACCTTCGGCGAGGGCTGGCACAACAACCACCACTACTTCCCGGGCTCGGCACGCCAGGGTTTCCGCTGGTGGGAGGTGGACCTGACCTTCTACATCCTGCGCACGCTGTCGCTGTTCGGCGTGGTGCGGGGACTGAAGGCCGTGCCGGCCGGCCTCAAACGTGGCCAGCACTGAGGTGGGCATGCGCATCGCGGTCATCGGCGGCGGCATTTCCGGCATGGCCTCGGCGTGGCTGCTGTCGCGGCGGCACGCGGTGGACCTGTACGAGGCGAACGCCTACATCGGCGGCCACACGCATACCCACGACGTGGCATCGGGCGGTCGCGATTATGCGGTGGATTCCGGTTTCATCGTGTTCAATCCGGACAACTACCCGCTGCTGTCCCGGCTGTTCGGCGAGCTGGGGGTCGATGCGCAGCCCACCACGATGAGCTTCGCCGTACACAACGAGGCGAGCGGGCTGGAGTACGGCGCCACCAGCCTTGACGCGCTGTTCTGCCAGCGCCTCAACCTGCTCTCGCCGAAGTTCTACGGCATGGTGCGCGACATCGTGCGGTTCTATCGCGAGTCGCCGGCGCTGCTGCAGACGGCGGACGCCGGCCCGACGCTCGGCGACTACCTGGAGCGCCACCGCTACGGCGCGATGTTCCGCGACGAACACATCGTGCCGATGGCCTCGGCGCTGTGGTCTTCGCCGTCGCGCAAGGTGCTGGACTTCCCCGCCCGCTACCTCGTGCAGTTCATGGCCAACCACCACATGCTGCAGCTCGACGGGCGACCCGAGTGGCGCGTGGTGCGCGGCGGATCGACCCGTTACGTGGACGCGCTGCGCGCGCGCTGGAACGTGCGCGAGCGCATCGCCAGCCCGGTGACCGCGGTGCGCCGCAGCGAGGACGGTGTGGAGATCACCAGCCTCGGCCAGACCGAGCGTTACGACCAGGTGGTGCTGGCCTGCCACAGCAACGAGGCGCTGGCACTGCTGGCCGACGCCACGCCGGCCGAGCGCGAGGTGCTGGGCGCGATCCGCTACCAGGAAAACGATACCGTGCTGCACACCGACACCCGCCTGCTGCCGAAGCGGCGCAAGGCTTGGTCGGCGTGGAACGTGCTGATCCCCGCCTCGCCCACCGAGGCCTGCACGGTCACCTACTGCATGAACCTGCTGCAGTCGCTGGACGCGCCGGACACCTTCTGCGTGTCGCTGAACTGCAGCGACCGCATCGACCCGGCCAAGGTGATCCAGCGGATGCGCTATGCGCACCCGGAATACACCCATGCCTCGGTGGCCGCGCAGCAGCGCAAGGGCGAGATCCAGGGCCGGTCCGGCACCTGGTTCGCCGGCGCCTACTGGGGCTGGGGCTTCCACGAGGACGGCATGCGCAGCGCGGTCGAGGTCGCCCGCGCGCTGGGGGTGGACTGGTGAACCCCGCCCTGCGCGAGTCGCTCGACGCCGCGCCGCCCGTGGCGAAGACGCGGCCCGGCCGGGATCACGCCGGCCACCGACCGCTGGCCAGCGCCATCTACGAGGGCTGGGTCCGCCACCGTCGCCATGCGCCCCACCCGCATGCGTTCCGCTACCCGATCGCGATGCTGTACCTGGACCTGGACGAGCTGCCCGGCCTGTTCGAGCGGCGCTGGCTGTGGTCGGTGAACCGCCGCAACGTCGCCGAGTTCCGCCGCAGCGATTACCTGGGACCGGCCGGGCTGCCGCTGGACGAAGCCGTGCGCCGCCGCGTGGCCGAACAGACCGGCCGACGCCCGACCGGCCCGATCCGGCTGCTCACCCACCTGCGTTACGGCGGCCACGTGTTCAATCCGGTGAGCTTCTACTACTGCTTCGCCGCCGATGGCTGCACGCTGGAGACGATCGTCGCCGAGATCACCAACACGCCGTGGCAGGAGCGCCACGCCTATGTGCTGCCGGTCGCCGAAGGCCGCAGCCACCGGCACACCACGGCCTGGCGCTTCGACAAGAACTTCCACGTGTCGCCCTTCATGCCGATGGAACGCGGCTACGACTGGCGCTTCTGCATCCCCGACGCGTTCCTGCGCGTACACATGAACGTGATGGACGGCGAGCGTCGCGACTTCGACGCCACGCTGGTGCTCGAACGCCGGCCGCTCGACGGCGCCGGTCTGGCCCGCGTGCTGTGGCGCTTCCCGCTGATGACGCTGCAGGTGGTGCTGGCGATCCACTGGCAGGCGTTGAAGCTGTGGCTCAAGCGCAACCCCGTCTACGACCACCCAGGCAAGACCACCGGGAACTGATCCATGGACATCGAACTCACCTCGCCCCTCGACACCGCCGCGCCCGCAGCCCTGCCCGGCCGGCTGGAGCGACTGCTGCGCGACCGCCTGCTCGCGCAGATGGGCCAGCTCAAGGGCTGCCGGCTGCGACTGGACGATGCGCTCGGCGCCGCGGAGCTGGGCACGCCACTGCCCAACGAGGAGCCGCTGAAGGTTCACCTCACGGTGCGCGATCCGCGCTTCTACCGGCTGGTCGCCGCCAACGGCAGCGTGGGAGCCGGCGAGGCCTACATCGACGACATGTGGCAGTGCGACGACCTGGTCGCGCTGATCCGCATCATGGTTCGCAACCGCGACCTGCTCGACGGCATGGAGACCGGCCTGGCCCGGCTCGGCGGCCTGGCGATGAAGGCCTGGCACGCGCTCAATCGCAACACCCGCGCCGGCAGCCGCCGCAACATCGCCGCCCATTACGACCTGGGCAACGAGCTGTTCGGACTGTTCCTGTCCGGCGACCTGATGTACTCCTCGGCGATCTACGCCAGCGACGACGAACCGCTGGAGGTCGCCTCCGCCCGCAAGCTCGACCGCATCTGCCGCAAGCTTCAGCTCTCGCCCGGCGACCACGTGCTGGAAATCGGCACCGGCTGGGGCGGCTTCGCGATCCATGCCGCGCGCCATTACGGCTGCCGGGTGACCACCACCACGATCTCGAAGGAGCAGTTCGAGCTGGCATCGGCGCGCGTGGCCAAGGCCGGACTCAGCGATCGCGTCGAGTTGCTGCTCAGGGACTACCGCGACCTCGAGGGCCACTACGACAAGCTGGTGTCCATCGAGATGATCGAGGCGATCGGCGCGGAGTTCATGCCCACCTACTTCGGCGCGATCTCGCGCCTGCTCAAGGACGAGGGCATGGCGCTGATCCAGGCGATCACCATCGAGGACCACCGCTACGCGCAGGCGTTGAAGTCGGTGGACTACATCAAGCGCTACATCTTCCCGGGCAGCTTCATCCCGTCGGTGAGCGCGATGCTCGGCGCCGCGCAACGCGCCAGCGACCTGCGCCTGTTCCACCTGGAGGACATCGGCCCAAGCTACGCGCTGACCCTGAAGGCCTGGCGCGAACGCTTCCTCGCCCGCCGCAGCGATGTGCTCAAGGCCGGCTATGACGAGCGCTTCGTGCGCATGTGGGAGTTCTACCTCGCCTACTGCGAAGGCGGCTTCCGCGAGCGCTCGATCGGCGACGTGCAGATGCTGCTGACCCGCCCGGGCTGTCGCCGCGCGTCTTACCTGCCCGACCTGGCCACGGCGGCCTCGGCCTGACGGTGGCCCCATGAACGCCTGGGCCAATGCCATCGCCTACCAGCTGGTCTGGTTCGCCGCGATCTGGGGCGCATCGAGCGGCCACTGGTGGCTCGCGCCGGCGGCACTGCTGCCGTTCGCGGCCTGGGTGCTGGGGCGCCCGGAGGGCGGCGCCGATGCGCTGCTGATGCCGATCGCCGTGCTGCTGGGCGCGATGCTCGATTCCAGCCTGGCGGCGAGCGGTCTGGTGGCCTACGCGTCGCCGGTGCCGTTCGTGCACGCCGCGCCGCTGTGGATCCTGGCGATCTGGGCGGCATTCGCGCTGACCCTGCGGCACAGCTTCCGCTTCCTGCACGGACGGGCGCTGCTCGCCGCCGTGCTCGGTGCGGTGGGCGCGCCGATGGCCTATCTCGGTGCCGCACGGGGCTGGAATGCGGTGGACTTCCCGCTGGGCACCACGCCCGCCGTGATCGCGCTGGCGGCCGGCTGGGCCGTCGCCATGCCGCTGCTGGTCCGCCTCGCCGTGAGGGTCGAGCACACGTCCACTCCACGCCCCGCCCGAGGAGAAGCCCATGTGGCATGAGCCTGGCTGGCAGGTGCTGACGGTCTGGCTGGTGACCGCCGCGGCGATGACGGTGGGCTGGATGGTCCAGTACCGCACCCGCAACGCCACCCTGGTCGATGCGATCTGGAGCGCCACCATGGGCCTGGCGGCGCTGTTCTACGCGGCGATGGGCAGCGGCGATCCGCTGATCCGCGGCCTGCTGGCGCTGTTCGGCGGGCTGTGGGCGCTGCGACTGTTCCTGCACCTGCTCGACCGCGTGCGCCACGAGGACGAGGACGGCCGCTACCGCTACCTGCGCGAGCACTGGCGGGACAGCCAGCCGAAGTTCTTCGCGTTCTTCCAGGCGCAGGCGCTGTTCACCACAATCTTTTCCCTGCCGTTCCTCGCCGTCGCGGCCAACCCGGGCAGCGAGCAGTCGTTTGGCTGGATCGCCGCGGCGCTGGTGGTGTGGCTGGCCAGCCTCAGCGGCGAGGCGGTCGCCGACCGGCAGCTGGCGCGGTTCCGCCGTCGCCCGGACAGCCGCGGGAAGACCTGCCGCGAGGGGCTCTGGCGTTACTCGCGGCATCCCAATTATTTCTTCGAGTGGACGCACTGGTTCGCCTACGTGCTGCTGGCCGTCGGCTCGCCGATCGGCTGGCTGGCGATCCTCGGTCCGGTGCTGATGCTCGTGTCGCTGTACCGCTTCACCGGTATTCCCTACACCGAGGCGCAGGCGCTGCGCAGCCGCGGCGACGATTACCGCGACTACCAAGCCCGCACCAGCGCCTTCATTCCCTGGTTTCCCAAGACACGAGGATCACGGCCATGACCGACAGCCTTGCCATGCCGTCCGATGCGATCGAACAGACCGAAGAACGCGGCCTGACCCGCCTGGCCGAATCCGGTCTGGTCCCGGACGCCCTGCTGCGCCTGGGTATCCGACGGCTGTGCGCCACGCGCCTGCGCGAGGAGCGCGCCGGCAGCGAGGAGGCGGTGTGGGCGCGCTTCCGCGACCGGCTGGAGCAACTGCGCCAGAGCCCGCTCGCATTGCACACGGATGCAGCCAACCGCCAGCACTACGAGCTGCCGCCGCGCTTCTTCGAGCTGTGCCTGGGCAAACGCCTGAAATACTCCAGTTGCTACTACCCGACCGGCCGCGAAACGCTGGACGAGGCCGAGGATAAGATGCTCGCCCTGTACGGCGAGCGTGCCGAACTGGCGGATGGGCAGGACATCCTGGAGCTGGGCTGCGGCTGGGGTTCGCTGACGCTGTGGATGGCGGAGCGCTACCCCAACGCCCGCATCACCGCGGTGTCCAACTCGCTCCCGCAGCGCAAGCACATCGAGGCACGCTGCCGCGCGCGCGGCCTGACCAACGTGCAGGTGATCACCGAGGACGTGAACCGGCTGGCGCTCGATCCCGCCCGGTTCGACCGTGTGGTCTCGGTGGAGATGTTCGAGCATGTGCGCAACTACCAGGTACTTTTGGAACGCATAGCCGGATGGCTGCGCCCCGGCGGCAAGCTGTTCGTGCACATCTTCTGCCATCGCGAATTGATGTACCCGTTCGAAACCGAACGCGACGATGACTGGATGGGGCGTCACTTCTTCACCGGTGGCCTGATGCCCGCAGCCGACACCTTTCTGCATTTCCAGCAGCACATGATGGTGGAGCAGCAGTGGCGGCTGGCCGGCACCCATTACCAGAGGACCGCCAACGCCTGGCTGGCCAACCAGGACGCCCACCGGGACGAGGTCCTTGCCGTGCTGGCCGGCACCTATGGCGAATCCCGGGCCCTGCTGTGGCACCAGCGCTGGCGCATGTTCTGGATGGCCTGCGCGGAGCTGTTCGGCTTCGATGATGGCAACGAGTGGCTGGTCGGGCATTACCGGTTCCAGCGCCGCGCCGGCTGACGAAACACCGGCACCCGGAGGCGGAAGAGCCCGGCGATGCCGGGCTTTTTCGTGCAGGCTGCATGCACTTGCCGCCCGGCCTTTCCGGCAAACGGACGGAACCGTGCGAAGCGGCCGCACCGGGCGCACAAAAAAAGAAGCCCGGCAAATGCCGGGCTTCTTCATGACACTCGGTGCGAGTCCTTACTGCTGGACCTGCAGCTCCGTGCGACGGTTGCGGGCGCGACCGGCGTCGGTGTCGTTCGTGTCCACCGGGTCGTTCTCGCCGTGGCCGACCGGGCCTTCCAGACGGCTCGCGTCGATGCCGTGCGCCGTCAGGTAGTCGTAC